>CP050876.1:0-2037776 GCA_050916035.1 Vampirovibrio sp. | reverse complement strand
GTGCGGATCCATTTCTTTATGTGGTGTGCGGTGTCCATGCTGCGTTTAGATCCCATTTTCGTACTTTCCCTTCTTTAAGAGCTCGCATTTTCTGCAGCATCATGAAAAGTAGCCTGTCTCATTTTAAGATAAACCGTGGCACCGACTCAAGTATGTATCGCCCGCGCCTTAGATTGTTACAAAGCATTTTAAAAGACTTGAACTATTTTTCTGTTGTCTGTATAGTGTACCTAATAGAGTTTGCCTCATGGTGAACTCATAGTGAATAAATAATGATAGGTTGCAGTGCCTTAAATCCCTCTGTGTATTGCCTTCCCTGCAAACCGTATTATTTCAACTGGAGGATTTTATTATGCAACGTACCCTTGGTGGAACAAACTTAAAAAAAGCACGTCGTTCTGGATTCTTTGCCCGTAAGGCGACGCCTGGTGGAC
The DNA here is from genome assembly GCA_050916035.1 of Vampirovibrio sp. Classification (GTDB taxonomy): domain Bacteria; phylum Cyanobacteriota; class Vampirovibrionia; order Vampirovibrionales; family JAJTHC01; genus JAJTHC01. Next base: position 2,037,342 of record CP050876.1, on the reverse strand, counting down.
GTAATGTCTTGAATCGTCGTCGGGCGAAGGGACGTCATAAGCTTATTTCACTCTAAACGTGTTTAGGATCTTGTGAACATCCTGAGTGACGACTTATTTTAAAAGATGCCAAAATAAAAAAAGAGTGGTGGATGTTTTCCAAGCCCTTTCGTTTGCAAGCCTCTTGGTTTTTTAATAAAACATTACGAGAAGGGATTCGCTATTATGCGTGTCCTTTTTTTGTGATTATGGTACTGCCCCATTGGCACGCCCATGCCCAAGCAAAGGCGCAAAGCCTTCAAGCGTATCGCCCTCGCATTGGCTTTGTCGTGTCTAAAAAAGTGCATAAGCGTGCGGTTAAGCGTAATCGATTGAAACGTATGGTGCGTGAATGGATTCGTCAGAACGTTTGGGTGGATTCGACGAACCCTTGGCAGGGGGTGGCGTCTTTGGCGGTGGTGTTTCGCCCTGAAGCCATGCAAGTGCCTGAAGCAGAAGTATTGGCACGCGTGCACCATGCCTTTTCCCCTGCCCAATTGAAACGATTGGAGGCCTATGCGGATGATGTCCCTCGCTCAACGCATGCTTTGCGTCTTCATTAAAGGCTACCAAAAGGGGATTAGTCCTTTTTTACCTAGGCAATGTCGATTTTTCCCCTCTTGTTCTTGCTACGCCTTAAGCGTCTTAGAACGAGACGGCGCGGTGAAGGGACTGTGGAAAACGATTAAGCGCTTGGCTAAATGTCACCCTTGGCATGCGGGAGGCATCGACTTACCGTGAGTCGCGAATGGACTAAATTTCAGAAGTCTAAACCCTAATTAAATTAATCGTCGCACTAAGGCGTCGAGCAAGGCCGTAATCGCGCTGGGGGCATGCGCGGCGGATAAAGACACCCGCAAACGTGCTTGGGGCACGGTGGGCGGGCGAATGGCTTTGACCAAAAAGCCTTCCTCATACAAGGCCTTTTCCCAGGCTAAGGCGGTGGCATTGTCTGCAAGCGTGAAAGGAATAATCGGGCTGGACGAAACAGGCACCTGTAAAGCGACTAAGCGAGGGTGACCGTGAAGCGCCTGCTGAAAATACTGAAGATTCTGCCCCAGTCGTTGCGTGTAGCGGGCCTCCCGCTGAAGGAGCTGTAGACTGGCCAAATTACCCGCGAGCACTGCAGGAGGCAGTGACGTGGTGTAGATAAAACCCCTTGCCTGATTGATGAGGTAGTTTCGCACCACGCTTGAACAGGCCACATAAGCCCCAAAGCCTCCCAAGGCTTTTGAAAACGTTCCCATATGGATATCAATAGGGGAATGAAGATTCGCGGCTTCTACCAAGCCACTGCGACGCGTAGGCCCGTAAACCCCTGCGGCATGGGCTTCATCCACATAGGTAAAGGCGTTATAACGCTCGGCGAGTGCGCACCATGAACGGAGATCTAAGGCATCCCCATCCATCGAAAATAAGGTATCGCTGATGATCCAAATCGGGGTGTGGGCATCCGTCTGACGAATTTTTTTCAGGCGGGCTTCTAAATCAGCATAATCCAAGTGACGATACCGCTGCCATTTCGCCCCTGTGGCAACCGCCAAGCGACACCCATCGACCAAGCTGGCATGATTGAGCTTATCGCTTAAAATCACACTGTGGGCACACAGGGCTTGAATCACCGTGGTATTGGCTTGAAATCCGCTACTAAACACCAAGGCGCTTGGGGTGTCTTTCCATGTCGCCACGGCGTTTTCTAGGGCTTCATGTAAGGGGTGTTGGCCACTGACTAAGCGAGAAGAATTAATCCCAGTGCCGTAGTGTTGAATGGCTTCTATACTGGCGGTTTTAAGGGAATCGACTTGGCTAAAGCCCAAATAGTCATTACTTGAAAAATGGTGTAAAGCCCTTCCTTGCCCATCTTTTAGCATGAGGGTAGAGGGGGAGGAGATGTTCTCTGTTTGAAAAGCCTTTAGGTACCGAAACGCATCGGAGGCATGCGCCCGTGCTAAGGTGGGTTCTAGTATGTCTTCAAGGCTTAAACGCGACTTAGTCACCTGAGGCGTCTTTCAGATTTGTACCTTCCTTGATGGCTTCATCATTGCTCTTCGGGTATTCATCCGCAATCGCTTCAATTCGGTTTAAAGGCCAAAAGCGAAAAACGGCTTTGCCTAGAATACGGTTCATGGGTAAGAATCCCCAATAGCGGCTGTCATGACTATTATTGCGGTTATCTCCCATCATAAAGACATGCCCTTCAGGGACTTTTAAGGGTTCGCACAGCTTCAAGGCACCTTCATTATAGGTGCAAGAATCCCAGGCGACTTGATCCACATACGGTTCATCCAACAAGACCCCATTGACGTAAACCCCTACTAAGGGGACGACATTAATTTCATCCCCCGGTAAAGCAATTAAGCGTTTGATATAGGCCAGATCTACTTCGTCTGGCGAAGGCAGGACGTTTTGCAAGCCGATTTGATCCAGAAAATTTTGAATCGGTTCTAAGTAACCACTTAAGCCCGTGAGCCGTAAATACTGAGAAAACGGGTCGGACTTTAAATTAACATTGGGGGGGACAAAGACCAAGATGTCTCCGCGATGATAGGGCAAGTTTAGCCAGATGCTTGGTTTTTCTACCAAGACACGGTCCTTCACTTGAATGGTGGATTCCATACTGCCTGAAGGAATGAGTCGAGGTTCAGCAAGTCCTTGACGGACCCCGATTAACAAAAGACTAAAGAGCAAGAGAAATTGTAGACTTTCTTTTCCCCAATACAAGGTCAGTCGCTTTAAGGCACCGTCTTTTAAGGTGTCTGCGGTGGCGGTTAAAGACGCCATCGAAAAAGAGGCCTCAGAAATATTGAGCATCACGCCCCATTCAGGGTAAACGTCCTGTAAGGCATGCAACCAGTGTCGCCAGTCAATGCGAGAGGCCCCTGCGTCTTGAGCGAGATGTAAGGCGCGTTGATAGAGCGGAGAGACCTGTAAATAAGCACTTAAGGCGTGGCGTTCTTCAGGTACATCCAAAAACAAGGTGTTAAACCACAGCCGACACGCGGTTTTTTGTAGTCGCTTCCAGAACAGGGGCAACCCCGTCGACAAGGCTTGGGGCGCTTTTTTCTTTTGCAGGGTGAGTAAGGTCTTTCCTTTTTGGCGACATTTTTGGACCCCTAAGGCGTGCCACCAGGCTTCAGCGGTAGAAAAGGCATCCGCTGTTTTAAGGGAAGCGATGACCCAAAGCGTGTCTTCCATGGGTAGGTTTAAGGTTAAACTACTGCGTAGGGCAGATTGTAAGGCGTAGCTTAAATCATCCTGAATAGGCAAGGATTTTGCTTCGTTTGGAATTTCTACAGTTTCATTCATAGCTTCATCATACCCAGAACAGCTTAAAAGGGCTAGGCTTGATCTTGGAATTTTCCTGATTGAGTGGTTCACAAAGAGCCATCAAATGGTGTTGATCGTTTGGGTTAGATTACTTCATTCAATTTTAAAACCAAATGATTACGGTGAATCACTTCTACGGTGGAGGCGGTGCGTCCAAATTGAGCCATCAAGACGTCAGACTGTAAGCCCTTGACTTGTTTTAATTCACTGGCGTTGTATTGTACAATGCCTCGCGCAACGGCTTCGATGCTTCCTTCGACATGCACGGCCACGACATCTCCTGCGTAAAATTGTCCCAGTACGTCCACCACGCCCACCGCTAAGAGAGAAGCCCCCGTCTGCGTGAGGGCATGGCTGGCGCCTTGGTTAATGACCACCACCCCGTTATAGCCTGAAGCGAGACCAATCCACCGTTTGTAAAGGGTGTTATCTAAGGGAAGACGCTTAATAAAGGTGGCGGGAAACACGGCATTGGCTCCCTGAAAGTTAAGCACCTCTAAAATGGCATGTGGCTTTAAGCCACTGGCAATAATGACGGAGGTTCCTGAGCGACAGGCCAATTCGGCTGCCTGAATTTTAGAGGCCATGCCCCCTCGACCCAAGGTGGTTTGCCCTTTGGTTTGAATCTGTTGTAAGGCATTTAAATCGTCAATATAAGTCAAGCGTTGGGCGTTTTCATCTTCAAAGGGATTGGCGGTATAGACCCCTGCCACATTAGACAAAATCAGTAAGACATCCGCTTCGAGCTGTACCGAAATTAAGGCGGCTAATTTGTCGTTGTCACTGAAGGGGGACACGCGACTACTGGCCCATTCTTCATCCAAACATTGTAAGTCGGGAATGGCGTCATTTTCATTAATAATCGGTATAATACGATGATCTAATAAACGGGTCATTAATGTTTTGAGTCGTTTATAGCGTAAGCGATCCGAAAAGTCGCTGGGATTGACTAAGACTTGTGCCACTTCAATGCCATAATGTTGAAATAATTGCCGATACATGGCCATCATAATCGGTTGGCCAACCGAAGCACTCACTTGTTTGTCTTCAGGGCTTAACGCGGTTTCATGAGCGATGGCCAAGGGATGCTTGCCTAAGGCTACGGCCCCTGAAGAGACAATGGCCATGCGCTTTCCACGATGATGCGCGTCTGCGATTTCCGTAACATAGGCCGCAAGACGATCCAAGGCCAAGCGTCCTGCCTCATCCACAATGACTTGACTGCCTAGTTTAATGACATAGGACGCGGCTACCGCTAAAGTGGCTTCAATCGTGGGGGGAAAAGACGAGGGGGACGACATTTGTCACTGCAGGCTCCTATGGCTTGACGTTAGCCCTTCTAGCATAGCGTCAAGCAGGTAAAAGGTCAAAGATTCTGCCAAGGGTTTCATGCTCTTGACTTGCACGACTTAAAAAGGATGTGCTAAAATAGGGAGTGTTACCATTTATCTATAGTGTAGGGCTAGGAGCGTTGATTCAGCGCGACCTAGAGAAAAATGAGAGAAGGAAATGTATATGCGTTCTTTTGTAAAAGCGATTGCAGGGATTGGGAACCAAGATGTTGAGCAGGTCGCCTTGTTGGCGCGTGTCGCACAGGCATCGGGTGTTCAGGCGTTAGATGTTTCTGCTGATTTGGCCTGTGTCCAAGTGGCACGTCGTGTCTTTCATGGCCAGTTATTCGCCTCTGCCGTGTCTGCTCAAGCCTTATTGAATGCGGTTGAAGCGGGAGCAGATGTCGCGGAACTAGGGAATTACGACGATTTATATGCGCAGGGTGAATGGGTGAGTGCTCAAGACGTCATGCATTTGGCTCAAGAAACGCTTGAAGTGCTTGGTGGGAAAGCGCCTTTGTGTGTGACGATTCCAGGTCATTTGAGCCGTGAAGCGCAAGTGGAGATGCTCCATGCCTTGGCGGATATGGGTGTGGCCATGATTCAAAGCGAAGGGGCGATTCGTCTTTTAGATGGGGAGCAGGTTCAAGTCCTCACCGCTGAAGAAAAAGCTTTGCTGTCTTTAGAAAATGCACGTGTCTTGTCCAAAGAAGGACGCTTGCCCGTGATGGTTGCCTCTGGCATCTCCTCTCACAATGCGGATTTGGCCATGCAAACGGGTGCGGTGGCGATTGGAATCGGTAAAGCCTTTAATGCGTTAAGCAGCGAAAGCGAGATGTTGAATGAATTAAAAGCCTGTCAAATGGCGATTCAACAGAATGAACAGGCCATTGCTTAAACGTTAGTCGTTCAGAAATAAAAAGGACGTTTTTAATGGAAAGCGTCCTTTTGTTTTTACAAGGAGAACTCCCCCCTGCCACGTCATCCTTTATTTCATCATCCGTCTCAACACCTGATTCAACATCCTATTCAATGGGTGTATCCTCAAAGCGATGCTATTATTTATGAGGCGTCCACCTTGGTTTTGGGTTCTGTGGATCTTGAGGTGGATGCCCTCTTTTTAAATGGGGATGCTGTCCCGCTTTATCTTCCTGAAGGGGCGGATTCATTAGAAAAAGCATTCGCCTTGACTTGGCCTTTGGAAGAGGGTCTACAAAATTTAAGCTTAGAAACGAATCGTGGGGAGCGCATCACGCGGCCCATTATGAGAAAACCCGCATGGGCCTTTTCGGATGCAGACACGCTTTTATTTCCTGTTCATCCCACCCTTGCTTACCCGCTTCGCTTACTCCGTGGAGAAGCCTTTGCGGTTGAAGTGAGAGCGAGACATGATGTTCAACAGGTCTGGGTACATTTGCTACATGAAGGGGGGCGGCTACTGAATAAAACACCGCTTCGTTGTGAGCATTCTTTTGTGTTGAATCCAAAATCCCCCACAGGGGGAGAGAAAACGCCTATTTTTGCAGACTTACATTATGATGCGCAACATCCCCCCCTGGATAAAAGTATCCAGTTGTTTAAGGGCCAGTTCAAGCTGATGGATTCAGCGCTCGCAGACTTGCCTGACGGGAGCCTTTTACGCCTAGGCTACTGTATTGAACAGGCAACAACCCCCACGCAAACCCTTTACTTGGGGCAGGAACTCATCTTATGGCAATATCCGCGAAGTGTTGAAGTCACCGCCAGTAGCGAAGCTTTGTATCAAGGGACTTCCCCTCAAGGCCAACGATTGCTGATGCGTCCTGCGTTGCATTCTCTCCTACCTGTGGTGGGTTTGGGTGCGGTGGATGAATTCTATATTCGCTCCCGAACAAGTCAGCGTTATTGCTTGAAAGGAGGCAAGCCCACCCCTCACATTGGGGAGGCAAGTCCTCAATATTTGGGCACCTTTACGGTTCGTGAAAATGAACAGGCGATCGAAACGCTCATTCCTTTGACGCACGCCACGGGTATGATACTTCATCCGACGTCCCACGCCTTAGCGGTTGAACTCTTTCCCCTGCACTTAGGACTTCAACAGGCTCGCTACCTGAACGAGTCTCCTTTTCAGTGGCAGGCCAGCATGGAAGCCAATACCGTTGACTTAAAAAGCGCGGTGGACTGGTCAGGCTTTAAGGGGATGGAAACGGCGTGGAGGAATGAAGGACTCTGTTTACGACTGCTGAAGCAAAAAAAAGAGTGGTCCTCTTTCAGGATTGTTCTTGATCCTGGGCATGGGGGGCTTGAAACGGGGACCCATGCTTTAAATGGATTGCCTGAAAAAATATGGACGCTGAGCTTTGCCAAGCGCCTTCAAGAGGCTCTTCAAGAAACGGGACTGGGCCACGTGGCCTTGACGCGAGAGGAGGATGAAACCCGCTCCTTAAAAGAACGTCAATGGAGGGTTCAAGACCTTCAAGCGGATATTTGTCTAAGTATACATGCCAATGCCTTACCAGATGGTCGGGATCCTTTATTATTTCAAGGGGTTTCCGTCCATACCGCTACCCCGTGGTCTCAGGGTCTGGGGGATGTTTTGTATCAGCACTTGACTCAAAATGCCCCTAAAGATGGCCGGTTTATCAGCAATTTTGCCATGACTCGTCTCCCCACCTGTGCATCCGTATTAATTGAGTATGGGTACTTTGTTCACCCCACGGACTACCACCGTTTGTTGGATGAATCGGTGATGGGTCAAATGGTTCATACAACGGTAGACGCCTTAGAAGCTTATGTGCATTCGCTTTAAAATAGGGGAAAAAGAACTTAAATGTCTTGAAGAATATTTTAAAGTAGAACCAATAAGAATCCCCCACAAGAATGCGGGGGAGACAAAAATGAAGTCTGTTAGGAAGGTCATGCGCTTAAACGGATAAAGAGGCGAGCATACTGACTCGTCGCTCATGGCGTTCGCCTTCAAAACGGCCATTTAACCACGCTTTTAAAATCACAGTGGCATAGGCGCCCGATAAGAAGCGGCCTCCCATACACAAGACATTAGAATCATTATGTTCACGACTGAGTTGTGCCAAGTAGGCATCGTGGGCGTGAACGGCTCTGACCCAAGGGAAGCGATTGGCTGCAATGGCCACTCCTACCCCAGAACCACAGGTGATCAAGGCTTTTTCAACCTTGTTTTTTTGCATACTTAAAGCAAGTTCCGCCGCGACAGAGGGGTAATCCACTTTTTCCGTTTCGCTGAAGCACCCAATATCGATTACCTCATACTGGTGTTGGCGTAAATAATCGACTAAAATAGACTTCAAGGCAAAGCCTGCATGATCACCACCGACAATAATACGCTTGTCCTGCATCATCAAGCCCCTTTCTTTGAAGCACTCAGGCAATTCACCTTAGTTGTCGTGATGCTTATGGTCGTGACCGCAATCCTGACCTTCTGCATGGTCGTTACACAAGCCTAAATGTTCATGTAAATCCACTTCAAAATCCATGGTTTCTAGTTGCGAAACCACTTTATTAAACTCTTCTTCATCTTCAATGGATTCATAAACCCGCTCACCATTTTCCATGGTGACTTTCATGACTACAAATTCTTCATCATAACCCGATTCAGGATCTGGGGTTTCTAAAGATTCCCCTTGATACACCAGTAAAGCATAGATATTGCCGTCAATATCAAACTCTTCAACCGGTTCAAAATAATGAACATTACCTTCTTCATCCGTGGTTTCAACCACATCGACTTCACGCAAGGTGTTTTTTAGTTCGGCATCATCAAATCCAGTCATGAAGATTTCCTTTTATTTAAGCGAACAATGGGGAGGCTAAAAATAGTCCCTCTTGTTTAATTGAAACACAAACCTTAAGAATTACAAGCGATTTACCCCTTCGCTTCAGGGTGTAGATGAGTCCTGTTGACGTAAAAATTCATACAATACCACCGCCACGGCGTTGGACAAATTATGACTACGAACCCCTTCCACCATGGGAATACGAAGGGCGTGCGTGCCATGTTTTTTAATGAATTCCGCAGGCAAGCCCTTTGTCTCGCTCCCAAATACAAGGAGTGCTTGTGGGGGAAACTGAACGTCCCACAGGCTTTGTTCTGCCTTTGCACTTAAATAATAAACGGGCGTTTCTGGTGGATGTGCCTGAATGACGTCGGTGAATTCATAGGTATGAATGGGTTGAACCACGTCTTGATAATCCATGGCAGAACGTTGTAAACCTTTATCATCTAAGCGAAAGCCCAAGTGCCCGACCAAATACAAGGCGGAGCCTGTACACGCCGCCAAACGCGTGATATTGCCCGTATTTTGAGGGATTTGCGGTTCCACTAAGACAATAGTCGCACCGCTTGAAGGCTTTAAGTACGCTGAAGATAAGTCTACTGAAGGGTACAAGGCTTTTTCTTCAGCGGTCATAGACATTTGTAAGGGAGCGCTATGAGGTTTCATGGTTACCGTATGGCCGAAACACGGCCATCATATTCAGTAATTTCCAAGACTTTGGCATAGGCAGGATTCGTTAAAATACGTTCCGCACCAATGACCACACAAGACAGCGGATCTTCCGCAATATAAACAGGGACGCCGACTTCTTCATGAATACGGGCGTCTAAACCGTTGAGCAGGGCGCCTCCTCCCGCTAAGACAATGCCTCGATCCATAATATCAGTGGCCATTTCAGGAGGGGTCATGGCGAGGGTGCTTTTAATCGCGAGGACAATGGTTTTCACAATAGGGGCCAAGCATTCTCTCACTTCAGACGTCGTCACCGTGGTTGTTGCAGGCAGACCTGTGCTTAAATCAATACCACGCACTTCCATTTTTTCTTCAGGGGTATCGTCGAAGGCACTGCCTAGCGTATGCTTCATTTCTTCGGCAGTGGGCTCCCCAATAGAAAGGTTATGTTCTTGCTTGAGATAAGTCTGCAAGGCCTCATTCATTTGATCTCCCGCGATGCGTAGGCTGTCTCGAACGACAATGCCATTTAAGCTTAAAACGGCAATTTCCGTGGTCCCCCCGCCAATGTCTACAATCATAGAACCCGTGGGTTGATCCACCGGCATGCCTGCGCCAATGGCTGCGGCAAGTGGTTCATCCACAATATAGACGTAACGCGCATCCGCCGAAAAAGCCGCGTCTCCCACCGCGCGACGTTCGACTTCGGTGGCCTCACTAGGTACACAAATCACCACACGTCCTAAGCCACTGCTGAAGAGGTCATTCTCCCCTTCCGTGACTTTGTTAATAAATTCACGTAGCATGGCCTCCGCCCATTCAAAATCAGTGATGACCCCTTCTTTTAAAGGGCGAATGGAACGAACATTGGCGGGGGTGCGTCCCATCATGGCGCGAGCTTCTAAGCCGACGGCCAAGACTTGAGGGGGATTTTGATTGGTGTCAATCGCTACCACCGAAGGCTCACATAAGACAATGCCTTTTTTAGAAGAGCAAATCAAGGTGTTGGCGGTTCCTAAATCGATGCCTAAATCCTGTGTTTCAAGACGATTACCAAACCAATTCAGCCAATTAAACCAGTTCAAAAATTTCACGATATAGAAGCTCCTTGATATCTAAAAAGTGTACGTCCTCACCCTATTCACCAAGTGTATGACAAGCCCTCTTAAAGTACAAGTAGTTCAAAGTCACCGTCTCTTTGTCTTAAAAGGGCAAGAAAAAGCTTTGAAAATAGTCAGGGCTTTGATATAGTATTTCTTACTTCATTATTATGATTGATGATCACGTTATTCTGAATGAAATCAGGAAAGGCTTATAGGGTGCTTACGGCTTATTATTAAGTCAATCAGATACCCCAAGATATTTAGGTGCTTCGCTTATGGCTAGATGTTTTTCAAGACCTGCTTTTTGTTATTTATGATTTGGATTTTGATCCAAATGTATTTAAAAATTAATCTCCTATTTTAATGGTCTTATAACGTTTTAATATTTGTAAAGGAAGTGCTTGTATGTCCAAGATTCATTCTGAAATCATCCCGATTGATTCGACCCAGGAAACGCCTCATATGAACCCAATACAACCCAATAGTCGACTGGCGAGCTTGCCCCTTTATGTCTTTGCAAGTCTCGAAAACCTCAAGCAAAGTGTGAGAGACAGCGGATTGTCACTCATTGATTTAGGCATGGGCAATCCTGACCAGCCGACTCATCCTGATATTTTAAATGCCTTGCATCATGCTATTTTGGATCCTGATAATCACGGCTACCCTAGTTTTAAAGGCAAGGCGTCGCTTCGTGAAGCCATTTCTCAGTGGATGCACCGTCGTTATCATTTGTCGTTGAATCCCAATACGCAAATCCTTCCTTTAATTGGCTCTAAAGAAGGCATTGCCAACCTGATTTTGGCGTACTTGGAACCTGGGGACATCTGCTTGGTGCCTTCTTTGTACTACCCGACCTATATGCGCTCTACCGTCATTGCAGGGGGCACGCCTTATTTGATGCCCATGAATGAAGAAAACCATTTTCTCCCTGATTTAGACGCCATTCCTGAAGCCGTGTGCACCAAAGCGAAAATTATGCTATTGAACTACCCTAATAATCCCACAGGCGCCGAAGCCACGGAAGAATTTTACAAAAAAGCCATTGCCTTTGCTAAGAAGCACCGTATTGTGTTGGCGACGGATATGGCCTATGGGGAAATTGCTTTTGATGAGTATAAGCCGTTGTCCATTATGGAGTTTGAAGAGGCGCGAGAGGTGGCCATTGAATTTCATTCCTTTTCCAAGACCTTCCATATGGCAGGATGGCGCCTAGGCTTTGCGGTGGGCGCAGAATCGGTGATTCGTAACCTGTATTTAGGGAAGACCACCATTGACTACGGCGTGTGTAACGCCATTCAAGATGCAGGCACCTACGCCCTGAATCATGCGGAGCGACTTATTTCACCTATGTGCGCCATGTATCAGGAACGACGAGACTACCTCGTCGAAGCCTTTCGGCAATTGGGGTGGGAAGTAAACGAACCCAAGTCTAGCTTTTATTTATGGATGAAAATCCCTGCCGTGTTTATCGATTCTTATGAATGGACGGAATACCTGATGCGACAAACGGGTGTGGTGGTCACGCCAGGAGGCGCCTTTGGAGAAGAAGGCAACGGCTATTTTAGGGTGTCCTTGGTGTCTCCCTTAGATAAATTAAAGCGTGCGATACAAGCCTTGCATAATAAAGAAATTCATTACCATATGACGGCCCTTTAGCCCCTGCGTGAAGGCGCTTTATTTTAAAGGACAGGTTCCCCTAGCCATAAAAAACTATACCCTTTATAATAGAGGGTATAGTTTTTACTTCTTATGCAATCGATATACGACGTGGGGAGCTTTTTATGTCTTTGTCAAGCATCGTGGATGTGTCTGATGTGTTTCGTCCTTTTGATGAAGAGGATGAGGATCTGGAGATTAGACGCCCTAAATTTGACGAAATGCTTAATCAACTTTCTGCTCATACGGGTTTGTTTTCGCGGACCACGTTCCAAAATATTTATGGCTCTTTGGTGCGAATGGTGCGGGATCAAAGTCTTAATGGGGTGGTGGTCTTACGTACCTTGAAGGATGAAACCTTCGACATGCTGAGTTTGCCTTTGTATAATATGATGGGTTTGCATGTTTTTCAGTTGGATCAGTGTCCTTCGCCCATGACGGATGCCCTTATTTCACCGACGGTGGGCTTTATGTTGCTTTTAAGTGACAAGCTTAGTGCGGTGGTTCATTGGAATTCAGAAACGTCTCAAGCGTTTCGTATGGATCAAGGGGGCTGGAGCTTTAACCCTGCGGATGTTCGTAATTTGTCACTGCATTTGGCGGAATGGTTAGGCCATAGTACGATGCATCGTGCCGTTGAACAAGCGCCTATTGACGCCCGTCACGACGATAAATTGTCTTTAATTGTCTCGTCTCTTTTATCGAATTTGGAAAACCGAAATCGTGAATTGACGATGGCCCTTGAACGAGAAAAAGAATTGTCTCAACGCATGGCGGAACAAGAACGTATGGCGGCCATTGGTCAGTTGTCCAGCGTGATTGCCCATGAAATTCGGAATCCTTTGGGGCTCATTTCTTTGTATGCTGAAATTATTCAAGGGCAATTACAACAACTCGGGGCGGGGGTTGAAATTCCTGAAACGCTGTTTAAAAACTTAGGGCAAATCAAAGAAGCCACCACGCATTTAGAAACCATTTTAAGTGAACTGACTCAGTATTCTCGACCTTTAGAGCTTCAGTGCGATGGACTGAATTTGCAACAGTTTATTGAAGAAGTCTGCGAATTTTACCGCCCCAAGTACGAAGAAAAAGAAGTGCGATTGTTGGTAGAACTTCCTGTCAATAAAGAGGGGTGGGAGGCGAGTGAATTTCAGGTTTCTGTGGATGCTGGACGCATGCGACAGGCGTTGATTAACCTGTTGAAAAATGCGTTGGAAGCCACGGCTTCAGGTAAGCGGGTGGTGGTTTCTTTGGCGTGTCGTAAGGAAGACACGCATTTATATATTAAAGTCAAAGACGAAGGCGTGGGGATCGCTCAAGATAAAACCAGCAAGCTGTTTACGCCTTATTTTTCGACCAAAGCGACAGGGACGGGCTTGGGTTTGGCTTATGTGCGTAAAATCATGCAGGCGCACGGGGGGACTGCTAAATTATTGTGGTCAGAAGAAAATAAGGGCTCTACGATGGCTTTATTACTGCCTCGTCAAGCCTTTAAAGGGTATTAGGTTAAAACACAAACGAAAGAAGTCGTTTGAAAACGTTGCCTTTTATACGCCTATAATGGATTTGAGCTGTGCTAAGCTTTCTTCAAAGGGGATATTGTCTTGCATGCCTTGACGTAGAAACTGCATGAGCGGTTCATGAAGTGCCACGGCGCGATCCAAATGGGGGTTATTCCCCGCCACGTAGGCGCCTACCGACAGAAGGTCTTCATTTTGTTGATAGGTCACCAAGAGGCGTCTTAACTCATTGGCCAAGCTTTGATGTTCCGTGTCCGCGAGTAGGGTAAATAAACGACTGATGGACGCCCCTACATCAATAGAAGGAAAGTGGTTCCGCTGGGCTAGGTCTCGGGACAGCACCACGTGTCCATCCAATAAGCCTCGGGTTAAGTCGGCAATGGGTTCATTAAAATCATCGCCTTCGACTAAGACGGTATAAATCCCTGTAATACTGCCTGTTTCTCCCATACCGGTTCGTTCCAGTAACTTGGGCATAAAGGCGTACACACTGGGGGGATATCCCCTTGTGGCGGGCGGTTCCCCTGCAGCCAAGCCGACTTCTCTTAAGGCCATGGCAATTCGGGTGACGCTATCCATCATGAGTAAGACTTGCTTGCCTTCATCTCGAAAGTATTCCGCAATGGCCGTGGCCACCAAGCCTGCTTTAATTTTAACTAAGGCGGGGGCTTCGGCCGTGGCCACCACCAAGACACTGCGTTTGAGGCCTTCTTCTCCCAAGGCGTGTTGAATAAATTCCTTCACTTCACGTCCCCGCTCTCCGATGAGCGCAATGACGTTTAAATCGGCTTTCGCATTTCGAGCCAACATCCCTAAAGTGGTACTTTTCCCCACCCCACTGCCTGCAAAAACCCCCACCCGCTGACCATAGCCTAAGGTTAAGGTGCTATCCCACGCTTTAATACCTGTGGGTAAAATGGTGTCAATTTCTTTGCGATAGAGCGGATTGGGAGGTGGTGCTGTGGCCAAGTATTCGACCGCAGCCTTGGGAAGCGTGGTATTGGGGTTCATGGGCTGCCCCAAGCCATCTAACACATGGCCGAGTAAATGAAAGCCTACCCCCACTTTAAAGGGAGTGCCCGTATTCCAAACCCTTGCGCCAGGATGTAGGGCATTCATGGCCCCAAGGGGCATGAGTAATAAATGGCCATCTCGAAAGCCCACCACTTCGGTTAAAATAGGGTGCTGGCGATTTCCGTCACTTTCAATTTCGCAGACATCCCCTAATTTGGCGTCGGGCCCTTTGGATTCAATCATCAAGCCCACTGTTCGTACCACTAAGCCAAAAGGGACGTCATGGGCCGCTTGACGGTTTGGTACGGTGGCGTTGGGAAATAAATCAGGAAAGACTTCGTTCTGCATAAGGAGCCTTTGTTCGTTGCTAGTCTAGATCTTACACAGGACAGGGCCATCCTGTATATCTATTGACTTTACCCCTAGCATACCATATAAAACGGGCTTATTCAGTCGGACTATAGGGATTGGCAATGGCTTCCTTGCTGGCTGCCTCGTTCGGCGAAGCAGGCATCAATCGCTGCCATCACATCCTGCCGTTGGCTGGCCATCCAAGACGGCGCAACCACGTGTTTAAAATGGCCATTGCCCGCTACCCGATGAATCACGGTGCTGGGGTGTAAGCGTTCTATAAAATCCACGCAGGTTTTTACATAAGTGTCAAAATCCATACTTTGCCAGCGCCCATTGAGGTAGTCTTCCGCAATGGGGGTATGGTTCATGGCTACCAGCATATGGATTTTAACCCCTGCCACTTTTAAACGCGCCAGTTCATCAGCGGTGTGCATCATATCCGCATGCGTTTCTGCAGGCATGCCTAAAATCACATGAATACAATGGTCTAAGTGCCGTGCTTGCGTCCATTCATAGGCTTGCAAAAAATCGGCATAGCGTTCGCAACGATTCACCAGCTCTAAGCTACGGTCATGCACGCTTTGCAGGCCATATTCAACACTGACATAAGGCACTTGGCTTTTATACGTGGCAATTAAATCTAAAATTTCAGGGTTGACACAATCAGGCCGTGTGGAAATGGCTAGGCCAATGATGTCTTCATCCACCGCAAGGGCTTCGTCATAGAGGCGTTTGAGTCGTTCAAGGGAGGCATACGTGTTGGTATTGGCTTGAAAGTACGCAATGAATTTTTGGGCCTTAAAACGGGTACGGCGATGTTCAATATTTCGTTGGATTTGCTCCTTAATGGAGGTTTTGGGTTCATTGGTTCGAGAGGAAGATCCCGTTTCATCACAAAACGTACAACCCCCAAAGCCCTTGCTCCCGTCGATATTAGGACAAGTAAAGCCTGCATCAATAGACACTTTATAGACACGACAACCGAGTAAGCCTTGTAAATAGTGATTATAAGTACGATACGGCTTCGTGTTGTGCAGCGCATTGGCCTCTAAGAGATAAGGGTGAACCTTCAAAATACATCATTTCCCATGGGTACGATCATCCTCGATATTGTAGCACGTCCAAAATCTTTTCTAAAGGCCTTGTGGCCCTATCGAATAAACGGGTGTGCCTCGACAGGAGGATGCTCCCATAGGGCTTGACGGATGCCTTTCCTTTGAAAGGGACGTGATTGGGGTGAAAAAGGACTCGTGCGGTGCGCGGGCGTGACGTTTTTTTTGATTGGAGAGGGTTTGACCCACGCCATTCGTTGGAATTGGGGAATCCATGCTTCACCTTGCATGGCTTTGGCATACAAGGGGGTGATTTTGACTTTGATGTCAGAGGGCCTATGGTTTGAAGCTGTTTTTTTTCTGTTATTTAACGTCGCCCACGGCGTACCCGTCTTTAAGGCGACAAAGGCCTCGCGTAGTTGAGTCACTTGTTCTGGGGTGAAAAATACAAGGTCTTTGGCCAGTAAGCTGTGTTGAGTCGGGTGTGTTTCGCTGCCTTCATTGAAAAATCCAAGCTTATAGGCCAAGCGAAAAAGTAGATAGGGAGGCACGTGCAAATGTTCCGCCACCACGTGTAAGGGTATTTCTAGGTGAGCGGAACGATATTCAACTAAAGCATTTTCTTGTGTTTTCGTTGAAATCATGAGGGGGCCTTCTGTCTCTTTTTTGAGGGTTATTTTAAAGCGAAAGTCTTTGTGTTCATTGTATGATACTTGAATCGAATTGGGCAGAGGCTCTTTACTAAATTGTAACAAAGGTAACATCTTATGCAACGCTCCCTTTTGACAGGTTTGAATTATATCAATGGGGTATGGCAAGCCAGCCTTGATGGAAAGACCTTTGAAAAGGCTTCTCCCAATAACCCTTTAGACGTCTTGGGGGTTTTCCCTGCCTCTGGCGAGGAGGATGTGAATCTTGCGGTTAAGGCGGCTAAACAGGCCTATCCCGCATGGAAGGCGACCCCTGCCCCCGCCCGAGGGGAATTACTGGTTAAAGTGGCTCAAGTATTAGAAAAGCGTAAACGGGTGATTTCTCGAGAAATGACCCAAGAAATGGGGAAAAGCTGGGTAGAAGCCGAAGGCGATATTCAAGAAGCGATTGATATGGCGTACTTTGTGGCGGGGGAAGGGCGACGCTTGCACGGTTATACCACGCCGTCTGAATTGCCAGATAAATGGGCCATGACGCTTCGGCAACCCATTGGGGTTTGTGGACTTATTACCCCATGGAATTTTCCGATGGCGGTGCCGAGTTGGAAGATTTTTCCTTGTTTGCTCGCAGGCAATACGGCCGTCTTTAAGCCTTCGGAAGAGGCTCCCTTGATGGGGCAACGCTTGGTGGAAATTTTTGAAGAAGTCGGATTACCTAAAGGGGTGTTAAATTTAGTCCAAGGTTCAGGCCAAAGGGCGGGTCAAGCCTTGGTGAATCACCCTGATGTCCGCTTAATTAGCTTTACAGGATCCAGTCAGACAGGCGCAAGCGTGGCGGCTGCCTGTGGGGCTCAACTCAAACGCGTTGCCCTTGAGCTTGGGGGAAAAAATGCCTGTATTGTCATGGACGATGCGGATTTAGATTTGGCGGCTCAAGGCATTGCGTGGGGAGCCTTTGGCACCAGTGGGCAACGCTGTACGGCGACGAGTCGTTTATTGGTACAGTCCAGTGTTCAAGACGCTTTAATGCAACGACTATTGGTGGAAACGGAAAAGCTTGTCGTCGGAGATACGACTGAGGGGGCGGACATTGGCCCCTTAATTCATGAGGCTCACTTGAATCAGGTATTAAGCGCGATTGAAACGGCTCGACAAGAAGGGGCTCGCCTACGTTGTGGGGGACAGCGTTTGGCACAAGCGGGTTATTTTGTGGCGCCTACTATTTTGGATCAAGTCACGCCTGTTATGAGCATTGCCCAAAAAGAAGTGTTTGGTCCTGTGTTGTCTGTGATGAGCTTTGAACGCTTAGAAGAGGCTTTGGCACTGGCGAATGACGTGGATTTTGGCTTGTCTTCTTCTATCTTTACACAAAATATGAGTCACGCGTTTAAAGCGGTAGAAGGGCTAGAAGCGGGTCTGACTTACGTGAATGCCCCGAGTATTGGGGCGGAAGTTCATTTGCCCTTTGGGGGAGTGAAACGCACGGGAAATGGGCACCGTGAAGCAGGGACGGCCGCCTTGGATATTTTTACCGAATGGAAGACCGTTTACATTGACTATAGCGGTCATTTACAGAAGGCTCAAATTGACAATCACGCTGAAAAAGAGTCCTTATAAAAGGCTGGCTAGCCCCTCCAAATAGAGGACGTATTCGCCAAAACCCTTAAAAAACCATATACTAGCTTGTATTAAGAGAGAAAGTAATACAGGGACGGATACTTCCGTGATGAAACAACGCATTTTGTGGTGTGCTTTATGGATCGGGGTCTTGGGAGCGATGTACCTCCCGCAGGCAGACGCTTCAGGGGTGGCCTTACCCACCTTACAATTAGGGGTAAGCAATGCCAGTAGTCCTGAACAAGTGGCACAAGGCGTACAAGTTCTTATTCTGCTGACGGTTTTAACTCTAGCCCCTAGTATTTTGGTCATGACCACGGCCTTTACTCGTATTGTGATTGTCTTGTCTTTGGTCAGGCAAGCCATCGGGACCCCTTCGCTGCCTCCGTCGCAAGTGATTGTGTCTCTCGCGATGATTTTAAGCTTTTTCGTGATGGCACCGACGTTTGAAGAGGTGAACCAAGTGGCTTTTCAACCTTTTATGAAGGGGCGTATTTCGGTGGATGTGGCCCTAGAAAAAGCAATGGAGCCCATGCGCTTATTTATGTTTAAGCAAACGTCTGAAAAAGACATCGCCTTGTTTACGAAGCTTGCCAAGATTAAAAAGCCCAAAACCACCAAAGACGTTCCGACCTACGTATTACTGCCGTCTTTTATTATTTCTGAACTTAAAACGGCCTTTCAGTTGGGGTTTGTCTTATTTTTACCTTTTATTGTGATTGATATTGTGGTGTCGTCTATTCTAGTGTCGATGGGGATGATGTTCCTCCCTCCTGCCACGATTTCACTGCCCTTTAAGTTAATTTTATTTGTACTGGTGGATGGATGGCACCTGATTGCTCAAAGCCTTGTGCTTGGGTTTAGGTAACGGCCATGAATGAAGCGTTGTTTTTAGATTTACTCAAAGAAACGCTGTGGATCACCATGGTGGTGGCGGCCCCTTTATTGATAACGGGCTTAGTGGTGGGGACTTTGGTTTCCTTGTTGCAAACCGTGACACAATTGCAAGAATCCACTTTGACCTTTGTCCCTAAATTGCTGATTAGTGGTGTGGTCTTGGTGGTGATGGCTCCGTGGATGCTGCAACAACTTTTGGGACATACGCAAAAAATGTTTACGTTCATGTTGGAACTGGCTAAAAATGCAGGTCAAGTCGGATGAACGCTTCAACGCTTGCCGTGGGTTCCACATTGCTGCAGTGGTTGTCTATGCCTCATTTATTGGCGACGTTTTTGGTATTTTGTCGAGTCACGGGTCTTTTTTTGGTGGCCCCTTTTTTTAATCATCCCGCGCTTCCCTTACAACTACGCTTATGGTTTGGCTTAAGTATTGGGGTGATTTTTTATTTGACGCTCAATGGCCCCCAACAGATGAACGCCTTGGCCTGGATGCCGATGGATTTGGCTCATCTATTGCCCTTTATTTTAAAAGAACTCGCCTTGGGTTTGCTGATGGGTTTGGTCATGAAATATATGATGGATGCCCTTCATTTGGCGGGGGAAAGTCTTTCTCAGCAGATGGGACTCAGTATGGCCAGTGCCTTAGATCCTTCGTCTGGGGCGCAAAGTCCGATTATCAGCAATTTATTGTCTCAATATGCATTGATTTTATTTATGGCCTTGGGGATGCATCACTGGGTGTTATTAAGTTTACATAGTAGTTTTGAACTGTTACCGCTTTCCTTTTTGCCTGACTGGACTAAAATGGGCCTTTTAAGTGAGCGTATGATTTTGGTGTCTGCGGGGATGTTTAGTACGGGCTTGATGTTGGCGGCCCCTATTCAGGCCTTACTGTTGATGGTGGAAGTGGCTTTAGGCTATATTTCAAAACTCATGCCTCAAATGAATGTGTTTATGGTGGCGGCCCCTTTAAAAATTATGTTAGGGCTCTGGGGGATTATTACGTTTTTGCCTGCCATGCAAAGCTTTATGACGAATCATTATCAGGACCATATTAAGGTCTTACGTTTTTTATTTAAAGGCTTGGGCTCCCCTTTATAGTGACCTCATGTAATCGATTTTTTTCTACGGCGTTGGCTTGTAACGTCATATAACAAAAAAGCAGTTTTCAATCGCTCAGACTTTTTATTGAATAGAGCCTTAAAATACTCCTATTCGTGTGGAGTATTTGCCTGTGATTGGTATTTTAAAAGGTCTTGGACTAATAAGGTTTTGGCTAAAAGAGTAAAAAGAGTAAAAAGAGTAAAGGACGACTTAAAATCATGAACGCCTATAGCATTTCTAATCTCAGCTTTATGGGAGCAGGCTCTTTGGGTTCAGCCTTGCCTTATTTTCGTCCAATCATGCCCCTTAGTCTTAATTCCAATTTTGTGGGAACTTCTTTAACTCTTCCCCCTTCTTCGGCTTTTTTACAGGCTTCTGCGAACCTGCAGACGAACCCTGTGGTGCCAAATACTCAATTGGTTCAAGCCTTATTGGCTTTACTTCCTTCTGCATTGGCCTTTGAACAATCTAAAAATAAGAAAACACCCGAACTGCCTATCGTAGGGAGCAACGCAAAGGCGACAACCCTAGCAGATTTAATGGCGAGCACCTCTACTGCTTCATCGCCAGTAACCGAACTCACTTACCTTGGCACGCCAACACCACAACCACAACCACAACCACAACCCATTGTGTTTAGTGGAGCAGGCGGAGACGGTATTACACAGTACCAAGGTGTGCAAACTGCCGACGGACAACGCCAAGACATTTATTGGAGAGATGCCAATAACCAAGTTCTGTATTCTTCTGTACGAAGCAAAGATACAGACGGTACTTGGACGGATGTCAAAACAGACCAAGATGGTAAAGTGACCGTATCTAAATACGACGCTAATTTCAAGCCTATTTAGGTTCTGTTGAGATTTCATTTTAGCCATTGTAAGGCTCCTGTAAAATGCAAGAAGGCTGTAAAAATCCTTTTTGTCTTGTCGAAACCAGAAAAAATCCGTCGCCAAGGGTGAAACCACGGCGTATCATCACTGGATTCATACGGGGATTAAAGAAGGCCGTGTGATGGGGTCTTAATGTAGATAAACGTTAAATCTTTTAAGACAAATCTGCCTAGCCTTGTCCTGTCGATTATTTTGCTATACGTTTAATTTCAAGCACATCAAGAAAAAAGATAGTCTGTTTTGAGTCTTTTTGCTAAAATGAAGACTGTGATTTAATTCATTTCATCTTGGACAACTCAACTTTTTTATTTTATGCCTTTGCCAAGTTATGAATGTTTTGAAGACGGTCCTTGTATACAGGTAGAGATGTGGAGAGTAAATCAGCATGATGAGTCGTACCATTCCTGATATTTTACAGGAAGCCCAAGCCAAGAACGTTAGTCAAGTCTGCTTGCAGTTTGTGGATATTAACGGTCGTCCGAAACATATGTCCATTCACGTGGCGCAACTGGAAAAAGCCTTAAATAATGAAATTTTATTGGATGGGTCTTCGATCCAAGGGTTTCGTACCATTGAAACCAGTGATATGGCCTTTTTCCCTGACTTAGACACCTTTCAGGTCTTGCCTGTAGACGCTTCCACCTCTCGTGTCACGGCTCGTGTCATGTGTAATATCCACAACCCAGATGGGTCTGTGTTTGACGGGTGTCCTCGTGGCAATTTACAGCGTGTTTTAAAAGAAGCCAAGGCCTTAGGCTATGTGTTTAATGTAGGGCCTGAGTTGGAATTTTTTCTCTTTAAAAAAGACGCCAGTGGACAACCAACGCTAGAAACGCATGACAATGCGGGATATTATGACTTGGCGCCGGATGATTTAGGCGAACATGTCCGTGCGGAAATCGTGGATTACTTACTGGAATTGGGCTTCTACATGGAAGCAGATCACCATGAAGTGGCTGAAGGTCAACATGAAATTGATTTTCGTTACGACAATGCCCTGCGTCAAGCAGACAACGTGATTAATGTGAAGATTGCCACCCGTAAAATTGCGTCTAAATATGGTTTACATGCCACGTTTATGCCTAAGCCTGTTTTTGGAGTCAATGGTTCAGGCATGCATTGTAATATGTCTTTAGCCAGTCCTGAAGGCAAAAACTTGTTTGATGATCCGAATGGGGAACATCAATTGTCTGAAACGGCTCACCAGTTTGTCGCAGGTATTTTGGAACATGTCCGTGGCTTTACCGCGGTTTCTAACCCTACCGTTAATAGCTACAAGCGTTTGGTTCCAGGTTATGAGGCCCCTGTTTATGTGGCGTGGTCAACGGCGAACCGTTCGGCTTTGGTGCGTGTTCCTGCTAAACGAGGCGCTGGCACACGCATTGAGCTTCGCTCTCCCGATACCGCAGCGAATCCCTACTTGGCTTTTGCGGTGATGCTACAGGCGGGCTTAGATGGCATTAAAAATAAGAAATCTCCCCCTAGTACGACACAGCTTAACATCTATAAGTTGGATGAAGCGGAACGTGAGGCGTATGGTATTCCTTCCTTACCAGGGAGTTTAAATGAAGCCTTAGATTTATACCAAAATAGCACGATTGCTCGTCAGGCCTTGGGGGATCATATCTATGATGAATTCCTTAAAGCCAAAAAAGCAGAGTGGGACAGCTTCCGTACTTATGTATCTGCGTGGGAAATTGAACGCTACATGTAGGTAGCTGGATTTCCTGTTTAGTTTTGTCGTGATTTTTATCTCCTCCTCTCCTGATTAAGAGGGGGAGATTTTATTTTTGTTACAAATAGTGTAGGTGTTTAAAGAATTGGACACTCGTCGTCGAAGCTCCCCTTGTTCATGCGATTCAATAGGAAAACCTCAGTCATGTGTATAAAAACAAAAAAATGCGTGGCCTTTAGTTTAGTGGAAATGCTATTGGCTTTAGGGATTACCACTATCTTGATTGGGTTGTCTATTCCTATGATTTTATCGAATGCGCAGCAAACCCAAGGGGACCAAAACAAAGCGAAAGTTCAACAGCTGAAAAATGCGTTGGCCAATACCATGAATAGCCTCAGAATGGAGCAGGATGTTAATGCGTTAAGCAATGCCAGCTTCATGCAACGTATGAAATATACCCAATTGAAAACCAGTGCGTCTCTCTCGCTTGACTTGTCGCCTAGAGATGAGTCTGGCACTGCGGCCGCTAGTGGCGGATCAAGTACCCATAATTTTACGGCAACTGAACCTGCTTATTATCTGCCCTTCGGAGGCGTACTACTGGATTTTCCGCAGAATCTTGCCACCAATTGCTCTACTGTGGAAGAAAATATGAAGGCGTTTCGATTTTATTATGATCCTGATGCCCGTGCGTCAGGCAATAATGATACGGTGTATTTGTATATTTACCTTAATGGAGATGTGCGCACTTTGGAAACTATTAAGCCGCACACGTGTACCGCGGTTACGGCGACGCAAGCCCGTATTACAGGGTCAGACCCCTCTTATCTCTAAGAGTGTGTCATTCGTGACGTTTCAAATATTTCCAAATTTGCCTCTAATCGATTTTTTCTATAGACTAGGTCTATGATTAGTCTGTTTGGTGAAGAGACACTTATGCCTTCTGTTTTGCCCCCTTTCTTTATTTCGGATGTTTTATGTGATTTAAATCGTCATACGGTGGTGTCTCATGCACTGGCCACCATTCGTAATACGAGCAGTCCACCCTCCTTATTTCGTCTGGCCTTAAGGCAGATCGGTCATGTATTAATGACCTATGCGACAGCATCTTTACCTAGCGTTGAAATTTCAGTTCAAACGCCTTTAACCCAGAGCCCTGCATGGGTAAGAGATCCTGAAGTGCCCTTATTGATTGTACCCATCTTACGGGCGGGGTTGGCATGGGCCGATTTGGCTTTAGAGTGGCTCCCTGAAGCACAGGTCTTTCACTTGGGCATGGCTCGAAATGAGGAGAGTTTAGAACCCTTCACCTATTACAATAAGCTACTGAATCACCCTGTAGCACTTGAAAAAGCCCACGCCTTTGTCTTAGATCCTATGCTGGCCACAGGAGGGTCTGCCATAGAATCCATCAAAGTCCTTAAGGCAAAAGGGATTCCTGAGCATCAGATTACCTTTGTCTGCTTGTTGGCTTCTCCTGAAGGGATTCGAGCCCTTCACGACGCATTGCCACAGGTCAGAATTATTACCGCGGGCATTGATTCATACCTGAATGAACAGGGGTATATTGTCCCTGGTTTAGGGGATGCGGGCGACCGTACCTTTGGAACCCTTTAAAAGAATGGTGTTTGGCCTTTGGAGAGGTCTCTTCTTTTTTGGCTAGAGCGTTTAAAATCATACAAAAAAGGGGTTTACATTCTTTTTTTTTTCGTTATTATAAAAGAACATTAGTTAAACAATAATCTAATGTAAAATAAAACAATTGCTTAAATTCCTCAGTAGCTCAATGGTGGAGCATTCGACTGTTAATCGACAGGTTGTAGGTTCGAATCCTACCTGGGGAGTTTTTTATTTTTTGGCATGGCAGGACAATCCCTATGTCTGACACTCCTCTTTCATTACCGACTGAAAAACAAGCGTGGGTGGATTTACTCTATCAAGACGGTGGTGTTTCTGTTTTTAATACTTTTCGTCGAACTCAGCATTTCGAAAGTCTTGATTTGAGTGAGGCCTCTTTTCGAGGACTAAACCTTTCAGGGATTAACTTTTCCAATTGTATTTTGCATCACTGTGATTTTGAAGAGACGGTATTGCATGATGCCACCTTAGTCTTTGCTGAATTAGAAGGTTCTGAATGCTTTGGGACTCAGTTTTTTCATGCCGATTTAACAGAAGCCGATTTTAGTCATTGCCTCATGGCTCAATGTGTTTTAGACGGTATTATTGCGCAAGAAGCCAATTTTAGTTACGCGGATTTAAATCAATCGAGTTTTATAGAAGCGGATTTAAGTGACGCCATTTTTGAAGGGGCGACCCTGAATGATACGAACTTTACAGGGGCGATTTTAAATGGCTGTAATTTTACGGATGCCTTAATGGAATTCGCTATTTTAGATACGATCACTCATGACGAAAACACCACGTGGTCTATTTATATGCCTGAAACCGTTCAATTAGAAACGGATATTTAGAAACCAAACCCACTGTCATTGTTGTTGGGGGTATTGGTGTTGAATAGTCCGTTCATGTTATTGAGTAATGAATTCTGCATCATTTGACTAAAGGCTTGTGTATTTCCATTGGCGGGATTCGTCCCTTGGCCTTGAGGCATCATCATGGGGAGCATGGATAAAGGATTATTCATATTCATCGCTGTGCCGTTGGAATTGTTATTATTCATCATCTGCATCATCATGAGCTGCTGAAGCATTTGAAAATTCTGAGTAATTTGTGCTTGGGTGAGGGGGGGGATTTCTCCCGTATTGGGAGTCGTCGTTGTCGAAGGGGAACGCTGAGAAGCGGTGGCGATAGGAGGAGCTTCCGCCGCGGCTTTAGCTGAAACGGCTGGACTAGCTTCAGAAGGAGCGATGAGCCCTTCTTTTAACTCAGGAAGGCTCGTTGTAGGGGTGTCGGTGCTTGGGGCGTTTGTCGTGGAGCGTGGCGACGGATCCATGGGAGAGGCTACTGGTGAACGTGGTGTTTTTGCTTCTAAAGAGGCTTCCTGTGTGGGAAGCTTACGTTCTACAGGGGCCACATTTACTGGCGTGGGGGTTTCTTCGGCAATAGAGGCTAAAAAGCTGAACAAGGCTTTGTTTTGTGCTTGTACCGCCACAGGGACCTTCCATTGAGGCGTCGTTTCTGCCCACGCGAGTGCTTTTTTAGTCCACATCGACTGTGGGGAAAGGGTTTGTAACTGTTCAATATAACGATGCATCAGTTCGATATGGCCTAATTGATAGCTACTTTTCGCCACTTGAAAGGTGGCTTCTAAATCATCAGGATGTTCCTCTACCCATGTTTCAAGAAGTACATGGGCTTGACGAATTTGTCCTTGCTTTAAGGCATTGAAGGCAATTTGACGCGTGCTCATCGGTTGAACGCTAGAAGGATTCAAGGGCGGATAGGCTGGCTGATGAGAGGAAAGAGCGCTGGGCGCATTTTTACTGACTGGAACATTGAGTTGAGACTTGGGTGTCAAATGTAAGGACGTGGCTTGACCCGTGGGCGTGATCAGCAGCCCCCAAGCGAGTAAAATACCAAAATAAAGAGGAAAGGGAAGCGAAATTTTCATGGGGAAGGCCTACTATTTTATCGACTGCCTTTTTAGTATTATGCGGAACGTTTGTCGCGACTCACACCCTTTATTTAACTGATGTTTAAGGGATATTGAACGGAAGTGTAAGTGCTATTTTTTAGCCGCCTTGCTTGGGTTTGTGTTAGGATGGATAAAATCCCCTATTGATATCAATGAGACAAGGAGCTTTGATCCATGACTGCCTCTGCTTCCCTTCCTTCTGCCTTACAAGCTTCTGCATCGCCAGGTTTAAATTTTCAGGACTTATTGGCGCGTTTGCAAGCCTTTTGGGCGGATCAAGGTTGTGTGATTCAACAACCGTTTGACACGGAAAAAGGCGCAAGTACCATGAATCCCGCGACCTTTTTACGCGTGCTGGGACCTGAACCGTGGAACGTGGCCAATGTGGATCCCTGTCGTCGTCCTACGGACGGTCGATACGCTCAAAATCCTAATCGCTTACAGCATTATTTTCAATTTCAAGTCATTATGAAGCCGTCGCCTGAAAATATTCAAGAATTGTATTTAGACAGCCTCAAAGCGATTGGTATTGTGCCCGCAGAACATGATATTCGCTTTGTGGAAGACAATTGGGAATCGCCTACCCTCGGTGCATGGGGCGTGGGTTGGGAAGTGTGGCTGGACGGGATGGAAATCACCCAATTTACTTATTTTCAACAAGCGGGGGGACTTGAAGTCAAGCCTTGTGCCGTTGAAATTACCTATGGGTGCGAACGGATTGCCATGTATCTTCAAAATAAAAATAGCGTCTATGATTTGCAGTGGAATGACACCTTGACCTATGGAGATTTGTATACGCAAAATGAAATTGAATCGAGCACTTACAACTTCGAAGTCAGTCATCGCGAACGCTTGAGTCAACGTTATGATTTATATGCAGCAGAAGCCTTGGACTGCTTGAATGCTCAGTTGGTATTGCCTGCTTATGAGTATGTTTTGAAATGTTCACACGCGTTTAATTTGATGGACGCCCGTGGCATGCTGAGCCGAGATGAGCGAACCAACTATATTTTACGCATTCGTCGTATGGCGGAAGGGGTGGCCAAAGCGTATGTTCAACAACGCGAACAGTTGGGCTTGCCGCTCTTGAACTAGGATGTGCAGGGCTTTCTGTCGCAAACAATGTAAACATCTGTAAATATTGCTTTATTTCTCGCACCACTTAAAAATCAGGGGGTTTTCTCTGACTAGAAGCCAAATTTTTATCTTGCTTCTCATCTTAAAAGGAATGTGTTCATGCGACTGATGTCTAACGTTTTACCGGCAAGTCTTTACCCACAACAACGCCAAGGGGCGTCTATTTCGGCGGGGGCAAGAAAGGATTTTGAAACATATCTCAAGCAGGTGACGGCGAGTCGTCCTAATTTGTATCAACAAGTCGTTGCTCACATGAGGGAATGGTTTGACAAATTAGAAACAAATCCGAACTCTGGCCTTTTTGTGCAGGTATTTCAAATGCCCCGCTGTCGTCAACATGAGGGAGGAATGCCTTTTCTTAAAGTAAAACCAGGGACTACAATTGCTTTTAGCCCAGATCGAAATTTTAAAATAGTAAAACACCTTAACGAAAGCGGGACGAGCTTTACAGAATTTAAACAAATGGTAAAGTTTGGCTCAAATGGTAAACCAATTGCCATGGCTAAGATAGGCTTGAAAACGCACTTTGAAACGCTGGAAGATTTAAACACACAAATCGAAACAATCACACGTTTGCTTGAAGACACCCTTGCACTTGAAAAAGTGGCGGAGGGCTTTAATCCCAAAACGGATGATCTAAGACTGATCAAGCCTTCATCGAAAAAGTCTTGAGTCTGTGACGGCGCAAAAAGAGTAGCCCCCACGTGATCAGAATATCTGGTGGGGGCTTTAGGCGTTTAACGCATAAGGTTTCTCTCGATTTTAACGGCCTCGCGTTGAGGCCGTCAAAAAATGCCACAAAAGTCAATTAGAGATGACTGACTTTCCTAAAAATGGTACTTAAAGTGTTGAACATGTCAGGAGTATCAAGCATCTCTTTGTAGCTTAATAATTCATGATAAAGCCTTATAAGCTGCTGTATTTTTTTAGGATCATTACCAATACGGTAGTGTGAAGACAGAGTTTGACACCTGAGTACACATTTTGCATAGAGCGCTTTTATTTGACGGGCTGAAACAGTCTTTTGGACTGTTGTGGATTTGGGAGTGCGCGTTAAATCTGCTGCTACACTACCGTTTTGGGCAGGGTTACAACAAGTTGCCTGAGCAATCTGAACATCAGCAGTAGAGGGAAGGGGTGAAGGGGGTGAGCCATTTCCCGAACGTTGTAAAGCAGACACCCCAGTACGAACAAGCATTTGCATCTTCATTAAATGTATACCTTTTTAGGTTATAGTTCAAACACATGAAGCCATAACAGGACCTACCCTTTAGTCAACCAATAAGCCTGTTTACCACGTTTAATCTAGCATCAACAAAGGGGTAAATGTAGAAAAGCTCGCCAGATGTTACCTATTTTGTTACAATGGGTGGTAGACGACTGCCGTTTTGGACTGAAAAGGACGATTCATCATGGAAGAATTCAATGTTGTAGGACTGATTATTCAAATCGTAATTGCCTTAGGCGTATTACGTATTCTATTTAGTTGGTTACGTATTTTTAATGAATATGAACGGGGTGTGGTCTTTCGTTTGGGGAAGGTCCTATCTCAACCCCTTGGGCCAGGGATAGGTATTGTGATTCCCTTTTTGGATAAAATGGTGAAGGTGGATATGCGTACCGTGACCTTGGACGTTCCACCGCAGGATGTCATTACCAAGGACAATATCACCGCGCGGGTGTCGGCGGTGGTCTACTATCGTGTGGTCGACCCGATTAAGGCGGTGGTGTCTATTGAAAATTATGGCTACGCGACGAGTCAGTCTGCGCAAAGTATTTTACGTTCGATTATCGGGCAATTTGAATTGGACAATGTCTTGTCTAATCGGGAAGCCATTTCTAAAAAACTAGAATTGATTATTGATGATCAAACTGAACCGTGGGGCATTAAGGTCATTAATGTCGATATTAAAGATGTCGAACTACCTGTCGATATGCAACGCGCCCTTGCGCGTCAAGCTGAAGCGGAACGTGAACGTCGTGCCAAGATCATTGGGGCGGATGCTGAATTTCAAGCCGCAGAAAAGCTTTGCCAAGCCGCACAACTAATGGAACGCTACCCCATGGCCTTGCAAATGCGTTACTTACAAACCTTGGCCGAAATTAGTACGGAAAATTCGAGTACCGTGGTGTTCCCTGTGCCGATTGATATTTTATCCGCCTTTAAAGACTTACTTAAAGGCCATACCCCTGTAGAGGGATTACTCCCGCTGGTGAAACCTAACACTACTCCTACAGAAGCGGTTCATCCCACAGACATTTAGACCGTCGGTTAAGCGGAGTTTAAGGACAGAGGCCTGCCACACGCAAATCTGCCTTGGCTTTTTGCCAGTAGGCCTCCCACGTCTGAAAATCTAAGTCTGCTAAGGCTTTGCCCTCTGCCAGAATCAAGGCTTCCATGTGACGAAAGCGCTGTTCAAATTTGGCGGTGGCTTGTACTAAAGCGGTTTCAGGTTCGATGCCAATGTGTTTGGCCAGACTGGCACAGGCAAAAAAAACATCTCCCATTTCGTCCTGCAAACGTTCAGGATCTCGAGGAGATGCCTCCATTTCCGCCTTGATTTCGTCCAACTCACTCATCACACACGCCCACAAGGTGGCATCATCTGGCCAGCTAAAGCCCGCCTTGACGGCTTTTTTACTAATTTTTCCTGCTCGACTTAAAGCGGGTTGCCCCATGGCCACACCGTCTAACACGGATTTTTGACTAGGCTGCCCTTGGACAGAGGCCTTAATGGCTCGCCACTGCGCGGTGACCGCTTCAGGGGTTTCAATAGTAGCGGCATGAGAGTCAGGCTTAAAAACATGCGGGTGCCTAAAAATGAGTTTTTCGGCCAAGTGAGTACAGACGGCTTGAAAATCAAAATGGCCTGAATCTTCTGCAATTTGACTATTGAGTAAGACTTGGAGCAAGACATCTCCCAATTCATCTTTAAGCGCAAGCCACGTGGCTGGCTTTTCAACTGATGCGTTTTGCATGGCTTCCACCGCTTCATAGGCTTCTTCTAGCATAAAGGGGGTAAGGCTTTGATGCGTCTGTACGATATCCCATGGGCAGCCGTCTTCTGGGTGCCGAAGCTGGCGAACCACCGCCAAGGCTTCTTGAATCCCCTTGAGCTGAGTCGACAGTTGCTGTTCAAGGGCGTGCAATTTTGCTTGCATCGGTGCTTCAATGTGAGACGTTGTATTCATAGCCGCATTCCCTAAGTATGGGGGATTTCCCTCTGAATCTATGGTATGTATCATAGCCTAAACAAAACGACGTATAAAAAAGTCTTAAAAGATTCTTTAAAATTCAAAAAAGACTTTAATGGCCTTTCCGTCTTGGTAGGCGGCTAACCCTTCGTTAAAGGTGCTAATGGGTAGGGGGTGCGTGATGAGGGGGTTCACTATAATTTTGCGTTGAAAAATGAGATCTGCCGCGGTGTTTAAATCCTCTAATGCAGGGGAATAGGAGGTAATGACGTTGATTTCGCGGTAGTATAAGTCTTTAGGGTCTAAAATGTCACCGTGGGTATTGCCCGCCATCAGGGTTAAGCTTCCTCCGTTGCGGACTAATTTAAACGCCAACGCCAAGGTATGGGTATTCACCACGCTTAAAAAAACGGCATCTACCGCGCCTGTGACTTGTTGGGCTTGCCACGCCTGCCCTGTGGCTTCCCCGTCGACGGGATGAACCGCTTCATCCATGAACTCAAGGGTTTTGGCTAAACCTAAGCGTTGTGGATTTAAATCCAAGCCCAAGACGGCCTGCCCTTGCTGCTTCAACACCTGAGCCGTTAATAAACCAATAAAGCCTAAACCAATGACCGCGCTACTCCCTTGACTAGACGCTAACGGGGTTCGACGAATGGCCCTTAACACACAGGCCAAGGGCTCTAGGACGCTGGCTTCTCGGTTTGAAATGTGAGCGGGAATGAGAAAGGTGGTGTGAGCCAGATGCGCGGCAGAGGCACTGAAATAAGGGGCAAATCCCCCAGGGAAAAGATTTGTCGCTTTAAAGGACGCACACATGCTAGGCGAGGCATTCACGCAATAATGACAGTGCCCACAAGGCACGTGATGCGCCAACACGACCCGTTGCCCTTCGGTGAAGGGCCCCACATAGTCGGGGTGTAGCTGGTGAATGGTGGCAACCACTTCATGCCCTAAAACACTTCCCACGGGGACTTTATGTTGTTGTATTTTTTCAGCATCCGTCCCACATAAGCCACAACCCAAGGTTTTTAAAATCGCGCCTTTGGGAGGAAGTTCAGGAAACGGCTGAGCCAATGGCGTGGTGGGGGTGGGGGTATAGGTGACGGTAGGCGTCCACATGGGCGGGGATCCTTTTATTTGACGGCTTTAGCAATCGTAGGGAAAAGTTCCTGTTGTACTTGTTCCCACTCTTTTAAAAGCGCTTCTTCCTTAGGTATTCTAATTTCTAAATCCACAACACTTTCAGTAAATTCTTGTACGTCGGATATAAAAGAAAGAGTTTCTGGTGTTTTGTCTCCTGATAAAAATAGTGAGAGGGCTGTCGGCATTGAGTCTTTAGTAATCCGTTCTGATCGTTTGAGATCTCTTTTTAAAAATACGAGGTTGTTTTTAAGTTCAGTAATGATACGTTTTAGCGCATCGGGATGTTGATGCTGGGCGCCGTATTGACGAGAAATTTCAGGGGTGAGTGGAGGGAGTTGTTCAGGTGTGCGTTGACCGGTGCGTAGGATCTGGCCGTGAAGGTTTGACACTCGGGGGGGGCGAATCTTGGGATTGGGGATAAGGGAGCAGCAGAGAGAAACATAGAGGGGGCCTTTCTTCTTTAAGTTCAGGGGATACCTTTATTGAGGAGGGATTTATTTATAGGACAAATTTATTGACTACATTATCTATACTAAACTACGATATTGCAAGGCTTCCGCCAAATGCGGGACTTCAATGTCTTCCGTATTTGCCAAATCGGCAATGGTGCGCGCCAAACGAAGCATGCGGTCATAGCCCCGCGCGGAAAGATTCAAGCGTTCAATGGCTTTTCGCATCAACGCTTGGCAGGACTCATTTAAGACACAAATTGCTTTGACCTGTGCAGGCCCCATTTCGGCATTGGATTTTAAATGCGGTACCCCCAAGGCTTTAAAACGTTGCATTTGCAGCTGACGCGCTTCTGTAATACGTAATTTAATGGTGGCACTGCTGTCCACAGGGGCCTTTTCGTCTTTCGCGTGAAAAATGAGTTCTTCCGTGCTGAGTTTGCGCACCGTCAGTTGTAGATCAATACGGTCTAATAAGGGCCCTGAAAGCCTTGCACGGTAGCGTTCCACATGGGCAGGACTACAGGTACAGCGATTACTTTCATCTCCATGATATCCACAGGGGCAAGGATTCATCGCCCCTAAAAGCATAAAGCGTGCGGGGAAGGTATAGGCTTGCTTGGCCCGACTAATGGTGATTTCCGCATTTTCTAAAGGTTGGCGCAAGACTTCTAAAACAGGACGAGGAAATTCGACCAGTTCATCTAAAAATAAAACGCCACGGTGGGCTAAGGTAATTTCCCCTGAACGAGGATTACTCCCCCCTCCACAGAGCCCCGCCATAGACGCTGAATGATGCGGACTACGAAAAGGGCGTTGCACAATGACGCCGCCTTCTTCGGGAAGTAGTCCTGAAACACTATAGATACGACTGACTTCTAAAATTTCATCCATATCCATTGGGGGAAGGATGCTTCTGAGCGCTTTAGCGAGTAATGATTTTCCACTGCCTGGAGGGCCTGACATCAGGAGGTTATGCCCCCCCGCCACGGCCACTTCTAAGGCCCGTTTGGCTTGGACTTGGCCTTTCACGTCTAAAAAATCCACCATCGGAAGATCATCCGCCTGCTTGGCTTGCATTTGGGCAATCATTTCCGCGTGATTCACCTGCTTTAAAAAGGCAAAAGGGGTTTCCAGCCAGCGTTCTAAATCTTTTAAATCATGTAGGGCATAAATATCAAGACCTTCTACCAAGGCCGCTTCTTTTGCATTTTCAGGGCTAAGCACCACGCCAGCGAGTCCCAAATCTTTCGCCAATAAGGCGACGGCTAGGGCGCCTTGAGCGGGCCGTATACGGCCTTCTAAGGACAATTCCCCAAAAAACATGACCTGCTGCAAAAGTTCGGTGGCTACTAGTTCCCCACTGGCCACTAAAATCCCTGTGGCCAAAGGCAAATCAAAACCCGTTCCCTCTTTGCGTAAAGAGGCAGGCGCCAAATTAATGGTGAGTTTTTTTTGAGGAAACTGAAATCCACTATTACGAATGGCCGCACGAAGACGGTCTCGGCTTTCATTGACCATAGCATCCGGCAGGCCTACAATTCGACATTCAGGAAGGCCTCCGCCTAAGTCAAATTCGGCAGTCACACGCTGAGCATCAATCCCACAAATCGCCGCACTTTGCACATGCACAATCATGGAAACAAGTTCCTTAATGTTGTAGGGCTTCTTTTTCAACGCGGGCGTTTTGGAAGGCGTCTCGTTGTTGTTGAACAATTTCATAGGCTAAAACGGCGGTGGCGGTCGACACATTTAAAGAATCTACTTGACCGAACATGGGGATATGGACGCGGAAGTCACAATGCTTGGCCACTGTCGGTCGTAAGCCCTTATCTTCACTACCCACGACCAAAACAATTGGCGTATTATAGTTTATTTCTTTATAATGCTGCACATCGTTAAAGGTCTCTTTTTTAGGGGACTTGGTGTTCGGGCATAAAGTCCCTACCGTCCAGTAGCCCGCTTCTTTCAGGGTGTCTAAGGCATGAGACAGATTCGTCACTTGGGCAATGGGTAGATGTTGATCGGCCCCTACGGCTGTTTTAGACGCCAAGGGAGAAAGCCCCCCCGTGCGGTGCTTGGGCAGAATAACGCCACAGGCGCCTACGGCATCCGCCACGCGTAAAATGGCGCCGATATTACGACCATCGGTCACTTCATCCAAGGCGATGATGAGTTGTGTGGTCTGGGTCTTGGCTTTTTCAATGAGTTCATCCAAGTCCAATAACGGTTGAGCCGTCACCATGACGGCAACCCCCTGAGCGGAACTCGGGTTAAAGGCTTCTTCATCATCACTAAAAGTTTCCGCGTGATAACGTACAATATTGTCGATTTTTTGACGAGGCACCTTGTTCCATCGAATACGGTTGGCTTCACATAAGCTAATAATGGATTCTAGGCGTTTGTCAATTCCCGCATGTTCGGCGACATAGAGTTTTTGAACACGCTTGGGATTGGCTTCTAATAATTCTAAAATGGCATGACGACCATACACATAGTGTGCGCCTTCTAAGTCGCTAAAATCAGGGGGGGACATCTCTTGTTCTGCTAACGCGGGACGTTTGCGAGGGCGTGATGCGCCGCCTTGAGCCGAAAAGGCCTCATAGCGAGGACGATCGGCAGCGGGTCGAGGAGAAGAGGAAGTACTGGAAGAAGGATGAGTTTTTGCAGGGGGCTTGGCGTTAGAATTTGAATTAGAACGGGAAGAAGGGCGCTTGTTCATAAAAAACCTTATCGACATGTTATGGGGAAGGGGGAAGTATCCCTTACTTTTAAAGCAAGTGGAATGCTACGTTCACTGTAGTTCAAAAACAAGGAAATACCAAATACTTGTCATACGTCTTGATCGAGCCTTGTTTTATCGTGCCGTTGGATAGGTGACAGAAAGCGTGGTGGAAGGGGTGATGGTAGAGGGCCAATTTTTAAAGGGATGGGTTTGGTGACAATTATGCAGGCGTTCATGTACTTTGACTTGTTTGGTCATTTCCGAATGATTGTGATGGAAAAAATCGACATGAGATCTTACGGTAAAGAGCTTCGGTAAGGGGGCATCAGGCTTGGCTTCTAAATGTCCACGAACCAAATGGTAGGCACAAAAAGAGGACACTGACAGGCCGACTCCTGTCGCAGCTAAGAAGCGAAGAATGGGGGAGTTCTTGGTCACTTGGCGTAACATATTGTTGGTCATTAACCCTGTAAATAAGCTAATCCCTGGTAATACCGAAAGTCCTAGCATTAAACCAGAGCCTTTGACATTCCCTTTTTTATCGGTCATTTCCGCTTCATAGGGTTGTACACGATGCACATCAAGCGCGTTCCATAAAAAGCCCAAGAACGTAAAGCCCAAAATAGAATTAATGATGACTTCTGGCACTTGCATGCGGGATTTAATTTTAGGGATGACATGATTCATCGCAATATGGTGACGAATGCCTTGCGTCACAAAGGTATAGGCGTCTTGATGTCCAGGCTGTAAGATACGACGCAACGCTTGTATCCCTTCGTGGCGAGGGCTGGGGAAAATAGTGGCGAGTTCTAAACGTTCACGCTCAAACTGTTGTAATAGTCCTTGATGCTGCTGACGAAATTCATTAGTCGTTACTTTGGGGTCATTCAATAATTGCTGGCTTTGTTTGACTAAGCCACGTAAGTTGTCGAGTTTTACGTTTAAATCTTGTGAAACACGCTTGAGGTCTGCTTGTTTTAGATTTAAAGCACCTTGGGGGTCGAACTCAATATCTAACGCGTGTTGCTTACGATCATTCAATAGTAAGCTGTGATGATGAACCAGTTTATTTAAAACAGACTCTGTCGCATCGCTAGTACTTATTTCGCCTTTAGGGGCTTGTATTAATTCTTCTAATAAGGCATGTTTGATATAGCCTAATCGGTTACGACCCAATAAAATATAATCAGCCTTCGCTTGTTTTTGACTGTTCTTATTGAGTTCTACAAATTGAAACAAGTGATTTAAAAAGGCGGATTCTACGGGATATTGACGTTCTAGGGGGTCAGTACTGGCCATTTTTAAAATTTGTTGACCTACCCCACGTTGTACTTGATTACCGTGAGCCAAGCGACCTTGAGCCGCCAGTTGCAAGAAATGTTGATAATCCGTCATAAAATCGCCGAGCTTGAGTGTACGGACGACATGGTGATACGCAGCAACAGGGCCGTTAAATAATTCATGCTGAATTTCAGCTTTATTTTGTATGTGAATCTGGCTTAGTGGGGTTTCTTTAGAGGCATTTAAATCGCTTGCCAAACGAGCCGTGGTATAGGAGGGAATATCCCGTGCCCCATATTTAGATAAGGTGGCATTTTGACGCGCCATGCTAGTAAGTTCCGTCATAATACGGATATGTCGAGTGAACTGAGGCAAGTGAGACAACGGTACTTTTTCATAATGACCCGTGCTTGGATTTTTACGATTAAATACAAGGCTATTCATGGCATAGGAAAGATTTTGATAAGGATTTTTTTCTTTAAGGGAGACCATAGAATCTTTCAGTAAGGCTTCTTGCAAGCCTTCTAAGTCATTGAGTTGGAGTCCATCCACTTCTTTTTTGAGTACTTCAAATTCATAGTGAGTCAAATGGGGATAAAACTCTTTGGCGCCTTCTAAATTTTTACCATTCACCGTAGGTAAAATCGCTTCTTGTACCACAGGACTACTGAAGGCGGTACTGGTGCGTCGAACGATTTCAAGTAAGGGTTGTAAATAGAGTTGGGAAAAGCCTCTAAACCCATAGCGTAAAATATCTGTCGGTAGTACGGTGCTTAATCGCCAAATACTTTGTACGGATTTTGAAAAATCGGTTGAATATTGATTTAGAAATGTTCCTGCCGATTCTAAACTTTTACGACTTTCTTCTGCTGAAGGGTTGATTCCATGAATCAAGGGATTATAAGTCTGTGCTGTATTGGCTGGCTGTTTTAACGATTGGACCCAGCCTGTCAAAATAGAAGTGAGGGGAATGCCGACCACCATGAGCTGAGAGAGATGATACATCCACGTACGGGAGCTCTCATTTGAGTTAGTCGTATCTGGTGAAGACGGACTTGAAGTAGGGTAGGAGGTCATGCTACTCATCTCCTTCTACAGGGGTATTCGCAAGCGTATTTTTTTGAGAGGCTTTATTAATGGCAGGACGAAAAGGATTAAGGCCTTCTTTAAAATTAACGGACAAATTAACCGTGGCTTCGACTGGTTTTTTGGATGCAGTCGGGGCGTGATTCGTTTGCGCGTCTCTAGGTAAGAAAATAGACTTGAGGTGTTGGACAAAATCGCTTAACGGAATTTTACCTTGCCCTTTGTAATCAGGGTCTAAGCGTGAAAAACTGTTATAGACAATAAAGAATAGAACATTACTGAGCACAAAGGAGGTGACAATAGTTTGGAAGGCGACTTGAACACTGGCTTTTAAAAGGTTATTGCGTTTGTATTGATCTAAGTCTGCAATACGTTCATTGAGGTGAAAAGCCACATCCATAATATCAAAAGCAGACCCCGTGAATTGAGGTCCCTTCCTACTATTTAAATCTAAGCGTCGTGCCGTCCCCAAGTGTTGTGCCAAGTAAAAACCCATAGTAGGCAATGAACTGTGGGAGGGCTCTGTAGAACGTTCTTGCATATAGTCGCTCACCGCATTTTGAATAATGACGTCATAGCTCTTTTTCGCTTGGTTTGTATAGTATTTATAGGGGAGACTTTGGGATTCCTTTAACGCTTCAATATAAGTTTCTAAATGTGCGTGGACTCTTTTTTTGTAGCGTTTGAGTTGTTCTTTAGAAGAAATTTTAGGCAAGGAAGCGTCCATGGCTTTGGCCACGGCCATGGGTCGTGGGTCATAGATAGGGGTCTTCGGCCGAATGGCTTCATCCGCTTGACGTAATTGGTCTAAGAGGGATTGCGTGCCCGCTTCCGAAAGTGGGAATATTTCAAAGGGTTTTTTCAAGTCAGGATATTTGGCATGGAGAATATTCCATTTTTCCTGATGTTCCTTATGGTCATGGCGATAGTATTTCATTAGTTCTTGTAAATAAGGTTCAAAAATATCTTTTATCCGTTGTGCCAATTCGATGGAATTGGGCAAACCTGGGGTGCCATCTTTTAAAAGCAGTACGGTATCTATTTTCTCTTTTAAGGGGTCCAGTAGCACCCCGCCTTTAAGTTCATCTCTTAATATTTCCAATTGCTTTTCTATGGTACTTCCCCCGATTTGAACCAGTTCTTTTTGCCAGTCAATTTGTGAATTTGGACTAATAGGAAAAACCAAGCCATTTTTTTTCTCTTTCTCTGCGGTAATGCCCCAACATAGACGCTTGGCTCGTTGAGACAAGCCTTCAATTGAAAAGGCTTGTCCCGTGAGTTGCTCCATTTTTTCTTTATAACGTTCATAATGGTGACGCCCCACCCAAGGGTCAACGCCTGTGTTTTTAATTTTTAGATAGCGATCATCATGAAAAAAATGATTGTAATCATACTGAATAGTGGCAAGCTCTTCATACGCTTGAGTCAAGGCTTTAGGATCTTGAGTGTTTTGCCAAGTCTGTTGAAAATGTTGCTCTTGCCGTTGATAATTTCCCATAATTTCTACGGCTTTTTCTAAGCGAAGGTGAAGCACCTCTTCCGATTCTGCTAAAGTCAAACGCTTACGTGTGGCATCAATGACCACGCTTTCCAAAGTCCCTATTTTTTTAGGGACCTTTCTTAATCGAGGCACCATTAATTCAAACGGAGTGTTTAAGCCCATATGACGTTGGACCCTGAGTCCAATAGAGTTTCGCCACGTGGATTGAAAACGTAACCACCAATGCTTTTCTCGAGGTTCTTGAATAATACGTGTTAAATGACGACTACGAGGCTTCATCAGGTACTGTAAAAACCAACGATTCAAGCTAAAAATGGAGTTTTCTTCTTTAACTATTTTAATTAAACCCAAGGTTCCTATTCTTGTTAATAGTTCTGATCCAAAGACTTCAAATTGATGTTGTTTTGTCGCAAATCCAAATAAAATTCGAGACAAAGAATTGACAGAGGTCATGCCTGTTGAGGTGGTATCGATTAAGGACAGTCCTGTATCCGGGAAATTCAATGTGGACAAAAACGGAATATTAGCGGCACGAATACCACGGAGCAAGCCTGTTTCTGGGTGTTTAGTGGTTTTGTGGTATAGGACCAACAGTGCTAAAAGACCAACGACTCCCCCTGCCATCCATTGGAGGTGATTGGGAGAAGGAAAAGCAGACGTCACACGATGTGACGTATCTCCCTGTACCACTTCTTTAGCGCTTGTGGCTTGAGAAGTAAACAATGCAGGAGAAGCAGGCTTAAAGAGTGGGACTGAGAGCGTACCAGTGGGCATAGTGTGATCCAAAACCCAAGTTGATGAGGAGTAAAAGAAACAAAATCTATAAAAAGAAAGCGATACGTTTTAGTATAGTGCAAAGTATAGCTCTTGTTAAGTGCATTAAACACCCTTATTTTTTTTTGTGCTAGTGCTTTTGAAATTTCAGACGCTCCTCCTCCTTACGGAGGCAATTATTTCAGTGTTCGACCTGATATAATAGAGGCCAGCTCCTGTAAATTGAGTAAAACAAAGCTTACTCTATACCTAAGCAAATAATATCTTTCATAATGAAGAGAAGAAGAGAGCAATAAAAAATACAGCTCGTCGTTTCCGTGATAAGAAGAAGGTGCCTGATATGGGTTTATTTAGGTGGTTTAAACGATTGTGGGCCTCCATTACACAAACGCATCAGCATGTGCACCGCTATGAACAAGCTGGGTCATCGGGTTCTCCTGCGTTGGCGTTTATGAAGCTTGCGGTTCAACAAGCTGAAGTGGGACAAGTCGACCAAGCTTTACAAAATTTTCAACAAGCGTTGTTGATTGAATCCGAAAAAGCGGACATTTATGCCAATTTAGGGATTGTTCTTGCCAAAGCGGGTTACTTAGAAGAAGCAGAAACTAAATTTCAAAAAGCCAGTGAGCTAGAACCAGAACGCGCGATTTACTATGTTTTGTGGGGCGCCTGCTTAATTGATTTGGGTCAAAAAAATGAAGCCACTCAAAAGTATGAAATGGCTATTGCCTTAAAACCTCAACATGTAGAACCTTGGTTGAATTGGAGCATTGCTTTAAGTCGGGCGGGGGAAACGGAAGAGGCGATTGAAAAATTACAACGTGCCCTTCAGCTGAATCCTACTCAACCCCAAGCGTTTTATTTATGGGGGACTTTACTGGCGGAACAAGCCGATTATGAAAAAGCCTTAAGTAAATTAGAAACGTGTTTGAAATATGAAGCGAATCATTCAGAGGCTTTATTTTTGTCCGCCGTGGTACGCCATAAATTAGGTCAGCATGAAGCGGCGATTGCCGTCTTAAATACATTGCAGGAAAAAACACCCGACAAACCTGAAATTCTACACGTGCTGGGAGATTGTAAACTTGATTTGGGGTCCTATGAAGAGGCGGAGCTTTATTTGCAACAAGCCTACTGTATTAACCCTGACTCTGCGGATATTCAACTCAGTCAAGCCCGTTTACTAGAAGCCTTGGGTAAGGGGCAAGAGGCCTGCGATCTGTATGCGTTTCTTCAAGAGCATCCCGCTCCCCCCAAGGGACTAACGCTTCGCTGGGCAAGGGCGCTGATTCAAATGGACCAACTCGCCGAAGCGCTGACGCTGTGTCAAGCCGAAGACCCTACCCTTTTGGACGATGAAGATGCGGTGGCTCATTTTAATACTCGACTCACCATTGAATATCGTTTAGGGGAATTTGCTGCCTTAGTTCATACGCTTAAACAGGCGCAAACACGCTTTCCTCAGCAAGGGACCTTTCATTTTACCAAGGGGCTACTCCATGCTCAAAAAGGTTACTTTACAGAAGCGTTGGCCGATTTTAAATCTGCCAATGACTTAGATTCAACCCTTGAGGCTTCCCCGTTCAATTATGGGATCATGCTTTTACAAAATTATGAGTGGGCCGAAGCGCAACGCTATTTTAGAGTCTTGTATCGACACCGTCCGACGGACCCGAGTACCGTCACCTGCTATGCCTTAACACAAATCGCCAAGGGACAGTTTCATGAAGCACGCACCAAGCTGGAAATGCTTTGTGAACAGGACCCCATCCCCCTCCCTGCCTTGTCTGCCTTATTATATGCGGCTTTGCTGGATCAACCTCACCATATCAAAAGCCTTTTAGAACGCTTTACTCCATTAAGTGGACTGCAGGCTAATATCCCCCATTGGTCTTTTGTGGAAGCGATTACCTTGTATGAACTTTCTCAGCAAGAGGAAACCTTAGATGTACAAGCCTTGCAAGACGCCACCCCTTTATGGGAAGCCCTACAAGCCCGATTCCCTGATTTAAAGGGGCACCCCCTTGAAGCGTGGCGAAAGGTCACGCCGTGGTTTTTGTGGCTTATCGACCTATAAGTAAGATAGCGCTTTTCTTTTTAAAATGATTGCGAGTCTCACTCATTTCTTGCTTATTTTTTGCTATACTAAGACCATGTCTCATTCGTCCCTATTAAAATAAGGAGTACTTAACATGGTGGATTTATATCCTTGGATTACCGCAGGGGTCTGTATTGTGGTTTCAGGCGCTGTTTATTGGGTGATTAGCTTAATGAACCATTTGGTTTAAGTCTTAGGCTGTATTTTTATTACCCTCGCCCCCGTATAAATCAGGGGGTTTGATGTTACTTGAAAAATACTCCATCATGTTATCTATTTTATCTCTTGTTTTTTGGCCTGATGCCGTGGCAGATGCTTGAGGGAGATTGATCACCACATTTTGTCCATTACTATTACCATTATTAGGGGGTATCTGAAGGACAACAACGTTTGCATTGGGGGGTATCCCAGGTGTTGCGGTTGCCATGGGGGCGGGGGCACTCACGGTAGTCATGTTGCTGGGCACCATATTGGTCGTCACGCCTGTCGTTGTGGTGGGGGCTGTGGTAGCGGTGGCCGTGTTCATCGGGGCATTAATGGTTTGCGGAAGGTTCACCACAGCAGATTCAGGGGGGCTGGCAGAGCGAGGAGGACTCGCCATGGCCACTTGTTGAGTGGCCTGAGGATTCTGCAGTTGCGTTAAAAATGCCTGCCCTTCGCGTTGAAGGTCTTCGGTTTTTTGTTTCCCTGTGGCCGTATCATATTGTTCTTGGGTGATTTCTTTATTGTCGAGCTTGGTTTTTAAGGCAAGCACGCTTTCTAGCTTGGCGGAAGTAGAAGCAATCACGGCTTTGGGAATCATAACCCCACCGATATTCACGCTCTCTCCCGGACTTCGAGCCGCTTGTTGCGACAGGTTTGAAAAAACTTGTCGGGCTTGATCTACAGGCATCCACTGGCCGAGTAAAAAGATATTTTTCCCATCAGGACTCATACTTCCTTCGGCGGCTGCAGGGGCAGTGGCTGTGGTGGGGACGCTGCCTGCCGTCGGTGCTGTGGCGATCGTTTGAGTGGTAGTCGTTGGAGTGCCTTGAGTCTGCGCGGACTGACCTTGCATTTTCTGCGTTTCCAAGTTTGCGGCTGCGATAAGTGCATTCGCTTCATTGTTCATACTTAAAAGGGTGTTCTGGGTCTCTTGGACAGCATCGACTTCTCCTGTGGGAGGGGTCATCTGGGCTTGTGGGCCTTGTTGTAAAGGTTGTCCCTGTTGTAAGGTTTGAAGTGTCTGCTGTTGCATTCTCATTTGCATTTCTCTTTGTTGTTGGGCTTGGACGTTCGGACCCACCATGGCTGTTGTATATTGTTGCCCTATTTGTCCTGCAGGATTATAGGGAGCTTGAGCCATAGCGGGCATTTGCCCTGAATTCAGCGGGGAAGAGACGTTTGAATTCGGATTAAGATTATAAAGATTGGCCGTAGAATAGGGGTTATAAGAAGGGTTAGAGATACTATTCATGGGTAAAAGGGCTTTCTGAGTTTTTTAAAGGATCAACGTGAGGCGACGGGCTTAAACGAACCATTGGCTCTGTAGACCTGTGGGAATTCCGTTAGACACATTCGGGGCTAAATTAAAGGGCGCTGAATATACATCCCCCAGTGTGGGGTAACCTGAAGGCTGAAACGGTCGTTGGGCAAATAACGGGGCATTTACCACCCCATAGAGCGCTTGCCCCATGGCGGACAGTTGCGTACTGCTTAAGTCTCGTGGATTGTTTGAAAAGGCAGAACGGTCAAAGGCGCCTAACGCTTTAGGGTCTCCTCCTGACAAAATGGCAGTGGCAGGCACAATACCGTAAGACTCAAGCGCGCCTGCTTCTTGTAATAATTGATTCACACTCAGGTTATTGGTCGTATTGCCGCGTTCAATATCCAAAGCAAAGCGCTGTGTAAAAGCGGGGCTTGTATTGAGCCAGTAGTCATTGCTGGTTTGTGATGATTGAAAAGCACCTAGACCCATTTTAAATCTATCCTTTTAAGCATGTTTTATTCAATACGTTTGATTTTTGATAAACGATGTCTTAACAGCATAAAACCCTACGGCGACTTCTCTTGTGCTAGGCAAGGCTTAATGTTAGACTAAAAAAATGATTTTATCCTTTTTACGTCCCTTGTGGTCTTTCCCCCAATTGCTTTTATTTAAAGTGGGAGAAGCCGTCCTGATCTATTTAGAAGCCCTTCAGTGGGTCCCGCAAGGTCGTATTCGCTGGCAGGCTACTTTTGAACAATCCGCGCGGGTGGGGGTGGAGTCCGTCCCCATGGTCATGATTTTAGCCATGATTGGGGGCGGGGTTTTATCGCTTCAGCTTTGCCATACCCTTGAAACTTCAGGCGGGAGTTCTTATGTCGGGGGCTTGGTGGCTTTAGCAACGGTTCGAGAAATTGCCCCTATTTTTACCGCCTTGTCTTTAGCTGCTCGAAATGGGACCGCTATTGCAAGCGAATTGGCTCACATGACCTTGAGTGACCAAGTCGCCGCCATGCAGGTCTTACAAGTCTGTCCTGCTCGTTATTTAGTCTTGCCTCGTATTTTGGCTTGTTTATTGATGACCCCCTTATTGGCAGTCATTGCCGCAGGCATAGCGATTTTAAGCGGCATGATTGTGGCGAAGGTGGATGTCGGCATGCATTATAATTATTACATTAATTCTGTTTATGCCTATTTACCTGTGCAAGATTTATGGCAATTGCTGGTGAAAGGGCTCGTGTTTGGGGGCTTACTGGGTATGGTGAGTGTTCAAAATGGGATGACGGTTCAGGGGGGCGCGCAGGACGTGGGCTTGGCCGCTATGAAAACCGCGGTATGGGTTTCCGTCACGGTACTATTAGCGGACTTGGTGTTGACGTGGCTTTTTAGAACCTTATCTTAGATCATGTCGACCTTCTGCTTATAAAGGGTACTTACTTAACCAAATGTCAATACGACAGAGGCTTACCTCCCCCCTTCAGTCTGTTTGAGGCAGGAGTAAATCGGGCCTGAAGTGTTGCGTTTTTTCTAAGGCTTGCGCATGTCTCCATTGGGCAATGGCTTGATGATTGCCACTTAAAAGGACCTCTGGTACGGCGAGTCCTTCAAAAATAGCAGGCTTGGTATAATGGGGACAATCTAAAATGCCGTTATAAAATGAATCTTGCTCAACACTGCTTGCTTCTTTCACCACATGGGGAATAAAGCGCACTATGGTGTCTAGCATGGTTAAGGCAGGGAGTTCTCCTCCTGTTAAAACGAAATCTCCTATACTGATTTCTTCGATCTGGGGAATTAAGGTGAGTAGGCGGGCATCAAAGCCTTCATAATGGCC
Source organism: Vampirovibrio sp. (assembly GCA_050916035.1). Classification (GTDB taxonomy): domain Bacteria; phylum Cyanobacteriota; class Vampirovibrionia; order Vampirovibrionales; family JAJTHC01; genus JAJTHC01. Next base: position 1,992,380 of record CP050876.1, on the reverse strand, counting down.
GCATAAAAAAACAAAGTCGAGGTTGTCTTGCATCATGTCCATGGCGATTTGGTGCTTAAAGACTGGGCCTGCAGGACTGGTCATTAAAATGCGAGTTTTTCCAGGGCGTAACTCAGCTTCAATGGAACGAAAGGCGTCCCACACGGGTTGACAAGCGAGGACCATCCCCGAACCGCCGCCATAGGGGGTGTCGTCTACCTTACGATGCGGATGCGTGGTGAAGTCTCGAATATTGAGCACATACACCTCAAAACAGCCTTTGGAACGTCCTTTGCCGACAATACTCGTTTGCGTATACGCGTGAATTAATTCGGGGAATAAGGTTAAAAAATAAAAGCGTGGTTTCAACAGAACCCCCTTGTTGAATGGTTATTGCGTCAAGCTTAAGGCTTCCGTAAAGCCCAAGTCTTGTAAAATTTTATACGCTTTATACCCCAGTTCCGTTCGGCTTTGGGATTGTACCAACTTGACCAAGGGGCGCACTGCCTTGCGGTCTTGCCCCAAGCTACGGTATAATTCCCCCAAGCATAAGAGGTTACGGTCTCTTAATTTTGCAAATTCCAAGCCTAGTTTTTTTTCAAAAGACGCCTGCACCCGAGCGGAAGGGACTCGGTTTAAGACTTGGTATAAGTCAATATGCGTTTCCGTGGCATCAATTAACCAGGCATCTAGATTTTGAGACAACGCCAAGGCGGCCGCATATTTTTTTTGTGATTGTAAATCTAGCACTTTATTGAGTTCATTGGCGGCATAGGCCAAACCTAATCGATTGGTGGGGTTGTCAATACGCGTATTGGCAGGCAATTCAGGGAGTGGATCTTCCACCAATAAAGGCGGGACAGGATCTAAGTCGGGAGGGATCGTATTGATAAAAGGCGCTTTACTAGGGGTGGCATTTACGGTGCTTGGGGCATTGGTGGTCACGGGGGCAGTTTTAAAAAGACTCCCCAAATTATTGAGAAATTTAGTGGAACTGGGGATGGCGGGGGTTGTCGCAGCGGCTTCTTTTTTTGCTGCTTCGATTTGTTTTTCCTTCACCGCAGAAGGTGGTAAAAAGGGGCCATAATCATCCGCCCACGCCGAAGTAGTGGTCAAGACCAATGCGACCATTAAAAGCAAAAAAGAAGAGCATCGTTGGGCCATGATTCGTTTCCTTATTTGAATGGCGCATGACGCACCCAGATTTTGATATCACGTAGGATATTGAACCTTTTCACTATAGCAAAAACACGATAGAAAAGAGAAGCCTTCGTATCGGTGGCCCTTAGAGGTTCCCAAAATAGACCTTTCTTTTTAAAAATAAACATGACAGCTTTTTGATTTTGGTTTATACTATGTAACTAAAGTGAAACATTTGGTAATGTCTTAAAAACATCCAAGCAATGGTAAACGGTTTTGTATTTTATGCGATGAGATCAAATACCTACTTGGGGCTACTTGCTTTACCCTTTATGTCTTGGTGAGCGCCTCCTGAGCGCCTGAGCTCCTTTAGCTAGTGGATGCTAAACAGCTCCTTTACCCTTCATTCTAGTGAAAACAGACGTGACGATTTTCAAAATAAGATAGGACTTCGAATAAATATGATTCTTCATTCCCTTGACGACTTTGAGACGCCTGAAGAAATAGTCCGTTCAGAACGTATTTTAATTGTGGATGACGAAGTCAGTATTCGTCGTATCTTGGAAACACGCTTTAAAATGCTGGGTTTTGAAACGGCTTCTGCGGGAGATGGGGAAGAAGCGTTGGTGGTTTTTCAGAAATTCAATCCAGACATTGTGGTCTTGGATATTATGATGCCGAAAATTGATGGTTATGGCGTCACCAAACAAATTCGTAGCACCAGTGACACGCCGATTATTTTACTGACGGCGCTTGGCGACGTGGGCGAACGAATTACAGGGCTAGAATTAGGCGCCGACGATTACGTCGTTAAACCCTTTAGTCCTAAGGAATTAGAAGCGCGTGTCAAAACCATTCTGCGTCGTGTGTCTTCTTCGCATTCTCAATCGTTGATGGCCTCTGAAAATGGGGGCAAGTCCACGGCGTCTCACGAAAGTGTGCAAACTGCGAGTGGCGGGATTGGAATGATTCAATTGGCAGGGGTTAAAATTGATTTTGTTAAACGGCAAGTCTTCCGTCAAAATGAACGTATTCGCTTAACAGGCATGGAGTTTTGTCTGTTAGAATTACTGGCGTCTAATTCAGGACAACCCTTTAGCCGTGGGGACATCCTTCAACATGTGTGGAATTATCCCTCAGACCAACGCATTGACACCCGCGTGGTGGATGTTCACGTGAGTCGCTTGCGTGAAAAGCTCGAGTTAGACAAGGCGAATCCAGAACTTATTTTAACCGCTCGCGGGATTGGTTACATGTTTCAAAAGCTTTAAACAGCCTTTCATTTGTGCTATGATGAAACGTGCAGGGTGCAATCACTGTTGACAAAGGAGTTTCTTATGGTGAAAGTTCGTCACGGGGCAGATAAAGCGTTACTCGTTTTGTTCCCTTTTGTATTTATCGCCGTTTTGGTGGTATTTTCCGCGTTGGTTTGGGCTTTTCAGTCTTTTGTAATGCCTGTTTTTAAGTAGGCTCTGGCATAGGCGAAAGTCGAGACCTGAACTTCGTGTATCACAATAAAGACAATATTTTTGTCTAGAAAGAGAGTCACGTATGTGGAAGAATTGCTGTAAGGTATGGGGAGTGCTTCCTGTTTTGGGAATGGCTTATAAAGAGTTGTGGTCTCCTTTTTACAAAACATTGAATCGTCGTGAACAGTTTTTAACGTGCTTAAGTGGTCTTTCACTTTTGTTGGCCTTGCTTAAGCAGCGCAAGTGGTTTTGGTTGGCTTTGGCCTTGATTTTGGGAACCAACGCTTTTAAACGTCATATGACCCGAGAAAAATGGGCAGCGTTCGGAAAACCCATCGCTAAAAAAGGGGTCTTAAATCTCTTGGAACGTTATCTTTAAGCATGAATCCTACAGATGTGGCGAATACGGCGGCTCCTTTATTACCTAAGATTTTGAAGGATGGCTCCTTTACCTTGGTGAATGAAGTACTTCATGAGCATTATCATAATTGGGCGGGGGCGTTTAGTGAAGCGCGGGGGCACTACGCAGAACCTGCTTGCCACTACTTAAAGCCTGTGAGTCAACACTTAAGTGTACTAACGCTTTGGGATGTTTGCTTTGGCTTGGGGTATAATAGCTTTGCCTTTATACAAGTATTACTAGAAAATTTGAGCGATTTCCCTGCGCTTCAGGCCCTTCATATTCAAGCGGTGGATTCCGATGATCGTCTGCCTGCTTTGTGGTTAGCCGTTTTGGAACAAGATCATTTTGAGCGTTTAAGGCAGACCTATGATATTTCATGTTCCCGTTCTTCGGATCCCCTTCTGTACCACCTGACCTTTCATTCAGATCAAGCCCCTACGGTTCATGTCCATATTTATATCGATAATGCTTTAGACCGTATCCCCCAATGGCGGGTTCAAGCTAAGGCCCCTGTGGATCTTATTTTTCATGATGCGTTTTCTCCCGCTAAAGTGCCTGATTTATGGTCACAAGCTTTGTTTACCCATTATGCTGAAGTACTTGCTCCCACACATGGGTGCTTGCTTACCTATTCGTTGGCACGTCGCGTGAAGAATGCGGTGGAAGGGGCAGGGCTTGTATGGAAAAAGCTCCCACGCCTAGGTTGGAAAGACGGCGCGATGTTGGCAATCCTTCCGCGTATTTAGGATTTTGGGCTACACAGGATCCCTCAATTGGCGAGCGTGTTAAGAATGGGAAGAGGGTGGTTTCGCTTTTTTAGACGCTTGAGACAACTTGTCTTTTTCAGCGTTTCTCCATTTTAACCAATGGGCTGAAGGAGGTGCTTTGCTTGAAGAGGGGGCGTCTTTGGTGTTTCGCTTCATTTGAACAGGGAGCTTAAAATCGTCTTCTTCGAAAGATTTAAGTTCCACCTTGACTTCAGGTTTTAGCCATAGCAGAATGCCCAAAAAGACCATCATCCACAGCAAGGACCCTTGCAAGAAACCAATGGCGCTTAAGCCCAGTAGGTTATGACAAAACGCATTCCACACGGCCGTAAAAAAAAGAGTAGGCAAAACCAAAGTCACACACAAGGTAAGGGTTAAAACACCCATACTCATTAAAAATCCGAGAATACCTTGTAACATGGTTCAAAACTCCTTTTAAAGGAAAGTGTAGGGGGACACTACAATTCAACCCTAATTTAACGTTACTATGGGGTGAAGTCAAGTGTTTATGACGTCTTTTTGTAAATCTTTAACAATTCAGGTGTCACTATTTTTACGGGCCCATGACTTTTATTTACAACGCTTGTAATAAGAGACGGGAATGTTTTATAAAATTGGAATATCTTTCCTTTACAAAACGTTTTAAAACGCACACAAATACCCGTCATTAAGGTACAATAAGAAGGTATATAGTGTTACGGTTGATGGTTTTGACTTGATAATCCGATTTATACTTGAAATGGAATGCCTTTAAAAATATTCAATGAGGGATTCCTGTTTTTAAAGTCGGACTTTGGTGTCTTATACCGTGGCCACTTAATTTTAGGAGCTTTAGACTGCTTTTATGGTTGCAACATTGACTCATCTCCAAGGGGTTAGCCTCTTTGTGGCAGAAGGTGCCCAGCAAAAATATCGTATTTTAGAATCACCTTTAAAAGCCAATCAAATTTTAATTCAACGGCTTGATCAAGAAACCCCTGTGGCCTGCTTGGAAGGGACTATTCCCAAAGGGCTTGAATTTCAAGCTTATGCCAGTAGGGGCGGAGATGTGGGTGTTTTACATAGTCAAAAAGGTCTCGTTTATTTTTTACTGCCTGGAGCCACTGTGCAGGGGCAAGGCTTTAAGCTCACGATGTTTGGGGAAACGTTGCCTCAGTCATCGGTGGCCGCTCCGAAGCAAGCGCTTGCTTCGAAACAGTCTTATACGACCCAAGCCATGATTTTAGGGGCAGGTTTAGGCACGCGAATTTTACCTTTGACGGAAGACTATTTGTCCTTGGCAAAACCTGCACTTCCTTGGGTGGGGGATTCCACCGTGATTGGCTCTTTGGTAGAGGTGTTGGCTCAGCAAGGCATCCAACGGATTTATGTGAACACGTTTTATCAACGGGCTTCTGTCCAGAAGGCTTTAGATGAGGCCTGTGCTAAGCACGGTGTCACGTGGATTGAAATTCCTGAAGAGCGCCCCACGGGAACGGCGGGCGGGGTCTTGCATATTTTAAATCACTTGGACGATTTTCCAGACTTTAACCCACAAGAACCTTTGCTTATTCTACAAGGGGATGCCATTACCAATGCGGATTTAGCTGAATTGGTGAACGTGCACCATGCGGAAAAAGCCATGGCCACCATTGGGTGTCAAATCGTCGCGGATGAAGAGGTCTCTAAATTTGGTATTGTGGCCACGCGTCCCATTCAGTTGGATGACCCGTCAGGGCGAATCCACCAGTTTTTAGAAAAACCTAGCTTGGCGCAAGCAGGAGCGAATCGCTTGGCTTCTACAGGATTTTATGTCCTTTCCCCAGCGCTTTATCCTTATTTGCAAGGGTGGTATGGGCATCGTTTAGAACAGGAACAAAAAGAATCCTTGGCCCAAAATAAGCCGAAGCCTACGATGCTTAAAGAATTTGATTTTGCTCAAGATGTTTTTAATCATTGTTTAGAAGAAGCATTGCCTCTTTATGCGCATAAAGTCGAAGGATTTTGGTGTGATATTGGTAATCCTGCTCAGTATGTGGAAACTTTATCTTTGGCGTATCAAGGCTGTTTAGGTGTTGCTTTGCCACAAAATATTGAACAGTATTATGATGCCAAAGGGGTCTTTTATTGGTCAGAGACTTGTTCTTTAGCACAAGAAGAGGCGCTCCATTTGGCGGGGGGTGTGGTCGTCGCTCGCAAAGTTTAAATACACCATAAAGGAGAAGGATTCCTTTTGAAATTTACTACGGTTGCGGACATAAAGGCTCGTTTAGAACGTTTGGAATCTTTGCCTCATGTGGCTGAAAAAGCCAGCAAATGGTTATTTTACAATAGCCATCGTCGTTTGGAACAAGCATTTATTCAAGCAGCCTTAAAGGACGTCGCGTTTACCAGTGAAATGGGCAATGTGTTTACAACGACCACACCTTTGGTCCTACAGCGAACCTTGGATCGTTTTTTGTTTCGTTTGGATCAAGGAACGGCGTTTTGGGGAAGTTCTGTAGAAAAAACGTGGGTGTCTGAACGTGCGATGGGTGAGTTGGGGCAGCCTTGTGTCTTGCCTCGTTTTCAGTCTTATTTCCAAGTCGGTGGGCGAGAAGGTTTAGATTTACATTATACTGAACATGCCTTGGATTCAGAGTCTAGCGCACCCTTGGCTTTGGTGATGCCTGGGGCGGGTATGCGTATGGAAGGGACGCTTGAAGATAGTCGAGGCCGTGAATTCGTGAGTCAATTGCACGGTTTAGGCATTCAAGACTTTATTTTGGTGAATCTCCCTGGTTTTAGTCGTAATGAAGGGGAGGCGAATCAATATAGTTTACAGCGAGCAGCGGAAGCCTTAGAAGCTTTTTTAGAAACCGAACAATTGAAGCATCGTAGCGTTATTTTTGGGTATTCCACTTCGAATTATGTCGCCAATGCCATACTGGCGTATCATCACCAAAGAGAATTAAACCATCGTGAAAATAGAACGGCTTTACGACTATGTTTTGAATTTTCTGCGTTTACGAGTTTACCTAAAACAGTTTTACATCATGTGTTTCAAGCCCCTAACCCAGATTATACGCTTTTAGAACAATGGATGATGGGACGCTTCCTTCCCTTATTAGAACGTAGTGGAGGCTTTCATAATCTGCCTTTATTGGCACGGATAAACCCTAAGACGGAGCTTCATTTCTTGGTGTCTGAAACGGATCAGGTCACGCCTGTGTCCATGGTGGAACACTTGATTCAATCGGCACGAGAAGAAGGCATTCACCCCGTTACCCTGACTATACTTCCCGCTTGTCCTGATACCATTGATGCCCATGCGGAAGCGATGTTTGAAGGGGTTCTGAACAGTCAAACGGTCATTTCAAAAGCCCTAGAACGGCATTTTGAAAAATTTAAGCCTCAGCGGTTAAAGGCGATTTATCAGGGAGAGTATCGTCATGCAAAAGCCTATGGAAATCCTATGGCGAAAGAAGCCTTTCCATGGTCGCTTTCAACGTTAGTGGACGCCCCCCCCCTAGATTAAGCCAAGTCAGGGAAGGCCCCTCATTAAAACGGACTGTCGTAGGGGTGCCGATATTGAGGCAAAATATACGAGTCTTCATTCCTGGCCACGACTCAATCGCGTCTAATAGGGGCCTGCCCACATGAGGTAAGCGCACCAAGACGAGAATATCCCCTTCATGCGCGTGGATTATTTTTTTTAAGTTTGTAAAGGAAGTTTGAGTCTCATCATAGTTAAAACGTTGAGTCTTCTGGGGGAGATAAGGCTGTAGTAAAGAGCCTTCGACGGCATCTGGGGCATAATGCGGTAGTTGTTCAAGAGGAGGCTCTAGGACTAATAATGATGCTTTGGACAAGGCGCCTTTATAGTCTGTCGTCAAGACCTCCGCCACCTCTTCATGAAAGGCTATGATGTCTTTATGCCATGTACTCGGTAAAGGGAGTCTTGTGTTAAGGGAAGGAGCAACACGCTGAAGGCGTTCTAAGCTAATTTCATGTAAGGTTTTATTCACCTGTCCTTCGCATAGGGCGGTGGCGAGATGATTCAGGACTTGCCATTCTCGTGGGCCTGCCTCTCGAAATAAAAGGACATCCACCCCCGCATTTAAAACCGCTAAACACGCGCGGGTTTGATCCCCCTCAAAGGCGTCTAAAAGACCTTGCATACTTAAATCATCACTGATACTAATGCCTTGAAATTGATGGGTGTGACGTAATAAATCTGTGGCAATACGCGGATCGGCACTGGCAGGAAAGGGGTGGGCGCCTTGTAAAGCAGGGTAATAGGCGTGAGCCAGCATCATCCAAGGGGGGGGGGTATTTGGAGATAATTCATAGGGGTGAATAAAATTTTCAACTTCCGCTGTATGATACTGAATGGTCGGTAATCTCAAGTGACTATCCAAGTCCCCTTGCCCGTGACCGGGGTAATGCTTTAGCACACTTTGAATGCCGTAATGCCCTTGCGCGTCTAGGACCACACGAGCCAAGCGCTGAATTTCAGCAGGAGAGGAAGAAAACGCACGATTCCCGATAATGGGATTACGCTCATTGAGGTGGGCATCCACGGTGGGGAAAAAGTTAAGATTAAACCCTAAGTGAGACAAGCCTTGCGCTTGCCATTGATAATAACGTTCAGCCAAGTGGTATTCAGGCTTTAGGCGCTCTACTTCGCCTAGGGTTGAAGGAGAAATGCCGCCATAAAATAAGGCGCTTGGGAGCCGTTCCACTTGCCCCCCTTCTTGATCTAAACCCAAAAAAAGAGGAGATTCGTGTCGTTTCTGTACCCGCTTGAGCAAGGTCTGAACATCCGCCAAGGTATGGCATGCGTCGAACGCAGGACGAAAAAAGATATATCCCAAGGGGTGGGCATCCGCCAGTTGAGACGCTGGCGAATCAGGCGTAAATAGTTCCGCATTAAAGCCAAAAATACAACGTTTCACTAAAGATTTTAAGGCCTGCTGATGCTGCATTATGAACGTGCCTGTAGGAGACCTTGCACATTGAAGACATCTTGCACGGTATGGATGGGCTGTCCCGCTGATCGAAGTTTGTCTACCAAGGCGAATAAAATGGCAGCTGACATTCGAACATCTGCTTCAGCGCGATGGGGGTTGGGATTATGGTAACCACATTGGGTGGCCACTAAAATACCTTCATAACTCGGTAAATGAGGCAACACTTTTTGGGCCAACACCTTGGTACAAAGAGATTTTTCTAAGGACAAACGACCTTCTAAACCATAAAAGCCACAGGCTTCACTTTTGGCTTGCAAAAATGCCATGTCAAAACTAATATTGTGCCCCACAATGATCGGTTGCTCCCCTAAAAATTGAAGTAAATCATTCAGGACCATCACTAGGGGGGGCGCTTGTGCCACCATTTCATTGGTAATTCCTGTTAAGGCTTCTACTTCTAGGGGGATGCTTTCATGCGGCTTGACTAAACTACTAAAAACGGACAAGGCTTCTGCATTGACATATTTAATGGCGGTGACTTCGGTAATGCTGTTTTTTTTAGCATTTAAGCCCGTTGTTTCTAAATCAATCACCACGAAGGGGGCGGTGTCAAAAGGCTGAGCCATTAAATCCAGCCTTGTTTCGTTGGAAGGTTCTTGAAACAGGGACGCGAATAGAGAAGTTTGAGCCATGAGGGGGGAATCTCTTTGTAGATTAAATGCGGATAACGGTACTCAAAGTCTAACAGCTTTGGAGAAAAGACGTCAAGTCTTCGACAAACGAGGGAGGCTATTCTTAAAAAAAGCACCGTCTCTCAAAGAAGGAGACGATGCGATGTCTGAATCATTTTTGAAGATTTTCTAATAATCTTGCCGTCTAGGTTTATTATAAAGCAAATGAGAATCATTTGCAAGTTAAAAATCTACGATTGATTAAAAAAGGGGACTTTTTTTGTTGATTCATCATTTATTCCTCCAAGTGGAGTAAAAAAAGTGTTTTATTTTCAATAATGTGCCCAATTCGCCTGAAATGTTGTAATCTGTTAGAATAAGAGTGTAGAGAGATAATTGATTAGGAGTTACCCCATGACCACGACCCCTCAGTTAAGACAAGTTCAAACGCTACGTTTTGGAACGGTTACCGTTCAAGAATCTGCCGTGATTACCTTTGTACAACCTATTCTGGGTTTTGAATCGCTTCAAGAGTTTGCTTTGTTTGAGCATGAGGAAAATTCTCCTTTTCAGTGGTTGCAGTCCTTAGAAGATCCAACCCTTGCCTTTGTGGTGACGAATCCCACTTTATTCGGGCATCCTTATGAATTTGTATTGCCTCAGGATGCTTGCGATGTACTGAATTTACAAAACGCTTCAGATGCACAAGTGCTTACCATTGTAACTATTTCAGAAGAGAACCCCGTTGAAATGACGGTTAATCTGTTGGGGCCTATTGTGTTTCATAATGAAACGCGTCTGGCGGTACAACTGATTTTAGATGATGCGCAAACTTATGGAACCAAAGTTCGTTTGGTTCCTGCAGAAGCCTTGGATGAAAATGGCCTGATTGATTTTGTTGCGCTTCAAGAAAGAATCGGCGTAGATCCTTCCCTTTCGCCAGAAGTTCAAGCCACGATTTAAAAAGATCCTGTTTTGTTGAACCTATCATCTAAAGCAAAATAAGGGACTTAATCATGCTAGTACTCAGCCGAAAACTAGGCGAGAAGATTGTCATTGGTCATGATGTCATGGTGGCCGTCTTGGATGTTCGTGGAGATGTTGTTAAATTGGGTTTTGAAGCCCCACGACACATTTCGATTCACCGTGAAGAAATTTATCAAGATATTATGCAGGCCAACCAAAAAGCACACCAGACGACGGTGGCGCATAACGATTTTAAGGATACCTTAAATCGTGTGGGCAGGTGGTCAAATACCACACGTAAAGCCAGTGAGCCCTATATTGAACAGTAGGAATATTCATGCCTCCACGTCCTCCGTTTCATGCGTTTTTAAAGACGTCACCCCCATCGTCAAAAGGCATGAAGGGGTCTATACAAGGGGGGACTTTGGCTATGACTGTACCGCTGACTTGGGATTCTTTAACCCCTTCACGGCAAGCCTTGTGGATTGAAAAGAATCCTAAAAAGGCCTTGTCTCTTTTACCGTTGAATCCCTTGCACGCGTCCACCAGTCATATTGATCCGCCACTTTTGAATGCCTTGGTGGACCTTTGCGCGACCGCCTATTTGGATGCTCAAGAGCTACAGCACGCAACGCGTCTATTGCATCAATATAAACGTTGGGAACAAGCGGCACTCGGTTATTTGTGCCAACGTCAATACCTCAAAGCCAAGGAGGCTCTTCAAAATCTTCCAAAGTGTTCACAAATTTCATGGGCAGACATTGTCTACCGTGCCGCGAGCAATCAATTGGATGTATGGCCGAGCTTTTTACATTTACGCAATCGCCTAGAAGGGGATTTGTTTTTGATGTATCGCTTCCAAGCCATTGATTGCATGGAACAACTCATGGCGTATCTAGGGAGTTTCGCTCAATTAAACCCTGAAGTGTATAAATTGGTGGGCCGCACCTTTATGTACAGTGGCTTATTGACTCAAGCGTATAATTTATTTCAACGCAGTGTACAAATGAATCCCATGGATACTGAAAATTACTATCATCTCGGGCAACTCTATATCGAAACTCGTCAAACGAAGCACGCGCGTTTGATGTTTCAGCAAGTCCTTGCGATGAATCCTGATTATACCCCCGCCTCCGATCTTTTACAGACCTTGGCTTAATTCATTCGCCACGGTATCAATCACGCGTGCTAACTGAAGGTCTTTTTCAGACACTCCGCCTGTGTCGTGGGTACTTAAGCGAATACAGACTCGGTTATACACATTGGACCAATCAGGGTGGTGCTCTAAAGTTTCGGCATGAATGGCGACAGCATTCATAAAGGCCCATGCGTCCTTGAAATCTTCAAATACAAAGGAGCGCTCTAAATACTCGGGTTTAAGATCCTGCTTGAAGACCCAGTGGGAAAGGTCTTTTAGACCCGCCTGTAAATCGACATTTAACATGACAAGGGGCACTTTCTTTTTTGGGTTTTCGTCCTTTTGCGTTATAATAGAATATAGCATATTAATTCAAATGGAGAAAGCTTACGCATGAATACCATCGCACCTTCCCTTAAGCTATTTAAAGCTGAACAACGTCGCAGTCATTGGTGTGGAGAATTAAGCGCTACACAGATTGGAGAATCCGTCGTTCTGAATGGTTGGGTGTCGGTGAACCGCGATTTGGGGGGGATTACTTTTATTGAATTGAGAGACCGCACAGGCCTGATTCAATTGGTGGCGGACCCTCAACGCAATAAAGCGGTGCATGATATTTTAGGAACGCTTAAAAATGAATCCGTGATTTGTGTGAGAGGTGTGATTACCGCTCGCCCTGAAGACACTTTAAATACGAAGCTCCCCACAGGCACGATTGAAATTTACCCTGATGTGGTAGACGTATTAAACCGCTCCAAAACCTTACCATTCCCGCTGGATGATGCCCAAAATGTGGATGAATCCCTCCGTCTGAAGCATCGTTACTTAGATTTACGTCGCCCTGAAATGTTTGCAAACATTGAGTTGCGTCACCGCTTGGTTCAAGCTATGAGAGAATACTTAAATGGAGAAACCTTTCTTGAAGTGGAAACGCCTATTTTAATTAAGTCTACTCCTGAAGGGGCGAGAGATTACTTGGTGCCTAGCCGAGTGAATGCGGGGCAGGTTTATGCGTTGCCACAGTCTCCTCAGTTATTTAAGCAAATTTTGATGATGAGTGGCGTAGAGCGTTACTATCAGTTGGCGCGATGTTTTAGAGATGAAGATTTACGGGCGGATCGTCAACCAGAATTTACGCAGATCGACATAGAAATGAGCTTTGTCACGCAAGAAGACGTCATGGCCACCATGGAAGGCTTGATTCGACATATGTTTAAAGTCGCCCATGTCGATTTGCCGACGCCGTTTCCGCGTTTAACCTGGCGTCAAGCCATGGAACGCTACGGTAGCGACAAGCCTGATCTGCGTTTTGACCTTTCATTCACGAACCTGACGGAAGTCTTTAAAGACACCGATTTTGCCGTCTTTAAAGAAGCGGCTCAGCAAGGGATTGTCTTGGCGTTACGGGTTCCTCACGCGGCGAGCTATAGCCGTAAAGAATTGGATGATTTGCAAAAGCAAGCGCGTCAATTTGGGGCCAAAGGTTTGGCGTATATTTTACTGACGGAAGAGGAAGGCCTGAAATCTCCGATTTTAAAGTTCTTTAGTGACGCGGAAACCCAAGCGGTTTTGGAAAAAACACAAGCGCAAACGGGCGATGCGATTTTCTTTATGGCAGACACACAATTTAATAAGGCCTGCGAAGTCCTCGGTCGTTTTCGTCTCCATTTTGCCAAGCGCCATGATTTAATTGACCCTACGGCGCATCAAATCACTTGGGTCGTTGATTTCCCTATGTTTGAGGTCGATGATCTCACAGGGGCCTTGTCTCCTTGTCATCATCCTTTTACCTCACCTCACCCTGATGATATGGCTTTCTTGGATACGAACCCTGCGGCTGTTCGTAGTTTGGGTTATGATTTGGCCTATAATGGGGCTGAAATCGGGGGAGGATCCATTCGTATTCATCAAAGTGAATTGCAAGCCAAATTATTGGGTATGATTGGTTTTGAACCAGAAGCGGCTCAAGCTCAATTTGGATTCCTACTTGAAGCGCTTGAGTTTGGCGCCCCTCCACACGGAGGCTTGGCCTTTGGCATGGACCGTATCGTGCAGATGTTGACTCAGGCCAGCAGTATTCGCGAAGTGATTGCCTTTCCTAAAAATAATGCGGCACAATGCCTAATGACGCAATCACCTAGTTTGCCAGATGCTCAACAGCTTGGGGATTTACATATGCAGTTCATTTTGCCTGAAAAAGAAGAATTGCCTGTTTAGCAGGTATTAAAATAATGACCGTGAATTCTTTTGATTCACGGTCATTAGGGTTATAAGTATCACGTAGAATACGTTTGTTTAAAAATGAATCCTAACCTTGCCAGTCTTCTGTGGCGATTAGGGTTCCGATTTTTTCACCTTGTAATAAGCCACAAATGGCGTTGTGCGCGTTGAAATCAAAGCAAATAATCGGCAGCTTGGTTTCTTTACACAAGGCAATGGCCGTTTGATCCATGACTTTTAAATTTTGATGCAAAACGTCGTCATACGTTAAACGCTCAAATTTAACGGCGTCGGCGTGCGTTTTAGGGTCTTTGTCATAGACGCCGTCCACCCCATTTTTAGCCATTAAAATGACATCGGCGTTTAATTCAGCGGCGCGCAAGGCGGAGGTGGTATCGGTGGAGAAGAAGGGATTGCCCGTTCCCCCGCCAAAGACGATGACACGGCCTTTTTCTAAGTGACGAATGGCGCGTTTACGAATATAAGGTTCCGCCACACGGTCCATGCCAATGGCGGTCATCATACGGTTTTCCACTTTTTTATTTTGAAGGACGCCTTGCAAAACCAAGGCGTTTAAAATGGTGGCCGTCATACCCACATAATCAGCCGCAGCACGGTCCATACCTAATTTAGTGCTGTTTTGAACGCCTCTAAAAATGTTGCCCCCCCCGACCACAATGGCGATGTCTACGCCAAGGGCATGCGCTTCTTTTACTTCATCACAAATTTTGCCTACGACTTCGGGTTTGATGCCAAAGCCTTGATCCCCCATGAGGGCTTCGCCACTAATTTTAAGCAAAATACGTTTAAATCGAGGGGCCATCATCATGGAGTATCATCCTTCATCAACCATTTTTTATTGACAACATATTAGCACAAAGGCAGGGTACGACCAAATGGATTGTGCTGATTGTTGCGTATGGTTTTGTAAAGAAATATGTCACTTAGACAATTGATTGTGTTCTGTTCCCTTTATTAAGGTGTAGACCTTTTAGGTTTAGAGAGACATTCACTTTAGGCACTTTTATAATCGAGGAAAATATGATGACGAGTATTCCCTTTAATCCAACTTTTACCATTACGAAAATATCCACACAATCTAAAGACTATGTTAGCAATAATGACAAAGACAAGAATGGGGTTGTTGACTTTGCAGAATTTCAACAAGCAGGAGGCCTGACAGGTCAAGTTAAGAGTAATCTAAGCCCAGAAAACCTTAAGGCGGTGTATATGTCTTTTGCAGGTTCTGACGGTCTTGATGACCGTGATTATGGACAAGCCATTTTATATATCGACAGTATTAAAGGTAAAGATGATGCTGGTTATGGGGATGGAAAAATTACTCAAGAAGAGTCCGATGCGTTTTATAAAGAAATTTCAGAAATCGCTCAGCCTGAACTCTATGATAAAAAGGCTCAACCCGATTTAGAATTTGGGAATGCTTTAAATTATTCTAGAATCACGAATTTTGGATCAGATCTTGGGTTAGATGCGGTTCTACAGTTAGGAACTGCTCAAAAGAAAGATCTCGCTCATTTAGAAGAACTTAAAGCGGCTTCGGACGCCGAGACCGTTAATACGGTATCAAATTCAGATACTTTATTAAAAGCTTTGCTACCATTGGTTGTGTCTTTGTTAAGTTCTAAAGAAGTCCAAAGTAATCCAGCAATGGCTAAGCTTGTGATTACGCTGCTTCTGAGCTTAATTTAAGCGACTCAAAAAAAAGCAGTTTAAAGTAAATGTCCATAGGCCCCTAGCCTAAACGTAGAACGTAACATTATTAAATAGTACCGTAAGAAGAAGAGGTTCGTCGCATCCTTTTCTTCTTACACGTTTTAGATGTTATTTTATGTTTTGAGACATTTGTCTTAGATTTATGCTTGACCCTATCAGCGTGAGTTCCCTCTGTTGAAAATAAGTGCTTTATGATAGTCTAATAGATGTTGGCCCTTTGATTTTATTTTTCTATTGAAAAAAAATGTGATGTCCTTATGTTTGAACGTTTGACTCAAAAATTCAAAATGGCTCGGGTACTTTTGGCCACCGATGTTGATGAAACCTTGACGCACAAGCAGGACAATGCCGTTTACCTTAATCAGGGCGCCACGGACTTTTTAGGCGTTCATCATACTAGGATTCCCTATGCAACCCCTTTGCCTGCGGAGGCGCAACTTAATATCTTTAGCACAGGGCGAACCTTGGAAGTGACCTTGAATTGGCAAGCGGAGCTTGGCCATGCCTTAAATGACATTCACGCGCCAGATGTGTTGCTTTGCAATAACGGGCAAGTGGCCTATCTCAATGTGCATAATGCCCCCACGTGGGCAAGGTTTATGCAAGATCTGCAAAACCCTAGTTTACGTCAGGCCATGCCCTTTCATGCCTATGACCATGCCTTATTAGAAGATTACACGCATGATGTTGAAGAATTTCAGCGCCTGCCGTTGTCGGGGGTCTTAAGGGAACAGTTGCTTCGTCATTACCATCATTTTTTTGAGTCACTGGCTTTAAATAAAACGCGTATGGAAGGATTGAATCTTTTGGCGGTGGAAGCGTTTTGTCATGGTGAAGACCCCGCGGGTGACACGGCGACGTTGGGCTTTGAGTCGATGATTAAAACGATGCGAGACCAACAACAAATGGAGATTACCCATGGCTTTCATCTGCCTGTTTTGGTTGAAATGAAAGAAGACACAGAGGCGTCTGCCTCCTTTTATGTGGAGCATTTAATTGTCGTTTTTTTTGGAGAAGGTGACCCTAAGCCCTTGATTCAAAGTATGGGGCTATCGCCTTGGGTGGATACTCAGGACCCTTCGACCTATTTATGGCGAGAGACCTTGGCGGCTTGGGATGCTCAGACTTCGCGGGACTTTCCCCTAGAAATTTTAGTCTCTCAAAATCGGCGTAGTACGTTAGACAATAGTACCGTCGACGCTTTAAGCGTTTTGGTGGACGTCCTTAAGCAAGAAGCGATGAAGGCATTTCAACATTATCAGGATCGCTATAGTGCTCAAGGCCTGAGCATTTCTACGGGGACTCAGACGAAAAATAGGCATTCACCCATTGCCCGCCAAAAATCGGATAGTCCGCGTTCATACATCCTCATTCATGGCTTTTTGGACAAAGGCGTGAGTCTGCGTTATTTGTATGATGCCTTGATTGATTTGAGTCTAGCGTTAAAGGTTTCCTCTCCTGAAAAGCCATGGGATCAACAATTGGAAGGTCTCATTACCCTAGGCGATGGGGGCGTGGATCAAGCCATGCTGTCTTTAAAGACTTTAACTGCTATGCATCACTTGGACGCCAAAGCACTGGTGAATCATGCCACCGTGGTACGATGCGGCGGAGCAGGGTTGCCTCCTGAAGAGAGTCGTTTGTGGAGCAAAGTGCAACGTATGAATCCGAACGTGCGTTATGCGGGGGGATTTTATCCATTTTTTCAATAGGCTATCCCATGGAATTTTTCAGCCTTATTGGCGGCCTTCCTTCGTGGGGCTTAAGCCTCGTGATTAAAAGACCATAGACAAAAACATTGACGCCCGCTTATGTTTTATTTACATTAAATGAAGTGAACTTGAAATATGGCGGTCGTCGCCAAGCGGTTAAGGCACCTGGTTGTGGTCCAGGCATACGGGGGTTCGATTCCCCTCGATCGCCCCATATTTTTACAAAGGCCTCTCTTTTTATTTAAATCTTGGAACCCTCACCTGACGAGTTTTTTATAGGCTACTTGACTGATGTGCTTTTTACTAGATTGTTCTAAATATTTAGGGTGATAGAAATTGACAATTTTTTATGGAATCAAGTGGAAATAGTAAGCATAAATTTTTTATAAGATTCTGACAACTCACTTATTGATTTGTATCTCTTTTCTTTATCTTGCTCTATCCCTTGTCTGATAAAAAGTTCTAGGTAGTGTCGACATTTACTTAAGCCATAAACAAATAGAAGCAAGATGAACAAAAGACAAATAAGCCACATCTAATTTATCGTAACGGGTTGCCATTCGCCTGAAGTTTTTAAGGTCTTTAAACAAGTTTTCTACCAAGTGGCGAGCCTTGTAAAGGAAGTAATCGACTTGACGAGGAGCCACCGCATTGCTTTTATTAGGGATGACCACTTCAGCCCCCATGAGGTGAATCGCCTCAAATATTTGTTCTGAAACATA
The DNA here is from genome assembly GCA_050916035.1 of Vampirovibrio sp. GTDB lineage: Bacteria > Cyanobacteriota > Vampirovibrionia > Vampirovibrionales > JAJTHC01 > JAJTHC01. The sequence continues at coordinate 1,974,528 of CP050876.1, read as the reverse complement.
GCCCTTGTCCGCCAAAACCGCCGTGGCTTCAAGCCCTTTTAACAAAGGGATGGCTTGGGTTGAGTCGGAAACCTGCCCTGCGGTGACGATAAAGCGAACGGGGTTGCCGTGGCTGTCACAAACGGCGTGAAGCTTACTCGTATAGCCCCCTGACGATCGTCCTAACGCTTGTTTTCCGGCACTTTTTTTGCCCCTGCTGAACACTGGTGGGCGCGAATAATCGTCGAATCAATCATAAGCCATTCGGTATCTGCCGATGTGGCAAGGGTGTTGAAAATCATTTGCCAAATGCCTTGTTTCGCCCAACGAATGAAGCGCTTGTGAACACTGCTCCACTTGCCGTAATAATAGGGAAGCGACCTCCATCTTCCCCCGTTTCGCCCCATCCATAATACCGCTTCTACAAAAAGACGGTTGTTTTCGGCAGTGCGCCCTCTATGATGCGACTGACCAGGTAGAGCCTCTTTTATCTGATTCCATTGGGCTTTAGACAACTCGTATTGAATATAATCGTTCATAATAAATCCCTCAAAACAACTAGATTTTGGATTTATTATATCATTATTTATATGTCGACACTACCTAGATTTTTGTCTGTAATTTTAGTAGTATTTGTCTTCCCTGTCATTATAAAATATATTAGCCTTGTTAATGCATATGTTTCGTGTTTTATATCGTATTTATTAAATCCTTCGAATCTAAGATTAGGATCGTTGAAAGAGCCTTTAAAATCTGTATTTACTGATGTTAAATTACTATCTGGTATTTTGACCAGACCAAAATCTGATATTTTAACCACAAGAATATCCTCATAAGTCTTGATAAGAATATTGTTTGGACTAATATCTCTATGTAAATAATTTTTTTTATCCAAATATTTAAAAGCTTTCAATATTTGTATTACAATCGTTCGTCGCTGAGAAATAGAGATAGTGGTGTTATTAGATTTAATGTAATCCTCTAGAGTGTGATCCATATACTCCATAATATATTGAGGGTCATCATTAAAATATTTATACACTTCTAATATATAGGGAGATTTTAAACTTCGCATTACTTCAAACTCTTGTTTAAATCTTGCAAGTTCGTTTTCGGTTAAACTTTTACTTGCTCTTTTTACTCCAAAAGTTTTATCATAAAAGCTATCAAAATATTTATAAACTTTTGCGTAGGAGCCTTCTCCGACAGGAACTAAATTTTGTTTAAACGTTGTGTTTGGCGATTTTATTTCAATGCCATCATTTTTAATAAATAGTGGTTCTGCATAATATAACTCGATTTTTTCCATATGTGCAGGAATCTTACTTCCTCCGCTAAGTTTCAAAAAATTATTACACTGTTCAATAATTTTGTTATTGTAATCTTCTATTTTAAAAGCATGTTCGGTATTTTTTAATTTACTTTGCAATGTTTGAATTCTGTCTATTGTATCAATTAAATTTCTGCTATGGTCTGCCCAAAAATGTGCACCGTTTTCACCTGATGGTAATCGTCCATTCATATCTTTGAATAAATTTATAAGTTTAGAATGTAGAGTAGACAATATTGAAATTAGATTTTGCAAATCGAAATTCGTATAAAATTGAACAAAGTCTTCATTTATTTCCGTTTTCAATTCACGCTCAATAGTTGCAATATAGTTTTTAGACATGTAACCACTTTAAAATTGTTCGGTAGCTCAGTATCGATTATAGTACAAATTTATTTGCCAGTGGAGTCATCTAGCTAGTATAGAAAATATTTTCATGACAAAAAGCAGAAAATCCCCAGTAAATTCTCTGTCCCTTAATTGTATGTTAAGATCGCTATATTTTCTATCTCATAATCTATGTCAATCCACCGCATAACAGGACGTGCCCGCATCAAAGGCAAGACGGTGCCATGCTTGATACCAATCCTGCAAATGCGTTTGAAGTTCCATAGAAGGAGCGACTTTAAAGAGGTGATTCTCTGCAGACAAAGTGTCCATCAATTGCCAGCCTTGCACGCTATTGGTTAAAAACAGGGCGTCAATTTCTCCTAAATCCGCCGTGGTCAAGGGACGTTCTTGAATCGCTATTCCGATCTTTCGTCCCGCTTTCAAGACTTGTTGACGCGTCACCCCCGCTAAGGCCTGAGAACGCGGGGGGCTACAGCACCCCCATTGACGATGCACATAAAAAAGATTCGCATGTGTACTTTCCGTAATTTCGTCCTGCCGATTACGCCACAGCACCATTTCGCTTTTAGACGAGTGGGCTTGCCATAATACACTCGGTAACTGACTCCCATGCTTTAAAGTGGGGCGGGCCTGCTCATAGTCCACCACCACCGCCGTACCCGCAGCAAGGGGCAAAGACCAAGGCATCGAAGTTTCTATCGCTTCAAGAATCATCCAGCACGCCGCTTGAAAGGGAGGCTTCTGCTTGAGTTGAAATTGCCACGGGAATAAGGTGAGTCGACAACGAAAAATCAACGCATCGGCAGGCGGTATGAAAGACTCCAACGTCATTTCAAGTGCCTCCGCAAACTCTCGAAAGCAAGGCAAAGCTAGCCCAATTGTTTTTCCCTGTTCATAAAGCCGTTTTAGATGCGTGCGCTTCCAACAGGGGGACGCATCACTACGAAAGGTGGTAAAGACGCTATAGCCTAATAATAGCGCGTAAAACCCTTCTGGATTGACGACGAATTCGCTCTGCCAAGGGGATTGCGCATTCGTCAAACAGGTATTTAAGGCAGAGGGCATACGCGTCCTTTTTTTTAAAATTTAGAGTATAATAAGTGATATCATAACACCTTATTGTCGCGTCTTGTACCGTATTTTATGTGATATTGTATGTGCTAAGGTGTTTTTTATTTTAAATAAGGATACTGATCAAGATGTCAGAAACAAAATTAGGGATTGATATTGGCGGCACCAAGATTGCCTGCACCGCGATTACCTTTGAAGCGGATCAAACAGTGACGTATCAGACGCCTCGTAAAGTCTCCACGCCGACGACGGCCAATGCCTTTATTGATAGCCTCGCCGCGTCTTTAAGTTTGGTTAAAAAAGATTTAGGCGTGAAAGACTGGCCTGCCATTGGCATTAGTACGGCAGGGGTCGTAGACAGTACGCAAGGTCATATTTTAGGGGCCACGGGTAATTTAAAAGCCATTGACCGAACCCCTTTCCCGATTGCGGCCTTGCTTGCAGAACGTCTAGACATTCCACAAGCGTTGATTCATGTCGAAAATGATGCCAACGCGGCCTGCTACGGAGAAGTACAAGTAGGGGCGGCCGTGGGGTATAAAAATGTCGTTATGATTACCTTGGGAACAGGCGTTGGAGGGGGCGTTGTCATTGATGGCCACCTGATTCGAGGTTCCAAGTTTTCAGCGGCGGAAGTGGGGCATATGCGGATTTCGCTCACCAATGACCGCTTTTGTACCTGTGGTCGTTTAGGTTGTTGGGAAGCCTATGCGTCAGGAACAGGCTTGGCGCGTACGGGCCGACGTGAAATTCGGGAACTCCCCCATAGCGTGATTGCGCAAGATATTTTACAGGGAAAATCCGTGGAAGAACTGACCACGCACGATATTATTGCCGCTCAAGCTCGAGGCAATACATTGGCCATGCAATTAATGGACAAATGGCATTTACACATTGCCACAGGCCTAGGCAATGTTATGAATGTGTTGGATCCTGATATTGTGGTGATTGGCGGAGGCATGGCGCAGTTTGTCGAAATGTCTAAGCTCAAAGACTTCTTAAATGAACGGATTATGGATTCTATGGTGACGACACCGATTGTCTTTGCTCAATTAAGCAATGATGCGGGCATGATTGGGGCCGCTGCCATGGCACAGAATAATTCGCCTGCTTTACGGCTTTAATACTCTCGTCAAGCCCCTTCAAACAAAATTCAACCCCCTTACCTTATACATGGGGGGAAATTAGACGTCAACGCACTAAATGCGAGGCTTCCGAGACATTTTGCGGATGTCGTGGCCGTAAATGATGCGAGGAGGTGGGGATTCAGGGGGGATTTTCAAGGGGGGACGAAGGGGAGGAGAAACGCAATGCGTCCTACCCCGTCCCCCCTTGAACGGATTTAGAGGGGTGGAGACCTTTTTCCGCGAAAAGGTCTCTGACGGCACCAGCTAAAAATAGAGCGAGGGGTCTAGGGCTTAGCCTTATGTAACAATATATAACAATTTTATTGAAGGGAACCCCTTTTCGCACCTTTTGGCTTTCTTTGAGGTTTTAAGCTTTCAGAGCATTAAAACTCTGTGTGTGAGTCAAGTCGTAGAGACGACACAAAGACGTCGACCCATTAAGCCCAAAGAACAAGAAGGAAAAGAAATTCATGGTCGGATTTAGTGATTTACTCAACGCAAGACTTTTCGACGAAATAGGAGCAGCCGCTCAAAAATTAGATTGGAAACTGGTACTAGAACAAGCACCAAAGGGCCTTATGTGTCATTTGAGTGACGCGCCTATTGGGGCAAAACTCAAAGCCTTCAGCAACCTAGGGGATAAGACTCAGGAAGACCAATTTATTTCTGCGGCTGCTCACATTGAAAAACGTGCAGAACAGTATACTAGACAAGCCTTTGATGCGGTTAGTACAGGGCTGCTACCAGACGCTAAGCTTGACATGGGTTTACATAACCGATCACTTCAAAGGGCTTTCAACGAAACCCTAGCTCCTCATGCAGACAAACTCGCTCAAAAATCAGCTTATTTTGGACCCTCAGACGATATTCCAGCGCATTGGGTGGAAGCGGGTTGGGAAAATGGATTAAAAGCCATTAACGAAGGAGCATTGCAGGTGCCTGAACGCATAAGCGTTCAGCCTTCTAACTGGACGAGCAGAGCGGACCACCTTCCTTTCCAACATGATGTAACAAAAGGTTTTGACGATTATATAAACAAAGCCAAGGCGTATCATCAGCAGAATGGGGGGAAGAATTATTTAATCACGGAGAAGGATTACAATAAAATAGCCGAAGCTAAATTTATTCCAACATCTGCAGTCAAAGCAACAGAAGACATAGAATTTGGCCCCTCCCAAGAACTTCGCTATAAGTATCCAGATCACCCCACCACGGGTGTGACCCCTAACGACTTTTTAGGAGCCGATGAACACGGTACAGAAGGAGCCTTCCATCGCGCCCTGTTGCCCGAAAAGCTCGGCAGGATTGACGTAGAGGGTGCAAAGGTAAAAAGTTTAGCACTGCCACCGACCGTTAAAAAAGTAGACATCTTAAATATTAAAGATTCTAATATTGCAGAAGTACATCTCCCTGAAGGGGTTGAGATTAACAGGCCTTTCATTCGTAAGAGTAACATTCAAAGTTTAACAGCCCCTAAGGCCGAAATGAGCGGGCTTCATATAGATGATTCTAAAATCGATCGCGTGACTGCGCCTCATGCCCAGATACAGAAGGCTAGGATTACCCGTAGTACTGTGGGTGAGCTTCAGTCACTTGACTCAGGGGAGCTAACCTCTGATTTCAGGGGGGGTAATCTTGAGGATTCAATAATCAAAGATAGCCAGATTAAGGGTGTCTTTGATGGAGACAGCTCCTTTAAAAACAGCCGTTGGCAAGGAGCGTCTGAGGTTTATGATCTAAGTGATTTGCGTGATCTAGTCTTCGACCGTCAGAAAAATATTGCAATACAAAAAAAAGTCGGAGAACATCCATTGAGTCCCACTGCTTTTGAGGGAGTCGCCCCCGAAGATGCACCTAAGTCTTACTATTCACCCGCTTGGAAATCTGACAAAGATTTAGGCAACAAGCTTTGGCCACCTGAATTGAAGGACGACCCAAAATAATGGGTAAATCCTGATGTGGTTCCACCACGACTCAACCTAAAATAGGAGTCTAGGCGCCTCGAAGAGAGCCTAGACTCCTCGCGGGGTGAACTTCTTTATACTAAGGCGCCTCCGTACCCCAAGCCTCGTCGCGATCAGGCATTACGCTTGCGATTCTTCAGGCAGCGGCAGGATGTTTTCTTCGTGAGAAGCTCCCCCCTCCATTTCAGCAAACACCTTTTGCATGCCTTGACTTTGGGCAAAGGCTTCGGCATCAAAGCCTTCCGTTACAGGAATGTCAATCTGGATTTTGCTTTTGAAGAATAAGGACACCACTTCATTTTGAATCTGCCACATCAAACGTTGAAAGAGTTCAAAGGCTTCACGTTTATATTCCACCAAAGGATCTTTTTGACCGTAAGCCCGCAGGCCAATGCCGTCTCTCAACATGTCTAAATTGTGTAAATAATCCACCCAACGCGCATCGACCACTTGAAGAATAATATCTCGCTCCATTTGTCGTAAGGGATGAAAACGTTCGGCAATGTCGGCTTCACTCAAACCCAGTTCAGCCCAATTAACGCGTTGTACGGCATCTTGACCCTCAAACTGAATACCATGCTGCAAGCGAAGCTGTTGCATTAAATGCCCCAACTGCGTTTCAAGGTCTTGATACAATCCCTTGGCTTTGGCCTGTAGAAGGGCAATCAGTTCGGGGTATTCCTTCTGGTGAAGCTCTTCAACAGCCAAAGTATTTCGTAAATTAGGTACCAGTTCCAGCGCGGATTGATAAATGTCTTGCAAGACTCGTTGGGTATCCGTGTCTTGCCCACCTGCCACAAATTCGGGGGTAATGACACTCGTGACCGAACGTTCCATGACGCGGTCCAACATATGCAGGAGCGAGCTACGGAGTCCATCGAGTTCTAATACTTTTTTACGTTGACTGTAAATTAACTTACGTTGTTCGGTTAAAACATCGTCGTATTGTAAAACATTTTTACGCATATCAAAATGATACGCTTCCACTTTCTTTTGAGCCACTTCTAAAGAACGACTCAAGAATTTGTCGGAAAGCGGGATACTTTCTTCAAAGTTCATGGCCGTCATCGCGTTGACCACCATTTGAGACGGGAACAAACGCAGTAGGCTATCTTCTAAAGACAAGAAAAATTGTGTCGTTCCAGGATCGCCCTGACGTCCTGCGCGCCCCCGAAGTTGATTGTCAATACGGCGACTTTCATGACGCTCGCTACCAATAATGTACAAACCTCCCAAATCCAAAACGGCTTGGCGCTCCGCATCTGTAATCGGTTTACGCGTTTCTACTTTGGCTTTAAATTCTTCTTCACTTAAACTCTGCCAATCGAGCTCTTGCGCGGTGAGTTCATCTCGGACCATGGCGTCTGGATTACCCCCGAGTAGAATATCGGTACCGCGACCCGCCATATTCGTGGCAATGGTGACGGCTCCTAATCGGCCTGCTTGAGCCACAATAGAGGCTTCTTGGGCGTGATGCTTCGCGTTTAAGACGTGATGTGAAATCCCCTTGCGAATTTCTTCTACCGCAACCACACTGCCTTCCATATTTTCAAGCCACTTGGCCGTTTCATAGGCATTTTCTAAACTGGCTTTAAAAGGTGCTAGCGCAGCTTGCCACGCGTCATACGTCAAGGTATTTAGATCTTTCAAGACAGGCATTAAAGCGTCTTTCACCTCTTGACGCTTGTGTGCGAGTAAAACCGCATAAAAGCGTTCCGCTTTGCCTTGAAGGTAGTCTATATGTGGGGTGACGTCACTAATGAGATGAGACACGTATTCGGACTGTTCAATGGTGGTGGTCCCGACCAAAACAGGCCGTCCTTCTCGGTGTCGTAAGGCAATGGATTCCGCCACTTTAAGGTACTTGACCGCTTCAGATCTAAAAATTTGATCAGGTAAATCTTGACGAACGTCTTCTCGATTGGTGGGAATTGCGGTGACATCCAAATCATAAATTTTACTAAATTCGCTTTCTTCCGTCATGGCAGTGCCTGTCATCCCTGAAAGTTTGGGATAAAGCCTAAAAAGATTTTGAAAGGTAATGCTCGCTAGTGTCTGTGTTTCGTCTTGAATGGTGACCTGTTCTTTGGCTTCTACCGCTTGATGCAATCCATCACTCCAACGGCGACCGTCCATTAAGCGACCTGTGAATTCGTCGACAATAATGACTTGATCGTTTTGAACCACGTAGTCGACATCTTTTTTATATAAATGACGTGCTTTTAACGCCGAAAGCAAGTGGTGTGCTAGACTGAGGTCTTCCGTAAATAAATCGTTAATCCCTAACAAACTGGCGGCTTGATCTAAGCCCGCATCCGTTAGAATCACATTCTTGGTTTTGGAATCCGCCGTAAAGTGTGTATCAAGTTCAAATAAGGGAGCCAGCTTCGCCATGGTGTGGTAGGTTTCCGCCGATTGTTCCAATTTACCGCTAATAATAAGGGGGGTACGTGCTTCATCAATCAGGATGCTATCCACTTCGTCAATGACGGCATAATGAAAGGGACGCTGAACCATTGCATCCAAAGACGTTGCCATATTGTCTTTTAAATAATCAAAGCCAAATTCATTATTGGTCCCATAAGTAATATCCGCCGCATAGGCTTGTTTTTTAATAAAGGGAGGTTGGAATCCCGTATTGCTAGACAATACACAGTCGACAGAAAGCCCTAAAAAGCGATACAGTTGCCCCATCCACTCGCTGTCTCGCTTGGCGAGATAGTCATTCACGGTGACCACGTGGACGCCCTTCCCCGTTAGTGCATTGAGATAAACAGGTAAAGTCGCCACTAAGGTTTTGCCTTCTCCTGTTCGCATTTCGGCAATATTGCCTTTATGGAGCACATAGCCCCCAATAAGTTGTACGTCGTAGTGACGCATGCCCAATACACGGCGACTGGCTTCACGACAAACCGCAAAGGCTTCTGGTAGTATGGTATCCAAAAGTTCTTGCTCGGCCTTGGCATCGTCTTGAGCATCCGTTTCACGCGGACGATTCTGAAGTTCTTGCTTAAAAAAGGCCGTTTTAGCGCGTAATTCATCATCACTGTAATGACGCAACCCTTCTTCAAAGGAGCCTACTTCATCAACAATATGTTCAATTTTACGAATTTTTCGTTCATTGGCAGAACCAAATAATTTTTCAAGAAGTCCAAGCATAAGGGGGTGCTCCTGTGGGTAGGCAAGACAAGGTCATTGTGTTTCATTGTATCAGAAAGTCAAGCATTTTAGGCGGACGAACTTTAAAAAAGCGTGTTTTTCCTACAAATAAGGTGTTTTTCAGCCTGCTCTTCTTTAACTTTAACGCCATTTTCAAGAAATCCCTAAATACGGAGAAGCATGGTCATCATAATGTGACGAATAATAGGGAACAGAGTCGGAACCGTCACAAAAAATATCATCATCCCTAACAAGGGTTTTAAGCTGGCACTGAGTTGAAAAACAGGGATTTGCTGAGCGGTTTTATTCACAATTCCTAAAATTAAATCCATTAAAATCGTGGTGATATAAAAAGGAGCGGCAATCAGCATGGCCAAAGGAATTAAACTGGCAGAGGTATCAATCCACTGATAAATACTAATGAACTGAAAAAATTGAATATTTAACACATGCAAAGGAATCAGCGTTAGGGTTTTGTCCATGGTTTTTAATAATAATTCAACCCCGCCCACGTAAACAAACACAATGGTGGCAATGCCACTAAAAACAGGCCCCAATAGTGCTGAGTTTTGCTTGGTGCTGGGGTCCATCATATTCGCCATTTGTAAGCCGATCTGCATGGTGATAAAGCCACCGACCATCGCGATGGCTTCAAAAACCAAACGCATGGCGAAGCCAACGAACATCCCTAAAATAATATTGACGACCATCAACATTAAAAATTCTGTGATCACCGTGTGCTTTAAGACTTGGGCAGATTTTTGTATAATAGGGTTGCCCATCAGCGCAATGGTGGTCATTAAGACCAGCGCTATTTTAAATTGAGACGGCAAATCTTTACGACTCAGCACAGGGGCTTGTACAAAGAATCCCCCAAAGCGACAGAACATCAGTAGTCCTGCATCCAGACTTCCGTTGGCTTGCTGGTGTAAGACTTGAAACCCTTGCAACACTGCTTCGAAATTCGCCATGACTTAAGGGCCTTCTAGGGTTTTTCGGCTGCTTTGGGTTAGGTTACGTGCGGCTCTTTTTTCTTGGGTGTCTACCACCGTACCTTTTTCACCAGGGCGCTTATGATAGCTAGGGGTCTTTGCTTTAGGCGGTAATAAAAAATTCCCATTAGCAGGCACAACTTGAAAGGCCAACTGTACGGATTCTCGAATATACTGTCCCGACATTTCCAGCATGGTCGCTCCCGTTAAAATCAAAATCAGAAAGACCACAATCATTTTAGGCACGGCGGACAAGGTTTGTTCTTGCACTTGGGTGACGGCTTGTAAAATCCCTACCACCAAACCCACTGAAGCCGCGGCCAAAATCGCAGGCATAGACAGCATCAAACTCAGTAAAATACCTTGGCGGACGTGTTCAATCAGGTAATCCATGTGGGGGTGGGCTTTCTGGTATTGACTCGAGCAAGAGGGGAGTAGGGACTAGTTAAAACTTTGGATGAGGCCTCTGACAATCAGCGACCATCCATCGACCGCAATAAATATCAAAATTTTAAACGGTAATGAAATAATGGTGGGTGATAGCATCATCATTCCCAAAGCCATTAGGATATTGGCAACGACCAAGTCAATAATGACAAAAGGAATAAAAATCACAAAACCAATTTCAAAAGAGGTACGCAGTTCACTAAGCATAAAAGCGGGTGTGATTTCCCAGACACTGAGTTCATTGACCGATTCAGGAGGCTTTTGACGAGAGACTTCTAAAAAAATACGCACATCTTCTTCACGGGTTTGACGCATCATAAATTGTTTCAAAGGCACCACGCCCCGATTGAGTATTTCCATAATGTTGGCTTTGGGATTATTCAATAAAGGATTCACTGCGGTATACATGTCTGTAAACACAGGACTCATGGTATAGAAGGTCAGAATTAAAGACAAGCCCACCAGGACGATGGACGGAGGCACCTGTTGCGTTCCCATGGCTTGCTTGAGAATGGAAAAGACAATCACATAACGCAGAAAGCTCGTCATGCTCGACACCATAAAAGGTAGTAGCGTCAGGCTCCCCATCAGCAACATTAGCTGTAAGGCAGGGTCTAAATTTGAAAATGCACCTGAAAAAGCGGGAGCAACCATAAGGAAGGGGCCTTTACCTAGCGTGATGAAAGGGGATAATACGCCTATTAAAACACGCCAAGTGATGGATTTTTGAGCTTTTTCTTTATTTTAAGCCGAATGGGGGATGCGACGATGAAGACGTATTCCATGACTTTAAAGTGGTTTGAGCAGGAGGAATAAGCGACTGTACGCCTTGCCATAAAGGGTTATTCACTTTCGGCAAGGGAGCCTCGCTCACCCCAGAATCGGTGGGATTAATAGCCACACCTCGAATGCCTGCGGCATCTTCATGCGTGGTTTTTTCGTACGCTTCTTGCAAGAGTTCAACGGAAGATTGTGAGGCGTCTAACTTCGTCAAAAAGCGTAAGCCGTCCGTCCCTGAAGAGACTAAAAAACGTTCGTGCTCGCATTGAATAATCATGAGTTGCTTGTCCGCCTCCACCGAAAGCACTTCTTCGACTTTAAGCTTAGATTCATCCACAGGGGGCGGACTGGCCATACCCACCCAACTACGGATGTGGGTGACAAAAGCGGGCTTGGTTTTTAACAACCACAAAAAAGCGAGTAATCCTCCTACCACCAGCGCCGTATACACGCCAATACTCCCCATGTATTTCCACAATAAGGTTTGACTAGACGGGGTCGTCATGGTATTAAGGGTCGTTGTCGTTTGAGCCAATGGTGCAATCAGCATAGTTCAAGCTCCATAAAAAAGGACAGTCGTGTAAGGATTCTGCGATTTAGATTATTTTAGTATAACACTTCCCGCACCAAATCAAGCCTTACAGACAAAAGAGATTTAAAATCCAGAAAGAGGCCTATAATCAGGGTGGCGCTCTATCGGGACGTCTCCTAAAAGTAGGGGTTGTTTCCAGTCATTTAAGGTGGACTGAATTTGTATTTTTTCCTTGGCCAAGACCAAATGAGGCACTTTCGCGATTTTATCTTGAATGTGTTGAAAAGAACGTAACTGATTCAACTCTACTTCTAGATTCATATTTTCTTCATACAACGTTTTGGCCACTTCCGTTTGAGTCGCTAAGCGAGAGGTCAACGCGACCTTCCAGGCATAAACAAACCCCAATACACCGAGTAAGGTGAACATAAATAGAAGATTCAAAAAAGTCAAACGACCAAAGAGTCTTTTCAAATAACTCTGGCGCTTCATATACGGCGTGGGAATCGCTTGAATACGCGGTTCAAAAGCAGCATCCACTTGAGACGAACGGTTCGTTGGAAAAAGCGTAGAGGGTGGGATCATTCCTTTGGGTTTAGGAGGCATGAATGAAGGCATCCTTCCGAATCAAAAAATTAAAAGGACAGTTTAGATTTTAGATCTTAATCAGTATAGCATTAAAAATAAAGCCATCCGTTTTTTAAACGACAGGAGTCCCCCTCCTTTTGTAAATAATTATTACATAAATAGCATTTTTAGGTTTCGAAAACGTTTATTTAAGTAACACATACTCCAATAGTTCATTCATGAATCACATGAAGCATTGTTGGTATGGCTTGTACTTTTTCAACTTTTAAGCGCGCATTTCATTTTAGATTTGCCACAACGGAGTCCAATTCACGAAAGGATGAAGACCTTTTCCGTTACTTTTATTTTCACCGTGTCTATCAAATAAAAGTAACCTAATGACAGCAGACACATTGATGGATGATACCAATAGAGAAAAGAAACGAGGAACCACAATGAATTCTATGATGAGTCCCATGGGTGGCTACGGTAGTAGTCCTGCTTATGGATACCAAAGCCCACCTGCTTGGGGAAATGTTTCCCAAACAGGGGCGAATAACTACGGTCTGGTCCAGCCTGGCAAAAATGCCTACATTAATCAAAACAGTACGGGTGGCTGGCAGTCTCGTATTGATAGTTTTGGTCAAAATACCTATGGTAATCAAACCGGTGGCCATAATTTAATTGCCAATAGCTTTAGTGGTGGAAATACCAATTTCAACCAAAGTTACGCCAATCAACAGTTTGCCAACGTCTATGGTGGACAATTCAACGTCAATCAAAGCTACGGCGATTTCGGTCAAGGTAACTTCTATGGCGGACAAGGCAATTACAATACCGACTACATTAATAATTCCAATGCTTGGTTTAATGGCAGTAACTTTAATGCCAACCAAAACCGTGGATTCTACGCCAGCACCTTTGCGGACAATTCCACAGGAAATATCAATCACATTGGCAACCAATATTCGAATGTACAAAACACGAATGGTAGCGTGAATTCCAACCAAATCAGTGGCTACGGCAACTACGCCACAAACGGCCCGAATGCCAATGGTAATTACAACCAACAAGGTTCCTTTAACAACTTTGGAAACTTTGGTGGAAACGTTAACAATACCCAAAGTGGTTTTGCTTCTACGGCATACAATGTGAAAGGTTCAGGAACCTTTAATCAATTTGGTGGTGCTTTTGCAACCGCCGTTAACGGTGCCCAAGCCACGGGCTCCTTTAATCAATCCAACTTGTATAACAATGGTTATAACGCAAGCGCTTCGGGTGCTTTGTTTAACCAAAGCGGTTACAAAAATGGCTTGGTTAACTACCCAGGCGCTAATTTAGAAGCGTATCAAAGTGGTACGATCAACGATATTTGGAATTACGGTCAAAACCTCACGGCTGAACAACACGGGAACCGTAATACTGCCGTCATTTAAATTAAGTTAAATGACTTTTTCTTGCAATACCCTTCTTAACAAGATGTTGAGGAGGGTATTGTGTTTGTTTACAGCATGTGAAGGTGTTATAATACAGGCATACTCACCCCATCTCAACTGATTTAATCGATAGGATGCTTCATGTTTATTTCAAAAATGGCGTATTTGTTAGCCAACGTCGTGGAACTCTATACCTTAGTGTTATTCGTGCGTATTTTACTGACGTGGATTCCCAACTTGAATTGGTATACACAACCCCTGCGTTTTTTGGCAGAGATAACCGACCCTTTGCTGAATGGGGCTCGTAAGATTATCCCGCCTGTAGGGATTTTTGACTTGTCTCCCATCGTGGTTTTTTTAGCGCTACAACTTTTACAAGTCTTGCTCAGAAGCTTATAAGACTCTCGCTATTTTCAGAAAACGGCTTCTTTTGACACAGAACGTGTCCTTTATAAGTTGAATGTTAGTAAGATTTATAGATTTATCCCTTGCCTCCGCCTTGAGGGGCCAGAAGGTAACGTTGCATGACTCCAAAAAAGAGTAAAGACGGTAGCAACATTAAAATCGTGCCCGCCGCGATTTGTCGCCAATCACTACTGAATTGCCCTTGCAGTTGCACCAGCCCTGTGGTCAAGGTCAAAGTTTGAGGTTCATTGGTCAGAAGAGACGCCCACAAGAAGTCCCCCCATACGGCAATGACGCTAAAAATGCTTAAGGTAATTAAAGTGGGCTGAATGAGGGGGACAATGACTTGAAACACCCGCTGAGCGAGTGATGCCCCATCAAGCACCGCCGCTTCTTCATAGTAGAGGGGGATTTCATCCACGGCTTGCTTCACCATTAAAATGCCAAAGCCACTGACGCAAAACGGCAGTGCAAGGCCTGCCCATAAGGCAAAAATGCCAGAACGTGCGGTGAGTCCAAGCTTTAGGACGAAGGTATACAGCGGAATCATGAGCACTTCAAAGGGGACAAACATGGTGGCGAAAATTAACGCATATACCCAAGGTTTTGCCTTGAATTCAAAGCGACTCAGGGCCATGCCCGCCAGTAACGCATTGACTACATTGGCCAAGGTGGCGAGACTCGTGACCACCAGTGAATTTAAAAAGAATTGAGGCAAAGGGAGGCTCTGTAAGACTTTTAGGTAATGTTCGAGTGTGGGGGCATGAGGGAGCCATTGGGGGGGGGTACTAAAGAGGGCTTCTTCACTGCCTTTGAATGAGGTGGTTAACATCCATAAAAAGGGAAGGATGGCCACGAGCACGCAGACGCTTCGAGCCAATCCGATGAAAAGCGGGAGGAGTGGGGATTTGTTTGGTGCCGTCATGGGGTAGACTCAATTTTTTTAAGGGAGGGTGTAACAGGCCTTATATCAGAGCTTATACGCTTTTTAATGAAGGTTTGCATCAAGGTTAACAGTACGATGAGTCCTGCGAATAAAATCCCTGCTGCTGTGGCGACGCCTAAATCCAAACGTTGGAAAGCACGTTCATAAATGTAGAAAATAAGCGTTTTAGACGCCCCAATGGGGCCTCCTCCTGTAAGGATATAGACTTCACTAAAAATTTTAAGGCTCCCGAGCGTGCAAATCATGGTGACTAAAGCCAGCATGCCTTTGAGTTGAGGCAAGGTTAAATAGAAAAATTGCTGCCACGCATTGGCACCATCGAGCCTTGCGGATTCATACATCGTTTTCGGGATGCTTTCTAAACGGGTAATCAACATCATCATATAATAGGCGCTGGCCTTCCATACCACGACAAGCGCAATGGCGGGTAAAACCCAATGGGGGGATGTTAACCACGGTATACTCGGCAGTGACAAAGCGGTCAGTCCGCTGTTGAGCAGCCCTTCTCCCGCGAGTACCCATTTCCATAACATGCCTGCCACCACCATACTCACCACGACAGGAAGATAAACCAAAACCCGCAGCAGACTGACGCCTCTAAAGCGCCCCGCAAAAAGGAGCGCCATCCCTGTGGAAGTCACCAAAACCGTGGGTAAAATGTAGAAGAGTAAGATCAACGTGTTCCACAAGGCCTGTGTAAAATCTGGGGAGCTTAAAACGCTTAAGTAATTTCCTATGCCTACAAAGCGAGGGTCATACAGTTGATGCGTAAAATCGAGACCACTCATTTGAAGGGCCTGCCCGAAAGGTAAAATGAACACGAGCAGTAGACTCACACAAGGCAAGCCTAATAAAAGCCATGGCGCGGTGTTGGATCGAGATAAAGACACTTATACAATCCTTAATTAAACAATCCTTATTAAATTTCAGATGACTTCAGTCTATCATAATTCAGAGGGCTGGGGCAGGGTCTTTAAAAAGGGCAGGATGTGTTCATAAAGGGCTTGGGCATCCCCCGCAATAAAGACGGTTTTATGCCGATGGGTTTGCCCGCTGAGGATACGCATCGGGCTTTGGGGGAGCCTCCACGCTTTGGCGAGTAATTGCAGGGCGGCTTCATTGGCTTTTCCGTTTTCGGGAACGGCACTGACACAAATTTTTAGTGCATGGCGATGCTTTTCCACTTCGACTACTCCTATAATGGCTTGACGAGAAGATTTTGGCGTGACTCGTAAAAAAACATGGACGCCTCCGTCGACGAGGCTGAGACAAAGCGGATTCATCGCGTCACACTCCTGATATTTTTAGGGATAGCGGTTTAAATGTTGATGTAAGTAATGCCCCGTCAAGCTTTTGGCGGTGGCGGCCACTTGTTTGGGGGTTCCTTGCGCCATGATGTTGCCTCCCGCTTCACCGCCTTCTGGTCCTAAATCAATGATCCAATCGCTTGCCGCGATATAATCGAGCTGGTGTTCAATGGTCACGACGCTATGGCCTTGTGCTACCAAGCGTTTCACCACATCAATAAATAAATGGAGATCATGCCAATGCAAACCAATCGACGGTTCATCAAAAATGTAGAGGGTATGTCCTGTCGGTTTTCTCATTAAATCAGTGGCAAGTTTAAGCCGTTGCGCTTCCCCACCAGACAATAAGGGCGCGCCTTGTCCCAAGGCCAGATACCCTAAGCCCACGTCACATAACAATTGTAAATGTTGCCCCAAGCTCGGGTGACTTTCAAAAGAAGGCTTCGCCTCTTCAATGGAGGTATCTAAAAGTTCACAGATGTTTTTTCCATGATAACGTACCCGTAAGACTTCAGGTTTAAAGCGTTTCCCTTCACACGTCGAACAAGGAATTTCAGCACTCGGGAGCATCCCTAAAGACAACTTCAAGGTGCCTGCCCCTTTACAGGTTTCACAACGCCCACCTTTGACGTTAAAACTAAAGTGAGACGCCGTTAAGCCCTGCGCTTTGGCGTCTAAGGTGTTGGCATATAAATTGCGAATCGCTTCAAAAATACCCGTGTAGGTGGCAGGGTTGCTTCGGCTGGTCCGACCAATCGGGGATTGATCCACCACGACGAGCTTGTCGATTTGTTCAATACCTTCAATGGACTTCACCCCTTTGGGTAAGGTGAGATTCAAGTCTTGCAGAGGAATATTTTTTTTTCGTCCGTAAGACCCCATGGTGGCTTGAATGTATTGCTCCGCATATGGTAAGAGGCATTCAAATAAGAGGGTCGATTTCCCAGACCCACTTAGGCCTGTAATGGTGACCATTTTTCCTAAGGGAATGGATACCTGAAGATTTTTTAGATTGTGAGGGGTACAGCCTTTTAAGCGAAGGGTTCGATCAGCCTTGGGAACTTTTGGGGTCAGGTTCATGGCAATGCGGTGCTTCCCAGAAAGATAGCCCCCCGTCAAAGAGGCTTCGATGGATTCTAAGGCGAGGGGTGCCCCCGCGAAGATGAGCTCTCCCCCTAGTCGGCCTGCCAAGGGGCCAATATCCACGACGTAATCCGCTTGGCGAATGACTTCTTCATCATGTTCCACGACCAAAACACTATTGCCTTGGTCTCTTAAATTTTTCAGCGTGTTAATTAATTGTTGATTGTTATGGGCATGCAAGCCAATGGAGGGTTCATCCAGCACGTACATGACCCCTGTTAGCCCACTACCGAGTTGGCTGGCTAGTCGAATGCGCTGGGCTTCTCCCCCTGAAAGAGAAGACGCTCGCCTGCCTAAGGTGAGATACGTCACCCCGACGTTTTTTAAAAATTGTAAACGGGCCAACACCTCTTTCATCGCGAGTTCAGCAATGGTGGCTTCTGTTGGGGTGAATTGTGTTTGGGTGACTTGTAAAGCGTCATACGCCTCACTTAAACTTAGGGCATGTAAGTCTTTTAACGTGAGTGAATCCCCCAAGCGCACTTGAAGCGAAAAAGGTTTGAGTCGATGCCCCTGACATGAGGGGCATTCGGATTCTTGGGTAAATTGTCTAAAATAATGTTGGCCGGACAAGCCCCCTGTATTGGCCTTTAAACGAAGTAGGGGGAGGATCCCTTCAAAAAACTCAAAAAAACTTTCCCAGTCTTCGGGGCTTTCGTCATATTGCGGCTCTTTGACAGGAAAGGTCGCGTTCGCCTCTTTTTCTTTCCCATAAAA
Organism: Vampirovibrio sp.; assembly: GCA_050916035.1. Taxonomy (GTDB): domain Bacteria; phylum Cyanobacteriota; class Vampirovibrionia; order Vampirovibrionales; family JAJTHC01; genus JAJTHC01. The sequence continues at coordinate 1,956,275 of CP050876.1, read as the reverse complement.
AAAGAGTTGTTTCTCTGCCGCCGTCCAAGCCTTCCAAGGCGTCGAAACAGGTAAGCCTAAGAATTTTTCAAACGCCGTCAAGACTCGTTTGTGCTTGCCCCACAATAAAAAAGTCAAAGACGGCATGGCACCGTCCTTCAAGCTTAACTGAGGGTCTTTAATTAAGGCGTTTTCATCAATATGAAGTTGATGCCCCGTGCCTTTACAGGTGGGACAAGCCCCATACGGTGAATTAAAACTAAACAGTCGTGGAGACATTTCTCCAAAATCCAGATCACAGCTCAGGCAGGCCATAAAGACAGACATCATCATGTCGAGTTCATCAGGTTGATGCGGTTCTTGCGTTAAAATCCGCACATACCCATGGGAGCGCTCCACGGCTTTGGCAAGGGCTTGCTCTAAACGACGAAGGGTGGCGTCCTTTCCTTGACGTAAGACCACGCGGTCCAAGACCACGTCAATGTCATGCACTTTATAACGCGCGAGCTTATGGCCATCTGGTAATTCATCTAAATCCAGCGCTTCCCCATCCACCCGCACACGGGTAAAGCCTTCCTTACGTAATTGTTCAAATAAGGCGCCATAATCCCCTTTGCGTCCCCGCACGAGGGGACTTAAAATTTGAATACGCGTGGCTTCGGGGAATTTCTTAAGTCGTTCTAGCATTTGCGGTAAACGCTGAGGCTGCACATTGGCACCACAATGGGGGCAATAGGCGCGCCCTACTTTGGCAAACAATACCCGTAGGTAGTCATCCACATTGGTGACGGTACCCACGGTGGAGCGAGGGGAATAGAGGGTGGTTTTTTGTTCGATGGCAATGGCGGGGGACAAGCCCGTTAAGCGCCGAACGGGGGCTTTGGCTTGTTTACCGATAAACTGTTGGGCATATTCGCTGAGCGTACTGATATACCGGCGCTGGGCTTCACTATAGAGGGTGTCAAAGGCGAGGCTACTTTTACCGCTGCCTGAAATCCCTGTAAACACGACGAACTGATGCTTAGGAATACGGAGTGAGAACCCCTTTAAATTATGGGTGTAGACCGCTTCTATGTCAATAAAAGCATGGGACGGATGCACCACGTTCATTTCTGCACCTTTTTGCGTTAGGCTTCGTTTTAAGGGGGGCCTTTCAACGTATTGTAAAGCAAGTGGGGGTGGAACTCAAGGCAACTTTTACTGGAGGTATTTTCTTAGTTGAGGTGGCATGGTTTGAATGGCTGGATGATTACAATGTTTTTGTAACTGCTGTAGCAACGGTTGGTCTAGACCTTGCGCCCCGTTTTGACTATTTTTAAGACGTTCCTCCATTGCTTGCAGTAAACTTGCTTTGAGATTAGGGTGAACGGCGGTTTCATAGTCTTCGACTTGATAAAGGAGTGACGTCACTGCCGCAGGAAGCATATGTTTTGGGTAATTTTTGATGACCGCATGACAGCGACGCTGAAGGGTCTTCAAGTCTGAAATGGAGGAGAGTGATGAGAAAAGGGAAGACCTTATACGGTAAGTTTTCTCAAATAAAGGATGGCACAACCGAGTTCCCAAAAGGCTTGCCAATGTTCTCGCTTTCGTTCATAGCGTAAAACTAGCTTCCGAAAACCTTCCAACCAAGCAAAGGTCCGCTCAATGGTCCACCGTCCTTTGTAAATATCAGGCTTGGGGGTCCTCACTTTTGGCTTGTTTTTGAACTGTCGCTTGGGAATCACAGGCGTTAATTTTTTGTGCCGTAACTGCCGACGAAGCCGCTTGCAATCATAGCCTTTATCTGCCACAATGTAGCTGTTGGCGGGGATTTCCGCTAAAATGTGACCGAAGGCATGTCGGTCATGCCGATTCCCTTTTTCAATATGAATCGCCTCAGGCAAGCCCGCTTCATTGGCAATGAGGCTTACTTTCGTGCCCTTTAATTTTCCTGCTCGTCCAACGCAATCGCCCTTTTTTTGCCGACTTAATCGTCGCATCGAGATAGTAGATTTCTTTGGTTTTTTCTTGAACTTCTTGCTTTTTTTGTTTGAATTGCTTGAATAATGCTTCAAAAAACCCTTCTTTTTGCCATACTTTAAACCGGTCAAACACCGTCATTTTAGGGGGAAAGCAAGGCGGAAGCTCTTCCCATCTGCAATTGGTGGATAAAACAAAGAGAATCGCTTCTAAAATTTCACGGTTTCGGGTTCTTGGTCTTCCCATTTTCTGCTTGGGAATATGGGGTTCAATGAGCGCCCATTGACTGTCAGTTAAGGGTTTATAGGCCATTTTCAAAGGTGTCCAAAACAAATAATAACACCCCTTATTTTAACACAAACTTACCGTATTGGTTCAAGTTTTGTTTGGTTTTAGCTGGTCTACTCCCTCGTATATCGAAGTATTAAACTGATTATAAAGTGGCATGAAAAGTCTGAAATTCTCATTGTATTCGTCATAGTTGCTTTCTTCTTTTTCAAGAGAAAGCAACAGGTGAACCAAATTCGACAAGTCGTAGAGCGCTACCTTAATAGTCGTTAAGGAAGAGGATGTTTGAGGATGACGCAGAGCAGTGATTAAAGGATCGACTGGTAAAGTAGGCTTATGACCAATCGTGCTAACTAATTTGAGTAATTGCAAGGGACGGCTTCCTTCTGGGTAATGAAGACAAAGGGATACTTTTCTATTAAAGGTGCTGAAATATTTTTGATGCGGAGGTAAGCTTAACTTGTTACATGAATTAAAACATCTGTTACAATAAAAAGATATTTGAAGTCGATGAGGGAAATTTTAAACATGCCTACGACACATCGCTATCCACGGCAGTCTCGTTTTGATCAGGCACGGGTTTCGGCGACGGATTATCACGCCGACTATGCGGAATCTCTTCACTCGCCTGAAACTTACTGGCAACGTCAAGCCCAGCGTTTGGACTGGCAAGCCCCCTTTCAGAGTGTCAATACCAGTCGTTTGACGGCCGAAGAGGTGCATATTGAATGGTTTAAAGACGGCGCCTTAAATGTGTGTGCGAATTGTGTGGATCGTCATGCGCAGGCGACGCCCCAGCGTACCGCGATCATTTGGGAAGCCGATGACCCTGCTACCCCTTCTCGCATGCTGACGTATCAAGACTTATATGAAGCGGTTCAAGTCTGTGCCAATATGCTGAACGCCTTGGGGGCCAAGCCCACAGAACCGATTACGATATACATGCCTATGATTCCTGAAGCGGTGATTGCCATGCTGGCCTGTAGTCGCTTGGGTGTGCCCCATTCCGTGGTCTTTGGTGGGTTTTCCTCCAAGGCCTTGAAGGACCGACTGGTGGATTGTGGCAGTAAAATTGTGATGACCGCCAATGAAGGGCGACGCGGCGGAAAAAGTATCCCGCTGAAGGCCAATGTGGATGCGGCTTGTGAAGGACTCGCGGTGGAGCATGTCTTGGTCTTTGACTATACCCAAAATCGGGATATTCCGTGGCAGGCGGAGCGTGATCACTGGTGGCAGGACTTAGCGACGAGCGTTCAAAGTACTTGCCCCGTAGCGGTGGTTTCGGCGGAAAATCCTTTATTTATTTTGTATACCTCAGGCTCTACGGGGAAGCCCAAGGGCTTACAGCATAGTTCGGCGGGGTATTTACTGTACGTCCAGCAAAGTTTTGAACACGTGTTTGATTACCAAGCGGGCGAAGTATTTTGGTGTACGGCCGATATTGGTTGGATTACAGGCCATAGCTATATGGTGTATGGCCCCTTGGCTGCAGGGGCGACGACGCTTTTGTTTGAAGGCATTCCCACTTACCCTACTGCCAGCCGTTTTTGGCAAGTGGTGGAAAAGCATCGGGTGAATCTATTTTATACCGCCCCTACCGCAATTCGAACCCTCATGCAATTTGGAGAAGACGCGGTCAAGCCGTATGATTTGTCTTCCCTTCGCATTTTAGGTTCCGTCGGCGAACCGATTAACCCTGAGGCGTGGGAATGGTATTATCACACGGTGGGACAATCGCAATGCGCTATTGTTGATACCTATTGGCAGACGGAAACGGGGGGGCATGTCCTGACCCCTTTGGTAGGGGTGAATGATTTAAAAGCGGGTTCCACCATGCAAGCCTATTTTGGGATTCAGCCTATTTTAATGGACCCCAATGGGAAGGAAGTCTTGTGGGAACAGGGAAAGAGAGTATCAGGGGCCTTGTGCTTTCAGCAGTCTTGGCCTGGGCAGGCGCGTAGTATTTGGAACGATCACGCGCGTTTTAAGGAGACCTATTTTTCGACGTTTCCGCCTTATTATTGTACAGGCGATTTGGCGCATCGAGATGAAGAGGGTGACTACTGGATTGAAGGCCGTTTGGATGATGTCATTAATGTGTCGGGGCATCGATTAGGCACCGCTGAAATTGAAGCCACGCTTAATGAGCATCCTGCCGTGATTGAATCCGCCGTTGTGGGGATTTCGCATCATTTAAAAGGGCAAGGCTTGTACGCCTTTATTATTTTGAACCCTCAAGAAACGATGGATCCTGATCATTTTGAAGCGGAACTCAATGCCTTACTTCGACGAGACATTGGATCGATTGCTCGTTTGGAAGGCCAACAAATTACGCCGCAACTACCGAAAACCCGTTCAGGTAAAATTATGCGGCGTTTGCTGCGTAAAATTGCACAAGGAGACATTCGTGACAAAACGGATTACGCCTTACTGGGAGATACCTCTACGCTTTTAGATGCCAGCGTGATTGATGAATTGGTTAGGACTTTTCAAGAAAAGACTTGAAAAACATTGAAAACTTTGTCACAATGGATTTAAAGCCTCGGGTGTGGCGTTCTAAAGTTTGGACTCTACATTTATGCACCTCGGGAGCCTGAAGACGTCTGTGTTAACGTAGACCAACACCCCTTTTGATAGAGGCGGTTGATTCATTTCACGGTTGGAAACAGCAATACAACTTAAGGCACCCACCTGTTGTTTGACAGGGGTCTCCAAACTCTAACCCACACCGCAAACGAGGCTTTTTTAATTTGATTCGTAAGAATCCAGACGCCATACGACCATTATGGGGCGGACCTTTAAGGGAGGGATTAGGCGGTTTTTCGCTCTAAAGGATAAGGCGAAGCCAGTTGCAGTGTCTTAATACGTAAGCCTTCTAGTTCTTGAACCGTAAAAGTGAAATCTTCAAATTGAACGGCGTCTTGCACTTGGGGTTCTCGTCCCAATAAGCCAAAGACAAAGCCTGCGACGGTTTGAAACTCATCCACAGGTAAGCTGATATCAAGCGTTTCATTGAGGTCTTCAATTTCATATTTCCCCGCCACTTGCCATAAAACAGGGGACAATTCCAGTAAGTCGACTTCTTCGGCTTCTTCTTCATCTTCCCATAAGGCACCGACCAATTCTTCGACGACATCACTAATGGTGACCATTCCCGCGAATCCGCCATGTTCATCCACAATGGCCGCCATTTGAAAGCGGTCACGCTTAAAATCTTCTAAAATATCACTCAAGACTTTGTTTTCAGGATAAATCGGCATGTCTCGTAACAACGGCAATAAAGGAAAATCGACATGCCCTTCGCGTAAGCATTTTAAGACGTCACGTTCATGCACGAGTCCCACCAAACAGTCGACGGTTTCTTTATAAACAGGGAGCTTCGAATGCCGATGCTCCACCAGTAAATCCGCCACTTCGCCCACCGTCATCCCCACTTCGGCCATAATGACATCGGTTCGAGGGATCATGACATCCCACAACTGGCATTCTGAAAAATCAAACACATTTTTAAAAATCTTGGCTTCACTCGGGCGAATTAAGGTCTTATTTTCGGCTTCGTCAATGAGCTTGTGAAAAACTTCTTTCCAATGTTCTTCGCTTTCATCCGCTACGACTTCAACAATCACGTCTCGCAAAGTAGGCACTCGCTTTTGCATCCGTGTTTTAAGATGTTCAATAATATCATCGACGTCTCGAATGGGAATATCAGGTTCGACTTCCACTTTAAGTTGGGCAAATAAACCGTTAATGCCTTGATCCATGGTTTTAAAATCAATAATGGCTGAAATACCGTTGGTTTCTAAAATCAATTCTTGTAAGGTGTCTTCCACCCCAGCGGATGCCGCCACCCCTGTTAAAAAACTACGGTTATAACTAAATAAGTTAATGGCCAAAATCAAAAGCAAAATCCCAATCACGATGGAGGCAATCGCATCAGGCCAATGACTCATTTCAAAAGGAAGCCAGCCATAAAGTTTACCCGACTCACCGAGTAAAATCGCGCTTAACGCAATCAAGGCACCGAGTAAGGCCACGGAATCTTCAAAAAAAACAAATCGCGTGGTGGGGCTTTTGACTTTTTTAATATGCCGAAAAGCGGTTGGAATGAGTTGAAAGGCTCCCGCATTTTCTCCTACTTCCAGTAAAATAGAACGAGAGGCCGCAGAGAGTGCAAAGACTTCAAAAATAACCGACAGGACTAGGATAAAGACCCCCCAGCCTGCATTTTCAAGAATTTCAGGGGGATGCTGAAGCCGTTGCCACCCCATAATGACGGAGACTAAGGCACTGATAAATAAAATAAAGCTCGCGAGTAAGGCCCATAAATTGGTTTCCAAGCCATAGCCGTAAGGTCGGGAACGATCCGAAGGGCGCTTGCCTTGGATTAAACCAATGAGTAGGGTGACGCTATTAAAGGCATCTGCCAAAGAATGGAGACCTTCCGCAATGAGCGCGGTGGATTTAGTCACCCAAAAACCGACTCCTAATTTAGCAAAGGCAATTACCGCGTTGGCCAACATCGCCACCAACACCGCACTCATGGCGTGTTTGGCATGGTCATTCGTAGATTCTGCACGAGCCACGACTCGCAGAGGGTCAGGGTTTAACGCGTTTTCCAAATCGGACATGGACGGAGGGGGCTTCCTCGTTTATTAAATAAAGATACCCATAGTATAACATAGTTTTGAGGATTTTAACGAATTATCAACAGGACCTAATACAACGATGTTCATGACCCAAGCCAACCGATTTTAGGATTAAGGCCTCATCCGTGGAGCAAATGACGGCGTCCGCGCGAGCACAGCGGTCTATAAAACGACAGCCCGCTTCAGGTAAGTTTGAAATCGTAGGGGGCATGCCTTCAATGGAGCTGAGGGTGTCGATGTTGGGTCGGGGAATACTGTGTAATAAGCCCAAAGTGTAAGGATGCCGCGGTGACGCAAAAAGATCATTCACCGAAGCAGTTTCAACCAAATGCCCCGCGTACATCACCGCCACGTGATCACAGACTTCCGCCACCACGCCCATGTCATGCGTAATGAGTAGGGTTGCCATTTGAAAGTCACGGCATAAGTCTTGAATCAGGCTGAGAATATCGGCTTGTACGGTCACATCCAAGGCGGTGGTGGGTTCATCCGCAATCAGGAGCTTGGGCGTACAGGCCAGCGCCATGGCAATTAAGACCCGTTGACGCATACCCCCAGAAAATTCATGAGGGTACGCCTTTAATCGCGCTTCGCCTGTGGAAATACGGACGGCGTCTAACAATTCAAGCATACGCAGGTGACGAGCAGGCGCGTCTAAAGTCGTGTGGGTGATGAGAATTTCTTCGAGTTGATTGCCAATGGTGTAGACGGGATTTAAAGCGGATAGCGGATCCTGCGGGATAAAGCCGATGTCTTTGCCTCTTAGACGGCGGTACGCTTCAGGGGCAAGCGTGTTGAGCGTGACGCCGTTGAGTTGGACGGCTCCAGATAAAATACGCCCTGGTGGCGGTAATAACCCCAAAATAGCGAGACTCGTTAAGCTTTTACCACAACCACTTTCCCCCACCAAGCCTAGAATTTGCCCTGGCGCGATTTGAAAATGAAGATCCTGCACCAAAGGAATCCACGCGCCATGCACAGGGTGAGGAAAACCAATCGACAAACCCTCCACCTTTAAAACAGCAGAGGCGATCGCGGTACTTGGATTCATATCCGTCAATGTCATGTCGGTAGGGGTCATAAACAGAGCTCTCGTTTATCTGAAGTTTTGAAACTGAAGGGGGACTTCCCAATCGCTGGCTTGATTTTTTAATTGTGCAATCACGGCTTGCAAATCATCACGATTTTTACCACTGATGCGGACTTGTTCCCCTTGGATGGAGGCCTGTACCTTGAGCTTCATGTCTTTGACTTCGGCCACGATCTTTTTGGCCAAGGCTTGATCAATCCCACTGTTGAGGGGGATGACCTGCCGGACGCGTCCGCCCAAGGCATGTTCGACGGCGTTTTTTTGTGTGTCCAATAAAAAGGGACTTAAGCCGCGTTTGACGAGTTTTTCTTCCAGAATTTGCAAGACGTTTTGCAAGGAAAATTCGGTGGCGGTGGTAATGGTAATGTCGTCTTTATTTAAGAGCAGTTCCGTGGCCGTGTCTTTTAAGTCAAAGCGCGCGTTGATGTCTCGAACACTTTGGTCGACGGCGTTGGTGAGTTCTTGAAGGTCAAATTCAGAAACCACATCAAAGGTGGGGTCTTTTGCCATGGGGAGCCTCCTGTGAAACAGATGAAAAGGGAATGCTTTTATTTTAACACAAGTTTTTCGTGTGAAGCCCTCCTCAAAAAAAGCGCAATGTAACGGCTTGCCTCATTTGGGTAACACAGCAGACCCCTTGGGGCAATTTTAAGATTGTTTTTGTATTTATTAAAGTACGTTGAACCACGTTTGAATCTTCCCCTTTATCATTCCCACCCTGTCATTCAATAGAAAGACCTTAGCCCCTATGAAATCTGGAAAACTTCCCACTATAAAAAACCCCAATCCCTACACCCCCTATACCATGCCTAAACCCCCGATGGATTCTAAAAGGCCCACCGTCCTTGTTTTGGAAACGAACGCGACTAAAAGCGACCATGCAAGCAAGGTGTCTGAAAATCTTAAAGCGACGAATCCTGAGGTCAATATCCAGTTTCAAGATGGAAGTATTGAAAATTGGAAAAATAGCTTCGCTTTTCGTTCAACTTCTTTAGAAAATTATATTTTTTCAAAAATAACAGCAACTTTGCAGGATAGAACAGGCGATTTCAAGGCGATTGCCAAGGACAAGCAAAAACCCGATGTGATTAATATCTCTCAAGCAGTGTCCCCCCTTAGCGTCCTAGAATATATGTTAGAAGAAAATCCCGATACGCTTTACGCCGTAGCGAATAGCGAGGAAAGAAAAAGCCTCTTTGATCCACTAAACATTCCAGATGAGAACAGAATGAATCAGAATAAGCCAAATGAGATTCGAGTCGAAGCGTATATTGATGAAGTCATGGAAAAAAGAAAGTCTGAGATTGATAAAATAAAAGCTGACTACCGTAAAGCCGCCAAAGTCCTTAAAGACCAAGGCACGGCTATTGTAGTGGCCTCTGGAAATGACAAAAGCGACTTAGCCAAATTTAAAAAAGCCATGCCTTCCATTCAGTTTGAAAAAGACGAAACCAAAAATGTCTTGGCCTGCCCAGAAGTGATTGTGGTGGGGGCCTCTGGCAAAAATGGGAAATCTGCGGATTATTCAAACCAAGGCCCTGAAGTCGATATTAATACCACCCCTGCCTATCCTGATGATTTTGGGACTTCGTTTTCAGCACCTGTTATTGCGGGGGAAATAGCTAAAATTAAGCATGAAAACCCTAAGATGTCAGTTGATGAAGCGTTAGCGGCCTTGAAGCAAAAAGGTAGGCTCGTCAAAGACCCTGATGGTGACTTTATTTATGTGGATACCATCGGTACGAACGGGACGCTGGAGCCTAAAAAGCGTAAACGCGATCGCCCTTCTGCATTGGATAAAAAAGCTGGTCAAGATGCTGAGAAAACGATGATTCATGAGTTTAATCAATTGAAAAACGAGCGCGCTTAAATCTTTTTCGGACGTTTCCCCTCTCGCTCATCACAGAGGCTCCTTACTGTTGTAAGGGGTCTTTTGGCGCTGGTTTTCGCCTCCTGTTGGGTGTTGAGGGGTCTAGAATTTGACCAAGACCGTCCCATTGGGCAAAACTTCGCCTTGGTAGACTTTTTCTTGAAAGCCTTTTTGTTGCACTTTAATGACGTCGCCCAGTGCGCCACTTTGTAGGGCTTTACCGTCCATAACCAAGCGAAGGGGGTTGCTACCGCCTTGCTGCATTTCCACAATAATTTTAACCCCTTGCCATGCGCTTACCAAGGGGGGGATTTGCACTTGCCCTTGGGTGAGCATTTGCCCTGCGCGTAAGAGGCTTCGGGCTTTGGCATGGGCAGGCAGCGTTTGGCTCTGTAGAATTTGTGGGGTCTCTCTCAGGGCTACCGCCACTTGGACGGCTTGCACATGCCCTGCCAAGGCGCTTCCTGCGGGAATGTTGTCTAGCACTTGCCACGCGTTTACCATTTGTTTGACCTGCACGGGCAAAACCAAGCGTTGTCGACGTGTGGAATCTAACCCATAGACGTCCACCGTGAAGGTCCCGTAACCTAGGCGAAACAGGGACTCACTCATCGGTGCCAGCGCTTCCATGCGAAGGGCTTCATGCTCTAGAAAATTCAGTAGTTTAAAGCGTCGTGTCTCAGGCAATGCAATGCCGATTTTAAAATCACAGGGCTTTTGTCCTTGACGCTGACAATACGCTTGCGTCGATTCTTGAAAAAACGCCTCGCTTTGTGCTTGCACGCGCGTGACATCCACCCATTGTTCCGCCTCCGCATGGGGAAGGCGAAGTCCCCCAAGGAATCCTCCCAGCAGTATCCATAAATAGAGCACTCGCCTAGATTGAAGATAACGCGGTATCATGCCAAGCAGGCTCCTTTGGATTATTTCAAACCGTATAATTAGACGATTTGATTCACGGTTTGCAACATTTCATCACCCGCTTTAATGACCTTGGAATTGGCTTCAAAGGCGCGTTGTGCGGTAATGAGATTAATCAATTCTTCCACGATTTGGACGTTTGAATTTTCCACAAAGCCTTGAGCAATCGTGGTTTTGGCGAATTCCCCTTGCCCAAGCTGTCCGACCACGGGGTCTCCTGATGCGGGGGTATTGGTGTAGAGGTTTCTGCCTTGTGCTTCTAAGCCTGCGGGGTTGGCAAAACGCGCCAACTGAACTTGTCCCAATTCCTGAAAGGAGCCTTGGGCATTGCGAATGCTAACGGTGCCGTTGGTGCCGACCACAATTTCCGTAGAATCTTGGGGGATCGTCATTTGGGGAATAAGCGGGAAGCCGTCAGAGGTGACAACACTGCCGTTGCCGTCTCGCTTAAAGGTGCCGTCTCGTGTATAGCCGATTTGTCCGCTGTCGAGCTGAATTTGGAAAAATCCGTCGCCTTGAACGGCCATGTCGAGGGGATTGGCGGTTTGAATCATGGGGCCTGTAATAAAATCACGCTGGGTGGCGGAAACCCGAGTCCCTAGTCCTACTTGCACGCCCACGGGGTCAATGGTGCCTTGGCTGCCTAAGGCCCCTGGGGAGGAAAAGGTTTGGTTCATTAAGTCTTGAAATTCAGCCCGTGCTTTTTTATACCCCGTGGTATTGACGTTGGCGACGTTGTTGGCGATAATGTCCATATTAAATTGTTGGGTCGTCGCGCCTGTGGCGGCGGTGTATAAGGATCTCAACATATCGATGTGGCCTTTCTTGCGCGCTGTTTCTCTCTCTTTTATGGGTGCGGTGTTCAGGGTAAAACCCGATTAGAAAATAGAAGGTTTAAAATTTCAGGTGCCGTCACGAGGGCGTCTTTCGTCGTGACACGCTTTTTACAGTATGGCGAACTTTCACACCGCCTGCCTTCACCTTGAGGTGTAGACCGTGTCAAAACGGTAGAAAGCGCAGGGGTTCTATGAACGGTGGGCTTTTTAGAAAAACGACGGCGAGATTCATGGTAGAATGGGTAGCATCATCACGCCCGTCCCCCAGAATCAAGAGGTTCCTTCCCATGACCAGCTACACCACCTTAGAGGTACAACATTTCAAAGGCATTCGAGAGATGAAACTTGAAGGCCTCGGCATGGTGAATGTCTTTGTCGGGGGCAACAACGTCGGCAAGACCTCCGTTTTACAGGCGATCGCGATAGTAAAGAATAGTGGTTCTTTGGGAGAAGATGCTGATTTGATAGATGTTAAAATAAATTATCGAGATGAACAACAAAATCTTATTGAGAATTCTCCTAATATTGAACTCCAAACTTTTAAAAAACAGGTTTTTGGAGATGCACAAAGCTTAGACATAATAGAATCCATTTATAAAAGTGAAGATGCCAAACGGAGTGCTATAAAAATAAAGGCTTCGGGATTGAATACTGTTGAGCAAATAAGCTTAGAATATAAAACTAATTTCGTACCTTGGGAAGAAATGGTTCTTAGATATAACTATGAGGAAGATGCTGATGAAAATGTTCAACCTGTGATCACGAATGGGCGAGAAGAAACCCCACCTTCACAACCATTTTTTCTTTCTAGGATTTGTAAAGTTGGTTCTTATGCACATAGTATCCCACGATCCGCACATATTATTTTCCAATGTTATTGTCCCACTGATTTTCAATATCTAAATAAAGTGGCGGATTTCTTATTTGGATCTATTAAGTTTGCTTCAAAAGAATATCGTCAAATTATGGAGTCCCTTAAACGTATAGAGCCTAATTTAGAAAACATCGTCAATAAAGAATGCATCTTAAATAAAAATGGTGAAACAATCTATCTGCCTTTCCATGTTATGGGGGATGGTTTTAACAAACTCTTTTTCTTAACCGTTGTTTTACACCATGTCAAGAAAGATAGACACTTCTTGTTGTTTGACGAAATTGAAAACGGGTTTCACTGGAGTGTTCAAAAAGACATGTGGCGGATGATCTTGCAGGCGGCAAAAGACGACGGCACCCAGTTCTTCTTCACCACCCACAGCTACGAGGTATTGGAATCCTTGAACGCCGTCTTGCAAGAAATGAAAGAAAACGGCGACGCTCTCAAGGTGGCTCCCAAAAATTCGGAAGGCAATCCCACCCCCACGCAGGAGCCTCTGGATTTGGCGTGTGTGTTTCATTTGAATAAGGATGAAACGGATAAAGTCACCGCTAAAAAATATGCAGGCGAAGACTTGGATATTTTACTAACTTCGGGAGCGGAACTTAGATAGCTATGAAAAAATCAAGCAAAACAGAACGAAAACAAGCAAGAATGCAGAAGTTACAGCAAGTTATTGAGTCTTCTGAAGCCTTAATTTTGGTTGAATCCGTTGAAGATGCTCACTTTATTAAGGGACTTATTAAAAATCGTTATAACCAAAATAATATCGGGGTTCTTTATGTTTACGAAGCTGGGAGTCGTAGTGAAGTGTATAGTGATTTAAAAATCATTAGAACACTTTTAACCGCTCCCAGTGTTATTGTAAAGCGTATTTTATGCTTAATTGACGGGGATGATCAAGATTCTACGCAAGCATATCAAGAACAGTTTGATCAGATTCAAGATAAAGCGCTAAAGAAAAATTGTTTTTTGCATCATTTTCAGTCCAACGAATCGAATGGGTATCGAGATTTTGAAACCTTGGCGATGAGTATTACGAAGCCTGAATATCAAAAAATCAACGTCCTAAAAGATGCCTTTATTCAAGGGGCTGAAACGCAAGGCTTGGATATGAGCAAGAAAAAATCTAAACGAGAAATAGGGGTATGGATGACTGCATTCCCGACTTATGACGGTTATATGGACAAGGTTCTTTTTAATGATATTACCGACTACCTTGATCTTGATCATCGTAATTTAGCCCCTCTCTATGCGATTTTAGACCCCTATTTTGAGAGGGCTTAATTATGGATGTTTATGGTGAATTTTTAAAATTTAAACAAGCTCTCATAAAATATCGTTACGTCTGTATTGAAGAGTGGGCTGAAGATTTTAAAGATTATGAGTTTGAATATGGAGAATTTTTAAAATTAATTTATCAACCCTATGATAATCGCTTTACAGACATAAGAGAATGTTTAGAATTTATGGGAGTATCTTATATACAGGAGTGTTTAAAAAAGACTTTACAAAATAATCTCGACGATTTATGTCATGAAACACTAGTAAGTATTAGCACTTATGGAGAAATTACAAGCTATCAAAAAAGAGTATTACAACGCTATCAAAACATTATTGACGAATTAAACTTGCCTTGGAAAATAGACGAAGAAACATATACGATTCTAACAGAACCCGAAACTTTGATAGACGAATACTTTCATTCCCAAGTAGCGAAACTGGAAACAAACTCTATAGAAAATGAATTATCCCTTGCCCTCGATTCCTTAAAGCAAGGTAATGCAACGGCTTGTTTTACGCATACAAGAAAATTTACAGAAGCTTTAAAAAAGCAGCTAATTAAAACTAAAACAGTAGATGATTTCAAAGTTCCATTTGCTAACAGTCAGTTTTATACGCTTAATCAAAAAATGTATCAATTATTAAGTGATGCTGTTCATCATAATCAGCGTACATGGACGATAGACGAAGCAAAATTCTTGCTTAGAATGGCAATAACGTTAAATGCTTATTATGAAAAGATAGATTCTAAAATTGCCACTCAACAAGAACACTTTGAGGAAGTCCCATTTTAAAATGAATAATACACAAACTAAACCTTTCCCCCTGCTTGAGGCGTTGAAGGCCCACACCTTGCTTTGCGACGGTGCGATGGGCAGCCAAGTGCAAGCCATGGACCTCAGCGTTGAAGTCGACTACCTCAATTGCGAAAACTGCACGGAAATCTTGAATAAATCCCGCCCTGATCTCGTGAAACAAATTCACCACAGCTACCTTGACGCAGGCGCGGACTGTATCCAGACCAACAGTTTTGGCTCTTCCACCATTACCCTAGGCGAATTTGGCTTAGCAGACGACGCCTTTGAACTCAGCCGTCTCGCTGGCATGTTGGCGCGTGAATGCGTGAATGAGGCCATGCAAAAAGACGGTAAAATTCGCTATGTGCTCGGTAGCATCGGGCCAGGCACGAAACTACCAAGCTTGGGACATATTGGGTATCACGACCTTTTGGCAGGGATTAAAACGCAAGCCCAAGGCTTGCTCGCAGGGGGCATTGATGCGTTTTTGATTGAAACCTGTCAAGACACGCTACAGATTAAAGCCGCGGTGGAAGCCTGTAAGCAAGCACGAATCGAAGAGGGCAGCGAGGGGTATATTCCCATTTTTGTGCAAGTGACGGTGGAAACCACAGGCACGCTACTGGTGGGGGCGGATATTAACGCGGTGATGGCGATCTTAGCGAGTTTAGAGGTCGATGCGCTGGGTATGAATTGTGCCACGGGCCCTGTTGAAATGGAAAGGCACTTGCAACAGCTCGCTGAAGGGTGGGAGAAATTCATTTTCCTTCAGCCGAATGCGGGCCTGCCTTGCTTAAAGCAGGGTAAAACGCATTATGATTTAACCCCTGAACAGCTCGCCACGCATCTCAAAATGTTCATTGATCAATACAAGCTCAACTTGATTGGGGGATGTTGTGGAACGACGCCTGAACATATCCGTGCCTTGGATGCGATGTTGTCATCACACCATTTATCTAAAAATCAGGCACGACCTTCTTTTCAAGCCCGAAACGTCGAAAAAATTCCGCAAGTGGCGTCCTTGTATTCAGCGGTGGACTTGCGTCAGGAAAACGCCTATTTCGCGATTGGTGAACGCTGTAACGCGAATGGATCCAAAGCCTTTCGTGACGCCCAAGCCGCCGAAGATTGGGACACTTGCCTGTCAATCGCCCTTGAACAAGAACGAGAAGGCTCCCACGCCTTGGATGTCTGTACGGCTTATGTTGGCCGTAATGAAGTCGCTGACATGACCGCTTTTCTCACTCGTCTGAGAGGCAGTAGCAGTCTCCCCTTAGTCATTGACAGCACGGAAATCCCTGTGCTTGAAGTGTCTTTGGCCTTGTATGGAGGCAAGGCCATTTTAAATTCAATTAACTTTGAAGATGGTGAAGCCCCTGTTCATGCACGCTTAAGGCTCGTCAAAGCGCATGGGGCCAGTGTCATTGCGCTAACCATTGAAGAATCAGGCATGGCGAAAACCACGGAAGACAAAGTGCGGGTGGCGAAACGACTCATTGAGTTTTGCGTCAATGAATACGGGATTCCTCATCACGATATTATGATTGATCCCTTGACCTTCACCATTTGTACGGGCAATGAAGATGACCGTCCCTTGGGCTATTACACGCTCGATGCCATTGAACAACTCAGTCAGCTTTATCCTGAGATTCAAATCATCTTGGGCTTGTCGAATATCTCTTTTGGGTTGAATCCCATGGCGCGGCGGGTCTTGAATTCGGTGTATCTGCATGAAGCGGTTCAGCGAGGTATGACAGGCGCCATTGTTCATGTGTCGAAAATTATGCCTTTTCACAAAATTGATGAAATTCAACGGCAGACGGCGCTGGATTTGATTTATGACCGCAACCATGAGAAGGGGAATCCCTTACAGCGGTATTTGGAACTTTTTTCTAATGTCCAAAGCAGTGGCATTAAGAAGGATCCCTTGTCTCACTTGCCTGAAGCGATTGAAGCACGGCTCAAGCAACGCATCATTGATGGGGTGAAAATCGATCTCGCCAAAGACCTTGAAACGGCCATGCTGACTTATACCCCGCTTGAAATCATTAATACGCTTTTATTAGAGGGTATGAAAGTGGTCGGTGAATTGTTTGGCAGTGGGCAGATGCAATTACCGTTTGTCTTGCAGTCGGCGGAAACGATGAAGGCTGCGGTCGCGTATTTGGAGCCGTTTATGGAAAAAATAGACGGTCAAGAAAAAGGGACGGTGGTGCTGGCCACCGTGAAGGGGGATGTGCATGATATTGGTAAAAATTTGGTGGATATTATTCTGACCAATAACGGCTATAAAGTTCATAATTTAGGGATTAAACAACCCTTGGATGAAATCCTAAAAGCGGTGGAATTACACCAGCCGAATGCGTTGGGTTTGTCAGGCTTATTAGTAAAATCGACGGTGATTATGCGAGAAAATATGACGGCCTTACAGGACAAGGGCTATACCATCCCTGTTTTTTTGGGGGGCGCCGCCTTAACACGCGCCTATGTGGAAGTCGATTGTGTTGACGCGTATCCTCATGTGGCGTATGTGAAAGATGCCTTTGAAAGTCTCGCCATGATGCAAAAAATTGGAGCAGGCACCTTTGACGAGTATGTGCAGGAACGTTATGCGTCTTATGAAATTGTAGAAACGGCCACGGAAAATAAAAACGCGGATCCTATTGTAGATTCACCTGTTCTGGAGACGCTTGAAACGCGACACAAGGCGATACAAGTCCCTGCGCCTCAGCCTCTGATTGACTCAAGTCTCTATTTGGGGGATGAGATCCCGCCGATTTTAAACCCTACTCTTGAAGAATTGATGCCGTATCTTGATTTGAAAACGCTTGCGATTCGTAATTGGGGTTTTGCGCCCCCTGAAGAAGGGGAAAGCGACGCCGCGTGGTCTGAACGACTGGATTTAGAGGGGATTTTGCATCGAAGCGTGAATCACCCTGAAGTAAAACAGGCACTCAAGCCCCAAGCCCTTTGGGGACTGCTACACGTGAAAAGCGTTTTGCCTGTCGTGGCGGGAGAAGTCCCTACTTTGGCCTTATATGCCTCCCCCTCCCACGAGCAACCCTTTGCCAGGTGGGAGGTACCTATCGCTCCGATTTGGGGCAAGGACGCGTCATTCAGCTTGGTGGAAGGCGTGTCGGCCGAAGGGGATGCGATGGCCGTTTTTAGCGTGACCTTGGGCGAAGCCATTGCGGATTTGGCACGCCTGTGGTTTAAGGAAGACCGCTATCAAGACTATTTATTTTTGCATGGGGTCTTAGGGGAATTGACGCAAGCCATGGTGCGCTACTTAAAGGCGGAGGCTATTTTACCGTATGGGGCGGGCACCCCGAGCGTTTATTTGGGGGCGGGGGCGAGTCATTTGCCTGATTTACGCACGCAAGTGGATATTTTAAACGCCTTGCATGCCGAGCGTTTGGGCCTGCATTTGGTGGAAGAAGGGCTAACGCTGGCCCACGAAGACGCCACGACGGGGCTATTCTTGTGGAACCCGCTCTTGGCATCGGTGGGCTGGTAGAGTATAAAGGAGAAGATTAAATGATGACTGAAACAATAAAGTGTCCTTTGACAGGGCTAGATGCTATTATAGAAGAAAAAAATACTCAATGTTCTATTATTCGTTTGCAAGGAATAGAAGAATGTAACTATTCGTTTCCAAGCCATACAAAGGCTGGATTAAATGAAGAGACAATAAAAGTATTTGAAGACCTAACAAAAAATGATTTAATCAAAAAAGGTAAACTTCTTCGTTGGTTATACCTAAAAACTCAAATGTCAAAAAAACAAAAGACCCCTTTAAAAATACCACCACTTTCTTTGGAGCTTTTAAGCGATGATTCAGCAAACAAAGAGACTTTTAAAACAGAACGGGAATTTATCAGTGAAGTCGAAGATGTTTTTGAACAAAAAATAACACCTACTCAAAAACTAGATTGGTTGTTGGAATACATTTATCATGACGTGGAATCACTAGGGACAAAGAAGTCTATACCTACTTATGAATTATTACCTGTTTTGGCAACGGTTGAAGCTGCTGAGGTTCGAGCTCTTTTAAAGACTTTAGCACAAAAAGGCTTGTGTATTTCTGACGACAAAGGCCGTCTTTTGCATGAAGCATATAGTGATGTTAAAAATACCTATAAGTTCTGCATACAATTAACGCTTGAAGGGTTTGAAGCCTATGATGCACTTATGAAAGGTAAAGCCCATTCTAATTTTGGTTTCCTTGCTTTAGAATTTGATGAGTTAAATCTTTTCTACCCAAAACTAAAAGAGTTTCTCAAACAAGAAATGAAAATCGACTTGAAAGATCAAGGCGACGCCAACAGACTAGGAAATATTAACGTTGCAATTGAAGCCAATATCCGTAAATGTAAGTTTATGATTGCGGATATTATACCTACTCAAAAAATTAAAAAGAATAAAGACATTCCTAATGCGAATGTGATGTGGGAAGCAGGATTCGCCGAAGGACTAAATAAGCCTGTGTTGTACATTTGTAAACAAATAGCAAAAAATGCCCCCTT
This sequence comes from Vampirovibrio sp., assembly GCA_050916035.1. Classification (GTDB taxonomy): domain Bacteria; phylum Cyanobacteriota; class Vampirovibrionia; order Vampirovibrionales; family JAJTHC01; genus JAJTHC01. Next base: position 1,937,202 of record CP050876.1, on the reverse strand, counting down.
TGATGTTCGGAATCATTATTGCATTGAATATGGAGAGACAGAGGAAACACATCAAAAAGCCTGTACTCGTATCAAAGAAGCTCTTGAAAATACCTTCGCCCAACGAGGGGAGTAAACATTCGTAAGTGAATGAGGGATGGATTTAGAGGGGGAGGGGAGACTCTTTGCCGATACTGCACGTTCAAAGTAGTGTGACTTGCCAGTTATATTTAAATATAGTCCAGCGGGTTGGCCGCGGTGACGCTCGGGTTTTGAAAGGGGCGCTTGAGTCGTGTGTCTTCCGCATGGGGGGCATGTTCCAAGTAATGACGCGGCAATAAATCCCCTAAAATACGCCGTCTACAGCGTTGGAGTTGTCGTTGTTTGTAACGACTATGGGCGATATTGCCTTCTTGATTGGTGAGGTAATGATGCTTGTCAATCAATTGAATTTCATAGGGGAAAAAGAGCCGTTGCATCTGGCCGAGGTCTCCTCCGCGGGCGGGGACTTTAATGAGTTGGCGGGTGGTGATGTGTAAGGCGCGGTAGTTGTCGTCACTATGGGGGTTGTGGTGGGCAAAGCTATTTTGAGGCAATTTGGCATCTAGTTTTTGTAGGGTATGCAGTAAGTCCGACCAGCTGGGCATGTGGGGGGCCGTGTTTTTGGCATTGATCGAAGTACGTGGGTAGTCTTCAGGGTGATGCTTCTGCCAGAGGCTTTTAAATTCATCCAACGCAATCAGGGTGTTTCGAGAGCGTTCCGCTTTGACGTTGCTAAAGACGAGTAATTGAGCTTCCATTAAAATATCCAAGGCCACTAAAACATCTGGAATACTCTCCGTAATCAGCCGAATCCCGATGAAATCGTCAATCAATTCAATACTATTTTCTTTTTTAGACAAGAGCTTAATCAGTAGACTTTCACGGCTTTTTTGCTCTTTAATTTCAAGGCCATACAGCCCTAATTGCTTGTCACTGTTGACTCGCCCCAAGACCACCCGTTCTGCAGTAGCGTCGTAGCGTATGATGTCTCCATAGCCTTTTAGAATCTGCGCGCGCGCGGGTTCGATGATTTGTAAGCGTGGGGTATGTTCGATGTGCATGAGGGTATGTACCACTTTTAAAATGGCACAGGCCCAACGCCCTTCGTCCTGACGAGGCGTCGCGGACGCCAGAGCTAATAAATGCACCACATTTTGTTGCTCTAAAAACGCATCGGGGACATGTAACTTTAAGCGCGCGAAGACGCTTTCTCCCTCCGCTGCTTCGAGCAAACGATTTTCAATAAAATGAACCGCTTCTTGAATCAACTGTTGTACCTGTTGAGCATCCTGCGCGTCACTTAAGTCATAGCCATAGGTGCGCAAAAAACGATGGGCTTCTTCAGGGCTACGCACTTGAATCGTATTTTGTTCAATGACGGAAAGCCCTTGTACCAAGCCACTGAGTAATTGCCACGGTAAGGGCCGTTCGATGGGAGGGTCTGCGGCATGCAACAAGACCTGTAAATACGGCGTATCGACACTGGGTTCAAAGGGCTGTTGAGTCGGGTTGTCCATCGTTTACTTTCTTGTTTTTATCTCATCCGGAAGAAGCCATAGGGATAGTATAGCGCTAAGTTTGATAAAACGGCTAGTGATTTCCTTGATGAAGCGTGTTGATTTTATCATCCCTTTAAGAAGAGGGGGCTTCTGCAATGGCGTGGTGTAAGGTCAGGGCCACAGGGGCAGAAACCCCTAGAATCCCTTGTAAGTCTTCAGGCGTGGCGGATTGAATCCGTTGCCATGTGCCTAAGGTTTTTAAGAGCAAGGCTTTACGACGCGGACCAATGCCTTTGACGGCATCCAAGGGGTGGCTTAAGGCTTTTTTGCCTCGTAAGTGTCGATGGTAGCCAATGGCAAAGCGATGGGCTTCGTCTCGAATACATTGTAAAATTTGTAGCGAAGGCGCTGAATGAGGAATCAGAGTGGGGTAAGGCGTGTCGGGGTGAAAGACTTCTTCCAGCCGTTTGGCTAAAGCAATCATGGGGATCTCACTCCACCCTTGTTCTGCTAAGGCGCGTTGAGCGGCACTTAACTGGCCTTTCCCGCCATCAATAATAATTAAATCAGGATTTGGCCAATCTGCTTGATGTAAACTTCTTCGGGTAAGCACTTCATGGAGGGAGGCAAAATCATCGGGCTTGCCTTCAGCACACTGAACCTTGAAACGACGGTATTCTTCCTTGGCGGGTTGTCCATCAATAAACACCGTCATGCTGGCGACCGTTTGACTGCCTTGAAAATGAGAAATATCGTAGCATTCCATACGTTTAGGAAAGCGCGGTAAGTGGAGCCGACTTTGTAAATCCAACAAAGCCTTGGTCGGGTCATGCCGTAGCTTGGTTGCTTCGTAAAGTTGAGCCTGTTCTAAACCGCTTTGGGCATTGAGTTTAGCCAGCTTGAGTAAATCAAAAGGCTTGCCTTTTTGGGGAAGCATTACACGGATTTTTTTCGATTTGACGCTTTTTTCCCGCCGAAGCGCGTTCAACCAATCCACGACGACATCCATGTCGTCTAACGGGTACTGTAAAAGGATTTCTTCGGGGAGCTCATCGACTTCTAAGCGACGGTAGTATTGAAGGATAAAGCTATTATAGACTTCTTCAGGCAAGGCGTGGTGCTGTAAAGGAATCACAAAGGGTTTGGAGGCGACAATTTTTCCATGACGAATGACTAAAACATGAAGGGAGGCTTGAAATGCATCATGCGCCAAGGCCAAGACATCTTGATGCTTATCATAATCGTCCGACACCACGACCTGTTTTTGCCCAATACGTTGTACCGCTTCTAAGCGTTCATGGAGTAATTTGGCACGTTCATAGTGAAGCCCTTCACTGGCGAGGAGCATTTGTTCACGTAAGCGAGTTTCTAGTGCTTGGGTATGTCCTTTCAGTACCATAACCGCTTCTTGGACAATATGCTGATAATCCTTAGGGGAAATTAAGCCTTGGCAGGGTCCCGCACAAAGTCCCAAGCTATAATTCATACACGGCCGATCTTTAAATAAGGGTTTCGGGCGTTTTCGCAACGGAAAGTGTTTTTGTAGTAATTTCAACAAGGCAAACAATTCAGCGCTATGGGTATACGGTCCAAAAAAGCGAAGAGACTTACCCGCGGGTTTTTTGGTGGAACGCGTGACAAAAAGCCGAGGGTAGTCGTCATCACTCACGCCAATCCACGGGAAGCGCTTGTCATCTTTTAATAAGATATTATATTTGGGTTGATGCTGCTTGACGAGGCTGTCTTCTAAAATCAGGGCTTCGACTTCGCTGTTGGTCACAATATAATTAAATCGCTTAATGAGGGGCAACATCATTTTGGTTTTGGGACTATGGCCCCCATTTTTATTAAAATAAGAACGAATTCTATTTTTTAAGACCTTGGCCTTCCCAATGTATAAGACTTGCCCTCTCTCGTCCAACATCCGATAGACCCCTGGTCCTTCAGGCAGGTTTTTTAATTCACGGCTAAAATCAAAAGGGGGTAAATCATTCATGCATCCATTACCATCATCCAACAAGGGCTCAAAGGGTTTAATACGTTCAATACTTTAAGATTTGTAACGAGTGTCTTTATTTTAGCACGCTTTTAAAGGGTTTCACGTTTAATACTTATACGTTTAGGATGATGACGACTCAGTGTTTTCTCTTGAATATGTGTGTGTATGAGTTTATAAAATTAAGGTAAGGAAAGTATTATGATGTCCACGATGATGGGAGCGGCTCCTGCTTTAGCCCCTGCGAATGCCTATGTTCCCCTTGCGAAGCGGGATAAAAAAGTCATTGAATCCCCCGCAACGCCTGAAGAAGAGTTGCAATTGGTGCAGGATTTATATGAGCAGTCTTCGGTTTCGGATTTTGGAGAAAAAGTGAAGGCGCCTTACTCTAAAACAGTGGATGTCCATGGGCAAGTCATGCTTGAGGCCAATCCCACTTATAAGGGGCCTCAATATCACATTAATGAATTGGGTCAAGTGAGTGTCCAGCCTCCCGCGTATGATTTGCCTGGTGCGGTGAAGCTTCATGAAGAGGCGACCCCTGCTGAAGTCTTACAAAGCGTTCAAGATTTAATGGCCAATGCGAAACCTGCCAATACGCTAAAAGCGAGAGAAACAGGCGTGACCTACGCCCATGATGAGGATGGCGACTTGCGTTTGGTGTCCTATGATGCAGACGACAATACCACCAGCTATAGAGTTAAAACCGATGGAAGCGTCGTGGCCTATAGCACCAATCACAACGGTGGGTATTACCCGAGCTATTCGGGCGATCAGCAAATCGTCAAACCAGGGGAATTACCTGTCTTGGAAAATGGGCAGAAGCGTCCTGTGGGGCAAAACCTAAACCTTGAAGTTTAGTCGTTTATTTGCTTAGATACAAAAAAGTTCCCTTCTTTCTCACGAACGGGGGGAACTTAAAAATAAATAAAAAATACCGATAGTCAGACTTGAACTGACAAGGATTTCTCCGCTCGATTTTGAGTCGAGTGCGTCTACCATTCCGCCACATCGGCAATGTGTTGAAGTATAGGTAAATGACCTGTTGACTTCTACTTTAAGGCGAACATAATAAGAAAGCAACCTTTTTTGCGTTTTATGGAGTCCTACCGTTTCACAAGGAAATTGATTCGATGATGCCTACGGATGCGTCTCACTCTTCTTCTCATCACGCCAAAAAACAGAGACAACGCAAGTGGTTGCGTCGCTATTTAAAGCAATTTCAGTTGTTTCACAGGCCTTTTGCGTCGTCTGGTCGTTCTGCTCATGGGTCGCATTATGGATTTGGGGCCCAAAGCTTTTGGGAATCCTTGACCTATGCGTGGGAAGGGCTCTGCTTTGTGTTTCAAGAAGAACGTAATTTTCGTTTGGACTGTTACCTGATTACGGGCGCCTTGGTCTTGGGCTTTTTATTTCAAATTCCCGTGTCGCAATGGGCGATATTGTTGCAAATGGCAGGCTTTGTGCTTTTTGCAGAATTGGCCAATACGGTGGTGGAATGGCTGGTGGATTTACTGACTGAAGGGCGCTTTGATTTAAGAGCCAAGCGCATTAAAGACATGGCCGCAGGGGCTTGTTTGGTGGTGGCCGTGGCTAGTTATGGGGTAGTGGCGCTTTTGTTTTGGCCTTATTTTTACGAGTGGTTTTCCTTTGTTTATTCCTTTATTTTGTAGTGAGATGATCTTTTAGAGAAGAGCCAACAAACACGCCAAGCATCGTCTTTTTTGCATTTTAAAGTAGACGTCATAAGCTTAAAATGTAATGAGGATTTCCTATGAATATCGTTGGACTCAGATCAAAAGCGTTAACGAGTATTCAAAGAAGTGATCAAGCCGTCACAAAAAGCAATGATAACATTTTGGGATAAATGTCGAAAAACAATGAATGCCGCATCTCTAAGTACAGATTAGTCGTTATTTTAAATTAAAGTGAACCCAATAATGAAAAAGGGTAGGCGTCCGTGACCTGAACCTCCACCAGCGTATTCACCAACGATGCAGGGTCAATGCCTTCAGGCACGTCAAAATTCACCACTTTGTTTTGACGCGTTCGTCCCGTGAGGCGATGGGGGTTTCGTTTACTGGGCCCTTCTACCAAGACTTGTAGCGACTGCCCTAAAAGGGTTTGATTCTGTGCCAACGCTTGTTTTCGAATGGCGTCATTTAAAATCTGTAAACGGGATTCCTTGACGGATTGAGGCACCGCCTCTGCTTCATAGCGCGCTTCCCAAATGGCCGCGGGGGTTTGTAAACGAGCCGAATACGCCGCGGTATTGGCCATGTACACCCCTGAACGACTCAGGCTATAGACGCTGTTTAAAAACGCGGTTTCAGATTCAGCAGGGAAGCCTACAATATAGTCACCTGTAATGGCCACATGGGGAATGCGGTCGTAAATTTTGTCCGTTAAACGGTAATAGTCGTCTGCAGTATAGCCACGTCTCATACGGCGAAGGACGGCGTCGTCTCCGCTTTGCATGGGAATGTGGATATGTTCCATGAGCTTGGGCAAAGTCGCGATGGCTTCAATCATACGGTCGTTTAAATCCAGCGGATGCGACGTCATAAAACGAATGCGTTCAATGCCTTCAATCTCGTGGACGGCTTCAAATAAATCGGCTAAATCATAGCGACGGTCGTTGAAGTCTTGTCCGTACGCGTCCACCGTTTGCCCCAAGAGCGTGACTTCTTTGACGCCTCCTTCGGCTAAGCGCTTGATTTCGTCTAAAATACTGTCAGGCTTACGGCTGATTTGACGTCCACGTGTATAAGGCACCACACAATACGTGCAAAAATAGTTGCAGCCTTCAATAATGGTGACCCATGCGGAAGTCCCCTTGTTTTGGCGAACTTGGGTGATGTCTTCAAAATAATCAAAGGTGGACTGTTCTTTTTGTTTGTCAATGGCGAAGACATGTTGCGCGTTTTCTTCAAAAATTTCCCGTACCAGTCGGGGTAAATCGTGAATGTTCTGTGTCCCGTAGACGATATCCACATAAGGCATACGCTCAAACACGGTATGCCCAACCTGTTGGGCCACACACCCTGCCATGGCGATTTTGACCTCAGGCCGTTTCTTTTTTAATTTTCCCCATCGCCCTATTTGGCTAAAGGCTTTGTCACTGGCCATTTCACGAATTTGGCAGGTGTTGAGAATCAGTAAATCGGCGACATGAGGGTCTAGGGTAGGGACAAAGCCTTCACGCGCTAAAAGCCCTAGCATGAGTTCGCTATCGGCTTCATTCATTTGACAGCCTTGCGTTTCAATAAAGACCGTGCGACAGGAGGGTTCAGGGTTTTGAGCCATTAATTCAGACACGTTCATAAAAAGTAGAGTCTCATTCATTGAGTCGCGGGATTGGATTTAATTTAGCATAAAGATATCAAAAATACGACTAAAAACCTTTGTCGCTTAAGGATCCCCCGCACGATGGAGGCCCAAAGGGGAGGCATTGAATAAAAGTTGACTTAACGCTATCATCAAGAAGTCTATGACGTCAATCCGCATGAAAGTGAAGAGGTTTTTGGATGAGCACCCCTAGTAACACCCCGAGTCCAGCGCAACAATTGATTTCTAAATTAGAACATACGAAACTACACTTTGAGCATGGTGCCAATGAAGACGCCCTGATTCGGCAACTCTGTGAAGAGGCCCAACAGTATGGGATGGCCACGGTCTGTGTGAGGCCACAACATGTGATGGTGGCTCGAGAGGCCTTGGGGCACCGTAGTGACGTGATACTCTCAGCCGTGGTGGGATTCCCTGAACACCCCGTCACACGGGAAGTCCATGAAGAATGCCCCGTAATTGGGGCGTGTAATTCGACCACTAAATTGCAGGAAATCACCACGATTCAAGGCTCTGGTGGAGAAGAATTTGACGTGGTAATGAACGTCGCGTTCTTAAAAACGGATTATGAAATTGGGGGGAGCTTTACCCTGAAAGAACTCCAAGGCTTACGGATGGCGGCGGGAGACATGCCCATTAAACTGATTTTAGAAGTGGATTTACTCAGCGATGATGAAATCCGTTTTGCCCTTAGTCAGGCCGTCGAAGCCGATATGGATACCATTAAAACCTCAACAGGTTATTTGAAAGGGGGCCAAGGGGCCACGCCAGAGCGTATTGCCTTTATTCGTGGAGTGCTAGATGAGCTCGGGGCCTTTCATATGGGCATTAAAGCCAGCGGAGGGGTTCGTTCATTAGACGACGCCTTAGCCGTGCAAACGGTGGGAGCCACGCGTATTGGGTCTTCTGCCTGTGTGGCCATTGCCCAAGCGGCTTTAGAAATGCCTGTAGCGTCCGCGTTTTCTGATTTTTACTAGGTCGTGTTGACCTAACGCTTGATTTGTTTAGATCATTTCAAACTCATGAGGAGTCTTTCATATGCATGTGATTGTTGATTTATGTGTGGTGCCTTTGGGTGTGGGGGTGAGTGTCTCTTCCTATATCGCCATTTGTGAGCGTGTGATTCAGCAATTTGGCTTGACGCATCACTTACATGCCTACGGTACGAATATCGAAGGGGATTGGGATGACGTGATGGCGTGTATCAAAGCGTGTCATGAAGCGGTGCATCAAGAAGGGGTGCCTCGTATTAGCTCTACCATTAAATTAGGCACGCGGGTGGACCGTTCACAGTCGATGGCGGATAAGGTGTCTAGTGTAGAAAGTAAGCTAGACGCTTAGCGCGTGTCGATCTTCAGCTCATAAAAGGATATTTTTTGTGTCAAAACGAGCCTTAGTTTAGGATTCAGGCGTGGCGGTTTTGATTTCGCTGGCGTGTAGCTGGCCTGTTTGGATTAAAGGCGCTAAAACGCTTTGTACACGTCTATGACAGGCTAAGGTATTTTTCCCCAAGAATTCGGCGGATCGAATGTAGACGATATAGTGGTCTTGCTCACCTGTTTTGTCAAAGACTTCAACATGGGCGTCGGGAAAGGCGTTTTTGAGGTGTTGCGTTAAGTCATTGGGGCTAATCATGCGAGGGAGTTCCTTTACGCTTGGGGGTTTATCCTAAGTTTAGAGTGATTCTTGTTTATACCTGAATCAGTTTGACACAAAAAAGGAAAATTGGTTTAAGATAGGGAAAGTATCCTGAAGTAGAAAGTGTAACGGTTTTAATGGTGATGGAGTCCACGGTCTTGCCTTCGCCTTTTAGGCGTTTGCAACAATTACTATGGGAAGATAAAAAAGATCTCGCCCTCTTGCTCCTGTATTCTACGATCAGTGGGGTCTTGAGTTTGATGTTGCCGATTGCCTCTCAAGCCTTGATTAATATCATTGCCAGTGGTGTATTTCTACAGCCTTTGATTATTTTATCCCTTTTGGTTTTTGTGGGCTTAGGCTTTACAGGCGTGGTGCGTATCGTTGAAATGACTTTGCTTGAAATGCTTCAACAACGGCTTTTTGTTCGTATTACCTTGTATTTGGCGAAGCATTTGCCTCAAGTCGATAGTCAAGTATGGAATGAGGCATATCCGCCTGAACGGGTGAATCGTTTTTTTGAAACCACCACGCTTCAAAAATCATTGACCAAAGTCTTGCTTGAATTTCCCGCAGCACTTTTACAAATTGTGATTTCCTTGATTTTTATGGGCTTTTATAGCCCTTATTTTCTATTTTTTAATGCGTTTTTGGTGGCAGGAGGCTTGGGTTTTTTACTCTTAGGCAAAACAGGCGTCACCAGTAGTTTGGTGGAATGCAAGTATAAATATGAAATGGCTCATTTGCTTCAAGATTTGGCTCGGTGCCATAGCGCCTTTAAAATTTATGTGGCCCAGTGCTTTGGCATGAAGGAAGTCGATGCCTTATGTACCACGTATGTCACGGCGCGCCGTCGGCATTTTAACGTGGTGATTCGTCAAGCCTCATGGAGCTTTTTTGTGAATACGGCTGCGACGGCGGGTTTGCTCGCTTTAGGGGGTTGGTTGGTCATGAAAAAAGACATTTCCATTGGGCAATTGGTCGCGGCCGAACTCATGATGCTCTTATTGCTGGCGGCGGTGACGAAAATCGTTAGTAACATTGAAAGTTGGTATGACTTATTAACCAGCATCGACAAATTAGGAAGCTTGACGGATTTACCGAATGAAGTCGAGCGGGGAGTGGACTATATTGACACGGGGAAAGGGATTGAGGTTAATCTCCAGCAGGTGTCGTTTCAATATCCTCAACAGCCTTTCCCTTTGTTTCAACACTTGAATTTAGCCTTTAAATCAGGGAGTCGTACGGCGATTGTCGGGACGAGCGGGGCAGGTAAAAGTACTTTGGCCCAGTTGATTTTAGGGCTTTTACAACCCAATGCAGGGGCGGTGCAAATCAATCAACAACAGTTAAGAGATTTACAGCTGTCTCATTTTAGACAGCACGTGTCTTTGGTGGGGAGCCATACGGCTATTTTTAAAGGCACCTTGCGGAATAACATCTTAATGGGACGGGAGTCTTTAGGCGAAGCGGCTTTGAAGAGAGCCTTGGATATTTCAGGCTTGTCTACGGTCTTAGACACGCTGCCTCAAGGTTTAGACATGCCTTTGGGCAGCGAAGGTCTCAATCTTTCTTCAGGGAAGCGGCAAATGTTGATGCTCGCAAGAAGTTTATTGGCGTCGCCTGCTTTGTTGATTTTGGATGAAGCATTTCACCATATTGAAGGCCCGTTGCGTCGGCAGATTTTGGAAAAGTTAACCGCGCCTGAAGAAAAATGGACGCTTATTTTTATCACGCATGATGCGGATGTGCTTCGTGCTTGTGATGATGCCTATTTACTTCATGAGGGAAACGTGATGAGTCAAGGCAGTATTAGAAGTCTCTTGGTGAAAGAAGACCCCTTTTTTCAATCCTTTTTTCCTGCCTTTGTTTATCGGGACCGTACAGGTGAGGGGAACTAAGCCATGCCGATTATGCTCAGTAAACGACAGGTTGAAAGCATGGAAGCCTTGGCACAGGTGCAGTCGGCTCGTATGGTCAACACGCCTGCCTCTATGCGTTATTTGTCTATGGCATTGATACTGACTGTTTTTTTGGGGATTTTAGGTTTGGCTTTTGTGCCTTGGCAACAATCTGTTTCCGCCGTGGGGGAAGTGAGTACCTTGAATCCCATGCATCGGCCCCAGACGGTTCAAGCCCCTATTGATGCTCAAATTGAACAATGGCTGGTTCAGGAAGGGCAATGGGTCAAAAAAGGGCAGGCATTGCTTCAGCTTAAGGAAATTAAAAATACTTATTTGGATGAAACGCAGTTGGATAAACTAGAAGCCATGAGAGACGCCCAAGCCCTTCAGGTGAACAGTGCCACTTTGCAGTTAGAGGCGCTTGAATCTCAATATGCCGTAATTGCAAGTAGTCAGGGCGCCGTGATGGGTAGTGCCACCGCTAAAGTGCAAGAAAATAAAGCCAAGGTGTCTGCCAGAGTGCAAAGTATTCAAGCTGCCCAAAAAGAATTTGAAACCGCGACGCTGTTTCAAAAACGAACTCAAAAATTGTATGATGAAGGCCTAAAAAGTAAACGAGACTTAGAACTGGCGAATAATCAGTGGGTCAACGCGCAGAGTAAGTATGAGGCGTCTCAAGCCGATTTAGAAGGGGCCAAACAAGCCACGCTTGGCGCAGACTTTGACAAAGGAAAATTCCGCTTGGAACTGGGGGCTAAATTAACGGAAGTCAACGCTAAAATTGCCAAAGCCGCACAGGAGCATGCAAAAGCCACTGCTGAACTGCTTAAGCTAGACAATGACTTAGAAAATCTGCGTCAACGCTACGCCCAACGACGCATTAGTTCCCCTGTGACAGGCCGCTTGGTACGGACTTCGGTCTATGGTGGAGGGCAAACTGTGAAAGAAGGCGATGAACTCGCCGTGGTGGTTCCACAGGCAGGAGACCGCATGGTGACTTTGTTCTTTAGTGATGTAGATGCCCCCTTATTGTCTGTTGGGCGTTTGGTGCGCTTACAATTTGCGGGTTTCCCCGCCGTTCAATTTTCAGGCTGGCCAAAAGCCGCATTGGGAACCTTTGCAGGACGAATTCAGGTGATTGATGCCGTTGATGATGGACAAAATCGTTTTCGGGTCTTGGTCGTGCCTGATTTTAAAGCGATTCAAGCGAAGCGAGAAGAACCGTGGCCTGAAAATGAGCACCTGCGTTACGGCACACAAGCATTGGGTTGGGTCATGTTGGATGAAGTCCCACTGGGCTATGAATTATGGCGTCGCTTTAATGGATTCCAGCTTAATCTTCAGAAAAAGCCCCCTCCTGTCAATAGTGCGCTTGACAATGTGAAAGCCACGAATAGTTCGGGGACGTATCCGACTAAAATGCGTAATGATGAAAAGACGGTTAAATTTGGAGACCTCAAAAGTAATGCGGGTAAACAGAAATAAGACTTATTTCGTTTTGGTATGGGGCGGCGTTTGGGGGCTTGTCTTTTCTTTCTTAGGGGGGGCTATGGCGTGGTCTAAACATTCGCCTCACGCGCCTAAGGTGGATTTAAGTCCAGTGACCTTTATTTCTCCTTCCCCAGCAGGGCTCGAACCCCTGACTCAATTGGTGGTGAATCCACAGGAAGGACTCCAGTTACGGCAGGCACTGATGTGGGTGAAGCAAACGCACCCAGAGCTACGCTTGGCACGTTTAAAAATGCAAACAGCGCAAGCCAAGCTTTTGGTGAGTCAAGGGGCTTTTGACCCTAAGTTAATTGGTAATACTGAGTTTAGACGCTATAATAATTCATCTGCTTCAGGTAAAGCGAAAGAAAGTTTTTTGTCAGACACGGCGTTGAGTGTGCTGACGCGTTACGGACTTCAGCTGGAAGGGGGCTACCGAACGGCCCGTGGTGATTTGTCTTCTAGTGTTTCTCCTGTGGGGGATGGCGGCGAATTTTATACCAATCTTCTATTGCCGTTATGGCGATATCGCCAGATTAACCCTTTTAGTGTCGCTGAAAAACAAGCGGTTTTAGAACTTCAACAAGCGGCTTTAGGGCTTCAAGAAAAAGAATTACAGCTTCAACAAAAAATGGGCGATGCCTATTGGGAATGGGTGGCGAGTCAACGTTTGCAAATGACGAGTCAACAGTTATTACGCTTGGGGCAAACGCGAGTGCTTCAAGTGCAAAAACGGGTTTCTGCGGGAGATTTGCCTACTATCGCCAATATAGAGGTTCAAAAAGAAGTTCAGAAACGGCAAGGCCAATTGGCCAAGGATACCTTAAATGTACAGAAAGCCCGTATAAAGCTGAGTCTTTTATTATGGAATAGCGCTTACACGAAAGGTCGTTTGGACTTTAGTGACACGTGGACCCCGCCAGAACTACATTTGCCTCAGCCTTTGGCTCCCAAGCGAAGCGATTTGTCTGAATCTGCACGATTGTCGATGCTTCAACGGCACCCTCGCTTATTGAGCTTTCCCATTAGTAAAGACATTGCGCAGTTGGATGTAGATCTGGCTAAACAGGCCTTGCTTCCCAAGCTGGATGCTTTTTTAAGCCCCAGTTTTCAAACGGGAGACAATGGCATTGGTCCTGCCTTAAAAGCTGGAGTCAAGTATGAACTGCCTTTGCGTAACCGAATGGCCAAAGGAAAGCTTCGTGTAGGGGAATTGAATTTAGATGCTTTGGACCTTGAATATGTTTTGGTGTATCAAGCATTGATGGCCGACTTAGAACAGACGCTCGCGGATTTAGAAGCTCAATATGCGATGTATACCGCTGCGACGGGAGAGTGGAAAACGGCCCAAGCCTTAGAAGCTGGGGAGCGTACACAATTTGAATTAGGGGATAGCACCCTGTTTGTGTTAAATTTGCGTGAACGTGAAAGCACGGAGGCCTTTCGTAAGGTCATTGAATCGGAACAAGCTTATCATCAAGCCATGATCCGCTACTTGGTCTTGAGTGTTCAGATTTAAGGGTGCCGTTTTGCGTCTTGGGTAAACTGGAATGGATTCCCCCATATAGGGGAGGTACGCTTTCCTGTATTTTGGTACCGTATAGGTAATGTACACCTCAAGGTTAGCTTATTGAGGAAAAGGATTAACTTTAATGAATACTGCCACATTTTTAAATAGCGTTGATTCATCACCAGCCACGCCGCGGGTCTGGATTGTGGAAGATGAAGCCAAATGGCAGGAAGCCTTTCAGCTTTTAGCAGGCATGGCGTTTAATATCCCTGTCGTGTTTCAAGTCGCGGATTCTGCAGACGCAACACAGCCTTGGCTGCTTTTAAATGCGAAGCAAAGCGAACCCCACTGGCCTGATGTCCTACTGATGGATTGGCAATTGGCCCATGGGGGCGATGGTTTACGTTTGGTAGAAGCGTGGATTCAAAAAGGCCTTCCCGCTGATCGCGTCATTATCGTGAGTGGCTCCACCGATGTCCCGCCTCATCCTTTTCGTGCGGTGAATAAATCACAGGCAGGCCGCTTACTGATTCCCACTATTTTGGAGATGCTGACTTCGCATCCCACCTGTGTTTAAATGCTTCAAACGCGGGGGTGCGCGCCTTCTTACGGATTGCTTGTTGGTAGGGCGTCTTGCGCTTTTTGAAGGGGACTGTCTCCCTTCATTTGCCACGCAAACATTAAAATTTCTGCCACGGCTTGGTAAAGGTCAGGGGGAATGTCTTGATTGACATCCACCACACGGTATAAGGTACGAGCCAGTACGGGATTTTCGACAATGGGGATATTATGTTCCCGCGCCATGGCTTTAATACGTTCCGCAAAATGTTCCGCTCCTTTGGCCACGACCAGCGGCGCTTCCATTTCTTTGGGTTTATATTTTAAGGCCACCGCCACGTGAATCGGATTGGTGGTAATGACATCCGCCGTGGGGACGGCTTCTAATTGGCGTTGCATCATCATTTGCATACGTTTTTGCTTCAACATATGCTTGACCATAGGGTCGCCTTCAGACTGCTTGTATTCGTCTTTTACTTCTTTAAGCGACATTTTTTGGTCATTCATAAATTTGGTGCGTTGGTATAAATAATCGCCAAAACCGATAATAATAAAAAAGACAATGGCGACGAAAATAAAATCTTGTAAAATTTTTCCCACCAAGTACAAAATAATGAGCGGTTGATCACTCTGCATGCTGTTAATCATTTCGGGCAAATGCTTCATGAACGAGGTATAACCCAAGTAAAATAAAATCCCAATTTTTAGTAAGTTTTTAAACAGTTCCACCACGGTGCGTTTAGAAAAAATCCCTTTTAGGCCGTTAATGGGGTTGAGTTTATCCAGCTTGGGGGTAATTGATTTTAGGGCAAAGAGAGGCCCGACTTGTAAAAAATCGGCAAAAAAAGCAATAAAATACGCCAAGGCTAAAAAAGGTAAGGTTGGCAATAATAATCCTTTAATACTATGTAAAATCAAAAAGGACTTGCCCATGTCTTCCAAATGTTGTTGGGGGATTAAGTTAAAAAAGACCACAAACATATCCGCCACCGTTCGAAACACAAAGGGAGACAGCGCCAAGAGTAAAATAAACATAATGGCCAAAAACAAGGCGGAGGAAAGGTCTCGGCTTTTAATGATTTGACCCGATTCTCGTAAGCGTTGCAATTTTTGCTGAGAGGCTTCAAAGGATTTATCTTCATCACCCATCTGCCTTGCCCTTTACACGGTTAGAGAATTATCTTTGTTCCCTCATCCTAGCATAAGTTTAACGGAGATAAAACGGGGTTAAAATAAACGCTAGCACAATTTGAGATTTTATGGTGTTTATGCCACTATACAATATAGGCTTAATCTTTAACTATTAGGGATGTTTATTTTATGATCTCTCCACAATCTACAGGCCGTTCTCACTATTTCCCCTCTTCAGGAATGGCCCTTCGGGATGCCCCCCCTTGTCAGCAGCAACCTTGTGAAGTCCCCTTACTTGAAACCCCTGCTTTACTCGCCCCTTTGATGGACACGTCTCAAAATGCCCGCGGCAATACAAGGTATTTACCTGCGAACACGCCTGAAACTTCAGAGGCGACACTCAAAAAACTAGGGATTCAAACGCTTCCTCCTACGCGTTTACCCAATGGCAATCGGGTGGAGCATTACGTACTGAAGAATGGGCATCAAGTGCTTTTTGAACGACGCCCTGACAACATCGTGAGTTTGCGGACCTTTATTCGTGTGGGGTCCGCCAATGAAAATGCCGTTTACCCGAGTGCTTTATATCCTCAGACAGGGTTTAAATCAGGGATTGCCCACTTAGATGAACATTGCCATTTTTTAACGACGCAAAATTTCCCTAAAAAAAATGAATGGGTAGAGCATATTGAAGCCTATGGGGTTTCGCTGAATGCGAGCACCAGTGATGAAGAAGTCCAACATGAACTACACTTTAATCGCGAAGACTTGCCAAGCATGTTACAACTCCATGCCGAACAAGTTTTACATCCTCATTATGAGGCTAAGAATATTGACCAAGAACGTAAAAATGTATTGAATGAAGCCAGTGAACGCTTGGAAAGTTCGACCCTTCGTTTGATGGACAAAGGCTTTGAACTGATGTTTGACCGTCCAGTGTCTTATCAAACCTTGGGGAGCCGAGAGGATGTTAAATCCACCACGGCAGAAGACTTAGATCAATTTTTTAAGACTTTTTATACCCCCACCAATATGCTGACGGTTTTATCAGGCAATGTGAATCCTCGCGATGTATTGCCCTTGATGAACAAAGAATTTGGGCATGCGGTGGCCCAGCCCAGCCCCGTGAATCAAGCGAGTTTGAAATGGGCCTTAAAGCCTAAGGAAATTAGAGAACAAACGTATGTAGACCCTAAGCTCAGTGGTCTTTCTTTGGTCTTACTTGGTTTTGAAGGTCCTAAAAAGAAGGACGTAAAAGGACGGGCTTTACAAGAAATTTTGGAAGTCTACTTAACAGGGGATGAACTCTCTCCTCTCAATCGTCATTTGGTGGATGAACAACACCTGGCCATGGATGTTTCAATGGCCAGTAGCCCCCAAAAACAAACGGGTATGAGTATGTTTATGATGCACAGCTTCGAAGGTCATGAACAAAAAGCGGCGCAAGCCTTGATGAATGAACTCTTAGCTGTGGGCCAAACCCCTATGACTCCTGAAAAGTTACAGGCGATTAAAGAAACCTTAATCATTCAACATAAAATGTCTTTACAGCATGGGGAAGATTCTAGCTTTGCTATCGGTACCGAAGCCATGACAGGTTCAATGGACTATTTAACGCAGTATGAAAGAGAAATTCAGAAGCTTCAACCTGAAGATGTTCAAGCCTATGCCCAACGCTACCTGAAAGGCGACAGCTATGTGTTGGCCTATGCGTTACCTGGAGAAAAAGCGCTTGAAAGTCAAAAAACATCCAATGTAATGGGCGTATTGCCTAGCTTTCAATCTCAAGCCGCTCATGTGGAAACACCCGAACTTTCACCTCCCTTGACGGAGGGAACGCCTACGGCTCCTAACAGTGATCAGCCCAGTGATCCTGTAGATAAATCAGATATTAAACTTCAAAGTAAGTCCTCTCGTCACGCTTTAAACCTACACGCTTAAGACCACTCAAACGTATCGAACGTTTTTGATAAAAGGATTTTTCATATGATTGCCCTTCACCCCCCCAGCACTACTAATTTACCGACGCCCGCCTCCACAGCGAAACCTTTACTTTTACCGTTGCCGATTAAATCTCACGACGCGTCTCAAACGGTTTTGGAACCCCAATCGATTCCCAATATCCCCAAGGTACAAATTATTCCCAATAGCGCGGAAGAACGAGCCTTATTACAACAACTGGCTGAAGCACCTTATGGGGCAAAGCCTGTTTTAATGATGAATACGCTTAATGTAGAAAATAGCGCTGACATTGGGGATATGACCCCCATCAAGCTTAAAAATGGGGCACAGGGGTATTTTCAGCAGGCGCTGAACCGTCCAACGGCTTGTGTTGAATTTGTACTGCCGTTGTTTCCAGACGATGCGCAAATGCATTTGTCCAATAGTGTGTTATTAAATGGAACCTTGGCGAAAAAAAAGCTTTTGTCTGATTTACAAGGCCAAGGCATTACGGTAGAAAGTTTGGTGACTCAAGACCATTTTACCTTACTGGTGAATGGACCTACGGGACAAGAAAAAAAACTCTTGGCCTTGGGTTTGGACTTTTTAAAAACGCCTGAAACGGATGAGCAAGAATATGAGTCGTCTCGTACCATTGTGATGCAAAATTTATTGAATTTGTCTAATAAGCCTGATTTTCAAAAGGCAGAAAGCCTACAACGAGCCAGATTGGGCGAGGGTCATCCCTATAGTAAATCGACTTTGCAAACCATTATGGAAGTTCAAACCTTGAACCCTCAAGCGACGATTCAACAATTTAAGGCCAGTTATGCTCATCCTGAACTCACACAAATCGCGATGGTTTCGGCGTTGTCGCCTGAACAGCAAGCGTCTTTGTTTAATCAAGTGGCTCAAGACAAAGCGTGGAAAACCAATGATACGGTAGCACCTCCCACGGCGGGGATTAAAATCCCACCTGTCAAAGAAAAAAATATTAAGACCCCTATTCTGGTGTCTGACAACCGACTGGACCGCGTGCATATGTCCACCTTGTGGAAGGCACCTGAAGTCGGGACGGAAGATCACCCTTCCTTTGTGATTATGAAAAACCTGATGGGGGGAATGACAGGGTCTTTATTTAAAACCATGCGTACGGAACGAGGTTTGGTTTATAGCGTGTCTTCAGGTATTGAATCCAATAAGCACTATGGTGAATATGAAGTATCTGAAGAAATTGATGGGGATAAATTGTCTGAGGCGATTGACGGTCAGCAAGATGCCATTAATACTTACGTCAAAGCCGCTCCTTCTGAACAAGAACTGGACAAAGTCAAACGACGCATTATTCATACCATGCGAGACACGGATGTCACCAGTCTAGGGATTATGTCGAATACGTCTAATCGATTACGAGACGGCTTGCCCCCTATTAGCCGACAAGCCTTACAAGAAAGTTATTTAAATGTCTCCGCGGGTGATGTGGAAAAGACGGCCCAAAAATATCTGGGTCCTCAGGCGTGGCATGTAGAGGCTTTAACGGGACCAGAATCCATTTTGTCTAAACAGTTCCCTGGGGTTTCTATTCAGGAACGAGAACATTATTTAACGGATAATGTGGACAATCCCAAAAAAGGGCATATTTATGTTCAACAGGGAGAGGCCCCTATGTATCCTGCAGAATATGTTTTAGACAAGCATCAGCCTTTGAAGGCCCTTTCCGACGCTTCTCTTGTACCTTTGGATCCCCCAAAGCCCCTCAATGTGAATGCTTAAAGACGCTTTAGATGGCAGGCTTTCATTTTCAGCTGGTCGCTCGTCAGAGACCTTTTCGCAGAAAAAGATCTCCACCCCTCTAAATCCGTTCAAGGAGGGGAGAAGAAAAGGAAATTGTTGCGGCTCTCCTTCTCTTCCCCCCTCCTTGAAAATCCTCCCCCCTACTCATCCTTTTCGCTTGCTCCACTCGCTCATGTGGGCCGTCCGCAAAATCCCTCGGGGATTCGCAATCCGCTCACCCGCTCGGATTTAGTGCGTGAACGTCTGTTACGGAAACGGTTGTTGCTTCAACCATTTAAAGCGCTCACTTTTATCTAAGATAAGTACATCGAGAACCAGAGCAACAACGAAGACGCCAGATACTATTTAAAATGGGTATTAGGGTTCGAAACTTAACCACACCCGCATGTTTTTCATGGGGGGCCAATGCAAGGTATTGAGGGAGCTTTCCTCGAAGTAAGGGGTGACATCAAACGCTTTTTGTTTGTGTTTAAAGGGTTGCATCCGTAAGGAGGCTTGGTTGATCTGTAGGGTCAAGGGATCTGACATCCCCCGTCCTGTGAGTGACTGAAGATGTAATAGTACTCGATTTTTGGGGATACCGTGCACCTGTTGCACTTGAGACCTCTGTTCATTGAGCTGGAGGGGTTGACTGCCTATGCGGGTTTGTGGATAGTAGTGACTCAGGATTTCGGGGTATTGAAAGCCCAAGTCGTTCATGCCACTGGCCCCAAATTGACTCATGCCTACTCCGTGTCCAAAACCTGTGCCGTAAATCGTGAGTCCTTTAATTTTTTGAGTGTCTTCATCTCGCCAAGGTTCAAAGGCAATACTGGCGGAAAGCAAGCGTTTTTGAGGAGCACGTAATACACTACGAATGACGAGTTCTTTGGTCAGGGTGACGGCTCCTGTGGTGGTTCGGATTTTCACGCGCATTAATTTGCCTGAGACATCTCGTTCAAGCACGTCAACACCACGGACTTGTCCGACCTCTTTTAAAATAGAGCCTTCAGGATGAATCCATCGCGCGTTAGACGGCTGTTTTAAGGTTTCTGGTAAAAACCGTTTCATTGCGTCGCTCATTTCGGTAAAGCGCCACTGTTCCTTCCATCGAAAATGCGGTGATTTACGGTCAAAACTCGCGATGGTATCATCCTTTAAATAGGCCAAAAAAGTCGTATCATTAGACAAATCTGGGTACGCGCGCGCAGTTCGAGGATCATCCCACACGGACTTTAAATAGGGCAAGGCAGGGGCAGGAAATGCTTGTGTCAGAGGGTCACTAAAGGCATGATGATACGGCGTGCTCACCCCCCCATGGGAAGAACTATATAAGGTGAGCGCCACGTCTGGCCCGTAAAGGAGGACTTGCCCTTCGGTGGCGTTTAATAAGGCATCCGTTTCAGGGGTTTCCGTTTGTTGGCCATAATAAGCTTGGCACATTTGGCTATCACACAAATCAAAATCGAACCATTTTTTTTCACGGGGACGTACGGCATAATTACGAGCAGCCACCGCTTGGGCTTTCACCGCTTCGCCACCAAAACGTATGGGTAATTCATTGGGAACCACCGCACGTAAATAATCTTGCATGGGTAATTGATTCACCAAGAGTAAACGAGTAGCACTTGGTGTTTGAGGAGAAGCTAACACGTGTAAAACCCCTCGATATCGTGGCGTTTCCCCTTTGCGTGTTATATTCAGTACCTTTAAAAAGCTGTCAGACGCGTCGGGTTGTATCCATGCGTTTTGAGCCATTTCATTTAATGTTAAGGGATAAAAAGTGCTTTGCCCCGCATAACGAACTTCTAAACGGAGCTGGCCATTTTCAAGCGTCCATTGCAGAGCGTCACCCGCTTGAAAGTGCTTAACAGGAGGTAATTCCTTTTCCAGTGAAATAAAAAATGGCGCGTCTGCACTTAAAATGAGACGGGAATGGTAGACATCCGTCATGGCATCATTACTGAGGCCAATGCGAATAAGGTCCGCTGAGTGCTCTAGGGGGACAGCGATTGTTGAAGTCGTTGGGTTGGAAGGCGCTTGGGGGGTTGTTTTAATCATGGAAGCATTACATTGCGCAAGCTTAGGTAAGCCAATACACCAAAGCAAAAGCAGGCCCAAGCAAAGCGATCCCCATTTTATCCACAACGGCATTGGTGACAGTTCCCTTCTTATTCAATACCGTGATTATAGCATAAGGACAGCCCTAAGCATTGATCAGAGAGATTTATAAAGAGATACTTAAAATAACACTCTGCTCTTTAAAATCCATGCTACAGTGAACGAATCTTCACGTTTTAGTTGACCAGTAATTAACAAAGGATACGTTCATGACGACGCAAGCCACACAGACAAAATCTCTTTATACCCCTACCGCCCAAGCTTTGGGTTTACAGGAAGCAGGCTTTACGGATTACGTTCACGCCTTAGAGCAAGTCTTTCGTAATACCTATGATTTATATTTAAAGAGTCTCTTTTATCACTGGAATTTCAAGGGAAGTTCTTTTTTGTCGGCGCATCCTTTTTTAGAAGAACAATATACGTGGCTCGCCGCTAATTTGGATGCTCAAGCCGAACGTTTGCGGATTATTGGACTGCCGAGTCGTTTGCCTCAACGATTGGGCCAGGCTCAGTTGGACTTGCCTGATGAGGTGCCTGCTCATGATGATTTATTCATGCAAGTGCGAGACGATCACTATGTGGTGATTCGTGCTTTGCGCAAGGCGATTGAGACTGCCGAAGGGGTGGGAGATGTGGTGTTGGTGGATTTACTGACCACGACGCTTCAACAGCATGAAAAAGCAGCGTGGTTCTGTGACGTGAATCGTTCGTGCTAAAGCGAAGTATACGTTTAAAAAGGTTATTTAATAACGCGTTCCACGTGCGGTAATTACAGGGTGATACGCCGATTTGGCGAGGGTGCCTTCCCCCTCCACGATTAGAATAGGGGGCGCAATCCACCATTTAAACACACTGGCTTGCATCCGTTGAAAGAATTTGTCTACCCACGCCGATTTTTGGTTGGGGGTTAGGCTCCCTTCCGTAGGGGTCCAGCTCCACGTGAGGGTTTTTAACGCTTCTGCCGAAGCGCCGTGAGCTTCAATCCGCCAGATGAGTTCATCAATCACTTCATACGGCATTAAGGCTTCTTCTGCAGTCAGCAGTTTCCCTGTTTCAGGATTAATGGCCAAGTCCGCCCCCGAAGGACGCTCCACCACCTTGTGGGGGATTATCCCCCCAAACTGTTGATTCATCCAACGGGCCAAGGCACGTACCTTGGTTTTACACAGATCCCCCAAGGGTGCTAAAGCCCCTGACATATCCCCATTCACGGTGGTATAGCCCATGTAAAATTCACTTTTGTCACTGGTGGCAATGGGTAGCGCGTGATAATCATTGGCGATTAATCGGAGTAAGGTGGCGCGACTCATGGCTTGCACGTTGTCTTTGGCAAAACTGTTCGTAGACGCACTGCCCCATTGTGCGTCTAAAACCATGCGTTGGGTTTCAATACCGTCTAAAAAGGTGGATTGTAGCGGGGTGATCGGGATGCTTGCCCAAGCGATGCCTAAATTTTCCGCTAGTTTTTGAGCATCGGCTTCATTGTCCTTAGGCGTTAAGGCAGACGGAAATCCAAAGGCAAAGACATGCGCTTCCCCTAACGCATGGGCCAGTAATACGGCGGTGACCGCAGAATCTAAGCCTCCTGAAAGCCCTAAGACGGCCCGCTTAAAACCACATTTTTGAAAATAGTCTCGAATACCACAACACAAGGCGAAATAGGTACGCGCCAAGTCCGTCGTTTCATACGGATCAAACACATCTTCAGGCGCGCTACGCTGTGAACATTCTACATGAGGCACCCATGGGGCTTGATATTGAAATCGTGTGTCACTAAGATGATGCAAGGTGATTTGTGTTTCAAATAAGGGGGCGCGACTCTGTAATTTTCCTTCTGCAGAAAGTAAACGAGAGCCCCCATCAAAAATGAGCTCATCCACCGCACCGACTTGATTCACATATAAAAGGGGGATCTTAAATTCTTGCGTCACTTGCTGAAATAAGGCTTGACGGCGGTATTCTTTTCCTGAACGAGAAGGTGATGCCGAAACATTAATGAGCAAATCGGGCTGCCCCTGATTTAAGTATTCGACGATACCGCCTGCATACCAAGGGTGTTGATTGGGTTCTTTCGCCCATAAATCTTCACAGACGGTAATGGCCACTTTCACCCCATGGAGACTGACGCACCCGTAGTCGTCTAGGGGATCTAAAACGGCAGAAGATTCGGTATTTCGAAAGCGTTGTACCCCCATTTGATTGGCCACATCAAAGACACGAAAATCTTCAAACTCATGATAATTGGGTAATAAGCTTTTACGCACCACCCCTTGGATTTGTCCGTCTCCTAAAATGGCGACACTATTATAATAAGGTCGCCCCCATGCTTCTCCCCAGCCCGCTTTCATATCATAACGACGTTCCGCAAAACCGACCAAAACCCGTGTGTGACCCGATATTTCAGCCAAACGCTGAAGCGCGGCTTCATTGTCTTCCACAAGCTTGGGAAAGCGTAAAAGCATGTCTCGTAAGGGGTAGCCTAATAAAGTTTGTTCGGGGAACACGAGGATATCCACCCCTAAAGCCTCTGCAAATGCGAGACCTAAGGCGACCAATCGTTCATTAGATACGACATCCCCCACGGCAGGATTACACTGCAGGCTTGCCCATACTCCTTGGTGTTGAAAGCATCTTTTAAAACGAGAGAGGACCCAAGCATTGAGTGTTTCCATCGCTTCCCACGCATGAACGGCCGCATAGAGAGACCACTCTTGGCATAAAAAGGCCAAAAAAGCGGAGCTTTCTAAGCGTGTTTCTTGCGCCTCCCAATACTCAAAAACCGCTTCTGGGGAGGCTCCCAAGACAGGCGAAGTGGTGATCGGTTGAGAGGAAAAATGCGATCGCCATGGATAGGGAAACTCGTAAGCTGTATGATTTTTAGAGGGGGGGCATTTTTTCAAGGGAGGAGGCCTCAGACGTTTAGCGTTTCTTCCACATGAGTATAACGGCTGCGATTAAGACGATGAAAACGGAAAGCCATAAAACGAGGGGATAAATTTTCTCTAAACCAAAGGTTTCTAGCGTGTGCAATTGTAAAAGGGTTTTACCTAAGGCTTTATTGCCTAAAATTTCTTCCGCCACGGTAAAAGCCGCTCCCGTTGTGGCCGTCCACAATAAGGGTAATAAAATTAAGCTTCCGACAAGTTTATGAAATTTTAAGGCTTTCACTTTAAGGTTCATCGGTAAAAGAACTCCTTCAGGCTGATAAGAAATTATGAGCTTCAGTATACGTTAAACGGTTCATCAATACCAGTAGGCGTCTAGGCTATTTTAAGCGAGAAAGTCTTCCTAGAAAAAATACCCCTGTTTTTCAACAGGGGTATTTGGTATGAATGAGTCCTATAAAGGATTTAAAGGCTTAGTACATACCGCTCATATCAGGGGCAGCAGACGCTTTGTCTTTTTCGGGAATTTCCACGATCAAGGCTTCGGTGGTCAATAATAAACCACTGATAGACGCTGCATTTTGCAAGGCAGAACGAGTCACCTTGGCAGGATCTACAATCCCTGCGGCAAACATATCAACATACTGGTCATTTAACGCATCATAACCAATTTCACGAGCCGCATCCAAGACTTTGCTGACAATAACGCTACCGTCTTTACCTGCATTTTCAGCAATTTGGCGAGCAGGTTCTTCAATGGCGCGCAAAAGGATTCTGGCGCCAATACGCTCATCACCCACAAGCGTTTCTGCAAAGGCTTCTAAGCCTTTTTTCGCTTTAAGTAACATGGTACCGCCCCCAGGGACGATGCCTTCTTCAATGGCAGCACGTGTGGCGTTTAAAGCATCTTCCAAACGTAATTTACGTTCTTTGAGTTCTGTTTCAGTCGCCGCACCAACTTCAATCACGGCCACGCCACCCGACAATTTTGCCAAACGTTCGTTTAACTTTTCTTTGTCGTATTCGCTATCGCTGGCTTCGATTTGACGTTTGATGGACTCACAACGATCGGCCACGGCTTGCTTGGTGGAATCGTCCGCAACAATGGTCGTATTGTCTTTGGTGACGGTTACACGACGTGCTTTACCCATTTGTTCAATGGTGACGGAGTCTAAACGCTGACCGAGTTCTTCCGTGAATAATTGACCACCCGTTAAGACGGCGATGTCTTCTAACATGGATTTACGACGATCGCCAAAACCAGGGGCTTTCACGGCAACGACACGAATGATTTTACGCATGGTGTTGACGACTAAAGTGGCCAAGGCTTCGCCTTCAACATCTTCAGCAATCAATAATAAGCCACGTCCTTCACGCGCCACTTTTTCCAAAATAGGCACCAAGTCGGAAACGAGGTTGATTTTTTTGTTTACGCACAAGACGAACGCTTCTTCTAAAACGGCTTCCATCCGTTCGGTGTCGGTGACGAAGTAAGGCGATACATAACCCTTGTCGAACTGCATCCCTTCCACCACACGCAAGTTGGTTCCCATGGACTTAGATTCTTCAATGGTAATTACACCTTCTTGACCCACTTTGTCCATGGCTTCAGCGATTAACTCGCCCACAAAATCGTCATTGCCTGCGGACACACTGGCCACTTGCTTAATGGCGGATTTACTATTAATGGCTTGAGCTGTTTCACGGACTTCCGTAATAATCGCTGCCACCCCTTTGTCAATGCCTTTACGCAACGCAACAGGATTAGCCCCTGCCGCAACGTTTTTTAAACCTTCACGTACAATGGCTTGTGCTAAAACAGAAGCAGTGGTGGTGCCGTCACCCGCAACATCATTGGTGCGGCTGGCTACTTCGCGAACGAGCTGAGCTCCAGCGTTTGCGGCGGGATCTTCTAACTCAATTTCTTTGGCAATGGTCACACCATCGTTAACGATTTGAGGGGCGCCGAATTTTTTTTCTAAAACGACGTTGCGTCCTTTAGGTCCTAAGGTGATTTTAACCGCATCCGCAACGGCATCAATCCCTTCTTGTAAAGAGCGACGTGCTTTTTCATCAAATATAATTTGTTTAGCCATGATAATTTCCTTTGTGATCATTGATTTCATATAAACAGGGAAAAGGTATCGATATTTAAACGATCGCTAAAATATCTTTTTCAGACACAATTTTGTAGTCTTGACTACCCAATTTTACATCGGTGCCTGCATACTTTGTAAATAAAACGGTTTGACCCACTTGAACGGTAGGGGCAATCAAAGTCCCATTTTCAGTACGGCCAGGACCGACGGCGATGACTTTAGCACTCTGAGGCTTTTCACGAGCCGAATCAGGAATAAAAATACCACCCGCGCTTTGTTGTGTTTCGTCAATTAACTCCAAGACCACACGGTCAGAAAGGGGTTGGATTGTTACAGTAGAACTCATTGAGATTAACCTCCATTTAATTAATAAAGTAATATAGGAAATTCAGTAAGTGCCATACTAAATGTAGAACACTTTTCTAAATTATACGTATTATAGAGTAAACATAGGGAAAGGGCGATCTCGTTTATAAAAAATTAATAAAATCCCCCGTTGTCATTGACGATACGGGGGATTTCTATTGCTTTCAACCGCCTGTATTTTAAGCGTTGAATACTTTGGAGGCTTTGGCAGGCGCGATTGCTTCTGGGGCATGAGGCTTGGATGCATCGGAAACGGGTGTGGCTGCTTCTGGATTGGCTTTAGGGACTTCTTTAAACGAGGGTTTTAAGAGTAATGAAGCCTTGCCATCTGCTCGTTCAAAGGCGATATTGTCTTGTTTGTCCAAGTGAAACACGCCTGTTGACGTATTCACATCAATGTTTTCGGTACTGGGGTTAATGCTGACGGCATCAGGATCCGACATGGTAAGGCCCCAAATCTCAGACTCCGCCAAATTATGCGTCAGTTGATCTTCCGTCATACGATGAATATCTGACGTAGGCTTTTTGAGTTGAAGGGAATCCACATATTGATCAATTTCAGCGGCTTCTGCTTCCACATCCCCTTTATTCATCAACTTTGAGGCAATGACTAAACCGCTCGGAGAAGTCACCGTAACAGGACCACCTACGGCCTGTTCTTTTACGATGGTACCTGTTTCAAAACGCGTCAACCCGCCGTCTTTAGATTCTGCCGATTCGACTTTGAAGTCCGTTCCGGGCAGTATATATTGCTTATAGGCGCTAGGATTTACTTGTTTCGCCTGCTCAAACTCTTGCTTTGCTTTTTCGTAGGCATAAATGTTCTTTTTATCCTCTGTTTTAGGCTGGGGGGCTGAAGGTTTTTGCGGACCCTTCGCCTCTGGAAGAGTGGCTTTAGCAACAGTGACTTCAGAAGGCAGTGGTTTACTGACGGGTGGCGTTACGGGTAAGCTTGAATGGGGGGGGACATTAATGGTCGAACTCATGAGAAATAGCCCTTTCGTTGATCGTGATACTGGAAATACAAAGTCATTAAACGATATTCTGAACTTAAAGAGATTTAATGTATCGAAATCGTTTTCTATAGATTTTCTAGATTAACTTAACTGTACAAATGCACTAAAACGGAGAAAGAAAAATTAGTGCTATTCTAACATGGGTTTATTTTGAAATCAAATATTTCCTTTTTTAGAGAGTGTCAAGGTTTCTTCTGTTTTTATAATTTATAATAAAGAGAAGAAACCTTGACGTCAGCGTAGGGCTTTGTTATTCTGGCCTTACTATATGATGAGTTTTTAATAGAGGATATCGCCTTGCATTGGGGGTGATGTCACAATCAGAAAGGTTGCCTGTCATGATGAATGCACTTGAAAGTAGTCCCTTTTTTGCGGAAGTTCACGCCGAAATCGCAGCACACCCGATTTTTATTTATAGCAAAGGCACCAAGGATTTCCCTCGTTGTGGGTTTACCATGCGTCTGAAAGAGACCTTTGAGCAACTCGGGGTTGATTTTGTGATGCAAGACGTTTTAGACAATCCTGAAAAACGTCTCTTCTTGAATGAATTTTGTGAATGGCCCACCTTGCCTAAGGTCTTTATTCAAGGTGAATTTTGTGGGGGGACGGATATCATCTTGGAAATGCTTCAAAGAGGCGAATTACAGCCTTTGATTGAAAAAATTAAATCGGCTCATGCTTAGGAATAATAGCGGCATTGAAATACAGGCCAAATAAAGGATAAGTGTTCTCATGGCATTGCCTTCCTTGGATGACTACAGGGGCTCTTTGAAAAGAGGCGCTTGTTTTTGGGTTGATCTTCGTCCTGCCTATTTAACCTTTAGTCTAGAAGGTCAAGATGTGGCTGATTATTTGCATAGACGCAGCACCAATGATGTCCACGCCTTACGTGTTGGGGAAGGACAACTGAATAGCTTTTTAAATAAAACGGCTAATATTCAATGTATTTTTCAATTATGGCGAGAAGGAGACACTCGCTTTATTGTGCTTGTAGAAGCTTCTTTAGCGGATTCTTTTGAAGCGGAAGTGAACCGTTTTAAAATTATGGAAGTCTTTGATCTTCGACGAGAGCTGGGTTCGACACTTTTTTTGGAGCTCAACGGGATAAGCTCAACAGAACAAGCCCCTGACGTGAAGCCTTTGACGCTTACCCATCCTACCTTGTTGTTAGGCGACAGTGCATCGATTGGTCGTTTGCATAGGGACGTTCCATCCTCCACTAGCGCGGTATCATGGGTGCCCTTTGAGACATTTTATGAGATACAGACCTTGTGTGGGGTGCCTCATTATGGTCAAGATTACACGCAAACGACCAAGCTACCTGAAGTCACATGGGAATCCATGGCGGTTAGCTACAGCAAAGGTTGCTTCTTAGGACAGGAAACCCTTGCCAAAGTCAAAACCTATGGCGGTTTAAATCAAACACTCATGGGCGTATGGATGCCCGACTTAACCCGTAAACAGTTCAAAGCAACCATTCATACCCCCTTAGACGTCTTGAAAATAGAAAACGGCGAAGTAAGGACGATTGAATCGGTTGGTTCGTGGGGCTCTTCCGTGTGTCTGAATAATGGAATTTATGCCTTGGCGTTTTTGCCTCGTCATTACCGAAAACCACAGGAAATACTGACCCTTCAAATCGGGACGGAGACGGTTCAAGCGGTGATTGACTTCCCACCTTTCCTTCGCTTGGGCGGGACGCCTGAAGAACAGGCCGCACGACGCTACGCCTTTGCCATGCAGGCTTTTGTGGCCGGTGACTTAGAAGGGAGTCTTCAAGAGATGCGTCAGATTACGCAGGACTACCCTCTGTATTGGCAGGCTCAAGAAGGGCAAGCCCTATTACTCGGCCGCTTAGAGCGCTATGAAGAGGCGATGCAAGTCTTGCTTACACTGGTTCAGCAGAATCCCAATTGGCTTATGGCGTATACCAATTTGTCTATTTATGCGTTAAAGCTAGGTTCTAAAGAAGAGGCTGAAACATGGAAGGCGGAAGGGACTCGCGTTACCATGCGTTTGAAAATGGCGGAACGAATGGCCGAAAAAAAGGCTCAAGTTCCAGCAAATGAGGTACTTCCTGAAAACGTAGAGGCGGATCTCGCACGACAAAATCAACTCAAGGAAAGAGTTAGTCTCTTTGAAAAAGCCCTTGAGTTTAGTCCTCAAGATGCCTTGGCTCATTATGGTTTGGCAACCGCCTTGCAGGAACTTGAATCTTATGCCCCTGCGGTTCACGCCTATGAAAAAACATTGGAACTGAATCCCAAGCATAGTAAAGCCTATGTAGGCCTTGCGGAATGTTGGTTCGCTTTAGGAAACAAAGAGGCCTTGAACCACGTGATTCTTCAAGGGATTGAAGTGGCGAGTATCAAAGGAGACTTACAACCTTTGGCACGTCTAAAAGAAATAAGAGACGCTTGGCAGTCTTAATCGACATGCACCGTGTAAAGTTGGGCTGGACGATGAAAACCTTCCATTTTGGTTTCACCCGTGAGCTCTACCACGTTTTCCGTCGCGAGCATTTTTTTACGAAAATTACGTTTGTCTAGCTTCTTACTTAAAATTACTTCGTAAATACGCTGTAATTCAGTGAGGGTAAATTTTTCTGGCAAAAGTTGAAAGGCCAAGCCTGAAATGTCGAGATGTTCCCGCAAACGACGTACCGCGACATCCACAATAATGCGGTGGTCAAAGGCCAAGGGGGGCAGATTTTCTACATCAAACCAGCGGGTTTCTTCATTGGCATGAACATCTAACTGTAAGCGGTGAGACGCCACCAGCGCAATATACGCCACGGTAATGACGCGAGAACGGGGGTCCCTTCGGGGTTCTCCAAAGGTAGACAATTGTTGCAAGTAGATTTCTTTGACCCCTGTACGGTCAAATAATCGACGGTTGGCGGCTTCATCCAAGGTTTCGCCAATATTCATAAAGCCCCCAGGAATAGACCACATATTATGGTAGGGTTCTGTTTTTCGTTGTACGAATAAAATTTTCAGCTTGGCATCACAAATGGTAAACACGGTGACATCTACGGTTAAAAGTGGTTTTTCGTATTGCTTGATTCGAGAGTCCGAACGAAAGTTCTGTTGGCTTTCTCGCACCGCTTCCAAGAAGGAAGCCCCTTGCCGAGGGGGTAACTCCGCCGAAACCGTCACAGGCACTGGCGGGGGTGGATTATTACCCCCTTGATTTGAGGTTGACGGGCGTAATTGTTGATGAGGTGAAATGGCAGAACGACCGCCATGATGCACCCCCCCTGTAAGGGAAGACGCGTCCAAAGGGCCAGGACTATGCACTTTATGCTTGCTGGTGTCTGTGGAAGAAAGCGAAGGAGGCTTGGATTGAGTCATCTTGTTTCCATGAAATCTATGTGTCTAGAAGTAAAGCAGAAATGAAGTAATATTGAAACGAAAAGATCAAATTATTCTCAAATTATTTTTAAGTGTAGCTTATTTTTGTAAATTAGGCAATCTTTAGGGCTTTGTGTCTTTTCTCTATTCTTAAAGGTAGGAATCCGCCCCAAAAAAGGATTTGTGTTATAATCAGAGAAACTATTTTGGTTTAATAGAGAGGACCTGAAATGAATATATGCTTTGCCCCGCTGTTTAGGGTTTTTCTTAGTGCTTTGTTGATGATGAGTCTTATGAGTACGGCAAGCGCCAATGCGCCCGTACCTTCTCAGGGATCTTTACTTGGGGCGGCCGCTCCTGTTCAGCCCAAGGCCATGCTGAGTGCGAATACGGGACTTTCAGGTAGCGTCATTAGCGCGAATGCTAAAACGGTTCGTTTGCGTAAGGATACCATTCTACGGGTACGGCTTTTGCAAGACCTCAATACCAGTTCGCTTCGTAATGGGGAAGGGTTTAATGCGTATTTAGATGAAAATTTATACGGGACTGCCAGCCGCATTGTATTGCCCAAAGGTTCTGTGTTGAGAGGTCGTGTATTAGATGTTCAACCGAGTCGATTCTTTAGCAAAGGGGCTTCGTTTCGCTTAGATTTTGACCATGTCACTTTGCCCAGTGGAGATATTCTTCCCGTTGCTTTAAAAGTAGGCAGTGTGAATCAGTTGTCTCAAACGGTTCGTGCAGATGGGTCCATTTATGAAGACCCGGGTTACTCTCAAAAATTCATCACGATTTTAGACAAAAGTGCTTACGTGGTCAGTGACCTAACGCGTAAAGGGTATCAGGCAGGCCGTGAAAAAGGGGGTCAAGTATTGGGGGCGGTGACAGGGACTTTTTCTGCTATTGGTGGGGGAGTCGCGGGCATGGGCTATTTAGTGGGGCAGTCTGCGTACTATGCCGTTGCTAAAGGAGACTCTGCCAGTCTTGATAAAACCGATGCGCTTTACGTCCAGCTTTTGGTGGATACGGACGTCCCCGTGAGTACCCCTTAGTCCCTTGCAGGCTTTCATGAAAAAAGGCTTGCCTTTCATTCATGTTCACGATTAAATAAAGGGAGTGGGACTTGTTTTATTATTCAGCAAGTATCGCTCCCTTTTTAGGAAATTTCTTAGATCTAAAAGGGCCAGTAGCTCAGTTGGTTAGAGTGCCTGCCTGTCACGCAGGAGGTCGCGAGTTCGAGTCTCGTCTGGCCCGCCATTAATCCCCTGTTTTCAAATAGGGGATTTTTTATTGGAAGATTAACTAGCCGAGCATTGCAATAATGTTCTGGTAAATTTGACTATAGGTCTGTACAATGCGAGAGGACGCTTCAAACATCCGCTGAAACTTGATTAAATCTAAGCCTTCTTCATCAATGTTGACGCCCGACACGCTTTGTCGTGTGGCATCTAGTTGACTGAGTAAATCCGCTTGGCTTTGATTTCGGTTGTCGGCACTATTGGTGTCGCTTCCCAAAGCGGAAACAATATTTTGATGAAACCCTTCAAAGGTCGTCCCGTTGAGTCCAGCGAAGGTGGTGGTTTTTAGTGCGGCCATTTTGGTGGCATTACGAGAATCCCCCACGCCTGTAAAATTTCCAGGCACCGTGGTGTCATTTTCGGCGAGAGCAATTTTATCAGCATTGTTTTGAAAGCTCGTATTGACGCTTAAATACATTAATTTAGGGCCTGCTGTCCACCCTGAACCTGTATTGTAAATATTGCTATAGGCATCTGCACTGTGAAGTGCTCCATTGAGGTCTCGTCCTGTTGATTGTAAGGCGTTAAATTGTGTGGCGAGTGTTTCTGCCAATGTGGACAGGGATTCAAAGGTGTTATAAATGTTTTTAATCGAGGTCTTATTTCCCGCAACATCTAGAATCCCTTTGATTTCACCTGAAGCAATGGTATCCGTAATGTCAACGGCCCCCGTCGTGGTCGTTAAGCGTGCAGGAATACGGTCCGCATTGGGGGAAGTACTGGCGACTAATTGCAAGGTATCGAGTACTTTAGCGCCTTTCAGAATGTCTTGTCCCCCGATTTTGAGACTGACTTGTTGATTGGGGGAATCGGTGACGTCCAAATCGACTATTTTAGAAAGCTTTTCTAGCTGTAGGTTTCGTTTGTCTATTAAATCATTGGGGACTACACCTGAAGCAGTGACCACCGCAATTTGTCGATTTAAATCCGCGATGGTGGCCACACGTTCATTGATGTCTTTCACTTTTAAGCCCAACTGACTGCTGTCCCATGTACTGGCGCTGCTGTTTCCTACCAGATTTTTATGAATATCCAGCAATTGTTGGCCTTGTTGCTTAAATAAGGTGAGTAGGGCATTGTTTTTTTGAATAAAAGCTGTTCGAGCGGGTAAACTTTGCGGATTATTCTTCATATCTGAAATTGAATTAAACAAATCCTGCACACTATTGGCTAAGCCCGTAAAGGAGGGTTCCCCCAAGACCAATTCGGCTTGACTCAGCGCCGTATACGTGGAGCTGGTTTCTCCTTTAATAGAACTTTCCTTGCGAAATTGAGTGTCTAAAAAACTATTGCGTAATTGTGTAATGGCTTGAACCGTTGCGCCTTGCCCTAAAGGTAATTGTCCGGGATTCATCACTGAACTCATTGTTTCAATGTCAATACGTTGGCGGGTGAAGCCTTCTACATTGGCATTGGATATATTATGATTAACAAGGTTCAGACCCATTTGGGCCACCATTAAACCGCGTTGTGCGGTGTTGAATCCTGAAAAAGAGGGGATCGTATTCATGATGATTAGACTTTCTTAAAATAAGGGGATTTTAGAGGCGCAAAGGCGACGAACGTTTTAATCACGACCCGTCAATTCATCCTTGTCGATGAAGGGTACTGATTTGAGGAGAGGCTTTTGCCTTACCTTTGGCGTTATACGTGAGTTCTTTTTTTTCGGATTGAATATGATGCTTGACCCACGCCATGCTTTGATTCACCCAATTTAAAGACGCCTGTAACAAGCGTTGCGTTTCTTCCTGTAGTAAGGCCACTTGATTTAAAGTGTGCTTTAAGTCACTTCGCACTTGATTAAATGCTTTTTGTTGGTCCTGTGGCATACTCAGAATCATCATTTTGGCCTGTACGGGTTCTAATGCGTGGGGCCAAAATTCTTTCACCATTTGTGTTCGTAATCCTTCTAAGCGGTCTAATTGCTTTCGTAACGATTGAAGTGCTTTGTCTTGTTCAGGCAGTTCATTGACATTTTGTTGAAGTAAGCTGACTTTTTTTTGTAATAAAAGGGCTTCTACCTGTTTGTAAATTTGATGTTGTTGCGCGAGGTTGTCGACAATCGCAACCGCTTGGTAAGGGGTTAATGTACCTAAAACAGGGGTGTGGTGATTTGACATTTTGGGATTTCTCTCTCTCAATTCAATCAAGGAAGGGTTTTAAATTTTGATGTCTACAAAAAGGCTTTTACGGTAGGCGTAAGCACGTTCAATGCTGGCTTGATCCACGCCGACAAAGCCTACCTGCTTGGCAATCGATTGTATGTCTCCGACAGGTAATCCATATTGGCCTTGTAATGAGGGGAGGGAAGCGCGTGTTTCGTTTAAAGGGGAGGCGACTTTTTGAGAACGGGCCTGCTTTTGAAATCGATCATAGTCTTGCTGGATTAAGTCGGGAGATAAAGGTTGGACCGCAAGGCTAGGCGCATTTGCTTCCGCAGGCTTGGTCAGCGGGGAAGCACTTCGGTTCAGGGAGTCGACAGAAGAGTTACTTGGGGATGATGATGCAGGTAGGGCAAAAGCAGCTTGTGAAGCACTTGTCGCAATAGGAGCCTTTCCCACCGCGGAGGCTTGGTTTTGTTGCAAGCGTTCCCGTACGGCTTTTAAACGTTCCATATTCAATTTAACTTGCGTCGAATTCGACGAAATTTGCATCATATTTAGTGGTTTCTCTCTTTAAATCGTCATAAAAATAGGTGTGTTAGTCTTCCCTTACCAGTATGCCCCCTTGGCTAGAGGCAGTGCCTTGATCTTAAGGTGGAGTTTTAAGCATCAGAAGGTTGATTTATTCAGGTGCTAGGAAAAAAACAGGAAACACAACATTGTTAAACACTCGCCCTTACGCTGAGAAAGGCGCGGGACTTTGTTTTAAAGATAAAAGAGAGTCGCCGACGGAACTTAAATAGACCTAGGCTTGAATGCGCTTAAGTTTAAAGTAAAAGTGACTGCCTTGACCCGCTTCACTTTCGACCCAGATGTCGCCTTCATGGACTTGTAAAATGTGCTTGACAATAGAAAGCCCCAAGCCTGTGCCCGACAAATGCTTCGAACGCGTTTTATCCACGCGATAAAAACGTTCGAATAAACGGGGGATAAATTTTGCTTCAATGCCGATGCCTTGATCTTCGACACAAAAGGTGATCCATGTGCCCTCATCCTTGGCGGAAAGCGTGACACGGCTCTGATTCGGACTATATTTAATCGCATTTTCAATCAGGTTGGCAAACACTTGTTCCATGCTGGAAATATGAGCCAAGACTTTGGGCAAGTCTTGCATCGACTTTTCGACGATAATCTGAATCCCCTTGCTTTTGGCACGAGCTTGACTGAGCGCCACCACACGCTCGACGGCATGCTCGAGGACGACGGCTTCCATCGGCAAGGTGAAATTGTCCGCTTCAAAGCGAGACAAATCTAAGAGTTCTTCCACCATTAAGGTTAAACGATTGGCGTGTGCTTCAATGGTTTTGACAAAATCAATGGCCAAAGGGGTGTCTTCAATCGCGCCTGTGAGTAATGTTTCGGCGTAGCCTTTAATGACGGACAAGGGTGTACGCAGTTCATGACTGACGTTGGCGACAAAATCTTTACGCATTTTTTCATTTAGCACCACCTTGGTTTGGTCTTCAAAAACCAAAGCCAGTACGTAGGGGGAACCTGCTGCCGTGGTATTACAGCGCACAATTTTAACGTCAAAATAAGACCGTAGTCGAGAACGTGGCTTAAAGGAAAGGCTTAAGGTTTGAATCTCTCCGCTTTGTAAGGCGTCTTGACTGGCTTGGATAAGGGCGTCAATGCCTTGTAACGCGGTTTTTTCTAGAGCCGTCAACGGCTGATTGAGGACTTCATCGGGGTGAAGGACCAACTTCTGTTGCAAAATAGGATTCACCCATAACATATGTAGATGAGCATCACAAAGCATGACGCCTTGGCCCATTTGAGTCAAGGCCAATAGCCAAGGATTATTCGCTTCATCCAATAAAGGCGGGGCAAGTTGTTCAAGGGCATGCATGGTAATGGTCATGATTATTTCTCTTTCAGCGCAACGGTTCTATTAGGAATGATTACACCATAAAAAAGCAAGCTTTGCCAGTCCCTAGGACTTTTATGCTATACTAGGGTTGAAAAATAAAAATTGAGCAGAAAGGACGTTTCATAATGTCGACTCGAAGCTTTACGGTGTCTCAAGGCGAACTCGAAAAACGAGGGAAACTTCTTAAAAAAAATAATCAGATTAGACGTTTTGTCGACTTGAATACAGATCTTGGACAAACACGAGACCTCGCATTTTGGGATTCTTTAGAAGGCGATCGGGTCTTGTCTGCCGTGTCTAGCGTGAACCTCCCTTGTTTTGTGCATGATGGATTGCCTGATAAAGTCTTGGCACTGGCCGTTAAAGCCAAAGCCTTTGGCTGTGCGTTGGGGGCGCATATTGCCTATCCTGATCCTGTGTCTATGGGCTATGAACGTTTAAGTTTGAATCCTGAACAATTGGAGCAATGGCTCTTGGTTCAGCTGGGGGCCTTGTCTGCCGTATTGAAGCCTGAATCCCTTAAGGTGGAGCATGTGCGTCCTCATGGTGCCTTGTATCAAGCCATGCGAGAAGATCCTGAAATTGCTAGTGTGGTGGCCTCTGCCGTGGCGAAATTTGACGTTTGGCTCCCTGTGATTGCCCCTTATGGGGACTATCTCACTCAATTGGAACAAACTTACAATAGTGTGGTTGCCCCAGAAGTTATTTTGGGCAAACGCTACAGTGCCAATGGCAAAGAAGCGTCCAAGCAGTTTCAAGACTGGTTGAGTCTTTCCTCTTCCTTGGAGCAAGGCCGTTTACTGATTAGCGACAGTGCCTTAGTCGCTCAGAATGGCACGCGAATGGACTGTCGGTTTAAGACCCTTCATATTAGCCCGACGCTACCGTATGCCGTGGATTTAGCCGAAGGTTTAGCGGAAACCCTAGGCCAAGCCATTCCTTTGAATGTGGCAAGCGCGGGAGAAAGTGGTTGGCTACTGGAGTATGATAACCGTCAAGACGTGGTTCCGCATAGTCCTTATGAAGACTACTAAACAATAAGGCCTCTTGCTATAACCGCTTCTTGGAGGCTTTTTTAGTCAGGGATGCCCTTTTATTTTTAAGAAGTTCTCGCATAGACCAAAAACGAACATTTTTTTATGTTTTAGGTTTAATATAAGTAGCATACCTGCTCACATAAAGCGTCTGTTTCCTTGTCCCATTTCTTGAGGTAAACCCCCATGACCCCCTCGCAATCTTTTTTTAAAACCTTGACTTGGATGCTACCGGGCTATGCGATTAAACGTTGGCTATTGGTTTTTGTGTTGGGTGGCTTTTTCTTGTTGACGGGTTTTGCCATTCTTTTTAATCTACAACCCGTGACCTTTGTTTTAAATGCGATTAAATGGTTGGCTACCCTTGCGCCGTCTTATGTGACAGGCTCTAGCCTTCTAGTGTTAGGGGCAGGTTTTCTCGCTCTAGGCTACTTGCGGACTCGTCAAACCATGAATAACGTCATTGGCGCAGACGGCTGGGTGACCAAATTTATGGACAACCTCTACACACATCATAAACTTGCCAGAGGCCCCAAAATCGTTGCTATTGGGGGAGGTACGGGTTTGTCCACCTTATTACGTGGGCTGAAGCACTATACCAGCAATATTACGGCCATTGTCACGGTGGGGGATGATGGAGGCAGTAGTGGCATTTTAAGAGAAAACCACGGGATTATTCCTCCTGGAGACATCCGTAACTGTATCGCCGCCTTGGCCAGTGAAGAAGAATTAATGACCTCTCTTTTTCAATATCGCTTTAAAAGCGGAAAAGACTTAGGGGGCCATAGCTTTGGGAACTTGTTTCTCACCGCGATGTCTGCTGTTACGGGGGATATGTTGTCCGCCATTCGAGCCTCTTCCAACGTATTGAACATCCGTGGGCGGGTGCTGCCTTCCACTTTGGAGCCGATTACACTGGTTGCGGAAATGGACAACGGGCAGCGCGTACGCGGGGAATCTCGTATTCCTGAAGCGGAGGGGACCATCCAACGACTTTATTGTGAACCTTATAATGCCAAACCAACGAGTGAAGCCATTGACGCGATTTTAGAGGCGGATCTCATCATTCTAGGGCCAGGGAGCCTTTTTACCAGTGTGATTCCTAATCTTTTATTGAAAGAAATTCGTGAAGCCATTGCACAGAACCGTCAGGCCCCGAAGGTCTATGTCGCCAATATCGTGACCCAACCGGGGGAAACCGATCATATGAGCCTGAGTGAACATGTCTATGCCATTGAAGCTCATGCCGAAGGCTTATTTCAGTTTGATATGGTGGTCGCGTCTTCCGCTTTGCCTGAAAAGCTGGTTTTACGCTATGAAAAATATGAAGCGTCTCCCGTAGAACTGGATGCAGAATGTTTACGCATACGCGGGACGGAGGTACTGTTACGGCCTATTATTGCAGATTTTGCCGAAGGGCATAAAACCTTACGGCATAATCCCCATAAAGTGGCTCGTATTGTCATTTCATGGTGGAAAAAGCAACAACGCCGCCAAGTAAAGCCGAGTATTCAAACACCTGCTCCTACTCCTGCACTTAGGCAAGAAGTGAACGTTTTGTAAAAGGGGTGTTAAGACACGGCTTAAGCAAGTGATTTTAGAAGTGCATTGATGAATTTTTGCCCTTCTAAAAATTCGACAAAATGGGGGAAACGACAGTATTCGTCAAAGCCATAGACGAGTGCTTCATGTTCTTCATAATAATGAAAGATCCACTGCTGGACGCGGTGTCGCCATGCGTCAAAGCGCGTACGGTCTACGACGGCATAGAGCGTTTCTGTACTTTGCCAATCCCCAATGACTTTAGCGGGGGGATTTTGTTTGCTTTGCCGTACCTGTTCCGTGAGTTGATGCAGGTGAGTCGTGGCGTCTTGAAACGCGGTTACATCCACGTTGGACTTCAAAGTGGATGTAATGCTTAGCACAAGGGTGCCTCCTGCTGAAGGGTTTGATACCACTGACTCACTAAACGTTGACCAAAGGCACCACTTTTTTCAGGATGAAACTGAAAGGCGGTGATCTTTCCTTGCCTTACCGCTCCACAAAAGGCGGTGTTTTGGTAGTCACTTTGATAAAGAATCGCGGTGGGGTCTTCGGGTACCGCATAATAGGAATTCACATAATAGACAAAGCCTTCAGGGGCTTGGGGCTGACGCGCATGAATAAAGTTCCAACCAATTTGAGGGACCTTAGCACGTTCAAAATCTGAAGCAAAACGTCGTACCTGTCCTTTTAAGATACCCAAACCCAGACAATCGGGACTTTCTTCGCTGGATTCAAATAAGACTTGTAAGGCTACACAAATACCCAGAAACGGTACGCCTTCGCGATGTACAAGCTCTTTTAAATAGGGAATAAATCCGCGTGCCTCCAACCCTTGCATGATGCTTCCAAAAGCCCCAACGCCAGGTAAAAGAATAGGATGCTTACCACTGGGGAAGCTCCCGTCCACATGCCCTTTTAAGACGGTATAGGGAATGTCTGCACGTTCAAGGCAACGTAAGAGGCTTCCCATATTGCCTCCCCCGTAATGCAGGACTTCTACCAAAGGGGCTGAATGCGCCACAATCATGCGGGTGCTTCCTTTCGTCGTACGAACAGTGACGACGGCTTACGTCCCCACTATAAAGAAAATATAGCCAAAACAAAGTCGACTGTCGAGTCTCCACACGTTTCGGCCTGTATTTTGAAGAGGGTCCACTTTTTTGCTATACTTTTAAAAATAGTTTTAAAAATCTTGCGGATACGCGAGACGACTTGAATGTAAAGGATGCCTTATGTCTCGCCCCCCCTCTCACCAAGGCTTTTGTAAGCGAATCATTCCGTGTTTGGATGTGGACTCTCATGGACGTACGGTGAAAGGTATTCAATTTCAAGGCTTACGAGACATCGGTGATCCGCTTGAAATGGCCTTACGCTATGAGGCTCAAGGCGCGGATGAACTGGTCTTTTTAGATATTTCAGCCAGCCACGAAGGACGAAAAACCTTAGTGGCACTGGTGAAACGGATTGCTCACGATTTAAGAATTCCTTTTACCGTTGGGGGAGGCATCTCCTCTTTAGAACAAGTCTTGATTTTATTGGAAGCGGGTGCCGACAAAGTTTCCATTAATAGTGCTGCGGTGCGAAATCCTGAACTCATTAGGGAAATTGCTCAGCATTGTGGAAGCCAGTGTTGTGTGCTGGCCATTGATGCCAAACGCGCCGACCATGAGGTAGACGGCCGCCCGAGCTGGGATGTTTTGGTGAAAGGTGGACGTGAAAAAACAGGTTTAGATGCGCTAGAATGGGCAAAAAAAGCCGTGGCTCTAGGGGCGGGTGAAATTTTGTTGACTTCTTTTGATCGAGATGGGACGGGAGATGGCTTTGACAATGCCTTGAACCGTCAGTTGGCCGATGCCTTACCGGTGCCGATTATTGCCAGTGGAGGGGCGTCTGGGCCTGAAAGCTTTTTGCATGCTTTTCAAGACGGCCATGCGGATGCGGCACTAGCGGCGACGATTTTTCATGACGGCCATTGGCAGGTTCAAGATTTAAAAAAAGCCCTGATGGCACAGGGCGTTCCCTTGCGCTTGACTTAGCAGTCTTCCTCACGCCTCTTAGGGATCAAACATTTTTTAGTGGGAGATTGATTTGCTGGTTTTCCCTAAGTATTCGAATACTTTTTGCAGTCCTAGAAAAGGAACAATCGCACGACGTTTAAGCTTAGTATTTCCGACTGGCTTGGAGATTAAGGGCTTGCTTTCAGAGATTAAAGGATCGCTTTCAGGCAGGCAGAATTTCTTGAACAATTCACGTCGTGTCATGCGAGGATTCATGTAGTTTTTTAAAAATTGTCGAGATAATTCTTGCACGCGAGAGGCTCGGGCTTCGGGCGTTTTGGACCAAAATTCAGAAGATTTTAATTCGGCAAGCATGCCTTGAATATACGATTGCGCGTTTGGAGAATACCCTTTTTCTTGTAGATAGGATGCTTCAAGTTGTCTTACCGCGTCTTCAAAGGCACGGATAGGGGCATTATCGTCTTGACTGGGATTTGGGCTTAAGGCGATTTCAATCGTGCGGGTCATAAAGGCATGGAAGGGCGACACTTTAGGAGGGAAGCTGGTGTCTCTTTTATTTTTAAAAGGCGCAGCCAAGGCGTTACTGACGGAGGCTTGCATGGGGGCCCCCAATTCGTCAAGCGTCGTAGGGTCTGCTTGAAGAGCCTTTTTCACGGGTTCTAGAGTCTTTGCAAGTGTCGGGCCTACTTGGCCTGCTTTTATCCCCGATTTCCATAAGTCGTCTTGAGCGGCGGTTTTAGCCTGTTGTATGATGGCATCAGGATCCTGCCCCGTGTCTTGTATTCCTTTTGCAATTTGAGTCTTGGCCATGGTTTTCAGCGTAGGAGAAAGGGTAGTCGGCTCAACCAGTTGCTCGTGAAGATATCCCGTCAATGCAGACCCCAAGCCCTCTTGAAGGCGTGTTAAAGGGTTTAAAGGTTTTTCTTCGGTGATGAGGCGAGGGACTAAGCTTTGCAGTGCGCGAACCATTGCAGGGGTGAATCCCAACGGTGTAGACGCATCTTGAATACCCGCTTTGGCGATATTTTGCAGGTATTTCGCACCACTTTCTGGTAAAATTTCGTTTAATATCGCTTCGATATTTACCGCGCTTAATCCTTTTTCCTTGGCCCAATAGGCAACGGCCTTGGCGAGAATTTGAGAACGTTGAAGTGAATTGGCACGAATAAATTCGGATGACGCCGTCGTATTGGCCAATAGCGCGGAGAATTCAATGTTGTATGCTTTTAAAAAGGATTGCAGGGTTTGAACGGGAGCCTTCAGTTTTTTTTGAAAGGCATCTTGAACTTCTTCGGCGTATGCTTGGGTTCTATTTTTAAGAATACGTCCTAATTGTTTAAGGTCTGCCGCTTTTTGAACTTCAGTGCGAAGATTAATATATTCTACATGGGTGATGGTTTCAGGGAGCTGACTTCGAAGGACATCCTCTGAAGGAGGAGCTTCCCCTGTTTGGACATAAACGGAGCGTATCAATTCTAGAAGGAGTTTAATATCCTCTTCTTCTACTTTCGCAATCGTTTCTACTGTGTCAAGTGCAGTCTTTCTTTTAGGAGGCGTTGAGTTCGGTTGGCTACTGATGCTAAATTGAATATTCGTGGGTTCCATCGATTCAGGTTCCTTTCTAATTGAGCGTGTTAATCGATGGAACGTTTCAATAAAGCATCATCGTCTAGTAGCATAAAACCGCGTGGGCTTATTTTGATGCGTCTCTTCACCAAGGAACCCATTTCTGACGATAAAAGCTTTTCAGCGTATAATAAACGTGTAATCAAGAAGTCGCTTGCAAACATGAAAAGAGAACGGACATGCCTGCACAAACCGCATTTATTTCTTATTGGCAAACCCAAGTAGACCCCACCCCTACTTTAGAGGCTCACGCCACGCTACTAGACCAGCTCGATTACCATATATTAGACGGGGATATGGAGCGAACCTTGTCCTTATTGCCCCAAGCACTGATGCAAATCAAGGCCGATTTAATTGCTCGTGAATGCTTAATGCCGACGGCGGAACGGCTGACTGAAAAATTTAATCAAATGGAAATGTTGTTGCCCTTTGTCTTACAAAGTGCGTCTATTTTACGCCATGCGTGGGAAGTCGTTCTGCCTCAGTGTCAGCAGTTTAAAGCCCCTGCCACCTGTTTAATGTTGACCGTCAAAGGCGACACCCATGAAGTGGGCAAAAATATTGTGGATACCCTCTTACAGGCGCATGGCTT
The DNA here is from genome assembly GCA_050916035.1 of Vampirovibrio sp. GTDB lineage: Bacteria > Cyanobacteriota > Vampirovibrionia > Vampirovibrionales > JAJTHC01 > JAJTHC01. Next base: position 1,894,413 of record CP050876.1, on the reverse strand, counting down.
TAAAGTCTTTAATTTAGGGGCCCAAGTCACCACGCAGGACATGCTAGCCGCCGTGCAGGCGCATCAACCCGACGCCATTATTATGAGTGGCTTACTCATTGAATCCGCCAAGCAAATGAAGGGCAATATTGAGGCCTTGGTCAAGGCCTCCCTACAGATACCTGTTATTTTAGGGGGGCCTGCGTTAACCCCGCGTTTTGTCTTGGATGAATGCCGCCCTTTGGCGAAGTTCCCCGTCCTGCATGCTCGTAGTGCCATGGATACCCTCGCCTACATGCAGGGGATTGGAGAGGCAAACGCTCAGCATAAAGTGTGGCATCCTCCCGTAAATGCTGAACCGCAACCGCCTACTCCTAGTGAGTTAATGCAGCGCGCGGAAGAGGATCAAACGCGGGAGGCGTCGCTTACGGTGGAGCGTCCACGTCCACGTTCACAGGTCACGCCTGCACTTCAAATCCCAGCCCCTCCCTTTTGGGGGGTGAAAGTGGTGGAGTCGATTCCTTTAGAGGCGATTTATCCTTTTCTCAACGATAAAGTCTTAATGACAGGGCATTGGGGGTTCCGTCGATGGGATAAAACGCCCGAAGCACAAGAGGCCTTTGTCCATGCGGAAGTTCAACCGCTCTTTGATCGTTTGAAAACCTTGGTTCAAGAACAATCCATTTTTACCCCCAAAGTTGTCTATGGGTATTTCCCTGCCTTGGCGGAAGGGGATGACGTGGTACTGTTTGACCCGCTTCATCAGGATCTTGAAATTCAGCGTTTACATTTTCCACGCGGTGGTAAAAAAAATCTGTGTCTGAGCGATTATTTGTTGGAAACCCCCGATGGTCAAAAAGATGTTTTGGCTTTGCAATTGGTGACGATGGGCCAAGGGGCCGCCGATTTTGATCAGTCCCTATTTCAAGACGGCCAATACATGTTGTATTATTTATATCATGGTTTTTCAGTGGAAATGGCGGAAGCCTTGGCGGAATACTGGCATGCACAGATTCGTAAAGAACTGGGGATTACGGCACAAGAATCGGGAAAATCGGGCTTACAATTGCTTAAGCCTTCGGCGTATCAAGGCAGTCGTTATAGTTTTGGATACCCTGCGTGTCCTCAACTGAAAGACCAGGCCCTTTTGATGGACTTATTGCAAGGAGAATCGATTGGGGTGAGCTTGAGTGAAAGCTATATGTTGATTCCCGAACAATCGACGTCCGCCTTGGTCTTTCATCACCCAGACGCCTATTACTTTGATGTGACTGAAGCATAGTCCCCCTCCTCCTCAAAATACTTAAGGACGCTCGTGATAAAGCGTCCTTAAGTATTTAAATTAAGTGTTCAATCCACTACACTAAGGGAGCGTGACTTTGGTATAATTCGTCGACTGAGGCATTTCTTTGGCCTGACTATGCTCTGCCCAAAACGTACGACTTCTCTCTATTTGAGGGGGAGTCAACAAGCGTTGGACTTGAAAATAGTAGCCCATTCTGGATTTTAATAGGGTGTTTTTCTTCATGGTGTAATCATCCACCAAGTTGTTCATTTCATCTTGCTTACAATCGGGGCACCCCAAATAGCTCATGAGCATTCGATGGGCAGTTTTAGACGCTTCCGCCAAAGGAGCGACTTCTTTGAGGTATTGGCTTTCAATCACTTTAAAGGATTTATTTTGTGGGGGCGTCAATTGTAAGGCTTTGACCCAGTCTTGGGATACCTGATCAAAACCCATGCCCGCCATCCCAGACGAATACCACTCGTCGTGAGACATCATCATAGGCGAACAGCACGAGTTGCCATTCATTGAAGGAACACAGCACCCACTTGGGGAAGAAACACTTCTCGTGGTCGTTGTACTACTGGTACTGGAATCGGCATATACCAAGCCTTGTATCCCAAGGGCTGCCAATAAAATACTTGCTGCATAAGCGGTTAAGACGTACTTTTTCATCAGAATCTTCCTTTATTTGTTTGATTTATACGAAGTATCCCTCAACCCTCTTTAGATTGAGGAGGATACGCTTTTAAAATGGCTTGAATTAAAGAAGAGCTGGATCGCCCTTCTACCATGTCAATAAACACGACTTTGGTTCCCATACCTAAGAGAACAGGCGCTTCAGGGAGCGTTTCCAAGGTATATTGACCTCCTTTTGTATGCACATCAGGGTGAAGTGCTTTCAGTAAATCGACAGGACTTGTCGAATCAAAAATGATGATGTAATCTACACAAGACAAACCTGCCAGTAATTCTGCTCGTTCGGCTTGAGGCACAATAGGACGTTGATCGTCTTTAAAGGTTTTAACCGATGCATCACTATTGAGCAAAACCACCAGAACATCTCCGCAAGCTCGACTGGCTTGTAAATAACGTAAATGCCCTACATGTAGTAAATCAAAACAACCATTGGTGGTCACCACCCGTTTTCCTTCTGTCTGTAAACGGTGAAGGTCTTTTTGAAGTTCGGGTAGCGTGACGATTTTAGATAACATAAGACAGGACTTTCTTAACAAGAATATTTGTACCCCTATTAAAGCAGGGTTTTGATTATAAATGAGAATTACTCACAAAGTCTTAAGGGTTTGATTTTACAATCAAACCCCTAAAACAGTGAAGCCTAAAATAACTAGGGTTGTGAAGACGTCTACTTTTTGACTTTGGCCTCATTCTGAGCTTTGGCTTCCATGGCTTTTTGAATTCTTTCAGGCGAAGCGGGGTCGTAGGCTTCTGAAATAACCAGTTTTTTCTGATTTTTCAATGTTTCCACTTCTCGGTCTAACCACATGCCAATGGCTTGTTGACGTTGTTGATTTTCAAGGGTGCTTTGAATTTCAACACGAGCGTCTGCTAAGGATTTTTTAGTGGCGGGCTTGGTTTCACCCACTTTAATAATATGGAAGCCATAAGCTGATTTGACCACGGTGGGTACAATTTGATCCCTTTTCGCGACTTCTAAGGCCTTCCAGTAGCCAGGATCTGTAGAGCGTTGTTGCATAAAGCCGACATCACCTTTTTTAATCTGGCTCATGGTGTCTTCGCTATGACGTTCGGCCAAGGCACCAAATTTTTCAGGATCTTTTAAGACTTCAGCCAACAAGGTTTCGGTTTGCTTTTTCTTGGCTTGCACTTCCGTAGTAACTTGTTTTTCAAGATCTGCAGGAGTAATGGATTTATTCTTGGCTTGAATATCGGCTCTGATTTTAGCAGGAATGGCCTTAATCAAGATATGAGCCGATGAAATTTGCTTAGGCAAATCAAATTCAATTTCATGCGCTTTATAGTAACTGGCCACATCGGCTTGGGAAACAGGGGTTTTGACCAAGCCTAAGACCGCGACTAATTTTTCAAGCTGTACCATTTGCTTCAACTGGTAATTAAAATCCGCTTCAGTCATATCATTTTGCTTGAAAATGCTTTGAAGGGCAGCGAGTCCGCCGACTTGTGTAATAATATCTTGCCGTTTGGCTTTTAATTCTTCAGGGGTAACCACAATTTTATTGGTTTCAACGGCCTGTTCAATCACACTGAGTGATACCAGCTGTTGGACGGTTTGCTGTTTTAACATTTCAGAAAAAAAGCCACTTTGAGCCGACTGAGGTTGATCCGCTATGCCCATTTGTTTTGCAGCTTGTTCATACGCTTTGTCATACTCATTTTTGGTGACCACTTTACCATTCACGGTTAAGATGGTCGCTCCCCCTTGGCGGGTATTCATTAAGCCGTTGGGTTCTCCGCATGCGCTTAAGAGTACAGAGGTCATTAACATTAAGCTTAGCACCCCAAAAAGACTTAGACGAGAAGGTTTGATTAAGACAGACATAGTGAATTCCTTTACACATAATGTTTACCTTCGCCTAAAAAGCCACGAACCGTAAACAGACACTAAAAATTTAAGTCAAGCTCCCCTTATTATACTTAAATCATGTAAAATAGGCAAAGTAGACTCCTGAATAGTTTTGCGGGAGTCCTTAAATTAACGAAGGTTTGCAAAACAGACATGACGAGAAGAGGGCCTGATGTCCAAAAAAAAGACCCAGAAGCCTTCCTTCAAAAAACGGCAGGGGTATGGATACAACCTTTGTGCATAGCACGGCAAGAATTTTTAAGTTATTTGGATATTCAACGTCAGTTGTCACCCCATACGCTTCGGGCGTATCAAAATGACAGTCTTGATTTTCTTTCGTGGTTAATGAAGTCCCACCCTGAAGAATCTCCCCATAAAGCCACCCTTAAAGATCTCCCTAGTCAGTATATGGCTTTTTTGGCGCGTCAGTCTTTATCTCGCTCTAGCTTGGCGCGGAAAAGTTCTAGCTTGCGGAGCTTTTTGAAATACGTTATGAAGGAAGAATTTTTTCCCTTAACGACCTTTAATTTACGCTTTCATCAACCTCGACTCCCCCAACATTTACCTCGTTTTTTAAGTAAAGCCACCATTGATGACCTACTTGCCTTTATTCCAACCCAAAAGACTTCGGCGTATTTGATGCACCGAAATCAGTTGATGATTCAACTGTTGTTTAGTAGTGGTATGCGGGTCAGTGAATTGGTGGGGTTAAATCTGCAGTCCTTGAATCGTGAAGAAGCAGAACTCCGCGTGATGGGCAAGGGGAATCGAGAACGCTTGGCTTTTGCGAGTCGTGAATTTTGGGAGCATCTAACCGCGTGGCTGCCTTTACGACAAGCCTTAGTCGACTCAAGCCTCAAGAAGGGAAGCGCCCCACAAGCCTTATTTTTAAATAGTAAGGGGCAACGTTTGAGTGATCGTTCTGTGCATCGTATTCTGGCGGATTTAGGGCGAGCCCATGGCTTAGCAGAGGGTTTGCACCCGCATATGTTTCGCCATAGTTTCGCCACGTATTTGCTAGATAGCGGTGTTGAACTTCGCTTGGTGCAAGAATTACTGGGGCATGTGTCGATTCGTTCTACACAAATTTACACGCATATTTCAACTGAAAAATTGCGGCAGGCCTACCTTAAAGCCCACCCCCGCGCGAGATAAGCACGCTTTCAATACCTCATTTTAAAGACAGCGCTATAAAATAGAAGCCAGAATTTACCAAACTCTAGAAATATCACGAGGACGAAGTCCTACATCTGGTAGTATTCTTTACCAAATCCCAGTTGTAGCCTTCACCTCCACCTTCATTGAAAACGTCTCCAGAAAAATCTTGGATTTTTGCTAGAATTTGCGCTTTCTGTTTCAGTAGCTTTGTTTTGTCCATTGCTGTTGTGAGTGCTTGTTCTGTCTTGTGCAAATCATTTGTTAGCTGCATGATTTTTTGCGCCGCTTGTTCCATCAGCTTTAAATAATCTCCCTCTGTCGTGCCGATTCTTAAGGCAGGGGTGACGCGGGAGGAGGGTACGGATCTATTTACCAAACTTTGTCGACTCAATAAGTGCATAGGGTGTCCAATCTGTTGCATGAAGTGTTCAGGGGGTATCATAGAGAGAGAGACTGTAAAAGCCACTGTAAAATAGACCTTATACGGTAAGTTTTCTCAAATGAAGGATGGCACAACCGAGTTCCCAAAAGGCTTGCCAATGTTCTCGCTTTCGTTCATAGCGTAAAACTAGCTTCCGAAAACCTTCCAACCAAGCAAAGGTCCGCTCAATGGTCCACCGTCCTTTGTAAATATCAGGCTTGGGGGTCCTCACTTTTGGCTTGTTTTTGAACTGTCGCTTGGGAATCACAGGCGTTAATTTTTTGTGCCGTAACTGCCGACGAAGCCGCTTGCAATCATAGCCTTTATCTGCCACAATGTAGCTGTTGGCGGGGATTTCCGCTAAAATGTGACCGAAGGCATGTCGGTCATGCCGATTCCCTTTTTCAATATGAATCGCCTCAGGCAAGCCCGCTTCATTGGCAATGAGGCTTACTTTCGTGCCCTTTAATTTTCCTGCTCGTCCAACGCAATCGCCCTTTTTTTGCCGACTTAATCGTCGCATCGAGATAGTAGATTTCTTTGGTTTTTTCTTGAACTTCTTGCTTTTTTTGTTTGAATTGCTTGAATAATGCTTCAAAAAACCCTTCTTTTTGCCATACTTTAAACCGGTCAAACACCGTCATTTTAGGGGGAAAGCAAGGCGGAAGCTCTTCCCATCTGCAATTGGTGGATAAAACAAAGAGAATCGCTTCTAAAATTTCACGGTTTCGGGTTCTTGGTCTTCCCATTTTCTGCTTGGGAATATGGGGTTCAATGAGCGCCCATTGACTGTCAGTTAAGGGTTTATAGGCCATTTTCAAAGGTGTCCAAAACAAATAATAACACCCCTTATTTTAACACAAACTTACCGTATTGGTTCTAAGTTGTTACTATTATATAGACGACATAAAAAAATAAAAAGCCTTTACTATGTAACAATTTATAAAATGGGGTCACGCTACGTCTTTTTTCGCCGATACGGAGACTATCACGCGGTCAAAATTTAAATGTTTTATTGAAAAAAGGTCACCCTCTATGTCACAGTCTCGCCATTCTTCTGCTCATGATGCCTTAACCTTGGTTGAACTCTTGGTGAGTTTGGTTATTTTAATTGGTCTAAGTTTGTTGATGACGGTGGTACTGCGTGCGCTGGCAGATGCCAAGGCAATTTCCGCCAATAAGCTTGCCCAAAACGGCGTGCTGGAATTAGAAAAGGGGTATACGCAATATCTTGCCTCAGGCGGGATGATTCAGTCGGGGACTCATATCACGGCGGTGATGCAATTTTTAGACGCGGTCGATACGATTTCAACGACCAGTACGGTGACTTTAAATGGCTATACGCCTGGCAGTGAAATTAGTTGCGGGAGTACCAGCTTTACGTGTTATCGTTTAAATAGTGGGGCCATTGTCGCGGTGCGACCCGTGCCTAGCCCTGCTACAACTTTAGGGACGGATGGCTATTTTGATTTTTCGACAGTTCCAGCCAATACCACTTTGGTGGGGAGTAATTCTCATCAGCCTATTATTGTTGACCCTGACGGGGTGTATCGCGAGACGGATCCCAATTCGGCGTCTGTCCACCTGACTTTAGATTCCCTCGGTCGACTGACGCCACGCGCTGTCGGTACGACGACGCTTGCAGGGGTTGAAGTCACGCAGGCCACTTATTTTGATTTACAACGTTAAAGCCTCTTAGAAGCCGTTCATAAAGACAGAGTATTCAAAAGCCATTTAAAGGCCTAAGTTTGATGTTGAGTCTTTGATGGCCTTCGTCACGATTTTTATGTTTCAGGTATGATAGGTTTAAATTATTTTCCTTGAAGCCAGAAAGATCCGATACGTTGAGCACTATACCTTCCCCTTCTACTGATATTTTAAGCATTTATAGAGAAATGTTGGCCTTTCCTCTTGATGATTTTCAAGAAGAAGCCATTGAACACATTCACCAAGGTGATTCGGTGGTGGTCTGCGCGCCTACAGGGGCAGGTAAAACGGTGATTGCAGAATTTGCGGCGCTCAAAGCGTTGGATATCGGGCAAAAGCTTTTTTATACGACTCCTCTCAAAGCCTTGTCGAATCAAAAATATCATGACTTAAAAGAACGTTTCGGCGAGCAAAACGTGGGCTTACTCACGGGGGATACCTCCATTAATCGTGAAGGACAAATTGTGGTCATGACCACAGAAGTCTTTCGTAATATGTTGTACGGTTTGAATGAAGACAGTACTCTTTTGTCTGATTTGGGTTATGTGGTCTTGGATGAATGCCATTTTATGAATGATGCCGATCGAGGCACCGTATGGGAAGAGTCCATTATTCATTGTCCCCCTCATGTCAAGATGATTGCCTTGTCGGCCACGGTGTCCAATGCGGATGAATTGACCGCGTGGATGGATAAAATCCACCCCCATGTGCGCTTGGTGTATAGTACGTTTCGTCCTGTACCGCTACATTTTCATTATTTTACGGGTCGAGAAGTCGTTCCTCTCTTTGAAGAAGGGGAAGGTGGTAAAAAACGTTTGAATCATCACCTTAAAAATGAACAGGTGATTCGAGACCCCCAACGTCGAGGCCGCGCCTTTTCGCCCTTGGCTTTGATTGATGACATGGTTGAACGGGACATGCTTCCTGCTATTTTCTTTACCTTTAGTCGCCGTGGCTGCGACACGGGAATGAAAGAGCTGACGCATGTGCCCTTAAACAACGCCGAAGAGCGTAAACAAGCACGGGCGTTTATCCAGTTTTTTAGAGATAATAGTACCCTTGAAATTACGCCTGAATTTGAAACGGGTCTTATTAATGGGGTGGCGTGTCACCATGCGGGTTTACTTCCTGCCAGTAAAATGTTGGTCGAACAACTCTTTCAAAAAAACTTGTTGAAGGTGGTCTTTGCGACGGAAACTTTGGCGGCGGGCATCAATATGCCTGCTCGATCCACCGTGATTACGGCGATTTCAAAACGCACCAATGAAGGCCATCGTCTCCTGAATCCCAGCGAATTTTTGCAAATGAGTGGGCGTGCAGGTCGACGAGGTATGGACACCATTGGGCATGTCATTGCGGTTCGTACGCCTTTTAATACCGCGACAGAAGTGGGTAAATTGGCCTCTTCTCATGCGGATGCTCTGAATAGTCGCTTTACTCCTACGTATAGTATGGTGCTGAACTTGATGCAAACGCATTCACTGACGGTGGCGGAAAGTATTGTGAACCGTAGTTTTGGAGCGTTTACGATGGACAGACGCGCCAATCCCTTGTCGATTGAACTCCATGAACGAAAAACCTTGCTCGATCAAGCGTATCAATTTCCTTGTGAATTTGGCTTGGATTTAAAAGCGTTTCAAGATCAACTGGAATTAAGGGAAAGTATTTCTCGCTTGAACCGTCAAAAAACAACGATGAAAAAACAACTCAAAAAATTTGGAGACGCCCCCGAACTGCTTGCAGAACTCAAACGTGTTGAAGATGAATTGTTCGCCGTGATTAATCAAGTGGAAGAAGCACCTTGTAGTACTTGCAACGTGTTTAAGTCTCATCGAAGAGCCGTTGAAAAAGTCGATAAAATAGAACGACAAGTGAATCGTTTGACCGAACAAGTACAGAGTGAACGAGACGTCTACTGGCAAAGCTTTCTAAAGCTTTATCAGCTGCTTAGTGAAGCGGGGTATCTTCAAAAGACGGATCAGAACCTCGACCATAAACCCACCAGCTTGGGCTTGTTGACAGCGAATATCCGCACAGAAAATGAACTATTTGTGGCCGAAGCGTTACGAGAAGAAGTCTTCGATGACCTGACCTTTAATGAACTGGCCGCGGTTGCTTCTGCCATTGTGAATGATTCCACGCGAGAAAACGTACAAACCTTTGTCCGTAGTTCTAAAGCGGTGGGTTCTTGTGTGCGTCGTTTACAGCGTATTGCAGAACGGGTTTCTCGCCTACAGCAACAATATCAGGTTGAAGTGCCGTTTTCGATTAATCCCATTGCCAGTGGTATTGTAGAAATGTGGGCCAAAGGGTCAGATTGGCAGTCGATTATGGCTTCTACGACTATGGATCAAGGGGATTTGGTGCGTAATTTACGCCGTACCGCGGACATTTTACGTCAATTTGCCAAAACACCAGGAATGCCTCCTAAGTTGTCTGCAGTAGCGATGCAATCTTTATTGGCCATTCACCGTGAACCTGTGAAAGAAATAGAATTGCCGTCACAATAGTTTTTCGTTAAGTCTATTGTTTTACAGACTTGTCTTGACTAGTCGTTTTCTTGGCGTTTTTTCTTTTTCTTTTTTTTCTTCTTGCTTTTTTTAGACGCTTCCAAGGCCTCTTCTTCGTCCGACTGTGCTTTGACTTGCGCCTCTGCCAAGGCTTTACTAAAGGCGTTGTCTGTCGGTTCCATGAGGTAAAACTTTAAACGAGTCACCAGTAATAAGGGCTTACTTAAGTGGCGATTCGGGTTGCTTGGGCTTGATTTAAGGGAGCTGTCTTCGAATTCAGCCATACTGCGTTCATCCAAGGCTTCATAGCTCAAATACAAGGTTTCGATTTTGACGAGTTCTTTATCATAACTCGTCAAGGCTTCAATGAAATTCTTAATTTGAGGGAAGGAGCCCCGTATTTTCATTTCCATTTCGGTGGAATATAAGGGTAAGTCAGGTTCTTTCACCGCCTTAAATCGTTGTAAGGCTTCAGGCACGTCTTGGTTAACGACGTTTTCTTCCGCGGCGTCTTGCCGCTGGCGTTGTCGAAGTTGGCCAACGGCATTGGCGTCATAGGGTTGAATGGTAATTAAATCATTGCCCGTGGTGTTGAGCAAATGAGTTAAGACCTGCATAAAGCCTTTCATTCGTTTTTCTAAATCTTGCTCTTCAAAGGTGAATGAAATTTTTTCTTTATTCTGTTGACTTTTAATTTTGTAATGACTTAAGGTTTGTGTGAGTTCTTGTTTTTTAGACGCGAGTGCTTCGACTTCTTCGTGGGTGGCTTTTCGGTCTTTGCTATGACGTTGCAAGGACTTTATTTGGGGAGTCAATAACCATAGGTACCCCACCATCAACACAACGGCGGCAGATAATGCTCCTAAGAGTAAGGCTTCTCGTTGATTGAGTTTCATAAACGGAGGCTCTCCTAAGGGGGCATACGTACAAGGGAAGAGGGATTAAAAACAAAAATAAAAAATAAAATAAGTATATTGAATAAAGGTTTTTAGGGATTTTCTTCTTCTGGCGGTGACGCTTCGTTGCGGGTAGACGTTTCAGGATCTTTTACGGGCTCAGTCTTTTGGGGAAGGATTTCATCGGTAACGGGCGTTTCTTCCGTATTTAAAAATCCACCGAGCATAAAACTATAAATCAAGGGGGCGTCATCGCCCACATCTTCTTCACGAATATAATGTAAGACGAAATCGCGACCATAACGTCGCTGTTCAAGCTGGTGTGTCAGGTCTAAAATATCTTCAGGTTTTAGGGCATTGCCTGTAATCGAAATTTGCTTGTCATAGCCTACTTCGTTAAACCATAAAGACGCAGGCAAATGCTGAATGTCACTTAATAAACCAAGTAACAGAATGTTTACGCTTTTAGACGCATTCGCCACAGACAACACTTTTTCAGACAAGCGATACACCTGTTGATAATAATCAATTTGACTCTTTAATTGAGCGACCTTATCTTCTAACGATGCTTTGGCTTCATTCGTTTGTGTCGTGTCATTTTCGGTGTATTGATTCACCACCATTAAGGTGATCCAAGCGACCATGACCACCCCTATAGACCCAAACACAAACGGTAAAAGGGTCGTGGCAAATACCTGTTGGCTAAAATTAAGGGCATCTAAATTGGACCATGTAAAACCGTCAAAGGGACTAGAAAAGCTCATGTTTTCTTTGTGATAAGGGGCCTTTTTATCTAAAAAATTAAGTAAATACGGTTCAGGATGAGCGTCCGTCCAACAGCCCCCGAGTACCGCCATACCTAGATCCGCACGGTCCACTTGAATAGAAGTGGGGAGTTCAAAGCATTGAAAGGCTTTTCCCGTTTCATGTTGTAAGTGTTGTAACAACACATAATTTAAGTGATGGGTGAGCCAAAATTGTGGTTCTGTCGTTTTTAGATTTGCCACTGTACGCTTAAGTTCCATGAGTAAATCACTTAAGACTAAGGCTTGTTCATTGGGATTCGCGAGCATTTGCTCTGACATCGTGACTTCTCGAATATCAATCAGTTCTTTACCTTGCCAAATTAAAAAGCGTAAGCGATCAAATTCATGTAGAATACTCCCCCAGCATAGGGTATCAGGGTGTTCTACTTCGCTTAAGCGACTGTTTAAGACGCCTTTGGCGAAGCTCCCTCTTAAAATTTGTAAGGGTTCCACGTGGATGGAAAGTAATTGTATTTTCGCGAGTTGTGCGGCTTGTCGATACCGTAAAAAACTGTCTCGACGAACAGCGGTATACAATAAGCGTTGATTCGCCGTATGGGAGGCAGAAGGTAATTCATTAAAAGCGACCACGGCTTCTGTATTGTCAAAGGCTCTAAATCGTTCTGCTTCACTCGCTAAAAAGACGTAATATTCTTCTGGCTCCATTTTAGGCACTTCCATTAAGCGCATTAAGGTACAGGGAATACTAAGCTGTACTTTTCGAGTAGGTGCGTCTAAATCTTGCATGATGCTCATGAATAAGTCGCCGAGCGCTTGGGCATTGCTTAAGACATCCCCCCCTGAAACGACTAAGCCTGCGGGTAACTTATGTACGACTGATTTAATTACGGCATTTTGTTCATGATTAAAGACTGCCCCTTCAATTTCATGCGAACCAATACTCAAGGAAACGGAGTATTTTTCTATTTTTTTGGAAGGGAGACTTCCGCCTCCTTCTCGTGTCAGCATCGAAAAGAATGGTTTCATATGACATCTTATTAGGTTGAATAGAGCAACGGTCGTTTAGAATACCCCTTTTTAAGTTATAATTTCACGTATGAAAAAAACAAAAAGGGAGTATTTTCATTATACCAAGGGGCAATGGCGCTCATGGGCGAAAGCGTGGCGTAATTCATTCAGGCGTGGGACGTTTGCGCATCATTGTGATGTTCATGCGTGTGACTGGCTCATTAATCAACATTTAATGACGCTATTGGAAATATTGAAGCCACCGCAAGGACAACGCCCTTTGAACATTGCGATTTATTTGCCCATGGGGGATGAAATCGATATTACGCCTACGCTTCAATATCTTTTAGAAACAGGCCATGTCCTTTATGCGCCTCGTATCGTGAGTCCTCGTCATTTGGCGTGGCACCGTATTCAGGCCTTACCGACTGAAGTCCCTGCTCCGTTGGCGTGGTGTAAAAATCATTACGGTATTTGGGAACCGACTTCAACCCAACCGTTAATGGCGCTTCCCCCCGATGTAGTCCTTGTTCCTTGTTTGATGATGGACACACAGGGCTTTCGCTTGGGTTATGGGGGCGGCTATTATGATGTTCAACTGGAGTCATGGCATAGGCAAGCACCGTCCACTTTTCCGTTGACCTTAGGCGTCGTGTATGACGCCCTATGTGTCCGTCAATTACCGTCTGAAATTCAAGATTACCCCCTACATTTAAGAGTGACTGAATTCGGTTTTTCTCAGGGAGTAGAAGCGGTTATGGAGACACGTACGATTCTCCCTGAGTATCTAAGGGAATGTAACCATTTGGTGGAAGTCCCTTCAGAAATAAGCGTTTCATACCGAAAATGATATAATGGTATAAGGAGCCTGACGCCTTTTACTTTTACGATTGCTTTGAGTCTAAGCTGAATGAGGTAACGCTTGTGTCTGTCTTACAATCTTTTTTAGCATTTTTTAAAAAAAGATGTCCTAACGTTAAACAGGACGCAAGTATTTTAATCCTTACTGTTTGTTTGATGTTCCTTTTTTCGGGGCAAGTGTTGATGATTGGACTCATAACGACTAAATCTATGACGGAATCGGGGGCTTTAAAAGCCATTGGGATGTCTGCTCGAGAAGTCGCATACGGGGCCATGGAAGACTTTGAAACGCAAGAACTTTACCCCGCCTATATGAAAAAAGTACAAGCGACAATTACGGATACCACTACCGTTCAGAATATTGGCCCTGCTCAGCTCTTAACGGATTATCATCCGAATGCGGACATTCGTAAAAATACAACGCCGAATATGGCGAATATCAATTGGAGCACTTATCAATTAAAAGTTTCGAATCCTGCCAGTACAGGCGTTGCCAATCGTTATAATACCAGTCCTTTTACGTGTAATGTTTGGTTGGAAGTCGTAGAGTTACCCAGTGGTACCATCGTCACAGACCCTACCACCATGACGGGGACTTACGCGTGGCCATATACGATTGTGGTTCAAGTGAAGGGGGGTGGGGTGGATCAAACCTTGCGTCGTCCCACGCATATCATCCCTAGCGGGTATATGGATTCTTAATCATTTTTTCATAAAGCGAAGAAAGCTAAGTTAAATTATCTAACATACACCATAGCGTATTACTTACATTACACGTGTGTGTTAAATCATTTTCCGCTTGAGCCAAGGCGTTTTGCCAAGCGACATAGCGAGTGGCTTCGACTTTGAAAGGAGACCGTTTTAAATAGGCTTCTAAGGCGCGTACGCCTTCTATAGGGGGGATATTTTCGGCTTTAAATTCGGCTTCTAAAGACTGAAGCAAGGGAAGGACCTCCAAAGCGTGAAAAGGGGCGAAGGCCTTTCCCATCCAAGTGATTAGGGATTCAGGCAGGGTTTTATCGGTGTGAGGCAAGGCCTGAAGAGGGGGAGGAATGTAGACCACTTGGCATCGAGAGACAATTGTTGGGAGTAAGCTTTCCACATGCCGTGTTAAAAAAAAGTAGTGGGTTCGTTCAGGGGGTTCTTCCAAATTTTTTAAAAAGCGATTGGCCGCGGCATCTGAAAAAATTTGACGTGTAAGCGGTTGCCACGCTAACGTAGATTTTTCATTTTTAGGTTCGCTAGACCATTCATAAGGCACGGGGTAAATCCCCTGTGTTTTTGACGGTGAAGACAGGGGTACTTTTTGGGCATCTGTAAAAATAATGATTCGATGCTCGTCTTGCGCCGCTTGTTTACTTAAATAGTGCTGTAAACTTTTGACTTGTTGTGTGGAAATTTGCTTACGTTCGGCGTTTTTATCTTTTTTACTTCTTAACGAGTCTTCATCTTCAAAACTTAGGCGACTGATGGTTTTGACAATGGGGTGAGCCGCCGCTAAAATCCATTTACACGGCCGACAGTGATGGCACGGTTCTTGTTCACCCGTGGGAGGTGATGTGACAGGGGCTTCACAATTTAAGAGCTGTGCCAAGTATAAAGCGATGTCATATTGATGTTGGGTGTCCTGCCCTGTGAGTAAATACGCGTGCCCAAATGCCCCTTGCACCAACGCATTTTTAAAAAACTGAAGGGCTTTAGAACGGGGAAATGCCTGCATAAAAACTCCATTATTACAAAATGTTACAGAACGGGCATATTTTTATTCTACCACTAGCACAAAGGTGATTTAAAATTGTTTTTATATAATTACAGTTTAATACTTTTTGATATCCCCCGACAGTTTTTCGACCCAACCCACCGTGATGCTTTTGAATATACCCTTTCCCTATTTGCCCTTGACCGTATTGATACTGATCTTTTCTCTCCCTTTACTTTCCTTTTTGACCTTAGGAGTTTATACCCATGCCTTTCCCTTCCTTTCAATCCCCTTATGGTGCTTCTGCGAACCCTATTTATAACGGATTCAATTCTTTTGCGTCTGCCCCTGCGGTGGATGAGTCTTGGAATACCCCTTATTATCCAAATGGTCTACGCCCTTATTACCCTACGGCTGCTTACGCAGGAGGCCTTTTACCTCATGCACCTTATTTATCTAGTGCATATGGGGCCGCCACCTATGGGGTAGGGAGTTACTATAATTTACCTCACGCCCTTCATGGTCGATTAGAAGATCCTACGGTGGCCTATTATAAGGCCCAAAATGCCGTTCCCTTGGCGGAAATTGATTTAAAACGAGATTATTTAAACGGTCAGTTTGGGGAACGCAGTGAAATTCGCCAACTGGATTTTTCGGAACGCAAAGATATTAGAGGCATTCACGCGGATGACCGAAGTCAAGATCGTCAACTCGCCTTTGACAATGAAAGTCAAAAGCGCCAGCTTGAATTTTTACATAAAACCCAAGAACGTAGTCTTTTAGGGACGCTTTTAACACAGCTGGTTCCGCCTGTTTTACAGACCATCACCCATTCGTCGAACAAGTCCAGTGAAGAGCGGATGTTTAACCGCTTGGCGGATTCGAAGGACAAAGAAACCAGTAGTTCCGCCAAAATTCAAGCGCTTAAAGAACGTATTGCCCAACTGGAACGACGTTCAGATCGTTCTGATGCTTCGGACCACCCACGTGTGATTTATATTAAAAGTCCAAAACGCAAGGCCGCTAGCTCCCGCTCGAAATCTACGCGAGTCATTGATTCTGCACCGACTACCGCCTAAAGAGATTCCTTTCCAAAAGAAAATCGCGCGTTTTATCTTAAAACGCTGAAGCACACTCGCATCCCTCTCCTCATTTTGAGGGGAGGGATTAAACTTAGCGAAACCCCTGTGAACCCTGTGGTATAACAGATTGTTACAGAACTTTATGTTTGGGTTTTATCACTTGCAATTTTATATCAATAGGTATACAGTAGAGTTTGAAATTATTATTTCTCTCTCTCTTAATTCGTCCCCTCAATATAGATTGAGGGTTTTTTTTGGATGCTTTAGGGAAAATAGTTTCTAAGCATTTGACCTTAAGTCCCGCACGGCTGTAGCGACGACGTAAAGGCGCTAGGGTCCACCGCGACCCCTTGAATAAAGGCCCCCCAATGTAAATGAGGCCCTGTCGCAAAACCTGTGGCCCCCACTTGACCTAAGCGAGCCCCTTTTGGCACCACTTGACTCACCCGTACCCCGATTTGGCTCATGTGGATGTAAATGCTGGTGACGCCTTGGCCGTGATCAATGCCTACGGTTCCCCCATGGAGGGCGAAGGCTTGAGCAATAAAAATGCGTCCCGATTCAGGAGCGCTAATCCATTGCCCCTGTGGCGCTTTTTGATCTAAACCTTTATGATAGTTCCCCGTAAAAATCCCATTGACCATACGTTTTACCCCAAAAGGAGAGTTCACACATTGCGGAACGGGTGCTTTAAATTGCAGCGGACTTTGCCAATATCGATAAGGGGTTTTTAATTGCTTTAAGCGCTCAACGGTTTCTAATTCTCCTGCTTCGGGCTGTAAAGCAGCCGTTTCTTTAGAGGCTCTAATGGCTTGGGTGGGGAAAGCGGTTTTGATGATCGGAAGCGTCCAACGGGCCACACATTCTCCTGATGCATCCCACACACTTAGAGCCGCCTCACCAGCAGGGGCAAGGGGATCTACCGCAATCAAGACCCCCCACGTGTTTGATTGGCCTGTCTTTTCCCATCGATAGGCCTTTAAACTTTGTTTTCTCCACAACACTTTAAACGTATCGGTTTTCTCATACCTAGGTTCAGTGGAATGGATGAGTAGCAATGTACTGCTACCTTGGGCTAAGGTTTTTTTTTGAGTTCAAAGCGGGTATTCGGCAGGGGTGCCCCTTGTGTTTGGGTTGTTTGGGCGGACTCTTGCAGAATGGGGCTAGGGCTTAATGTCGTTTCACGAAAATCACGAGGCAAAGGCGCTAATGCGGTAAAGACGTAACCTCCTACAGGCGGTTCATGGACGATGGGCGACAACTGTCTTAATTCAGAGGCAGACACGGAAGGAGTAACGACACTGAAGAGGCTGAGCATCAAGCAGGCCAAAACACAAAATATTTTCACAGATACAACTCTCCTTTATCCTCGATTTTAAAAGCGTTTAAGATTTTTTGAAATAAAAGCTTTTGAAACAAAACCCACGGGGTAACTCTTTATACAAGATCGAATATTTAACTTCGTAAAGTATAACATGAATCTGAGGATACAAAAATGAACCTAAGGATCAAGGTAGAGAAGTCCTCCTTTTGGAGGAGATTCCCCACCTGTTTACCTTTCACTTTTACGAAAGGCATTTCAATGCTATACTAGGTCTTGTAAGAGAAGAAAAATGTCTTGTTTGACGAGATGCCTCAGGATGATGGGCTTATGATTAAGCGATTAAGCGCCTTATAATAAAGATAAACCCTATAAATACGGTTTTTTATAGAAATCGCCTGTGTGTCTTCCCTTACTTGAACATTTCTTATGCCCTTTTTCTTCATGAACCCTTTATTAAATCTACTAAAATTGTATGGAGTGCCCTCCTGTGTCTGATGCTCATTCTTCGTCTGAAATGCCGATGCCTCGTCGTTCCTCCGTGTTGGTCCCTACCCATATAGAGCTTAAATCAGGTACTTTACCTACTCGTCATGGCGTGAGTATGCCTCAGATGCCTAGCCCTTCTCCAGACCTTACCCCTGAAGAGCGAATGAAGCAAGAATTGGCCAAACGCATCGGACTACTGGCAGGGCATATGACGCACCAATCCAGCTTACACGAACGTGCGATGGAAAATACAAAAGCCATTTTTGAAGACCTCTTGAATGATTTGGAGGTGGTCTGCTCGTCTTTTAAATCCAACTTTAAAAGTCGAGACATGGAAACGCACCGCATTTATTCTGAAGTCGATCCCGATCGTTCACTCGGAGTGCTGAATATTTTATGGCATTGCTTAAGCTTTACCAATCGAGGCAATCATAAACCACTCGCCATGGTGCGTGCGGGGAAGGACCCTTTATTTACAGGCCGAATTCTCGCCATAAGAGGGGATTTCCACGATTTGGCGCACAGTTATGAGACCTTTGATTTTACGGACTTACTGCCTTTCGAATTGGCGAGCCTTTATATTCCTCCTGATCCCTTGGCGCCTGCTATTATTCGCATTCCTCATTTGGGAGGAGAAGAAGAATTGATTCATCAAGCTTCCGCAGGACGCGTTTTTTTGATGAAAACGGTTGAAATGGTTTGTGCGGGTGGTTTTTTGCACGAACAATAGCACGAATAATATGGGTGGCGTTCAGACACCGTCGACGGCTTTTGCTGGAGCCAATCACCTTAGCATAGGGGTAGGTCTTCACGATTTTCTAGATGTATAGGCATGAAAGCCTTCGTCTTGACAGACAAAATCGAGGGCCTTATACACCTTTAAGGCAGTGGCTTGTACAGGGTTGGTGGTGACATTGATGAACGTTGCCTTGAGCTGCTTGGCTTGAACGGCCTTGATACTCGCTTGCATCAGGTGGAGCATTAGTGCGCGTCCTAATCCTTTCCCTTGGTGTTCAGGGTGAATAAAAAGCAAAGGGATATTGACCACATCGTCTTCTACCTGTAATAAGAAAATGGCCCCGACGGGATAGGGTTTTCGTGCTTCATTTAAGGCCACATAACTTAAGGGGGCAAAGTGGCGCCCAAAGGCATGGGTTTCAATGAGTTGTAAAAGCGATTGGGCACCCACTTCATTTCGAAAGCGAGCATCCCACAAGGCATCGGGTTCATCTTGAAAGGCTGCCGCGAGCGCAGGGGCGAGTCCTGCTTGATACTTTGGCTTCCACGATTGAATACTATAGGGAAAGCGGGGGGCGTTTGGGCGTTTTAAAATGTCAGGGGCATCTGCTAAGCAAATGCGACGTTGTAAAATATGTTGTTGAGCCAGTGCAATGGGGGTGCATCCTTCCACAGGGCAGGTGTCTAAAAATGGGCCCCATTCGCTTTGAATACCATAAATTCCAAAACTAAAATCTTGCCATTGAGGCAGTGTGTTCCAGGCTTGAAAGGCCAATTGAAAGGCGTCTTGCACTAAGGCTGCTGTGATCTGAAGCGTAGGGAGTAAATAAAACGCTGAAAGTTCCAAGGCACCATGAGGAGGAAACGCATAGAGCCAAAAACCGATACACTGTGATTCTTGATAGAGTAATAAAACGCCTAAGTGTTGAACGTGGCATTGGGCATACAATGCGTCGAGTGCTAAAGGGGCTTGAGGCCAACGGTAAGCGGTGATGGCATGATCGCAAAAATCTTGATACAGGGGTGCAAAAACACCGCGGTGACTTTCCTCCAGCCATTGAACCTTGAGCATGGCACATTCCTTTTTAGACATCAGGCAACTGCCTTACTATAGCAATGTTTGATCTGTTTTTTGCATCCTACACATAAGGGATTCACCAAAATAAGAAATTTATCACTTAAGCGGAGATCTGCCCCTGAACAAAGGCCGTCATTAAATCAGGGTGCTGTGCCATGAGTGCTCTACTTTGTGCTTGCAGAGCAGAGGGTTTGTTTTTTAGATTTTTGGAAAATTGTCCTTCAGGCGTTCTTTCAAAGGCATTGACTTCGGCTAAATTTCGATACCCTAGATCAACAATGTTAAGGTCCGCCTGCGACAATTCACCATAGCCTGCCGTATTTAATCCCGCGACATTACCATGGGCTTGAATTTCTTTTTCAGGCGCTTGGGCAGAGGCAATCAAGCCTTCCCCCATGGAACGACGAAACCTATCTACATAGTCTTGGCCTTCTGTTTTGACACGATTGGGATCAAACGCCGTGGTTTGTAAGCTGACATGTCCCCCCTCGGGTAAGCCATTGGCTCCCATTTCAACCACTGGGGGTCCTGTAGGAATACCATATTCTTGAGCCACCGTAAAATGCGCGAGCTCATGGGCCATGACCCCTTCCCGTGTATTTTTATCCGCCGTTTCACCCGCGGCATTGACAAAGGTTTTAGGGTCTTGTGAAAGGGGATTCCCATAAAATTCTTGATTCCACATCGCAAAGGTATGCGTGGGAATAGAGGTGGGCTGATTAAAACTTGCGCCATCGGTCGTGTTAGACGCGGGATTTTGCCCGAAATTAAAGCCAAGGGCTGGTTGAAAAGTCGAAGGGCTATTGATGCCTCCTAATAAAGAAGGAGCAGACGGATTTGCTGGTCCTTGTGGGGGCGATTTTCTTTGATAATACTCGCCAACAGGGGGCGGTAAAGTTCCTGAACCAATCGCAGAAATCCCTAAAATCATAAGAAAGATTCCATTTCGTATTGATGACGTGTGTTGGTATAGACAAACGGAGAGCGTGAAGCGAATTTAGTTATTCACGGCTTTTATTAACAAGAAAAGAGGCTCTATGAGCAATAAAACCTTGGGAGGCGTTTTTATTGCGTTTTTGCAATATTCTGTTACAATTTATCTCCCTTGGGGGTGTGATTTCCTGCTCGGATTAAGGGCTTAAATAGTACTAAAAACGGCTTTTCTGTTTTCAGACGAGAAAATTAACTACACCTTTGGATTAGTTTTTAAGAGACCTTGAGAGAAGGGCTTGTCTCCTCAATAAATCTTGTAGTATAATCAAATGTGTAGTAATTTATATGGTGATGCTTAATGACTGTTGCCGTTTACCCAGGTAGTTTTGATCCCGTCACAAAAGGTCATGAAGATCTGATACGTCGCGGTGCAAGCTTGTTTGATACCTTGGAAATTGCAGTCGCTCATAATCCAGCAAAGCCTAATAGTTTATTTACGCCTGAAGCCCGCGTGGCCATGCTTGAAGCAAGTATCGTTGCAATGGGGCTTCAAAATGTAAGGGTCTCTACCTTTGCAGGATTGACGGTTCATTTTGCCAAATCGTTAGGGGCAGATTGTTTGATTCGAGGCTTGAGAGTGATTTCAGACTTTGAATATGAATGTTCCATGTACCAAACGAATGCCAAAATTAATCCACAGCTCGATACGTGCTTCATGATGCCTTCACTGGAATATCAGTTTTTGTCTTCCCGTATGGTTCGTGAATTGGCCAGTCACGGCGAAAATGTGGATGCTTATGTCTCTCCCCATGTCGCCACCGCTCTTGCTCAACTATTTTAGCCTGTCTTCATCCCCTTATCCCCACTTCCCTATAGGAGAACGCCCTAATGAGTAATTTTGTTAAAATTTTGGACCACATGGAAGATTTACTTTTGGGGAGTACAAGTGTCCCTTTTACTCCTTGGGTGATGGTTAATGCCGACCGTCTTCTCCCGTTAATGGATCGATTACGCGAGCATCTCCCCATGGCGATTAAAGAAGCTCAACGCCTAACTGAATCGCAAGATTTAATGATTGAAGATGCCCGTCAACAGGCCATTCAATTGTTGCAAAATGCACAGCATGACCGTCAACGTCTTTTGTCTGAGTCCGAGTTAATGCACGCGATTCAAGATGAGGCCCAACGTATTCGTGCCCAAATGATTAGTGAATTAAATCTGTTGAAAGAAGAAACTCAAGCGCAATGCGAGGCCTTAAAGCAAGCAGCCGAAGAAGAAGCGCAGTGGGTCCGTCATTCGGCAAAAGATTATGCGGCTGATTTACTGAGCACTATGGAAGAACGTTTGGGTGATTTGCATCAACAGGTCAGAACAGGTGTTCAAGAACTCAGTGAGTCTCAAAGTCTTGCAGAACCGTCTTCTTCTCATCGACTACTGGCGCAACAACCCCCTATGACCAGACGCGCGGCGAAACGGCAACCTCGTCCGAAAGTGGCGAGTCAGCAATTGCCCTTAATGCCGCAACAAAGTAGTCCTGAAGATCAAATCCAGATGGCGTTGCAATTATTGCAATCCCCCCGTCGTTAGTTTGGGGCTTTGCTTATTTGTTGAGTGGTTTATTCCCCTTTATAAGGGAGTAAAGAAGTCTTTCTATTCAGGGTGGTGACTTAACCACCGTAAGGGACGAAAGGTGTGGTAAAGTCGTTGTTCTGCTTCATCGAGCATCAACACTTGCTCTAAATCAGTGAGTAGAATCACCCGTTGTACGCGTTGTTCCAATTGGTTGCGTCCCCAAACAAGGACAGATCCCCCCATGAATAAAAACAGTAGCGACAAAAAAAGAAAAGTAGGCGTGGTCGTACTGTAAGTGGACACTCCCATATAAAAAGAGAATAATCCTACACTGAGACAAAAATAAAAGAAAAATTGTTCAGGAATACTACTTTGAAATCGAATTTGAATCAACGTGGTTTGGTCCGCATAACTTTTGAGTCGGCCCATTGCAACAAAATTTAGGCCACCTTTGTTTCTTATGGGAATAATGGAAAGCTTAAATTGCGTCTTGTCTTCAGGGTGCCAGAATAACTGAATTCTTTTACTTTTGCTTAAAATCCATTCCCCCCAAGAATCTTCGGCTTGTGTTTCAATGACTTTACTGAGATAAGCCATACTGCGTTTATGCGTTAGGGGGAGTTTAACGCTCCAAATATCGGTTTGTATCCAAGGGGTTAAGTTCCATGCCTGCTCCCAACCAAAGGGTAGAATGTTGGTGATGATGATGATTGCAATAATCACTAAAGCATAATTCAGTATCTGTAAAAAACAGGATTCATATCAGTATTTTTCACACCGCAACACGAAAACAGGCGACTTGCTTTAGTATAAAAAAATGAATCGGTCTTCTCAAAAAAAAGAGAAAATCTCCTCTATTTGCATCTATTTACAGAGGATAATCACTTGCTGTAAAGCGGTGATGAACTGGTCAATTTCTTCAAACGTGTTATAAAAACTAAAGCTTGCTCGTGCAGTGGCGGAAATACCAAAATGCTGGAGCAACGGTTGTGCACAGTGATGACCCGTTCGAATGGCAATGCCCTTTAAATCCAAGAGCGTTCCTAAATCGAGCGGATGAACATCCTGCACTGAGAAAGAAAGCACGGCCGCTTTTTCAGGGGCGCTGCCGTAAATCTGTACGCCTTCTATTTTTTGAAGGGCCTCTGTGGCGTAATCTAATAACGTTTGCTCGTAATGATGGATACGCCCTAAGCCAATGGCTTTCACGTAGGCCAAGCTCGCGCCGAGTCCTATGACTTGGGCAATGGCGGGGGTCCCTGCTTCAAAACGTCGGTGTCCTTCTAAAAATGTGGTTTTGGCAAGGGTGACGGTATCGATCATATCTCCCCCACTTTGATAGGGACGCATGAGATTAAGGAGTTCGGGCTTTGCCCATAAAACGCCTACTCCTGTTGGACCATAAACTTTGTGACCACTAAAGGTAAAGAAATCGCAATCTAAATCCTGTACATCAATCGGCATATGAGGAGTGGACTGCGCTCCATCAATGAGCACTTTGGCCCCTACGGCGTGGGCTTGGGCAATCATCGCTTTAACGGGATTAACCGTGCCTAAGGCGTTAGACACATGAATTAAGCTGACGAATTTTGTTTTTTCGCTTAATAATGTTTCATAGGCATTGAGATCTAAAACACCACGACCATCCATGGGGATAATTTTAAGGACTGTGCCTAAATCTTTGCAAAGTTCTTGCCAAGGAACCCAGTTGGCATGATGCTCCATTTCCGTAATGAGGATTTCGTCCCCTGCTTTGAGGTGTGCTCTGCCGTAAGCAAAGGCCACCAGATTAATGCCTTCGGTACAACCTCTGACGAAAATAACGCCTTCCGCATCGGGAGCATTGAGAAATTGGGCGACTTCTTCTCGGACGGTGTCAAAGGCATGAGTCGCTTGAGCCGCCAAGTGATAAACGCCACGACGGACGGTCCCATTCTCTTCCGCATAAAAACGACTGATTCGATCAATCATGACTTGTGGTTTTTGGGTGGTGGCACCATTGTCAAAGTAGATTAAAGGTTTTCCATGCACCCTCGTGTGAAGAATAGGGAAGTCCCCTCGTAAGGTCAAAACTTCAGCAGATGTCAGGCCTTCGCCTGTGAAAGGGTAACCCGCTATTGATGTGTCGCTTACCGCAGAAGCATTCATATCCATCTCCCTTTTTATTCCCTTTTGATACTCTTTTAAACCGTTGCTGCCACTAAGGCACAATGCACCCGTTTCATGAAATAGCGTTTGACGTAGGCATCTAAGTAAGTGTCACTTAGCATGCTGTCACAAAACCCTTGAGTCAGTAAGGCTTTGGCGCGTTCTTCTGAAATGCCTCGGCTTAATAAGTAAAACAGTTGTGCGTGATCGAGTTGCCCGACGGTGGCACCATGTGAGCACTTGACGTCATCCGCATCAATTTGTAGCCAAGGGCGAGCAAAGGCTTTGGCTTTTTTTGACAACAATAAACTTCGAGAAAGTTGCTGAGCATTCGTTTTTTGAGCATCTCTGTGGACAAAAATACTGCCATCAAATTCATGAAAGGCTCGCCCGCCTACCGCCGCTTTAAAGATTTGGCTAGACGTACAATTGGGCACGGCATGGGTTAAACGGACATGCATATGTGTTTTGTTATGACCCGACAAAATGGATAAGCCATTTAAAGACGCATCTGCTTTTTCACCCGCTAACGTCACAGCCATGTGATGTCGAAAATGTTCTGCATTTAAGGCGGTACTGAACAATTTAAGTTGAGCGTCTTCCGCTAAGGTCGCTTGTGTATTAAAGAAATTATAGCCTGCATACGCGATATTACTTAAAACGGTTAATTGTAGACGACTCCCCTTGGCTTGCGTAATATGAATGAAGCCTTGTAAATAGGTTAGACCTTGGGGATGTAAATCGCCTTTAATACGAATCAAGACCTGTGCGCTTGCATTTTCCCCTAAATCAATGTACAAGGCGGGGAAACTGTTGGACGCCTTGTCGTGATGAATCACCCATTCTAAGGGAGTGTTCATCTCTTGATTTGCGGGAACCCGTAAGGCATAAGGCTCAGGAGCGAAGATACGGTTCACCAAGCTGAGGGCATCGTCTTCTTCTTCGATCGAACCAAGAACAGGCACGAGAGACTCAGGGTGAGTCAAGAGCGTTTCTTGCAAGGGCTGTACTTTTTCGCAGCTGCCATGATCTCGCATTTCTCCGTTGACCATGGCCAATCGGCAGGCCTTGGGATAGATCCATTCAATGAAGTCTTCTTTCCCCCCCCCCTGAAGAGCAGGCGTCCACGCGTGTTGGCTTAAGCCTTGAAGATCCACATATTTCCACGCTTCAAGCTGACGTGATTGAGGGAAGCCTAGCTTATTATACCGCGCTTGAGCGGCTTGGCGTAAAGGCAGTAATGAATCGTTTACTAATATTTCCCCTGCCTTTTGAAGACTGGCTTCAAAAGGGGTTAGCTCTAGTTCGGGAGGCGTCAATGTACAGAATCCAGACATGTTTGTTTCCTTTTTTAAACCGCAAGGCCCGCTTCTTCTAGTAACCAATCGTAGCCACGACGCTCAAGATCCAGCGCCAAGGATTTGTCTCCCGTTTTGAGAATACGGCCTTGCGCTAAGACATGGACCACATCGGGGACGATATAATCCAATAAACGTTGATAATGCGTGACCACAATCATGGCATTTTGTGGATTCATTAACTGATTCACACCGCCTGCCACAATACGCAGTGCGTCAATATCTAAGCCTGAATCGGTTTCATCCAGCACGGCTAAACGAGGTTCTAGGACCGCCATTTGTAAAATTTCGTTGCGCTTTTTTTCTCCCCCGCTAAAGCCTTCGTTGACGGCGCGTTCCAAATACAGTTCCGCCATTTCAACAAGGGGTAACTTGGCTTTTAAAATGTCTTTAAAGGCCACTGTATCTAGCTCGTCTTTTCCTTGGGCTTTTTGCTTGGCGTTGTACGCCAGCCGTAGGAAGTCTGCATTATTAACCCCTGGTATTTCAACAGGGTATTGAAAGGCTAAAAATATTC
The DNA here is from genome assembly GCA_050916035.1 of Vampirovibrio sp. Classification (GTDB taxonomy): domain Bacteria; phylum Cyanobacteriota; class Vampirovibrionia; order Vampirovibrionales; family JAJTHC01; genus JAJTHC01. Next base: position 1,868,320 of record CP050876.1, on the reverse strand, counting down.
CTGCTCGCGCGCGTTCATCCGCTTCAAGTTCAAGTAAATTCTGTCCTAAAAAGAGAATTTCCCCTGCGGTGACTTCAAAACTGGGGTGCCCTGCTAGAATCTTGCTTAAGGTGCTTTTCCCTGAACCATTGGGCCCCATAATGGCGTGAGTTTCTCCCGCGTTAATGGTGAGGCTAATGCCGTTGAGGATCGTGGGGCCGTCGACGACTTTGGCGTGTAAATCGGTGATTTGTAGTATCGGTGTGGTCATGGGTTATAGGCCTTTCTGTCTATCTAATGTTTTGAATGGAGTATCTTGATTTTTCAAATGAGTCAAGGGACTGCGTGATGAGGATGATCAGCTACCCCACGCTATTTTCAAGTTTGAGCGAAAGTAGTTTCGTGGCTTCGGCGGCAAATTCTGCAGGTAACTCATTAAAAACCGCTTGGCAAAACCCACTGACAATCGTGGTGACGGCTTCTTCCATGGGGATACCTCGACTTTGAAAATAAAATAATTGATCTTCACTAATACGGGAGGTAGACGCTTCATGTTCCAACTGCACCGTGGGATTTTCCACCTGAATATAAGGGTAGGTATTGGCGGAGCAGGTGGAACCAATCAACATACTGTCGCATTGCGTAAAATTACGGGCGTTTTCCGCTTTGGGTTTAATCACCACAGAACCACGATAGCAATTCTTAGAAACCCCTGTACTAATGCCTTTGGAAACCACTCGGCTTTTGGTGTTTTTACCAATGTGGATCATCTTCGTGCCTGTATCGGCTTGCTGAAAGTGATTGGTAAGGGCTACGCTGTAGAATTCCCCGACCGAATCATCCCCTTTGAGCACACAACTGGGGTACTTCCATGTAATGGCAGAGCCGGTTTCGACTTGCGTCCAAAACACACGACTACGGTCGCCTTTACAGTGGGCGCGTTTAGTGACGAAATTGTAAATCCCGCCTGCCCCTGTTTTGGGGTCTCCTGCAAACCAGTTTTGTACGGTAGAATATTTGATTTCGGCATCATCTAAGGCCACGAGTTCTACTACGGCAGCGTGCAATTGCTTGGTACTAAAGGCAGGTGCCGTACAGCCTTCTAAGTAACTGACTTTGGCGTTTTTATCAGCAATAATCAAGGTGCGTTCAAATTGTCCAGATCCTTCCGTATTGATGCGGAAATAGGTGGACAAATCCATGGGGCAGCTCACACCTTCAGGAATATAGACAAAGGAACCATCAGTAAAAACGGCGGCATTTAAGGCCGCGAAGTAATTGTCTGTCACAGGCACCACAGAACCAAGATACTGTTGGACCAAATCGGCATGTTCTTCTAAGGCTTCTGAAATGGAACAGAAAATAACGCCATGCTTGGCCAAGTCTTTTTTAAAGGTGGTGGCAATAGAAACACTGTCAAAGACGGCATCCACCGCGACATTGGCCAGTTTTTTTTGTTCGTTGAGCGGAATTCCCAATTTAGCGAAGGTGGCCAACAATTCAGGGTCCACTTCATCTAAGCTCTTTTTCTTTTCAATATCTTTAGGCGCAGAATAGTAGGTAATGTCTTGATAATCAATCGGGTCGTATTGAATATCCGCCCACTGAGGCTCTTTCATATTGAGCCAATGTTGGTAAGCATTTAAGCGGAATTCAAGCATCCAAGTCGGTTCGTTTTTTTTGGCAGAAATGGCACGAATCACCCCTTCATTGAGGCCTTTGGCAAAGGTATCCATGGGCATATCGGTGGTGAAACCATATTTATAGTCGTCGTGAATCACATCGAGGGTGCTGGTCATCATGGAGAAGATTTTCCTTTAATCGTAGTGCGTGTCTTGATGTTCACAACGATCGCAGTTGTTGGCATCAGGCGCTAAAGTATGACAGGGGGTGCAGTGGGCCTCCAAAACGTGGAGCCGTTCTAAAACGTTGGATTGTAAGTGGGTGAGTTCGCTTATTTTTTCGTTTAAGCAGTTTTTTTGACGATCCAGCAATTGACGAGTGCGTTCAATACGCTGCGCTTTGGGTAGATTTGTAGGCTCAGGTAGGGCATCGCCTAGAATGTGGCGAATATCGTCTAAGCGATAGCTTAAATCCTGCAAGGCGACAATCGCGCGAATACGACGTTGGGTATGACCGCTATAAAGCCGATACCCGCCTTCGCTACGCATGGTGGCCTGAATCAGTTGGAGTGCTTCATAATGGCGTAAAGCACGAACGGTGACCCCACAGGCCTTGGCCAATTGACCAATGGTGAGCAAGTCTTCTGTCGTATGGATAGATTCAAGCAAGGCGTGAGTAGGCATACAAGTAAAACCAAAGGGATATGGGCCTTAAAGGACCCCTGTATTCAGACGATGCCCTTACTGTAACAAAACCATAACGCCTACGTCAAGGTTTCTTGCTTTGTAACAGTTTGTAATGAAACCAGAAAGTCACTATACATTATTTTGTTTTGACTTTAGACTGGTTCCTATCGGCGTCAAGGTGTTGACGCGGATGAGGCAGCTATCACCAATCCAAGGAGTTTACCATAATGGATTCACTTCCTAGAAATAGTATGGTTGCATTTAAAATTCCACGAAAACCGGTATTATTAGTTTCTCAAGATCCTTTGAGTAAAGTCTTCAGACAAAAGACTACTATTATTCAAAATCTTTTAGCCTTTGCTCAAGAAGGTCTGGAAATAGAGACAGAACCTGTTCAACGCTTGTTTGTTCAATATTCGGATCTCTTTCCTAAAGAAGCTTCTTATATTAAAGAAAATTATAAATCACTTTTAGAGGAATATAAACAAAACAAGACATGGCTGGCTTAAAAACGTGCAACTTATGCACTGGGGCAAACGGGCCGTATTCGTCATACTAGTCAAAAGGAGCGTGTGTTAAGCGCTCCTTTTGTTCACAGGAATGAAGGAAAGGAATCTGGCCATGGGACTATTCAATAGCCTCTTTAAAAAGAAGAAAAAAAGCGAAGCCCTCGACGCGCAACCCAGTTTACAGTCGGTGGATTTTCAAGATGTTTTGGGGAATCAATACCGTATTCGAGACACGGGCGCGGGCATTGTGGATGAATCCATTTTAACGGGAGAAACCCAAAGCCAGTTGAGCGTGGCGCAAAAGGGGCTGGGCACCTTATTGCAAGAAATGGCCCTGACGCAATCGCAACGTCAAGCGGAAGTGAGTAATCGCCAAAAGGAATTGTATGATCCCTTGGCCAAAGACATTAACCGCCAAGCCAACGAAGAAAGTAGCCAACTACGTAGCCGAGAAGCCAAACGTTTTGGAGGCGTCTTAAATAGTACCTTTAGCGCGAATGCCTTAGCCTCTTTGTCAGATGTACGGATTCGTGCCTTGGAATCGGCGTCTTCAGGGAGCTTTAGCAACGCTTTGAAGGAACTCTTGGATGCGGATCAATCTCGTAGCCTGCGTTTTGACACCCTTTCAGGCTTTTTAGACAACGCCGAAGCCCGTAAACAACGCTATACGCTCGCAGGCTTTGACGCGATTCAGCAATCTAAAATTTCTCGCCAACAAGCCTTGCAAGGGCTGGTCGTGAATAATTCTAAAACAAGCAGTAAATCAGGATTTTCAGCTCAAGAACTCACGACACTGGCTAAAACGGTCTCGAGTAGCTTTAAATAATAAAAGCGTTAGCCTCTTGAGTAAAGGCGCGATTTTAATTCGCCTTGAAACGAATAAATTTACGCTTACCGACTTGTAAAATGCGCTCTTCTCCCGCATCGAGCTGTAGACTTGCGGTGGCTTCCGTTAGCTTTTCAACGCCGTTGACTTTAAGGGCTCCCCCTTGTAGCAGGCGGCGTGCCTCTGTTTTAGAGGGGGCCATTGCATACTCTACCAAAAGATCAATCACCTGATAAACCGTTCCCGCTTCAAGGAGTGCTTCAGGCATTTCAGTGGGCAAGGCCTTATGCCGAAAACGATTCACAAAGGCGTCTTCTGCGTGTTCCGCCTCCTGCGCGTTATAAAACTGAGCCACCAAATACTTGGCCAAACCCGCTTTGAGGTCTCTTGGATTAATGCCAAATTCAGTGGGATTCGCCAGTAGCGTTTCATGCTGTTTTAGTTGTTCAGGGGGAAGCACATTGAGCAAGGTTTCGTAGCGTAGAATCATTTCATCAGGAATGGACATTAATTTACCGAACATCTCTTCCGCAGGGTCTGTAAAATTGATGCAATGTTCAGGGTAGGATTTTGACATTTTAACTTTGCCGTCCGTGCCTTCAAGTAAGGGCATGAGCAAGACCATTTGAGGTTCTAGTGCGTCTAGCGATTCGCCGTTTATGTTGGCATACGCGACTTGTAAATCTCGGCCTAAAAGGTTATTGAAGCGTTGATCCGTCCCCCCCAGTTCGATGTCCGCTCTGACCATCACAGAATCATAGGCTTGCATGAGCGGGTATAAAAATTCGTGTAAGGCAATGGGGGTATTGTCTGTATAGCGTTTGTTGAAATCTTCACGGGTTAAAATTTGTGCTACGGTGACTTGTGCCATTAATTGTAAAAAGCCAGACAAGCCCAAGGCATTAAAAAAGGTACTATTGCGAACAATTTCAACGCGATCGAGGTGGATAATTTTCCCTGCTTGATCTAAATACGTTTGAGCATTGCAAGCCACCTCTGCCTCGCTTAAGGGGGGGCGTGTTTTATTGCGGCCAGAGGGATCCCCCACCATGGCGGTGGCGTCCCCAATAATCATCACGGCTTGATGCCCCAAATCTTGAAAGAGCCGTAATTTTTTCAGCACCACGGCATGCCCTAAGTGAAGATCAGGGCGGGTTGGGTCTAGTCCTAATTTAACGCGTAAAGGGGTTTTCGTTTCAATGGCGCGTTGAAGGCGCTGGGCCAATTGTTCTACACGAGCAGGCAAAAGTTCCGCCCCTTGGGTGAGAAACTGGGCTTGGGCTAAAAATTCAGGATGCACGGTGGGGGTGTCGGTAGGAGTCGTCATGTGAATAAAATCCTTAAAATGCCTTAAATAAAGACTAGCTGTCTTGAGTCAATGGCTTTATTATAAATGAAAAGGCTTTTTTAGGGGCTTAAATTCCTTTAAGTCCCTTTTAATTCATCAGCACGCACAAAATAAAGTTCACCGTGTTTTAAGTGAATACGTTTCCCTCCGTTTTTTGAATCCCCATAGGTTAAGGAATGAGTTTTTATGATTTCTACGGCACCGATTTCTTCCGCTCCAGTCTCTTCGAACGTTTCCAAGTCTTCTTCTCAGAAGTCCCCTCCGCAAAAGGATCCCAAAGATTTAAAGGGTTTAGAAAAGTCATCGACAAACACATCGACGCCTTCGGCGTTGGCTCCCGTCGTCAGTGCGCCTAAAACGAATCTCGCTCCTTCCGTGACGACCAAAGCGCCTCTGACGAGTCTCCCCACAGGTAACGCGGTAGGGGCTACCCCTTTGAAGGTTGAAATTGTGCCGTCTATCAAAAAAAGTACCCTACAGGAACAACTCTTAGCGGGCTTGCGTGTGGCACTATGGATGGGAGTCATTGTGGTGCTAATGAATCCTTCGTTGAGCACCCCCCTTATAGACCGTATTGGGCGTCTATTTGGTAGGAAGAAATCCTTGTCCAGCCGATTTCAAATCATCACCAATTCTAAAACAAGGTTTAAGGATGTCATCGGGGCGGATGCGGCCAAGGAAGAAGTGATGAAAGTCTTGGATTTTTTAAAGAATCCTAAAAAATATACAGACCTTGGCGCCAGACCCCCGATGGGGATGGTCTTACATGGCCCCCCAGGGACAGGAAAAACCCTTTTGGCCAAAGCCATTGCAGGGGAAGGAGGCGCTGCCTTTATTTCCGTGAATGGGTCGGAATTTGTAAATAAGTGGGTAGGTCAAGGAGCAGCCAACGTGAGAAACCTTGGTGCGACGGCGAAGGCCTTGGCTGAAAAAGGCCCCGTCGTGGTCTTTATAGATGAAATCGATGCAGTGGGGCGGAACCGAAAGGAATGGAAGTCGGATCAGGGGGGAGATAGCGAACACATCCAGACTTTGAATCAACTCTTGTCTTTGTTTGATGGGATTCAGGAAAAAGAAGCGAAGCACCCGATTATATTCGTGGGGGCCACCAACCATAAGGAGGTGCTAGACCCCGCACTACGCAGACGCTTAGAAATTGAGGTCGGGGTAAATCCGCCTCCTTTAAAAGGTCGACGAGATTTATTGGAACATTTTGGCAGTAAAGTGGCCTTGGATGATGCCGCGAAAGCGTACTTATCCAAAACCTTGGCGTTAAATACTTATGGGATGACAGGGGCGGATATTTCCAATTTAATTAACCAAGCGGCCATTTTGGCGGGGCGTCAAAATTCAAAAACCATCACGCCTAAAATGTTAGAAGAAGCCTTCGACTTCATTCACATGGGGACGCTGAACACAAGCGTTAAAATTAGTCCTGCGGATAAAATCACGAGTGCTAGGCATGAAGCAGGCCACGCCGTTGTGGGGCATTTATTGGAACCTGACAAAAAAGTGACCAAAATCAATATTACCCCTCGTGGAGAGGCTGGTGGGGTCACTTGGTATAGTTATTCAGAGAAGTATGATCCATTTATTTGGACTCAAAAGGAGTTGCAAAGCCGTATTGCCTCCTTTTTGGGGGGGCGTTTGGCAGAAGCGAGTGCATCAACGGGGGCTGCAAGTGACTTTAAACAGGTTTCTAACTTAGTGGAAAAAATGGTGAAGGAGTATGGCATGTTTAGCCCAAGGTCGAACTTGGCCCTTATGAACTATAGTAATTTTGAAACCTTGAGTGAAGCCCAAAAACAGGCCTTGGAATATGAAATGCAAGTCATTGTTAATCAACAAAGTAAAATAGCGCAAGCCATTATCAAAAAACAAGCCCGCCTCGTTGAAGCCGTGACAGAAGAATTATTGAAAAACGAAGTCATCAATGGGGATAGATTTCTGGAATTGGTGCAAGCACACGGTAAATCTTAAAATGGCATTCGGTCGTGTCGAATTCAGTTAAGAAAGGAGGAATTTCAAGGAAAAACAAACGGCTTTTGAGGCGTGTACATCAACGTACATAACAAAAAAACGGCTTGTTTTGACACAGAAAGCCCCCTTTATAAGCGGATTGTCGACACGACCTAGTGTTGATAGACCCCAATGGAGAGTATCTCTGTATGAGGGGCCTGAACCAGTGCCGCGTTGTTTCGACTTTCATACACGCGAATGGCCTTTAGCGCGACTTCAGGCGGTAGCTGTGGCTGAAGCACCTCAAAAAAAACACGGGCTATATTTTCAGCGGTGGTGGTGACGCCTTGAAAAAAGGCGACATCCTTATCCAAAAAAACATGGTCGACTTCCTCTAAAATAATACGCTGGACTAGGGCATCTAGCGCCACAAGATCCAACATCATTTGATGAAGCAAAGCCCCCGTCGCTTCAAGGTAGACTTCAAATTCGTAGTTATGGCCGTGGCCTTGCTCATGGTTGCATTGTCCAAAAATATGGCGATTTTCTTCAGGACTTAAAGCGGTCGCATTTAAGCGATGGGCGGCGGCGAAATGGTAGCGTCGTTTAAGCAGGAGCATCAGTGGTCATGCCTTTTGTATAATGATGAAGATGAGGCGCATCCTCAAGGGAATCCTCAAACACCTTCTCCAGATGAATCCCTTGGACGGGAGAACCGTCATAAATCACCGCAAGGTCTCGGCTTTCTCGAATTTCAATCCAGGCCAAAGACAAGGTCACCGAAGCCAAAGCCGTGTGAAGCCGCGTATAGATGTAGACGCTCAAGGCTTCTAGGCTCGGTTGATTGTCTTGAAAGAAGGGGACTTGGCGGTTCATGCACTTGAAATCTAAGGGTTGAATCACCGCACGGTCGATGAGGATTTTGACGTCTTTGAGGTTCATGACCATGCCTGTTAGGGGGTCAAGGTCTCCTGTAATCGCGACAATAAGTTCGTAGTTATGCCCATGCCCAAAGCGATTGGCGGTGGCGCCAAAGGTTTCAAAGTTTTGCTCAGGCGTCCAGCCATCTACCCAAAAATAATGAGAGGCTGAAAAATCAGCACGACGTAAAATAGTGACGGGGGCGTTCATTTTAAGCTCCTTGCGAAAGGGGAAGGTCTAAAAAATGGGGGTTTCCATGACCCCTTCACGATGAGCAGCCCACGCATTATGCGCATGAATGGACTCCAACGCGGTGACACGAATTTGAAAACCTAAATACCCTGTTTTTTCGCGTAACAGCAAGGTTAAGTCTCGTACCACGTCTTCCACAAATTTGGCGTTGGTGTATTGGCGTTCCGTTACCCATTTTTCATCTGCCCGTTTCAATAAAGGAAAGACGGGGCAGCTGGCGGCGTCTTCTGCGTTTTGAATCAGATCTTCCAAGGCCATGCCGTCTAAGCTTTGAGGGTCTAAGGCGACTTCTAGCACTGCTATGGCGCGTTGATTGTGCGCGCCAAAATCACTAATGGCTTTGGAACAGGGACAAAGCGTGGCAATGGGGACTTCGACTTTGGCAAAGAGCTGGACGACCCCTAGGGTATCCACACCACGTAAGGTACAACGATAAGGCATGGGGGCCGATTGTTTGGTGACAGGGGCTTCTTTGTTTAAAAATAATTTAAATTCAATTTCTGCCGTGGCCGAATCCGCCTTTAAACGTTCACGTAATTCACTTAAGAAAGGGCGCAAATCGATTTGAAAGGCTTTGCCGTCTTCACTCCACTGTGCCAATTGTTCGACAAAGCGAGACATATGCGTCCCCTTTTCTTCGGGGGACAATCCCACACTCATGGACACAATACCTGCGACGGATTGTAGCGTTCCAGACGCGTCTTGAAAAAACAAGGGCATTTCCACTTGACTAATGCCTGCCGCGAGTAAGGGAATGCATCTTTCGTCATGACGACCTTGTACATCTTCTAGGATCTTAGACGCGTTTAAGGGGTCTAGCAACGTCGTGTCGGTCATAAGGGGAAGCTCCTTTTGATTTTAGAATAAAGAGAAGAACATTTTAAACGAGCGTTAAACAATGGAAATATCATACACTAAGCGTTTTGCTTCGCTAGTCTTTCGGGGCGTCTAATCAAAATATTTCACTTTTTCTTAATAAATTGCTACACTTTAATCATCCCTTTCCAAAATAATCCCTTTCCAAGCCTACAGGCGTAAACCTTTTTCTGAAACATGGTATTGCATGCAAATTACGATTCAAAAAAAAACCAATAAAAGTGGCACCGTGGTTTATGTGATTCCAGGGATGAGTTTGCTAACGCCTGAGGGGGAAAAATTAATCCCCAATCCCAATGGTCTGAAACCGATGCCCTATGAAGCGCTAGACAATGCCTTGTCGGCCTGCCATAAAGCGGGGTATGATGCCACCTTCGACGGAACCCTTTATCCTCAAGCCCATGCAAAAGCTCGGCAAGCGCGTGCCATTCCGATGGAACATCAACAACAATTTATGGTGAAAGAAGCCTTGCAAAAGGGCTTTCCTATTCTCTTAAAGCGTTTAGAAGATAAAGAGGCCTTGGTCTTGGTAGCCACGATTCGTGCCTTAGGCTTTTATAGTAAGCCAGAAGCGATTGCCCCTATTCTACAGCATTTGGGGCATGAAAGTGGGGACGTGCGGCAAGCCATTCAACAGGCGTGTTGTACGTTACCCTTACTGCCTACCTTGCAAGCCTTGGGCCAAGCCTATGGTCAGAGTTTGGTGCATGAACGTAATGCAGAAGCGGGCTATCGGGTGCGGTTAACGGTTTTGAAAAGTTGGGAAGCCATGGTGCAGAGTCTTCCGATGGAATCCTTTTCTGTGGTGATGTCTCATTTCCTTCACGCTTTAGAAGAAGAACAATGGTTGATTCGTAGCACGGCGGCGTCTGTCTTTGCCCTGCTTGCGGAGCGCCAAAAGCAAGAAGGGGCTAGCGAATGACTTCCTTGACCCCCTTGCCTTGTATTATGGTTGGGGCAGGGGGCCATGCCAAGGTGATTTTAGATGAATTACCTCCGTCTTGGCGGGTGGAGGCCGTCGTGGATGCTGCCGAAGGGCCAGACGCGTCGCATTCGTATTTTCAGGCGCAAGGCATCGATGTATGGAGAGAATCCCCCCACACGTGGCAAGCGCTCAAGGCAAGGGGCATCACCCATGCCTTTGTGGCCATTGGAGATAACCGCCGTCGTCAAATCGTCAGTGAACAATTAATGCGTCAGGGGTGGGTTTTACCTTCTTTTCAAAGTCCGCGTGCGATCATTTCACCGATGGCGCAAATCAGTCCCCACGGCGTACAGGTCTTGGCAGGGGCCTTGCTTGCGGCAGGGGCCGTGGTGGGGAGCCATAGTATTGTGAATCATTACGCCGTGGTGGAACATGACGCGACGGTGGGGGACTATGTTCACTTGGCACCGACCGCGACTTTGCTTGCAGGTGTGACGGTGGCGTCTTATACCTTGGTGGGGGCCAAAGCGGTGGTCTTGCCGTATTGTGGCATTGAAGTGCCGTGCGTGATTGGGGCAGGGGCTGTAGTGACGAAAAACCTCAGCACAGGCGGGCACTACAGGGGCGTGCCAGCGCGCCAAGTCTTGGCGTCTGTCGATTAAAGTAGGCGTTATGCATAGGGTATAAAGGCGCTTCTTTTAAGAATCACACTTTAAGATTCGTCTTTCTGGTAGGAGACTGAAGTATGATCCTTTGAGTGGTGGAGGGCTTTGGCGGCGTAAAGGTCTCTGACGGGCACCCACTTAAAACGAAAGCCCGCCATCCAAAAAACAGAGACTCTCAAATAAAACGTTGATCTAAAAAAATATAAAGTTTTTGGATTAACCATTTGTAACAAAGTTTTTAAAAATAAAAATAATTAGCACAAAAAACGCCTTCGGGTGTTTTTATGCTTTTGAACACCCAATTTTTTAGACGTTTTAGGAGACAATTTCATGATGATGATGGTTGATACGAATTTTAGCTCGCAATTAAGTCAAATCAATCGCGCCCAAAGCTTGGCCGCCACATATAATGGGCTTTCGGTCAATAATGATGGTTCTGAAACGCCTTGGTGGTCAGGTGGAGTCAACTTCTTTAATGATACCGCGTGGAAGGGTGCTAATTTAAAGGCGCGTGCAGGCAATGGGGCCTTAGAATCTGTCTTGGATACCGTCTTGACGCCTACCATGGGCTGGGCGGGGTATCGTCCGAATAATTTAGGCTCTACCTATGATCAAGACCGAAGAGCCATGATCCGTGCCATGAATAACTTTATTACGAAACAAGATTCGACTGGCTTGACAGCACTCAACATTCCTATCCCAAGTACTGAAGCAGAAAATAAGCAGTTTATTGCGGTGCTGGATAATTTTATTAATATCGAAAATCAATCGGGTCAAAGTCGGAGTGGACGTAACCTGTCTGTTGAAAAATACGCCAAAGAAGGCTATAAGCAGTATCTGCAAGAATTAAATGAATTACAAAACCAACAAATAGTCATGGATAATGGGATCATTAATGCCCAAAAATTAGCCACTGCCACCTATGCCCAAAGTCAACTACAGGGAAAGACAGAGCTTGGAGAAACTTTTAAGCTTCGGATTGAGGCACTTAAAAACCAGTATCCCGATTTGAAAGAGCATCTAGATGCAACAGTAGCGAAATACGATGAGGAATTCCAAAAGAATCGAGGGACGGGAGTGGCGGGTCAAGTCGGGAATCAGAAATTAGCCTATAGTCGTGCCATGACCTTCTTAATGGATAAACTCGACCAAGAGGCAAAAGTCGGTACCGATGGGACAAAAGGAATACGTTCTCAAGACCAGTTGGATAAGGCCTTTCAAGGGGATAATACCAAGAAGAATATAGTTGATTTAATTAGTTCCATAAATGTGTTGGCAGGCGGCACCGACAAAGGTAAGGATCAGATGGAACTCATCCAGCAAAAACGAATGGCCGAAGCAGGCTTTGCCATTAATAATATGGATTCCAATAAAGTGTATCAATTGGCGGAAGGGACACAGGCGACTAATGTCAATACACGTCAAAAACAGATTAAAAATTTAGGCGAGGGCCGAAGCTTGTGGAGAGGCGCTGACGGTAAAGTGTACTTTCAAGAAACAAAGTATGATGCAGACGGTATTCGTAGTACCAGTAGTCGTTTATATCAAACCAATCAAAGTGATGAAGAGTTAAAAGCGACGAAGAAGATTTCTACTAAAAACTTGGCCCCAACCGGTAAGCTTTTTATTCAAAAGCAAAATAAAGACCGTTCAGAGTTTTCAGAGCAAGGGAATTTATACGCCCTTGAAGTTGATTTTTCAGTCAAGTCTCGTCAAACCACTCAAGCCGCGATTGCCAAAGCGAAAACCGCCGCCAAAGCGGATACGTTGACCACGGCCACCGAGAGTACACCGAATGCCATTGCCCCCAAAGCGGTTGCGTCTACTGATGCTGGGGATCATGTTGCCGCTACTCTAGGAGGTGCGGCTGCGGGTGCGACTATAGCTTCATTTACCCCATTTCCCCCATTAACTGCACCAGTTGGTGCTTTCATCGGGGCGGGGATCGGTCTTTTTTCAAGCTTGAAAACGACGCAACCAGCACCATTGACGAAAGATACAAGCACCGCTAATGCGACAAGTCGTACCAGTTCCACCAGTACAGCGCCCGCTCAGCAACCGGTTGCTTCGGTTACTCCTCAGCCCCCGCCTATCCAGAAAAAGGAGACTGCAAAGACTGCAAAGTCGGCATCCAGCAACGCTAACCTAGCATCGACAGTCATTAATGATTCAAAATCAAAAAAAACACCCTCAACTACGGCAAAGAATCCGCCATCAGAGGCTAATCCAAAAAGTGCTTAAAATACACAAATTACAGCCATAGACAAGCAATTAGCGTCATAAAAAAGTAAGGCTAAAGTTTCGGGGCTTCTAGCGTGCCTTTGGTGCTCATCATTTCTCCACTGGCTAAAGGCGTGAGCGCTTGATGAAGGGCACGGGCAAAGGCTTTAAAAATGGCTTCCACCACATGGTGGTCATTGTCACGATACGGCACATTCACGTGTAAGGTTAAGGCCAAGCCGTCCACCACGCCTTTAAAGAATTCTCGAAATAATCGAGGGTCCACCGTCCCAACCAAGGCACTTTCAAAGGGAGGCACCTGCCAGACGAGGTTCCCTCGTCCGCAAACGTCCAAGGCCACATCCGCCAAGGTGGCGTCCATCGCAAAACGAAAGCATCCCGCGCGTTCAATACCTTTAAAAGAACCGCCAAGCGCTTTGACGATGCTTTGCCCCAAGACAATCCCCACATCTTCAATCAAGTGATGAGGATCTACATCCACATCGCCCTTGGCGTCCACTTGAAGGGTCATTCGCCCGTGGGTCGCTAGCGTATTGAGCATGTGATTTAAAAAGGGAGACGGCGTATTAAAGCGATTGACTTCACTGGGGTCTTTGTCCAGAAATAGCGTCAGCGTGATTTGTGTTTCCTGTGTGTGACGAGTCACGGTGGCATGGCGATGATTTAACATGCAAAGAGTTCCTTTAAATCGGTGGGGGATTCTACAATGGCGTCCGCCCCTGCGGCTCGAAGTTGCTCGGCGGTAAAGGTGGTACAGACCCCTAAGGCGAAATACCCTGCGGCTTTGGCGGATTTCATATCATCCACACTATTGCCAATATACCACGCACCCTCTAGACAATGGGTGCGTTGAATATGTTGAAGATAATCCCCAAAAGGCTTACGTCGTAGCCCTTCGACGGCATCGCTACAATAGACGGCTTCAAATAAGGGATTCATGGCGTCGCCCCACACGTCGTCATATTCACTTTGTTCGCGTCCTGTAAAAATAAATAAGCGATACCGCGTGCCAATGGCTTTAATATCGTCTAAATTCAACAAGGCTTTTTCAGATTGCTTGGCCAATTGATGATAAATCACACTGCCTTGCGCTTGAATCTCGTCACGGTCTAAGTGAACGTTCCGTCGCCGTAAAAGTTCTGCAATGGCGTCCCAATCGTCGTTAAATCCTCCTTCCGCGCGAAGGGTATTTAATTCTTTAATGCCTAAGGGAACCTCACTATTTTTGTTGACCATATAGGCCACCACTTTGTCGAAGCTTTGGCTGGTGTCTACCAAGGTGTCATCTAAATCAAAGACCAAGGCAGACATGCGAGTAAACACGTTTAAGACGTCTAAGAACTGTAGATTTTCCCCTTCGCTTCCTGTGGAGATGCGAATCCATCCGTTGAGTAAGGGCTGTTTGGATTGATCGCGCACCAAAATCCCTAAGCGAGAGGCAAAGGCCACAAAGTTAGACGCCTGTAGTCCTAAATGCAATAAAAAGAAATTCGTAGGTCCTGCTTGAACGCGATAGCCTTTATCGATGAGTGTATTCATCAACGTTTCGCGACGATACAGAGTGTCTTCCGTCGCGCGCTTAACCAGAGGTGCATCTCCTAATAATTGATGCGCCATCGCCACGGCTTGAGCATTGACACTATACGGCGAGCGCACCCGTTTCAAGTAACCCAACAAGGTGGGGTGCCCGACAATATAGCCCAAACGCAAGCCTGCCAAACCCCATGCCTTAGAAAAGGTTTGAGTCACCAAAACGTTGGGCGTGTGAACAGCGTCTTGCAAGGCGGAGTCTTCTTCAGGAGGGTAAAAGGCATAGGCTTCATCCAGTACAAAAAGGGTTTCAGGGTGCTGCTTGGCCCAATTGAGCGCCACTTCTTTGGGGAGTACTGCTCCTGTAGGATTGTCTGGCGTGGCGAAAATAGCCAGTGTGTAGGCCTTTTGGGCAAGTTTTTGCGTCAAGACATCAAGGGGATATTCAAAACGATCCGTTAAAGACACCACATCCACATTGGCTTCGGCCAAGCGAAGGTTATGACGGATCATGTAAAAGCTGGGTTCTGTGATGAGTGCGCTTCCCACCTTGGGTTCAATAAAGGTACGCGGAATCACATCAAGCGCTTCATCGCTACCATTACTTAGCATGACACAATCTGCAGGGACCCCCAAATACTGAGCCAAATCGTCGATGAAGGCCTGATATTCGGGATAACAATTATAGGTTTCAATATCATAACCGTTCGGCACAATATGAGGAAAGCCAAGGGTATTTTCATTGAAATCGAGACGTGTTTTTTCACGACGCCCTTCTAAAGGTGGAGAATACGGGGCAACCCCTGCCACGGCGAGGCGAGGCTTGGGAAAGGTCAACACTTCAGCTTCATGAGAAATAGACATGAGGTTAGGCTCCTAAGGAATCATTTTTTCGAGTTTGTATTCTAAAATATCAGTGGCTCCCGCTTGAACCAATTCAGGAATCAGTAAATGCACTTGCTGAGTGGGTACCGCCACTTTGACGGCATAACCGGCATGATTAAACAAATCACTGACGGTGGGAGAATTCATTGAATGACGAGACAATAAGGTAATGACGGCATTAAAGGCTTCTTTGGTGACATTCATTTCTAAAAGGACTCGTTGTGTCGCGCGTAATGTCGCTTCCATGAGCATTTTCATTTCTTCGATTTTCTGGCGTTTTAGTGGGTCCGCCATGGCGTGAGGACTTGCCACAAAGCGAGTGGTTGAGGTGGTAATCACATCCACAATGGCGAGACGGTTCATCCGTAGGGTGGTGCCTGTGGCGGTGTTGTCGACAATGATATCCGCATCTTCAGGGGGGAAGGCTTCCGTGGCGCCATAACTTTGTAAGTAGACGGCATTTAATCCATGCTTTTGAATAAAATCTTCACTACAACGCTTGTATTCACTCGCCACCACCATTTGACGACTTTTGTTTTTAAAAGGGTTCGCGTCACTATGGAGCAAATCTTCAGGGAGTGCTGCCACAATTTGAACAGGGTCATAGCCTAAATCCAAAATAGTGACGACATCGGCCTGATGCTCATAAATCCAGTCGCCTCCTGTAAAGCCACAATCATGCCGACCCAAGGCCACTAAGCTGGGAATATTTTGCGCCTTCATGATTTTGGCTTCAATAGAAGCGTCACTACACTGCGGACGATAACTTCGGTTGGTGGATTTGAATTGAATCCCAATGTTGCTGAGTAAAGTGAGTACTTTTTCTTGAATACGTCCTTTAGGTAAGACCAGCTTAAGCGAAAAATCGGCAGACGTTTGAGTCATCATAAAGAAGTATCCTTTTTTAGAACAGCATTACCTTTCTATTTAAACATAAGGGCGATAAAGATTCAAATGAACCCGTCTAAACTCCCTTTTTCATATCAAAAAATGCCCGAAAGAATCGGGCATTTTAAAGAATTAATCGTGCTAAAGTTTATTTGCCTAACTTAGCTAATAAATCAGTAATCAATTTAATGATGTCAGCCATAGTAGGATTTTCTGGAAGTGGTCCTGGTCCACCAGTTTTTGGTTTTTCAGCAAGCTTACCCCAGTAGCTACCGGCGAGTTTATTTTTAGCGGCGGCGACGTCCCCAGCAGTTTCAAGGAATTTGGAACCTGCTTTGTTGTTTTCATCCAAGTTGACGTTTTCAGCAACGGTGTTGAAGGCTTGGTATGTTTTGGCAACGCCATCTGTTTTTTTGGAATCAGCTAAGATTTTTGAAAATCCAGCATCTAAATCGGCTTTGGTGAGTTTACCATCGGCATTGTTGGTGCCTTTGGCATCAATGATTAAAACAGCGGCAGCATGTTCACGAGCAGACAATAAGCCGTCGGCGCCTGCAATACTTTCCCAAATGGCGGTGCCTTCTTTGGTGGTGAAGTCGAGGTTAAACCCTTCTAACTTGCCAGCCAATCCGCCTTTGGCCATAACTTGTTCGCGTGTTAAGCCTGCTGCTCCAACCACGGTACCGTTGACTTTTTGAAAGTCTCTGGCGAATGTTTTTAACGCAGCAAGATCTTTGTATTCTAACTGCGTGGTGGGCGTCCCGATGGGGATGCTTGATGCTGTTGGAGTGGCTCCAGTGTTAATATTCGCTACCATGAAAATGTTCTCTCTTTCTCTCTTGGTTTGTTCATTAAAGTGATGAATCCTTTTAAGGGGATTCCTGTTCTATGTCCTAAAAGTTCAGAAACGTCGTGAAGCTTTGGCTTCGTTTGGTTTCTCACTCATTAATAAAGGATGCTTTAACCTTTAAATTGCGTGTTTGTTACAATTGGAAACAATGTGAGAATTCATAAAAAAAACGCCGATGAAAAATCGGCGTGTATACGTTCATTTAGTTGTACTTTTCCATAAAAGCCAACGCATAAAACGTAGGACGTTGTGAGGGACATCAAACAAACAATCAAGAACAAAGTTAATTAAAGAGAGAAAAACCAGTGTTAAAAGAGAGAGAGACGTTACATGATTCAGACTTTCTATTTCATTTGTTTTTAACAACGTGTTCATCGAATTTTATTTGAAAATGCGAGAACTCAATTCAAGTGGGCAAAACAGCACCCTAAGCCTTATGGCGACTTGAAACGTAGGCATTCCAGAGCGGCCTAGTGATTAACCAACAGAGTCACAGGGAATGACGGTGCTTCTGACGGGAAGGCTTCTGATTAACGTGGAGAAAGTCTTCTTGACCACGGCGACATAGGTGAACGCTTCTCCTTGGGGGTGTCGCCACCCAAGACTCCTGTTGAGGAGTGAAGCGTATGGTTTTTTCAATCAACTTGTTTATTGAATGTGGAGACATTCCAATTCACGAAGTCAAACGGTTTCTAGTGTTGGGTCTTTGCCAGAAAAGGATCGTTCATGAACGCTGTCGTGTTCCTTCTCGTCCTAATTCGTTTTGGCGTGTGTTGTTTAGACTTTACGGTGTCGTATCGTCCTTACATAAGCATAAAGGCAAATGCGGGATCATTTTGTGCTAGTAGACGTGTCTTTTTTAGTGTTTTTTTTCTGCGGGAGTGAAAAAACCGCAGGGGTTTGGCGTCGTGCTTGGCTTTGGCCTTTGTTCCATTGACGAAAGGCCTCCATTTGCTCAGGATTTAACGGGCTAATGGCCGAGTATAGGTAAGCGTCTTCAAAGGCGATTTCAGATTGTGTGGTGTTGGGATAGTAAGACACGCCAAAGTTGGTGCGTCTAAAGACGGTGTCATACCCAATTAAAAACTTAAGGTTACGAGACCCCACGGAAACGTAAACATTATTGCCCACCAAGGCATCATTACGGGCATTATTATTACTGAGATTGAAATCTTGTCGTAAGCCTAGCATGGCGTAAGGGCCGAGTCGCACCACGTTGTTTAGTGTAACGGTTTGGTTCCCTAAAAAGAAGCTGTCAAAGACAAAGGGAGGCTGACCAGACGTTGCGCCTAAGGTATAAGTGATTTGGGACATGAAAAAATCACCTAAAAAGACGTTGGCGGTCGGGCCCCCTCTTAAAATACTGACGAAATCTCCTGTGCTATAGTACGCATTGGACGCCTGCCCTGTTAATCCAAATTCCACATTGTTTCCCAGTTTAAATAGGGGACGCGTGTTATTTAAAACCAACTGTTGACGGAGACGACCTGCGGTGGCGGGATTGGTACTAGGAGGCGTGACAAAGGGATTCGCCGAGTTAAAGGGGAAGAAGTCATCTTTAAAAATCCCTGCACTATGCACCGCGGTTAAGTTAAATAATTTTTTTTTAAAGAAAAGACGGTTGTCTTGCACTTGAACACTGTAGCTTGGGCGTTCTTGGGTGAAAAAGCTATTGCCCACAAAGGCGTTTTGACTGGCGATCAATTTGGTATTACGGCTCTTATCAAATAAGAAGTACTCGCCTTCCAACACATTGTAATCATTTTTAAAATTTCGTCCCGCCATTAAGCGAAGGCGTTTGGAACGATAAGATCCCATCACCCCATAACCAAATTCAGGGTCACGTAAATCAATGGTATTGCCCCCACGATTAATGGTTTGACCATAAGAGCCAAACGGAGAGAGCTTTAAAGCCCCTTGCCCCAGCTTGAAATCAAAACCAGGATTATAATACAAACCCCCTAAATCTCGGTTAAAGCCTAGTTCAGGTCCTAAGTAATCGACGCGACCATTTTTTTTATCGACGCCCAAGTCAAAGTTAGGCAAGGGTAATAAGGAAGTTTCTTTGTAACGAAGCCGTGGGGCTTTAAGGTCGATCATGTAATAGTCGTTAGGATGTTGGGTCACCTTGATTTGCTTGACGTTTAAGCGAAAGAGTTCTGATTTAGGTTTTTCTTCTTCGGTATTTAAAATGACTTCCGTGGGATCAAAGCCTTGACGCTTTAATCCTGAAATAAAATCTTGCGCTTCCTTCATGGGGTTGGCACGAAGGTTATCCGCATCTACAAAGCGTTGTGTACGTTTAGAGTTAAACACATAGGGAATGTAACCGAACTGTGTGACGGTGCCATTGGCTTTGTTTCCCCCTACATAGCGGGTGCCTTTTCGAGGTTTTGTCTGTTCCAAGGCGTCGCGGGGTACAACAATAAGCGCCCCGTCTTTCAGGTGGGTAATATCTCCATGGGCCAAAGCGGTTTTGGCTCTTAATCGTACGAAGTTTAAGCTGACTAAGGGGTCATTGACTAAAGCGGTTTGACTATCTAAACGAATACGCATGTAGGCGGCATCGGTCGTGGTGCCTTCTTTTAGTAGTTTAATGTTGCCTTCCGCTACCAGAATGTCTAAATCAGGCTGATAGGTCACTTTGTCGGCATCCATCACGATGTTTTGGTCTTCCACCATCATATGCACATGACCCGTTAAAATGTAGGCGGCTAGAGCATCGTCATAGACCAAGGTGTCACTGGTAATGTCGAGTTGCTTGTCTTTTTTTTCTGGGACCTCTTCAGTTGCAAGCGGCAGGGAAACCGTTCCCACAATAGGAGGACGGGGCTTTTTTTTGAGCCCAAACGCGTGTACCACAGAAGCATTCCCCAGTTCAAAGACCAGAAGGGACAGCAGGCTGTAGCAGAGGATGTTCATCCAAAAAAAACGTGGCATAGGGTCTCATGTGACACAGATGAACGTACTCAAGCGAGTCGTCTCTATGACTTCTTAATAAATTTCAATATCTGCTATTCTAACATAAACCCTTCACCAAGGCAGTGCGGTTTTTGTCGGGATCCATATCAAGCCGCTTCTTTTGAAAAATACGAGGTAACAAATTGGTTACATTTGATATTTTTTAGCAATAAGCTTCTTAAGATTGTTTTTATATTTGTGTAAGACGTTTGAATCTAAACGATATCACACCGTCATCACGATTCTTTTTTGTTGCAAGTATCCTGTCCCCAAACCTATAGCGAGTTTTATTAATGCAAGATTCTATTTTTATTGATTTTTCTGAGTCTCAAGACGACGAGGTCGTCTCCACCATTAAGCGATTGGCGCCTTTGGCACAACGCATTTTAGAACGCCCTGATCAAAGTGAAGCCTTATTCTTAGGGGCCAAAGCCATTGAACTTTTAATGGAAGATCTTCACCGCTTGGGGTAAATCAACCGCTAAGACTACCTTTAAAGATTGATTTCTTAAAACCCCTTAGCGTTTCGTACAACAGTTAGGGGGTCTTTTTTATATTGGTCTTCTCAAGACCTGCTTTGCCCCTTATACTGAATCCAAATTGTCATATTTTTATGATTTGCAATAAGGAATTCATTATGTCGTCTCCTGTGTCCTTGGTTCATTTACAAGACCTCCCCTTGATCTATCAAATTTATTGGTGGATTGTCACCTTTGTGACGGGCGCTTCTGTGGGGAGCTTTTTAAATGTTATTGCACTCAGACAATTGGCGGACGAAGAATTCGTTAAAAAACCCTCCCATTGCCCCAAGTGTGACTACGTTTTAAAATGGTATGACAATATCCCCATACTGAGCTGGTTGGCTTTGGGTGGCAAGTGTCGCCAGTGTAAAGGTTCCATTCATTGGCATTATCCTCTTGTGGAACTGGTGACGGGCTTACTGTTTTTAGCCGCAGGCTTACATTTTGGCATGAGCTGGATGATGCTTCCTGTGGCGGCTTTCTTGGCCACGATGGTCTTGCTGAGTATCACGGACTTTAAAGAGCATGTTATTTTTACGTGGCATGCCTTATGGATTGTGCCTGTCGGCTTGTTGATGCATACCTTTGGCTGCGCAGATGCCTTGGTGACTTTGGCGTGGGTACCGACTTGGACGACGGAAACCGCAAGCGTTTTTGGTCCCGCCTTTTGGTCAGCCCTTATGGGAGTCGGTGGGGTCTTTGTCTTTTTTGAAAGCCTCATTTATGCCAGTCGTCTACTTATTGGACAAGACGCCTTCGGTCATGGAGACACCTTGATTTTGATGGCGATTGCGTCCTTCTTAGGTTGGGAACAAACGGTGATGTCCCTGCTTTTAGGATCGATTTTTACAGGTATTATTGCTCTACCGATGATGTTCACTCAGTGGGTGAAAGAAAAGGCGTGGGGCTTAATTTGGAAGCTGGGTACCGCGATGCTGTTGACAGGGGGACTCTACGGAGCGACTTTCTTAACGCTTTCTCCTAAAAAGTTTTTAGCCATTGCGATTGCTGTTTTATTAAGCACTTTGGTCTTGTTGTGGAGCTTTTTGCAAGAAAAAAAGCAAGTCGGTGGACTCACCAAAGCCCCTTATGGCCCTGGTTTAATGGCCGCTGCCATTGTGTTGATTTTTGTGGGGCAAACCTATATGCCTAAAGTCTTTAAAATGGTGATGACCACTTTGGGAGGGTAAGCATCACTCGTCTTCTACAAGTCTGAATGCTGCTCAAAAATTTATACCCCTGCATTGATGGGGAGACTCGGGCGGTCAAAAAAGTGATTCAACGCTTTGGCATCAATCGTATGGGCAATGGGGCGACCATGTGGACAGCTCCACGGCAAGGTGCAGCTTAGCCAATCTTCGATGACGCGTTCTTGCTGATGAGCACTTAACACGTCTCCTGCTCGAATGGCCATGTGGCAGGCCATGGTGGCGTAAAGATGTTCGGTATCTAAAGCAGCCGAGGGTTGATGCTGCCATGCTTCGATCATTTGTTTGAGTTGTTGTAAGGGACTGACCAGATGAGAACGTTCGGGGTACAGTACAGGAATGCTCCATACTTGCCACTGGGTCCATTGATCTTCATCTAGCGCGGTACAGGTAAAACCCGCCTCTTCAACGTGTAGGACATAACGCTTTAACACATCGCCTTCTTCAGGGCTTAAATCTAAGTGCAAAGGCGTGAGCAATCGCTGCACCACGGTTTCGGCATGATGTTCTTGTGCTTGTAGGGCTTCAAAACACCAGCGTTCGCTTGCGATATGTTGATCCACGACCATGAGTCCTTGGGGGGTTTCAAGCAAAATATAGGTACTATATAATTGACCAATGACGCGCCATTTTTTTTCTCGCGTATGCGGGTGCCTTTCGTCAGGGACGGACCAGAGCGAAGGCGTCGACGCGTCTGCAAGCGAAGGGGCTTCTCTGTTAGCACTTTTAGCACTTAAAGAAGAGGCGTTTTCTAAAGGAGTTTGAAAGGGCGTGTGACTGAACGAATCCGTTTGCGTGGGGCCTTGAAAAGAGAACGATGAAGCGATGCTTGTGGCTGACGGATAGCTCGGCATGGCAGATGCGGTGCTTCCTGTTGGAGCAGTGGCAATGCCATAGACCTTTTCAAAATGAGCGGACAAGGCGCGGCGTAAGGCGGTATAAATGAATTGATACATTTGTCCTGAATCCGCATAGCGCACTTCTTTTTTGGTGGGGTGAACATTGACATCTACCTCGCTTGGGGGCATGGTCACCCATAACACGCAGAAGGGAGACATCCCGTGCGGGACCAGATTTTCATAGGCCGCCGCAATGGCACGTTGTAAAACAGCACAGCGAATGGGACGGTTATTCAGGAGCATCCACCACTGTTTTTTTGATTTTTTTTGTAAGCTTTCGCAGGCGGGAGAAGCGAATACCGCTTCGACCTTTAGGCCTGAAAGAGGGTCTTCAAAAATCGTCTGTAATAAATGCCCCTGCTGTTCTGGGCGAAAGGAAAAAAGGGCTTGAACTGTTTCGTAAGTATCCCCCGTGCCCGCACTTCGAAAACACAGCTTTCCGTTGAGACGAAAGGTCATTTGCACATGCCGATGAGCCAGTGCTAAACTTTTGGCCATTTCATCACAATAACTCATTTCTGTGCTGGCTTGTTTTAAAAATTTTAAACGCGCGGGTGTGTTGAAAAATAAGTCTTGCACTTGCATCACCGTTCCTACTGAAGTGCCAATGGGCCGTATTTTTGCAAGTCCCCCTCCTTCTATGCGCAAACAGACTCCATCGGTATCAATCGCGCGGCGACTATGGCATTCAAAACGACTAATCGCACTAATACTGGCGAGGGCTTCTCCACGAAACCCCATCGTTTCAATTTCGTCTAAATCTTCCGCAGAACTCACTTTACTGGTCGCGTGATTTAACACGCAATGCTGGACATCTTCGGGGCTCATGCCTGAACCATTATCCACAATACGGAGAGACTTCCCCCCTTCTTCAACACTCATGTCCACCTCTGTGGCTCCTGCATCCACACTGTTTTCAACCAGTTCTTTCAGTACGCTGGCTGGGCGTTCGACGACCTCCCCCGCAGCGATACGGTTCACTAAATAGGGGGGAAGGATACGAACAATGTTATCGGCCCCTTCAGGGGAATGAATCGGCATAGGGAAGAAGTACCTCTGCTTTAAATGGATAGTGGGTATGGAGTCAACGAGTTGATCTATTGGATTATACCGCAAAAGCCTCCTTTGCTTGTTCTATTTTATAGGGGGCCTTATCTGAAATGACCTTGAATACTTTAAATTAAAAGTAGGAGACCTATTTAAAAAGGTTCTTACCATTCAGCGTTCTGACGGGAATAAAGTCATTGTTTATGCTAAAGTTTGCTTTTTTGAATCGTCGTCAACCCGCCAGCGTGTTTTTGGCGGTCATGTCGCTGTTAATTTTTGGTTTCTTAATTGCCATTAGTTATTCTGTGGCGCAACTTAAAATTAGTCAATTAGAAGAATCCGTCAATAAAACCATCCCGCTTAAACTGAAATTGGTGAACGCCTCTGCCTTAAATGAAGTGATGGCGTCTCGCTTATTCCCTTCGAGCAATCGTTTGTCTTGGCAATTTGATTCGGAAGAGCAGATCACGACTGACAGTGACCCTGTCGACACGCCTCAGCCTTTTTTCTTCCCGTCTGGCTATGTTTACGAAAAAATGGAGGGCGTTCGAAAAGTAGTGGGGCGCTATCAGTACATGGTGATTGGGGCCAACCCGTTTATGAATTATGATAGTGGGACGGGTACTTATAGTTTGAGTACGACTAAAGTAAACGAAGGGGTTTTTCTCTATAATATTGAAAATCCGATTTATGTGGGGGTTCGTTCTTTTGTTTGTGCGGATAAAGAGACGAAAGCCATTGCCTATGATGCGATTGAAGGAAGTAGTACGGGCCCCGATTACGCTCAATGCAGTGCCTCCACCCAAAAGCTTTATTCGGAAACACACTTGGTCCAACTGGAACCTGAAGGATTAAGTAATGAAAGTATTCGCTTTAAGGTGGTTTCGAGTCAAAGTATAGAGCCCGACACGGCGATTGCCTTAGGAGGCTCCTTGCTACAGCGGGATGGGACCTCTAGCGATACGCTACATTTTAATGATTGGTGGAGCAATACAGGACCGTATGCCTATAGCAAAGGCTTTGCGGTTCCTATTGCGTATCGCTACCGTAAGGCGGATGGCACTTATGTGGTCGCCAATTGGCCTGCCAACACGACCACACAGACCCTTCCGTCCACGGCGATGATTTTAAATGTACAAATCATTTTTAGAGGCGCGATTGATGAGCGTTCCTTATATGTGGCAGACCACTCCACGGAAGGGGCCATTTACAATTACCGCAGTCAAATAGCGATGAAGGTTTTAGAAAGTAAGTACCCCCCTTATACTCAAGACGAATTTAGTGGCTTGGTTTTCAAAAAAAACACATCGATCGGCTCGGGAAAAATTGCGCAAACAGTGCAATATCCAGGGGGCAATAGCTTATTTATTCAAGGGACGGTGCCTTGTAATACCTCTAATCGACTCATTCTGAATGATAAAGGCGAATTGCGAGATGCGGATGGCTTTCGCAATACCACGGCGTATACCTTGAAATTTACAACCCCTCCCTGTTAAGCCGTGCCTTGAAATTATTTTTAAGGTAAGATGTTTTTATCTAAAGCTTGTGATACTTAAATGATTTATAATAAAGAGTGTTTCCCCCTATGGATTATAAAGACTATTATGCGATTCTAGGTATAGAACGGCATGCCGATGCAAAGCTGATTAAATCGGCGTATCGTAAAAAAGCCAAGCAATTTCACCCTGATTTACACCCCGAACACGCTGAAAAATTTAAAGAATTGGGCGAAGCCTATGAGGTATTGGGCGACCCTGAAAAGCGTCAACGTTACGACACCCTTGGGACACAATGGAAACAAGCAGGTGGACCCAGTGGTGCAGGGGCTTATCAACAATGGGCGGGCGCGGGTGCTGCAGGGGTTGGTTTTGAAGATTTATTCGGTGGCCAAAGTCGAACAGGGGCGGGAGCGTCTGGTTTTTCTGACTTTTTTGAAGCCTTTTTTGGCGGGGGCAGTCGTCCTCGTCCGCAATCCGCCTATGGTCGCTCCAATGCGTCCAGTGCCGCGCCACGACCACAGGAATCCCTTGATATTGAGCAAGGGTTGTCCATTTCTTTGAAAGAAGCCATTTTAGGCGGCGAACGTTCCTTTTATTCAAGTTCCCTCAAACGAGACGTGACGATTCAAATTCCCAAAGGCGTGACCACGGGTAAAAAAATAAGAGTCCAAGGGGCAGGAAAGGGTTCTGCTTATACCGCAGGGCGGCAGGGGGATCTTTATCTTAAGGTGACTTTGGATTTACCCAAAGGGTTTGTTCTTGACGGCCTAGATATTTACCACGACTTGGAAGTACCAGTATCCATAATGGTTTTGGGGGGTAAGGTCCCTGTGACCCTACCTTCGGGGGAATCCATACAAATGACGATCCCGCCCTACAGCCAAACGGGGCATAAATTACGAATTCGTCAAGCGGGTTTCCCGAATATGAAACAACCCAGTCAAGACATAGGCCATTTGTATCTTCGTTTAATGCCAAGGCTTCCTAAAGAAGGTGAACCCCATGCGACGGCGTTTTATAATGCCATGAAGTCTTTACAATAGTGGGTTCACAGGCCTTGAATTTTGGATTCTTTATGCTAGACTTCAAGGATATTCCGTCTTATCTATTCGGAAGTGTTGTTCCCTCCTCTTTACGACGATGATGTGGTACAGGGGCGTCATGAATAAGGAAGCATTGTATGGTAAATGTCATTAACGAAGTCCGTGCCAGCCATTTATTGGTGGAATCCGAAGAAGAAGCGGCGCGCTTACGTCAAGAAATCTTGGCCGGTAAGTCCTTTGAAGAAGTGGCTAAAGTGGTTTCCAAATGTCCTTCAGGCCGTAATGGTGGGGATTTAGGATTTTTTGGACGTGGGCGTATGGTGCCTGAATTTGATCAAGCGGCTTTTACGCAACCCGTTGGTGAAATTAGTGAACCGATTCAAACACAATTTGGCTACCATTTATTGGTAGTGACTGAAATCAGATAAGCCTTATAAACTCGCTTAAAAGCTTCCTTGGTGTTTTGCTCAGGAAGCTTTTCGTTTTTCGGATCTTTTTTCCATTGGTCGCCTTTTTAATCGTGATGAGAGGATTGATTCTATGTCTATAGTCTCTCTTGAAGGTGCTGAACCTTTTAAGCTTCATACTCCCTATGCCCCTGCGGGAGATCAACCCACCGCCATTGCGGAAATTGTTGAACATCTTCAGAATCCCGCTACCCGTGCCATGACGCTATTGGGCGCCACAGGCACAGGGAAAACCTTCACCATGGCCAGTGTGATTCAGCACTTGCAACGCCCGACCTTGATTATGGCGCATAATAAAACCTTGGCGGCGCAATTGTATAATGAAATTAAAGAATTTTTTCCTGAAAATGCCGTGGAATACTTTATTAGTTACTATGATTTCTATCAGCCTGAAGCCTATATCCCGCGTTCGGACACTTACATTGAAAAAACCGCCACCATTAACGAAGAAATCGACCGTATGCGCCACTCGGCCACGCGATCGCTCTTTGAACGACGGGATGTCATCGTGGTCTCATCAGTGTCTTGCATTTACGGTTTGGGGATGCCAGAGGTTTATTTAGACTCCGCCATTCGCTTTGAAGTGGGCGTGGACTATGAACGCGAAGCTTTGCTGCATCAGTTATTGAGAAATCAATATATGCGAAACGATTTAGAATTAACGCGCTCGCATTTTAGAATGCGCGGCGATGTGATTGATGTCTTCCCCGCCAACGAAGAAGTCGTTTTACGTTTAGAATTTTTTGATGAAACCTTAGAATCCATTTATTTTATGGATTCGACGACAGGTGAAGTCCTCCAAAGCTTGCCGCGTTATGTGCTTTACCCTGCTGTTCACTATGTGACCGATGAAGGTTATATCGACAAGGCCTTGTCTCAAATCAAGCTTGAACTCAAAGAACGCTTGGCGCAATTGGTGCATGAAGATAAAAATCTTGAAGCGCAACGCTTGGAACAGCGCACCTTACGAGACATGGAAAGTATTAAGGAGCTTGGCTATTGCCCAGGGGTTGAAAATTATAGCCGTATTTTTGAAGGTCGCCCCCCAGGCTCACCGCCTAAAACCTTGATCGATTATTTTCCGTCAGACATGCTGATGTTTATTGATGAAAGCCATGTGACGATTCCCCAATTACGGGGGATGTATCATGGGGATCGCTCTCGTAAGCAAACCTTGGTGGACTATGGCTTTCGCCTGCCGTGTGCCCAAGACAACCGCCCCTTAATTTTTGACGAGTTCATGGCACGGGTGGGGCAATTGCTTTATGTTTCTGCCACGCCGAGTCGATACGAATTGGCGGAAAGTGCCTATATCGCGGAACAAGTCATTCGCCCTACGGGTTTATTGGACCCTTTGGTCGAAGTCTGCCCCATCGCAGGCCAAGTGGACAAGTTGGTCAGCGAAATTGAAGTCGTTTTGGCGCGGGATGAACGGGTGCTGATTACCACACTCACCAAACGGATGGCGGAAGATTTAAGCGAGTATATGCAAAATATGGGCTTGCAAGTGCGTTACTTGCATAGTGACATTAAGCCCATGGAACGGGTACAGATTATTCAGGATTTACGCTTGGGGCATTTTGATATTTTGGTGGGGGTAAACTTGCTGAGAGAAGGCTTAGATCTTCCCGAAGTTAGCTTGGTCTGTATTATGGATGCAGACAAGGAAGGCTTTTTACGCAGTGACCATGCCTTGATTCAAACCATTGGGCGGGCGGCTCGAAATGCGGCGGGGCGGGTGATTCTGTTTGCGGATAAAGTCACGCCGAGCATGCAACGTGCGATGGAGGAAACCTCACGTCGTCGGCAAAAGCAAATGGCGCATAATACGGAACATGGCGTGGTGCCCGTGACCATTAAAAAGGAAATCAACAACGGATTATTGGCCATGCTCGGGGGGGCGAAGGGTGCTCCAGAAGGAAGTACCCCTCAGAAGGGGGATTGGATGCACCCTGACGTCTTTAAGACCTTGCCTGCGGACAAGCAAACGACCTTACTGGAACAATTAGAAGCGGAGATGAAGGCGGCCGCCAAGTTGTTGGATTTCGACAAGGCGACCGCATTACGAGACACTTTATTTACGTTAAGGCGTGTGTAGGTTTTTAAGGAGCTAATATGAAATTGCTTTTATGGATACTCCAGTGTATAAATTGGCAAAAGGGACGGCATATTCAAGTAACGAGTGATGCTGGGGAGAATGATAAAATCCCTATCGTAAAAGGTTATGCCTCGTTGCCTGAAAATAAAGCAATTATAGAGTCTTGGGCAAGAGAAAATGTACAACAAATTTCCGATTTGTCAGACGACGAAAAAAATTGTGTGGCAAGCATTATGAGTAGTACGTTCAGACGTGGTGGACAAATAACCGACGCTAGAAAAGAAATACAAATAGCGTTAAACATAAGCAAGAAGCGTGCCGATTTAATCGCCCAGAATGAATACGGCAACCTATACGGACAGCTTGAACGGCTAAACAATGAACAGCTAGGTATTCAATACTATGAATGGAATACACGTCTTGATGATCTTGTTAGATCTAGCCATAAGGTGCTTGAAGGCAAGTATTGTAGGTGGGATGATTCGACAGTGTACAAGGACAGCCTAGACGACAAGGAATGGAAACAACGATCAACAATAGGTGGTGTCAACTTGCACCCTAGTATGGACAACTGTTGTAGATGTGTGGCTTATTCTGTTATCCCTGAGTATTAAAAGCCTTTTGTGCGTAGAAAGGTTTATAAAGCTTATTTCATGCCAAAGATAACGAAAATGTTACAATTATGCAGGATTTAAAAAGGGAGTTGACAGGGGTCAAGGTTTATAGGATATTGAATGAACTGAGGGGATCGGGTTAACTTTTAGGGGTTTGCAGTGATTCTTTTGGGATGTTGGTTCATTGACAACTCAATAGTGGAAAAGAAATGAAGACGAAGAATTATTTTGGAGTCAATTTCGGATGAGATAAGATTGCTTGCTAGGGCGAGTAATTTTTGCGTGAGGGGTATAGTCTCACGGAAATCAAGGGTTATACAAAAGCTAGAGATAAAAATAATCTAAAACTTTTTAAACAGTAATGGAGAGTTTGATCCTGGCTCAGGACGAACGCTGGCGGAATGCTTAATACATGCAAGTCGAACGATGAGGCGCTTTCGGGCGTACATCAGTGGCGGACGGGTGAGTAACGCGTTGGTAATTTACCTTACACAGGGGGATAACATCTGGAAACGGGTGCTAATACCGCATAGGTATATGATTGAGATGTCATGTACGAAAGATTTATCGGTGTAAGATAAGCCTGCGTATGATTAGCTAGATGGTGGGGTAACGGCCTACCATGGCGACGATCATTAGTTGGTCTGAGAGGATGGCCAGCCACAGTGGGACTGAGACACGGCCCACACTCCTACGGGAGGCAGCAGTAGGGAATATTGCGCAATGGACGAAAGTCTGACGCAGCAATTCCGCGTGAAGGATGAAGCCTTTAGGGGTGTAAACTTCTGTCAATAGGGAAGAACTAGACGGTACCTATAGAGGAAGCACCGGCTAACTACGTGCCAGCAGCCGCGGTAATACGTAGGGTGCGAGCGTTGTCCGGAATTATTGGGCGTAAAGCGTCCGTAGGCGGTAAAGCAAGTCTAATGTAAAATTCAACTGCTCAACAGTTGTTATGTGTTGGAAACTGCTTCACTAGAGTATGGTAGAGGTTGCTGGAATTCCAGGAGTAGCGGTGAAATGCGTAGATATCTGGAGGAACACCGGTGGCGAAAGCGGGCAACTGGACCATAACTGACGCTAATGGACGAAAGCTAGGGTAGCGAAAGGGATTAGATACCCCTGTAGTCCTAGCCGTAAACGATGAACACTAGGTGTTGGGTGAATCGACCCATTCAGTGCCGTAGCTAACGCGCTAAGTGTTCCGCCTGGGGAGTACGGCCGCAAGGTTGAAACTCAAAGGAATTGACGGGGACCCGCACAAGCGGTGGAACATGTGGTTTAATTCGATGCAACGCGAAGAACCTTACCTGGGCTTGACATCTACAGAATCATGGCGAAAGTCGTGAGTGCCTTTCGGGGAGCTGTAAGACAGGTGGTGCACGGTTGTCGTCAGCTCGTGTCGTGAGATGTTGGGTTAAGTCCCGCAACGAGCGCAACCCACGTCGTATGTTGTTACAGGCCGTAAGGTGCTGAACCCTCATGCGAGACTGCCGGTGACAAGCCGGAGGAAGGTGTGGATGACGTCAAATCATCATGCCCCTTATGTCCAGGGCTACACACGTGTTACAATGGGACGGTACAGCAAGCTGCTTGCCAGTGATGGTTGGCAAATCTATAAAACCGCCCTCAGTTCGGATCGTACTCTGCAACTCGAGTACGTGAAGTTGGAATCGCTAGTAAACGCAGATCAGCACGCTGCGTTGAATACGTTCCCGGGTCTTGTACACACCGCCCGTCACACCACGAAAGAAGGTTATGCCCGAAGTTGTTGAGCCAACCCGCAAGGGAGGCAGGCACCTAAGGTAGAACTTTTGATTGGGGTGAAGTCGTAACAAGGTAGCCGTACCGGAAGGTGCGGCTGGATCACCTCCTTTCTAAGGAGATCATGTTGGTCGCTATATTATAGTGGGCTAGCGGATTTCTCAGGTCGTCGTCGAGTGGCTTTTAGCGAGGTCACGGGTTTACAAGCGAGTCAAAGAGCGTTTGTGGATTGAGGCGGCTCTGGTGAGCAATTTTATCTCATTGAGACTTCAGGATAATTTATATTTTTTTTCCGTTATTGAGTTACCAGCGAATAGCATGGGTTTGTACATTGAAAACTGCATAGCGTTAGAAAGCAAAGACATTTGGTTATGAAGATGACCAAATGATCATTCAAATAAAGAACTAGGTAATGCAAATGGAAGACTCTTACGGGAGTTTTCAGACGGGTGTTTTACATTTATGTGGGGCACTTTTCAAAAATCTAAGTTAGATCATATAATCTAGCTTGGTCATTGCGTTCTAGAGTAGTCGAAAAAGAAACGATTATAAGTAATTATCTGCATGGATAAGAACTAATGTTTTTAAATTTGAAATATACTTAAGTAGAAGCTTAAATAGATTTCAACCCTTTTCAATAAAATGAGAAGGTTTTCTACGAGATAGCTTTTATAGAGTCGAGGCAATTTTTTTGTGAAGGCCATCGTGTACTTAGATGTACATAAGGGTCTGAGCAAAAAAATAAACAAAGAGTCTATGAAAGATAGCCGTAGAAAAAGGTAAAGCTACAAAGGGCGTACGGTGGATGCCTAGGCATAAGCAGCCGATGAAGGACGTGGAAAACTGCGAAAAGTGACGGGGAGCTGTACCAAGCCCTGATCCGTCAGTGTCCGAATGGGGAAACCCAATGGTTTTAATAGACCATTACCCTTTCATGAATAAAATAGTGAAAGTGGAGGTAAGCCAGGGAACTGAAACATCTTAGTACCTGGAGGAAAATAAAGTAAATCAACGATTCCCTGAGTAGCGGCGAGCGAACGGGGACGAGCCTAAACCTTGTATATGTGAGAGCCTTGAAGCGTTGTATATAAGGGGTTGTGGGATGTTATGTAGGGATGTTCAAGCGTTCCTGCTCAGTAAAAAATCAATTTTGTAGTCTAGGAGGGTTGGAAAGCCCCATCATAGAGCGTGATAGTCGCGTGGACGAAACGGGATTGACTGAGTATTAGCACACCCGAGTAGTACGGTACACGAGAAATTCCGTATGAATCTGCCAGGACCATCTGGTAAGGCTAAATACTGCTTATGACCGATAGTGAACCAGTACGGTGACGGAAAGGTGAAAAGAACGGTGTGAAGCCGAGTGAAATAGACACTGAAACCGTATGCCTACAAGCAGTCAGAGCACTCTTAATAGTGTGATGGCGTGCCTGTTGAAGAATGAGCCGGCGAGTTAACGTGACAAGCGAGGTTAAGCTGTTAAAAGGCGGAGCCGTAGGTAACCCGAGTCCTAACTGGGCGTTGAGTTTGTTGTGTTAGACCCGAACCCGTGTGATCTAACCATGGCCAGGATGAAGCGTAAGTAACATTACGTGGAGGTCCGAACCCTCGAATGTTGAAAAATTCTGGGATGAGCTGTGGTTAGGGGTGAAATGCCAATCGAACACGGAGCTAGCTGGTTCTCCCCGAAATGCATTGAGGTGCAGCGTCGGGCGTATCGTAATGGGGGTAGAGCACTAATTCGGTGCGGGCCTCATCCCGAGGTACCAAATCGAGATAAACTCCGAATACCATTACAGTGATACCCGGCAGTGAGACGGCGAGTGATAAGATCCGTCGTCAAGAGGGAAACAGCCCAGACCATCTGTTAAGGTCCCAAATCAACACTAAGTGATAAACGAGGTGTCATTTCCCAGACAACCAGTAGGTTGGCTTAGAAGCAGCCATCCTTTAAAGAGTGCGTAATAGCTCACTGGTCAAGAGATGATGCGCGGAAAATTTACGGGGCTAAGTGTTGAACCGAAGCAATGGCAGAGAATAGGTTGCTTTTAGGCGAGAAAGCATGTTCAGTTTTGCGGACGATTCGCACGGAATTTTTGCGTGTACATTAGTACATAATAAAATGAGTACGAAAGTAGTCAAAAAAATGGGCATGATCTTCCGTTTAAAAGCAGCCTACTCTGGGTAGGGGAGCGTTGTGTTGTAGGTTGAAGCTAGAGCGTAAGCACTAGTGGACGACTCACAAGTGAGAATGTCGGCTTGAGTAGTGAAAACATTGGTGAGAATCCAATGCGCCGAAAACCCAAGGATTCCAACGGCAGGCTCGTCCGCGTTGGGTTAGTCGGAACCTAAGGCGAGGCCGAAAGGCGTAGTCGATGGCAAGCAGGTTGATATTCCTGCACTTGGTTAAGAATGTTTGAGCAGCGGAATGACGCAGAAGGCTAGGTCAGCCCACGATTGGTAGAGTGGGTGTAAGCATGTAGGTAGGTAATGTAGGCAAATCCGCATTACTGTTGATCTGAGGTGCGACGCGTAGGTTTTTAGGAACTGAACTGATTGATGCCCAGCTGCCAAGAAAAGTTTCGTTTGTGAGTTTTTAATCAATCCGTACCGTAAACCGCCACAGGTGGGTAGGTAGAGAATACTAAGGCGCGCGAGATAACTCTCCTTAAGGAACTCGGCAAAATAGCCTCGTACCTTCGGAAGAAGAGGTGCCCTGCACGTGTGAAGCTTGTACAAGTGGAGCATGAGAGGGTTGCAGTGAAATGTCCCAGGCGACTGTTTACCAAAAACACAGGTCTCTGCGAAGTCGAAAGACGACGTATAGGGGCTGACGCCTGCCCAGTGTCGGAAGGTTACGGAGAGAGGTTAGCTAGTAATAGCGAAGCTTCGACCCTAAGCCCCGATGAACGGCGGCCGTAACTATAACGGTCCTAAGGTAGCGAAATTCCTTGTCAGGTAAGTTCTGACCCGCACGAATGGCGTAACGATCTGGGAGCTGTCTCAAGGAGAGACTCGACGAAATAGGAATGGCTGTGAAGATACGGCCTACGCATGCCAGGACAGAAAGACCCTATTGAGCTTTACTCTAACTTGGCATTGACTTTTGGTTGTGGATGCGCAGGATAGGTGGGAGGCGTTGAAGTTAGCATTTTGGTGTTAATGGAGCCATTGTTGAGATACCACCCTTCTACAACTAGGATTCTAACACATAACCCTGAATCGGGTGTGTGGACAGTGTCAGGCGGGGAGTTTGACTGGGGCGGTCGCCTCCTAAAAAGTAACGGAGGCGTTCAAAGGTTCCCTCAGGCCGAATGGAAATCGGCTGCAGAGTGCAAAGGCATAAGGGAGCTTGACTGCGAGACAAACAAGTCGAGCAGGGTGGAAACACGGACTTAGTGATCCTGCGGTGGAGAATGGAATCGCCGTGGCTCAACGGATAAAAGTTACCATAGGGATAACAGGCTGATCTTCCCCAAGAGTCCATATCGACGGGAAGGTTTGGCACCTCGATGTCGGCTCGTCGCATCCTGGAGCGGTAGTACGTTCCAAGGGTTGGGCTGTTCGCCCATTAAAGCGGTACGTGAGCTGGGTTCAGAACGTCGTGAGACAGTTCGGTCCATATCCGGCAAGTGCGAAAGAGATTTGAGTGGCGCCTTCCTTAGTACGAGAGGACCGGGAAGGGTGGACCAACGGTGTATCGGTTATGCTGCCAAGCGTAAACGCCGAGTAGCCGCGTCCGTAGTGGATAAGTGCTGAAGGCATCTAAGTACGAAGCCCACCACAAGATGAGATCTCTCACTCTAGCGATAGAGGTAAGTCCCCTTCAAGATAAGGAGGTTGATAGGTCACAGATAGAAGTTTGGCAACAAGCGGAGTCGAGTGATACTAATCGGACGAGGGCTTTTCCTTTTATGAGAAAAGCAAGTTCTTAATTCATACAGATAATTTATTTGTTTGGTGTTGATTTCTAACGTTTTCTATGCAGTTTTCAGGGTATGTACCCGTTTATATTGGTTAGGTAATTCAGCCTGAGGATCCCACCCGTTCCCATCCCGAACACGGCCGTAAAGACTCTAGGCAGCGACAATACTCGGGCGGTGACGCCCCGGAAAGATAGCCTTTTGCCTGACTTTTTTTTATTAAGCCCCCTCCATGTAGATGGCGGGGTTTTTTTCTGGCCACCTTTGTTTTTTCTGATGCTTTTGGCTTGTGGAGGCTAATCCGCAAAGTCCCACCGCAGAGCGCCTCCCTCTCCTCTAATGACTCGACTTCTCCACCCCAAAATAGCTGGAAATGAGAGACTCGATTTCAGCTTGGGTGGCTTTTGACTCTTTTTGTAGCCTTTGTGTGTCTCGCTTCAATACTTTGACTTGGTGAAAGGCTACGATATCTGATTTTATGGGGGAAACACTTGTTTTTTCTTCTGCAGCATTCAGTCTGTGTTCATCGATATTTAAAGAAATCCATCTGTTAATTTCATTCAATAGATCTGAATTATTATTGCTTAAAGGTAGTGGGTCTATTAGGATAGGAGTTCCCAGGGTTTCTTTTTGTTCTTTTAAGATATGTTCATCGACGAGTATATTTTTTTTCTCGATGATTGTTTTTTGTAAAATCTGCTCTTCAAAGTCTTCTGTTGAATTGTATGGACTTGTCATGAAGTCACGTATTGTTATTTTACTAGGGGGTAATGACGATAGAATTCCTGCTTTAGCTCTAACCTCTACTGCATAAGTGCTTTTTTTCTTTTCCTCTATTAGCATCAAAGGCGTCGGTTTTTCAAGGCCAACCTTATTATTTGTATCTAAACAGGTGTTTTTGAAGGCAATGATGAGATGTTTGAACAAGACCCAAGAATTGGGACTGTCATCTAAGGGTTGAAACCAATCGTTTGATTTGAAAGTATTGGACATTAAAGAGGAGGGACTAGAAACACTAGACATTAGGAATTACCTTTATAAATGTATTAAGTTTCAATAAGGGTCATTGTAGTCGAGAATGAAGTCCAAGTGAGGGCGAGGTAAATAAAAATAGAGTATTTGATGGACGGTGTAGATCTTTTCCTTTCAGGAATCCACCGATGGATTTATAAGGCTTTTCCACCTTCAGCATAAGGTATCCCCTCCTCTGCTGTGTCAGACTTAAGCTTATAGACACTGAATTCACGATGAATTTTAATCCCATGGCTCGATGGATACCTGAAGAGAGAAAGAGACAAACGATCTATGAGACATCCTAAATGCTTTGGCATTTTAGCCCTGCCTATCCTGACTACTGCTGTTTTAATGAGTCTTCTATTGGCGTTACCTGTCCATGCACAAAATGTATTGAGTCATATTAATGGTGTTGATTTGTATGAAGAGCCCCAACACCAAGGCGTTTTAAATCTTTATATCCATACGGATTCCCCCGTTCGTCACCATACGGCGCTTGAAGGGTCTCAAGTGATTTTGGATTTATATGATACGGTACTGACGGCTTCTACATTTGCTGTTCATTATGAAAAAGCGCCTTCCGTTCAGGGGGTTAGAGTCAAGCAACTGGGAGAACATCATATTCAATTGGCCATAGAAGGTTCTCATTTAGAATCTCCGATTGTGGGGTTTAGGGAACTGAATGGGGTAACGACCACGCCTTTTCGTATCGCGACCGCCACTGTAGCTACTAAGAAAAAGCAAGTGTCTCCAATCTTGTCTCTACCCAAGCAAAAAGATGGAAATGTCTTTTTAGCCATTGAAAGTACGGAAGCTGAAAAAATACCTAAAGAAATTAAAATGCTAAACGCCAAGAAAACGCCTTCTTCTTTAACGGTTTCATCTTTATTGGAAGATGACCCTAGTATTGCAAATATGCCGACCGCTATTGAAAGTGACGTTTTATTAGAAGAAACAGTAGATGAGGGGGAAGAGGCGACTACTCCTACGGGGATTCGTCAAACGGCAAAGACGCTTGCCTTATTACTCGCGCAATGGTCGAAGGCTCATAGTACTTGGTTGTTGGGTATCTTGGTGATAAGTGCTTCGTTATGGATGTTATTGTCAAAAA
Source organism: Vampirovibrio sp. (assembly GCA_050916035.1). Taxonomy (GTDB): domain Bacteria; phylum Cyanobacteriota; class Vampirovibrionia; order Vampirovibrionales; family JAJTHC01; genus JAJTHC01. The sequence goes on along the minus strand of CP050876.1, from coordinate 1,831,188 downwards.
TAAAGCCAACCAAGTCGTTTTCTACGAAGGCCTTTAATTTAGACCCTCGCCTACAGGACTTTCGAAGCAATTCTCCTGCTGTGGGAATGAGTGAACCGTCACTGTTTCACTCGTCTTATCCTCATGCCCCTGTAAAGCCTTCTCAACATAATACGTTAGAACGTTTGCGTGAAAAAATGAAGCAGTCAGGGGACTCTTATTCCCCTCAGGGTGTTTCCCCTGCTTATCAGAATAGCCCTACGGAAGGGGTTAATTTGAAAGTGAAGGAAGCCATTGCTCGTAAGCAGGCCGAACGTTACGGTAAACCTTTGGGGGTGACTCAATCCTTGATGACGGCAGAAGTGCCTACTTCTCAAGCAGAAGGGGTTTCAGGTAATGCGTTTTTACACGCCATGGCGCAACATATGGACACCAACGGTAAAGAAAATATCGCTAAAGCGATTCAGCAAAACAAGCCGTATTATTAGGCTTTTTAAAATTAAGGACAGACAAAACGTTGGTTTTGAATCTTGAGAGTGAAGGAAATCAGATTGTAGTATCGAGACTTTCGTGAATTTTTCACGACGGTGACAACCCGTTTATCCTCTAAGGTAAAGAAACAATTGAAAATATCATGCTTTTTTAGAGCAGTGTTAGTTCCCACCCCTTCTGATAAGGTGTGGGATTTTTTTAGCTGTGTTTAATGGATCCGTAATTAAGACTAGAATCTTTATTTGTTTTTGCTAGACTTAAAAAGTCCTTGTGTTTTAATTCTAATATCCTGCATATTTTCTTTAATCGTGATCAAACGACTTGGAAATGAAGGTGGGTTATTATTCTAGGAGTATTCCCTTTGTCTAACGCTACTTTGCAACAGTTGTCTGATGCGATTCGCAATGTCCCTGACTACCCGAAACCTGGTATTTTATTTAAAGATATTACCCCTCTTTTGAAGGATCCGCTCTTGTTTTCACAAGTCTTGGATGCTTTGGTTGAACGTCTTGCTCCTTATAAAGCAGATTACATTTTAGGGGTAGAAGCCCGTGGCTTTATTTTTGGGGCCGCCTTGGCCGATCGATTAAAGGTAGGTTTTATCCCTGCACGTAAAAAAGGGAAGCTTCCTTTCTCTACGTTGTCTTATTCGTATGCCTTGGAATATGGGATTGACACCATTGAAATTCATGATGATGCTATGGAGCCTCATAGTCGCGTGATTGTGTTGGATGATTTGTTGGGCACGGGTGGAACGGCCGCCGCTGTTTCTGAATTGGTGAAACAGTTAGACGGTGACTTGGTGGCCTATGGCTTTGTGATTGAACTGGACTTCTTAAACGGCCGCCAAGCCCTTGGGGATGTGCCTGTAGAATCGTTATTGCATTATTAGAACTAATACGGTAAATTTGTGTTAAAATAAGGGGTGTTCTTCTTTGTTTTGGGCACCTCTAAAATGGCCTGTAAACCCTTAACTGACAGCCAATGGGCGCCCCACATCCTCAAGCAGAAAATGGGAAGGCCAAGGACCCTAAACCGTGAAATTTTAGAAGCGATTCTCTTTGTTTTATCCACCCATTGCAGGTGGGAAGAGCTCCCTCCTTGCTTCCCCCCTAAAATGACGGTGTTTACCGGTTTAAAGTATGGCAAAAAAGGGCGATTGCGTTGGACGAGCAGGAAAATTAAAGGGCACGAAACTAAGCCTCATTGCCAATGAAGCGAGCTTGCCTGAGGCGATTTATATTGAAAAAGGGAATCGGCATGACCGACACGCCTTCGGTCACATTATGGCGGAAATCCCCCCAAACAGCTGCATTGTGATAGATAAAGGCTATGATTCTAAGCGGCTCCGTTGGCAGTGACGGCACAAAAAAGGGAAAGCCCCCTAGCGCGATATGTAACAAAATGTAAATGTGCCAAAACCGCTAGCACAAAAAAGGGATTAGGGGGCTTTATGCACTGGAAAGGAAAAGCGAAGTTCATTTTTCGTCTTCCCTTTCGCTTGTGTCCTTTTTAAATCGTGTCCCTTTTACTATAATAACCCCTTAGGAGTTTATCTTTTTTATGAACAGTTACAATACTCTCGCGTCGTCGTCGTATCGTCCCAACCTCATCTCTCCCAACCTTCGTGCGCAAAGTCAACGCACGGGAATGAAGGTCACTCCAGAAGCCGCCCAGAAGCTGGCAGTAGGATTCACATAATCTAGCAGATTATGGAACTTTAATGAGAGCTACAGTTCAGAATTTAGAGAAAATACAAGAGACTCCAAGTCGATTATCTCTGACTCGTATTGAGAATGACATGGTGAACTTTGAATCAAATAAGTGGAATACTCATTTAGTGTTTGAAAGTCCGTCTATTGGCATCCAGCTAACAGACGAGGCTATTCGTCCTTTGAAGGAGAAGTTTGCTAAGGCTCAGCCCCCTTTATTGTTGCAACAAAACCGTGATGCTTCTTTAGCAATTATGGGAACATCCCGCCGCACCTCGCACGGGACTAATTTTGTAAACGATGCTGGAAGCATGGTAGATACGATCGCTAAGTATGAGCCAGCAATTGATGAAGCTATTCTAGCCTCAAAATTAGATGATTTACAAAATAAGCCGAAATCAAGTACTAGCCCTTTGTTTAACCAAGGGTTAGAGACATTAAAAGCAATGGGTGCCAAGTTGCCTGAATAGCCAAACCCTAATTCTAGTGGTTTAGTTGTTGTTGCATAAATACAAAAGCTTCATCCAAAAACGGCCTCTTCGAAAGAAGGGGCCGTTTTTAATAGGGGGTTTGAGGCGGGGCTAGAGCAGGTGCTTCAGGGCATCGACCGTTACGGGGTGCTTGCGTCGCCAATTGGGGTGCTCATTCACCGTGCCAGGCATATTGACTTGCGTGGTCAGCCCCAAGGCATCTTCCAGTTGTAGCATCCGCAATTTAGAAGGGGTGTGCGCCAAAAAGGCATCCACCGCGTGCGCCAAGGCCAAGGGCAAGGCGTCGGGGTAATCCGCCTGATTATGGCTAAAGCCTTCAGGCATTAAGCCGTTATGAATTAAGGCATCCAATAATTGTTGCCGTTCTGTGGGGCGTGCGTCTTGTTCGGCTTGGTAATTTGCTTCGGTGGGAAAAAGCTTCAGCGACTGACGCAAGGTAATATCATGACCTTGCCAAAAACTTTGCAAGGTGGGTAAGTCATGCGTAGAAATGGTGACCAAGGCATTTTCAGGATAGTCCGCAGGCGCGATGTATCGATTGCCTTCCCCGCGTTCAAAATAGAAAATACGGTAGCTAAAAATGTTCCAATCCATAAAGGTATCCCGCACCCAATTCGGCACAGTCCCGAGGTCTTCCCCAATCACCAAGCACTGCTGGCGGTGACTTTCCAAGGCGATTAAGCCCAATAATTCATGCGAAGGGTAGTCCACATAGGCCCCGTTTTGGCCCGTTTCCCCCGCGGGAATCCAATAGGCTCTAAAAATCGCCAAGGCATGATCAATCCGCAAGGCGCCCGCATATTTCATGTTCGCCCGTAGCAATTGAATAAAGGGTTCAAAGCGCTGGGCTTTTAACGCTTGAGGCTTCATGGGGGGCAGTCCCCAATTTTGGCCCAATTGATTAAACAAATCAGGTGGGCAACCAATGGAAGTCCCTAGGCTATACAGCGAGCGGTTCATCCAGACATCCGCCCCCCCCATGCCTGAACCCACCGCCAAGTCCATGTATAAGCCAATGGGCATGTGGCGTTCTTCACAATGTTGTGCCACGGCCGTGACTTGTTCATTCATTAAAAATTGCAGGTAACTAAAAAATTGAATGCGCGCATTTAAACGCACGGCGGCGGATTTCACTTCCAAGCTATGGCAGTCTCTAAAGGCTTCAGGCCAGACGGGCCAGCCCCATAGGCGGGCGTCTTGCTGATAAAAATCTTCACATAAGGCTTCATACAACGCGAGTTTATGCAGCGCATTGCCTTCTTGACTTAAAAAGTTAAGAAAGGCTTTGGCGCGTTCGCTTTCTACGGCTAAATGTTGCGTTTGAAAACTACGAAACATCGCTTCTAAAATAGGGCGCTTAATATGGGCGACGCCTTCATAATCAACCAGTTCTGTATTTTGGCAGGCTTCAATGGCGGCTTTCGATTGATTGTAAAGCGCTTGAGCCTCTTCCGACTGATGAAAATCCACGCTGTTTTGAGGGTGAATATACAGGCTATTTAAAAACAAACGACTCGAAGGGGAATAGGGACTAATGGCGTTGGGATCATGCGGAAAAACTTCGTGTAAGGGGTTGAGTCCAATGGCGTTGCCCCCGACGTCGGCCAAGGTATCAATCAGCGAATGCAGGTCGTTGACATCTCCTATGCCGTAGTTTTGCTTACTTTTAAAGCTATAGAGTTGAGACGACACGCCCCACGCCTGATGCTCATTCAGTGCTTGCGGAATATACGCTTGACGAGGGGTCATTGCCAATTGACTTTGCACCAAACGCTCTCCACGATAAAAAAGTTCCACGTGGTGATAGCCCACAGGTAAAGGGGCTTCGATGTGCCAGTGCCACGCAAAGCGAAGCGTTTTTTGACTAAACAATAAACCACGGCGTTCCGTTTGGCGTTCATCCACTTTATTCAGGGGATTCAAGAGCAGTTCGCCGGTATACACCTGCTGGGCTTCATCCGTAATCTTCCATTCTAAGGGGGCCTTCGGCATAAAGTCTAATTGAATACGCAAGGGTTGCTGATCGCCTTGACGCCAAACCGTCATGGGGGAGAGTACGGGCAACCACTGGGCTTCTTCCCATTCAGCCAAGCGGGCTTGTATGGCGGATTCACTGTCACAAGGGCTTACGCCTAGGGCATGGAGCACTTTTTCTAAGGCATAGGGAGTGGTTTCTTGCCGTTGATTAAAGGCATCGGTATATTCAAGGGAAATACCGTAGGTCTTGGCCAAGCGTTGTAAGGGGGATAGGCGGGTTTGGGTTGCGGAGGTCATGACAGTGTTCTCTTTCTTTCCAACTCTTCTTAATAGTATACCGCTATTATAGATTTTCAGAAAGTCTTCTTGCAATGCTCCATTTGTGGGGTTTTTGAAAAATCGTTTATTTGCTTAACGCGTGAGTGAAACCACTTTTAAACAGACGACGGTATCTCTCCTTTTTGAGAGCATTCTAAAGCCTGTGGGGGGCTTTCGTTTAGGTCTTTTTCTTCTGCCTCTTTCAGGCGATTTAGCGCGTCTTTACTCAGAGATTTAGAGGATTTGATTCCGTTACGTTCTAATTTTTCGAGGGTTTTTAATACGCCTTGCCCGCCGTGATGCTTGGTGTTTAAATCATCAAGACTTTTTCCCAAGTCCTGATATTTTTTATCCACGTCCGCCAGCGTGTCCGCCATACGAATGAGCCGTTCATGTAATTCTAAGCCCAATTTTTTAACGTCTTCCATGTTCTGGCTAAAGGTATGCTGATTCCACCCCATGTAAATCATCCGTAATAGCGCGATTAAGGTCATGGGGGAACTCAACAAAATGTGTTTGTCCCACGCCATTTTCCACAAATCAGGGTCTTCTTCCAAGGCTTGCGACAACATGGATTCCTTGGGGAGAAATAGCACCACAAAATCAGGGGTTTGCTGAGTATTGTTTTGTAAATAGTCCTTACTATTTAAGCTTTTTACAGCGTCTCGAATAGATTTAATCAAGGCTTTGGCATCGGTGAGTCCCGTGCTTGCTTCTGGGTCTTGTTCAAAATCCTGTAAGGGTTTATTGGACCACTGCAAGGTTTTACAATCCACAATGACATAGCGGTTTTCAGGCATTTTCACCACGACATCTGGAATACCGCGGCTGCCTTCTAAGCGCGTTTGACTTTCAAAATGAATGCCTTTTTGTAAGCCTGAGGCTTCTAAAATACGTTCAAGCTGAATTTCTCCCCACGTCCCCGACCCCTTGTTATGCTTGAGTACTGAAACCAGTTGGTCTTTGGACAAAATCAACTGCGTTACCTGATTATTGACAATGCCGATTTGGGTCGCATAGTCTTTATTCATGCCTTCTAGCCTGTGCTGGTAGGCGTCCAACATTTGTTTCACAGGTTCTACCAAACCTGTAAAGCGTTGATGACGGGCATCGTCTTCATGTTGCATCAATTTCTGGAGCTGTTCTCTGGTCTGGGACAATTCTTGGCTTAAAAAATGTTGTAAATTTTCCTTCCACAAGGACTCCCATTGCAGTTTGGAGGCTTCGCCATATTTGGTTGATTCTTCCAGCTGGCTTTGGTAACGAATCGCTTCGTTTTGAATGTCTTGTAATTGCTGTTGGACTTGAATTAGCTGTGAATGTGACTCGGCGTGGCGTTGTTCCACCGCTTCTTTTTGTTCTTGCACATGGCTAAGCTCTTGGCTTAAGCGAGCATTTTCTAACAGCGAGCGATTTTCTTTCTGCATAAAAAAGAAGGCGGCTCCCCCTCCCCCAATCAGTAATCCCCCCAGTAAGTACCACCATGCCATGATTTTAAGCTCCTTGTCTGATGAGTTCAAGCGTATTTAGGGATAGTTTACTTGAAACACAGCGCTTGGGAGCCGTCCTGATTCAGACGTATTTTAAATCTTAAAAAAATCAGATTGGCTCAACATGACCTAGCACAAGCTTTTCTTGAGCCGTCTTTATGCTTAGGCAGACCTTGTCGGCGGTGGTGTTCGGCAGGGTTTTTATCCCTCAGCAGCTATTCCAATTGTAGAGGATCCCCCCTTCGTGCGTCCCCTTCCAAATCGTCCATTGATGCCGCCTCCCGTGCGTTCTCCTGCTTGTTCAGCAGGGGACTTACAACGTAGTGGAACTCGTGCGCCCGATTTTTTACAACATGGTAAGCTTTATACCGCAGCGGGGCTGAAGCTCGTACTGCCTTTGACCACGGCGACCTTGTCAGGGGGGAATGTCTTGAATTTTTTATCATGGCCTTCTATTTTAGGGGCTCTGTCGGTGAGTTATTTAGGGGGGCTGGCTTCAAAGCACTTAATGGCGGATTTACACCGAACGGGGATGCCCTCTTCCGTCAGTGCTAAAATTCTAAAAAATTTAACAGAAAAAGATTTTTCAGGTTTATTGTTAGATTCAGAAACCTATGCAGAATTGGGGCGTAATGCACAGGGGCACTATCGAAGTAAATATGAGTACTTCTTGAAGCAAACGAACCAGTTGGGGGGACATTGCTTAGGCCTTTTTTCGGTGCACCCCCAGTTAAAACAACGTTTTTTAAATGAGGGTAAAGCGCCCCTCTTCCCACCCCGTGCATCGATACAAAAAGAGGCATTAGCCGCTTACCAAAAAATTATTCAGTCACAAAAAAAGTCAGACCCCAGCACCGCGAGTCAAGCACTGTTACAAGTGTTTTATCAAAAAGAGGCGCATCGCTCTTGGGTGGCCAAGGGCTTGGATGCCTTAACGCATTGGCAAGGCGTCCGTTGGGGGACGACGACTCCGCTGATGGCGATTATTCCTCACATAGAAGAAAAAGAGGGTAATTTAAATCAAGTCTATAGCTGGATTAGCAATATCCCTGTTTTTGGGGGGGTCTTAGACGCCAAGGCCGAGTCCTTGTCTCGCGCGAGGCAACTGTATTTTAAAACGGATGTCAGGAAAGACAAGCAATCGCTTCGGTTTTTATACGGGGCAGATTTTAAAAAAAAGATTCAAAAAAGCAATCAATGGATTCAAGCGAGCAATGAAAAAAATCAGACGACTTTACCTTTACTGTCCTTAAACGATGCCACCTTTAAACAGTATCTCGTCCTTAGATCTCGGCATGAAAAGCAAGCCGCCGTTCGCTTAGCGCTTTATAAAGCACTCTTTAATTTATTTCCTCATAAAGATTTGGGCTTATTGTTAAAAGTATGGCATGACGTGGATGGCTCCGTCAGCAGAACCTGCTTTGATATTGCTCAAAATCAAAATCTAAAAAAAGGTTTTGTCCTAGGTGCTTATAACCTATTTAACGAAACCTACGCCATTTTAATGAATGGGGGATTCTCAACCCTACTGCAATTCGGTATTGCCCAAGTCCCCGCGCCTTTCAATGGCTTTGCCCGCTTTATGGGCGACGCCTTTATGTTGGCCTTTGATATTCAACTGACCCCTGTGATCAAAGCGAAATACGGGTATCACGGATTCGACAAAACGCCCAAGCCTTAAAGATAAGCCTTAATACGAGTGTAAGCCCCACGACGAGTCGGACGGATCACTTGAGTAGAAAACGTATCCGACGCTAACGGAGCAGCTTGACTTGCTATTTAAGCCATGGGGCATCGTATTGCTAGGCGTGCCGTATCCCTTGCCGTATACTAATCACATCATGCTGTCATAATGTCAATTTAAGCTAAAGGTGTTCTGCATGCCCCTTTTTTGTGATGTGGTCTTATTAAAAGAAACCAAAGCCTTGGCAGAACGCCGTTTTACCTATGCCGTTCCTGTAGAAATGGCCCTTCATGTGGGTCAATTGGTGCGGGTCCCCTTTGCCAAACAGGGTATGCTCCCTGCGGTGGTCTTGCACGTGCATCAAGTTCCCCCCCAAGGCGTCATCGTTAAATCAATTACGGGGCTTATTTCGCCTTCGGCTTTTTTTACGCCACAACAACTGGCCATGCTCCAACATATTGCGGAAAAGACGATGACTCCTTTTGCGCAAGTGGTCTTGGCCGCTTTGCCTCGAACCTTTTTAAGCTTGGAACCTCGGCAATTTGCCCCCCCTGAAACTTTATTGCTCTGCTTAGATACCACAATCCCCCCCCCATTGAAAAAGCTCACCCCCAAACAGCAAGCGCTTTGGCACGCCTTAGAGGCCTTGGCTCATGAAACAGGCGAGGGTGAATGGCCTTTGAAACGACTGCAAGCCCAGCTCGGTTCAAGTAAAGGGGTGTTTCAAAAATTGGTGGAGGCAGGTGTGGCGCACTGGAAAATGGAAAAAGCCTACCGAAGTCCCTTACATATTTTTGAAGCCCGACAACGACAAGCCCCTGCGTTAAACCCTCATCAAGCCCAAGTCTTTCAACAGATTCAAGAGACCTTAACACAAGACTACCACCCCCATACCCACCGTATGCTGCTGCATGGGGTGACGGGTTCAGGTAAAACCGAAGTTTACATGGCGTTGGCGGAACAGACCTTGGCTGAAGGGAAAAGCGTCCTGATTTTGGTGCCTGAAATTGCCTTGACAGGGGCCTTGGCCGAACGGTTTTTACATCGTTTTGGGGTGGATACCCTCGCCCTATGGCATAGTCAATTGTCTACGGGGGAAAAGCTAGACACCTGGCAACGGATTGCTAGCGGAGAACTTCGCTTAGTTATTGGTGCTCGATCCGCCATTTTTACCCCTATGAATGCCTTGGGTTTAATGATTTTAGATGAATTTCATGACGGAAGCTTCAAGCAAGAAAGCCCTGCGCCTCGTTATCACGTCAAAGAAGTGGCCACGTGGCTCAGTGAAACGTATCAAATCCCTTTGCTACTGGGAAGTGCCACGCCTGAAATAGGGACCTATCATCAAGCCCGAGTCACGGGGACGCATCAACTGCTTGAACTGTCGCATCGCCATGGGGGAGCCACCTTGCCTGTGGTGCATTTGGTCGACATGAAGCAAGAACGCGCACAGGGGCATACGCATGCCTTGAGCCGTTCGCTACAAAAGGCATTGAAGGACACGGTGGAAAAAGGAGAACAAGCGATTATCCTACTGAACCGGCGGGGGTTTCATACCTTTGTGGATTGTCGGGCCTGTGGGCATGTCTTTGAATGCCCGTCTTGTTCGGTGTCCATGACTTACCACAAACAGATGCAACAGGTGAAGTGTCATCACTGTGGATTCACGGCGGAGCGGCCCCAATACTGCCCTAAATGTGGGAGTCTCCATATTCAATTTGTCGGGAGTGGTACACAAAAAATAGAAGCGGACTTGTCTGCCCTGCTAGAAGGCGTCCCCATCCTTCGTTTGGATGGTGACATTATGCAAAAGAAAGGCGCCTTTAAGGATATTTTAGATGCGTTTAAACGTGGAGAAAGCCCCGTTTTAGTGGGGACACAAATGGTGGCCAAGGGCTTGGATGTTGAAAATGTGACTTTGGTGGGCGTTTTAGGGGCGGATTCGTCTTTTTATATGCCTGATTTCATGGCCTATGAACGAGGGTTTCAGCTTTTAACACAAGTGGCAGGCCGAGCAGGGCGAGGCCAAAAAGCAGGACAGGTGTACTTGCAAAGTTGGCAGGTGGAACATCCCGTTTTGGCACTGGCCATGCGTCAGGATTTGCTTCGCTTTTATCAGATGGAAATTGAAACCCGCCGTGCGTATGGTTATCCTCCCTTTAGTCAGTTGATTCGCTTACTGGTGAGTGGAGAAGACCTTGAACGGGTGCGCTTTTTTGCCCAAGGGCTTCGGCAAAGTCTCTTACATCGTTTAGAAGCTGAATCGTTTCAGGGAGGGGTGTCCTTTCAACTCTTAGGCCCCGCCCCCTGTTTAATTGAACGTATACAGGGTAAATTTCGTTACCATGTGCTGATTAAAAATTATGCGGGGCAAGGGGTGCATCATGTTTTAAGTGCCTTTCTCAAGCGCTTACCCGTTCCTGAAGGCTTACATTGCTTGGTGGATGTGGACACACAGCAGGTATTCTAGGTCATCTTGACATTCAGTTTATAAAGGGGTCTTTCTGTGTCAAAACAAGCCGTTTTTTCGTTATGTACGTCTCTGTACACGCCTTAAAAGCCGTTTGTTTTTCCTTGAAATTCCTCCTTTCTTAACTAAATATCAATACGACCTAGGTCGTGTTTTTTATTTTCTAGAAATACTTTAGAAATGAGCGAATTTAGCATTTAATTCAAGGCTTGACAAAGCTTTGAATAGGCAGAAAGCACAAAAGCCAAAAGAATTGGGTTTAATGCTCTTAAGGACTACATCAATGACGCTGATTCATGAGTAGGGAGACGTAAGGACCGTTTATCATGAGCCAAAATTCTTTTTTACCACCACGCCCCATGGATCCTCGTATGTATGCTCAGGCTCCACAAGGAAGTATGCCCATGGCCTCTCCCTATGCGGATCCCATGATGGGGCAGGCGAACATGGCCTATCATCCCAGCCAGCAGGGTTATCCCAATTATGATCCTCGCACCATGGCCCAAGGTCAAATGGGTTATCAGGCCTCTCCTTTTATGGGTTCGAATCCAAATTATGCATCGACTTTTAGAAATCCCGCCTACGTAGAGCGCAGGCCTGCCCCTCCGCCTGCTAATTCAGAGGCACAAGCCTTGTTAGATAACACCTTAACGGGCGCTACCGTTGCAGGGGGAGTGGGGGTCGCTGTAGGAGCTGCCACGCAGTTGATTCAAGACCCTCATGATTTTAGTCATCCGCGTCAATACAAAGACGCGAGTCAAAAGCTGCATCACGTGATTTTAGAAGAAGGCGATTTGGCCCTTCATCAACAAGCCAGTAATTGGTTTAGCCGAAATCCTACTAAAGGATCGCCTCGCGTCGCGCGCATCAATGATATGACCATTACTTATGGCGCGAAAGACACGCCCAAAAAAGCGGTCCAAGATTTAGGCAATGGGGCCAAAGCTACCTACCATTTTGACGGCAATGAATTAATCCTTCAGCATGTCAGCAAAGGGGGGCGAACCTATAATTTGGCTCAATTAGAGCAAGCGGGACAATTTGACGCGACCACATTTGAAGCCCTTGAACGCAAAGTAGCGGGACCCGCTCCGAAAAAGAAACTTTGGCTTTTTCCCACCAAGCAAAGCAAAAAATATGATAAGGCCGTTAAAAAATTAGAGGCCTTACAGGACACCCACGCGTTAACGCAAGGATTGGGCGATCACTTGACCCCCGTAATGGATTTAATGAATACTGCCCCGAAACTGCCCACCTCTTTAAGTACGGTCGCGAGAGAAGCTCAAATGGCGTCTACAATCGATTGGGCCGACGCGGGTAAAAAAATACTCCAAAAAGGAGGCATTGGCGCCTTACTTGGGGCGGTTTTATTGGGAGGAGGCACCTTGGCTTTTCAACAATTCCAACGCAATCAGGCGCGTGAAGCGCAGACGGCTCAGCAAAGCAACAGAAGCATGCCAGGCTTAAATCGTCCGCCTCAAGCAGGCTAAGGGAAACGTCTACGCTGGACTGAAGCAATCTCAACAAAAAAGCCCTTTTTTCTCAGACAAGAAAAAGGGCTTTTTTAAAACAAAGGTAAAAGACTAGCGCTTACGCTTTCGCGCGGATTGCTGTTTACGTTTACGCTTGACCGAAGGAGGTTCGTAACGTTCACGACGCTTGACTTCAGACAAAATACCCGCTTTTTGAATCTTCTTTTTAAAGCGCTTCAACGCCCCTTCAATCGACTCACCTGGGTGGACTTCGATTTCAGCCATCATCATCATTAAAATACACCTCCTTTCAACAGTTTAAAAATGTTATCTTTTCAAAGTAACATAGACCCAACACAGACGCAAGGCATCTAATCAATCGTGGTGGGTCATCTGACGGAGGAGTAAGACTTATTTCTTAAGAAAGGCTTATAAAAGCCTTAAAAAATTATGAGGTTTTTCTACTTCTGACGATTTAGCGCGTATCCTTTTTTTAGTGTGTTTCGTAGACCCTTGACTAAGCGCCTAGCACACCCTTTGAGTTGAATCTAAATAAATTATAAAAAAGAAGAAGCTTACTATACACCATATTGTATTTATATTAGACTTAGCTCAATCTTATCTGAATGGTATTCAGTTTGTTTTAATACGTTGTTAGCATCCCTAAAAATGAAGAGGAATTCATCATGATGGCAAAAGTAGTCGGTATTGATTTAGGCACCACCAATTCGGTTGTTTCAGTCATGGAAGGGGGGCAGCCTGTTGTCATCGCCAATGCTGAAGGGAACCGTACCACGCCTTCCGTTGTGGCCTTTAGCAAAAATGGAGATCGTTTGGTCGGACAACATGCCAAGCGCCAAGCGGTGGTAAATCCTGAACGCACGATTGCTTCCAACAAGCGCCACATGGGTGAAAATAAAACGTGGGCCATTGACGGCAAGGACTGGACGCCTCAAGAAATTTCCGCCCAGATTCTACGTAAGTTGGCGGATGACGCGTCCACTTACTTGGGTGAAAAAGTCACACAAGCCGTGATTACGGTGCCTGCTTACTTTAATGATGCGCAACGTCAAGCCACTAAAGACGCAGGTCGCATCGCGGGCTTAGAAGTATTACGTATTGTAAACGAACCCACCGCCGCAGCCTTTGCCTACGGTTTGGACAAAAAAGATCACGAAGAAACCATTTTGGTCTTCGATTTAGGCGGAGGAACCTTCGACGTCACTGTGCTTGAAATGGGAGATGGCGTCTACGAAGTGAAATCCACCAGCGGAGACACCCGCTTAGGGGGAGACGATTTTGATGAAGCCGTCATGGACTGGATTATGGCTGAATTCAAAAAAGTCGAAGGCATCGATTTAAAGGCGGATAAACAAGCCTTACAACGGGTACGCGAAGCAGGGGAAAAAGCAAAATGTGAGTTGTCTTCTCTTGAATCGACGAACATTAACTTGCCCTTTGTTACGGCAACCGCCGAAGGCCCCAAGCATTTGGATTTAACTTTGACGCGAGCCACCTTTAATGAAATCACCAAAACCTTGGTAGAGCGTTGCCGTATTCCTGTCGAAGCCGCGATTAAAGACGCAGGCTTAAACACCGCCGATATTGACGAAGTGGTTTTAGTCGGAGGGTCCACCCGTATTCCTGCCGTTCAAAAATTGGTGGAAAGTATCACGGGTAAATCGGCCAATCAAGGCGTTAACCCTGACGAAGTCGTCGCCATCGGCGCGGCTTTACAAGGTGGCGTTTTGGCAGGGGATGTCAAAGACATCGTCCTGTTGGATGTGACTCCTTTGTCCTTAGGGGTTGAAACCATGGGGGGTGTGATGACCAAGCTGATTGAACGCAACACCACGATCCCCACCAAGCGTAGTGAAGTCTTTTCTACCGCGGCGGACAATCAAACCAGTGTTGATGTTCACGTCTTACAAGGCGAGCGTCAATTTGCAAAAGACAATAAATCTTTAGGGGTCTTTCGTTTAGAAGGCATTGGACCTGCGCCACGTGGTATTCCTAAAGTGGAAGTCACCTTTGATATTGACGCCAACGGGATCCTAAGCGTTTCAGCAAAAGATCAAGCCACGGGTAAACAACAGTCGATTACCATTAACGACAGTTCAAACCTCAGCGATTCAGAAGTGGACCGCATGGTGGAAGAAGCTGAAAAATTCAAGGTGGAAGATGAAGCCAAGAAAAAACAAGTCGAAACGAAGAATCAGGCAGAACAGCTTTGCTATTCGGTTGAACAACAGTTGAAAGACTTGGCTGAAAAAGTAGATTCTGCTGAAAAAGAAAAAGCCGAAACCTTGGTGACGGACTTACGTGCCGCCTTGGCTGCTGAAAAAGATGAAGACATTACGCGTTTGCATGATGAATTACAAGCAGTGGCCTACGGCATTAGCACCAAAGCCTATGAAGCGTCGGATCAAGCCAGTGCGGCGGGAGCCACTTCAGATGCGAGCCCTGCGGCTGAAGATGAAGACGTGATTGATGCCGACTACAAGCCTAGTGACGACACGGCTAAGGTTTAGTCTGCTACCTATTTAAAGAGAATACAATTAAGAGGCACTTCCCCAAAAGGGAAGGGCCTCTTTTTCGGAGGGGAGCAGACAAAAATCAAATTTTTATAATTATTTAAGACTATAAAAGACTGAGATTCTCCCTCCTTATGTTAAAGTAAAAGAGTCTGTAGACTTCTTTTTGAAAAGAAGCCTGTTTGAATCTGTTTTTTGATAAAATGTTTGAGAAAAAGGAAGCCTCTTATGATGAGTACTGCCACCGCCTTTAGTTATGCCGCGAAAACGTATCCCTCCGCGGGGTATGATGGGTTGTCCACGGAACAGTTGGAACAACATTTTAAGCTCTACCAAGGTTATGTGAATAATACCAATATCGTTTCAGTTAAAATTGCTGAATTGGTGGAAGCTGGGCAAATCAATACGCCTGAATACAATGAATTAAAGCGTCGCTTTGGCTTTGAATATTCAGGTATGCGTTTGCATGAATACTATTTTGGTAATTTAACCCCCAACGCTTCAGGCGCTTTAGAAGCAGGTTCTGCTTTGTACCAAAAGCTCGTTGAAGATTTTGGATCTTACGCCAACTGGGAAAAAGACTTTAAAGGCACTGGCTTAATGCGTGGGATTGGCTGGGCCGTTTTGTATCAAGATCCTGACACCGGTCGTTTACAAAATTTTTGGATTAGCGACCATGAAAACGGTCACCCTGCAGGCTTTACCCCTATTTTAGTCATGGATGTGTGGGAACATGCCTTTACGGTGGACTATAAACCTACTGAAAAAGGCTTGTATGTCACCGCGTTTTTCAACAATATTGATTGGTCCGCGGTGGAAGCACGTTTGGTATAAATTTAAGGGGACTTTTGAAAGAAAAAGGCTCCCATTTATTTTGCCTGTGTTATAATTTTTTTGTCTGAATATATTTTATGTTCTGTGTTATGTTGTCTGAAATTAAAGATGGGATCCTTCTTTAAGAAGAGGGTTTGCCCTGTATGGAGATTATATCATATGCCTTTTGTTATTGCAGAAGCTTGTGTAGGTGTTAAAGATAAAGCGTGCGTGGGGGTTTGCCCCGTGGATTGTATTTATGATTTTGATGGGGAAGCGCAACTCTATATTCATCCTGATGAATGTATTGAATGTGGTGCGTGTGCGCCTGTTTGCCCTGTCAATGCCATTTATATGGACGGCGAAATGCCTGCAGGGCAAGAAAGCTTTGTTCAATTAAATGCAGATAAATGCGAAGAACTTTGCTAGGCTTTGTTTTTAGCCTGTCAATTAAAAAATCGCCCCTTTTTAGGAAAGGCGGCGATTTTTTTTGCTTGATATTGGAACGAACTTGCATGTTGAGAGAAAGGGCTATACTAGGCGGTTTTAAATCAAACTAGGGTGCTTTCGTTTGTTTATCATGAGCATCCCACGGGGTGGGTTGATTTAATAAAATATTTGGGATTTTCACTGGGACAGTTTCGGTTGGTTTTACTTCGGTTGGTTTTATTTCTTGTTTCTTTGTTTGTTTCTTGTTTCTTTGTTTGTTTTTTGTTTGCTTTGGTTTGGTTTGGTTTGCTTTGGTTTGCTCTGTCGACTCATTAGCATCGCTGTAGAAGCTTTCAAGTTCACCACCGGTGACTTGTTCCTCCTTGTCCTCAGGGTTATAGTCCTTGCTGTGGTCGAATTCATAGAAAATGTCATTAGAGCTCTTACGTTCGCGAACACGAATCGTCATATTTTCATAGCCCGACCCGTCATTGGGGGCTTTAATGATGATTCTGGCGCGCGTTTTATTGCCAGAGTCGCTTATGGTGGTGTCGTTCACCACGCTCACACTACCACCATTGTTTAAATCTACCGGAGTACCCACGCTCACGGGTTTACCATCCACCGTCACATTACCCTTCGAATCTGCATTAATGGTCTTCCCATTAATATTATAGTTAATCGTATCCATATAGACAAATTGACCTTTTTTACTCATATGGACCTTTAATGTAGACGTTTTATCTTGAATGAGCGTATGGCTCCCTGGCTTATTAATGTCAATTTCGTCACCAGTGGAACTTTTAAATTTAGGGTCACCATACCCTGTAAAGTGAACCGACTTTTTTCTTAGTTTAGGATTCTCTTTTGAAGGAGGAGAATCCTCGGGCACTAGGCATTGCTCGTCTGTAGCTGTCGTAGTGGCTTCCGCTTTCGCAGTGGCGCTTGAATTGGAGCCGGCAGCAGTGACGGTTGCCTCTTCTTTTTTATCACCCTTAAATAATTTAGGTAGAATAAATAAAGCCGCTGCTCCTAAACCAAGCGGGAGCAACCAATCCCCAATGCCGCCCTTTTTTTCTGTCTGCTGTTGTTGCTGTTGTTGCTGCTGCTGAACAGGCGGATAGTCGGGTAATTTAATTTCAGGAGGATGCGTGATCGGCGTCGTCGTGGTGTTGTTGGTTTGGTTATAGTATTGACGTGCATCCACCAAAACGATTTGGGTGTTATAAGTATGCGTTTTTTCATCATATACGGTGACAGGGGCGAACACCTTACTGGCATCCGTCACATTTACATTCGTTTCGGTATTCGGCGCATAGACTTTGGTATCAGTCGGGGCATAGGCTTGCCAATTACTAATTTCAGGGGCCAGCACCGTTGAAGCATCCGTGGTGGTAGTGGTGGTGTAATTAGGTGTACTCGGATAAGTCGGCGTGCTGGGGGTTTGGTAGTTCATCCAATCCCCCGTTGTGCCGTAAGTCGGGGCCGTGGTGGACGTGCTACCCACCGCATAATTGGTCGCAGTCGGCATCGCTAAGGCGGCATAGGGATCTGCCGTAGGGGAAGGATTCAAGCCATAAGACGAAGAAAAAGGAGGTTGTAAAGAAATCACAGGGGTATATCCTTTCATAGGAAGAGATTAAGTAAGCAACAGGGGAATTAATAAGAGAAAGAGATAAAGTATTCACATCTCGTCAAGGAAGAAGAAACGCAACACTTATTTAGTTCTATAACTTAATAAACACTTTATTAAGTTCAGAATTGTCCCCGTTATACAAAACTTAATATTTAATTATCAATTCGTTACAGAACGCGTTTCATTATGAGTGCTCCTGAAAAAAGCCCCCAAGAAAGGGAGCTTTTTCTGGTGACTGATTGCGTTTCTTAGGGGGAAACGTTCCTATGGGGAGACAGATAAATAATCGTCCACCAAACGACGGAACTCATCGCCTTCTAAGGTTTCTTTTTCTAGTAGCTCATGCGCGAGACGGTCCATCAACGTACGGTGCGTCAATAATAATTGGCGTGTATACGCGTATTGTTCATCCACAATTCGTCTGACTTCAATGTCTATTTTAGCCGCCATTTCTTCACTATAATTGCGAGTGGTGCCAAAATCACGCCCCATGAATTGTTGTTCATTTCGTTCACCGTAGGGCAAAGCGCCCAAGGCATCTGTCATGCCGTAGGTCATCACGATATTACGCGCCACCTTGCCGACATGCTGAAGGTCATTCGCGGCTCCCGTGGACACATAATCTGCCCCGTACACGATTTCTTCCGCCACACGCCCCCCAAGGGACACGGCAATATTGCCCAACATGGTTTTCTTCTTTAAAGACACTTGTTCATATTCTTCTTCAGGCGCGTACCACGCATAACCCAAAGCAAAGCCCCGCGGAATAATGGTTACTTTACGTAATGGGTCTTGCCCTTCCGTGAAGTAACCCGTCAACGCGTGCCCCACTTCATGATACGCCGTGGATTCCTTGTCTTCTTCTTTAATGATTTTAGACTTCTTTTCAAGGCCCATGACCACACGATCAATACTGTCTTCCACATCCAAGGTATTGATTTCCGTTTTATGACGACGCGCCGCGAGCAAAGCCGCCTCATTTAATAAGTTGGCTAAATCCGCCCCGCTAAATCCAGAAGTACGCCGTGCAATTTTCTTGAGTTCGACGTCATCTCCCATCGGCTTACCTTTGGCATGGACGTCTAAAATTTGTTCACGCCCTTTTAAATCAGGTTTGTCAATCACGACGCGCCGATCAAAACGACCAGGGCGAAGCAGGGCATTGTCTAGAATATCAGGGCGGTTGGTCGCAGCGATAATAATAATGCCTGTGGTGGGGTCAAACCCATCCATTTCAACGAGGAGTTGATTCAGCGTTTGTTCACGTTCGTCATGACCGCCCCCCATGCCCGAACCCCGTTGACGCCCCACTGCATCAATTTCATCAATAAAGACGATACAAGGGGCCTGTTTTTTGGCTTGTTCAAACAAATCACGGACACGACTGGCCCCTACGCCCACAAACATTTCCACAAAGTCGGACCCTGAAATACTAAAGAAGGGCACGCCTGCTTCTCCTGCCACGGCTTTAGCGAGCAAGGTTTTCCCTGTGCCTGGAGAGCCCACCAATAAGACGCCCTTGGGGATTTTGGCCCCCAATTTTTGGTAACGATCCGCATTTTTAAGAAAATCGACGACTTCTTCTAATTCTTCCTTGGCTTCATCAATGCCTGCGACATCTCCAAAGGTGATTTTAATATCTTTTTCAACCAGCATTTTGGCACGACTTTTCCCAAAGCTCATGGCTTGGGAGCCTCCTGAACCCATTTGTCGATACAAAAAGACCAGCAATAAAATCGGTAATAAGGCCCACATGAAATACCCGAGGATATTCCACCAAAACGCCTGTTTTTCAGGGTCTTTCACTTCAATGGCAATATGCTGCGCTTCCATTTGAGGCAACCATGTTTCGACCGTTCCCGCGGGCATTTGCACTTGATAATGAAGCACCGCAGGCTTTTTCCCTTTGCTGCTTTCAGGCAGGAGCCATTGACGCCAGTTCGACTCAGGGGAGGTTTTTTCCTTTGGGGCGGAGACTTTTTTTGCGCTAGGGACGGCTTTAACCGCTTGTATTGAAGGCTTGGCGATGGCTTCTACTTCAAGTCCTTCAATCACCACCCGATTAATTTGTCCCGCGTTGACTTTACCCATGAGTTCAGAATAAGAAAGGGCCTGAGGCTTTGCGTCCGTATTACCGACCATTAAAGTCGAGGCAAACAACACGGCAATGAGCAACAAGGCTGTAATCAAAACGCCAGTGGTCTGATAATTTTTCATAGGGGAATTTTATTCTCACTCCAAGCATCGCAAGTCATCATACGAACTGAGTATAGCATAAATTCAACCCCTTGTCTGGCGACCTTCAGCATATTTTAATCAAGTGCTGTAGAGCGTACACCAATGAAGGGGCCTCTTTTATTTTGACGATGTTTTTGATAGGCTGGAAGCATGGATCTTAATTTTTAAGGAGTCTTGGCTTGACTATATCTGTAAGCGCTGAACCCGTCCCCCTTGAGGAAAGCCCCCCCCCTGCAAAAGACTTTCCTCGTGTCATTCCACAAATCGATACCGCGTCTTATCAAAGTCAGCGTACCTACAATACCCCGCTTCGTATTGGGGCCCATACGGTGGTGAATAGTCGAGTCGTTTTAGCCCCCATGGCGGGGGTGACGGATCTTATTTTCAGAAGCTTGGTCCGCCAAAGCGCGCCTCATTCTTTAATCTGCACGGAAATGATTAGTTCCAATGGCTTGGTCTATAGTAAACGATGGGACGCCCAAATTCTAGACAAAAGCTTGGAAGACCACCCCATTGCCTATCAGTTGGCCGCTAACCGTCAAGAGGTGTTGGTGGAAGCTGCTCGTAATATCGTGGCCAAGCATCGGCCTGATACCTTAGACTTGAACATGGGCTGCCCTGTTAAAAAAATAACGGGAAACTTTGAAGGTTGCGCTTTAATGAAGGATGTGGATCACGCCTATGCCTTGGTCAAAGCCGTGAGTGAGGCGGTGGATGTGCCGATTACCGTCAAATGTCGCTTGGGCTGGGATTTTAATCACATGAATTACATCGACTTTGGCCGACGTATGGAAGATGCTGGTGCTCAAATGTTAACTTTGCATACGCGTACCCGTTCGCAAGGTTATAAGGCGGGTGTTCAATGGGATGCCTTGGGACACCTGAAGCAAGCCGTCGGCATTCCCGTGGTGGGTAATGGAGATATCGTCACCCCTCAGGATGCTCAATTTGTGCTGGACACTTACGGCATTGATGCCGTCATGATTGGGCGCGGGACACAGGGGGAACCGTGGCGTATTGCTTTGATTGATCATTATTTAAAAACCAATGAATTATTAGCCGAACCCAGTTTGGCCGAACGCTTGCGCTACGCCTTAGAACATACCCAACGCATGATTGAATACAAAGGCGAAACGGTCGCGATACGAGAAATGCGGGGGCAATTGCCGTGGTATGTGAAGGGGTTTCAGGGGGCGTCTCAATTTCGGGGGCGCTTAACGCAAGTGAACACCTTGCAAGAGGTCTTGGCGCTTTTTGCGGAATTGCAAGCGTGTAGCGAGGGCTAAGTTTTTAGTCCACGACTTCAAGGTCTAAAGCGCGACGTTTTAGATCCCCTAATGAAAGTACTAAAAAAGTCGCTTCCATTAGGGGGAATCAAAGTTGAGTATCTTTAAAACGCCAGTCCTATTAGGAAAAATGAATGATTAAGACGAGAGACTTTTTAAAATTGCCTGCGCCGTCTTCTGCGCTGAAATCACACAGTGATTTAAACTAATGCCTGACAAATAATTGCCCGTTAATTGTAAACGCCCCGCAAAGGCCTCTTCTAAAGTGGATTCAATGGCGCCAATCCGTTGCGCATGCCCCCGATTATATTGAGGAATCCCCTTCATATAGGGGTACACCACATTTAAATCCGCTTTGGCTTTGGGCAATAATTGAAGCATCCACTGACTTTGAAGGGTGGCTTCTCGAATACAGCGGGCATCATCCCATAACTGTACTTCGCTATGTAAGGCCCCTCCAAAAAAATGACTGACTAAAATATGTCCTTTTTTCGCGCGTTCAGGAAAAAAAGACGACGGCCATAAACTGCCTAACCACGCCGATTGAAAGGGGTTTTCTCTTTCCCAGCAACGCAGTGTACCAAAGCCACGTCGTTTCTTTTGCACATCTTTAAGCGCAAAGGCTTGATACACCACATGAATAGGCGCGTATTCAATGTGAGCCAAGTGCTTGGCGACTTCAGGGGCTAAGGTTCTTAAAATATCCGCCGTGACATAAGCAGGTGTGGCCATGACCAAGGCATCCGCTTCAATTTTTTCGCCACTACGACATTGAATCCGCCAGGCTTGCCCATGGGCGGGGTCCGCATTATAGGTCACGTGATCCACAGGGCTTTGTAAGCGAATCGAAGGGCTACCAATGACATTGGCTAAGCGATGCACCAACTGGGCCATGCCTTCAGGAAAATTCAGCAAGGTATGGCCTCTTCGCTGTAAGGCCGCTTTCATTTTAGAGCGAGGACGCGTCCGCTTTTGAAAGACCGCGTGTAAAGCCCCTTTGACAATCGAACCGTGTTGCACTTCCCAGTTTACCAAACGCGGCAAAACGCTTTGTGCGGACAATTGATGAGAATCCCCCGCATAAACTCCTGTTAAAAAGGGTTGTACCAAACGACTATGTAGTTCAGGCCCTAAGCGCCGTGTGATAAATTGGGCCACTGTTTCTTCTTCTTTTCCGCGATACGGTGGGATCCAAGGTTCTTGAAGCAGTCGCCACTTGGCTTTTAAACTAAGTAGAGGAGAGGCTAAAAAAGACAACGGATCCATGGGCACAGGAATGAGAGACGTCCCTAAAGTGATATAGCGATGCTTAGCGGAAGGAGAAGCCGCCAACGGGCGTAGTCGAAGGGCTTCTAAGAGGCAGAGCAATTCATGTGCCGAAGATAAAAAACTATTGGGCCCTGCTTCACAGAGATACTCCCCAAAGGCGTCTGTGGCGATATTGCCGCCTAGTCGCTCACGAGATTCCAAGAGCGTGACCCGCACCCCTGCTTCTTGCAAGGTATACGCGCTCACCAGACCACATAATCCCCCGCCAATGACCACGACATGAGGTAGCGTGGGAAGCTCCGCACTTTGAAAGGTGGGCTGAACGGAAGGATGCGACGACTTAGGCGTTTCTTTTAAAGTCGTTGAATCATAGAGGCTATAGCGTGTTTCGGCATCTGGAGTCATGACGCGCAAGGATCCTTTTGTGGAAGGCTAAAATAATATACCTTGAGCATAACATAAGCGTGGGTGGGCTTCAAATGGTCAAATAATAGGGATGTTTTTGCTTGATTTAAGGTATAAGGGTCAAATATTTTTTACACCAAATTCTGTAACAGATAAACGAGGCCTGTTCAGATTTTTAATGAAAATACCGACAAATGATTATAATGAACTTAAAATAACCCTTGAATCCAATTGAAAGACTTTCTTATATGCTATACAGTATCAACGCATCGATTAAAAAAGGATTTACCCTCTTAGAATTACTGGTGAGTTTAGGTGTACTGGGATTCATTGCCACCATTACCCTACCTCAAATTTACATCAGCCAAGACAAAATAAAGAAAAAAGCCGTTTTTGAAGAAGCCTATCATGCAATCGCCACGGCGACTCAAATGGCCAGTATGGATGGAGTAGCGATTACAACCGATATTATTCCGTATTTAAATGCGACCAAAGTCTGTATGACGGACTCACTTGCAGAAGGTTGTGTCTCCGCTTCCGTAACGGGGACGGGGGATATTGATACCTTTGAAAGTCATGAAGCAGGTGTGGTGTTGAGTACTGGGGTCGCTATTTTTGGATTTAATAATGGCACAGCATCAACAGAATTAAATTGTGTAGATGGACGACGTAGTCCTGGTTTTGGGCGAAATAGTTGTGATGGATTCGCCATTGGACTCGAAGGTTTTGCTAAACCTGAATATTTTCAACTCGCGTTTGGCGTAGGAGATGAAACCGTAAATATTAATGCCATGACTGCTGCGATTAATGGAGAAAGTATCTTTGTTAAAGATAAATTAGCCGTCATTCGGCCTGATGAAAACATTTTCTTAAGACCTGGAGAAGTTTTATGTTTGGATCAAGCCTGCCTTAATATGCTAGAGTAGCGCTTAATTTAAGACGAACAGCCTGAAAAAAGGTCTAATGCTTTGGGACGCCCTGCATAATAGACGTTATTAAAGCAGGCCATACACGGTTCCGCATGCCCCGATTGAGACACGGCAGTCCGTAAGTCTTCTTCAGACAAATACCCCAAGGTATCCGTCCCCAACCACGTATTGAGTTCACTTTCATTGAGTTGATTGGCAATGAGTTCCGCTTCATTAGACATATCAATCCCATAATAGCAAGGGTGCTTGACTGGCGGAGAACTCACCCGAAAATGAATCTTGGCGACACCCGCATCCTTCAACATGTCTACAATGCGCTTACTGGTATTGCCGCGTACAATGGAATCGTCAATCACCACGACGCTTTTCCCTGCCAGCAAAGATTTTAAAGGGTTAAGCTTGAGACGAATGCCTTGTTCACGCAGGGCTTGAGTGGGGTTGATAAAGGTACGCCCCACGTAGCGATTTTTAATGAGTCCATCCATATAGGGAATACCACTAAAACGAGCGTAGCCCACCGCTGCAGGAATCCCCGAATCAGGCACAGGAATTACAAAATCGGCATCGGCAGGAAAGCGCTGGGCGAGTAATTGACCTAATTTTAAGCGTGTTTCATAGACACTTTGACCTTGCAGCATGCTGTCTGGACGCGCGAAATAAATATATTCAAAGGCACAAAAATGTTCCGATTGAGCGGACACGGCGCCTTGAATCCAGCGGGTTTGAAAGTTCCCTTTTAAATCAATGATTAAAATTTCACCAGGGGCTAAATCTCGAACATAGGTCGCCCCGATAATATCCAAGGCGCAGGTTTCAGACGCGGCGACCCATTGGCCTTGCTTGGTTTGCCCTAAGCAAAGTGGGCGAATCCCCTGTTTGTCTCGTGCGGCAATCAGGCAATCTCCCATGGCCATGACCACGCTAAATGCCCCTTCACAGTGATTAAACACCAAATGCGCCGCTTCCGCTAAATCCCCTTGCGTTTCTGCCAAGGCTTGCCCCAAGCAACGCACCATAATATGACTGTCACTATTGGCGCCAAAGCCGTCTCCTACTTCTAAGTTAAAGCGTTCTCTTAGCGTGTCGAGTTCAATGAGGTTGCCGTTGTGAGCCAAGGCGATGCTCCCTAAGCGAGAGCGAGAAATCACGGGTTGCGCATTTTCAAGGGAAGAATCTCCTGCGGTTGAATAGCGCGTATGCCCGACGACCACTTGGCCTTCTAAAGTACTGAGAAATTCGTCTTTAAAGACTTGACTGACTAAGCCAATGTCTTTATGCAGAGTCATTTGATCATTATTAAAGACGGCCATGCCACAGCTTTCTTGCCCACGATGCTGTAAGGCAAAGAGCGCGAAATAGGCGTATTGCCCCATGGGAAGGGTACGGGGGCTAATCATTCCAAAGACGCCGCATTTTTCGTTTAAGTCGGAGTGCCAAGGGGCTGGGGATTCGGTACTGTGCATGCGAGTGTCCTTTATGAATCGGAAAGGGTGAATCGTGAAGGGCGATACCCTTAAAGGTAACATAAACATAAAACGCAGAGACTTCTTAATAGGCATAACCGATTTCAAGTGCTCACTTTAACCCATTGCACCAATAGACAAACCGTTGCAGCAACAGACGTCCAAGCATTAAATGCGAGGCATCCGAGACATTTTGCGGACGTCCTACGTGAGCGAGTGGGGCAAGCGAAAAGGATGAGAAGAGGGGAGGATTTTTAAGGAGGGGTGGAGACCTTTTTCCGCTAAAAGGTCTCTGACGTCGCCAGCTTGAAACCAAAGGGAATAGTTCAAAAAAAAGGGGGTCTTCTCTCCTAAGCCTTTTAGAACATAAAAAACTATTCGTGGTATAAAACCGATACTGAATGGTATGGGACAAGGCGCGTGCGCTCTGTTTGTGCTAGGGTATCTAGCAGATACGCTCAACTCAAAGGAAAGAGACCTCATGCGCCTCGACAAATTTTTAAAAATGACGCGCCTGATTAAACGTCGCAGTTTGGCCAACGAATTATGCGACTTAGGGGGCGTCTGCTTAAACGCTAAAGTGGTGAAAGCGTCTCATACCGTCAACGTAGGAGATGACCTTGAACTGCGCTTCGGCAATAAAAGGGTGAAGGCGCGCGTTTTGGAAATCCCCTTTAGGCCTGCGGGTAATTTAACGGTGGCGGCTCAGTATGTCGATATTTATCACCAAGAACGCCTTGAAACCGCCTTGCCTTACCCCCTAGATGAGGAGGACATGGCGTGAAGGCTCCCACTTTTTTTGATGATGAACAGGTGTTTCAGCGTCAAGCCCCCCCTGCCTTAAAAATAGCCAAAGTCCTGAGTATTTTAATGGACAGTGCCTTGCGCTTGCCCTTTACGCAAAAAACCATTGGGCTAGACGCCTTAGTGGGGAGCATCCCTGTTTTGGGGGACGCGCTGACCGCTTTGGTGGCCTGTTATTTGCTGGGGCTTGCCGTGTATTATAAAGTCCCGACGCCTTTGTTTTTGAAGATGCTGGGCAATGTGGCCGTGGATTTTTTGGTGGGAAGTATTCCTCTTTTGGGGGACGTCTTTGATGTCTTATTTAAAGCGAATGTGCGAAATTATGCCCTACTGTTTCAGTATTTAGAGCTTCATCGTTCAGACTTATTTATTCCCGCGAAGAGTTCATCGAATTCTGCGAAACAGGTGGTGGTGGACTTATGATGAGTCGTTCCTTTCCTGCTTTTTTTAAAGCCTTGCCTCACACGCCTCATGCCTTGGCGCTACGTTTGTTGTACGCCATGGATTTGGGATTGGTTGACAAGGCGGATGACGCCTTGCATCAGGCCTTCAGTACGGCTCCTTTTCATCACGCCACGCCTCAAACACGGGGATTGGCAACCATGCTCTTTAATGAAAGTTTACGCTGGCAGATTACCCTAAAATATCGAATGAAGCAGTTGACGCATAAGCGCTTTAAAGATCTTCAAGCCCCTCTTCGTCATTTGCTCATGCTCGGTTTACTGAGTCTTTTACACCCTGAAGAGCAAGCCAAGGCAAGGGAGTATCACCATGTGCAGGCGTGGGTGGATTTGGCCAAGGCCTGTCGTTTGTCTTCTGCGCAGGTGGGCATGCTCAATGCGTGCTTACGCCGTGCGAGTGAGGGATTTCCTCCCTTAGGGAAGGTGGAAGCGGGTTTCAAGGGCTCTGTAGAAGAGCGTCAAAGCCTTGAAAGTGCTTGGCCACTTTGGGCGATTAAAGCCTTGCGCCACGGAAAGACGGATGAGGCGATTTACAGTGCCTTAAAGGCGTCTCATCACAAGCAACCCTTGACGCTGTTTCATACCCATGCCACGACGGCAGTGGAGATGGCTTCGGTTATCGACGGCTTAGCCGCGCAAGGGATTCACGTCACTCAGCCCTTTTTGGCGGATTTTCCCCAAGCCATTCGTATTCAATCAGGCTTTACGGGTGTGGTTGCTCAGTTTCCTGATTTTGAAGCAGGCGCGTGGTATGTGCAAGATTATGGATCGGCTTGGGTCGTTCAGCACTCACTTGCCGCAGTTCAAGACCCTTCAACGCGTTGTGTGGTAGATTTATGCGCCGCACCGGGCTCTAAAACGTGGTGGTTGGCTCGCCATTTAAACGAAGGCGCTCAGCTTCACGCGGTGGATCTGTCCGCAAAACGCCTTGAGCGCCTTGAAGAAAACATCACTCGCTTGGCGCTTAAAGGCAACTTAACGCTACACACGGCGGATGCGCGTACCTTTACCCTCCCTGCGGATTCCCCACCCGCGGATTTGGTTTTGATTGATGCGCCTTGTTCGGCCTTGGGAACCTTGTCGCATCACCCTGATTTATGGTGGAACCGTAGTGAAGCGAGCATGAAGGAATTTCCTGCCTTACAATTAGAGATTCTGACGCAAGCGGCGAGCTTATGTCATGCCACCTCGACCTTGGTTTATAGTACTTGTACGTGGTGGACGCCTGAAAATCAGGGCGTGATCCGCGCGTTTTTAAAGGCGAATCCGACCTGGGTTCTGCTGGAAGAGGCTCAACTCCCCTTGAGTATGGAGCATGATGCTTTTTATCGATCTGTATTAAAGCAGCGTTTAAATTAAGGAAATGACGTCTGGCGTCTTCGTTGTCGCTCGGGTTCTCGAGGTGCTTATGGTCTTCTTTGTACACTTCACCCCTCTGCGAGTCTAGGCTCCTAGAATCCGCCTATACGTTATTCAAACGGTGAATGGGTATAAGACGTGTACAGAGAGGGACATCACGCTTATTGCTCGCAACCTACTCGCAAAGCGAACCACGGCTTCTTTTGACACAACAAGTACCCTTTATAACCTGAATATCGACATTATCTATATTTTGGAAGATGTTTTTTAATACACTCAGGCAATAAACTATCAAGATAATTTTTAATTTTTTCCTGTTTTTTTTGATACCAAACACCCATAAAGAGGATGATAAAACCTATCGTGATTAATATGAAGGGGAAACTTACCGTATTTTTAAAAAGTTCCTCCGCCAAAAGGAAGAGATAAATCAATAAACCTAGTGACCCCAATACCATAAATATTTTTCTTTGTAAGAATAAACTAATAAACATCATCAGTAAATTGAGTAGGGCATAAAGCACATAAAACAACCCACCTTGACCATTGAGCATCTTCATTAAAGGAGACCAGAAAAGCACTGTTCCAAATAAATATAGCCAAAATGAAAAATCCCCTTTTGTCCGTTTATCATAGATAAATGCGACGACCATCAAAATAAGTCCAAATACGAAACTCACTAATATTCTTTCATCCCACGTCGGTTCACGAAATATACCTGTGAGCAAAGGTACAATATCCATGGACATATACCACGCGGCATAAGCGATTGGAGCGGTGAGAAAAGGTATTTTTCTGTATTTTAAAAATAATAAACCCGCCATAATAGTGGCAAGTTCCATTGAAACCCAGCCCCCTTGAATCGAAAGATGAAAACCTAAGTAATCACCAGGATCTTTTATCGGCCAAAGGCCTGTCATTTTTTCTAAAATATAGGTGGAGAGAGGAACCCCCGAAACCGTTGCGACGTACAATAAGCCCGCAGGAATCTTTAAATTTTTACCCCAAAGATAATTCCCCGTTAAGGTCAAAAGCGTCATATAAAAGAGACAGATGCCCAATAAAATTACGCTGTTATAGGAATTCCATACATTGCCGACAAACCAACCCATTGCTAGAATAATCAAGAGGGCTCCCAAATAATAAAGGGTGTTAGTCAAGTTAAATTTTGCTTTAATTGCGGAGTTATCTGTTTGGGCATTTAAAAAAATTAAAAGTTGATCTATCTGCTCAACCGTAATAATACCTGCTTGTTCAGCCCTTTCTAAATCTGATCTGTTAATATCCACAACTTTTATACCTCATCCTATCAGTTAAATTTTACCTTACTTTAATAGAATGGGCTACTTGTTCAAACCCCAAATGCTGCTTTAATTAAGAAGGCGACGTGGATGGTCGCGCCTTAAAAGGGGGCGTTTTTCTATTGAAAAGCCTTCTCGTGAAAAATCCCCTACACGTTAAGATGTAGGGGATATATGCCCGTGGCCAGACTTGAACTGGCACGTGGTTTTGGCCACAACGGATTTTAAGTCCGCAGCGTCTACCGATTCCGCCACACGGGCATTTCATACCTCTTATTTTATCGCATCCAAAAACGCTGTCAATCCACTTGCCTTGAATCCGCTCCACTGGGTAGTGGATCTTGATGAATCCGTTGTCCCCTAAGTGGAGGGTTTGCCCTTCCCTTTTTACAAAGAGCGGGATCTAAATTTCTATACTTAAGGTAAAGATACTCCTAATTTAAGATTAAACTCCTTCACAGGGTTATAAAGGGGAACTTATGCATTTATCTGACCGCTCTACCCTGTCTTATGGGGGTTTCGTCCCGCCTCAATGGAGCATTGCTTTACTCGTACTGGCTTTTTTACTTTCAAGTGGAAGCTCCGCATGGGCATCGGTCCCGCTTCCTAGCGCTGCACAAGCAGGGGTAAGGCTTTACAATAAGGGCTTGGTGTCACAATCGATTGGGGTGTTTAAAAATACGGTGAAACGTTATCCCACCCATGCGCTGAGCTATACATGGTTGGGCAAAGCCTATAAAAAGCAGGGCGGACAAGCGAATCAAGCCTTAGCGATGAAAGCCTTTGAAACGGCCTTAGAACTTGACCCCAATGAAGCAATCGCCTTAAAAGAATTGGCAGAACTTTATAGTTGGAATCCCAATAAGCGTGATAGGGCGACTCATTTGCTTCAACATTACGTGGAACTGAATCCCAACGATCAAGACTCGAAAAAACAATTGGCCACCTTATACATTTGGCAAGGTCAGTATGACGCCGCGAAACCTTATGTCAATGAAGTGCAAGCCTATTTTCAACAGGACAAGACTTTTGTAAAGGCCTATGCGCAGTATTTAACCTTTATGGGAAGACCTGCTGAAGCCTTGGCACTTTATGAAGGCGTATTGCAGGCGCATGCCACTTCTGCCCCTTTGGCGTTACGGCAAGCGTATGTGACGGCTTTAATTAAAAGTGGACAAAGGTCAGAGGCTCGCACGATTTATGAATCCATGGTGAGTGCGTCTAAAAATATGGAGCGTTTTAATCCTGAACTCAATAATGCGTTAGCGACCATGGCCTTTGAATTGGGGGATTATCGTGGGGCTTTGTCGATGGATAAAGCAAGCTTGCAAACAGGGCAGGGAGACCCCGTGGAAATGGCGTTGCGCATGGCGCGCACCTATCATCAATTAGGGGACAGTCGTAAAGCGTTGGCCTTATATGACGAACTCAAACAACAGGGACGCTTACAAACAAGCCACAAAATGGAATATGCCGATGTCTTAACCGCTGCTCTACAAAAGGGTGTGACGGGCATTAACCCCAGCGATATTGAATCCTTGTATCGTGAAGTCTTGCAAAGTAGCCCAGACAAAGTCGGCTTGGCGTTGAAATTGGCTCATTTGTATGCCTTACAAGCGAATGAATCTCAGAATGCCGTTAATTACTTTTTATATGCCGCCGAGCGTGACGCCACAGGGCAAGCCAAAACCGAATTGGTCGATTTTTTGAAGTCTTTGGGGGAAAATCCGAGCGCAAACCCCGCAGAAGCTTACGCTAAGGCGATGAGTAGCTTCCCCAATGATGCCGAATTAATGGGCGCGTATGCGGAGTTTTTGTCTTGGACGGAAGCCACGCGTCCCCAAGCTTTGGAACAATTTTTAAAGCTTGCGCAGTTAAATCCCCGTTTGGCCAGTCAATATGCCCCTAAAGTGGAAGAAACCTTGGTGTGGCACCAAGCCAAGCGCGCGTATTTAAGTTGGTATGAGCAGTTGGGCCATGCGTATCCGAGCATTCATGCGCATCAATTGGCCATGGCTCGTGCGTATTGGAAGGATAAAACGGCGACGCCTAATTTTGAAAAGGCGTACGGCTTGTATAATGAATTATTCAGTGTTTACGGGGAAGATACTCAATTTATTTCTGAATTTTCAGGCCTTTTGAGTCAGAGTCCTGACCGTAAAATGAAGGAGCGTGGACTGGCGTTGGTCGAAGGGCTTTACCACAAACATCCTGAAGATGCCGCCTTGATTCTGGCGTACGCCAAGCAATTAAGCTATGCGGGGAAACACACGCAGGCCATTAAGTTGTTTGACCAAGTCTTGAGTCAGTCGCCTCATGCAGAAGACGCCCTTGTCGGCAAGGCCAATGCCTATTTATGGAGCGGGTCTAATTTAGAAGCCATTAAGTTGTTGACGCCTTTACGTCAAGAATTCCCCAATAATGTAGAGGTGCTTAAAGCGCTCGCCCAAGCCTATAAGGGCATCGGACGTTATGACAAGGCCTTACAAATGTTGGATGCGAGTAAAAATTTAAGTACGGGTGCAGGCGCTACGTTCCCTGCGGGAGATGTGGCTCCGCGAGATTTTTCCACTCAGGCCGTCCCTGAACAGCCTATCTCCTCTCCCTCTCGTGCGCCCCGCCCAGAGGCTTTGATTGATCTTCCCCCTATGCTAGAAGATGAAGTCCCCCTTGAAAATGGGGCGTACCCCCTCGTGGTATGGGAAGAGGATTCTGCTTTGGAAAGTCCAGCTCCTTCTAGGCAGTCTTTTGCTTCTCATGCTTCTTATCAGGCTTCTCGCCCCTCACGGGTTTCTGAAGGGGGGGACGGCGATTTAGAAGCGACCCTTCAGCGTCTACATCAGGTCCAGCATCAATCCAACCAAAGTTTGGAGCGTTTACAAAGCAAGGTAAATGTATTGACGGATTTAGCCCCTGGCCAAGCGGAAGTATCAGGCATTGATACACACGCGTCAAACGTGCCTAGGTATTCAGGCTTTGTGACGGCTGCTCCTGCGAACGCGACGGGCCGTTCATTCTTAGAAGAATCTACGGAAAGCAATGTTGGTTTTGCTCAGCATATTATTTCAGATGAAGACCCTGCGGTGGGGAATCATGTGGGGGGCCGCGGTGATTTATTTCACTTGGACGAACTCGCGGGACTGAATCAAGATATTCACGATGCGATGCGTCCTTCGATGCGTACAGGCTTTTTATATACGAATCAGGATGGTGACGATACCACCAATAAGTTGCGTCACTGGATTGTCCCGAATCAGTTGAGTTTTCAGCTGACGCCCAATGTTCGTATGCGAGCAGGCTATGCCTTGCGTAAGTTTTACATCCCTCAACTGGGCAATGGCTTGGATTTAAGTCCACGTTCTACCACGGCGCACCAGTATAGCTTGGGAACCACCTTTGGTATTACGGACAAATTAAGTTTTGATGGCGATGCGTCGCTTGAAAATTATACGCAAAGCAGTAGCGTGAATGTGAACTATCAAGCCCGTTTGCAGTATCAAGCCACGGACCGCTTAAAATTGCAATTCGGCTCGCGTCGTTCGCCTTTAGAAACCAGTTTGTTGTCTTACGCGGGCTTTAAGCCGAATAACGGTAATTTGGCAGGGCAATTGATCGGCCAAGTCCGTGAGACGTCTATTTTTGGGGAAGTCAATATGGGCCCTTGGAAGCATTTTGACTTGAACATGGGCTATGAATTTGCGTGGGTTAATGGAGAAAATGTTCCCAGTAATAGTAAAAATCAAGCCTATGCAAGCTTGGGCTATAACTGGCAATATGCCAAAAACCATGCCTTGCGCTTGGCCTATGAATCCTTGTTTTTTGGTTATGCGAAGAATGCCACCTTTGGGTATTATAATCAATATACGACGAATCCTCAGTTGGTCTTAACACAGTCTCCCTTGGTGGCTTCACCCGCAGGGTATGTGTTAGGCGGATATTTTTCCCCAGACACCTTCTTCTTGAATGATATTCGTGCCGATTTACGAGGCAGTTTCTTCGACAAATTCTTAGAATATAAAATTGGGGGCAGTGTGGGTGTGCAGAATTATAACCCTGGTATTTCAGGGGAAGCGAATGTGACAGGGGCGGCGTATTCCGCCAATGGTCAATTGACCGCCAATTTAACAGACGCCATTTCTCTTTATGGCGTGGTGGATTATCTCGATACAGGGGGCGTGTTTTCTCGCTGGCGCTTAGGCGGC
Organism: Vampirovibrio sp.; assembly: GCA_050916035.1. Classification (GTDB taxonomy): domain Bacteria; phylum Cyanobacteriota; class Vampirovibrionia; order Vampirovibrionales; family JAJTHC01; genus JAJTHC01. Next base: position 1,797,974 of record CP050876.1, on the reverse strand, counting down.
GGCTTGATTTATCGTCCTGCTATTCGTGGCATGATGCCTTTAATCGGTCAGAAATAAGCGATTCAAAAGCGTCTGGCGTCTTCGTTGTCGCTACGGTTCTCGAGGTGCTTATGGTCTTCTCTGTACACCTCACCCCTCTGCGAGTCTAGGCTCCTAGAATACACCGATACGTTTTTGAATCGTTATCGTTTCAAGGGTATCAGAAAGCAGTCGCTAGAGTGGCGGAGGTGATTCCCCTTTAGTCATCATTGCGGATGAGTGCCGAGTAGGCATGGGCGGAAAGCTGTTCCATATTGGCCAAGTGAGCCGTCAACTCATTTAAATAGCCGTTGGAAGCTTTGACGGCTAAGACGTTTTGCACCCTTAAAAAGGTCAGTACCGACAAGGCCGAACTAAATCGTGCGGCGCCTGAAGTAGGCAAGGTGTGGTTAGGGCCTGCGCAGTAATCTCCATGGGCGATGGTGGCGTATTCCCCCACAAATAAGGTCCCGTAGTGGGTGAAGTCTTCTTGGCGTTCGATCACCGCTTTACCGTGTAAATGCAAGTGTTCAGGGGCGAAATGATTGGCGATGCGAATGGTGTCTTCAAGATCAGGCGTGACTAAAATGACACTCCGCGACAAGCTAGATTCTTTGACAAAAGCGGGGAGTTCCAAGCCATGATACAAGTCATGCAAAAGGCTTTGCAAGGCTTCGGCGACGTCGACACTACTGGTTAATAGCGTGATGCGCGCATCGGGGTCATGTTCGGCTTGCCCCAGTAAATCCCCCGCAAGAAACTCCAGATTCGCCGATTCATCCACAATGACACAGGCTTCTGACGGGCCTGCCAGTAAATCAATGCCAATACGCCCATTTAACTGGCGTTTGGCTTCATTGACAAAACGGTTCCCTGGCCCGACAACCATATCCATTTTAGGGACTTGCGTGGTGCCAAAAGTGACGGCGGCTAAGGCTTGTGCGCCTCCTATTTTATAGACGGCTTCCACCCCCGCGACTTGAGCGACATACAAAATTTCATCGGCAGGATTAGCACACAGCAAAATCCGCTGTTTCACGCCTGCGACTTTCGCCGTCACACTGGTCATCATCGCCGTCGAAATTAAGGGGTAGCGTCCTGCGGGGACATAGCAGGCCACTTTTTCAATGGGTCTTAAGACAAAACCCGTTTGATACCCGTGATGTTCATACTGCATGGCCTTCAGGGGGAGGCTTTCCATCATACGGGTGGCGAATAATTCAATATTGGCGACGGCCTCTTCTAAAAGGGCCTTTTTTTCCGCTGAAACACGATCACAAGCCGCCTGCCAAGTGGCCTGACTTAAGGCAATGGGTTCCCCCACGCTGAGCGCATCGTTAAAGCGTTGAGCCAAGTCGTAGAGCGCTTGATCACCGTCTTTTTCTACCGCTTGAATCATGGATTCCACACTATGCACAGTGGCCAAATGCCGTTGGGCCTCTGCTGGACTTTGAGCCCCTGCGACAAAGGCGTCGACATAGGCGTGGACGTCCATGCCCTTGATAATCGGTATCATATTCATGAGAAGGGAAGCTCCTTGTCTTTGCGTCGAGCGTGCCATGAGTTCACCATCACGGCGTGAACTGATGTAGATATTCTAAAACAAACATGCGTGTTTGCTTGACTTTGCTGAAGTCAACATTGAAATTTTTAAACCCGCTTAAACAGGCGTAACAAAAGACGGGACCAAAGGAAGCAAGCGAGACGTGGACCAAGGCACGTCCTGCTGAATATGCTCTATTAAGCTTTGATACACCTGAGGATGCGCCTCTTTCAGGAAAGAGGCTTTCGCTCCGCTCCATTCCGCTTCTAGTATTTCATCCGCCGCACGTTCAGAATGCGCTTGAATTTGTTCAGGGATTTGGGCTTGGCCGAGGCGTCGTTTGACTGAAAATAGGTCAAGGTAAAGTGTTTCAGAATCAGGAGAAAACATGGAGCAATCCTTTGTCAATGAGACTAACAAGTAGATAAAGGCGTCTCCATTTTTTTTTGTGCTACTGAATCGTTCAGGGTAAGTGCTTGAAGTCGTCGTAAATAATCCTTCACGACATAAGAACGCTTTTTTGAAATTTCTTGCAAAACATCTGACGGGCAAATCCTTTAAAAGACTTGGTGAAACTCAACAAGGAAAGATTCAATCATTGGCCACCAAGCTAAGAAAAACAGAGACTAAAAGGGATATGACCTTTCACCCTGTTAAAAAGGCTTATTTCAGCTTAGACGGCAGGCCAGTAGAACTCCCTGTGGTTTATCGTGAGCACCCTATCACAGATAGAATAGAGACCTTCTTCGCGCATATGGAGAAGATCTGTAATGACTAGCACCTAAAAAAGCGCTTAAGCAAGCAACGAATCTAAGCGGGAAAGACATGAAGACTCCTTGTGCTGAGGGAAGCAGGAAAAAAGGGAAGCGGGCAGGCCAGCCCGATGCGTTCTAACGCCATTTGTAACGAATTGTAAATGTGCCAAAATCGCTAGCACAAAAAAGGGATTAGGGGGCTTTATGCACTGGAAAGGAAAAGCGAAGTTCATTTTTTGTCTTCCCTTTCGCTCGTGTCCTTTTTAAATCGTGTCCCTTTTACTATAATAACCCCTTAGGAGTTTATCTTTTTTATGAACAGTTACAATACTCTCGCGTCGTCGTCGTATCGTCCCAACCTTACCTCTCCCAACCTTCGTGCCCAAAGTCAACGCACGGGAATGCATATGGTACCTCATGTTAAAGAAAATTTGACTTGCTTAGTAATGAAGGAAGCAGAATTTTCACCTGAGGCACTCACTATATTGAAAACGCTTGTAAATCAGGAAAGTCGGTTTAACTTTAGTGGGTTTAAGCCTGTTTCAGACAATCAAACTGGTAGACCAGTTTACCACACAAAATTTTTCTTGCCTGAACATACTTTGCCTGAAGATGCACTAGCAAATATGAAGAAGGAACTGGCTACACATGAACCTCCTTTAAATATTGATAATGTAGGAAGAGGTGTAGAGGTTAATGCAGTTCTTGTTGGGAGCATTGTTGGGAACAGTGGTGGTAGGGTTGTTTCATCTGATCTTTTAAATATCGCAAACACCCTTGTAAAAAAGGAGCCTGAAATTGCTCGGGCTGATTTAGCTAGACGAGCAGCTGTATTGTTTCCGACAACAGAAAAAGACGTCAAAAACGCCGCCGAATAAATACCCAAACGGCCTCTTCACAGGAAGGGGCAATCGTCCATGGGGATGAGGCGTGCCCTAAAAAGAAAAAAGCGCTAAGAAACGAAACCCTTTGCTTATAAAGTGTGCGTTGAAAATTTTTTCGAAACGTGTACTTTGAAAAATCCTCAAATCGCTCAGGCTTTGGAGGAGTTTATGGAAACTTACGAACATACCTTAACCGAATTTGAAAATAGGGTGAAAAAAGCAATCGCCCGCAAATAGTGGATTTTAAGCGCTCGACAAAGGGGGGCAAGGCGTGTCACGCTGGTAGGGATGCCCCTTTATGCTGAGATTAGGCCTGTCGCGAATCGAAGGCGCACTTGGCCTGTTTTGCCGTGCCTAGGGGGAGCATCGACGGATGCTTTAATCTTTGCATAGAGAGACCCCCACCATGAACCCACCTGCTGATGCCAATCCCCCTTTAAACCCCGATGCGCTCCCCTTACAGGCCTTTTGTCGCCCTGCCGTGTGGGACGAATTAGAGCGCATCAACCAGCTCCTTCCCCTCCATCAAACGCCGATGGCCAAGTCCCAAAACCCCTTGGCGTGGGAGGCACGTCGCCAAGCCGTCGTGCAAGAACGCGCCCTGATTTATGCCCGCCTGCAAGCGGACGCCGACTACGCGGAATTGCTCCAGCGGGCGTGTCGGCACGATATTTTACTGTGGTTTCGCTATTTCGCGTGGACCTTTGACCCTCGACCCGAGCCGAATAGTCCTGAAAAAGCCAGTCGTCGAAGCATCGGGAAATTGCCCTTGGTCTTATTCCCCTTTCAAATGGAAGCCGTCTTGCGCATGAATGACGCCATTGAACGCGGGGAAGACTTGCTCATTGAAAAAAGTCGGGACATGGGACTGTCTTGGCTCTTGTGCTTGGTGTTTCAGTATCGCTGGATGTTTAAGGCCAATCAACAATTTTTAGTGGGCAGTCGTAATTATGCCAGTGCGGACACCAAGCATGATTTGGCCACCCTCATGGAAAAATGTCGCTTTAATCTTAGAGAACAACCCGACGCCATGCGCCCCGTGGGCTTTGACTGGCGTAAGCATGATGTGGGCGGTAAATTGGTGAATCCGCAAAACGGGAACCTGATTATGCCTGAAGCGGCCACGGAAAATTTTGCCCGCGGGGGGCGTTATACCGCCATTTTAATGGATGAATTTGCCTTTTGGCCCATGGCGGATGGGGCCTATTCCGCCGCGGGGCAGTCTAGCTTATGTCGCTTGGTGGTGTCCACGCCCAACGGCAAGCATAACCGTTTTGCCTTGGAGCGCTTTTCAGGCTTAACCTCGGTGATGACTCTGCATTGGAGCCTGCACCCTTTTAAAGACCAATACTGGTACAATGCGCAAAAAAACCGCTTGCTCAAGCATGAAATTGCCCGAGAACTCGACATTAGCTATGAACATAGTAACCGTGACAAAGTCTTTGAAGAATTTACGCCCAAGCATAAGGCTGCGCTGACCTATAACGCGGATTTACCGGTTCACCGTATTTGGGATTTTGGCTACCATGCCCCTGCGGTTTTGGCCATGCAACGAGACGTCTGGGGGCGGATTGTGATTTTGAAAGAATGGGTGGGGGAACGCGTGGTCTTGCGTCATTTTGCCACGCAAGTTTTGAAGGACTGTGACGCGTTATTTGGCGAAGGGGCGCGTTTTAAGGATTTTTGCGACCCTGCGGGGCATCAGCATAATGACAAATCCGAACACACCAGTATTGAAGTGTTGGAAGCCTTGGGGGTTTACCCCACGGGGGTGCGTTGCGGTATTAACGAAAGCATTGACAAGGTGCGTCACTTGATGATTGAAGAGCGGGATGTTTTGCCCACGGCTTCAAGCGGGGGAGCCACTGTGGAAGGGCTTGAGGCCTCTACCTCTCGGGTACCCGCTTTACCCTTGGTGATGAAAACCCCTGCCTTTTTGGTGGATGATACCGCTTGCCCCATCTTAGTGCACGCCTTAGAAGGGGGCTATCGTTATAAATCGGCGGATTCAGAAGAGCTTGCTCAAGAACACCCCTATGAAGATGTGGCGGACTGCCTGCGTTATGGGGTGTGGATTTTGGGCAAATTATTGATGGAGTCTAGCGACTGGAGCCGTGAAGAGCGCAAGCGTCGCTATCAGCGGGAAGTCGCCTTGGCCCGCAGTCGTCGTCACCAACGCCGCCCCTTTTACTAGGGTGCGTTAACAATTAAGTAATAACAATGTTTTTAACAGATGCACAGCGGGAGAAAATAGCGCCTCTACTCTCCGGTAGAGCTGATACAGTAGGCGTTACCGCCAAAGACAATAGGCTGTTTATCGATGCCCGCTTGTGGAGGGCTCGATCAGGCGCTTCTTGGCGATTATTGCCCAGCTGTTTTGGATCATGCAATAGCGTTTTTAAACGCTTTCGGCGGTGGTGTGAGACGGACCGATGGGGCATTATTTTTGAGACATTACAAGAGTTTAAAGATTTCGAGTATGTCATGATTGACTCAACGGTTATTCGGGCCCACCAGCACGCGACGGGTGTAAAAGGGGGTAAGACAAGCAGGCATTGGGACGAAGTTGTGGCGGATTTTCCAGTAAACTTCATGCCTGTTGCGATGCTCCTATTAATCCAATCCGCTTTATTCTTACCAAAGGGCAGGCGGGCGATAGTCCGCAGACGATTGATTTATTAGAGAATTTACCGTTTTTAGGACGATTGGCAGACAAGGCGTATGAGACAGATTTAATTATAGAGCTTGTGCTGAATCATGGCGCCCTTACGGTGATTCCACCGAAGTCTAACAGAGTGGTTGAGCGTGGAGACGATAAGGTTTTATATAAGGAGCGCAATGGGATAGAGCGCTTATTTAATCGTCTAAAGCATTACAGACGTATAACGACTCGGTATGACAAAACCTCTAGTAGTTACCTTGGTTTTTTAGCACTGGCTTCTGCAATGCTAGAGCTCTCCTAATTGTCAACACGACCTAGCGCAAAAAATGTGCGTTGCCTAGCGCAACAGAAACGACTATAATGGAGCTATGCTATTTTAAGATAAAAGGTGTGGTATCGTGACCGTTTCACAGTCCTTTGTGCTTTTAGATCCTCCCGCTTTAGATCGAGCCACCATGATGGAGACGCTTGAAATACGTCCCATGCAAAAAAGTGATGCCCCTTTATTGATTCCCATTGAAGTCCCTTCCTTTGGACGCTTTCATTGGAATGAAGAGGCCTTTTGTAATGAGTTGAATAATCAGCTGGCACATTATAGCGTTTTGGTTCATGAACCTACGCAAGCGATTCTCGCTTACGTGGGGGTCTGGTTTGTAGCGAAAGAAGGGCATATCACAACCATTGCCACACATCCAGGAATCAGAGGTTTAGGCTTGGGAGAACTCTTGATTAGCCATGTTTATGCCTTGGCCCATTTAGAAGCGATTGAATGTTTAACGCTAGAAGTGCGCGCGTCGAATTTTAAGGCGCAAAATTTGTATTACAAATATGGATTCCGCATGGTGGGTCGTCGTCCTCGTTACTATCAAGACAATCAAGAAGATGCCTTGCTCTTGACCACGCCCTTTATGGGAGAAGCATCGCAAGTGACGGTGGTGAATAAAGCGCTCGCTGCTTTTATTGGGCGTGCAGGCGGTCATTGGTGTAAAGGGCATCATTTGGCTCCAGACGTCACACTCTGCCCATTTGTAGTGGAAAAAACCACGACGAGTCCCCCTTCATGATACAAACACCCCCATTAAAACGCACCCTTCAAGGCTATTTTTGCCAAGCGGTTCACCCCCCTAAAGGGGATTGGTTTACGGGATTCACTTTAGTCTTTGCCTTGTGTTGGATGCTCGTGCTTTCCCTCTGCTCCATTCAAGTGCCTAATGTGATGGAAGCGCTCCTTCCCCTTCAGCGACTGCTGATGAAAGGCTATGTCGTGCCTCATTCTTTTGATTATGCCTTGCAATGGTGGGGGTATGCAGTGGTTTTTTTGGTCTTGGGTCGTAAATGGGCCACCTTGGTTTCTGGGACCCTGCTCTGCTTGGCCTGCTTTTGGCCCGTCTTTGCAGAAGGAGGAGGCTGGAGGCTTTGGAATACGCCTTCGTTGTTCTATGTACTAGGCGCCTTCATCGCTTTTTTGTGGATGAGTCAAAAATGGCAAGTCTTTTTGAAGTCAAGTGCTTTAAAGCCCTTGGAAGAAGACGCGTTGCCGTTTAATTCTTTTTTACGAGTGTTGGGACACGGCTTGATGACTGCGGGGGGGACTGTTTTCATCCTCCATATTTTGGGACTTTTAGGCGTTTTCCTTTTGGTGCTTTTGCAACAGTTGCCCCGTTTTGAAGCCGTACAATGGAGTCTATTTCATAGTCTTTATGCCTTGCCTTATGATTTTTTAGGATTGACTTTACTATTGTGGGCGACACGTTCCTTACGCGTCCTATTGAGGCCCTTTTTATATGGGGCAAGGACCGCTGATTTAGATGGAGCGGGACGTGCGGATCTTTCTTCTACAAGCGTGAAGGTCCATTAAATGAGTATAAAATCCGATACCTATGCTCAATTTATCCGCCGTTACCGTATTAATCGATTTTCCATGCAGGACGATCGACGGCTTTTTAATGAGGCCTTGGCCCTTCGGATTCAAATTTTAGTGCAGGAAGAAGGGCTCCCGTTAGAGGGAGAGCCTGATGCCTTTGACTGCTCTGCCACCCATTGGACGGTCCGTCATGCAGAAACCTTTCAAGTGCTTTCCACCTTGCGCATGCGAACCATCGAGTTGCCTGACCCCACGGGGAGTGACCTGCTCAAGCCCGCCGTCTTACTTGGAAAGCTCGTGGTACGGGGGGAGCACCGTACGGAAGGCATTGGTCGTTTTTTACTGGTGGATGTCCTGACCTATATTCGAGAACATCTTAAAATTAAGCGCATTATTGCCGTGGCCCATGTGCGTAGTGTGCCTTTTTTTGAAAGTATGGGATTTGTACTGGCACCGACGATCACGCTCGATTGGCCACTGGCCAAAGGCTTGCTACTCATGGAAAAACAAGGCCTCTAATACCGATTAAACACTCTATTGATTAAGGAGTGTGGGAGACGGTGGGAACCAGTTGATGAATCACCACTTCACTCATTAAACCCCAACGGGGAAGACTCAGTGGAAACTTACGCTTCATCCACGGAAATTTAATGGGGCAAGGAATACTAGCCGTCCCCGTGGCATGATGCACAAATAATTGGCACGCTTTATCTAAACGATACCAATTTTTCACATAAGGCGATTCCGTAATCACTTGTGCCAACCAGTCGGGACAAGCAAATTGCCCCCCATGCGTATGCCCTGCTAAAGCGACGTCAAACACGCCCCAATTCAAAGGCTTCGCCACTTGAGCGGGATTATGTAATAAAAATAGGTGATTCTCTTCAGGATGTTCCCCCGCATGTTGAATCAGGCCTTCGGCTTGAGGACGGCCTTGAATAAAGTCATCTATCCCATGAAGGGTCAAAGACCCTTGTCTACTTGAAAAATAATGCTGCACAGACTCATTGACAAGCATTTGAACGCCTGCCACTTCCATGGCACGGCGAGTGTCTTTACCACGAGAGGGTTCATAATAGTCGTGATTGCCCATAACGCCAAAGCAGGGCAAGGCGGGTAGCGCTTGAAACCATTCAGTCAGCGCGGGAAGGTAATGATTGCTATGGGCAATGGCATCTCCCGTAAAGACAATCGCATCCACTTCATAGCGTGTACATAACGTATGTAATAAGGGAATTAAGGCCTCTAACCACGCTTGAGTGTTCCAATCCAAGTGAAGGTCTGACAAATGTAAAAGAGTGACGGGCGTCTGTAATGACTTGGCTGGTATTTCGACGCGTTCATAACGAATTTGCAGATGCCCTTGTAACTGCGTCGACCAAAGAGAAGGCACCACTAAAGAGCTCCACTGTAGGAGACTTTCCGTTTTAGATTCAAGTGGATGCTTAAGCATAGGTCGCCTTTTTTCCCTTTTAAGTGAGCGTGCGATCAAGATGAAATTGAAGCTGACGTTGGACGTATTTTCCTAAAATATCACCTTCAAAATGAAGGAAGTCCCCCGCGTGAAAGTCCCCTAAATTGGTATGGGCCAATGTATGCGGAATAATGCAACAGGTAAAGGTTTTGTCCGTCACGGTATTAAGGGTCAGACTAATGCCCTGTAGCGCAACACTTCCTTTGGGCACAAATAGGGCGTGATGCCTTGGTTCTTTCGGCAGCGCCAGTGTCCAAATAAAGCATTCCCCTTCCGCTTCAATACCAAGAATTTCAACGCTTCCATCCACATGGCCTGTGACGTAATGCCCCCCCAAAGGGCTACTGGGTAAAAGGGGTAATTCCAAATTGAGGCGAGTCCCCAAGGTGATGGTTTTAAACTCGGTGCAGGCCAAGGTTTCCGCCGATAGCGTCACGTCAAAATAGTCATGCGTATCATGCTGATGAAAGTCCGTCACGGTGGTACAGCAACCATTGAGTGCGATACTCGCACCATGACTGAGGGCTTGAGGCAAAGACGGGGCAGCCACTTGAACGTGTAGCCCTTTTTCAACAGTGCTTAAACCAACGACTTCGCCAACGGCTTGAATTAATCCAGTAAACATAGGACTCCCCCTTTTATTTGAATGGGCACGCATTTCAATGGACACGGGTGCAGACTTAAACACTCCGGTTGAACGTATTTAAACGGCCAAATCAGGAAGGAGCGAATCAGAAAAAGCTTCAAATTCAATAAAATCAGGGGTAATACGCTGGGGGATCAACCCTTTTTCATAGCCTTCTTGAAGCATGAGGGTGACGGCTTGACGAATTTCAGGGGTAATGGCCAAGGTCAAGTCATTGACGTACATGGCAACAAATTGATCGGTTTTTTCAGGGGCTAAATCTCTCGCGTAGACTTGGCAGCCTGCGAGTGTTTCAGCACGATGATCCAAACCCCATTTGACGGAGCGATACAATACACGACAAATTTTTTGAATGAGGGCTTCTCCCAAATCTCGCCGAATGCCGTTACAGCCTAAAGGCAAGACCAAACCTGTTTTTTCAAACCACCACTCACCCAAATCGACAATTTTATGTAAGCCTTCTTCACGATAGGTCACTTGGCTTTCATGAATCACCAAGCCTGCAATGACTTCGCCTGCCAAAACGGCTTGGGGAATATCGTCAAAATGGATTTTAACCGTGGGAATTTCGGGACAGTAAAGCTTAAGAAATAAATATGCAGAGGTTTGTTCCCCTGGAATCGCGACGGGTTTTCCTGACGCTAAAATTTCATCCAAACCCATCGGTGTTTTAGCCACCAGTACAGGGCCGTATTGTTCACCAATGGAAGAGCCTACAGGAAAAATAGCATAGCGATCGTGCAAATACGCATAGGCGTGATAAGAAATTGCGGTGAGTTCATAGGTCCCTTCTGCCGCTTCTCGATTCAAGGTTTCAATATCTTTAAGCACATGTTCAAAGACCAAGCCTTCGGTGTCGATTTTATGCTCAGCCAAGGCATAAAACATAAAGGCATCATCGGCATCGGGACTATGAGCAACTCGAATGACAGCGGGTGTAGACATAAAATATTCCCTCACATATTGAACATATGATTCCATTATAGATGAAAAATAGTTTTTAACATCCCTATGACTTGCTTTTTCAAACGACTTCTTCTATAATGAGCTCGTAATCTTTTCTAATGTTTTGGGATCTAAGTCCCCTCTAGGATTTAAAGGTAAGTGGCCCTGTTTCAAGGAAAGAAGAACCCATCGATTTTACTTTATAATTTAGCCAAAATCGAGCACCCCCTCTACCCTACGGAGTATTTTATGCGTCATTTAGAATTAAAACAAGGTGATTTAGAAAACATCATTGCCAATGCCTTGTGGGCTTTAGAAGCTCAAAGCGAACCCTTGGCTGTGCATGTGGGAGATATTCAAGCGCATATTAATCAGGGGGAGCGTCAATGGGCGTATACGACGGTAAAGACCGTGGTGGATCGTCTCGTAGACAAGGGCTTGGCCAGTCGTGTGAAAGTGGGTAAAAAGTTCGCTTATGTGAGTGTCTTGAATCGAGAAAATGCAGGATTGGCGGCTTTAAAGAAATTGACACGACAATTTTTTAGAAATGACCTAGATGAACTACAAGTCGCTGTTTCCCAGTTGCGTCAAGAAGGTTTTGCCATTCAAGCCGCCACGCGTGCCTCTCAAGAAGAACTTGAACGTGCGTTTAATACACCCGCTTTTGTGGTCGCTAACCAAATCTAAGTCGTTCTAATGTTTTATTGGACCGCTTTTACGGCCCTCTTAATTAAGGGCTTCAGCTTAGCGTGAATGAATCTTTTATGTTTTGATCTAATGAGGTCTTGGTGCCTTGCATCAGGTTATTCACGGCCTGAAGCTTCATGTCAATGCGACTACTTTCAAAGTCCATATATTGGGTGACTTGGTTGATTTGTTGTACACGAATATCGAGGGCTTTGTAGCCTTCACTACCGGGATCCAGCTTGGCTAAAGACCCATTCATACTGGCGGTCACATTGATTAAATAAGTACGCCGTTGTGCGATTTTAGTACGTTGAAATTCTAAATCTTTCTGTTGCGCTAAGCAATCGTAATAGACAATACCATTGTAACCAAGACCCATGGGGAACATCCTATTCTGTATCTGGTCTTATACCATTTAAAAGAGGAACACGACTATTGGGATAAACCCCCGTACAGATTATTTTGTGCTAGGTCGTGTTGACATTTAGTTAAGAAAGGGAACCCCTGTCTGTTGTGGAAGCATTAAGCCGAGTTTAAGGCGCTGTAAAAGACCCACGGCTTCATCGTAGTTGGCCACTTCATAGTATAAGCCTTCGCGGGCTAAGTCTTGGGTACGAGCCAGTCCGATCAGTGCTTCTGCCGTCAGATTCAAGACGCTTTGATTACTACGTACCACAATGACAGGGATCCGTTTTTCTAAGGCCATTAAAAAGGGAATGCCGCCTAAGCAGTCGTAGGGCAGAATAAGGGCATTGACCTGCTCCACCTCTAAGGCGTGTGACGAAAGGGGATGGTGAGAGGATTTAAAATGGGGTGCGCGGTGTAGTCCTTGTAACACGCAAGGTAAAAAACTTGCCGTGGTATATTCAGAAGCCGTAAAGGGGTGCACCAAGGCGTCTCGACGAGGCTGTGCCGCTTCCCAGTCAAAGCAAGGGGCATTGGCCACGGGAATGCCTAGGGCTTGCACCAACGTATGAGACAAAATGGCTTCCAAGCCTCCAATCGGGTCTACGCCTACGCCGTCGGCATAAACGCTGTCTTGGGGTTCTTCCATACGAGCCACCAAAGCCAAAGCCGTCGCATGGTGAGTATGGATGAGCTCTTGCGCGACACTTAAAACCGCTTGGGGATTTTCCCACGTGCCACCAGAAGCCCCTGACGCCATAACATCTAAGGACAAGCGTAGCGCTTGCGTACTTTCTTTGATCCCCACAATGGCTAAGCCATACGTACTTTGCACGGCGTGGACGACATTATGTTGTAGCGTTTTCATGCCTGGTTCTAAACCAGCATCTAAAATCACGCCGATACGTTGCTGTCGTGCGGGTTCAAGTGCCCACGTGCCTTTAAAGAATTCATCCAATCCATAGCCTTCAACGTAGCAAGTATTGGCAGGTAAAGATTGAAAGGCCGCGGCATTGGCAACATTGGGATGAGTAATCAAGACATCACAAACGGAGGCCACGGCGTTCATCCAGACGCTAGCGTCCCCGCCAAAGCCTCCCTGACTGGCACCCACTCCTGTGGGAATCACCATAACCCCCACAAAAGGGGGAGCAAAGCTGGGGACTTTAGCGTTCCACATAGCGATAAATTTCAGGTAAATTGCGTAAATAACCCGCAAAATCTAGCCCGTAACCGACGACAAAGTCATTGGCGATGCGAAAGCCCACAAAATCACAATGAATATCTTCAGCTTCCGCTTTACGGCATTCTGTTTTGTCTAATAAAACGGCCAAGCCTAAAGAAGCGGTATGATGCAAGCCTTTTAGATAATTCATTAAAAACGACAGAGTGAGACCTGTATCAATAATATCTTCCAACACTAACACATGTTTGCCTGCCAAATTGGGTAAGGTTAGGTTAACCGATTTGACTTCTCCGCTACTGTGCATGCTGTCTCCATAACTGGCCAAACGAATAAATTCCAATTGGCACGGCATCTTTAAATGCTTGACCAAGTCACTGGCAAACATAAAACTCCCTTTTAAAACGCAAAGTAAAGTCAATTCTTCATCTTCACTGTAGCGAGCGTTAATTTCTTGCGCCATCGCTTGAATACGAGCTTCTAGCTGAGCTTGGGGGATATAGAGTTCTAGATTATTTTGAACATGGCTTAAGGTGAGCGGGGTAGCGGAAGCGTTCATTAATGTTCTCCTGCTTCAATCAAGGTTTCGGCCAAGTCGTCTAAATCAATGACTTCTAAGTCGTCGGGATCAATCTCATGTTCCAGCATCAAGGTTTCTACATCTTTCAGGCTATCAGTTAAAGCATCAGGCGGGTTGGCGGCTTCGAATTCTTCTGAATTTTCAGCGGTGTCTAACGCCTCTTCTTCTGTACTGATAGACGGATCTTCTAAAAAGCGAAGGGTGCGTAGTTGTGTGACTTCTTCCGTGCCGCCGAGCATCCAAGTGTGAGTCGGTGCGGATTTCATACTCACCCGTAGAGATTCACTCATGCCCACCGCAGGCACCCATAGAATTTCATCTTCACAGGCAATCACAGGCCATTCGCTTCTTAATTCTTGGGGAATTCGTTGCGCAATAAAAAATTCTTTGAGTTTCATGCGCTTGCCCTTCATACCTAAAGGCTTGATCCAGTCGCCTGCTTGACGCGTCCGCACTTCCAATGTTTTTCCAACATAAGCGCTGATGTTCACTAAAACATCCTTGGCTTTGGCTTGAGTCAACTTCCGTACATCAAACATGCCTGCCCGCTTAGGAAAAGGTTCCACACGTAAGGCTTGGCCTGCATCCCACGGTAAGGTCACCACTCCTCCGCTGAGCGGAACGGCGACACGTTGGCGGATTAAATCTCGATACGCCTCATTACGTTGCGGATGCACTTCCACCCAAAACGCTTTATCTGAACGAAACAAGAACCGTAAATCGCCTTCCTTCGTGGTGCCTAAAGACATTTTAATGAACTCTTTTTCAGGCGATTTCTTAGGTTTTTTAGGTTCTGGACGAACAGAGGCTAATTTTTTAATGGGCGACACTTGCGCACGGAGCAAAGGCGTTTCCTGTGTTAAAAAGCTAATAAGCCGTTGCGTGTCTTCAAATTGACTTTCGATATTCAAGCCTTGTAATAGATGTCTGACCAAGCGACGTTGATACGGCACATTGAGTTGACAAAATAAGGTAGTGGAGCGTTTGGAACCCATTTGAAAAACATTAGGAGGTGCCTCAGGCAACGCGAGGGCTTCCCACTGTGTTTGGGTAATGTGGTCAAGAATACTGACATCACCTTCTACCAAATGAGACAATTTAATTAGCGCCCTACGATACGTCGGAAAATGTGCTTCAATGGCAGGGACAATATTATGTCGAATCGCATTGCGGGCGTATCGTGTATTGGCATTGGAAGGGTCTGTATAATAAGGCAAATCTTGGGACTGATTATACGCTTCTAAAACAGCTTGCCGAATACTTAAAAACGGACGTAGAATTGGAATAGGGCAGAGCGTTTCAGACTGCGCTTTTTTGAAGAACAAACAGCGTTGTATGCCTTCTAATCCATCAGGGCCTGTGCCTCTAAACAAACGAAACAAGAGTGTTTCAAGCTGGTCGTCTTCATGGTGTGCCGTTAAAATGGCTTCCGCTTTATATTGAGTCGCCACATCCAGTAAGCGTTCATAACGGAATTGACGTGCGGACATTTCGCTTTTTTCTTCATCAGGGTGAGGAGGCGCCAAAACCAAGGGAATGCGTACCCGTTGACAATTCTTGTGAATCCGTGGGAGTTCAGGAGCTGGGGTGCCTCTCCAATTGTGGTGATAGTACACCGCCAAGCATTCCAATCCTTCAGTTTCTTTCAATTGCGCCAAGGCATGCAGTAAGGCGGTGGAGTCGCCTCCGCCTGAATAGGCCAACAGGACGCGAGGGGGGCGCCCCTTCCCCAATAGGCCTGCTTGGCTTAATTGTGATTTTAATTCCTTTAGGACCAAAGCTTTGGCCAGATCCGCCTCCAAGGCGAGTGGCAGGGAGACAACGGCTTTGCTTGGGACAGATTTAGAGGCCACCGTTTTTGGGGAGGCCTTTTTTGCATTCACGCTACGCGAGCCCGATACTTCTGCTTTAGTCGAAGCGTTTTTACTGACACTTTTTGAAGGGGGCGTCACTTTTTTTACGGTCTTACGTGCAGGGGTCGTTTTAGACGACGACGTCTCCGTTTTTTTGGGGTCAGGGGTCGTCGTACTTTTGGCTTTGGGCATGGGGTCACCGCATCCTGATGCTTGAGTTTCGTTGGACACCTTGCTTAGGCGTCACGTCCACTCGGCTAATATAAAGGGTAAACTCCTTTTAGTCTACCATAAAATCCACTAAACTCCGCAAACCTTTGGGAATGGCAAGGCTTTTCTCCTCTGTATTTAGGCAAGTCTGGACAATCGTTTGTGCCAAAAAGGTTTTATCTAAGCGGTCTAAGCCTTGTGCCAGCCAAAAACGTTCGTAGACTTGTAAGCGGTTATAAGACGACATTTTATAGTCTCTACACCACGCTTGAAAATGCTCAAGTGTGACAGGGGGAAATCCTATTCGTACTTGGTTAATCGCCTTTATAAAAAGGGGCAATTCATAACAATCTTCAATAGAGCCTTCTGGAATAAGGTAGTAAGTATCCCTCGACTGTAATTGTTTTTCTAAAGGGGCAATCACATCCCGCGCATCCGCATCTAAGACCAAACGAAAGCGGCCTTTAAACCAAGGACGCATCCGCTGATAATGACTCAGCATGGCGGTTTTTCCTCCACAACCTTGTACCTGAATCCCTTCTGTACTAACACGCCCTTTAAGTAGCGCGGGCAATAAGACTTCTTCCGTCATGCCTTCTACCAAAACGATGGTATGGACGGGGTGAAAACCTGTTGGTAGGCTGTCCCAATCCTGACTTAATTGCTGGAAGGATGCTAAAGTTCGGCACGCCTTCTGGGAGGGAAAGGCATCAAAATAAAGGGCCGTCTGAGTCAAGACCCAAGGCACTTCTTTAAATTGAGGATTATAAAAGCGGGCATACAAAGTAGGTTCGCTCCACAAATAATGAGCGATCCGTCCCCATTGCGGTGTAATTCCCATGTGCACACTATAGAGAAAGGCTGAAAAATCAGAGGGACAGGCCTCTTGATTCACGCTTGGCTCCTCTACAGCTTCAAAGTAGGAGTCTCCGCAGTCTAAAACGTCCCATAAGGCGTTTAAGTGAGTGACCCCATCGGGGTGTTGAAGCATCGCATCACTAAAGCCTAAGGTGGATTGCATCCAGTAGCCTTGCATAAAAGAGGCATTCCAATGGCGAAAACGATACGCTTCCAGAAGTAGACTCCAATGCTGGCAAGTGACGTCTAGCTGAGGGTCTTTCAGGACAGGTAGACTGGCTTTAATCAGGGCATGCAGGGTGTAATGCATCCATAAGACAGGCCATTCTTTAAGTGAAGCACGGTCTTGCTTGTGATGCTCACTGGGTTGATATTGCTTCAATAAAAGCGGCCGTACAATGGTTTCATCCCAATGTTGAGGGGATTTTAAACGCAGGGCGTGATCAAGGAGGTGAATTAATTGCCTCACCGTTAAAGGTCGAAACGAAAAAGCATGAGACCCCGTGAGCTTGGGATGATGAAATGAAAAAATATCGTGGGGCGGGATTTCAAAAGGTGGTGGCAAGGGTTTAATTCATTATGGGAGTCAGGGATAACAGGGATAAAAGGAAAAAACAAGTGCCTTTCGTTTAAAGAAAAAGCCTAATAAACTGAAGAGAAGGAGGCTTCCACGAGGGAGGCTCCTTCTCTTGAATAGGGCTATTTCTTTTTCTTTTTATGATTTTGAGCCGTTCGCTTTTTAGGCTTAACACCACTTTGTTTATTCAGTGCATGCCGTTTGCGCTTGATGATTTCATCAAGATTTTCAAAGGAGGCGGAAGGCTCGTCCCCTTCGGCGGAATCTTCCTCAGCAGTTTCCACGTCATCCTCCGTGGCTTGCTCGGTGGGGATCAAGACTTCGATAGCGTCTGTCAAGATCGGCGCTATTTCAGGAGCGCTTACTTCGGCCACAACCCCTTCGGCCACTTCCACCAATTGATGTAAGAAGTCCTGATCTCCTTCAAAGTCAAAGGGTAAAGGCACTTCTGGAATACCCAGCTGTTCCAACGCCGAATGATTCAAGGCATTCTGCACATCATCATTCATGACTTTATCCACAGGCGTCATTCGAGACAAGTCCAACAAAAATCGCTGAGACGCCGTTTTCTTTTTAATCGGATCTTCCGCATGACGAAGGGCTTCCACAAAGGGGAGCACCACGTCTTGAAGCAAGTGACTTTTGTCTGGCCCACTCACCGAAGCGTTAGCAGGAGTCGGACTCGCGTCTACACGTTGCTGTAATTGTTCGGCCAGTAGACCTAACATCACGGGCTTTGCCACGGTATCCACAACGGTTAGAGCCTCTTGCGTTTTGACGTCTAAAGTAGACGGCGTTTCACGGTGAGACACGGGGGGCGTTAAAATAACGGGGGCGGGCACGTCGAGTTCTTCATCAAGATCTTCTGCTCCCGAATCCAAGTCTTCATCGAGTTCCAAAGACTCTTCTTCAACCCCATTTTCTCCTGCTTGACGACGAGCTTGACGTTCTGCACGTTCAAGATCTCGTTGCAAAAAGCTATACAACAAGGTCATAAAATTGGTACTTTTGGCATTGAAGCGCATGAGGATTTGATGCACCGCACGTGGAGGATATCCTAACGGTAAGGTTTTGGAGAATAGCGCATTTAAAGTGGCTAGACTTTCTTCCCCCATGAGTTCTGCATAATCGAGCTCTATCTGCGAGGACTCGGCAAAACCTTTAACAAACAAGGCGTCTCCTGCCTGTAAAGTGGGCTTATCCTCTTTTTTAGGACGTCGATTTTCTCGGCCTTCCCCACGATTTTCACTACGACGTTCGGGGGGAGACTTACTGAGCGTTTGATCGTTTCTTTCTGTTTTTTCAGTGCTTTTTTCCACACGTTCGACGTTTTTAGCGCCTCGTTCAAAGGAGCTTTCTTCTCGTTTAGCGACTGGTCTGTCTTCTTTGGGTCTATTCGACGAGCGGTCTTTATCTCCACGGTCAGGGCGGTCACCACGGTCGTTTTTGTCATTGCGTGATGTATTGCCTCGTGAACTGTTATTGCGAGGGATACGACGCCCCGTTAAACGGTAGTCAGGCACATCGGCCGTGGTACTAACCCACGTAAATTCAATATTGCCATCGGTCGATTTACTCACTTCTTCCGAAAAAATTTCGCTTAAGGCTTGACCTTGACGATGCCGTGTCATTTCCACCAAGCCCAAATCCGTTAATTGACCGACTTGTGGCTTGGCTTTGTCTGGGGCCAACTCATTTTCAAAGGCTTGAAGAATAGAAAGTTGATCCGCGCGTGACTCCATATCAATAAAGTCACAGACAATCATCCCTCCAATATTACGCAAGCGAAGTTGGCGCGCGATTTCTCGGCAGGATTCTAAATTGGTAATGCGAATGGTTTCCGCTTGGGACGACAAACTGGTAAAGCGCCCGCTATTGACATCCACCACCGCCAAGGCTTCTGTGGGTTGAATGTAAAGATAACCCCCACTCGGCAAAGGCACTTTGGTCTGTAAGGCTTGGCGAATTTCACGCTCCACGCCTTTGGCGACCATAATCGATTGCGGCCCCGTATACTGTTGCACGTTAATGGTTTTGTCTAGATTCCAGTTCTGGAGTAACTGCTGGGTGCGTTGACAACCAAAAGCCGTGTCCACAATGAGTTCATCGACATTTTCATTCACCAATTCACGAACCACGCGGTAAATAAGATCTTGATCTCGGTACAACAAAGTGGGAGGATCCGCACTGTCTGCCATACTGACAATATTTTGCCACCGTTCGAGCAAGACTTCAAAATCTTCTAAAATATCGCTGTCCGTTTGACCCGCCGCTTCCGTTCGCACAATCACACCAATGCCAGAAGCCTTAACCAAACTGCAAATGGATTTTAGGCGTGAGCGTTCCTGTTGGGTTTCAATTTTACGGCTCACACTCACCCCACGACTACCTGGCATTAAGACCAAAAAACGACCAGGAAGCGATATGTTGGTAGTGACACGCGGACCTTTATGGCCTGTGGGCTCTTTAATGACTTGCACAATAAGGCGTTGACGAGGTTTTAAGCGGGTTTTAAGCTCGCCGCGCCCTTGCACATCGCTGCTGTGTAAAAAGCCCATTTTCCCACCGCCGACATTGACAAAACCCGCATCAATACTAGGGAGTATATTTTCGACTTGGGCGAGGTAGACATCCCCCAGTAACATTTCACCACGATTAATAATGAATTCCGTGGCCTTGTCCCCTTCCATGAGTGCGGCGATATTGTCTCGTTCAGAAATAATGATTTTGGAGCGAAGGGCTTGTTTGTTGGATGCCCCGTGATTCGGATGACTCATAAATAAAACTACTTTCTAAAAAACTTATACAAGGACAGAAGCGCAGGATGCTTTTCTGTCTACTTAAAACGCTAAGCCTGTGATCTTCAGTAAAGGTCAAGGTGTCTTACAATAAAAACGCTTCACCCCTACAAAACGGGCTAAATAATGATTATAATAAACTGTTTTTCCATCGCTTAGATCGGATAACGTGGCTAAAATCAAAGCACTTACCAAGGATTAACGGGAAATTAAACCTTTCATAAGCCTTGTCCAGTCTGCTGGTTTTGCGTATCGCCCTAAGTCTCGACCTTGCGTTTTTACAAGGGAGAGGGAATGCGTCTTCAATACTGACCCAAAGGTGACACTTCTCTACTTAGACAAAAATAGCAAGTGAGAGCATTTTGCCATGGATTCCCTAATTTCATAGAGAAAACACAGTGACTTGCAACACTTCACTAAACGATTGAC
Source organism: Vampirovibrio sp. (assembly GCA_050916035.1). GTDB lineage: Bacteria > Cyanobacteriota > Vampirovibrionia > Vampirovibrionales > JAJTHC01 > JAJTHC01. The sequence continues at coordinate 1,777,603 of CP050876.1, read as the reverse complement.
CAAGCAGGTTCATTATTTCTTCTCAAGCCAAAATGGAGATCTTATGAAGGGGTTGCCTTCATAAGCAAAAATAGACGTAGCGAAGCAAAAGATCTGGCGTAAAAGCAAGCGGCTCAAACAGGCAAAGAAACAGTCCAATTTCAAAAAGACCACAGACAGGTCAAACTGTTTCGCTTTTACGGGTTTGCTTTTTAGAAAAACAAACGGCGTCTCAGGCGTTCGGGATTGTATTTTAGCAAGGTACTGAAATAATATTTTCTTGAGAAGGTGTCAAAGAACAAAGGGCTAAGGATTGACGAGTCACATGCCAAGGTTGCTCAGGAGCAAGATGCTGTAAAACCCAGTCTGGCTTAATCCATAAAGTGCCGCCCGTTACAAGTGGGTTGGCACGTTCCACATGAAAGTTAAAGCGGATCTCAGAAGGGTGGGTTTCCAATTGGAGATGACGGACATAAGGCTTTATATCCAGTGTATAAGCACCACGCTTCTTGCTGAACGCATTAACCATCCAATGAGGTTCATGGGCTAAGGTTTTTAGCTGTTCCCTTATCATACTCCCTGTTGTACTGTTTACGCAAGGGGTACTTGCAAAATAGTGCATTGATTGAAGCATTTTTTCAATACTCGGAGCATGAGCGGGTAACGCCTCCACATGAATAATTTGCGCGTCTTCAGGCATGTGGGGATTAATTAAGGCCAAAACGCCTTCAAGCGCCGTAGGCTCATACAAGGAAAGATCAACGATTTCGGCCAGACCTTCTACAAATAAAGGTAAGGCGGGACCAAAAGACAACATCGAACGGGGGTTATATCCCTTGGTATAGGCCACGGGTAATTTGCTAAGACGCACGGCGCGTTGAATGAGACGCATCCAGTCTAAATGGCCAATGTACTTTAAGCTCCCTTTTTTTTGCCAAGTAAAGCGAAGGGTCATGACAGGGTCTGGAGTCAGGCGTTGAATGGCGGAATCGGCCTTGGCTTCAGGGTCTTCGTCGGCGTATGCGGGGAGGCTGTCTAAGCAAGTCGCTTCATCTTCTGTTTCCGTATCGGGCGGGTGGTCTGATTCTACTAAGGCCTTGGTAAAAGTGGGCCAAATCCCAAATTCCGTGCAGACCCCACATAAGGAACATTCATCAAAGCAGGGAGTGGTAGAGGCGGCGATTTTAGAGCGTTCCCACTCATTTTTAAGCCACGCTTTGTCTAAACCCATGTGAATCACGTCCCACGGTAAGGGGTCATCAGGATGCGTGAGGCGATCTCGTGTATAGGCTTCTTCATCAATCCCAAGACTTTGCATGGCGTCAAACCATTTGGCAAAAGGCTTGGTTTCATCCCATGCATCCAAGTAAGCCCCATTACGGTAGGCCAGTTCAATGACGTCTGCCAGACGTTCATCCCCCTTGGAAATAACCGCTTCTAGCTTAGAAAGCGTAGGAGTCGTAAAGCTTGCTTTGACCCCTCTCATTTTTTTGAACTGTGTTTTGAGATACCCAATTTTTTCGTTGAGTGTTTCAACCGTATCTTGCGGATGCCATTGAAACGGGGTATGCGGCTTGGGTACAAAATTAGACAAAGTCACGTTGAGTTCCAAGGGCTTGCGTCGCTTTTGAGGCTCCGTTTTGGAAATCTCCACACAAGCCCGTTGCATTTGATATAAGAGACGAATAATACCGTCCAAATCACTTTGCGTTTCAGTAGGAAGGCCAATCATAAAATAGAGCTTCACCTTATTCCAGCCTGCCGTATAAGCGGTGGTGACGGCTTTGAGGATTTCATCATCACTGAGATTCTTATTAATGACATCTCTCAAACGCAATGTTCCCGCCTCAGGGGCAAAGGTAAGCGTACTTTTACGGACGGACTGCACCGCTTCCGCCACCTCTAAGCTAAAGCGATCGGCGCGTTGGCTCGATAAAGACAAGGAGGCTTTTTCTTCTTTAACCGCGTGGGCAACATCCTGCACCAAATGCTTGAATTGAGAATAGTCCGCAATACTAAGAGACAATAACGAACATTCTTCGTAGCCTGTTTCCGCCAGTTGTTTCAGCATGGTGGCTTTGATTTTATCGACGTCATTTTCACGCGCGGGAAGATTAATAAAGGCGGGATGACAAAAACGACACATGCGATCACAACCGCGTCGAGCCTCTACCGTAACACGGTCATGTACGGCTTCTACAGCAGGAATCAGTGGTGCAATATCGATGTTTTGTTGCGCAATATCCACGACGCGCTTATAGGCATAGTCATTATAATGCGGAACAAAAACGCCGCTAATTTTGGCCAAAGCGCTTAATTTTTCTTCACGGCCCCAGCCTTTTTCACGCGCGTCTGCCAGCATGTCCAACACTTCAATAAGGAGTTCTTCTCCATCGCCAACCATAAAACCATCAAAAAACGGCACCAGTGGCATAGGGTTAGAAGAGCCAGGACCGCCGCCTAAAATAAGCGGTAAATCATTTCTGCCGATGCGGTCTTGACTTCGCAAGGGAATTTGGCACGCGTCTAATTCGCCTAGAATGGTGGTGTAGTTGAGTTCATACTGCAGGGAAATCGCCATCAGATCAAAATCTTTGACAGGGCGTTTACTTTCCACGGCAAAGAGGGGGATATTAAATTCGGTGAGCTTTTGCCAAAAGTCTTTGGCAGGGGCATACACACGGTCACACAAGTAATCAGGGTGATTATTCACCACACTATACAGGAGTTTAATGGCGTAGCTAGACGAGCCTATTTCATAAAGATCAGGAAAGGTCAGGGCGAGCGTGGCTTTGGCGGAATCGAAGTCTTTACGAAAGGCCCCTTGTTCAAGCCCTAAATAGCGCCCTGGTTTAAACACATGGGGAAGGATTTTCGTTTCAAGCAGGGTCATATCAACGGGGGAATGGGTCATGATTTTGTTTCCTAGGGCTTATTTTCAGTCAAGGCATCAATCAGAACATAGAAATTACTGTTAGGCATATGGTCTTGAGAAGCTCTGTCAATCATTTTCGTACTTAGATTAAACCCTGTGGCGTTATCTCGTTGCTGTAAATGTTTTTTCAGTGTCTCAATATTTTCAGGTTGGATTCTATTATCACAAAACGACTGAAACGGTTTTTCAGATTTATCAAAATCGGGATGCAAGGCTTTTAGTTTTTCTTTATAATCGCCTTGGGCATCTGAATACTTAAAATGCAGAAAAAGCACATACTCAAAATGGGGGTTTGAAATAATGGGAATTATTTTTCCTTCATGAGGTTGTAAAAGTTGATCGATTTCACGAAATTTTTCAAGAGGTTCATTTTCAAGTTCACGATCGAACACAGCGTAATAGAGTGTAGCTTCTGCAATGTTAGGGCTTTTATATTGAGCGATTGCCTTCTTTACGATACTTAAGGCATCGGTTCTTTTTCCGACTTGTCCTGTCGAGAATCTTTGATTATTGGGAAATAGGTTTTGTAAACGCTTAATGTATAATTCTTCGCATTGACCTTCTACAATAGTAATGGATCGTATAGAATTCTTACGCTTGCCTTGCTTACTAGAATGTGGACGCCCCATCCTTAGTTCCTCCAAGCCGTATTAGGCACAGCATCATAAGCACCTAATACATAGTCCGATTGAAGATTAAGGGGGTCGAAATCTTCGTATTCGGCAGGGGAATAAAGTGTGGTTTCGTTCGTTTCGTCGTCCCGATCAATAAACCAAATTTGATCCCCATTTAAAGCATTGTGGTGTAAAAACATGATGTCATGTGAACTAAATAAGAGTCGAGCATTTTTAGGATTCGTTTCAGGGTTTTTAAACAAGTTAATAAACCGTCTTGCAAGCAAAGGGTGCAAGGCTTTTTCCAGCTCATCAACGATATACAGCCCACCTGTATCAAGGATGTGTAAGGTGATATCTGATAATAAGCAGAAATATTTTTTAGTTCCATCGGATTGTTCACCAAAATACCTTTTCACTCTATTTTTATGAACAAAAACAAGTTCATCCTCTTCAAAAAAATAATCTTCGATATTAAAATCAGCTATTTTTAGTTCGTTTAAGATGAGGGCTTTAATATGTGGCAATTGTAAATTTTCTTGCATTTCATCAGGCATACCTATTGCAGGGAGCATATAAGGTTCAATCAATTCGAAAAAATGCTGTTTCCCATTCCTGAGAAAAGGTCGAGACCGAACCCCCATAAAATCATTTACCTTAGCACTAAAACAAGAACGAATGTCTTTAAAAAGTGAAAAAGGTTGTGAAAATGCCAAGTGATTTTTTTGCAAATCATTTTTAAAAATATCCAATTGATCATTTGATAATACATCTGAATCAACAACTATATTTTCTTTTCGAATAAATAGAGTTTTGTTTTCGGTCTCATTTTTCAATTCTTCATAAACTACCTTAGCTTCAGTTTTCTCCCCTTGGATATGAAGAGAGTAAGAATATACACTCAAGGCTTCATCGTTAAACTTTGCTTTAAAAATAATGGGTTTACTTGTATCATAGTAAACTACTTCAAAGTCATCATCTTCATTTATTTTTTTACGAGAATTCATAATCAATCTAAACAATTGTTTCATTACTTGCAACAAGCTCGATTTGCCAGACGCGTTTTTACCGTAAATCCCATTGACGGTATTGATTAAACCAATGCCTTCAATCCCAATATCCCGACGAGATTCAGGGTTGTAAAATTTGTCTTCTGCTAAATCCTCCATGGCTTCAAAGGAAAAGGTGACTTCATTTTTAAAGCACATAAAATTTTCAACACTAAACTCAATTAGCATGATAAAAAATCTCCATTCTTTAAGGATTCACCTTTTAGTGTAGCGTGAATCCTTAGAATACTCAAATAATTCGTCCGCTTACCGAGCTAAATCCCCAAGTAGTCGCAAATGGCGGATTCATCCGCAGGAAGGCTGACGCGTGCCACGTCTTTCGTGCCCACTAGCACGGCATTGTCGGGATCTTTCAAGCCATGACCGGTTAAAAGACACACCACCGTGGAATGAGGCTGAACACGCCCTTCGCTACAGGCTTTCATTAAACCCGCCACACTCGCGGCGGACGCAGGCTCACAAAAAACGCCTTCATGTCGTGCCAAACAGGAATACGCCCCTAAGATATCCGCATCGCTCACCATATCGATATGCCCACCGCTTTGGTCTCGTGCGTCCGTCGCGCCTTGCCAACTGGCGGGGTTTCCAATGCGAATGGCGGTGGCCACCGTTTCAGGATGCTCCACCACATGCCCGCGCACAATGGGGGCGGAACCTTCGGCCTGATAGCCCATCATGATCGGGAGGCGATCAATCTTTCCTAAGTCTTGATATTTTTTAAAGCCCGCCCAATACGCGGTGATATTGCCTGCATTGCCCACAGGAATAAAAAATTGATCGGGGGCTTGACCCAAGGCATCACAAATTTCCCACGCCCCAGACTGTTGACCCAAAATACGATAAGGGTTAATCGAATTCACCACGGCAAGGCGTTTGTCTCGCTCACCGAGCATGCGTACAATGTTGAGGGCTTGGTCGAAATTGCCCGCAATTTCAATAATCTGAGCCCCATACATCAAGGCTTGGCTTAATTTGCCTAAGGCGATTTTCCCTTCAGGGATAATCACCAGCGATTTCAATTTCGCCCGAGTGGCATAGGCCGCACACGCAGCGGACGTATTCCCCGTGGACGCACACACCACCGTTTCAGCACCATCATACTTGGCTTGGGACACAGCGTAGGTCATGCCGCGGTCTTTAAAGCTTCCTGTGGGGTTTAAACCTTCATATTTCAAATAGACTTTTAAGCCTTCCACGCCCAAGCAGTGGGCCAAGCGTAGCGCCGGAATAAGCGGTGTATTGCCTTCATGAAGGCTGACGACGGGGTAGTCGTCTTGAAAACCATAAAGGTGTTGATACTGATTTAAAATGCCGGTGTACATGGGTTCATTTCCTTTGGCGCCCGATTGAAAAAGACGCCTCCATTTTAACATAAAGGTCGTTTGAGTATACTTTAATTTCCGAGAGCTAAGGACGGGTGAACGAATGGCGATTTTTCGCTTCTTTCATTTTGAGCTGGCGACGTCAGAGACCTTTTCGCGGAAAAAGGTCTCCAACACCTCTAAATCCGTTCAAGGGGGGACGGGGTAGGACGCATTGCGTTTCTCCTCCCCTTCGTCCCCCCTTGAAAATCCCCCCTCAATCCCCACCTCCTCGCATCATGTCCTTACACGACGTCCGCAAAATGTCTCGGACGCCTCGCATTTAGTGCGTTGACGTCTATTTTTCTAACGGTTTAAAGGTCTCTGACGGTACAAGCTTAAAATAGAGCGGAGAGGTACCATTCAATCACCCGCTAGGATTTAATGCTTGGACGTCTATTGGTGCAAAGGTTTAAAAATCTATCACGTCAAACGCTCTAAAAGACGCGCTTCTACAGCTGTAAACCAATGAGGTTCTGGGGACAATTTAGTCCACGTGCAAAAGGCTTCAATGGCTTGGTGAATCAGCATGCCCAAACCATTTTGAACCACAGGACAACCGCGCTGTTTCACCGCCTGCATTAAAGCGGTTTCAGTGGGATTGTAAATTAAATCCACCACGTGGGCCTGAGGATTTAACGCTTCAATTTGAATCAAAGACAAAGGCAAGGCATTGGGTTCAGGATGCATTCCCAAGGGTGTACAATGAATAAGCACATCCACCTGACTTAAAATCTGTGCCTCCACCGCATCTGGGTGAAGGACCTGTAGCGTGGAAGGGGCATGACGTTCATCGCACCAGGCTTGAAAGCGACGAGCCAACGCCTCCCCTTTTTCAGGCGAGCGCATCATGAGTGTGACGTGTTGAATAGGCGCCGTTCCTTCAAAGCAAAGGGCGGATAAAATCGCACGGGCTGAACCTCCCCCACCGATAACAAGGGCATGGCCACCTGCCAAGGTATTTTGCGTGGCGGGACTCAAGCTTTTATAAAAGCCAGACGCATCCGTATTGTGACCAATCAGGGTAATTTCTTGTTCCACTTCCACTTGAAACACCGTATTGACCGCCCCAATGCGGTTGGCTTCAGGCGTCAAGACCGAAAGCTTGTCATGTAATAAGACTTTATAGGGAATGGTGACATTAAAGCCATGCACGCCCGATAAAATCAGGCGACTAATGGCACCGTCTTGTAATTCAGCTTCGGTAAAATCAAAGAGTTGATACTGGCCTGAAAGTCCTGTCAGTTCTAGCAAGGTTTGGTGAATCAATGGGCTATAGCTATGCCCTAAAGGATGCCCCAATAAGCCTAAAGAATAGCGACTGGTCATTTGAGTCATCCTTTTCTTAACGCAAACGTATGCCTTTATTTTGAAAGGAAGAGGCAGGACTGTCAAGCTAAAAAGGGAGCAGCACCTCTTTTTTATGCTAGGCTATAAATATTATTAGAGTCACTTATGAGAAAATCGTCATGTTTACAGGGATGCTAAAAAAACGACAGGGGCATCTTGAAGCCCAAGAACCTTTGGCATGGGGCTGCCTTTCGGCATTGGGAGCATTGAAAGCGAGTCCTAACTTTTACGGCACGTCAACCTATTTACGTTCCGTTTTAAAGCCTTATCAGGCGGACGTACTCTTTCAAGCATTGGCACACCATGCACCAAAAATTTGGCAATCTATTCCTGCCGAAGCTTGGGTCATTGGGCTTTCTTCCCATTCAGGAGAAGACTTACATCAACAAGGGGTGCTCTGGTGGTTGGAACAGGCTCAGATTTCATTGTCACAAGCGCCTCAAGCCTTGGTGTGTGGGTGTCACCCTCCTTTGTCGGCGGTGCATCATCCGTTTAGGGAAGCCCCACAGCTCTGGCATCATAATTGTTCGGGACAACATGCCATGATTTTGGCCCTGTGTCGCGCTTTGTCGTGGCCCATGGAAGGGTATCACTTGGCGGAGCATCCCTTTTTTCAAGCCACCTTGCTTCAACTACAAGACGATTTACCAGGGGTGTCTATCCCTTGGGGCGTGGATGGTTGTCACTTACCTACGCCGTATATGAGCCTTGAAAATACCTTACGTTTGATGCAACAACTGATTTTACGCTCAACAGGAAAAAGCTTAATAAACTGGATGAAGCAGTCCCCTTTTTTAGTGGCGGGTACGGATCGTTTTGATACGCAGTTGGGCTCCCTACCCTACCCCTTAATCTCCAAAGGGGGAGCGGAAGGGTTGTTGGTGCTTTGGCACATAGAGTGCCAAGAAACGCTTGTGATCAAAAGTCTTTCAGGTAATGCGACGGCACGAAATCTGTATGCCTGGCATCTCTTAGCGCATTTGGGTTGGATTCCACAAGCGCTTGCGTTAGAAATGGCCCCTTTAAGGGATGCTTCTCCTTTTGCGGTGGTGCCTAGTGATTTAGAAATGGCGTTTTAAAGGGCTCTTTTTCTTTACGACAGACGGCTTTACCTTTTCTGTCTTTACTTTAAATGATTTTATGATTTATCTTTTATAGCCATTTTTTGTAACAAAAGAAAAGAAATGTTACGCATCGTTAAGAATATAGAGAACAAAAATCAAACATGCTTGCAATAAATCCTCTCTTGTTGATATCGTAACACTATACCTTTTTTTGAGTTGCTTTGTTATCCCTTCTTTTCAATTGTAAAGCCCAACCTTCCTCATGGTTCGTCAAACACTTAAAAATACCTATCATACCAGTTCACTCTACCTGCTTAAATTCTTGGATTTTCTGAGCCAAGGGGCTCGGAAACGTTCTGAATTACAAGCACTTTTTGAGGCGGATCCCGATTGTTTGTCTGCACTTTCAACCGATACCTTGCGTCTTTATGCCAATGCTTTAGAAGAGCTGGGGTGCCATTTGCAACGCCCTGACAAGTATAACGGGTATCACTATAAGTTGATTGATACGGCTTTTATGATCCAGTTTACGCCCGAAGAATGGCCGTTGCTTTTGGATTCCCTACACACCAAGTTGCGTGGCAGTTCAGTGCCTGTTTTTATTCGTGTCTATGAAATGGTCGAACATTTTATTAAACAAAAATTTTTAACTCAGGCGGACAAACAACAATTACGGTCCTTGTTAGACCAGTATGTACTCACCTTTCAATTAAAAAACATTAAATTGCTAGAGCGTTCTAAGTCTTTAAACGATTTTTTTTTAGTGGAATACGAGGGGAAAACAGACACGCACGAATGGCATTTATTGCATGATAGCCTTGTTCTAGATCAAGGACGTTTTTATTGGTTGTGTTATCGTTATAATGCTACTTCTGGAGAAGTGTGCCCGTTGATGTTGCGTGTGGATCGTTGTCGTAGCGTATTCCCATTTAATCAGTCCAGCCTTTCTGAATCAGAAAAAACGAAGCAAACGATCTTAAAATTTATCGCCGAAGAACCCGATTTAATTTGTCAGATTGTGCTTCCGAAAGGGTTGAATTTTAGTCCTCCTCGCTTAAGGGGGGAATCTTATCAGACTTTAACGGAAGAAGTCAGCACCTCTATCCCTTTTTGGGAAGAGATTCAAGCCTTTTTTGAAATAGAGATTTATGCGGTGCAGTATCAGGTCAAAACCACTCATCTGTTTTACTTGATACAACACCTTCGTTCGATGGCAGGCTTTGTTATTCCTGTGAATCAATCTTGTTTAAACGCCTTAAAGCGTATGAATGCAGGAAGGGTTTCTTAATTGACACTTTTAAATGTCTCTGAGCTCAATGACGCGACTGGGGAAGCTTTTCTTAGCCCCGTGCATTCTCCTGCGGATTTACATCATACCGCTAAACGTGTTTTAAATATCGTTTTATTATTATTGAAGCATTTACAAATTGAAGAATCCGTCCTGATGCAACGTGTGGCACAGTCATCAGACTTGCCTTTACCTTATAATACATTGCGAAAATACATACGTACCCTACGCTATGCAGGTTTTGATATTGTTCGCAAACGTCGAGACGACAAGGTCTTTTATCATCTTAATGACACTAAATTCCACTTGGATTTAACCGTTCAACATGCGCAAGGTTTTGAAGAATGGGTCACTTCTTTATCCAAGTCTTCCCCTTTGTATCGTAAATTAATGTTTTTGGTCACCACTCCCTTTCGTATGGGGTTTTGGGATCCTCATTTTGACTATGGACGGGTCTCTCCAGTTTTAATGCTTAACTCGGTGGAAACATTGCCTTTATTGAAAGATGCCATGAAGCATAAGTATCTTTTAAAATTTACACGTTTTGATGATACGAGCTCCCTTCAGCACTTGAATCCTTTTTGGGCTGTTCCTTATGCGATTCATTCTTTTCGTCAGCGAGACGCCATTATTTCGTGTTGGCATCCCTATGAACTGGTCCCGTATTACATTAAATTAAGTGATATTCGCACTGTTGAAATAGCAGAAGAGAGTACCAATCAATCGCCTTGGTTTAGGCCGATTGATTTTCAAATCACGCTGGATCCTCTTTTAGCCAAGCGTTATAAACTCAAACCTCATGAAACATGCTTATCCATTTCAGGATCAGGCGCCTTAACCCTTCAAGTTTCCCGAGAAATGCAGTATCAAGCGCTTGCACGATGCTTAAAATATGCCCATCTGGTTCAAGTGACTCATAATGAGTCCTTTATAGAACGCTTGAATCAATTTCAAACGATACAGCAACGTATTATCGAAGAGACAATTATTTTAGATGAAGAGATGAATTAGCTCCATTAGGGTAACGACTTAGAACGTTGTGATTCAAGCTTCTTTCTTTTTGGTCGATATCTATTATTAAATCAACGTCTAATTAAAACGAGACACTCGTCTTAAATTTAAAAAAAGGAACTTAGGTGTGCTTTATTTTTTGCCTCTTCGTCAGCTTCGTGCCTTTACCTTAACCGAATTACTGATTACTTTAATGATTACAGGATTTATTTCTGTATTAGCCTTACCTAATTTTTTTAAAAGTCAAAAAGAAAAAAAGTACAATGCCCTAATGAAATCCTCCATTTTAAGTGCCAGTGACCTTTTAGAAAATGCATTTACGATGGGTGAAACCAATTTGATGAATGAAGCGGTGGTACATTTACCAACTTTACGTAATTGTGGTGCAACTGTCGGGACGAATACATTAACCGCGACAGGTTTGGGATGTTGGAGCACCAGTAGTCAAGGCGCACTTCCGACAGGGGTCACCAATGAAGGAGTCATCCTTAAAAATGGGGTAACGATTGTTGGGTTAAAGTCCGCCGTCATTTCAACGGATGAAACCTTAAGTTTTAAAATTGATGTAAACGGAACCGACGGACCCAATCTGGACAATAAAGATCAAATCACGTTGGTGGCATGCACCACGACTGCTTTTTGTGGGTCCAATACCACGATGACAGGGCTACTGGCGGAGGGTTTCAATGTAGGACCAGGTGTTCTATTACCCGCCAATACGGATTCTAAGTTATTTTATAACCGGCTTTTTAATCAGTAATCAATACAGCCTATATGATTTACGAGCGTTTTCCAATCGTTGTGTCCATAAAAAAAACCTGTAGCGAAATAAATCTACTACAGGGGGACATAGGCATATCATAAGGAGGAGAGAAAAGAGATAAGGAAAATTTAATAAAGCAGGGTAGGGTAAAGGTTTCAAGCGAAACGGTTTGAAATCTTCATCAGGGAGCGTAAAAAAGGAAAGAATAGGGGTACAGAGCCTCCGAAGTTCGAAGGTCTGTACAAGGTGCAAATAACTCAATAAGGGTAGCATTCCCGACATGAAGCGTTTTTTGCACAAAATAGTGGAACTCAGGTGAACAAAGGAAGTGAAGTTTAGGGTTCACTTTAAAAATAGGTAAGTGAGTGGTTCTTCGAAAGGGAGGTGGTGAAGTTCGCTATCGTGTTTTGCAGCGGTGTCTTCACTTTAATAAAGGTAAAGAAACAATCAAAATTGCGCGTTTGTTATATTTTGTTACAGGAAATATTTATACCTTTTTTGAAGGCATAGAGAGATTTAAAGCTAGCCGTTTTTTAAAGTCGAGCCTGCCAAGAAAGCCACTGATTCACAGGACTCAATCCACATGCTAGTTCACAAAAACCAATAAGAACAAAGACTGCCCCAAAAAGACTGCCATCATCAATTTAAGTAACAAAGATTGCTGGCGAATCACGGGGGACCACGTGTTCAATAAACCACGCGCACGACGTTCCACCAAACGAGATTCCTCGCTAAAGAAGGCCTCTTGATGAAGATCCAGCACCGTATTGCTCGTAAGTTCCGTAAAAACACCCTGATACTGATAAACAGGTAGAGAAGGCAACAACACAGAACCCATAAACCTATATCCTTTCAAAATCTCTCAACAACAGGCTATCCATATAAAATGGCCTATTCTCAATCTTTAATTTTTATTTCACGCATAAGGAGTCTAAACAATAATGAATCCGAAACAGTTGCATCAATCATTTCACACCATTCACTATAAAAAATAGTATAGGCTTCGTTTTCATTATTGACAAGTCTTATTTTTTAAATATACATCCCTAGATCAATGACTAAGATGCTAAAACAAACCCCTAGGTGTAAAACAAGGCAGAATAAGTCTTTTCATAGTCGTCTTCAAACCCCATAATGTTACATTTTCTTTACAGAAAGCCCCATTCCTTTATGCTAAAATTAATTATTATATTAAGTCACCTATGTCGTCACACACTGGTTGCCCTACGAAAGGGGAGTTTCGATGTCACCTAAAACTTTATATCAAAAAATTTGGGATGCCCACGTCGTGCATCAAGCCGACCCAGAAACCCCTGCTCTTTTATATATTGATCGTCACCTCATTCACGAAGTCACCTCTCCACAAGCCTTTAAAGCCATGCAAGAACGTGGTCAACAGGTACGTCGTCCTGATTTGACCTTAGCCACTATTGACCATTCCATTCCGACCCAAGTCGGGCGCTCTTTCCCCTTAAAAGATGCCCAAGCCCAAACCCAAATTGAAACCTTGGAACGCAATGTGTCCACCACAGGAATTCGCTACTTGGGGCCCGATAGTGGGCATCAAGGCATTGTGCATGTCATTGGTCCTGAACGCGGCTTTACCTTGCCCGGTATGACAATTGTCTGTGGGGACAGTCATACGGCGACCCACGGGGCTTTTGGATCTTTAGCCTTTGGTATTGGCACCAGTGAAATTGAACATGTCTTTGCTACTCAATGTTTATTGCAATATCCGTCTAAAACGATGGCGATTAATGTCTCGGGTCACTTGCCTGAAGGCGTTAGTGCTAAAGATCTCATTTTAGCGATTATTGGTCGTATCGGGATGGATGCAGGCACGGGCTATGTTCTTGAATTTAGAGGCGCTGCTATTCGTGACTTAAGCATGGAAGGACGAATGACGCTTTGTAATATGGCCATTGAAGCAGGCGCTAGAGCGGGTATGGTCGCCCCTGATGACGTCACCTTTGCCTACTTGAAAGACAAGCCTGATGCGCCGAAAGGACAAGAGTGGGAAGAGGCGCTCACCTATTGGAAGAGCCTCCCCAGCGACCCTGAAGCCCACTTCGATGCCGTGATTGAAATTGATGCCCATACCCTTGAACCCATGGTCACCTACGGTACCAACCCTGGTTTGGCCTGTGGCATTAGTGAACAGATTCCCAATCCTCAAAATCCCCCGTCTCATACGCAGGCCAAAGATTTAATGGATGCTTTAGACTACATGGGATTCCAGCCTGATCAACCCATGAAGGGCGTTGCCATTGATGTCGTCTTTATTGGCAGTTGTACCAATAGTCGTTTAGAAGATCTACAAGCCGCGGCGCGTGTGGCCAAGGGACGAACAGTCAATCCCAAGGTCAGAGCCTTAGTCGTTGCAGGCTCTCAAGTCGTTAAAGCAGAGGCGGAAGCCTTGGGTCTAGATGTCATTTTTAAAGACGCAGGCTTTGAATGGCGCGAACCCGGTTGTTCCATGTGTATTGCCATGAATGGAGATGCCCTTGAAGCGGGTCAATATTGCGCGTCCACCAGTAATCGTAACTTTAAGGGACGACAAGGCAAAGGGGGCCGTAGTATTTTAGTGTCTCCTGCTATGGCCGCAGCGGCCGCGATTTACGGCGAATTAGTCGATGTTCGTGAAGTCTTAACAAAGGAAGTTTCTCATGCCTAAAGCCATTACCCATATTACGAGCCGTTGTGTCCCCTTAAACCGAGACAACGTCGATACGGATCAAATTATTCCCGCCCGTTTTTTAAAAGTCACCAGTCGTTACGGTTTAGGCGAGCATGCCTTTTCAGATTTTCGCTACTGTGCGGATGGCAGCCCTAACCTCGATTTTGTTCTCAATCAGCCTCAATACGCACATGCTCGAATTTTGGTGGCGGGGCATAACTTTGGGTGTGGCTCTTCCCGAGAACATGCCCCTTGGGCCTTGGTCGATTATGGATTTGAAGCGATCATCGCCAGTAGTTTTGCTGATATTTTCAAAAATAATGCCCTGAAAAATGGCTTATTATTGGTTGAACTCCCTGCTCCTGTCGTGGAAAAACTTCGCCAAGATTGCGAAGCCAACCCAAGCCTGCGAGTGGATATTGATATAGACGCACAACGTGTGTGCATTGAAAATCAAGCGGATCAACACTTTGAAATTGACTCCTTTTGGAAGACTTGCCTCATGAAAGGTTTAGATCAAGTCGGGTATTCCTTAAGTTTTGAAGATCAAATCAAGGCCTTTGAAACACAACGCCCTGCTTTTATGAATTAAAGTAAGGGCAAGGTCGTTGTTTTTAAGACCACAACATCTTGAACTTGATACCCCTGTTCTCCAAACACTTGGGTGATTAAATCATTATTTCCATCGTCTTCAATTCGTGGTTGAGACCAAATGACTCGGTAGTCGTCTTGAAAATCAAAACAAGGCGCTGCACACGTAAAGGTTTGATTCATCGCATAAGCTTCAGGCATGACGTCTCTCGCGTCATGACGAGTGTCGTAGGTGGTGGCCCAACCCGTTGGCATAGCGGCATTACTACTTAAAAGATTCGGTAAGGAAGCTTCTTTCTCATACACTTCCCTATAAAAAAGATGACGACCATCATTGTTTAGATCCGTTTCAAAGCTATAGCGCACCACAGAAATTGCATTTTCAAACACAATCCACTGATGCGCGCTCTGGTCCCACGCCACAGAAATAGCCGCTTCCGCATCCGTCTGAAAAGAAGTCACCAAAGTATTTAAAGTCATTTGCTGGTGAATTTTCAAACGCGCATTGTTATTGTTTTCAATCGCGGCATTCAGTAATTTGACCAAAGACAATAAAACCACAGCCAAAACGCCCATAGACACAAAAAGTTCAATCAGCGTAAAGGCACATTCTTTTAAAGCACATCGCACAATAAAGATGATCCTTACCATTAGACTTTTAAATAGCTGTTTCTACCTAAAGACCCTATCGGTTGACTTTTCTAAAAACTTAAACGCCTCTGGTCCTATACCTTTGAAACGATTGAAAAGCGTATAGGTGTATTCTAAAAGCCTAGACTCGCAGAAGTGTGAAGTGTACAAAGACGTACATAAGCACATCGAGAATCGTAGCGACAACGAAGACGCCATACGATATTTAACCGTTTCAATGGTATTATTCCCATTCCACGGTGGCAGGAGGCTTACTGGTGACATCATAAAAAACGTGATTCACTCCTGCTTGTTTGTGTAAATGCTGACCCAAGCGTGTCAAAAAGCCTTCGGGCAATTCAGCCCCCACCAAAGCGGGACGTGCCGTCATAAAATCACTGGTGACTACCGCACGAACCGCAAGCGAACGGTTTCCCTGCCCCTGATCATCCACAGGAAGACTGACCGCCAATAGTTGACTAATGGCATTAAAGTCCGCTTCTTCTTGAAAGAAATGGGTGACTTGCGCATCCCAGGCTTGTAATTGATGAATCACTTCTAAAGTCAAAGTCGTTGGGGTAATGGATTTAATAACCCGAGGCAATGGCCGTACAGGGGCGATATTCAACGCAATACGGTTAATACGAGGCAAACGATTCGTGAGTTCTCTGGACGCATGACGCACGGCTTGAAACCCTTCAATCGTGTCAAAATCTTCTGCTTCAATGGCCGCGACATAACTGTAGCTTCGACCATCGCCTTGAACCCCTACCGTCCGCACAGGCAGTAAACAGGCACGCAAGTTAAATTCTAGGGCCACGTTCTGAAGCTCTTGATTTAAGGCATCATAAGCGTCCAAACCGTAGGCTTCGGTCGCACATAAAATACGAACCCCCAAACCTGGACCAGGAAAGGGTTGACGACTAACTAAGGCTTCAGGCAGGCCGAGCAAGCGCCCCACTTGACGGACTTCATCCTTATGTAAATCCCGATTAGGTTCCACAATCAATCCCTTGTCGCGCTGCTGCTGAATCAAGGGAACATCATTATGGTGCGTCTTAATTTTTTGGGCAGTTTGTGACACGTCCTTATTCCCACTCTCAATCAAATCAGGTCGCAAAGTCCCCTGAGCCAGTAAGACTTCATCCACCTGAATCCCCGCCTCTTCAAGCGTTTCTTTCATTTCGGCATCAATCAATCGAAAAAAAGCATCCCCGATTAAACGGCGCTTCTCTTCAGGATCCGTCGCCTCTCGTAGTGGACCGATACAACGACCCTCATCATCCAAGGTCGTAAAATTCAAAAAGAAGTCTTGCGCATCCAAACGCTTCAAGTGCTTTAAGCCAATGGCTTGAAGTGCATCACACACCAAATCACTTTCATGCTCTCGCATTAAACCCGTATTAATATGTACCGCATAGACTTGTTCTGGCGGTAATGCTTTGGCCAGTGCAGCGGCCACCACAGAAGAATCCACCCCTCCACTCACCAGAACAAAAACGGGACGATCTTGAACCTGATTTTTCAAATCCGCCAACAAGGTTTCCAATCGATCTTCGATTTTAAAACGTCCCGAAACCTGACAGATCCGAAAAACAAAGTGCTTCAGCATCTCCATGCCCTGTGTACTGAGTTCAACTTCGGGGTGAAATTGAAGACCAAAAAAGGGTTTACTGACATGAGAAACCCCTGCATGAACCGAAACGACTTGCCCCGCTTCTGTGGAAAGTGACGTTGCAATGGGGTAAAAATCTTCACCCAAACGCGTCACACTGTCCCCATGACTCATCAGGACATGTTGTGTTGATGCTAAACCCTTAAATAAAGGATGCTCAACAGCGACGGTAATTTCCGTTTCACCATATTCTTTACGAGAACACGCTTCGACTTGGCCCCCAAACTGTTGGGTCATTAATTGCATGCCGTAACAAATCCCCAAGACCGGCACGTCCAAATCAAAAATCGCCGCATCACAACGAGGCGCCCCCGCTTCATAAACCGAATAAGGGCCTCCGCTGAGAATAATCCCCTTCACGCCGGCCTCTCGTAAGGTCTGAGCCGACACCTCAATCGAATAAATCACGGATTCTACATTCAATTGCCGTAAACGTCGATCAATCACTTTCGTATACTGGGCGCCACAATCTAAAATAGCGATGGGTTCAGTCATATGAGGGTGGGTCATCTGTAGGTTACCTCTAGATTCAGTAAGATTAGAACTTAGTGTACCGTAAACAAAACGAATCATGCTAGAATAACGTGAATGTATTCATGCTAAAATCCAAGTCAACACCCGTAGAGTTAAGCCAAGGAGGAGGAGATGGAACTGAACACTTTATTTCCTTTTTTCCCAGAAATTACTCCGCTTTTGCCCTTGATTTTATACACCCTCATGGCGATGGCTTGGTTGTGGTTTAGCTTCCCGACCTTAAAAAAACGTCAACGCCTCTATTATACAGTCAGCTTTATGTGTATGGCTTATGTGGCGGCTGCCTTTATTAAGTCCGACTTCCTTTATTTAATGATTCTAGCCGTTTCTGCCACCTTTAGCTTTTGTACCTATGTGGTGGATTTGCCTCATCGTTCCGCTTCTGTGCTTTTGGCTTTTTTGGGCTTTTTACTCTTAATGCCTTCTACGGTCAGTCCGACTTTATGGGTGCTGTGGTTCATGAGTCTCTCCCTTCAAAATTACTTTTTTCATCGACAAGGTGTGGTCAAAGCACGAGGCGACTTACTAAAATCCACCTGCTTTTGGGGCGGGATTGTACTCATTAACCTTCTATTTGCGTACCCTTTACTCAGTCAAATGTCACTGGGTCTACTCTTGATTTCAGGAGGATTCGCAACCGTCTTACCCTTCTTTATTTCTGTTGGTATGTCTCCTGTTTTAGAATATCTCTTCGATTTTTTGTCGTCGCTCACCCTGCTTGAATTGTCGAGCTTGGATCATCCCCTCATCAAACGCCTGCAAGTGGAAGCCCCTGGTACGTTTCATCATAGCTTGTTGCTCGCTACCTTGTCTGAACAAGCCGCCGATGATATTCATGCCAATGGGTTACTCACACGCGTGGGTTGCTTATATCATGACATTGGTAAAATGAAGCGGCCCATTTATTTTGTCGAAAATCAAGCGTATTTTGGGGTGGCCAACCCGCATGATTATCTTAATCCTCGTATGAGCAAATTAATTGTGACCGCTCACCCGAATGATGGCCTTAAATTAGGGACCACCTATCAATTACCCGAAGTCGTTAAAGCCTTTATGCCTGAACATCATGGGACTTTGCTCTGTGGTTATTTTTATGCCCAAGCCCTTAAGCAAGAAGATAAAAAACATGTGAGTAAAGCGCAGTTTCGATATTCAGGGCCGAAACCTCAAAGTCGAGAAACCGCGATTGTGATGCTGGCAGACGCGGCAGAATCGGCGGTTCGAGCCTTAAACACGCCCCACCTAGACGAAGTAGAAAGCTTATTAGAAACCATTTTTAAACAACGTATTGAAGACGGACAATTTGACGAATGCCCGATTACCATGCGGGATATTCTAAAAATCAAAAAGTCCTTTATTAAAGGACTCAGCGCCATTCATCATCAACGCGTGAATTATGCAGAAAAAATTAACCAAGTCCGTCATGGGATTTTACCCTCTGGTTCTGACGCGACGCTACCCAAACCCTCTTAAAGCGTCGGGTGAAGAGAAATCCCCTCTTATTAATAAGCACGCAAACGCTGCGCGTAACGATGCAGCACTTCCGCCCCATAGTGAGCCCCATTCAAATCCTTCGCAAAACGTGCAAAGCCTTCTGCATTGGTTTGAAACCATTCTTTTTGAAGGAGTAAAGAACGAAGCGTCTCCCCTAGGCTAACGCTATTTAAATCCGAATATTCAATCCGTAGCCCCATACCTAAATCAAGTAAACGTTGGGCATTATGTTCTTGTTCAATCTGCTTCGCATCGGGCACGACCACACAGGGCTTGCCCAAACTCATTAATTCCATGGCAGAACTATGGCCCGCTTGCGTAATCACCACTTCAGCCGCCTTAAAAAAGCTTGAACAATCCATAATCTGCGCATGCAAACTCACATTCACGGGTACGGCTTGACCGTCATAGGGTAAAAAAGGCGTCAACACCGCAAAGTGATGCGTAGGAAAGTCCTTGGCCATTCCCAAAACCGCATCAAATAAAGGCCGACGATAATCATGCCCCCCTAAAGTCACCACAATTAAGGCGTTTCCCTTGGCTTCAGGCAAATGAATCGGCTGCACCGCTTCAGGATCAAACGTGACCAAAGGGCCTAAAAAACGTGTCCGTTTTTTCACCTTCGGTTTTAGGCTCAAATTCGGTAAGCACACCGTATAAGGCGGAGGAAAATCAGGAATTAAGATTTCTTCGGCACTACAAAGCCAAAATTTCATCAACCATTCAAAACTCAGACCCAAGAGCTTCACCAAGGGCGTGTCTTTCGCAAAAAAAGGATAAAACGCCGATTGGTTGGTTAAAACCAAGCAGGGAACCTCCATACGAGAGGCCGCCACCACAGGGGCAATGCGTCCATCTGCCACGACCAAAGTCACCCCATAGTCTCGAATAATATCCATTTCTTCTTGCACCAGTTGATTAAAATTAAAGACCGCACTTTGGGTGTTTAAAATCGTCGCACCCACGTTAAAGCCACCATTACTGCCCACTAATTTCAGTTCTTGTGGAATGGGAAGGCAATGATACCCCAAGCCTTTCATGCGCTCCAAGGCAATGCCATAAGAGCCAATCACGTATTCATGAGGTTCTAAAGTCTTGGTCAACGCCATGGCACGAGACGAATGCCCATAGCCTTCACTCGACACCGAAAAATAGATTTTAAACGGAATAAAAGGTCGTTTAGCCAAGAAAGACTTCCTTATCCTATTGCTCCATTGCAACGCCTTTTAAGGAGAAGCACCCTGCTAGTCAGATGCCCCGATTAAACGTCCAAATTAGACACCTTATGCGCGTTGGATTCAATAAAGTGACGACGCGGCTCCACTCGCTCACCCATGAGCACATCAAAGAGCTTGTCCGCCGCGACCGCTTCTTCCACTTCCACTTGCAATAAGGTACGCGTTTCAGGGTTCATCGTCGTGTCCCACAATTGAACAGGCATCATTTCACCCAAGCCTTTAAAGCGTTGCAAGCCCATGCCTTTTTTCCCGCGCTCTTCCACAAAGAGTTTCAAATCCCGCAGGCTATAAAACAAGCGCTCTTCCTTATCATTCACCATAACTTTTAAGCCATGGGCAGCATCGGGATTTAAGGTACTGGGTAATTCAGGATTCCACGCCAGTAAAGGCTCAAAATCACTTAAAATACGGTCAAACTCATGACTTTCAAGCAAGGGGGTATTCAGCTCTATGAGCAACGCCTCTTCAACTAAATCCGCACATTTACGACGGAAAACCAAAATAGACGCCTCAATCGATTTAGGTAACAGATCCAACTGTTCCGCCACTTCTGAGCCCTCCGTAGTCACGTCGTCAGGCGCAATGGTGCTTGGTTCATCTGGCGCGTCTTCAAGCAATCCCGCGAGTTCAAAACGATACTGCGGGAACAGCGCCGTCAGTCGTTCGGCCAAAGCGCTCACCGCTTCCTCGTCATGAAACACGTTGGCATCCGTCTTCCAAGCGGCCAAGGTCAGTAATAAATCACTCGGTAAGGCGTCCAAGACATAAGAATGTCGAGCAGCCACATAGCGATTCATCAATTGTAATGTCTTCAGTAGTGCATCGCCTTCCACAGAAGTGGCGCGCTTAAGATCCCACAAGGCCAAACTATTGGCCCCACGACGACTCACCAACTGCTCCAAACTACGGTCATTATATAAATAATTGTCTTCTCGGCCCACCGTCACCTTATACAAAGGCGGTTGCGCAATGTAGATGTACCCATTGTCAATCAAAGGCCTTGCATAACGGAAGAAAAACGTCAGGAGCAAGGTACGAATGTGCGCCCCATCCACATCGGCATCGGTCATAATAATAATTTTATGATAACGCAGACGGTCCATTTCAAAATCATCTTCAATGCGTGAAATGTTAATCCCCAAGGCTTGAATCAAGCTTTGAATTTCATTATTGTTGTAGATTTTATCGAGTCTGGCTCGCTCCACGTTCAAAATTTTACCTCGCAACGGTAAAATGGCTTGAAATTCTCGGTTGCGTCCTTGCTTGGCGGATCCCCCCGCTGAATCTCCTTCTACAATGTATAATTCACAGCGTTCAGGTTCTCGATTAGAACAATCCGCCAACTTACCCGGCAATGTACTATTTTCCAAAGCAGACTTACGACGCGTTAATTCTCTCGCTTTACGCGCGGCTTCTCGAGCCTGTAACGCTTGTACCGCTTTTAAAATCACCACTTTTGCCGCCTTTGGATTCAGTTCCAACCAATCCTGCAAGCGTTCAGTCACCACCGACTGAGTAATGCCCATGACTTCACTATTGCCGAGCTTTTCCTTGGTTTGTCCTTCAAATTCAGGGTTAGGCACTTTAACCGAAACAATCGCCGTTAAGCCTTCACGAATATCATCACCCGTGAGGTTCGTGTCTTTTTCTTTCAAAATATTATTTTTACGGCCATAATCGTTAATTACACGAGTCAACGCGTTACGAAAGCCTGTGAGATGTGTGCCCCCGTGGTGGGTATTAATGTTATTGGCAAAGCTCAGCACATTTTCGCTGTAAGAATCCGTATACTGCAAAGCCACTTCCACACGGACGCCGTCTTTTTCATCATCGCAATAAAACAAACCGTCATACACGATGTTTTTACTTTCATTGAGATACGCCACATAACTGCCAATCCCTCCTTCATAAAAGAAGGTTTCATTAAAGCTACGGGCCACATCCGTATAAATAATTTTAAGCCCTTTGTTTAAAAAAGCCATTTCGCGCAAACGCATCCCGATGATTTCACCATCAATCACGGTGGTTTCAAAAATTTCATTATCCGCCCAAAAAGTCGTTTTGGTGCCTGTGGTGGTGGTTTTACCGACCACTTCCACAGGCGTTTTCACCGCTCCTTTGGCGTAGCTTTGCTTGTGGACTTGCCCGTCTCGACAGACTTCTACAATCATTCGTTCTGACAAGGCATTCACCACAGAGGCGCCTACCCCGTGTAGTCCCCCTGAAACTTTATAGCCGCCGTCTCCAAATTTACCGCCGGCGTGAAGCACCGTATGCACCACTTCAAGCGCGGAAATACCGTCTTCTTTTAAGGCCACGGGAATGCCCCGTCCGTTGTCTTGTACCGTCACGGAGCTGTCTTCATGCACGGTGACATGGATTTCCGTACAATAGCCCGCCAAGGCTTCATCCACCGAATTGTCGACCACTTCATACACCAAGTGATGCAAGCCCCGCTGGCTGGTGGTGCCAATATACATGCCTGGCCGTAAACGAACGGCTTCGAGCCCTTCGAGAACGCGGATTTGATCCGCCCCATAATCGCCTGAAGAGGCCGTGGAACTGGAAAGCGTCGTGGAAGTAGGGGTGGCCGTGGCGACCGTGGCTTCAAGAATGGGGGAGCTGTCATCGTGGGTCATCATGGACATTAAAAATTCCTCAATCAAGCGAATATAGATACAAGACTTTCTTCATTATATCACGAGCATACACAAGCGAACGGGTGAATGTCATGAAAAAAGCCTTGGATGAATGCCTGCATTAAAAGGCGTATCCACCCAAAGGTTAAGAATCCTACACCTTAGGGTGAAACAATGCGCCAAAGGGCTTCACAAGGGTTCAAAACTGCGGTACAACTAAAACAAGCCAACGATCAATCCCTTAAATCACGCTCGTGAATTTAAGAATCCTGAAATTTACATTTATCATCTACATTGTCCTCTCCCTCTTCGGTTCGCCCTAGAGGGTTTTTCTTAGAGTTTCCGTAGCTTTTCCGTTAAAGCCTTCCATTCTTTCGCAAGTGCCTTCATTTCTTCTGGGGGATTCTCCAAAAAGTCAGACATAAGCCCCTTAAAGGAGGGGTAATCTTCCAATAAAGCTTGTCGAAGCGTCTCACGAAGTCCGTCTATACGGACTTTAAGCTCTTTACGAATTCTTTGAGCACTTGCTTCTTTTCGCAACTGTTTTGGGGTTTTTTCTTCCACCACGGGTAAGGCGAGTGTCTTTACTTCTTTATTGGGCTCACCATAAGCAACGAGGTCGGCTTTTTTTTGAGAAGTCGCCCATTCTAGATATGCTTGACCAGAAGATGGTTGCTCTATTTGAGGCCTTTTTCTCTCACCGACCCGCTGAGTCGAAGGGGGGGGGGTAGAAACAGAGGCGGATTCCCCTACCGCAAGCGTAGGCCTAAGAGGCAAGGCATAAGGCATAAGTCATTAGTCGCATAGCATGTTGTCCTTATTGTTCATGAAGAGAAAACGTAGAGTAAAAAGGTAGGGTGAAGCGTACTTTTAAGTCATTATCGACGATACAGGAATCTTGTCAAAGCAGAAAAAAGGCGCACGTAGGACAAGCAATGCCCTTACGCAAAATAAAAGATCATGGCCAAACCCAAGCCCCAACAATAATAAGAAAAAACAGTCAACGGGAAACGAGACAAAAGCTTCAGTAGCCAAGCGATACAGACATAGCCCACGACAAAAGACACAACTAAACCACTCAGCATCATCCCCCAATCTAAGTCCACCAAGGGAATCCCCTTTTGAAAGAGTTTGAGGCTTTCATAAAAGGCCGCAAACGCAAAAATAGGAATACTCAGCCAAAAAGAAAAACGAGCGGCTTGCGTCCGCGTGAGCCCCATCAAGACTCCTGTGGCCATAGTGGAGCCTGAACGGCTAATGCCTCGAAATAAGGCCGCCACCGACTGAACCGCCCCAATGCCTAGGGCTTGTTGGGTGCTAAGCGCGAGGGTTTCTCCAAAAGAATCAGCCCCCTGAGCCGAACGCCATTCTGCAAACGCCAAAAAGAAGCCCGTTAGTAATAAATTGGCCCCCACCCATGCGGGATGTGCCATATAAAATTGGGTGATATCAGGACAGCCCTTAAACAAGGCCATCGACTGCAAATGCGTCAAAAGCCATTCGCTCCCCTTCATGCCCAAAATCGCCAAAACGGAGGTCATTGAAAACGCCAACACCCCTGCCCACAATAAAGGACGCGTCTGCCACGCTTGCCCGTTATTGTCTATCACCGTCGGTTTTCCGTGACGCAACGCGTGTAGAAAGCGAAAAATCTCGTGACGAAAATAAATCACGACCGCAAGCAAGGTTCCCAAATGCAGTAGAATATCAAAAAATTCATCCACAAAAGGGTTCGGTGGTACTTGGCCCCATCGATCACTTAAGCAACGAAATAAGACCAAGTGAGCCGAACTACTGACAGGAATAAACTCCGTCGCCCCTTGTAAAATGCCCTTACTAATTGCGTATAGCCAATCCATGTGACGCGTTACTTTCTACCCAAGTCAATGATACAAAGAAATAATTGAACCGATTCGACGATATAAACCTGATACTCGATTTTAGTATAATTCAATGTGTTGTCGATGGTCAAGGGTCGCGTAAGCCCCTTCAGAAGAATCAGGGGCATGCCATTGAACCACCACCCAATCCACCCGCACGGCCTGATAAGAAAGCTCAGTTTGATGCAGAAACCCTTCAATAGTCGTCAGAAAAGCCTTTTTTTTACGAGGCGTCAAGGCATCGTACCCCGTTTCAAGCGTCGATTTTTGTCTGGTTTTCACTTCAATAAAGACCAGTGTTTCTCCCTCCTTAAAAATCAAATCCACTTCGCCTTGCTGATGCACCCGAAAACGTTCCGCGACAAAGTGCCAGCCTCGCTCCAGTAAATACGTTTTAACCACACGCTCCCCCCAAAGCCCCCAACGCGTCTTATACGAATTAATGGATTTTTCCTTCATTTGGGACACTTTCTAAAGGCGCAGGAATCCGTGGAGGCATTTCTACGGCAGGCTTTGGTGCATCATGGTGCTGCACGACAGAAGCCTTAATTATCCCAAAATTACTCAGCATACGCAAGGCTTTCCCGATACTGACATCCGCCTGTTCATTGCCTGTATCCTTCACATAAATAATATGTGAAGACGAATGAGGATTCACTGTAGTGCCCTGAGTCTTATCATGATGCAATAAGGCATGATGATAAGACTCATTGTGAATTTCCACATGTTCATTCAACCATTTCGCAAAAGGCGAGTGGCCTGACCATAAAAATCGTTGAATAAGCAAGGCTCCCAAGGACCCCATTCCCGCATAAAGTAAAGGGATCACAAGCCACTGCTTCCAAGGGCGACTCACCTGTAATGCAGGCAGACTTAATCGATCTAATGAAAAAGAGCGCTTAAACGCCTGAGGAATATGGGCGTCTAAGTCCAATAAACGCCGTTCTGCTTCGGTGGGGAGCAATTGATGAAACAATAAGGGATGTTCCAACTGCGCTTGATGTTCAGAACTTAAAGAAGCCCAAGAAACGGGGTGCCAATGGGCTTTCTCTTGCTTGAAAATCTGTACCCGTTCTTGAAACGGTGGGCTACGATCCCCTGCTTCAGGTCGTCTGTCTTGGTATTCAGGCAAAGGGACCACTTTAAAGTGATAGGATGCCTTACCCTCCTTCCATTGTCGTTCGAAACATTCAGGCCGTTGATGCGCATTCAATAGAAAAGTCGACTGATCGTCCGCTCCCTCATGGACACGCAAGACGGAAGGAGACAAAGGATTTTCAGCTTTTAAGCTCAGTTCCGCAGCAGCAGGAGAAGCGGCGTGATTAAGCATATGCGTCAAGGAGTCCAATCGCCCTTCTGGCGTGTAAGTGGCGGTAAACTGGGGTTTTTCTCCTCGAGGGGTTTGCATCACCCGCTGATAGCGTTGACGTCCATCTGGGAGTTCTTCCGCATATAAATCCATAAAGCGAGTCTCTTGATATTGCCGTTCTAAAACGTGAGCCGTTGTTTTTTTCGCCCACGGCCACGCCTCCCAAAACGCTTCTGCCTTTCGGCGCACTTTTAAATACGTTTTCAAGCTCCCCGCTTCATACTCCCTGAGATCATAGCCCCTACTGGGCAAGGGGTCTCCCTTAAACCACAAGCCCAAATGTTGAAATTCCACACGTTCATGGGGGGACGGCTCATAATAAAGCGTTTGGGGGGCTTTTAAAGCCTGTAGAATCCCTACGCTCAAAGCGAGTAAGCCTCCCACCCCTCCTAGCACCCAAGGGGGTGAATTTTGAAGGACCTCTGTTTTTCTAAACGTCACATGTACATGGTCGGCAGGAGGGTCCGTAACAGGGGTTGTGTCTTGCAAGGCCAAAGGAATGGCTTGAATATGGTTGGGTTTTAAATCTTGCACCTGCTTTACCGCCCTCAGTTCGTTATAGGACAGGGGCGTATTAAACATGAATGCTTTGAGACGACTAATCATGGAGTTTAATCCGTTATCTTATGCCATATAGGGGTGATACGGGCTTAAACGTCTCTAAAAAAAAGTCTGTGCTAGCATCCTATTTGAAAAGACTTAAACACTAAAAATACTTAAACGCAAAGGACGCTCCAGCAAAGCGCTTTTACTCCTAAAATAAATCTCCTACACTCAATGTATTTTAGACGTGCCTGCTCCTCATGAAGGCAGCTTATCTGTAGAATAAGAAGCATCAAAAAAGCACTTGACTGCCCCTACCTGAAGGATCCTCATTGATGATGCTAAGCCCTACACTCGACACCCAAAATACCGCGTCCACTTACCCTTCTGGGATTCCCCTGCTCGCAAGCGTGCCTGATTCTCTTGAAACACTGGCTCAGCACATTTTTACCCACGCCCCAGAGCGCCTTTCCAATGAACGAGTACTGCTCTTTGAAGGGCAGTCCCAGTATGGTGCACTTAACTATTTTACCCAATGTCTTGAAAAAGCCTTTGCCTTAAGAGGCCACCAAACAGAGCGCCTGAATCTTCACGAAAACCCAGACGTGCACACACAAATCTCAAAGCTCCTTGAAACCCTTGATCCCACCTTTCTCATTAGTTTTAACGGCATGCATGAAGCCCTTCGTCTGCACAATCAAAAAACATTAGGAGAACATCTCAGTATCCCCAGTTTGTCTTGGTTTGTCGATCATCCTTTCACGCTGTATCGACGCATTACCGAACTCGATTACGACAGTAAAATCAATGCCTGTTATACCTCCGAAGGCTTTGACCATTTGGCCACACGCCTGCAATGGTCCAAATTTAAAGGCTTTAATACCAAGCTGCACGCCGCGGGCTTGCCTCATTTTGAAAGTATCAAACCCTTTAAATCCCGAACGATTACTTTACTGGTGCCTTGTAGCTTTACCCCTTATGAAGCAAAACGAGCGTCTTTACGTTTCCCTCGCTTCCCCCAATTTGAAAGACTCTGTCACGACACGATTGACTACCTGATCGCCTCCCCTGAGCACGCTGCAGATACCTTCTTCTTGGATGGTTTAGAAGCGCTGGGGATTTCCCCCTTGGTCGTGAATACCGATCATTATATAGAAATTTTCACGTGGATTGTACATTGTGCTGAAATGTATTGGCGAGAAAATCTATTGAAACAAGCGCAAAATATTCCGCTCACCCTCTGTGGGAAGGGATGGGAAAACGCCTCCTTTTTATCAGACAAATGGACGGTTCACCCCCCTGTGGACAATGCCACCTTAGTCGAATGGTACGGCAATAGCCAAGCGGTTTGGAATATATTTCCCCTGCAACCGAAAAGCGTGCATGACCGTATGGCCTTTTGTACCGCCAATGGCGCCAACGTGATTACTGAGCCCAAAGCTTGGGTTCAAAACTATTTTGGAGAAGCCTTAACGTATTTACCTCAAGATTTAGAACATACGGAACCCCATTTACAAAACATTTTAAATCGACCCATTGAAGAGCGAGAAGCCCAAGCCAACTACGGCCAACGCTTTACCCTGACGCATCGCACCTATCTTAATAGTGTGCTGGATATTGAAGCCATTTTAGAACGTTATGCCTTACGAAAAGGCTTAATGCGTGATTATGCCCTAAGCGATTAAAACGAAATAAGTGTCCCCCTAAAATGACTACACTTGTACCCCCTTACCCTATTTTAAAGCTTTTACGGCCTTTACTTCAGGAATTACCCACGTCACAAAAGGACTTGGCCGACGCTATTTTTCAGTATAAAAGAAGTTTTATTAAAAAAGGATGGACCTATGAGTAAACAACCTTTGTTTTGTTACACACCTCAATTTTGTCTTTGGTAGTTTCTACTTCCTAAATTACCTATATCACTAGCTGTACTACTCTGGGGAACGGGTTTTGTTGGAGGCTTGTTAGCAGTTTTTATTTTCAAACCACTTGTTCAAACATATCCCTCCTTAGAAATAATACTGGCACTTTTGCCCTTTTTTATAGTGGCAACTATTATCGTAATAACTTTTTTATTAATATTTTCATATGAAGCAAAACGGTTTAATCAAACCGAGTTTTTGTTTTTTGAAGATGAGTTGGCTTGGACAACCAAAGGAATCACTGCTCAACAAGGTAGTGTGTTATATAAAGACATCATTACCCTTGAAGTCACCACGGATATTATTCAACCGTGGTATGGCGTCAGTGATGTGCGTTTAAGCTTCCGTTCAGGCGATAGTAGTTCAGGTAACCCATTTGGTTTTCTAACCGAAGTACAACGAGGCAGTCATATTCACCTCTTTAATCTGCCCAATGCTCAAGAAGCGTTCCAAGAAATCAAAAAGCTTGTGAACGACCATAAAAAAGAACTAAGATAAAAACTGATTATTTTTATCTTAGCTCTTAATGATTTTACGTACTTAAATGAGACTACACAATCTTTTAAGGGGAAGGCTTGGCGTGGCTGGCGTTTAAGGCCGTGTTTAATCGATGAGACGACACCACCTTCAAACGCGGACGCTGCGTATTCAACGTAGGTGCCACCCACCCTTGGCAGGCCTGATTTAACGCAGGGGGAAAGTCTTCAGCCGTTAATGCTTTGTCAGGGTGAGGATCGTTCACTTTATTTAATGCGTGCTCATCAAAGTGAATCAGTGGTAATTGCTTTTTATGAACCAAATAATAGGTCTGACGTAAGGCATGCATAATATGACTTTCTTCCATTATGTGGTCTTGATGAAGAAGCTTTTGACTTTGAATTGCCCAATTCATTAAGGCCAATCCTGTGACTTCATCTCCATCATACCACTGGCTGAGCCCTAAATTAAACCAAGCCAAGGGGTACGCCGCTTCTTGATGAATGACTTGGCAATACCCTGCTGAAGCGGCTTTGAATTGCGTGTCTCGTTGTAAGACATCACTCAAGCCATACCATGCCTTAATTAAGTGAGGGTCTTGTTCTAAAGCCAAGCTATAATAATATCGTGCCCAATCCCACAAGGCATAACGTTCTTGCGTAAAGCCCATGGCATCCGCTCGATTTCCTGCAAAACGGTAGACCCCACCCAAATCAAGCAAAGCCCCCAAGTGATGCGGCGATTCATTTAAGACTTGGCGGTATAATTGAATGGCCGCATTGGTGTCGCGTAATTGAATGAGTAAGCGGGCATAATTATACTGATAATCCCTTGCCGTGGGGTTTGATTTTAGACCGGCTTCATACTGAATTTTCGCGTTGGTCCATTGATGGGTCTGATGAAAATAATGAGCCAACCGTAAGCGAAACATCGCTTCTTGGGGCCAACGATTCACGCTGTCGAGTAAAAGCGCTTCTGCGTCTTTCGGTTTTTGTTTTTGAAACGCTGTTTCAATATCATTCATGGCTCTAAATTGGGTGATGCGTACTTTGATTTCAGGGCCGTAGAGTGCCAGTACCAGAATCATGAACAAGGTCGTCACAAAGAGTAAGGCTTTAAAAAAAGTACTAAACATCAGACATCACCTGCTTAAAATAAGACTGTAAGACTTCTGGCGAGAAAGTGGGCGTCTTTAAAAGTGGACAAAGGGCTTCTATGGGAAAGGGAGCAATACGGCGAATGCCTACCTCGTAGAGTCCCTCCAACTTATGCAAGGCTTGTCCTCGTTTTCGTTGGCTTCCCGATCGTCTACCGTCTTGAAACAACACACAAGACGCGGCGATTTGAATCAGTACTTGAATCAATATTTTCTGCTGACTTCGGGGGAGTAAACGCCATGCCGACTCCCAAGCCTCATGACTTTCCCAAAAACGACCCGCCTGAAACAAGCAAATACCTTCTTCTACGAAAGGCATGACTTCGTGCGGAAAACGCAATAAACGTGGCGCTTCCACAGTCAAGACTAGAGTGTTCCTGTTTCAAAAGATGAAGAGGAGTGGGGGGGGCTCACTTTCACAGAAGAAGAGCGCGTGTCATTTTCAGCAGCCTCTCTTGCTTCTTTGGTGGCATGGGTGTCGCTATGGCTATAAGGCACGTACAAGGTGGCATCGTCATAGTCTTCATCTAAATAAGAGAGATCTAATTCAGACATCGCAAAACTTTCCTTCAAAATCGCATAGGTAATCGGATCCGCCTTAGTGGCTTCAATAAATTGAAGGGCTGCCATACGTTGAGCGTCAGGCGGCATGATTTTCAAGAGCTCAATGGCTTTTGACAAGACAGGAGAACTGTCATACCAACGTTTTTTAGGGCGAATGGGGTCTGCAATTTTGTCGTAAACGTCTTTCAAGGCCTCCGCAGGGGCTTGCTGTTCAACCCCCGTAATCAAGGCTTTTGCGTAGGCTTCCGCTGCTTTCGGTGCCAATTCCATAAAATTAAGCACTTCAAGCAAGACAGGATCGGTATCATACCAACGTCTCACTCGCGTATTGGAATTCGAGGACAATGGAGTGTCTTGAGCATTCATAAAAATAATCCCTTACCTGATCGAATCAGCGTTTACGCCATCCGCGTTTTCATAAGAGTATTATAAGGCGTCTAAAAGTTGTTCTGCTTCTGTCTCATCCAAAGGTACACGTTTTATACGACACCCTAAGCCCACCAATTTTTCATGCAAGCATTCGTAGCCTCGGTCCAAATGTTTGAGGTTATAAATACTGGAATGACCTTCCGCCCCTAAAGCGGCAATGACCATCGCCATACCCGCGCGTAAATCGTGGCTTTTGACGCTCGCGCCTGACAATTGCGGCACGCCACTGACAATGGCCACGTCTCCCTTCACCTGAATGTTGGCCCCCATTCGGTTCAGTTCACCCACGTGCTTAAAACGGTTTTCATAAATCGTTTCAGACATCATACTGACCCCTTGTGCTTGCGACATTAAGGCCATCATAGGCGATTGTAAATCCGTCGGGAATCCAGGGTAAAAATTCGTGACGACATCGGTTGCTTGTAAACGTTGCCCTAAGTCACGAGAAACCCGCAGCGTTTTTTCATCAATATAGTCTAAATGTCCGCCCATTTCCTTAAACTTCGCCAAAACAGCCGTCATTTGCCGAATGGGGGCTTCATCGACATAGACGTCTCCGCCTGCGGAAAGGACACAAGCCACAAAGCTCGCACATTCAATACGATCAGACATCACCGCATAGTCGACAGGCTTTAAATATTGGGGATCCACGCCTTCAATGGTCAACGTTGAGGTTCCCGCCCCGTCAATACGGCAGCCCATGGCATTTAAAAAATGAGCCAAATCTTCAATTTCAGGTTCCTGCGCCACATTGCTCAACACGCTTTGACCAGGGGCTAAAACGCAAGCCAATAAAAGATTTTCTGTGGCGCCCACACTGGGCATGTCCAAACTAAAGTAGGCCCCTTTTAATCGAGAGGCATCCGCAGAAACCACGCCATGCTCTACATGAATATCCACGCCCAATGCTTGCAAGCCCTTAATGTGAATATCCACCCCGCGCTTACCGATAGAACAGCCCCCTGGTAACGGCACCTGTGCCGTTCGATAACGACCAATCAAGGCCCCAAGCACATTGAAACTGGCTCGCATTTTAGATACCAACGCATAAGGTGCTTCGGTGTTGCGGACCGCCCCTGCGTGCAAATAGCAGACGGACCCATTTAATTCTACTTCACGGCCCAAACTGCGTAAGACCTTCGCCATGACCGTCACATCACTTAAGGCCGGCACATTACGAATCGTGGTCGCCTCTTCAGAAATAAGGGCGGCTGCCATTAGCTTTAAAACCGAATTTTTAGCCCCAGAAACACGCACGCGTCCACTCAGCGGGTACTGACCCTGAATCAAGAGTTTTGTTTCTTTTGCGTCCGACATAGAGTGGTCATCCTCATGAACAATGGGGGTTTCAAGTAACACAAATACAACCTTTAAGGAGTTTAGAATAGTGAATAACATGAACAAAGTGTAGGCAGACTTCAATCTAACGACAAAGTCTTAAAAAACGAAAGCGTTTTATTTGACCTGAACCGGCATCACTAAGCATAAATACTGTTGACGCGCGGCTTCATCTCTAAATAAAGTCGGCGCTAAGGATCCATTGGTTTCCAAGCGAACTTCATCTCCACTCATGACTTTAAGTGCATCCAAAACAAACGTATAATTAAAAGCGATTTGCAATTCTTCTGCATGATTAAACTGAACCGGTAAAGAATCTTGTGAATGCCCGACATCAGGCGTATCTGCCGCCAAACGTAGTTGGTCATGCGAGAAATTCATTTTAACAATCTGTGTGCGTTCATTGGCCATCACCGCAGTACGCTCTAAAGCAGACACAAGCGCGGATCGGTTCATCACGGCGACAATCGTCGATTCTTTAGGAATTAATTGCTCATAACGAGGATATTGACCATCCAACAAACGAGACACCGCATTAAAACGTTCTGTATTGAGGAATACTTGGCCATCCTTTAAAGAAATAGAGGCTTTTTCACCTTCTTTTTTACCAAAAGTCGCCACCAACTTTTGAAATTCTTGCAAGGTTTTGGCAGGAATAATAGACTTCAGTAAGGGTAAGTCTTCGTTTGCTTCAATGGATTCGGTATGACGAGCCAAGCGAGAACCGTCGGTGGCGACCATGTCTAAGACTCCATTTTCAAGCTTGAAGAAAATACCGCCTAAAATGTTATTGCTGTCTTGTTTGGACGCGGCAAATTCGCTTTGTTTGATGCCTCTGACCAAGGCGTCTAAATCAATTTCGACTCGGTTTTCTGGATCAATCGTCGGAATCACAGGGAATTCT
The DNA here is from genome assembly GCA_050916035.1 of Vampirovibrio sp. Lineage (GTDB taxonomy): Bacteria > Cyanobacteriota > Vampirovibrionia > Vampirovibrionales > JAJTHC01 > JAJTHC01. The sequence continues at coordinate 1,744,108 of CP050876.1, read as the reverse complement.
TCCGCAGGCAAGGTACGTAGTTCAAACGTGGCAGACCCACAAGACAATTTACAATTTTGTACCGTGGTTTGAATATCAAACGTCACAATGGATTTAGGAGGCAGCTTGGCCAGAATATCCGCGAGTTTACGAGCTGAAATCGTCGTGCTTCCTGTTCGTTCAACACTCGCAGAAAGAGTGGTTTGAAGAGAAAAATCTAAATCCGTGGCAGAAAGACGTAAAGCACCTGTCTCTTCTGCCACAAATAAAATATTCGACAATATGGGTTGAATAATCCGTGTCGCGGTGGCCCGTTGAACGGAATTGACCCCTTGTAAAATATCGTCTCGAGAAACATCAAATTTCATCATCTGAAGTCTGGCTCCTTTTATGCTGAGGGTGAGTAGGCACGAATTCGCCTATTCAACAAATAGCGCAAGTAAACATTAGGCATTAGTAAACATTTGAAAGAATACATCATTATATATATCACAAAAAAATTTAAAACACTAGTCCTCACTTCTCTTTTTCTGAGAGTTGAGCAATTAAGAAATAAAGGAGTTTTGGATTGTTACAGAATGTAACGTAGTGTAACGCTATTTGAAGACGTTTTTGTGAAGAAGCTTTGATGGTGTATCACAAGTTGTTGTCATAGTCTAGGGTCTTGTCAAGCCTTATGTTTGTGTTTTTCATCCAAATAAATGGATTTTACTGCTAGGTAAATACCTCAAAAAATGTTATGGTATTTAAGAACCGAGTGGGTCTGAACTGTGTTCGAACAGATCAACGAATCTCTGTTCTGGGTGTGTTTCCCACGTTTTACTGAAACGAAGTAAAACGTAAAGAAATGGTAACAATTAGCATAAAAGATTATTAAAAATGTGTTTATGCTTTTGAAGATTGCGTGTGTTTATCAAAAATTAATAAATAAACGTGATGTCTATTTCCATGAAGGCTGATTCCTTTTTAAAGTTGCTTTCAGCTTAAATGTTGTCTAGTGTGTTTACCAAAAAAATAAAAAACCACTTGGAGGTTGAACCTGCGTTATGATGTCGAGTACGTTAACCACGTTGAAGAAGAAATCCGCGACTGTAAAGTCTTTCGACCAATTGTTACATGATTTGGAACATTCCACCAGTGAAAAAGTACGCTATAATGCGGCTCGTGTATTAGGTGAATTGGGCGATTCTGTAGCTGTGCTACCCCTGATTCATGCCTTGAAACACGACAAAAACGGATCCGTTCGTTTATACGTTGCTCGTGCTTTAGGTGAATTAGGCGATATTTCCGCCACGCCCAATCTCATTGAATCCTTGCGTGAAGACCGAAATGTAGATGTCCGCGTACGAGCCGCTCGTGCCTTGGGTCGTCTCGGTGGGTGTGATGTGGTCATGCCCTTGGTCGAAGCCTTGAGCGATGACAACCCACAAGTGTGTATGACTGCTGCGGATGCGCTTATTGAAATTGGAGCCATTGCCGCGAAGCCTTTAATCGAAAGCTTAAGCAGTGAACGTGTGAATGTTCGTTGTGATGCCACTCGCGCCTTGGGCGAATTGGGTGACACCGCCGCTGTTATGCCACTGGTTGAGATGCTGAACGATGAATGGGTGAATGTTCGTATTTATGCCGTTCAATCCTTAGGAAAACTTGCTTCGACGGATGCGGTACCTGCCTTGGTAGAAACCTTGCAAAATGCGAAAGAAAACATTTTGGTTCGCTCTGGTGCTGCTGATGCTTTAGGTCAAATTAAAGATGCTCGTGCTTTAATTCCCTTACGTGCCCTAATTATGGGTGCAAATGAATTGGGTGAAATTGAAGACATGGCGTTAAAAGCCTATAAAATCATCATGGCTGCCAATTGGAAGCAAGTGCCTGCCTCCAAAGTCAGCAAGTAAATCTTTTCTAAAAAGCAGGGGAAGCTCGTCTGAGATCTCCTGCTTTTTCAGTTATTCTCTTACGCTTTATTTTTATTTAGTTTAGGACTTTATTTTTGAACTGACTTTTATTTTTGAACTATAATCATTTCACTCGCTTTTCATTTTCTAATTAGGAGATTTGATTCATCGTGTCTGGTTTTTCATCCATGACTCAAAAGCTTGAATCTGCCTTCCCTACGGTGATGACCTTCATTCCTCGTGCCAATGCAGAAAGCCTCGCCTTTTTATTAGCCTCTTCCATGCTCGGCCGTTTTTTGGTGGGGCTAATGCGATGCGTGGCCGACTATCCTACTCTAAATACCAGAAAAGACGACACTGAAGATCAAAAAGTGCAGACGTTTTCTGAACGTGTTTTTATGGAAGCGTTGGGCGTGCCGGCCAATTTTTTATTTATTGCCTTAGGGCAGGATTTAGGCTTTAAAATGGCCGAAAAATTACATCCTCAAAGTCACCCTGGTATTTTTTTACAACGTAATCCTCATTTTAATACCTCTGACTTTCAAAAAGCCTTTTTCTATACGTTTCATCCCAAGCAGCCTTTAGAAACCCTTTCGAATTTGTCCCCTGAAGCGATTCAACACGGCGTGCAGACCCTTCAAAATCCCTTGCACAAAAATTTATTTCATGGCGCTAAGCAACATCGCTTTTGGGAGGCGTTGCATCACCTGAATCCAACTCTTCAACTGTCCCAAGCGGACATGGGACAGTTGGCGCGTTTTTTTAGAAGCAATAACCTTAAAACCAATGCCTACCCTATTCTCACTGGCATCGTTGCTTCCACCTTATTTAGTGGTTTTTTATGGCAATGGTTGAATGACGGACTATTACGCAAAAAAATAGAACCCCGCTTAGTGAAAGTGACTCGTCCTCGAATTTTTAAGCATGCTAAAATCTTAAATAAGCAAGAAAACGTGGTGATACCTACACGTTATGAGCAAACGACACTTTATTCACGCGTACGGGGGACACTCCACGTATGATTCCCCCGAACCCTCCTCTATTTGTTCCCCCTCGACCTCATACTTTTTATCCCACAGAAGCCACGACGGTTGGACTCGAATGCTTAAAAGCACGTACGCTTCAAGGGGACCGAATCACCCTGCTTAAACAATTAAAAGTCAATATGATCCGTACCTTCATGCAGGACACCAGTTTTTTTAAAGTCGCCTTGGCTCCCATTGCCTCGGCCTTATTGGTGGCGACACGTGTGGCCACCGCTTTAAAGTCTGCCAAAGACGCCCATAACCATTTGAATCCAGAAGAGGTCGAATATGCCCAAGAACAAGCCTTGATGACGATGACCCGAGAAGTCGCAGGCTTCGGCTTAAGCTATGGCTTAATGTCCGTGCTAAACATTGCGACAGACAAACCCGTTCAACGTCTTTTTGGGTACCATTTTCATCAACCTGATGTCACGGGGCCCGTGAAAGGTATTGCTCAGGCCATTGAAATCTTAGTCGGTACTCGTAAAGAAATTGAAGCCGCCCCTTTTGCTTTAGGCGGAGAAACCATCATCGAAGCCATTGAAGAACAAGGAAAAACACCCAACTTTTTACAGAAAACAATGCGTCGCCTGCTTCCCTATTTAACAGGAGACACCCGCCTGACTCAACCCGCTGATCGCATGAAAGCAGGCATGAAAAATGTACGTGGGATAGGGGTTCCGCTTCTGTCTGCGGGGATTTCTATTTATTTGGCGGGTTGGCTTTTAGAGCGTACCGCTCTCCTTAAAACGGAGGCGATTATGGCGCGTATTAAGCAAAAACGTCATAAAAAATCTTCTAAAACGTCAACGCCGATATCCGCTTAAAATCGTTCTGGCTATAAATAACGTTTTAACGCATAGACGTCTTGTATCAAATCTGCAGACAACCCCTTGGCCTTATGGTCTTTCAGGCATTGAGCCACCCACTGTTGAAAGACCCGTTGTGCTTGCGCCTCACGGATTTTTTCATCTCCTAGTAAAAGACCTTTCAAGTAGTGAAGACTGTTTTCAAGACTTTTTTGAAATGTTTTTTGTCCCTGAATAAAGCGTTGAAGTACGTCACGTTCAAGGGCGTCTAAGCCTTCAAGTTCTTTTGTTTCTAAGCGATGGTATAAGCCTTTTAAATGCTGAACTTGCATCATATCCTGTTCAAATCGACGGGCTAAAGCAGGGCATTGGGCCTCTTTCAAAAGGGTACGGATCCAATCGGCATGCAAAGCGACCTTCTGTAACTGTTGATAGGTCCCCTGATGCCGTTCCTGCCAATAGCGACGTTTTAGCGCGGGCGACTGAAAATGAACCGCCAAACCATCCATTGACCCGTCTTCAATATTGAAGGGCATTGACACCCCAGAGGCAGGCGAAGACACTTGAAGCGCGTCCTCTTTTTTTGCAGAAGGCTTCATGGCATTTTCTAAGGAAGGAGGTAATTGAAAGGCGTTGTATTCCATCCCTTTAGGATGACGGAAGCACTAAAATAAAGCCTCCTTTTAAGAGGGGACTTTTTAAAGAACTTATAGATAAAAAACGCGCCCCGTAGGACTTGAACCCACGACATTCGGCTTTGGAGACCGACGTTCTACCAACTGAACTAGGGACGCATTCCTAAACCCACCGCCCGTAAAAAATTACTTCGTTTCCTTATGCAGGGTATGCGAACGACATTTGGGACAAAACTTATTCATTTCCAAACGTTCCCGATGCACCTGCTGATTCTTTACGGTTTGATAATTACGTTCTTGGCAGTCATGACACGCCAAAGTGATTTTGCGTTTGCTTTTCAATCCCACGGCGCTGGACTCCTTTATACGTTAATTATACCTTTTAGTATGCCGTAAACAGCACGCGTCGTCAAGCCATGGATTCCTAAGCGCTTCAGGAACGTCATCAGGAACGTCTCTATTTTTGAAAAGACGTGATGAACTCTCTCAACACAATACGCGCATGCGCGTAGACCAATCCCCCTTGAAAATAAAAGGTATAGGGCGGACGAACAGGGCCATCCGCCGACAGTTCAATGGAAGAGCCATCAATAAAGGTTCCCCCCGCCATAATGAGTTCATCGGCGTAGCCTGGTGCATGGGCAGGAACAGGCGTGACATAGCTTGAGACAGGCGACCAGCTCTGCACCAAGCGCGCAAAACTTAATTGATGTTCCGCCGTTTCTAGCCACAAGGTTTGAATAATATCGCTCCGTGGTGCATCCCAACGAGGCGACGCCTTAAATCCCAATGCATCTAAGACATAGGCAGCTAAACACATGCCCTTCACTGCTTCTTTCACCACGGTGGGAGCCAAAAATAACCCTTGTAAAAAGGTACGGGTGAGTTCAAACATATAGCCCCCATTGGCCCCAATGCCTGCACAGGTCAAACATTCGGCCACATCTTTCACCAAATCTGCACGACCCGCCACATAGCCCCCCGTCGGCACAATCCCTCCCCCTGGATTTTTAATCAGGGACCCCGCCATCAAGTCCGCTCCTATGGCGGTGGGTTCATGGGCTTCTAAAAATTCGCCATAGCAATTGTCCACCATCACAATGGCGGATGCATTATAGACTTTTAAAGCCTCAATCACGCGTTGCATGGCGTTGATGGTCATGGGTTCTCGTGTACTGTAGCCTCTGGAACGCTGTAAATAAAGCATTTTTGCGTTTTGAATGAGTTCAATTTCAGATGGACAAAAGGTGCTACGAATGGATCCATCTGCTTCAAAAACTGTGAGTTCTTGATACGTTACGCCTTTCGCCTTGAGCGACTGCTTTGAATCGCCTCGTAAACCAATGACTTCTTCCAAGGTGTCATAAGGCCTGCCTGTGACCGAAAGCATGCTGTCTCCCTGATGTAAAACCCCATGAAGCGCCAAAGACAAGGCATGTGTCCCCGACACAATATGGGGTCTTACGAGAGCGGCTTCCGCTTCTAGGGCATCGGCAAAAATTTTATCTAAGACCTCTCGACCGAGATCATGATGCCCATACCCTGTGACACAGGCAAAGTGTTCTTCTCCCAATCGGTGACGTTTCATTGCCTTTAAGACTCGTTCGGTATTGGCGTAAGACAAGGACTCCAAATGGGGGAAAACCCGTTCTTGTAAAACGGTTTCAGCCGTTTGAATTAAAGCTTCTGCATTGGTCCACATGATGTTAAACTCTTTCTAATCTCATCTTCTGGTCTTAACGCATGTATTTTAGGGTACATGGATCTTATTTTCAAGATATGATAAGGCACTAAATACTAGCACAAAAAAAAAATGACTCGTCTTTATAGACTTGTATCCCTCCGACAAAGCGAGAAAGACTGTTTATGCTGGATAAAGTTAGACCGTCTCAAACCTATGGCGATGTTAGTCAACTCGTCACACAACGGGTTTTGGTAGACACGCAAAAAAAGTTAGAAGTGGCGGAAAGAAAGCAACATGCCTCTAAAAAAGAACCATTGGCTCCTTTTGATATTCACAATGGCCCTGGTACATGGTCTGCCTTAATCGCCATGTTTCTTATGGTGACTTTAGTCATTAGCGAACGAAGAACGATGATTCAAGAATGCAAAACCATTCTGGCTGATCCTCAATCTACCTTGAAACGTTCCACGGCTCGGCACTTAAAATCAGCGACGTCTTTTTTAGGTCGTAGTATTTTTGGGATGAACATTCTGGCCAAAGGCATCGTCCCTGGCATGGGCGTCGGCGTTTTTGTGAATGGCATTACGGATATTATCGAAGAAGAACGACGACATCACCAAAGTAAAAAACAAAACCGTCAAAAAATTGAAGTCAATGCCTAAACGATATATCTTAGTGATCCCTTTGGTTTTCTAAACGTTTTTGATCCATCCACGCCAGTAGGCGTAAGGCTTCATGGGTGCTTAGGGATTGATGCCACGCCACCGACCACTGTTTTAATCTTTGGGCCGTTTTGGGAGGGGGATTCTCCAAGACCTCGTCCAAAACACCCGTAAAATAGGCCATATTTAAGGTGTGTTGATCATAAGCAGTCAAACGCGACCAATCTTTCGTCAGCGAGCTTCGTGCATCAGGGTCCGCCGTCGCGGGTGCCCACCATTCATCATAGGCCCCATCTTCAGTGCTTTTAAAGCGTTGAGATTCTAAACCTGCTAAACGTAGCGCCACCGTCAAGGCAAGCCCACGACTCAGCTTCGTTTTAGAGTTGAAATCTATCGATTGAATCGGAAAAGCGGGGTCTTGGCCTTGTAATCGCCATTGTAAGACCGCTGCCTTATTTTCACGTTGACGCCGTTGTACGTCCAAAGGCGCGGAAGTCCCTTCTGTGGGGAGCGTCGCTTCAATCCATTTCCACCACTGGGCTTGTGTCATGGGCAGGGACATCTTACTGCTGGCCTTACGCAAGGCCTTGAATTTTACAGATATTTTATGACGTTGCCACCAGCTTTGAAGCAGAGCGTCCTGCCAAGGTTCTATAGTCGTGGTCGAGTTAATCGAATGCCCCGTAAATACACTGGCCTTGCCTCGACGTGGATTATGGGTATAGGTACGAGGCAGTTCTGCCAAGGGGGTACGTACGTCTTTTTCCATGGCTTGTTGTAAGGCAAGGGCTTGAATCAAGTGGCCTTGAATGAGGGGGGCTTCCGCCACTTCGTACTTGACTTCTCGACTAGGGGGTTTGGGATAGTGAAAAAAGGGTTCAAGGAAAGGGGCCAATACTATTTTAAGATCCCGACGCATCGCCTGAACTTGAACGAGGAAAGACTGCCCTAAATCAACCGACACGCTAGGCGGTTTTGATGACTCTTCCGCCACTGTATTGGTTAAAACGCTACACCCTGACAAGGCCACGAATAAGAAGGCGGGCAGCGTCAAACGCAGCCATTTTCCTTTAAGGCATCTAAAAAAAACAGGAAAAAAGTGGACCATCAAAAACACTTCCTTCAAAGGATTATTTTCTTAATGGGTGCAGATACTTAAGGTATCGTCCAGCCCATAAAAGCTCCGTAGTCTCCCCCTTCTGATGAAGGGGGAGACTACGTGATCACAATCCTTACAAAATAGTCGTTTGAAATAGTAAATTATTTTGAACGAGACGACGATCGACTACTTCCAAACGCTGACGATGAGGACCTAAAAGATCCTGAAGACTTCTGTCCCATTGAAGACGCGCCTAAGTTGGAGGTTCCCCACCCGCGACCACTGGACTTCATTCCACTGGTAGACGGGCGACTATGGCCCAAGGATTTTACCCCTGAACTGCTGAACGCATTAGTGCGAAAGGAGCGAAGCGATCCCGAAGACTTCTGTTTGCCTGAAGCGGCCAATTGAGACGTTCCCCACCCGCGACCACTGGATTTCATCCCACTCGTCGAGCGTAAAGGAGGCGTCACCGAAGTGGAGGCTCTTTTGGGGTAGGATTGTCTAAAAGTAGTACTCACTCGAGGATTATTTTTTCCTTTATTGGTGCCATGAAACGCACCCACTGCTTCCCCTTCACCATAATGATAATGGTGCGTTTCATACGGCATGTATCGACTATTCTGACTCATCATATGCCAAAGCATCATATTCTGAAATAAATCGTTTGATCCCGTATTTGGATAGAACTGAACAGGTTCTTGACGAATGAAGTGAGGGGTATTAAAATTTCCTTCACTTTGAAGTCCTTCCGCCAAAACAGGAACTGCTCTATATCCTTGAAAATCAGCAGTCGGCATTAATTCCACCCGATGTTCTTTTTCAAAACGTTCACGCGCCAAGGCATCGGCACTTTTCATGCCAAAAGAACGAAGGAGGCTCCACATCACTCCAAGCCCTAAGCCCACGGCCGTACCGACTAACAGATTAGAGTTCAAGCTTTCTTTCGCCGCTTTTTGAATTTCTTTTTGAGGCACCGAACTCCCAAATCGAGTACTCCTTTCATAAAATAAAGCATGCTTGAGTCCCCCTAAGACGGCTCCAATACCTGCCCATAAAGCGGTGCTTCCCGCCAAACGAACGACTTTAGAATCCGACCACTGGGGCTTGACTTCAATTGGTGGCGCTTCATTAGACAGGGTGCTGTTGCCCTGCCGTGTTTGCTTAGAGGTCATGGGTTGTCTGCTGTGTTGAAGGTGGAGAGGAATCATCATACGTTTATATCCTTAATCGGTAATTTTTTAAAAGCTACACCTATAGTAACAAAGGGGTGTTTTAGTATAAGGGTTGGGCGTTATACTTGTCAAGTTTGTAACACACGTAATAGTATTTTTTAGTATTTCCAGCTAAAAAATGAGCGCTTGAGACCCTTGCACCAATCGACGTCCACGCACTAAATCCGAGCGGGTGAGCGAATGGCGAATCCCCTGCGGGTTTTGCGGACGTCCGACGTGAGGGTGTGGAGCAAGCGAAAAGCATGAGAAGGGGGGAGGATTTTCAAGGAGGGGGGAAGAGAAGGAGAGCCGCAACAATTTCCTTCTTTTTCCCTTTCCTTGAACGGATTTAGAGGTGTTGGAGACCTTTTTCCGCGAAAAGGTCTCTGACGAGCGACCAGCCAAAAACGAAAGCCAGACATCCAAAAATAGAATATCTTAAATGAAAAGTTTATCGATAAAACACCATAAATACAGTGAAATCCCTACAAGAAGACGTCTCTATGCTAGAATTTAAAAATACCTTTTAAACGACAGGGTGAGGCCGATAAAAACCCTACCGTTTAAGTCGTTTTCCCTTTCAAGAAGCCCCCAAAGGAAAGTCCTCCATGATTGAAACTCAACTTAAAGCGGGTAAGCAGGCCTTTCAAGTGATGTCCTGCTTAAGCAGTACACAAAAAAATGATGCCTTAGACACCTTGGCAACCCTGATAGAAACCGCGAAAGAGGCTTTACTCGAAGCGAATGCTCAAGATTTGATCCAAAATAAAGGGGATTTAGACGACGCTTTATATCAACGCTTGAAGTGGGATGAAGGCAAGTTGGCACAAGTGGTTCAGGGGATTCGACAACTTAAAACATTGGAAGACCCCGCGGGGAAAATTTTGGCCGTCACTGAATTAGATGAAGGGCTTATTTTAACGAAGCGTAGCGTCCCCCTCGGGTTGATTGGTATTGTTTTTGAAAGTCGTCCGGATGTCATGCCTCAGATTTTGTCTTTAATTCTAAAAAGTGGTAATGCCGTTGTGTTTAAAGGCGGGCGTGAAGCCATAGCATCGAATCGCGCCTTTATGACACACGTGGTCGACCCCTTAACACAGGCCTGCGATTTTTTACCAGCGCAGTGGGTGACCTTGCTTGAAAGTCGAGAAGACGTTCACGCCATGTTGCAATTTCCGCAATACGTGGATTTAGTGATTCCTCGAGGATCCAATGCCTTGGTTCAGCACATTATGGAGCAAACACGTATTCCTGTCTTGGGTCATGCGGATGGGGTTTGTCATCAATATGTGCATGCTTCGGCTCATTTAGACCGTGCCGTTGATGTTATTATTGATTCTAAGGTGCAGTATCCTTCCGCCTGTAATGCCTTAGAAACATTATTGGTGGAGGCCTCCATTGCGCAAGACTTTTTCACTTTATTTACGCCTCGTGCTCAGGAAGAAGGAATCAGCTGCCATGCGTGTCCTCGTGCAATGCCTTTTATTCCCAACGCCTTAGTGGCTCAAGAAAGTGATTGGCATACCGAATACGGCACACGACATCTGTCCATTAAAATGGTCGATGAGCTAGAAGAGGCGATTCAGCACATTAACACCTATTCCAGTCATCACACCGATGGCATTTTAGCGGAAGACCCCCTCGCACAAACTCGCTTTCTTTCCGCGGTGGATAGCGCCAGTGTCTTTGTTAATGCGTCTACCCGCTTTGCGGATGGGTTTCGCTACGGCTTTGGCGCGGAAATTGGAATTTCAACTGCACGGACGCATGCCAGAGGCCCCGTTGGGCTAGAAGGACTCGTGAGCTATAAATTCCAGCTGGAAGGCCAACACCATGTGGTGAAAGATTACGTCGGTGTCACGCCCCATCGTTCATTTACACATCGACCTTGTACCTTCTAAAACCCTTATTTAAAATGGGCAGAGTTTACAATCGCTTTGGGACCACCTTATTACGACCCGTGGTCTTGGCTTCATACAAGGCATCATCCGCTTCTTTAATTAGGTCTTCATAATGGTGTAGATTCGCTTGGGCTTGTGGGGAATTAAAATCAACGGTCGCCAACCCAATAGAAATGGAAGATTTTAAATCAGGGGCATTGGGAAAGTTTAAACGCAACACCTCGTTACGAACCAGTTCTGCATTAGACAATGAACGTTCTAAAGACACGTTAGGCATCAAAATAGCAAATTCTTCTCCGCCATAACGACAACAAAAGCTTCCCGCAGGAATCGATCTTTTTAAGACACTCGATACTTGAACCAAGACTTCGTCTCCCACCAAATGACCATAGGTGTCATTGACTTTTTTAAAGTGGTCAATATCAACCATCATGACTGTCATCAATTGCTGTGATTTTTTATGTGTATTAAAAAGTTCTCTCATTTTTTCAGAAAAGAACCGACGATTATACGCCTGAGTCAATTCATCCGTCACGACCGACGTATTTAATTGAGAGATTTCACTTTGTAAGTTTTGACTATTATTGAGAATTCTTTGCAATTGTGCATTCTTTTTGCCCAATTCTTCATTGAAGTTATCTCGTCTTTTTTGCACATATTCACGTTCTGTCATGATATTTAAGAATCCATTTCGAATGACACCATACACTTGAGTCACCAAAGAACGAAGACTCAAATAGCCCGTCGCAGCCATTAAACTTAACCAGTCAAAGTAGCCAGGCATCCAAGTACTTGCAGGACTATTTAACACATAGTCAGGGAAAGGCTCTGTCATATAAGAAGGTAAAACCGCCATTCTGGCTTGAAACCAATCTCCATACAATGAAGATTTCATGGCAGGAAAATAGTCATTGGGGAACCAATGCGTGGTATTGCCAATCACATTGAAAATTTCCTTCATCGGCAATAAGAAAATATCTGTTATTGAATAAAAGGTATCCACCCCTGCACGCATACTCACATAAAGGTCTAAAGTCCCCTGTTGCGGGATTTCACTAAACTTTGGATCCACAATCATTAAGGTAAAGCGAAAATAAAGCGCAATGGCAACCATGGTCAATACAAAATCAATGAAGGCATACGCCATTTTTTGATGCCGTATCGCTTTCACTTCATTACGGAAATTTTGGGTCATGGTTTAAACCTTTATTTTTTTGGGGGGTGTTGGTACGGTGTTTTGAAAAAAATACCCCCATGAATGACTAGCTCGACACTGCTTACACGACGCAAATCGATTCATAAATCCCAAATCTGCGACAAAAGAGGGGTTGTCTTTTCCTAAAATAAAAACCAAGTCTTCCGCTTCATTGTAATACCACGTCAGCGTCATGGTGGCTCCTGCACTTAAGGCGACTGTAAATTCGGTGGATTGACACTGCGAACATTTAAAGGCCACATCACTCGTCTCCATCAAGACTTTGGAGTATAGTAAACATAGTTTGATTATAAAAGATTTTGCCCTTTTCTCAGCACGAATCTTTTAATATACCTCTTTTTGAAGGAGACACGATGGATGAGTGCCCTAAAAAAATTAGCCATTCTTGGTTCAACAGGTTCTATTGGAACTCAAGCCCTAGATGTCTTACGTCATCACCCTCAAAAATATCAATTGCTCGCGTTGGCCGCAGGACATCAGCTGGAGCGTTTAATCCCCCAAATTATAGAATTTCAACCCCGTTATGTCTCCGTTGCGAATGATGCCCTTCGTCAAGAGCTTCAGTGGGCTCTTAAGCATTTATCTTTTAAAACCCCCTTAGATATTTTCACTACGGACGCTGGGGGGCTCGGCATCCTTGCCACCTTACCTGACGTCACAGATGTACTGATGGGAGTCGTGGGTATTTTAGGCCTCTCTCCTTCATTAAGCGCCTTAAAAGCCGGAAAGACCTTATTGACGGCCAATAAAGAAACCTTTGTGGCAGGGGGGCACCTTGTTCAGCCTTATTTGTCGCAAGTACTGCCTTTTGATTCCGAACATAGCGCCTTGTTTCAAAGTCTTCATCATGCCCCAACGTCTCGCATTAAAAAAATGTGGATCACCGCTTCAGGAGGACCCTTTCGAGGCTATAGTCAGGAGGCCTTAAAAAAAGTAAGTAAAGCCGAAGCGCTTCGACATCCCAAGTGGGTGATGGGTGAAAAAGTCACTATCGACAGCGCGACCTTAATGAACAAGGGCTTGGAACTCATTGAAGCGCATTGGCTTTTTGAAATTGAAGCCCAGCGATTAGACGTTTTAATTCACCCGCAAAGTATCGTCCATGGCTTAGTCGAATTTATTGACGGAAGCATTATTGCACAAATGGCCCCTGCCGATATGCGTATTCCTATTCAAGTGGCGATGAGTTGGCCTGATCGTTGGTCAGGTGCGTATAGAAACCAAGATTTTAATATTCTGGATTTGGCTCGCCTTGATTTTGAAGCCCCTGATGAAAACACCTTTCCTTGCCTTGCTTTGGCCCGCGAGGCGTTAAAGAGAGGAAGCCTTGCCACGACAGTTCTCAATGCGGCGGACGAAGTCGCTGTTCAAGCCTTTTTAGACGAACGCATTCGCTTCACGCAAATTCCCCAAGTCATTGAACACACACTCTTGGAAAGTAGCAAAAAAATAAATAATCCGAGTCTTCCCCCTTTGGAGGATATTTTAGAAGAAGACCGCTGGGCAAGGCGTGAAAGTCAGGGCTGGATTCAACGACTTTAAGCGTGCACTTATTTGTATGCCCCTTCACCAAAGGAGAATACCTGCTCAAAATGGCGCGAGGACGCTTCGGTCAAAGGTTCTATTTTAGAGTAGTCCTTCGTTTTTCCAAGCGTCAATTATATACTCAACCGCTTCTGGAACGTCCGCACAAACAGCGATAGGGGTATGCGTCAACACCTGATACTTACCGTCCACCACATTTTGACCATAACCTGTTCTGACCAAGATGCTTCTTGCACCCGCATTATGCGCAAATTCTACATCGGTGGCTTTATCCCCAATAATATAGCTTTTCGCCACTTGAATATCAGGAAAATCCATTAAAGCCTGTTGAATCATTCCCGTTTTGGGTTTACGACAATCGCTGTCTTTGGTAAATTCGGGCACTACCCCACGTGCATAAAAAGGACTGTAATACATGGCATCTAAATGAGCCGAACCTTCTTCTTGTAATAAGGTATTGACTTTATTGTTTAAGGCATGAATATGCTCAAGATCATAAAACCCACGCGCGGCCCCTGTTTGATTCGTCGTCAACACGCACAAAACCCCCAACGTATTGAGTTTTTTAAGCGCGGTGGCCACACCAGGATATAAGGCCAATTGATCTAAATCACGAATATAACCCCGCTCCACATTTAAAGTGCCATCCCGATCAAAAAAAACAGCCAACCCCATTTTTAAATCCTCATGAATCCTTTTTTCTAAAATGTCCCTTAATCGCGGGACCATGTCCCTGTTTATAAAGATTGCTTTAAGGCACGAGCCGCTTCAATCCATTTTGTATACTGTTGCCGAGCGACTTCCGCTTCATGCAAATCGTGGGAACCACCACTATGACTGCCTGAAATTTGTGGGTGATGATAGGAACGCCCGCCCGCGGTTGCGATATCGTCTTGACAGGATTGAATCAACCGATCCAGCTTCTCTTCTAAATCTTGTAATGATTGAGGGGTATAGGTTTTCATAAAATCAAAGAAAAACTCACATTGCTCTATCGAATATGCATTTTTGGTGTTCCATGCCAACACCATTTGTTTAAAGACATCTTGATATTTTTCAAAGTGAAACAAAGGATCTCTCGCATACCACGCCAATAGACCTTGAAAGTCAGCTGGTGCCTCTGTCTCAAGAAAAGTCCGTAAGGCTTCTGGCACAGGCTTATGTAGCGCCAAGGTTTTCAAAAAACGTTCGATCATCACAGGCTGTAAAGGGGTTTGCACATGACGTCCTGAAGGCAGTACAAAGCTCACTTGAAGATTCATCGACGCTAAGGTATCCACTTCACGTTTTAAATCGTCTAACGTAAAAGCTTCCCCAGCAAATTTTTGAATGAAAGCGAGCTTTTCCTCTTTTTTCGGTGTGAATTGAGGCGAAAATAAAAGATCCGACTCATATTCTTCTAATTCAAGCACACGAGTGTTTAAAAAATTGGCTACATCCTCATCCGTCAAGCACGCATATTGATCCGACAATTGCGCACGCACTTGTTCCCTAAGGGGAGTCGGTGCAGTCAAAAGAGTTAAAACCGTTTCCTGAAAAGAACGAGGGATGCTTAAAATGGTATGGTCTAGAGTCATGAGGAATCAACGCCTTTCATAAAAGTGAGAGACGTTGATGACCAATCATCAACGTCTCTCTGTATGGATTAGCTTTGAGGCTGAAGACTTTTCATAAAGTCTTCATTGGTCACGCCTGCCAACTGCTGAATCAAGCGCCAGTTGTCCAAACGATCTTGACGAGCATTTAAAATACTTTGACTGCTCGGTTCACCCGCTTTGTCAAAATGCTTACGGAAGCGTCCTTCGGTTTTCGCCCAACTGAGGAAATCATACGTCGATTCATTCCCATCGGCGTCTTTTTCGATTACCCAATCGCGAGTAGGCGCGGGGTTACCTTCCAAGCTAATACGTTGTGCCAAGGTGGCTCCCGCTTCTGGATCATAAATCATGAGGGGAAAAGCACGACTCTTCATCGCATTACGCGCTTGAGTGGCCGCCATATCATCCGCCACACCATGTTCAGGCTGACAAGTGGTGTAGACACTAATCACCGCAGGGCCATTATATTCCAATGCACGTTCCACGACTTTGTAAAAATGTGTCGTCAACGGACCAATAGTCTGAGCGACATAGGTGTTCGGATGCATCAACGCGATTTGAGCAATTTCCTTACGACTTTCAGATTTTCCGCCTTTACTCGAACCATGCGCCCCCATCTTGGACTCCTGACTCATGTAAGACGCCGTCGATTGCTGCCCACCCGTATTAGAATAGACTTGTGTGTCCAAAATTAAGACTTTGACATTCATACCCGACGCGAGCAAACGGCTCAAGGCATTTAGGCCAATATCCAACATGGCTCCGTCTCCACCGACGTTCCAAATAACCCAATCTTCTTGACCTTGCTGATCCCAAAATGCACGAATGCCCATGGCATCGGCAGGACCATTTTCAAACAAGGAGTTTGTCCAAGGTGCCGCAAAAGGATTATACGGATAGGTTGAACCATACACCGTATTACAGCCTGTAGACGCGACAATCCCGTAGCGATCGCCCACTTTTTCATGGGTCATGGCAAAGACTTGACGGAGGACGGAGGCTTCTCCGCAACCCATACAAGACCCTGCTCCACCCACGTACTGACGAATAGCCGCAGGCTTTAACATAATATCGCGCTTGTCTTTTGCATTGATATGCGTTAAAGGAGAAGCGGGTAAAGAGCGATAAAAACCAAAATCACTCAAGTATTGAGGCAAGTTGTCAGGGGTTTTCTTGACCATTTTCAGGGCATCATGATCGCCGCAAACCGCGACACATTCTCCACAACCTTTACATTTGGTGGGATCAATAAAAATACCGAACATCCCGCCTTCAGGGTTGTTTTCAGGATCTTTTTCATGTTTTTTCTGAAAGGCAGTGTAATACTTGCGCGTTTCACCAAATTGTTGACGTAAGTGCTGACGATACTCTTCGTCTTGAACCCCTTCCAACGCCGCTTCCAACGTATCGGGTAAAACCACCTTGCCTAAAATGGCGGTATCAGGGCAGT
This sequence comes from Vampirovibrio sp., assembly GCA_050916035.1. Taxonomy (GTDB): domain Bacteria; phylum Cyanobacteriota; class Vampirovibrionia; order Vampirovibrionales; family JAJTHC01; genus JAJTHC01. Next base: position 1,727,396 of record CP050876.1, on the reverse strand, counting down.
TGGTGACACAATCCATACAGCCGACACAGTTTTCACTGTTGAGCTGCGGTAATTCAGGCGCAATATAGCTAAAATCACGAGTGGCCCCTGTCGACGCAGGCAAAATAGATTTGGCGACAAAAGCGTCGGCGGGTTGAGATGAACCCCCTCCATTATTGTACGCCTCGACGACGGCTTGTGCGCGTTCGCCATCATACCAAATCGGGAATTTTTGAGCGGGATGCTCGTCGTGTGTTGCATTCATCATGATCGCAAAACCTCACTAAGTTTCAGGTAAACAAAACAAAATAACGAAAGAAGGGGCAAGGGAGACTTACCCCAATGAGCTTAATTAGATGAAGAAGGCATTGGTGTCTTTGCCTTTCGCGTCCCATTCGCAACGCCCTTGTTCGAGTTCTTCTGGCGTCATGGCATCCATCAGTTCGCGGCTGACTTCAAAGACTTGCTGATAGCCCTTAATGACGGCATTCAGGTTGTCTTGAACCACTTGGTCGCCTTTACGACCAAAGTATTTTTTAATGGGCTTACGGACGGCTTCAAAAAGATCCTCATCCGAAAGGCCTGCTTCATCCTTAAAAGGCGTCAACTTTAAAAAGACACCCAAAAGCACAATGCCTTGGAAACGTTGAATCAAGGATTCATCGGATTGACACGCCTCACGCGCAATACGAATAGTATCCACACCAAAGACGCGAATATTTTCTTCACGAATCACGTACTTCGCCCAAAGGGGAAGGCTTTTCCACAAGATTTCAGGATCTTCAACGGGCGTATGCTGAAAGAGCATGCCTCCTTTTTGAAGGCCCACAAGCGGGTTACCCATCGCCCATGTGGTGGGGTCCATCAACGGCACAAATTCCACTTGTTGTAATTCACTATGTGTGCCGATTTTTCCAATTTTGGTACAGGTTAAGTAGGTATTGGTGGGCAAACCTTTTTTCTCAGAACCGTATTTAGGCGACGCCTGCACACGGAGTCCAAAGACATCCCCTAAAATCGTGGCAATAATTTTATTGGTGGTGACCGAACCATAACCGCCCACGGAATGACCACGGATACTAAATGCACCTGCGGGGCGAACATCAGGTTCGCTGTCCACTTCTAAGCCCGTGATATGATCAATACCCAAGCTAAAGAAACGACGGCCTTCTTTCGCCATGTTTTCAATCACGGCCACCATATGACCAGGGGTGACATCTCGGCTACCCAAGCCCGCAACCCCACTATAAATCGTAGGGATACGCGTAATAGCAGGGTAACCCGCTTCACCGATCATCGCATTGGCAAAGGCCGCTTTAATTTCAGAGGTGAGAGGATTGTCTCCACCCAAGGGAATATCCAAACGCTCAAGCACAGAAAAGGCCTTAACGTTTTTCAAGGCGTCTACAATTTCAGTCCCTGGGAATGGACGGTAACTCGTAATGGCAATGGAACCCGCTTTATAGCCTAAGGAACGAATGTAATCCACGGTGGACTGCGCCGTTTCCGCCGTAGAACCTAAGGCAATAATCGCAAATTCGGCGTCTTCCATTTGATAAGAATGAATAAAGTCGTAAGCACGACCCGTTTGAGCCTTAAACTCATCAAAGGCTTCACGCAAGGCAGGCTTCACCAAATCGTAGTAAAAACGCTGGGCGACTTTACCACTCATATACGCGTCTTGGTTTTGAACCACCCCACTCATTAAAGGGGTGTCAGGGTGAAATAAGGTATTGATTTTTTCACGAGGATCGCCCAAGTAGTCCCGAATGAAATCGGTTTCAGGGAACAACACATTTTCAATGGTGTGCGTGGTTAAAAAGCCATCCTGAATGTTCATAAAAGGGGTTTGAGACGCTTCTGCCACACGACGACAAATCAAAGAAAAGTCACCCGCTTCTTGAGCATTTTGTGCAAAGAGCATCCCCCAGCCGACATCTGTGACGCCAAAAACATCATCATGCCCCGCGTGTACATTCAAGGAATGAGACGTTAAGGCACGGGCGCCAATTTCAAAAACAATCGGCAAGCGCTTGCCTGAAATGGTGTACAAGACTTCTTTCATCAAAATCAAACCTTGACCTGACGTGAAATTCACGACGCGTCCCCCCGCGACGCCAAAACCTTCACAGGCAGATGCAGCGGAGTGTTCAGATTCTGCCTGAACCCAAGTCAATGGTGTGCCCCATACGTTTTTCATCCCATTGGCATAATTTAACTGATACGCCACACCCATCGCGGTAGACGGGGTAATCGGGTAAGCACAGCCCCCTTCACTACCATGACTATGAATGTAAACCACCATACCAGCACCGTCTGAGGTCCCAGGAATACCAGGATACTTAACGGATTCTTCAGAAACCACCGCGAAGGGTTGTTCATTTCGAGAAACATGCTGAACCGCCATGTGTTCAAACCTCCAAGACTTGGATAGGATATTAAATAAAGCTAAATGGAAACAAGTATGAATCCATACCTATTTCTTTATCATACACGCTATTTACACAACGTTTACAGAAAGACTCTGTATTTTCATTCATTTTGTCAGAAACATCCCCATAATGCAAACAGTCTCTATCAAAAGCTCAGATTAAACTTATTTGTAACGTTTGTAAAGATTTACTTCCAAATAGGTTATGTTGAGATTTTATTTTAGCCAATGTAAGGCAGCTGCAAAATGCAAGAAGGTTGTAAAACTCCTTTTTGTTTTGTCGAAGCGAAAAAAAGCCGTCGGCAATGCGTCATCAATCCAAATAAGCATTCGATTTTGTGACGCTCTTTATACAATTCTTTATCATAAAACCTTGTTTCTACACGGTTTTAACGAAGAGGGATATGAGGTTCAATCCTCTGATACCGGGCAAACTCACGAATAGCATCGCTATCATAGCCCTTGTCCGCCAGTAAGGCGTCGCCTCAAGCCCCGAAATTAAAGCAATGGCTTGCGTCACGTCGTGAACCTAACCACCACTGACAATAAAGCCTAACGGGTATGCCCTTCCTTTTTGAGTGACCAGTTCACCGTATCGTTTTTTGGGGGGAATGCTCATAAAGCCTAGTTACTTTCTCTCTCATTTATTCGGGGAATCCTTCAGAGGCTAAGACTTATTGTAGCCCTTAAATCAAGAAAAGGAAAGTCAACGCCTCGCCTTTATTATTTCAAAATAACCTCTCGCAACATAAAAAGGCACAGGACGGTCTGCTTACACCCCATGACACACCCTAGGCGCCGTAAAGCCTAAAAAGTCAGCGTCCCATAACACTGGCAAGGGTTGCCGTTTTTGGCTTGAACCAGCTAAGGCTTTGTGCTATTCTGCTAAAAACCTTTAAAGGGTTGCTGATATAGCAACACCCCCATTCTGTAACAGAAAGGAGGTGAGCTAAAATGGATATTCGTGAAGCCATAATCTTCTTGATTATCTACCTATTAGTTATTAAACTAAACTAATAGGTTAGCGTGGAGTCTTTAAGTCTCGACCACTTAGGGACTCCCCCTTTTTACATTGTGTCAAATCTTGCACGCTTTGTCAAGGGGGCTTGGCTCTTATTTTCCCTCCTCGCCCCATTCACCTTACACGACGCCCGCAAAATGTCTCGGACGCCTCGCCTTTATTATTTTAGGAAACCCACCTCATGGGTTTATCTATTGGGTTGACGAGAAAGAGCTTTGCTTGGTGAAGAAATGAATGTTATTTACCTTGTTTCACGAAAAGGTTACTCACCATATTTTTGATCTTAATCGTTTTTTGATAGTTTTCCATATTGCCTTGTTCGACGTAGAGTTGCTTGGCTTTTTCGAGATCAGCAAAGGCCCCTATTTTATTCCCTGATTTGGCTTTGGCAATTCCTCGATTGGTATAGACATTGGCATCTTGTGGATCAAGTTGAATCGCTTTGTTATAATCTTGTATGGCGCCTGTGTGATCTCCTAAAGCTCGTTTCGCATTCCCTCGATTGTAGTAGGCTCCCGTATATTGTGGATTAAGCTTAATAGCGATGTTGTAATCTTGTATGGCTCCCGTTTTGTCACCTAAGTCATCTTTCGCAAGCCCTCGATTGCTGTAGACACTAGCATCTTGTGGATCAAGTTGAATCGCTTTGTTATAATCTTGTATGGCTCCAGTCTTGTCACCTAAAACATACTTCGAAAGCCCTCGACTGCTATAGGCTTGAACAAGTTTCGGATTGAGTTGAAGTGCTTTATTGAAATCTTGAATCGCTCCAGTTTGATCCACTAAGTTATCTTTCGCAAGCCCTCGATTGTAGTAGGCATACGCATCTTGTGGATTAATCTGAATGGCGGTGTTGTAATCTTGTATGGCTCCTGCTTGATCCCCAAAGTCACCCTTAGCCTTCCCTCGATTATAGTAAGCTTGAGCAAATTGTGAATTCAGTTGAATGGCGATATTGAAATCTTTTATGGCACCTGTGTGATCCCCTGAATCATATTTCGCAACCCCTCGATTATAGTAAGCTTGAGCAAGTTTCGGATTGAGCTGAAGTGCTTTATTGAAATCTTGAATAGCACCTGTTTTATCCCCTGAATCATATTTCGCAACCCCTCGATTATAGTAGGCTGCCGTATATTGTGGATTAAGCTTAATAGCGATGTTGTAATCTTGTATGGCTCCCGTTTTGTCACCTAAGTCACTTTTCGAAATCCCTCGATTACCGTAAGCTTGAGCAAATTGTGGGTCAAGTTGAATCGCTTTGTTATAATCTTGTATGGCGCCTATGTAATCGCCCAAATCACATTTCGCAATCCCTCGATTGTAGTAAAGAAGAGCAAATTGTGGGTCAATCTGAATCGCCTTATCGTAGTCTTGAATTGCCCCTGCATGATCGCCTAAAGCACTTTTCGAAAGCCCTCGATTAAAGTAAGCATAGGCATCTTGTGGATTAAGCTCAACGGCTTTGCTGTAATACTTAATGGCTTCAGGGTATTTTGCTTGCTCATAAGCCCTGTCCCCTTTTTTAAAGGCTTCTTGGGCGGTTTGGGCAAAGGCGTGCAAGGGGGCTAGCAACAGTAACGCCACCAAAGCTAGGGTTTTCAGTTTCAAGGCGTTCATCGGCGTGTCCTTTTTTTGACGGGCTAGGCTTGCGGAGCGACGCTTCACTAGGGTCTGATTTTAAAAAGCGGCTGACCATATTCGACGGGTTGACCATTGGCCACTAAAACGTCTACCACCGTTCCAGACACATCACTTTCAAGTTCGTTCATTTGTTTCATGGCTTCTAAAATACACAAGGTTTGCCCTACTGCAACCGTGCTTCCTTTTGCGGCGAAAATAGGCGATTCAGGGCTGGCGGCGACATAAAAGGTCCCCACCATGGGAGAAGTCACCGTATGAAGAGAAGCATCTTCAAGCGCAGGCACGGCAGGCGCTTCACTGGCAATAACGGCCGAAGGCGCGCTGTTCGCCACAGGGGCAGCAGTAGGCATCGACAGGGGCATCGTCCCACCCGCGACTTGATGAATCGTATGCGACACAGAGGCGGGCGTCTTAATCGTTATTTTTTTATCGCCATCTGTAATCGTAATTTCTGCCAAATCTTTTGCACGAGCGAGTTCGGCCAAGGCTTCTAGTTGTTGAATATTTAAATCCATGAAGGGGGTCTCTTTCTTAAGCAACGCATCACATTTGCATTATATCATACTTCAAACCTGTGAAATGTTTCAAGGGATTCTGTTTTTATTTTCACGCCCCAAGTGCTTTTTCTTTAAAGGGCTATTGTAATGCTTGGATCAACGCGTCGGACTACGTCAAGAAAAGGAGGCGTCTGATTTTTGTTGACGTAGTGGTCGAGAGAAGAAGAACGGCAAAGAACCTAAAGCACAAAGAAGAATGCGTCTATTTCTTTTTTATATGTAATAAGGGATTCCATTTTTTATGAATTTTCAATCGCTTTTTCAATGGGGGACGATGCACGTTTATTTAGAACGGTTTTGTGTCGCGACCTTGGGGCTTTCCGCGTTATTGATTCTGGTGTCCTATCACCCCGATGCGGTTCAGGATTTAGCGTTTCACAAGGCGCCCAGCTCCCTTAAGCCAAGCGCGGCGGCTTCCTTAATGGCGTCTTCTCTGCCCAATGGGGAAGGTTCTACTATCGCAAGTCGTATCCCCATTGAAGATTTGCCTGCGCCTTCTTCACCTCGTGGATCCAAAAAATCATCGTGGTTAGACGCGTGGACGGCGAGCTTTAAAAAAGACAAGACTTCCCCTGTTCCGCAAAACAACACCACGCTTCCCGCGGTGGATCAAGGCCTGCCGTATGCCTCTGTTCCGATGGCCTTAAAGCCCAAAGCCCTTTTTATTCAAGTTAAAATCAATAATAAAGCCACGGGTCACTTTATTTTGGATACAGGGGCCACTTATACCACCATTTCTAAGGGCATGGCGCGTCAACTGGGTCTGAATTTAGAAGGCGGAGAAAAAATCGCCATTACCACGGCCAATGGTGAATTGGAGGTTCCTAAAGTACGGCTTAAAACCGTTGCCGTCAATGGCATTGAAGCCACTGATGTGGAAGCCACCGTCATGGATTTTGGAGAAGGCAATAGTTTCGCGGGCTTACTGGGCTTGAGTTTTATTCAACATTTTAAACTGACTTTAGATCCAAAGAACGGGCAGATGTTGTTTGAACCGATTTAGCCTCAGGAACGTCGTTGGACTTGGGTTCGGGGGGGGTGTCTTTATTGTGAATGCCCCAAAACGCCGCATTCACCATGAGAGGTCGAGTAATGCCGTAGGTCAGAATATTCATCAGGATTAAAGACGTCATGGACGCAATGGTTTGGTTCGTATCTCCATATAAGTGATTCCATAGGCTCTGCATCTGATGAGAGCCACGAATTAAATGTTCGCCCATTTTTTGTTTGAAGGGATTCGCGTTGGCTTCTAAGCGCTTTCCCCATTCGTTGACGTTCTGATGCCGTTTCATGAGCGCCATTATCCAGACAACGGCTTCAAATCCAAGCAAGGTACGAAATAAGTGAAGGCTTGCCCCGACAAATTGGCGTGCAATCTCTTGACGAAACAATACTTTTTTTTCATTGGCCGTGATTTTATCCCGCGCCTGCATTTCCGTATAAATCCCATTGGTCACCCATAGCATCATGAGAGAAGACGGTAAATATTCTAGTGCCAATAGCCATTTGACGGTATTGTTAAGGCTCGGCGTCCCCTTTATTTTTTTGGACAAGGCCCCCTGTAAACTTTTGAAATGGGGGTGATTGGGGTTAATCCCTAATTGTGTCGACAGATGTTCCAAAACTTGAGCTTCGTTTTGGTTTAAGGCGTTTTGAAATCCTGTGGCTAAGGCTTGAATTTCTTGGGGCTTCACTGTTTGGTGATTGACTTCCGCCCATTCTAAGGTATGTTCCAGCAATGCCTTCACGTTGCCTGTGGCAGAAGACGGAATCAAATTACGATACAGCTGACCTTGTCGTTGCGAAACAGAAACAGGCCCTAGGGTGGATTTTGAATGTAGAAGGGGCTGTTTTTTCATAGCGTGAGAAGGCGGTATCATCGGCGTCGTTTGAGAGAAAAAAGAAAAAAGCGAATGTGGACAATAGGTCATAAGATTCCCTCCGCTGGCATTACCCAGATCAGGTTATAAGGGTTTCTTGTTGCCATTGGGTTCAAGATCTCAGCTAGATTTTTGGTTCCAGCACCCCGTGAATATGATAGACCCTTTTAGGATAATCTAAAAGTAGGGGGTGGCCTCTAATGTAAACAGACTGTTACATTGTGAATCCGTGAGCAAAAGCTCGTACAATTAAAAGAATTAATCAAGGAAACGCTTATGTTGCACCTTAAATTTCACGCATTGGAAGCGGTCAGTCGTAATTATGCGCCCTCGCTCTCCTCACTTCAGTCTGAATTTCCACTCTACAGCGCCAATACTTTAGCCGTTTTATTATGGGCGCATATCCCTAAAATGGGTTTGAAACGTCAGAAGCAGTTGTTTCAATCTTTTGGAGACGACCTGCTTTGGCAACTTTTTTGGGTGCCTCCTCATTGGGCTTTTGAACATTTCAGTGAAAGTTTTGCCTCCTTTCCCCCTGCTTTATTAAAGGCTTGGGAAGAAAAGCAACATTACTTTAAGACGCATTTAACGAGTGTTTTAACGCATTACCAAACGCATGAAGTGGGGTGGATGGGTTGCCATGATGCTCGTTTCCCTCAACGGCTGGCGCAAATTCATGAATCCCCTTCGACTTTATTTTACAAGGGGAATGTGGAACTTTTGAAAGAAGAGCTGACCGCTTTGTCCGTCGTAGGCACCCGACATGCCAGTGAGTATGCTTGCGAACAAGTACAACGTATTTTAGAAGAAGTGGCGGTGCATCCGCTTTGTATTGTCAGTGGGCTTGCCATGGGCATTGATGCCGTGGCCCATCAAGCCGCCTTGGATTTCAAGTTACCGACCCTTGCCGTGCTCGCAGGCGGCTTAGACTACATTACCCCCACTTGCAATGAGCCCTTGGCCGCTTCTATTTTAGAACAAGACGGCTTGCTTTTAAGTGAAATGCCTTTGGGTGTGCCCCCTATTCCCAAATCTTTTCCGCGTCGCAATCGTTTAATTGTGGGTTTGAGTCCTGCGTTATGGGTGGTGGAAGGAAACCTGCAAAGTGGTACTATGATTTCAGCGCGTATTGCCTTAGAAGAAAGTCGAGATGTGGCGGTATTGCCTATGGATATTACACGAGCGGGCGCTGCAGGGCCTTTAAAGCTCTTGAAAGAAGGAGCCATGCCGATTACTGGTGGGCAAGATTTGGCTGATTTACTCGGGATTGTTACAGGGGTTAAAATTGTGTCTACCTTAGTCACCGTCACGGAGCCTCCTAAAAGTTCTGCACGCCCTAAATCTCCTTCCGCCCCTGTTGTTGCTGTTGACGCTGTGGACGTTGAAGAGACGCCTGATAGAGCATCCGCTTCACCCCAAGCGTCTGAAGGCAGTGACTCTCCTGTGTGGGCTGTCTTGTCTCAAAGCACTACGAAAGCCTTACACATCGACTCGCTGGTTTTATTGTCTGGCCTGAAAGCCACAGAAGTACTCACAGAATTAAGCTTGCTTGAACTGCAAGGACTGGTGGAGCGTCAGTCAGGCAACCTCTTCAAGCTTGCCTGAACCGAATGTTCACTTAATCGTTATTCTTCTAGGTAATAGCGAACGGTGGTCACGACTTTGCCTCGTCTTAAAGTAAGCAAGGTTTTAATTAACAAGGCACTTTGGTTGTGAAGCACATTATGCCAAAATTGCTTGGTGACAAATTCAGGAATAATAATGGTGACCAAATTATGTTCATGACGTTCTTCAACGGCATCAATATAGGCCAATAAAGGGCCGGTAATAGAACGAAACGGAGAGTCTAAAATCGTAAGGGGAACACCACAGCCCCAAGCGTCCCACTGTTCTTTTAAGTGTTCGGTTGACTGCGCATTCAACGAAACATGGACGGCTTCTACCTTGGCAGAAAGGGTGCGAGCATATTCTAAAGCAGGAATAGTTCCCTTATGGACGCTAGACACCAAGACCAACACGGTATGTTCGACAGGTTTGGGATCGTAGCTTTGTGTGGGATGAGGCAAGGCCAATTGACGAGCCACACTTAAATAATGATTTTTAATCGACAAAAATCCCCATGTAATCAAGGGAATGGCCACACAGACAATCCATGCACCTTCGGTGAATTTTTCAATCGTTAAAATAAGGGTTGCAGCCCCTGTAACAACAGCCCCAAAGGCGTTGATAAATAGGCTACTCTTCCAGTTTTTATGCTGATGTTGACGATGATAAAAACACATACCCGCTTGCGCCAAGGTAAAGGAGAGAAAAACTCCCACAGCGTACATGGGAATCAAGCCATGTGTATCAGCATGGTAGACCCAAACCAGAAGTGCAGAAATCAGACCTAAAAATAAAATCCCGTTGCTAAAGACCAGACGGTCCCCCATGTTCATAAATTGACGAGGAAGGTATCCATCATTGGCGAGTAAGGACGACAAGCGAGGAAATCCTGCAAAGCTAGTATTGGCCGCAAAAACAAGGATGATCGCTGTAATGATTTGGAGCAAATTGTATAAGAAGGTTCCCCCCCCAAAGACGGCGCGTCCGATTTGGGATACGGTGGTTTCATGGCTTGAAGGCAACAAGCCAAAGGCAAAAGCCAGTATGGTGAGCCCTAAAAAGATCGTGGCTAAAATAACACCCATCAAGACCATGGTCTTATTCGCGTTGTCGGCAACAGGTTCTTTAAAGGCTTTTACCCCGTTTGAAATGGCTTCAATCCCTGTCAATGCCGTACAGCCGTGACTAAAGGCTTTAATTAAAATCAGGAGCAAACTACTATTCCATAAAGAGGCCCACGCATGAGAAGGCACCCCTGTCGACGCGACTAGACCGTGTGAAAAATCAAGGGGGGCTTGACCCGTGAACATCATATAGCCTCCCTTCAGGAGTAAAATACACATGGTCCCTACAAAAATGTAGGCGGGAACACTGAAAATAAAACCCGATTCTTTGACCCCTCTTAAATTGACCAGAGTAATCACACTTAAAAAAAACATGGCCACAGGCACTTTTTGAGGCACCGTCACCCAATGGGCAGAAGCCAAAGCATCCACCGCGGCAGACGTTGATACCGCAGCCGTGAGCACGTAGTCAATTAAAAGAGCCGCCCCCGCAATGTGGCTAGCCTTTAACCCTAGATGTTCCCGTGCGACTTGGTAGGAGCCCCCTCCGTTTTCATAAGCTTTAATGACTTGACGATAAGACACCACCACCACGGCTAAAACTAGCGTAATAAATAAGGCTACAGGAATGGATAAAAAACTAACCAGCAAGGGGTAAGCCCTTAGAAGTTCAACGTTTAAGGCTTGTAAAATTTCTTGAGTGGCGTAAGCGGTCGAAGACAAGGCATCACTTGCGAAAATAGCCAATGCCATGGGAATCGCCATACGTTCGTGTTTTTCTTGGCTAGAAGGGAGAGGTTCTCCAATGATCCAACGCTTAAAATTCATCCATAACATAGGAAGATTTCCTTCATCATCAAGGCTCAAAATTTTATAAAAAATGAATCTTACGTCAAAAAAAGAACGTCAGATTGATTAGAATTATGGTACCATAAGAATTATATTTGTTTTTTATTTTCAATACGTAAAAAGAAGGGAGACACGTGATGTCTGCTCAAGAACCTCGTGGTCGTGATGTCATTTTGGCTCAAACGCCTTGGCTTGCTCGCATGACGGACAAATCTCGTCTAGAAGCAGAAGGCACTATTCAATTGTTTGATTTGAAATATCCTTGTCCTATGGACCAACAATGTTTGTCTCGTATTGGTCTGGATGCGAAAAAATTTCAGTCTTTGGCCCTAGAATATCGGGAAGATGACGCGTTTGTCAATGCGTTGCAATTGGCGGGAGCCACATTGGGTTAAGCCTTTTGTGATAATGATTTGTTTGTTTGCCGCCTTCTGTGCGGGATGACTGTGCTTAGAGAAAGTGGGATTGGCATGACGCCTGAAGCCTTAAGAAATTTATTAAATGGAAAAGAATTGCACCAAACCTTGGATGTCAAAACCTTGGTGATTGATCTCGTCCGTCAAATGTCTCAGGAAGAACTAGAAGTTTTATTTTGGGAAAAGCTCCCTGATTTGTCTCATGATTGTGTGAAGGGCTACCTTTATATGAGTCGTGGATAGTTCTGGTTTTGGTATGATTTCTTCGTTTTTCAGTGACAGCGTGCCGTTTTTTGTTTATACTTTATGTCTATACTAAAAGGGTTCGAATGATTCAAGGAGTCCCCTTGTGACGCATCCTGCCCCTATGCAGTTAAGACGCCATTTGATGAGTACGCTACAGTTAATGAGTGCCCATCCGACTTTGTCTCGTTCAGAGCGCCAAGAAATTGGCCGAGAATTTTTACGTCTTGCCCCGGCACAGACGTGGTTTCCCTATTTAATTAAAGAATTGGCGGGCGCCTCTCCCCAGCCTGAAAAACGTTTGGAAGCGCTTTGTGACTTGTTTATGGAAATGGGAGAGCTTCACGCTTTACGAGAACCCTTATACCACTTGGTGACCTTGCCTGCTGTGGCGGATGAAGTTAAAGATCATATTCATATTATTTTACGTTCATTGGGCGATGACGTGGATCCTGAATTCTTTTTTGAACATATGAAAGACCCTGAAGCCCTTCTGGAAAAAGAGGCGCAACGTATCTTTCAAGCCTCTGCTGAAAATCCAGATGCGTTAACGGAATTCTTAGATGCCTTTATGGATTTAGAAGAAGACGAAATCTTTGACATTTTAAGCGGGATTGAACGGAGTATTCCTCCGACTCAATTGGCGGGATTCGCCTTGCCCTTATTATTAACGCTGCCTGATGCATTGGCCTTACGTTTATGGTGTATTCAAATTCTAGGAGAATCAGGGCAAGTCGCCGCGGCGTGGGGCTTACATAATCGTTACCAACGCTACCCGACTCCAAAAAAAATACCTGCGAAAGAATTAAAAGCCGTGACGTTGGCTTTGAAAAAGCTACAATTGGCAGGGGTTTACGCGCCACAAGATGAGCATTCTTTAAACGTTTTGGGTTGTGAAAAACCGTTGTGGCATTTAAATATTGAACGACAAGAGGCCTACGCCACCTACCCTAGTGCGGATGGGCATCAAGCGCTGATTTTACTGAGTTATTGGAGCAATGGCGATATTAGTCTCATGCTGGTGGTGGGGCAGGACACGCAAGGCTTAGCAGAATGTATCGTGCATCATGACTTGACTCAAGCGGAACTGAATCGTTGGTTGATTCGTTTTGATGATGATGAAAAACGTTTTCCCGTTGATTTAAGCTACTTTAAAGACAAAGTCCTTTATTTGGAAGGCTTGAATTTTAAAAATATGGCACGCCCCCTGCCTCATGAATATACATGCTGGCGAAGTCTTTTGTTTTTGATAGAGGAAGGCCCTTTCTTAAGTACCTTTCAGAAGAAGCTCCATGCCAAAGACGAGTATCAAGATCAAACCGCTTTACTGTTTTACGAACCTGTCTTTCAAACGTGGTACTTAGACCGACAAGACTGTCCGATGGCGATCCCTCTCTTTGATGAGTTAGAACAGGCGTGGGCGTCTGTTTGTCAGGATGAAAAGGGATTTATTGCTCCTCAGGACCTTCCTTTGGAAACCCTCTTGAACTTCTTAAACGCTGTTGAAACGTGGTGTGAAACGCTTCAAGCCTTATCCAAAGACGTCGGATTTTCCGAAGTATTACAGCATCGCTTGGCCGAAGTGGCTTATTTTGAAATGCGTCAACGTAAACGAAAAGTCCCTACGCTGATTGCCACGGAAATCAAACAGTTTCACGCTCCTTTAAGTGAAGGTCGTTTCTTAACGCAATATCTTCGCCGTTCTGCTATTTTTGAACTTCAAAAGCAAGCCGAAGCGGAGGTCTCTTATCGCCCGTTTATGGTGATGTTAATCGCCTTAGTTCATCAAGTCTGGGAAGCTTTCCCCTTTTCTTTGGGGCAGGAGACTTAAGCCCATCTTTAGCGTCATCGTCTTGAAAATACCTTGAGAGGATAGAATACCGATTATGAATAACGTCCAAAAAACGATTTTAATGACAGGGGCCACAGGTCTTGTCGGCAAAGCCATTAGCCGTGAATTGATTAAAGCGGGTATGGACGTCTATGCGATTCTACGACCCAGCTCTAAAGCCCATCGTTTGGAAGCAGGTGTCAAGCCCTTATATATGGAGGTTCTTCACTACAAAGAAACGGATGTCGCTCGTCTAGAAGCCTTAGGCCGAATCGATGCGGTGCTTCACTTGGCGGGGGAATCGATTATGGGCATGTGGACGAGCGCTAAACGCCAGCGTTTGTATGATTCACGTGTTTTATTGACGCGTCAATTAGGTGAGTTGTTGTGCGCCCTAGAATCGCCTCCTAAAACTTTTATTTCCGCCAGTGCCATTGGAATTTATGGGGTGCATCAGGGAGAAGCCCTTTTAGACGAAGACGCTTTTCAAGGGGATGACTTCTTGGCCGAACTTTGTAAAGGGTGGGAAGAGGCCACTCACATTGTTGGTCATGCGGGCATTCGTTGCGTTCAATTTCGTTTGGGCGTGGTGCTTAGCAAAGAAGGTGGGGCTTTGGCCGCCATGTTACCCGCCTTTCAATGGGGGCTAGGGGGCCCGCTGGGTAATGGAACGCAATGGATGAGCTGGATACATATTAAAGATGTCGTCCGCGCTTTTATCTATGCGGTGGAACAGAGTGCCCTTGAAGGGGCTTATAATTTAACGGCGCCTTCCCCTCTCAGAAATAAAGAATTTACACAAATTTTAGGTCAGACTTTAGAACGCCCCACCCCCTTCCCTGTTCCTGAAATTTTACTAAAGTGGGCTTTACGAGATTTGGCAGACTCCCTTTTACTCGCGAGTCAACGGGTTTCGTCAGAGGCGCTTGAAAAACAGGGATTTGTCTTTCAATATCCGGAATTGCCGCTCGCTTTAGAAGACTTAATCCGCAAACAGGAGGCGAAATAAGCATTGATGAATACAGCAACGCGTCATCTTCTAGGGCTGGTTTCAACGCCCACCGACTCGTGGAAGCACCCTTTTGCGCCGTGGATGCGCCAAGTCCTGATTTTGGCTGGATTTTATAATATTTTCTGGGGGGCTTGGACGGTGTTCTTTCCCCTGACGGCCTTTAGTCTTGTGGGCCTTCCCTTGCCTAATTATCCTGAATTGTGGCAGTGTATTGGCATGATCGTGGGGGTTTATGGTCTGGGATATGGCTTGGCGGCGATTCATCCGTTTCGCTATTGGCCTGTGATTTTGGTGGGTTTTTTAGGTAAAGTTTTGGGGCCTTTGGGTTTTGCAAAAGCCTTATGGGAAGGACGTTTCCCCCTAGCCTTTGGCTGGAATATCATTTTTAATGATTTGATTTGGTGGATTCCCTTTGCGCTTATTTTACAGCAGGCCTATCAGCATTGGCGAAATACGGATGAGGCCGAAACGACTTTGTATCACGGTCAACACGCCATTACCTTTCGTCATTTTAAAAGTCAAGACGGTGAAAGCATTTTACAAATTAGTCAAAATACTCCTTTGGTCTTGGTTTTTTTACGTCACTTGGGCTGTACCTTTTGCCGTTCAATGCTGCATGATTTAAAAGAACAGCTCCCTTTACTAGAAGCGCTTAACGTGCAAGTGGGTTTTGTACATATGAGTCCAGAATCTTTAGAAACGCATGCCTTTTTTGAAGTCTATGGTTTAGAAGAATGCCCGCGCTTTAGCGATCCAGATCGTATTCTCTATAAGAGTGTGGGGTTGAAACGTGGGACCCTCCCTCAACTTTTTGGT
Source organism: Vampirovibrio sp. (assembly GCA_050916035.1). Classification (GTDB taxonomy): domain Bacteria; phylum Cyanobacteriota; class Vampirovibrionia; order Vampirovibrionales; family JAJTHC01; genus JAJTHC01. Next base: position 1,712,051 of record CP050876.1, on the reverse strand, counting down.
TGGGATTCCTTTAAGAAAGGTATTCCTGCCTTGCTTGAAGGGCATGGGGCGGGCCCCCTTGAAGGGGATGGCTTTCAGTTGTCGGGGGTTGTTTTACTAGACAAAGGTATTATTTTAAAGGTGGAGGCTCACGCTAATGCAGGAGCCTCCACGGTGTTTCCCCATTTTTTACAAGGATTTATCACCCATGACCTCAAATAATCTGGACGTGCTGATTATAGGGGCAGGTGTGGCAGGTTTAAGTGCGGCACGTGTTTTAGAAGCGGCAGGTTTAAGTGTGGCTATTGTGGATAAAGGACGAGGCCTTGGGGGGCGTCTTGCCACGCGTCGATTAGGAAATGTGTCTTTTGATCACGGGGCGCAATATTTTACGGCAGACTCCCTTGAGTTTCAAAATGAAGTGCGCGCCTGGTTAGACGCAGGTTGGATTCGTCCGTGGTTTAATGAGTTGCCTCTGCTGGAAAAGCCTGCCATGCCTGCTCCCCCTCGACCGCGATACATCCCTACAGGTGTGGGGATGACATCTTTACCGAAAATGCTCGCTCACTCGCTTCAAGCTCCTTTGTATTTAGGGGAGCGAATAGCGCGTTTAACCTTTAATGAAAAGGGCTGGCTCGCATTCAGCGACACGAAACATTCTTTTCAGGCGAAAAAATTACTCCTGACCTTGCCTGTCCCTCAAGCCTTGGATTTATTGGAGGCGTCTGCCCTTGTGTTAGCCCCCCATCAAAAGGAAAGGCTTTACTCGGTTACTTATGCTCCATCGCTTGCATTAATGGGGATTTTACCGCATCAAACGACCTTTCCCTATCCGCATGGATTGGCCTTGGGGGAGGATGCTCCACTTCGTTGGTTGGCGTGTAATCGACTTAAATATCCCGAGCATGATAAAGGAGACAAGGCCGCTTTAGACTCCTTGTGGGCGTTGACGATACATGGGTCTGCCGCTTTTTCAAAAGCGTACTTTGAGCAGAGCGATGAAATAATTTTAGAGGCGTGGAAGGCTCCGCTTATGGCGTCTTTAAACGTGGACCCTTTTGACTTTACGACGATGCAGATTCATCGTTGGCGATACGCGTTTGCGCAAACGCCTTTAACAGAGGAAAGCCTTCGCTTAGATTTCCCACAGCCTTGTGTGATGGCGGGAGATGCTTTTGGTCAAGGGGTTAAAGTAGAAACCGCATGGCGTTCGGGGTATTCCGCGGCAAAGGAGCTTTTAGAATCGTGAGCTACTTCGCTTCATTAGGCATGAAACACATTGATCAGAGATGATTAAATCAAATCCCTGATCAATCGTTTTGAGTTAGCTATCGAACATTATACAATCACTAAGAGAAGAAAGCACTACTGTTTTTCAGTAGCCTTTACGGCGGGGATCTCTTCTTTTTTGACTTCAGTTTTGGCTTCAGTGTTGATTAGATTCTGCGAATTTTCTGGAGGCGTCATCGCCGAAAGGTCCGAGGCGGGCTTCGCTTTTGTGGGACTAGGACTGAGCTTCATCATGGCTTTGGCGAGATACCCCAACGCCCCCCCGAGAACCAGACTGGCCAGTGCGGTTCCCCACGCGAAGCCTTTTGCTTCTTGAGTCACTGATTTACCTGAAGACTGTAGAGCATCTCTCGCGACTTGAGCGGCTCCTTTTAAGGCGGCATGTTCATTGGCTTTAGCAAAGAAGCTGATATCTTTAATGCCTAAGGCAGCCTTCTGTTTTGGTCCAATATAGGCATTGGTGGAGCTTCTTAATTTTTCTAAATTAAGCATATCCGTCACGGAACCAGTGAGGATGATTCCATCCATATCGACGTTTGAAAGTCGCGCAATCGCCAAGGCTTGGCCGAGTTTGTCGTGTAAGTGATCATCCAAATGCTGTAAAATGGCTTTTTCATCTTTAGAAAGGTTCGGCACGCGGTCTTGATCATTTACTTTCAAATAGGTCATGGCTTTTTCAAAGGGGGCATGGTTTGCTCCGATTCTTCGCATGGTTTTGTCATAGAGAGAAGAATCAGGGGACTCATTATACAAGTCTTCCACCTTAATGCCTGCAAAGGTTTTTAAACCTCTCTTTTTCGCTTCTTCTTGGGCGATTCTTGCCAAAGCTCTTCCTGAAATCTGGTCTTCAACCGTATGATTTTTAAGACCATATAAATGCGCATGCCCCCCTTCTGCACTTTTAACTTTGGCATCGGGAGCGATGTTCACCCCCGTTCCAACAATGGCGAGTGCGGGTTGCTTGAATTGTACAATGGCATTTGCGGGGGCTTTTCCATCATTCATAACGACAACGGGGACATGAAAGCCCAGTGCTTTTAAACGAGCTTGAAGTTGAGCCGCTAAAGGATAGTCAGGAGGGAATTCAAGGTTCCCTGAATTTTTGAGAGAACCCTCTGAAGTCACGACCCCAGGAGCAGCAATACCAATGGCCCCTTCTTTGGAGAGTTGATCAGGGCTAAGTGTTTTTAAATAGGCTGCCGCTTGTTCGGTCAAAATATCTAAAGTCATGCTTGCCGTTTGTTTTGAATCCGTATGTTTGGGGGTTTTGACGGACTGACGATTTTGAGGAAGCTCATCTTCACCATGATAATAGGCAGAAGTAATGGTGGTTCCGCCGACATCAAAGGCAAGTGTTCCTTGACGCTGAGAGAAGGCTTGATTTTGAGGACGAGAGAGTAAAGGAGAAACACGCATGAGAAGAACCTTTCATCTTATAGAAACGCCACGATGAATAAAGAGAGATTTTTCAATAAAACCTAACCTTTGTTAATAGTTAATAGTATAACTAATATAGTTGATACATCTACAATGTCAAATAAAAAATAATCCCCGTACAGTGGGAACATTTGCGTACGATTTATTCAAATAGTCCTGCATCGCTTTGCTGTTGACGCATCCGTAAACGTTCCGCAGAAACAGGGCCAAGCGCTTCAATACAATGTAAACAGGACACCCCTTTTTCGTAGGAAGCCAAGTGTCGATCCGCCACCGTTAAAGGCCATCCGCAAGAAAAGCACATCTCGTAGCCCCCTTCTTTAAGTCCATGTTCCACCCCCACCCGACGGTCAAAGACAAAGCAGGCCCCATTCCATAGGCTTTCTTCTTGAGGAAGCGTTTCCAAATACTTCAGAATGCCCCCCTTTAAATGGTAGACTGTTTCAAACCCTTGATTGAGCATGTAGCTCGATGCCTTTTCGCAACGAATCCCCCCTGTACAAAACATGGCCACTTTTTTCGTCTGCTTGGGGTCTACATTACTTTCCACATAGGACGCAAAATCAGTAAACGTTGAAATGTTGGGATGAACCGCGTTTTCAAAGCTCCCTATTGCGATTTCATAGGTGTTTCTCGTGTCAATCACCACTACATCTGGATCTTTCAATAGGGCGTTCCAGTCTTGAGGCTCCACATAAGTCCCGACCACTTCCGTCGGTTGAGCCTTGGGGTTATGCATGGTGACAATTTCTTTTTTAATGCGAACTTTCATGCGTCTAAAGGGTTTTTGATGCGCGTAAGACGCTTTAATTTCCCCTTGAGAAATACCACAGGTCTTTTCCAAAAGCTCTAGCATCTGTTCAATGGACTGTGGAGTGCCTGCAATGGTGCCGTTAATCCCTTCAGGGGCAAGCAGTAAGGTGCCACAAAGATTTAATTCGTCACAAGCCTGTTTTAGAAGATCTTGAAGCGCTTCAAGATCTTCTAAAGCTAAAAAGCGATAAAGGGCGAGGACTTTCCATGTTTCAGTGTCTAGACTTAGCGTGTTTTTCATCATATTGATAATCTGTCTAGTTTATATGGAAGGTTCTACCGTACAGTCACAATGCGATCCATCACAAAAAGGAGCCGCTTTACTTTGCTTGCAACGACAAATGGCCACGCTTTCAGGCTGTTCAGTGACTTCAAATAGAATCGGGCGAATGGTTGTCCCACGGTGACTTCCGTCACAAAAGGTGCCATCTGCACTAAGACCACAAGCACAGTACGCATACTTTTTGGGTTCAAGGGTTAAGCAGTTGGGGCTGGTGGCCGCAATATGAGGTGTATTGGTATCTTCAGTCATGGGGAGTCTTTCCTTCTTTGATTCAGACAGTATTTAAACAAGTACTCTGATGTTTGGAGTCTACCATAAAACCTAGTGTTTATTTAGGTACGCTAGGTAATATTAATATTATTCAGGCACCTTCACCGAAGCTCTCAACGGTTTTGCGGCTGACTGTTCAACCGCGCGCGGAGCATGCGTCTGCGTATTCATCAGCGGTTCTGGGGTGACACGTTCTGCGGTCGGCTTAGGCGCTGAGGTGCTTGATACAGCAGGAAGCGGGGGCACTTTAATAGAGGTTTTAGGCGCAAGATTCAAATAATGGATACTTTCTAGTGCCACCCGCCTAAAGATGGGGGCCGCTACCGTGGAGCCCCAACTTTCCGCCATTTTAGGACTATCCACGACCACCATCATCATAATTTCAGGGGATTCTGCAGGAAAGTAACCACTAAAACTGGTGACGAGCCCGCCATTAGCGTAGCCTCCTCCGCGTGCTTTTTTAGCCGTCCCTGTTTTACCAGCCACTCTCATAAAGCCAAGGTAAGCGGGGTGTGCTTTATTGTTATCTAGCGCTTGCGTGAGTAGCCTTGTCATCGCCTGCGCGGTTTCTGCTCGATACACGCGATGAGGCGCGGGTTGCCGTAAGTGCTGACGTAAGTCTTTGGCGTATTGCGTGCTGTCTTCAACATGCTTGGCATGCACGCCTTTAATCAAGCGTGGCGGTACCCAAATACCTCCATTGGCAATGGTATTCACCGCCATGGTCATTTGTAAGGGGGTAGACATTAAACCATAGCCATAGCCTAAAGACGCGTGATGTGAAACGCTCCACGTCTGAGGGTCATCCACCATACCTTGAGATTCCCCTGTCATGCTAATGCCTGTTTGCTTGCCAAAGCCTAAAGCTTTCAGCCGTTTATAATAGGTCGCAGAAGGGAGCATTAAGGCAATTTTAGCACTCGCAATGTTTGAAGAATGCTGAAGCAAGTAAATTAAATTGATATTGCCGGGGTGAGGCGACTTGTGATAATCATAATTCTGAATCCACCATCCCCCAATGCGCATACGACCGGTGTCTAAAATATGACTACTAGGGGTAATCACGCCTTCATCTAATCCATTGGCGACGGTTAAAATTTTAATGGTGGAACCCGGTTCGTAGACGTCCGTAATCGCCCAGTTTTTTAAGTCTTCATAACGCGCTTTTTGAAACGATTCAGGATCAAAATCAGGAAAACTCGCCAAAGCTAAAATTTCTCCTGTTTGAGGCTTGACCATAATTAAAGCACCGCGTTCTGCTTTAGAATAGGCTAAGCCTGCTTTAAGTTCTCGTTCTGCAATAAACTGTAAGCGACTGTCTAAAGTTAATTGGACGTCTTGTGCTTCGGCGACTTCCACAAAATGCTTGAGACTTTCTTCATCATGGGTGAGAGGGCGGCCTTTTCCATCGACCAACAAGGGCGCTTGACGTTCTTGCTTAAACCAATGACTACTTAAGGCATCCAACCGAGAATGCACCCCTGTAGAAATAGAGGCCGCATCATTCACATACCCCAAGACATGAGAAGCCAAACGCCCTTGCGGGTAGCGTCTCAAAGGTTTTTGAAAGGGGTCTAAGCCCTCAATTTTTAAGGACGCCATAAGGGGTTGTCCCGTCTTTTTATCCAGAAGCATTTCCCCTGTTTTTTCATCTTTTTGGGTCACGGTCAAACGTTCACGCCGAAGGGCATCCACCGTTTTTTTTTCCAGATTCGACGCCAGTAAAATCGTGGGGTAAGGCAAACGTAATTTTCGTAAAATTTCTTGTGGACTTTGAGACAAATGCTTCGCCAGTAAACCGGCCACCTGTTCTAAGGGTTGGTCTTGATAATAAGAAGGGTGGATATATAAGTCGTAGACCAAGGTGTCTTGTGCTAAAACAATGCCATTACGGTCGACAATACGCCCACGATACACTTGAGAAAGCTGATTACGGTGCTGACTCTGCGCTGCTTTTTGACGATATTCATGTCCTTTAAGGACTTTGATATTTAAAATTTGTAAAAAGAGCGCTCCCACCAAGCAAAAAAGGAGACACGTGATCAAAAGCACTCGATTCCCACTCATAAAGTGGGGGGTTAAGCTTCGACGACGACGAGAAAGGGGTAAATCATTTAAGGAAAAAGCAGCGTCTTCTTCATAAGAAGCCCGATGACGATGATTTAAAATAGTGGAACGACGGGGGCGTTTGGTCATAAGGCGTTTATTAGTAACCCTCTAAAATAGCTCTGTTTAGTGTATAAGAATCGTTCTAAAAAGAAAAGCACCCGCTATTTTTAAACATTCTAGATAGACACTTTTATTGTAAGCTGTTGTAAACTATAGCATAGAAGCCTCAGGGTTTGCTTATCATTTATAAAGAGATAAAAAACTGTAGAAAAGTGAGGATTTATGAACGCCATTGATATTCACCACGTTTTTAAACGTTATGATGAGCAAAGTCCTTGGATTTTAGAAGACTTCTCCCTTCATATTCCACAGGGGCAATTTCTCGCTATTATGGGCGCTAGTGGGTGCGGAAAGTCCACCTTACTTAATTTAATCGGCGCGATGGATACCCCCAATACGGGTGAAATTCTGATTGAAGGTCACGCCTTGCAACACCTGAATGAAGATGAAAAGGCCGCGTTTCGTCGTAATACCTTGGGCTATGTGTTTCAATTTTTTAATTTACTGCCCACCTTAAGTGTTCGAGAAAACATTCAGTTACCCTTAGATTTAAACGGTGTGATGGGTGCAGTCGCCACCGAAAAAGTGAATGACGCGCTTAAAACGGTGGACATTGAATCCTTGGCGTCTGCCTTTCCTGCTCAGTTGTCAGGCGGACAAATGCAACGCGTCGCCATTGCAAGAGCCACCGTTCATAGACCGCCCGTCTTGTTGGCCGATGAACCCACGGGGAACTTGGACAGTCAAAGTGGGCAACAAGTTTTAGATTTACTCCTACAACGTTCCCGTGAATTAGGGTCCACCGTGGTGATGGTGACCCATAGCGAAGCGGCGGCTCAAAGCGCGGACCGTATTATTCGGATGAAAGATGGCCGTATTGTGGAAGACGTCTGCTTACGTCCGAGCGAAGCAAAGGTTCATGTCTAATGTCCTCCGATTCCTTTTCAGTCTTTTTTCGCAAGCGATTACAGACCTTGCCCACTTTTAAACGGGTGTTTAAACTTTTTTCTATCCATTATTATAAAAAAAATATTTGGAAAGGCAGTTTGGCGATTCTGGGGATTGCCTTAGGTGTTTGCGTTTTATACAGTATGAATGCCGCCACTTTTGCCGCTTTCACTCAGTTTAAGCAAGGGATTCAACAAATTTCAGGACAAACGAGTCTTGAAATTTTAAGCGAAAACAATCCCTTTTTTAATGAAGGTATTTTAAGCAAACTGTATCAATCGATAAGTTCCCTTGAAGGCGCTCATTACACGGATCTTCACCCTGTTTTAGAATTACCGACTTTATTGTTGAGTCGAGATTCAAAAGGGCATTTAACGTCAACAGGTCAAGTTTTAAATCTTTTAGGGGTGGACACACTCAATGATGCGACGCACCGCCCCCTAGACTGGAAGGAAGCGCCTTTACCCCCGCGTGTTATGGGAGAAACGCTCCCGTTTTTGTCTGCTCACGCGGTGGCCGTATCGGATGTTTTAGCGCAAGAATACGGTTGGCATCGGGGGAGTCATTTCCCCGTTTTACTGCAAGATCGTCAAGTCACGCTTACGGTGGTGGGGATTTTTAAAACTTCTGGCAAAACCCAAGCCTTTCGTCATTTGGGCATCACCGATTTAAGCGTCCTTCAAAATATGAGCCATACCGTAGGGTTACTGAGTCGGATTGAAGTCGATTTAGGGTCCTTGTCAGAGCAGGCCATTCATCGTATTCAAAATCAGCTTCAAGCACAGCTTCCTAAAGACTTAAGTATTCAAGCCCCTGAAGAGCGACAACAACAAATGGGCAATATGCTACGTTCCTACCAAGTGAATTTAATGGCGCTGAGTTTTATTACGCTAATGGTCGCCGCCTTTTTGATTTATAACACCTTAAGTATGTCTATTTTGCAGCGTCGACAAGCCATTGGAACCTATCGATTGCTTGGACTGAGTGCAAAAATGCTCGCACTTTTTATTCAATTGGAAGCCTTTGTACTGGGGGTCCTCGGTAGTCTACTGGGTTTACTCTTAGGCATGAGTATTCTTCCCCTCGTGGGGCAAGCCGTTTCAAGCACCTTACAAAACGTATACACGGGGCAAAGTGCTATGGGGTTTGCGCCCCCTGACTGGTTAGCGTGGGCGGCTTTAATCATTGGAGTAGGGACGTCCTTAGTAGGAGCGTATTTCCCCGTGCAAGAAGCCTTACAGATTCAACCGGCTGATTATATTCGCCCCCTTAGCGAAAGCTTTCATCACGCGGAACGTCGTCACTATTTTGCCAAAATAGGCATTATTTTTATTGTTTTAGCAGGAGGCGCCTCCCTACTTCCGCCTTTTTGGAATTTACCCTTGGGGGGATACCTCGCCGCCTTTTTAATTTTGATGGGAGGCAGCTTACTGATTCCGACCTTGCTGGGGTCTGCCTTAAAAGGCTTACATCAAATCGCTCTACAAGGGAAAGCGCCTTTGTGGTTTCGTTTGGGGATTTCTCTTTTACAAGGAGGCTTACATCGTTCCGCCGTGGCGGTCGCGAGTCTCATGGTTGCCTTGGCCTTAAGCATTAGTTTGACGACTTTAATTGGGAGCTTTCGGCATAGTGTGGAAGACTGGATCGATAAAAGTTTACGCGCCGATATTTTTGTACAACCTCAAAGTGCCAGCACCCATCGTCATGTGGGTTTATTGTCTGCGGAAACGGTGCATGCGCTCAGTACCGATTCGGCCGTTTCTGAAGCGGATCCCTTTTTAGAACAGGCCTTTGTGTATGAAGGCAAGCCGTTCTATTTAGGCGTCGCTCAATTAGATATTTTTGCTCGGCACGCGCGTTTAACGTTTACGGAAGGTGAATCGTCTGACGACATTTTGGCTCGAAGTCTGGCCTTAAGCCAACCTATTAGCCTTCAGAGAAAAACCCCTTACCCCACCCTCATTAGTGAACCCTTCGCCCACGCCCATCATCTAAAACGAGGCGATACTTTTACCCTGAACATGCCGAAAGGGGCTTTGTCGCTTCAGGTTCAAGGGGTTTACTTTGACTACGCCTCTAGCCTCGGCTATGCGATTATTCATCGATCTCTTTACCAAGCTTATGGGGGCCCTCAAGCAGACGCGTCCAGTACGCTTGCCTTGTATTTAAAGCCTCATCAACAGACAGACACGGTCTTGGCCAATTTGACTCGCCGTATACCACAAGGGGTATGGTTGTCTATGCGTTCTAATCAAGCCTTACGACAAGAGGTCTTAGGGATTTTTGACAAAACCTTTACGATTACGTATCTCATGCAAGGCGTAGCGCTTTTGATTTCTATTTTAACGGTTTTACACGCTTTAACCACACTTATTTTAGATGGCAAACGCATCTACGCAACCTTAGATTACTTGGGGATGTCTCGCGCCCTACAAGTTCGCTTGGTCATGAATCAAGGGATGCTCTTATCTCTTTTAGGCTATAGCATGGCCTTTATTTTTGGGATGATGTTAGCAGGTGTTTTGATTTACGTACTCAATGCCCAATCCTTCGGGTGGAGCGTTCCTTTAAAAATGCCTTGGGAATTTCTAATCAAGAATCTATTTTGGGTGATGGCGGCTGGGCTTGTGGCAAGCTTCATCCCGCTATGGATACTAAGTCGACAAAAATCGACGAGCAGTCTACGTTACGAATAATACGGTTCTTAAGCCGCTGTGGTATCTGTTACTGTGGTATCCGTTACGGGAGTATTGATATAAGTCAATGTCGTCGTATCTGCGGTCGTGGTGCTCGTCGTTGCCGTTGTGGTTGCAGCGCCAGTGCCAAGCGTGGAAAGGTCAACCCCTGACTCTTGAAGCAAAGCCATAATGCTTGCTAAATCAGGTGTAGCGCTTGTAGTCGCCGTCGGCGTAAATTGAGGTAGCCCTACATTTTGCATGAGTGGGCTAGAATAAATCCCCATGCCACCCATATTCATACCACCCATGCTCATCATCATCATCTGTTGTTGCTGTTGTGGCGTCATACCACCAGCTCCCGCAGTAGAAGCAGTTCCATTGACTTTAAGATCTTGTAACGTTCTTTTGCCTACGGGCGTGGCTCCTGCTCCTGAACTAGGTAGCATGCCTCCCATCATATCCCCCCCTCCTGCGTACATCGCACGTTGGGTTTGTAGCATCATAATTTGAGCATCAATAGAATTCAACATACTATTGCCCCCTGCCATCATCGGGTAGCCTTGATTAATATTCGCCGTTGGGGGGAAAAACATACCCATGCCTTGGGTTTGATCCAAATAATTAACATAAGGCTGAAGGCCTCCGTTCATCATACCATATTGAGGCACTGCGCCTGCACCTGCCCAGCTTTGTGTCGGCGACATTAAAAAATTGGTAGCCCCCCCACCCGAGACCATCGTCTGTTGTTCTTTCGGAGCTGCAAGCACCTGCCCAGTTTGACGGCTCATGACGGTATAGCCCTGAGCCTTCAATTCATCAGGAGTTAGCTCAGATAAGGATGACCCCGCTTTAATATCTTCGACATAAATAACTCTAGCACTCTTTACGGCTCGGTCGGCCTTCTTTATCTCGTTGTCGATTTGTCTTTGAGCCAAACCATTTAAACTATTACTATCCGCATTGATACCATTAGCCATTCCAAGTGCCGAATTCAGTAAAGAAGATCCTGTAATTGCGCCCATCATTGTATGATATGTCCTTTTATTGTCCCGATAAAAATATGATTGTTTGGTATAAAACCTCTCGTGTCTAAGCTATCGGCAATGGAGCTTAAGTCTTTAATTTTTGTTACATGATGTTACAAAATGGTTTGAATCACTTTAATTTGGCACAATTCAAAACCCTTTGACCTTTTATGCTGGTAACGCTTTGACCGTACGTGTGTAACCATAAGGTAAAATTTTAATCATGGCCGTAAATACAACGACTCCTTCGAATCAACCCTACGCTTTCTTTGCCACGCAAGGCACGGAAAAAAACAGCGCGAAACCACACACACAAGGCACCGCACGACAGTTACGAACGCAAAACGGCATGACCGATACCTTCCAAGCGGAAGCCACCCAACGCCCCTTAATGATTCTACCCCTCCTCCCTCAAGAACTACTTCAATTAAGTCGTAATCCCCTTAGGCAGGCCCAACTCTTACAACGCCTGAGTCAATCCCCTTCAAAAGATGCCCAAGGTCGCCTGCTGGAAACGCCTCAAGCCCGCTTGGCCATGTTTCATCGCTTAAGTCAACAACTCCCCCCGAATCAGCACGACGCGTTAGATGCCCTACTCACTTCGCCGAAAAACCCCCTATTACAAACCGACGGAGACAATCCCCATAGCACACTTTATTACTTATATGCCATGGCCTTTGCGCCTAAAGCACAAGGCTGGCATGCCCCAAGTTTAGTGCAAGATGCCGTTCAGATTTTATCGCATCCGCAAGACATTGAACAAGACAACACCCCCCTTGAAGCGCCGTATAAGCAAGCCCTGCTCGCCGTGAGTAATCACCCCAGTGGAGACAAACACAACGCCCAAGTCCTGCCCAGCGCCAGAACCGAAGCCGACTTGAATGTGATTCGCACCTTTAATTGTAGTGAAGCGTCTGAGATGTCTCGAATGGCCAGCTTGCACCCCAAGGAATTGATTCGCCACTTGGTGGAATTAACCAGTCCGGTGGAAAGCTTCTACGAAAAGGCGACGCCTCAAGAATTGTCGCCTGATGACCCCAGCCAAGTCTATGCGGAACTGGCCAAGCGGAATATGGCGTATCAAAAAACAGCGGACGGCAACCTTTTGGTGGAAGTCCCTGCGTCTCGAGCGGCCGTCTTACGCGCGCAAAACACCCAAGCCAAACTTCTTCGTGGAAAAGCCTTGGGGCCGAAGGAAGCCTCCCCCTTGCAAGTCTTGTATCAAGAAACTTTGCTCTATAATGGCGGTCGAAAGTCTTATGACGTGGCCACCGACAAACGCGATATGCTTGATATTGCCCAAACAGGCGTGTGGTCTTCTACGGCCTTGAGTGATGAAGAAAAAGCCGTCTTGTGCCAACGCTTACAAATCCCGCAAGCCGATGAAGCCCGCAAGTCCTTTACCCAAGCCTTTCAACCCTTTAAATCCAAAATTCCGCCCCAAGAAGCGCAAGGCATTTTAGATGCCGTCTGGGGCGAAAATAGTGGCTTAACAGGGGATGAAAAACTCTTTAATGAACGGCTAATTAATGACGGAAAGGCCTATAAACTCTTGCAATACCAAGCCTTAGACGTCCCGCCTGACCCCAAGGACCCCAATTATGGGGATTTATACCTCTACGGGTATTACCGCAATTTTAAAGACACGGAAAACGACTTGGTCACCGCCTTAACTCAAGGGGAAGAACCGATTTTGAATGAATCTATTGCCTTGAAAAATGGCTACACGGTCCCTGGGCATGAAGTGAAGCTTCAGGCCAGCGATTTGGATCCCAAAACAGGGGAGCGCCGTTTTTACTTGGTGAATACGGACGACGACGCCAAGGGCTTGGAACAAGTCTACGCCAAGGACTTCATTCCCAAGGTGGGGCATGTGAGCTTGCCGCAGTCCCTGAGCGACCCCATTCAGCAGGCCATGAACCAAGTCCCCGGTATTTTGGTGCCTGACGCCACCGATGCCAAGGCCTACCGTTTACAGCCGACCGTCGCCTTACCCCCCGCCGCCTCCGCCTAGGGTGTGATTTACTTTGAGGGGCTATAGGCGTAGGGTGTGGGGGAGTCTTTATGCTAGACTAGGGGAGAACCCACCCCCCTAGCCAGAAGGACAACCCTGTGATCGAAGAGAGACAATACCGCCGTGTGATTAGCACAAAAAAAGACCTTGAAGAACTGGTACGTCAAGCCCTCGTTTCAGGCGTATTAGACCTTGAAAATTGCAAGGTTGACGTTGACTTTAATTTAAAAGAAATACTTCATGCATCAAGAATAATTGCTGATTCTCAAAGCAATTCAGAAATAAGAATAACAAGAGAGACTTCAATTGAATGCCCGTTTGAAATAAGAGCAAGTGGAGCATATTTTAAAAATTTCAAAGCACCTGATTTTTCTTTGGGTTCGGATTTAAAGTTGATTTTTTGTCAAGAAGTTGATTTTAGTGGTGCTATTTTTAAGGTGGAAGCGGATTTTTCTCAAAGCGTTTTTAAAGAAAAAGCCATTTTCTCTACTTCTGCTTTCATCGAAGTGGCGGATTTCTTTGGTGTCACCTTCGAAAAAGATGCACATTTCTTTAGTACCTCCTTTACCAAAAGATCAGATTTTTTCAGTGTCTCATTCAGACAAGGGGCAGGTTTCCATGGTGCTAACTTCACCGAAGAAGCGGGTTTTTCTAAGACCGCCTTCAGCGGAGATACGGATTTTTCTGGTGCCAGCTTTGGAAAACATACCTCGTTTAAAGAAATTAAATTTTTAACAAATACTCCCCTGAAATTTAAATACATCACCCTACACGATGTTTTTGAAATTGTGCCTGCTTCTTTACAGGGACATATCAACATTACATCTCCTCAATTTGAAGGTGAGAAAAGCAAACTAGAAGTCAATTTTCTGAATTGTGATAGAAATAGCAAGGGTAGTATTACTTTTGATGACCTAAAAATGGATCAAGATCGGATTTATATCACCGTTCGAAACCTTAAAGAAGAGATTGAAAATGTTGAAATCAAGTTCAAAACGTGTAATTTTTACGGAAAGAACATTAGCTTCAAAAAAGTTAATAATATAGATGCGGTTAATTTTGATGATGTGGACGATATTTCAGGTTTTGATTTTGATTTGCTTAAACCAACAGTCTTAAAACGAACTATTCACATGCTGTGGACTTTCCCTTTCAATCGTTATCAATTTCAAGCCATACATAAGAATACGGATGAAGCACTCAAAAAGGTCGATATGTGGGCATCCATATACGCCAACTTAAAAGCCAAAGCGGATGAAAAAGGCGAACGCCAACTCGGTAACGACTACTTCTTTTGGCAACAATATTTTCAAGGTAAGTCTCCATTAAAGTCCACCAAACATTGGGTGAATTCTTTTTACATGAATACTTCTGTTTATGGTCTAAGTTATATTCTTCCTTTAGTTTACTTTAGTCTCGTTCTTTTTTTCGGAGGAATTTTTTATAATTTCTTGGGTGATTTTACAACTGTTTCAATAACTTCGGTTCAAAAAAGTTTTTGTTCTCAAATAATGGTATATGTATTTGAAGTTAAAGGTTATATTGTCAGCATTAGTGCAAGCCTCCCCTTTGTATTTTCCGATTCAAAATTAGTGGAGTCCTTATTGCCTGAATTGCCTGAAAATGCTAAACGGCTAAAAACTGGATTATTTTATTTTGGGTACATTCTACAACACCTCATACAAGGGTACTTGCTCTTCCAAATCGGGGCGGCGATACGCAATAAGGTGAAACGATGAAAATTTTAGGCATTGATCCAGGGCTCGGGCGCATCGGCTTTGGCCTCATCGACGTGAGCACCCCACAATCCCCGTTGGCCTTGGGCTGGGGGGTCGTTGAAACCACGCCCAAATCCCCCATAGGCAAGCGACTGGTTGAAATTCACCACGACATTCAGGCCCTGATTCGAGACTTACGATATATTTTGCGGACGTCCGACATGAGGGCGTGGTGCAAGCGAAAAGGATGAGAAGGGGGGGGGGAGGATTTTCAGGGAGGAGGGAAGAGAAGGAGAGCCGCAGCTATTTCCTTTTCTTCCCCCCCCCTTGAACGGACTTAGAGGGGTGGAGACCTCTTTTCGCAAAAGGTCTCTGACCGCACCAGCCAAAAACGAAAGCCAGCTCTCTAAAAAACAAGAACCCAAAATAAAACCCCTCAGCGGACTGAAGGGTATTGAGAGAGTGAGATAGAATAAAGGGAAAAATATAAAATTGTGAACAGGTGGGGGACATAGCAACGAAAGGCAGTGACGATAAAACGCATCACCTAAATAAGAGGAGAGAGGGACATTAAAATTGGATCGTGAACAGGAGGGACATTAAATTTTTGAACAGTAGGGGGGGACATAGCAACGAAAGGCAGTGACGATGAAACGCATCACCTAAAAAAGAGGAGAGAGGGACATTAAAATTGGATCGTGAACAGGAGGGACATTAAAATTTTTGAACAGTAGGAGGACATAGCAACGAAAGGCAGTGACGATAAAACGCATCACCTGAATAAGAGGAGAGAGGGACATTAAAATTGGATCGTGAACAGGAGGGACATTAAAAATTTTGAACAGGGAGAACATAAGAAATGGAGGAGAGAGAGAGGAGAGAGTGTTATTGGCGTGGACACCGTTTTCTTCTGGGTTTTGGTGTTTCTCACTCCTTAATAAAGGAAAGATTAAGATGATAAATGCTAGTTTGTAACAGTATGTAAATATAAAGTTTAAAAAAATATTATGGCCTGTAGTATTTTCAAGGGTGCTTACGGGCTAAAGCCTTACAGGTTTCTATCCAAATACTTAAGGGTTTATTAAGAATATGACGTTCAGGTTCAAGAAGAACATCGTGATATAAGGACGGGAAATGGGCCAAGACATGATTCAGGTGTGGCTGAAACTCTTTGAAGCGTTGATGCATGATTTTAGTATCGACGACGAAATCTGCTCCTGCGGTCATCATCATGACAGGTCGATTTATTTTTTTAAGTGCGGCCTTCGCTTTGAGTTGCCAAGGCAGAATAGAGGTCATATACCCCACAGGGTGAGCAATACGAGGTGAACCATGAGCTTCAACATGGAGACGATGCGCTTCGGGACATTGCGTAATAGTATCAATCCCATACGGTAAAGTCAGAAGAGTTTCTGGGGGATGCGTCAAAGATTGCCACAGGGCTTGGCCAATATAAGGCAGGCTGTAGGTCCGTGTATTGCCTTTAAAAGCGGGGACCATTAATAAAATGCCCGTATAGTCTTCTTGCACGCGAGGTAAAACGTGCAAGGCCGACAAAGCCCCCAAGCTAATCCCCGACGCAAACCACGCTTTAGAGTGTTGAATCCCCAACGCCTGTTTTAAAACCGTAGGATGAAGCACTTCTGTTAAATACTGAATACTTTCGTGGTGTGTGGAAACTTTTAAATGCTGGTTCACCCCAAAAGAAGGTAAATCAATCCCAATGACGGTGTCGAGATGACCATCTTGAATCATAGATTCCCAAAAAGGAGCCGCCCAGCGAAAAGAGCCTCCTAAGCCTGCGACATAAACCAAAACCGTTCCAAAGTCTTCGCTTCTTAGATCCGAAGCTTTTAAACCCGTGAGGCGAAACGCTTGATTTTTTGGTCCGACAGGGAGGGTGGCCTCTATAGAAAGGGGCGGCGCACTTATACGCATGACAACGCCGTTTCCAAATAATTTTGAAAGTGACGGGCTTGGGCCTCTCTCGTTGCTGAAGAAAAACGCGCTGAAATTTGGGCTTGACGTGCGTTACGTTGAGACTGACGTTCACTTTCTTGACTCTTGAACAAGGTAGTCAAGTGTTGTATGGAGTCAGGGGTCTGATCAAAAATGGGAGTTCCGAAAGCTTCGGCTTGTAAAATTAAAGGAGACGCCTCCTCGGTCGGATTCCAGACCGCATCCGCCACTTGAAAAAGGGCTTGAGCATCTGCAAAGGAAAGCGGCATCCAAATCAAGCGAGCATTCTGTTCAGGACTTTGTAAAACGTCTAGCACTCGCGCTTGCATCTGCTGAAGTAAAGACGCTTCAGCGTTATAATATAAAACCACTTGCAATTTAGGATACGTCCTTAACCATCGATCCAATTGCCGAATGATCGAAGAATGCCACGTGCGGGCTTGAACATGCATCGTAAGCAATAAGTAGTCATAGTGTGAACCAAAGTCTTCTTTCAAGTGACGACTGGTGGAAGCCAAAGGCCTTAAGGGGGCATCTAAGGCAGGTTGAAGGGTGGCCAAATCCACTTGAAGGGGTGCAAAATCACCGAAGGACACGGCCAAGCTCACCACATCCCGCTGAGCATCGCTCAATACAAGCACATCAGGCGCGAATTGATGCAGGGTATTTTGAATCGCTTTCCATTCATAAGGCGCCAAAAGGGTTTGCGTATCCGCTTCATGAAAATGAGTCCCTTTAGGGGCATGAAGGGTGGAACCTACGACCAACCAGTGAATCTGAACGCAATGACGATCGAGAGCATTCAGCGGAGGCATCCATGACGGCGCGGAGACGTCGGCATCTTGAAACGCACGTGTGAGGATCACGATCTGTATTTTGTCTCGCTTTTCAAGGGTCGTCTCGATCTTTTTCTCGTATTGAATCTGACTAAGACTTTTTTTCCACAACACTTCAAGCGAATCATTCCATACGCCTTGATCTTTTAAATGCTGAGGCGTCACGCCCAAATCAAGGGCGGGATTTTCAATAAAAGGCGGATGAAAAGCCAGCGTCTTTAAAGATAGTTCTAAACGATTTTGCAAGAAAAACAGCGCGTCTTCTGTGGCAGGGGGCAGGGGAGGTGCAAGCAAAGCTTTACGTAATTCCAAGGCACGATTCCCCGTTAACGCCAAGGCCTGATTATACGCGTAAAGCGCTGCGTCGTCATGGCCTAATCGATCATGGACTTCTCCTTGATGAACCCATGCATTGGCCTGTTGAGGATGCGCTTGCGTGAGACGTTCTAAGACGTGAAGGCTGGCTTCGGTTCGTCCCAGTTGACGCAAGACATGAGCCAAGGCCTCTAAGGCTTCTGGGTCTTCAGGGAATAACTCAAGAAGACTTATCAAATGAGTGACGGCTTTGGTCAGATCGCCCGCTTGGGCAAAATAACTGGCCATTTGTCGATGTAATTCAGGGTGTGCTTGGCCATACGCTTGCGCCAAGTCATAGGCCTGTGTGGCTTCTTCAGAACGTTCTAAGCGCTCTAAGCAGACTCCTTTTAGAAAGTAAAGCATGCCTTCTTCAGGGTCTTGAATTAACGCATTATCCATTAAAGTCAACGCATCTTCAAAAGCGTCATGACGAATATAGAAGGGATAAGCCTTCAGAGTAATTTCAAGCCTTTGAGAGGACGCTATGGCGACGGCTTGCTGCCACGCGGAAGCGGCTTCTTCTAAAAATCCTTGCGCTTCTAATAGATCCGCCAAGGCCACATAGGCGGGTAAATGTGCATCCGCCGAAGCAGGCAAGCTCAGGACACGATGCCATGCTTGAAGCGCTTTTTCAAACGCTTGGACGCCTTGATACGCTTGCCCTAGACTCATCCATATTTCGGGTTGATGGGGGGCCAAATGAGCCGCTTCTTCTAAGAGAAGGACTGCTTTTTCTGGCGATTGACTATAGCGTAAAAGGGCTTGCGCCAAACGCAAGTGAAAAATCCACGCGGCCGTATCAGCTTCAATCCCCTGAAGCAAGCACGTGTGTCCTGCTTCAAAGTCCCCACGTTCAAAGGCCTCTTGAGCCTTGGCGAGCAAGTCTTCTTGTGAAGCGGTCCAAATAGGGGTTTGACAAAGACTCATAAAGAAAAGACCTTTTTCTAAAATTAAACGGTGCTCGGCACCCCTTGAAACGCGGGGGGGACCAAATTTTTCAAGCCGACGGCTTCCTGAAAAGCGTAAGCAATCGCCAAGAGCTTTTCTTCTTGCCAACGCGGTGCCATAATTTGCAAACCAATGGGAAGCCCTGTCCCCTCATCAAATCTACAGGGTAGAGACAAGGCGGGGATCCCTACTAAGTTAGCGGGAATGGTGGCGACATCACTGAGGTACATGGAAATAGGGTCATCATTTTTTTCACCTAATTTAAAGGCGACACCAGGAGACGTGGGGCAAATTAACACATCCACGTCTTGCCACGCTTGGTCAAAAGACTGACTCAAAATTTTACGAGCCAATTGAGCCTTTCCGTAATAGGCGTCATAATACCCTGCAGAAAGTGCAAAAGAGCCTAGCAAGATACGACGTTTGACTTCAGCACCAAAGCCTTTGGCGCGTGTTTTAGCGAACATTTCATATACATTTTCAACCCCTTGACGTTCACTTAACCCATAACGTACGCCGTCAAAACGCGCTAAATTTGAAGAGGCCTCTGCCGTCGCAATAATATAATAGGCCGCAATCCCTTCTTTAAATCCCGTTAAGGAAATGCGCTTCACGTCAGCCCCCAAGGCTTCAAAATGAGCCACGGCTTGTGCCATCGCCGCTTGGGTGCCTGCTTGAATGCCTTCCCCTTCAAAGCCTTCTACAATACCTACGCGTAAACGTTGCCCTTTTAATTGGGCGGGCAACGCATCGGCTTGGACGGCGTCTAAATAATTAGGTAAAATTTCGGGGCAAGAGGCTGAGGTCATATCATGGACATCTTTGCCTGCAATGACTTGTAGAATCGCCGCCGTGTCTTCCACACTACGTGCAAACGGAGAGACTTGATCCAAACTAGATGCAAAAGCCACCAATCCGTAGCGAGACACCAAACCGTAAGTAGGTTTAAAGCCCACAATCCCGCATAAAGACGCGGGCTGACGAACGGAGCCTCCCGTATCGCTACCCAAGCTTAAAGAGACCATCCCGGCAGAAACCGCGGCGGCTGATCCACCCGAGCTTCCTCCTGGAACACAAGTGGTATCCCACGGATTATAAGTGGGGTGAAACGCACTTTTTTCACAAGAGGAACCCATGGCAAATTCATCCATATTGGCTTTGCCGATGATCGGTAAATGGTGGGCTTTTATCTTGCGGATGACCGTCGCATCATAAGGAGACACATAAGAAGCCAGTATTTTACTGGCACAAGTGGTCGCCGTTCCCACCACATTCAGGTTGTCTTTAATGGCAATCGGTACCCCTGCCAGTAAAGGAAGCGTGTCGCCATTGCCTGCTTTCACTTGTTCATCCACTGCTTCTGCCGTGGCGTAAGCTTGTTCTTGATTCAGGCTTAAAAAGGCACGTACGGACTCATCATGAGATTGAATACGGCTCAATTGTTCGCTTAAGACAGCCGTTGCACTTTGAGCCCCTGTCGCAATGGCCTTGGCTAAAGCAAGCGCTGTTTGGGGTGGATGAGGATTGGTCATGGGGGCATCCTTTCAATAAATCATTTAATACGTTAAGCGTAGCATAAAAATAGAGATTTGTCTGAGCGAGCGCTTGTCCGAGGAGGGGGACGATTTCAAAAGCCCTAACGGTGTGAAGGGCTTTTGAAAGCAAGCTTAATTCATCACCAAAAGACTTAAACGGCCGTAGCGATTCAGATAAAGCCGATGTAAAACCGACAATAAATCAATACGGTTTTGACGAATGGCTGGATTCTCGCTCATCACCATGACCGCCTCAAAAAAGTTTTCCACCACAGGAGCAAGGTTTATCATGCTAAGCGTGTTGTCTTTTTCAAGCGCATTTTTCACCGCGTCATAGAGCGCAGCTTCTACCGCATCTTCAAATAGAGAACTTTGGATACTAAGCAATTCCGCATCCGCATTCGCATTATAATGACGGCCCAACATTTTATCAATGCGATGGGCAGGCGCGTACAAGGCATTCATCAAATCAGGCGCGTCTTGACGCTTCACCTGTAGAGCGTCCACTTTGGCCATAAAATAAGGGAGGTCTTCCCAAGGACTAAAGCTCGCCTGAACGGCTTGCACCACATCATTCGCAAAGCCTGCTTCGTTCACAAAAGAAAGCAAGCGCTGTTGCATAAAACCTTCTAATCGTTCCCAAGTGCTTGCCCAATCGTCTTGTGCCAAATCACCCAAGCCGTAATACGCCTGTTCGCACCATGCTTTTAAGGCACCGTGTACATTAAATTCTAAAATCGTGAGCAGAATACCGTTCACGACTCGTCGCAAGCCCAAAGGATCTTTAGAACCACTGGGCATCTTCATTTTACTTTGACTCAATAAAGCGACCAGAGTGTCGATTTTATCTGCAAGACTCACCACCATACCCGTCACAGTGGTAGGCAAGCCGTCGCCTTGAAAACGAGGGAGATAATGTTCTTGAATGGCAGTGGCCACTTCGGAGGCTTCCCCTTCTTGCAAGGCATAATACATGCCGACTTCTCCTTGCAGTTCGGTGAGTTCAAAAACCATAGACGTCACCAAGTCTGCTTTGCACAAAAGGCTCGCCCGTTGAATATGTTGACGGGTGTCCGTATCTAAAACAAGCGCGTCTGCAAAGGCGGCACTAAGGGCTTGAATCCGTTCTGTTTTTTCTTTTAAGGACCCTAACCCTTTTTGAAAGGTGACTCCCGCCAACGCAGGCAGACGCGCTTCTAATGGTGTTTTAATATCTTCTTCATAAAAGAACTTGGCATCTTCAAAACGAGCCACCAAGACCCGTTCATTCCCTGCTACAATATTTTCTGCAAAGCGTGTATCTCCATTACTGGCCACTAAAAAATAAGGAAGTAAGTCGCCCGCTTCATTTTCAACAGGGAAATAACGCTGATGCGTTTTCATCACGGTAATTAAAACAGGCTTAGGAATTTTAAGATACGCTTCATCAAAGCGTCCTAACAGCACACTAGGGTATTCTAAAATATTAGATACTTCTTCAAGCAATTCCTCTTCAATTAAAGGAATCCCTTGCACGCTTGCGGCCACTTCAAGCAACTGACGCTTTACTAGGTCTTGTCTCGCCGTGGTCGACAAAATTACTTTCCCCTGCGCTTCTAGTTGCGCTTCATACGCGGCGGGATTTTCAACCAAAATTTCGGCCTGCCCCAGTAAACGATGACCCCGTGTATAGGATTGTGATTCTAAGCTTTGATCCCCCAAAGCCAAGGACAACGGGAGTGCTTCATCATTCCAAAAGCCGAGCAACCAACGAATCGGGCGTGGAAATAACACCGTGTTATTGGCCCATCGCATGAAACGGGGTCCTTCCAAACTCATTACACTGTCTAGCACGACAGGGCCAATCACATCTTTAACCCGTTGCCCTGCCTTTTCCTGATGCCAAATCATGTAGCGTGTTCCTGCCACTTCTTCTTGGGTACACGCGTCAAGCGAGGCCCCTGTTTTTCGTAAAAAGCCTTGCAAGGCTTGACTAGGCTGACCGTTGGCATCAAAGGCAATCGAAACAGGTGGCCCTTTAAGGACTTCTACACGGTCCGCTTGGGCGTCAGGCAAGCCTGATAAACGAATCACCAATCGACGAGGGGTTTTTTCAATTTGTATGGTTTCTACGGTCAAGGCAAGCGCTTCAAGACGTTGGGCAATTTTTTGATGAAGGGCGTTTTGCACAGTGCTTAAAAAACCAGCGGGTAATTCTTCGCATCCCACTTCAATAAAGACTTGATTTAACATGGTGATCATCCCTTATAAATACTTCAACAACGCCTTGACTATTGTCCTATAAAGGGGGAAGAAAGACAAGGCAAAGCAGAAGATCAAACCCTTTAGAGTGACTGGTGCGGGGCTTGTTCTGTTTCAATACTTGTTTTAATATGCAGAGCACATAGCGAAAATGACTGATAAGGAAGCGCCCTCATGCCAAAGCACTGGTTGATGAAATCGGAACCCTACAAATTTTCTTGGGATGATTTGGTTCGTCTCCAACGAGACCATTGGGACGGCATCCGAAATTTTCAAGCCCGAAACCACCTGAAAGCGATGGAGTTGGGGGATCTTTGTCTTTTTTATCACAGTAATGAAGGCAAAGAAATTGTAGGCATCTGTGAAGTGGTGAAAACGTACTATCCTGACCCCACGGATGACACGGGTCAATGGGTGGTGGTGGATGTGGTCCCCTTAAAACCTTTTCACCGCTTTGTGACCTTGGCAGAAATTAAGGCCACGCCTGCTTTGGCCAATATGGTACTTCTCAAGCAAATGCGACTGAGTGTTTCTCCTGTACGGGAAGAAGAATTCGAATACCTGCTTCACATGGGGCAAACCACTCTTTAAAGCCTTCAATGGAACAGGGCTTGATACAAAAATTAAAACGCTAAAGGCCAAAATCTCCTTATCATTCATTGCAAAAAAAAGTAATATTTAAGGGAGCACTAAAAAACAATAAGGCGGTTTTATGCTTGTATAAAAGGAAATAAGAGCCTACGCAAGCTAAAAAATATCTAAATTATAGTTTTCTTAATGCTTGACAAATGCACTGGATGCTCTAAGATTTTGCGTATACACACATAGATTTTTACTTTTTAATTTTGGAAATCTCTTTTTTCTTTTTTGAATCGTTTTCTCAGCGCTTTCAAATGGACTATTTTTCTATTTCTGTCTCTAAATGTTTGATAAGGAAGTGTCTTTCATGCCTTCTCTCTCGTCGCCAGCACCTATGCTCCCTCTGAATACGACGCTAAATCGTAGTCAGTTAGAGGCCTTGCGTCAACGACAAGGCGAAGAAGGGGTATCGCTTTATCTAAACTGTTTAAAGGTCATCAATCTACAAGTCCCTGAAATCAATCACCCTTTAAACCCCATTCCAGATGATGCCGCCTCTTACACGGTGAGTGCAAGTCCTGAAGAAAAAAAGAAAAATATACTCTTAAACCTACCCCCTAGCCTGGTGGGTTACTTGGCCATTCCTGCCGCGTATGGTGTCGTTCATTTGCCTAGCGTATTGAACCGTTTAATGGTGGGGCCTCTCAATACGCAAGACAAAGCCTATATTGAGCGAATGAAAATTGTCGATTTACAAAAATCTCGCTACACCCCTGAACAATATGCTGCAAAAGTCAAACAGGCGGATGCCTTATTAAAACGCTTTAAAACGGAAGGCGATGAATGGTTCGCTAATAGCCCTGCCGTAAAGTATTTTCTCAGTAAACATACCAACCCTGAAACCAATCGATTGGTGGCGGTGGCGCGCTTAAAACAGCAAGTCATGATGGAGGCCATGTTCCTTAAATATGGTCGAGAAATTCATCGTCTACAAGACATGGATGGCACCCAAGTCTTTAAAAACTTTGCCACCGCTACCAATCATGTAGAACCCAATATTTCTGCGAAGTCTCGTTTGGCACATTATTTGACGATTGCCTACAATGTCAAGTCTCGAGAAGCCTTGAATTATTCCAATCAACATCAACACGACCCTCATTTTTCTACCCAAAGTATGGTCAAAGAATTAACCGATTTAGGCTTTTTTAACGCGAAGCACTTAGAACCCGAACAACTGAATCAGTTCTTAAAAATATGGGGGCAAAATACGGACGCGGCCTTCCCCCCTATGAGTCAAAGCGTTTTAAAGTATTATTTACAAGCCGCCATTGAAAGTGCCAATACCGCTCGGGCAGGGTGGAAAACCAACGCAAATAATGAAGCACTCCCCCCTAATGATGTATGGGGCTTAGGGGTTTTACAGCACCTCTATGACTTAAAAGGGCAGATGGGTTACTTTGAGATGCTCGGTCATGACCGCCGTCCTGATCTCGCGACACAATATATATTGGCCAACATCAATGGGTATCAAGGTAAAACCGTGGCCGATGGCCAAATCTATCACCCTCAAGAAATGATTCAGACGGGTTATTCAGGCTTACATGAGCTTTTGCATAAAACAGGCCTGTATGAAAAAATTATGTCCTCGAAAGAATTGCCGCGAGTCATTGAGTATAAGGGCAATTATGCGTGGCATGACAAAGCGCTCGTGACCGACCACCTTTACTGGCGTTCCCAACAGCTCAGTGCCAAAGAACTGGGATGGATCAAAAAAACCACCAAAATCACAGACGTCGCTTGGAAAAAAGCCACGCCAGAAGAGCGTGCCAAGTGGGTTAACTTAATGGATCGTCAAATGCCGAGTCAAGCAGGCAGCACGGCCACGGGTAAACCCGCGATGGCGTTGCCTCAAGTCTGGTTGACGGAAATGGACAAGCTCACCGCAGACGTGCTTCAAATGATTGAAGAAATTGACCAGGCCCCTGAACAGAAAGGGCAAGCTAAAGACTTTACGCCTGTTTTAAAATTACTTAATACCCGAACGCGCCGACTAAATACGGATGATCACGCCTTTTTAAATTCGCCTCATTTAGAAGTCGTGGACGGACATCTTCTCCCCGCACAGGAACGTTTGGCCAAAGTCAAAGCCTACACCCAAAAATCTTTGAATCAATCCACGCACGGAGTGGTACCGATGGGTGAAGCGTTCCTCAAGCGCATTGAAGCCATGACAAAGTCAGGGGCAAGCAAAGAAGAATTGCACGCCTTTTTACAAGACATCAACACGGTGGATTATGGCTGCTTAACGGTACATTCCATTTTAGCCAACCTAAAAGGCGTTTATGAAACATGGCAAAATAAGCAGTCTGACTTCCCTGCAGACTTTGCCAAAGCCATCCACGTGGGGAATCAAGACGCCAAAGGAAAAGATGCGGTTTTAGAATCAGGTAAATCTAAGATCATTAATCTTATTGTAAACCTCTGTGAATTGCCTGAAGTACAAGCCCTTCTTGAAAAAGAAGGCATGGATATGATGAGAATTGATTCTGCATCCCCCAAGCTTCGCTACAACTTAGACTCTAAAAAACCTTCTCTCTTTAACTTAATCAACAATTCAGCGGGCGACAATACCTTTGAAGTCTTCGACAAGGTCACTAAAATTATTGCCAACCAATATGGCTTTAATTATTTAGTAGACCCTACGGCCTCTTACTTTGAAGGGTCCTTTATTAAAATCGATAAGGGCAGTGTGATTGCAGCGATACAACATGCGACCCGTTTTATGCATATGGCGGGCGACAGTACGGGTAGTGATATGAGAGCGATTGCCTATTTATCCACCTTAAGTCCTTTAAATACTAGCGAAGTAGTGCGTGGCATGATTGACGATAACAAACTCATGAACGAAATGATTTATGTCATGGACTATGAAAAAATGTGTGCGGATCAAATCAAGGCCTTGAGCAAGGAGTACCGCAAAAATGGACTTTCTGAAAAAGACTTACAAGCTGCTAAAAAAATGGCCGACGCTCAATTTTTAGCCAATCCCTTACGTTATCAAGTCATGGGGCGTAATGCTCAGGGAAAGCTTCAGCCTTTAAGTGTGCTTAATGCCAAATTTGACCCTAAAACGGAGAAAGAGAAATTCTTTAAAGCGGAAGGATTTCAACTTATCGGTAAAGGCCATGAAGCCGTGCTTGAAATGATGGGGCACGAAGCAGATAAGCTCCTGAATCCCGATGAATATCGCGATTTATTTTCAAAATTCTTTAAAGATGTCATGAACCCCACGGTTTTTCATGCGGATGATGTGGAACATAAACATTTGAGAGACGCGTTGGCCAAAGGCTTTGTTCACGGTGATGAAGATCAAGTGCTCCGCTTTTTGAAAAATACCCATTTGGCAGATGGCTTCTTAGACCATATTCCTGGTTTTGAAAATCGTTCCTCGTTTTCATTGGGCATGCCCTTCCACATGGGCTTTACTTTGAAAGACTGGCAAGTCCCGCTCCATAAATTTATGAATAGTAATGTCTATAGTCCTGTGAATCGTGCCCTGTTGAAAATGGGCCCCTTGGCGATGAAAGGTGCGGAAACAGGCGGAATCCTTGCCGTAGGGGGTGGACTATTGGGCGCCGCCGCTACCTACTTACAACTGCAAGAACATGCCAAGTATCAACAGCTTCACACGTGGGACAGAGACAACCCTAATGGAACGACGCCTGTTGATTTTGTCCGCAATAATATCGTCCCCTATGTGCCTGGGCTCTCTTTATATAGACAAGTAAAATCCAATAAGTTAAAGGCCACGATGGCGGTAGGAGACAATCCTTTTGCTCGTCCTGAATCCCCTTTAAAAAAGGAGGACACCCATGTCTCTATCGTTTAGTCCTGTGCCGCCTTCCCCTTGGCGATCAAAAAGTGCCTCTCCTGAAGTATTCCGTCGTCCTAATGGCATGAATGTCTATCCTTCAAACACGAGTGTAGACAACGCTACTCAAGGGTTTTGGACTTTAAGTCCTGAAAATTTAGCCAATCGAACCCAGCCCCCTGTCGTGGCGGTACCGGCTCCTTCGCCTGAAGGAACGCCTTTGCCAACAGAAGAGAAAAAAGAAGAGAAGAAAAAAGACCCCATTCAAGCCTTAGCCCCCCATTCTAAAGAAGAGGGAAGCTACCGTACGATGGGACGCTATGCCTTAGCCATTGCCAATGCGGGAATTTTAACGCAGAACATCGCCTACTTAAGCCGAAGTGCGGCTTTAGACCAAACGCCCCAAGTCTTTAGCTTATGGGGAAGTATGGTCAACTTGGCGTCTTGTTTTGCCCCCATTGAAGCACGTTTAGCCATGTTTGTGGCGGGTACTTCTCTTAACATGGGCGGAGCCGCCTTAAATCAGTCTCACATGGGGCAAGTGGACGTTTCTCAAGCAGGGAAAACGGAAAAGAATTTTTATCAATTATTGGCAGGAAAATACGATAGTCAAAAAGAATTCCCACACCCTGATTATATTGTTAAAGATGCCCATGGCAAAGAAAAAGGGATGATGCATATGGCTCACCCTGGTGCCTTGTCTCAGATGGCACGCAACAAGTATCATGATTTTTACATTCCTTTATTTGAAAAATCCCTTAAATTTTTAAATATCCCCGCCACGATTCCTGATCAAACGCGACAAGGATTAGGCAAAGCTGAAATGTGGAGCTACCTTGCCAAACGAGGCGCCGTTTCAGCCCTAAGTTCCACCATCGCAGGGGGTTACCAGTTGGCTTGGATGTTCGGTAAAATGGCAACCAACTGGCGCTTTGCGCACGATGCCTTAAGACCTGCTTTACGACAAGAATTTTTAAAGGGGACGCCTTATATGTTACCCAATGCGTCAGCCTATGTTTTAGCACTAGGCGCCGTCCTACCCTTGGCCATGCTTTCAGCAAGCTTATTATATGAAGGCGGCAAAAAGATCAAGAAAGTACACGCCGAACATCAGAAAAAAGAAGCTCAGGGGTCAGAAAATAATCCCAATGATCCTGCGAATATGACGGCCAGCGCCTCCGTCGATTCGACACAAGCCTCAACCGTGCAAGACCCGTTTGCGAGAAAACGTTCCAATACCGTTGAATTGGTCGCAAACCTTTCTTCCCTTGTGCCTCAAATTGCTAATTTAATGTTTGTTCAAATGATTTTAAGAGAAGCCGAAGGCAAAATGTTAAATATTAAACCTCCTGGAGTAGGCTTTGAACATTCGATTACGCCTCGACTCAATGGGCGACTCATTCAAATGGGCAGTTGGGGATCCTTACTCAGTGGAGCCATTGCGAGTATTAGTGACTTGGGATTGGCCCCGCGTTACGTCGCTTATTTGGCGGACATTGCCTTTATGGCCTTTTCAGGCCTAACCAGTATGGGCTTGGCGCGTAATATCTTTGAAAACCAATCCCGTATCACCCAACTAGGCCATTTCTTCCCCACCCCCAATGCCATTGAACATGCGCGGGACTTACAAGCCGCTAAATTAAAAGGCTGGTTAAAAAGCTGGGATCCATCTCGTATTCCCAAGCGCTTTCGGTAGATATTTGGCTAAGTGAAAACTCACGGTGGTTCAAATCAGATATTTACGCTAAAATAAGGGTGTCTTTTATTAAAAATACATCTAAACAAGGCACTTTTACTTATGTTGACGACCCTTCACACTGAATTGGTAGAATGGCCTTTTTATATTTTATGGGGGGGGGCATTAGTGGTCGCTTACCTGATGGGATCTCTCCCCACAGGCTATCTCATTGCTAAATTATTTTACAATATAGATATTACCCAAGAAGGTAGCGGAAATACAGGTGGTACGAATGTCATGCGTTTATGTGGTAAAACCGCAGGATTTTCCGTTTATGGGCTTGATTTTTTAAAAGCATTTTTGCCTGTTTTCTTACTTCGCCAACTCTTGCCAGCGGATTCATGGCTGCACTTGGCCGTTGGGGTATGTGCCATTATTGGGCATTCAAAATCCATTTTTTTAAAGTTCAAAGGTGGCAAAAGCGCGATGAGTTCCTTGGGAGTGATTGCTGCCTTATCCCCTTTAGGGTCTTTGTTTTTAGGGGGACTGGCGGTGACTCTCATTTTAAGCACCCGTATGGTTTCAGTAGGCTCTATGATTACAGGAATCTGTGCGGCACCCTTGCTTTTTTTCTTAGGGAGTCCCTTGCCCTATGTCGGTTTTTGCTTCTTGGCGGCGATATTGGTCTTGCTGAGACATCGAGATAATATCAAACGAATTATGGCGGGAACAGAACGTAAAATTTAAAGGGAAACGCTTCCCACTGTCACCACTGGATGTAAGGATTTTAGTCACGCTTTATGATGAGAGAAACGCACACTGAAAAAATATGCATACTCGGCACAGGGAGCTGGGGACTTACTTTGGCTTGGTTGTTGGCTCGTAGCCAGCCGCGTGAACAAGCTTTACAGGTTACTTTATGGGGACGAAATCCTGAAAAAGTGACAGAAATGAAAGAAAACCGCCATATTCATTTTCCGATGGACATGCAAATCCCTGAAAATGTCTATTTGACTTCTGACTTAACAGAAGCCGTTCAAGATGCCGATGCCGTTATTTTTGTCGTCACATCTAAAGCCACGCGAGAAGTCGCCGAAGCCATTGCCACGACTCAGGCACTCGCCTCGAATACCATTTTGGTGAACGCGTCTAAAGGCCTAGAATATCCCTCCCTCAAGCCCATGTCCGTTGTGTTAAAAGAAGTATTTCCTCAGCATAATATTGGTGTCCTTTCTGGGCCAACGCTTGCGAAAGAAATTTTAAGTGGCTTGCCGACGGCCTGTACCATTTCGTCTTCATCGCTTGAAGTGGCCAAACATCTACAAGCCATGCTGAATTGTGATCGACAATTTCGGCTCTATACCAATACGGATGTCTTAGGGGTTGAATTGGCAGGGGCATCTAAAAACGTGTTTGCCATTGCTAGTGGTTATATGACCGCCAAAGGCTTAGGGGACAATGCCAAAGCGGCGTTATTAACCCGTGGTTTAGCCGAAATGGCTCGTTTTTGTTTGACCCAAAAAGCGGAAGACACCACGATTTATGGCTTGGCAGGTTTAGGCGATTTACTCGCGACCTGTAGTTCTCCCTTAAGTCGTAACTTTCAGGTGGGCTTTCGTTTGGGAAAAGGCGAAGGATTGTCCGCTATTTTGGCGGATATGAAGGTCGTTGCGGAAGGGGTCGAAGCCGCCAAAGCCGTGCATACCATTGCACAGTCCTTAGGCTTGGATATGCCCATTGTAGAAATGGTGTTTCATGCCGTCAGTGGCACCCCCATTTCTGAAGACATGATGATTCGCTCACTCATGAACCGAAAACTCAAGGCGGAGTAGTTTATTACAGCACCTTGAGTCATCCAAACTAAGAATGGGTGAGTCCGAAACACTCATCAAATTTGCTCAGGTAACGCTATCCTTCTAGCAGATACTGGTACGACACAGGCACCACCAGCTGGGTCAAGCGTTCCAAGGCATCCGCGTATTCACGGATTTCATATTGCGCGCCCGCATGCGTTCTTAACTTAATAAAATTCGTCAGGGCTTGCAAACTAATCGTCCAATAAAATTCCGTATAAATGTTCAAGGGTAAAACACCGCGTGCCTGCTCTTTCGCCACGCCCGCGTCCACCAAAGACTTATATAAGTCAAAAGTGCCTTGGGCATGGTCCGTATACGCCTTCATTAACGCTTCATTTTGAATCAATTCGTCCGTGCTGGCTTGCTTATTACTTTCGGATTGCGTGCGAAAGCCCCCTTGAGGCGTATAAAAGTCAAAGTCGCTGGCATCCACATAACGAAGGCTTACTTCATTCCAAGCGTGATCCACCGTATAGGCCCCATGTCCTTCCGTATACGCGATTCCCACGACGTGCTTATACCACTGACGCGCCACAAATTCAGGCACTTTACAATGAAATTGCAACTGAACATGACGAAAAGGAGACCAATGCTGATGCTTCGCCAAATATTTAATCAGCTTTTCATCGCTTTCCTCCAAAACCGTTTTACGCTTTCCAAAACTCACTCGAGCCGAATTCACCACGGTCAAATCATTGCCTAAAGTATCCACCAATTCGACAAAACCGTGGTCAAGCACCTCTATTTTTTTGGTTTCTTCTAAAGTCATGTTCATGTTGAAGGATCCTTTCTAATCGATTCTATTTTATTGAACGACACATTAACCGCGAGAAAATACATCCACATCCAATCGATCCCGTGTCCACGGGTTAAAGTAGGCAGAAGCCCCCACCATCGCCGCGTTATCGGTACAAAAACGTAGGGCGGGTAGATGCACGTGAATGCCTTGGCTTTCTAAGTTTAAAAAGGCCTGTCGCAACGCAGTATTGGCGGAAACGCCTCCTGCTAAGGCCACTTGTTGAATCCCCGTCACTTGGAGCAGCGCAAGCGTTTTACGAAGCAAGGCCTGAACCACGGCGTATTGAAAACTCGCCGCCACGTCTTGAACCACTGAAGTGGGGACAGGGGCCGAAGCGTCCCAATACGGCTGGGCTTGCGTACGCCACGTTTTTAAAGCGGCCGTTTTAAGGCCTGAAAAACTAAAATCATAAGGGGATTGCGTTTTGGCAATGGGAAGCGGAAAGGCTTTGGGATTTCCCTTTTCCGCCAGTGCATCTAAAGTGGCCCCACCAGGGAATCCCAGACCCATTTCACGGGCGAGTTTATCGTAGACTTCGCCTACGGCGTCATCTAAGGTTTCTCCCAAGCACGTCATGTTTTGATAATCAGACACCTGAATCAGTTGCGTATGCCCGCCACTGACCAATAAGCAAATAAAAGGAGGGGCTAAATCACTTTCTAAATAATTAGACGCCACATGAGCCTGTAAGTGATGCACCCCTAAAAAAGGTTTATTCGCGAGTAACGCAAGGGTTTTTGCGGTATTCGCCCCCACCAAGAGGGACCCAATCAAACCGGGGCCAAGCGTCCCTGCCATGGCGTCCATATCATCTAAGCCAAAGCCAGCGCTTTCTAAAGCATGAGCCACAACGGCATTGACTTGTTTTAAATGCGAACGAGCCGCCAGTTCAGGAATAACACCCCCATAAGGGGCATGGACCTCCAGCTGACTTTGAATCACGGACACCACCACACGACGACCGTCTTCCACGATGGCACAGGCCGTGTCATCACAACTGGACTCTAAAGCTAAAATTCGTGAGTAGATAGGCAAGGGGGACGGCATCAGTAAGGTTCCGATTCAAAAGAACTCTAGGCGGTTTTCACGGCTCCAATGTGGCGATACTTTTGAAAACGCTGTTCTTTCAGTGCGTCAGAATCCATAGAACAGAGTGTATCTAAACCATTTTGCAGCTGTCTTCGTATCTGCTCAATGGTGAAGGATGGATTATAATGCGCCCCCCCACGAGACTCTTCAATAACGGCATCACAGATACCAAAACCGTATAAATCTTGAGCCGTAATTTTTAGCGCTTCCGCGGCCGTAGTTGCAAAACTGGCGTCTCTCCACAAAATGGAGGCACACCCTTCTGGCGAGATAACGGTATATTGAGCATGTTCCAACATATAAATATGGTTCGAAATACCAATCCCTAAGGCCCCCCCACTAGAGGCTTCCCCCATGACCACAGAAATAATCGGAACATTTAATCGGGACATTTCCCGAATATTCAGGGCAATGGCATGCCCAATGGCGTGTTGTTCACCCTCAATCCCTGGATAGGCACCAGGGGTATCAATAAAAGTAATAATCGGCATTTTAAATTTTTCAGCATGTTGGAATAAACGTAGCGCTTTTCGGTACCCTTCAGGATTGGCCATACCAAAATTATGAATTAAATTTTCCTTCATCGTTCGGCCTTTTTGAGTCCCGAGCATCATCACAGGGCGGTTATCAAGTTCAGCAATCCCCCCGACAATGGCACGGTCATCTTTGCCCATACGGTCCCCATGAAGTTCAAACCATGTCTCTGGCGAAAGGCCTTGAATGACTTCTAGGGTATTCGGACGCTGTGGATGTCTGGAAATCTGAAGCTTCTGGGAAGGAGTCAAATTTCCATAGAGCTTGTCTTCCATGTCTTGTAATTGTTTTTGTAAAACGTGCCAGTCTTCACTAATAGGAGAAGGTGACGCTTCTTCCAAGTCCGCAATTTGTTTTTTAAGTTGAATTAAAGGCTTTTCAAAATCCAAGGGCTGAATTTTCGTGGCCGATGAAGGGGAGGCTTGTGTACTTACCATAGGGGGACGCTCCATTCAATGAAGTTTAAAACGAATAGTGTAAAATCCGACGCTCACGTTAAGTGATCATCGCAGGGATAGGTTGAAACAGTGCCAAAGCTTCTTTCGTAGGGGACTGACCACTACTTTTTTGATGCAATAAGATTAAAGATTCAAGCGTTTGGCGTAAATCATGACGATGGACCACACGGTCGACTTGTCCGTATTCTTGCAAGTAACCTGCGGTTTGAAAATCCGCAGGAAGTTTTTGACGAATGGTTTGTTCAATCACGCGACGACCCGCAAATCCAATTCTGGCCCCTTCTTCTGCTAAAATCAAATCACCCAAAGTACCGTAACTGGCCGTCACTCCCCCATAAGTGGGTTCAGTGAGTAAGGTGATATAAAGAAGCCCCGCTTCATGCAAGCGCCCCAGTATGGCGGAGGTCTTCACCATTTGCATGAGTGAAAACATCCCTTCTTGCATACGAGCACCCCCAGACGCGGTGACCACTAAGAGTGGAATCTGTAGGTCTAGGCTTTTTTCAGCGGCACGAGTGATTTTTTCCCCTACGACGGAACCCATAGAGCCCCCCATGTAAGCAAAGTCCATCACCGCCAAACTATAATAGGCACGACCTGTTCGAGCAATCCCCGTAATGACGGCATCTTTTAATTTTGATTTTTTTTCAGCGTCCGTCTGACGCAAAATATAGGCTTCGGTGTCGCTAAACTCAAGAGGGTCCATAGGGGAAAGCAAGGCATCAATTTCATAAAAAGCATCGGTCAGTTGTTTAATACGGCGCTTGGCAGAAATACGGTGATGGTACCCACATTTAGGACAGACATGGAGGTTGGCTTTTAAATCTACCTTGCTCAGTTGGACATCACAACTCACACATTTAGTCCAAAGCTTGGCATATTGTGCGTCAGGAATACGGTTCATGCCTTCAGCATCTAAAGCTGTTTTATGTTGAATGCGTCGCTGTTCAAACCATTGTTTCAAACTCATCATCTGAGAAAATCCTCATTTATGGATAAAAGACGTTGAAATAAAAGACCTTGAATAGAGTCTTATTTTACCTTAAATATAAAAAATAAGGGAAGTTTAAGGGAGCGATAATAATTGACGCAGACTCCTCCACACAAACCAAAGGCCCATGATGAATACCAAAAGTCCTGACGCTTCTAAAAAAAGGCGCTGAATTTTTTGCAGTCCTTCAAAGCGGCGGCCCCCCAGCTCAAGGCCTGTCCCCCCAAGCTTGCCCACCAATCCAAATAACATCAACATCCCTGCCATCCCTGCGGTGAAGCATCCCACAAAGGCGAGGGCCTTTAATTCCCCCATACTCATGGCAAGGCTTAAGCTAGACAAGGTCAGTGGACAAGGCCTTAAACCACTCATAAAACCAAGTAAAAACAATTCTTTATGACGTTGCCACGCATTAGGTGCATTTAAAACCAAAGAATCACTACTGGTATTGGCTTTATGTTGACACGATGTGGTACAAAGGGTGTCTTCATTGGGGAGAGGGGACGTGGCACTGAGGGAACTATACCATTTCCAAGGGGGAGGAAAGCGTCGAAGCATGTTAAAGCCCAAAAGCACCACTAAAGTGGCCGAAACCAACTGTAAGATCGCCAGACCTTGGACGTGAAGCACATCAAAGGAATGAAAAATCAGAAAGAAGAGCAATACCCCCGCCACTAAAACCAAGCTATGGGCGAAGGTAATAATCCCACCGAGCTTTAAAATATCTACATAGTGAGCAGTCGGTTGGCCCATATACGTCACAATAATGAGCTTGCCATGTCCAGGTTCAAGCGCGTGGAGTCCACCCAAAGCCACCGCCGTCAATAAAGACAAAGACGGTAAAGAAGATCCTAACGTGTTGAAATCAGACATAAAAAGACCACATTTCGTTTATATTTCGACCACGATTTCAATTTCAACAGGGGCCGATAACGGTAAATTCGCGACACCCACGGCCGAACGTGCATGTTGCCCACACGCCATGCCTAAAATTTCAGTCAGTGTGTTGGACGCCCCATTAATTACCGCGGGTTGAGCATCAAAATCGGCGGTTCCCATGACAAAACCGGTCACTTTAATGACTTTTTTAATCCGACTTAAGGAGCCTAGTTCGGCTTTAATCACACTTAAAGCATTTAAAATACATAAACGAGCCGCGGCCTGAGCCTCTTCAATAGAAAGGTCAACACCGACACGTCCTTTATAAAGTAGTTCACCGTTTTGCATGGGAAGCATGCCGCTAGTGAAGATTAAGTCCCCAACACGTCTACAGGGAAGATAAGACGCCACAGGAGCAGGAGGCAGAGGAAGTTCAGCTTCCCATTCAAGAAGGGTTTTCGTGGATGTCATCAGTCGACTCCTTTTCGATCATTTAATGATGGTAATCAAGGCCCCATAAAGGGCTTTTGATATAGCCTACGTGGAAGATGATAAAAAGTAAAATAAAAAGCCCTCTTTTCTTTACACAAATGAAGACACCGTATTTTAAAAGGAAAGCAAAACACCACCCTTGCTTAAAAAAGAGTGGTGTCGAGTCGTCTTCACGTTTATAGAAACTAAATAGGACGAGCTTGAGGCGCTTTGGCATCTTGCGTTTTTAATTGTAATAAACTGCCCTTGGGAAGTTCAATACTTTTACCAGGTCTCCATAAGGCGTAACCAATGCCTGCAGCGGCACCGACCGCCGTTCCTAATGCCGCGCCTGAACCCGCCGCCCCAAAGATAGCCCCCGTGGCAAGCCCTGTCAAGGCCCCTGTCGCGGTACCTGCGGCTGCAACGCCCACGCCTTTGGCGGCGTCAATGGCATAATTATTGGGACGAATCATGGCGTCTCCCTTTTTGGTCACCACAATCGCGTCAATGGCGACACGTTCACCGTTAGGTTTTACAATCGTATAAAAGCGTAAATCCACTTCGCCGTGAATCCCTGCACGTTTAGAATGAGACACTTCAACAATACTACCTAAGACTTCTGAACCCGCGGGAGCCAGAATAGAAGAGCCCGACATCATGGGGGATTCCAGTGTCGCACTTACGGTATCTCCCATTTTAGAGTCCTGAGAACTCACGCGGTCATTCAAACGAATGGTTAAAAATTGTTGCCCTGCAACCGCAGACACACCCGTACGGTAAGGCGCCGAACTGGCAGAGGCGTCTCCATAAGTAGGCATCGTATCATAAGCTGAGGTGTCAATCCGTCCACTAGACGTGGTGCTGGGCTGCCAAGCTTGCACGGTTTTTCCAGAACTCACGCTCGTGGAAGGGGAAGTCTTTCCCAAAGGACGCAACTGAACCAAGCCATCTGCTTGTACAAAAAGAGGTGCACTGAAAGAAGTCGCCAAGGCCAAAAGAAGCACCTGTACTGAAAACTGATTCAAAGTCATCGTAAATTCCTTATATCTACTAATTAAGTACCTAAAACAAAGATGAAGAAACAAAAGTTCTTTAAAGTATACCCTATTTTTTAAAAACAGAAAATAAAAATGCTGTTTACCCCAAAGGCTTATTCTAAAAGGATCCCCCCATTTTGACGTCGTCAAGCTTATGGCTTGATATTTACATTCTGTTACAAATGCCTTAGTGTGCTTGACACACCACACCAAAGTGTTGATAATACACATATGGTTAACGTCAAATTTACACTAAGTCAAACGGCATACGAAAACCAAATTCCTTTTGTCCTTCCCCCTAATGTTTGGAGCACCTTCCCATGATTAACGCGATTGCTCACAACCAAAAACCCCAAAGCCTTGGGCCTTTTACAGTGCCTGCTTCTTTCGGGTTACGTTCAGGTCGTGCAACAGTAGTGAATCAAGCTCAAAACGCGCGTCCCACTGAAAATGTAGCCACGACGGCTCCTATTGTTAACGGCATGTTTTTTAGTCACTTAACTCCAAAATCGACTGGTAATGTTCAAAATCGTTTAAACATTATTGCTTAAGACTCCCTCTGTTTTGTTTTCCTTTATGATCCTTATGTGTGTGTATTATTCCCCTAAAATAATGTAAAAAAGTAAAAAGGCACTATGTGTTTGCGACGAGAAGCCCTCGTCGCTTTTTTTTGCTCGCTTTAATAAACGACGTCATCCTTAGCGAACCACACTTCGAGGAAGTCGGACGCGGAGCGCACACAGCATTTCATAAGGTATACTGTCAAGCGCTTCTGCCCAATGTTTTAGACTTAAGCCGACGTCCGTTTTTTGACGCTCCAGCAGGCCTGCTTCTCCATGTTCTAAAAGCGTGATGATTTCACCGACTTGTGGCGCTTCTGTCAAGACGCCTGCTTGTAGCAGTGGCGTGAAATCAAACATCATTTGATCCATCGTGATTTGACCCACCTGTGGAATTAAATGCCCTGCGTAACGTCCCCACAACCGATTGGATAAGCCTCTAGGGATTCCATCGGCGTAGCCTAAGGGGACGGTTGCCAAGCAAGACGGGGTATGAGCCGTGACAAAGGTATGCCCATAACTGACCCCTTCACCCGCAGGAATCGACTGTAAATGCGTAATACGGGCTTTTAAACCCATTACAGGCAATAACTTAGGTTCTATGGTGTCGTAGCCCCATAAGCCAATTCCAATGCGGACCAAATGGCATCGCTGCATGAAGGGGCTTTCAGGAGAAGGATGCATCCACAAGGCGGGGGAATTCGCGATATGAATACAAGGGGGAAGCGTTTCAAGCGCATTTAATACGTTTGTTTCAAAAATCTGCCATTGCTGGGCATTCTTATCCGCTAGATTGCCATTGGCCAAATGGGTAAAAATACCCGCTAACGTGACGTGTGGCAAGGCTTGCACTTGCTGAATCAGGGCGACGGCCTCTTCGGGAGAAGCCCCTAAGCGGTGCATGCCCGTGTCCACCTTAACGTGTACGGTCAAAGGCTTTTTAAATACGCTCAGGGCCTCGACATCTCGTCGGCTAAAAATAGTCAATTGAATCTTAGATTTCTCCGCTAAAGTCCACGCCCATTCAGGCGTTGCACCTAAAACGAGAATCGGCATTTCAACGCCACCTGCTCGCAGTTGTAAGGCTTCATCAATATTAGAGACCCCTAGGCACGAGACCCCATAAGCTTTTAAAATCGGGACAACCAGTAAGGCGCCATGTCCATAGGCATCCGCCTTGACCACAGCCATCATTTTTAAATGCGAAGGCAGTGATTCCCGCCAATAGGCCATATTTTGTTCTAAGGCCGCCAAATTAATTTCTAGCCACGCATGGCGATGAGGCTGAGTCACCAATTGCCGAGACGGTTTAATAAGCATGGGAGGGAAGCTCTCCTTGGTACGGGATAAAAGCACCTAATGGGGGGGCTTTATAAAAGGGTATTTAGAAATAAGGCTAGTCAGTCCCTTATGTTTGGGATACTTTATTTAAAGTATAACTGAAACAGACTGTGCCTGTAGCTCAGTTGGATAGAGTGTCGGCCTCCGAAGCCGAAGGTCATGCGTTCGAGTCGCATCAGGCACATTTTTATTTTGAAACCTTCCCTCACCTTTTGCTTCCTCTCTCTACTTTGCATCCTAATTTTTGTCTTTCCTCTATAATAGAAGTGTTGCTAATATCATGATCAAGAGTGAGACCCCACACCATGCGTATGACCCGTCTATTTGCCAGCACCTTACGAGACACCCCTGCAGAAGCCGAAGTCGTGAGTCATCAACTCTTACTCAGAGCGGGCTATATTCGTCGTGTGTCTAGTGGCGTGTACAATTTTTTGCCCTTAATGTGGCGCGTCTTAATGAAAATCGAACAGATTATTCGAGAAGAAATGAATGCCGCCCATGCGCAAGAACTTTTGCTCCCCGTGGTTCAACCCGCCACGTTGTGGGAAGCCTCAGGCCGTTGGGCCACTTACGGGAAGGAATTACTTCGCTTTAAGGACCGTCATGACCGTGAAGGATGCTTTGCCCCCACCGGAGAAGAAGTTATTACGGCTTTAGGAGGGGCGGAGTTAAAATCCTATCGACAATTGCCCGTGAATTTATATCAAATAGGAACCAAATTTCGAGACGAAGTGCGTCCTCGCTTTGGTCTATTACGTGGCCGTGAATTTATTATGAAAGACGCGTATAGTTTTCATGCCAACACCGCCTGTTTAGAAGCGGAATACGAGCAGATGGCTAAAACGTATCATCAGATTTTTGAACGCTGTGGGCTTGATACCAAAATGGTGCGTTCGGATTCTGGCGCCATTGGAGGAGATGTGAGTCACGAATTCATGATGTTGACCAAAGATGATCCCAATGGGCAAGCCTCTGGTGAAAATGATGTCATTCATTGCCACGCCTGTACCTATGCGGCCAATGTGGAAAAAGCGGAAGGGGCGCTCCCCATCAGCACCACCACGGATGGAAAAACGCTAGGCTTTCATGACGTCAAAATCGTACCGACCAAAAAAACCACCACCATTGAAGCCCTCACCACCTGTTTACAAATCCCTTCCACCTTAATTGCCAAGCATTTACTGTATATGGTGAATGAAGAAATCCCCGTACTGGTTGTTATTCGTGGGGACCGTAACGTGGAAGGAACCAAACTAAAAAATGCCTTACATACGGAAGCTCGCCCTGTTCATGAACTACGTTTGGCCAGTCCTGAAGAACTCAAAACTCGCTTTAATACGATTAAAGGCTTTTTAGGAGTGGCTCACCTGCAGGAGGCCATTCGCTTGGCAACGCCTGTTCAGCAACGTTTCAATGAAGCGCTACAAGTCGTGTTGGACAACGGCGAAGCCATTCCCTTTTTGGTTGATCGTTCCCTGTGTGACCTCAAGGCCTTCGTGATTGCTCATAATCGTTATGATGAACATACCGTAGGCTTTGATTGGCAGCCTCAAATTGACGAGTGGATTCAAGCCCACGCTCTGCCTCTTTTTGCGGTGGTAGCAGGGGATGCTTGCCCAGAATGTGGGCAAGCCGTTTCAGTGAGTCGTGGCATTGAAGTAGGCAATATCTTTCAATTGGGGCGTAAATATACGCAACCCATGGGCTATACCTTTACCGCTGAAGACGGGACAGAACAACACGCCACCATGGGATGTTACGGCATTGGCGTCACGCGGGTTGCCGCGTCAGCCGTGGAGCAGCATCATGATGACTGGGGCATTATTTGGCCCGCTGCCATTGCGCCCTATAAACTAATTATTGTCATCGCCAATACCAGTGATCCCACTCAAGCCGCTTTGGGAGAAAGCCTCTACTCAACGCTTTCTCGCTTATTTCTTGATGAGGTCTTGCTGGATGACCGAGACGAACGCGCAGGCGTAAAATTTAAAGACGCCGATTTGATGGGATTCCCGCTACGCATCACGGTGGGTAAGTTTGCCAGTGAAGGTAAAGTGGAAGTCAAACGTCGTTGCGAAAAAGACGCTCAACAAGTCCTCGTAGCGTCTTTACCAGACGCCTTAAAGGCTTTAGGCTTTTAAGAATCTATTATCACCAAAAAAGAGAGGATCCTCTTATCAGGAGAGGCCTCTCTTCATTGTTTTATTTGTGTGTGGTTAAACGTTCATGTCAAAAAATATTAAATAGAATTAATAATACTTTGAAGGACTTCACTCTGCGCTTTAATCACTCGACTATTGGCTTCTAAGCCACGTTGGGCCACCACCAAATTTGAAAATTCCATGGCCATATCCACATTGGCGGTTTCTAAAGCCCCTGTTTGAATAGGGCCACGACTTCCTGAACCAGGTACGCCGAAGTTACTGTCTCCCGCATTGGCACCAATGTAAAAATTATTCCCCTCTTTTCCAATTAATCCTTGCTTGTTGGTAAAGGTCACCGTTTGCAATTGAAGGGTCATCCCTTCCATGGGGTTACCCCCTCCAGGATTTGCAGTGATTAAAGCGTTTGTGCCAGACAATTGCCCTGTTACTCCATTGGCTTGTGTCGCATTCACCCCTGCAAAAATACGTCCTTCATTGGTCGTATGTAATAATTCCATTCTCTTCAAGCTGGCATTGGGATTGGGACGTACCGAAAGAGTATCCCCATTAGAATAATTCGCAACTAAACCACCCGTTAAACCAATACTAAAACTAACAAAATCCGCTTCTTGATAAGCCGTGGTGACCGCAGTAATACTATTAGTGGTCGCATAGGTGTCAAACGCACTATTTGGGGCGGTTTTTTGTCCCAAGCAAGTGCCAATCACATTTTGACTGGCATCCATATACTTCGCCACCTTCATTTTCATAGGGATACGAATATTATCAATCGCTGCAGGGGAAGAACCTTCAATAAAAGAGGTTCCCACGACGCGGTCACCTTGATTATTGACCAAATAGCCTTTGGCATCCACCGTAAAATTACCCGCACGGGTAAAAGTGGTTTGTAAGCCTAGGGGAGAATTACCACTTAAATCCTGTAAAACAAAAAAACCTTCTCCACTAATGAGCATATCACTGGGTCGTCCTGTGGGTTGAGAGCCTCCTTGTGTTTGATTCACCGCAATTTCTGCCAAAGTCGTGCCTGAACCCATTTGAATCGGGTTTAATCCGCCTCTCGTTAAGGTGGTCCCACTCCCACTTGAAATGGTGTTTGAAAAAGTCGTCGCAAAATTGGCTTTGGACGCTTTAAAGGAAGTGGTATTGACGTTTGCGATGTTATTTGAAATGACGTCAATAGCGGTTTGCGCCGCGCGAATCCCAGACGATGCAATGTATAATCCTTGTGTCATGGTGTTTTTTCTCTTTCTGATGGTATTTAGTTCTCTATAGAATAAAAGTCCTATCTATTAAGCGGTAGGGGCTTTTAATTCCGTCACTTGACTCGGTGTAATGGTGTCTCCATTGACTGAAAGTCCAATACTATCCTTACCAAAAGTCACTTTAGTCACGCGGCCTGTTTTGGTTTGTCCATTCAAGGTATAAGTAATGTCCTTACCCACATAATTAGAACCTTGACTCATTAAATTACTTTGTGTCATGTTGGCATTTAATTTTTGAAGCTCCTCAATTTGTGTAAACTGCGCTTGTTGCATCATTTGCTGTGAACTGTCGGTGGGTTCCAAAGGGTTTTGCTGAGCCATTTGAGCCAGCATTAATTGAAAGAATCCAGCCTTATCAATATTACTGTTACCCAACTTTTTTTGACCGCTTGTAAAATTCGCTTGAGCCGTTTGATTTTTAAGGGTAC
Organism: Vampirovibrio sp.; assembly: GCA_050916035.1. Taxonomy (GTDB): domain Bacteria; phylum Cyanobacteriota; class Vampirovibrionia; order Vampirovibrionales; family JAJTHC01; genus JAJTHC01. The sequence goes on along the minus strand of CP050876.1, from coordinate 1,669,550 downwards.
CTAAGGTTTGTTGAAGTCCTGTCGTGGAAATAGTCATGGGGTTCTTTCTCTCTCTTTAAGGGTTTAGTAAGGGAAATGGAAAAATAAAATGTTTAAACGAATACATCAATACTTTTTTGAGAAAACTCTCGTTGAGGCCTCTCTTTCTGAATAGGGGGACGCGATCCTTCTCCTTCTTTATAAGGTTGAAAATTTTGACGCAAAGCATCTAATTCTTCTAAACGTTGGCGACTTTCTGAATCGCTTACAGGAGTATAAGAAGGGTTTTTTAAAGCCCCTGCGTCTTGCTTCAAGTCTTTTTCTTCAGGGGAAGATTGGCTCTGTTGTTGAAAGGAAGCTTGTTCTTTGCTTATGTCGGCATCAGAATACGCTCCGCTTTGGTTATAACTCGACTGCTCTTGACGAGTCATCCCCGTGGCGCCCGCCAGAACCACTTCAATGTTTTCCACCTTTAAGCCTTGTTGTTCTAAATTGGCTTTTAGATTCTGGACTTGCTCAGTAATTTGATTCACCGCTTCTCCTCGCTCTAAAAGAAAACGAGCCGAAATATGTCCTTCACCGATTTGCTTGATTTGAATCCGCATATGTCCTAAATCAGCAGGATTCAATTGAATTTCCATTGTTTTATTCGCACGATGATAGGCCGTTTTTACACCTTCTGTGATTTGATCCCTTAAAGGCGTAATTCCCTGAGCCACATTTTCCGTAGCACTTGGAATATTTTCAATCGGGAGGCTTCCCCCTGCTTGAAGTGTCAACATAGGGAGCGTTTCAGAAGAAGGCGTGCGATTCAGCATTTGCTCAGCGGAAGAAGCGTTCTGTTCTTCTGAAGGGGAGTCTCCCTCGCTTGATGGCGTATCCGCATTCAATGAAGGGGCTTTGACGTCTAAATTTTCGGGAAGAGAGCTACCAGACGTAGACGTCACGGGGACCTCTACTTTTAAAGAAGCCTCTAGCGCATTGGCAGTCAAGAGACGAGGAGTCGGAGTTTCCACAAGCGCAGTATTTTCTAAGATCGTCGTTATGACCGTTTCAACCGAAAGGGGACGCTCTATTTCAGAAGTGCTGGAGGTAGTCGCGGAAGCGGGGGAGGCTTCCAGTTTTTTCAGTATGGCGTTCACCTCTGTAGGCTTAAGATTCTCTACCGCTATAAAATCTTCAGGCAACGAAAGAGCGGTTTGCTCCGTTTGTTTTGGAACTAACGACGTGCCAGAAAGTTCTAAGGATGTAAAACTTCCATTCTGTGGCAAAGAAGCCGTTTCTAAAGTAGAACCTTCAAGCGGCATCGGGACAGGTAAAGGCATTAACAAATTCGCCATAAAATCCGCAGGACTAGGGGCTTCTGACAAAGAAGCCTTTGTTTTTAAATCCTCCCCTTCGGCCCGCTGATTTTTTAGAGTACTTTCCAAAGACTCTGATGTCGTTGCGCTTGTCGTCTCATAAGAGGCGTCTACCAACGTGGGTGACGTTTCTGTGGTGGGTTCTTTATCTTTTATTTTAACCTCATTGGCTTCATTATCAACGGCTTGATTTAAAAATGATTCAAACGCTTTAACGTCTTGAGTATTCGCCTCCTGCTTTGGTACCAATGCATCCGACAAAAGCGTCGTTGAAGGGCTACTCGGTATATTCATCATGCTTGTAACGGTCATACACGTTTTCCTTTGTCGCACAAAACAATTTTAAGGGGATTGATAAAAAGAACGTAGGCCCATTTCATCCATATTTAAGGCCTCTTGTCTCGCTTGAAGGGCCTTCCATTTTTGCGCTTGTTTACCTTTGAGTTTTTCTAACGATTTTGCCTTTATTTTGCTTTCAATATAACGAGCTTTGGCTTGTTCACAACGTAGATTTTGATGCAATAAACGTTCTTGAATCTGGACTTCATAATTTCGTTGCTGCTGAATGTATAAAGGGAAGTGAATCGCTTGATGATACGATTGATGATCGACTTGAAAAGAATCGTAAGCCTCTTTCACACGTTGTCGAGACGCTTCTTGTTCTGCTTCAAGCGTGTTGCGCTCCTTTTCTTCATGCTGCAAACGTTCAAGCGCTTGAAGAGATTCTTTTTCTCTTAAATCCATAATTTTTTGCAACGTAAAATGATGCGATCCTGACATGGAAAAACTCTTTCTACATTTAAGTCCATAAGAAGACTTCTAAAAAAAATCCCAAAGGGAAAAAATCTACACTCTTTTTCGTCCACTAAAAGACCTTAGAAAAACTCATCACCATACACTCTCTTTTATAGGCTACATTTGTCCGCCGAGGAAGGCTTCTAAAAGCATGACATATTCCCAAGGGGGCTTCGTCCCCCATAAGGTGTAACTTATTCAAGTTCTTTTTAGACCTTTAGATTTAAAGCCTCTAAACCATAAAAATGGGGAGCTTCCTGAAAAGGCTCCCCCTTAAAATAATTTTGGACCGTCTGGTATTAGCCTTTGAAGTTGAGATTAGCCTTACGCAAACGAATGCTTTTTGGGGTGACTTCCATCAACTCATCTTGAGCAATAAAATCCAAACCAAATTCAAGGGTGACGGGGATGGGTACCTGTAAAACGTCCATTACATCCGCTCCAGCACTTCGCATATTGGTCAGCTGCTTGGCTTTGGCGACATTAACGGCCAAATCACTTTGACGATTATATTCACCAATAATCATACCACGATACACATATTCTCGAGGACTCACAAAGAAGCGACCACGATCTTCCAATTTCTTCAAGGAATAGGCGGTGGCATCTCCCGCTTCATTGGCAATAATGGCGCCATTACGGGTTTGATTCATTTCACCTGCCCAAGGTTCATAACTGGCAAAAGAACTATTCATAATCCCTTCGCCCTTGGTCATACGAATAAATTCGGAGCGGAAACCGAGTAAACCACGAGACGGAACAAAGAATTCCAAAGTCGTTCGACCGTTTTCACTATACATGTTACGCAATTCACCTTTACGTTGGCTACTCAGGCGTTCAATACAAGTCCCACTGCAGTCTTCAGGAATATCCAACAAAACGGATTCAAAGGGTTCATGCTTAACCCCGTTAATTTCTTTAATCAATACCTCAGGCTTAGAGACCTGAAATTCATAGCCTTCACGACGCATGGTTTCAATAAGGATCGTCAAATGCAATTCCCCACGCCCTGAAACGACAAAGGCATCTGCACTTTCACCATCCAAAACACGGAGTGCTACGTTGGTGCGAATTTCGCGATACAAGCGATCTCTCAACTGTCGGCTGGTGACAAACTTGCCTTCTTTCCCTGCCAAAGGACTGGTATTGATGCTAAAAGTCATTTGAAGCGTCGGCTCTTCAATATCAATCAAGGGTAAAGGATCAGGATGTTCCACGTGGCAAATGGTCTCCCCAATCGTGGCTTCACTAATCCCCGCGACCGCAACGATGTCTCCAGCAATTCCGATTTCGGCCTCAATCCGTTTTAAGCCTTCAAAGGTAAAGACTTTAACAATTTTATGTTTTTCAACCGTGCCTTCACGCGTACATAAGGCCACTTGTTGACCCACTTTAATCGTACCGCCTTTAATACGGCCAATACAAATACGGCCCAAGTAGTCATTATAGTCCAAGGTAGACACTTGAAACTGCAACGGAGCATTTAAAATCGCAGGCGGCACAGGCACATGTGTTAAAATACTTTGAAATAAAGGTTCCAAATTTTCTTGTGGCCCGTCATGGGTTAAAGAAGCGGTTCCCGCCAAGCCACAGGCATAGACCACGGGAAATTCCAGCTGGTCTTCATCGGCACCGAGTTCAATCAACAAATCCACCACTTGATCGACGGCTCTTAAAGGTTCCGCGGCAGGACGATCCACTTTATTGACGACAACCAACACTTTTAATTTATTTTCAAGGGCTTTTCGCAAGACAAAGCGGGTTTGAGGCATCGGTCCTTCAACGGCATCCACCACGAGTAGGGCCGCATCCACCATGGTTAAAACCCGTTCCACTTCGCCAGAAAAGTCGGCGTGACCGGGGGTATCCAAAATATTGATGCGATATCCGTTATAAGGAATCGCCGTGTTCTTGGCCAGAATGGTAATGCCCCGTTCACGTTCTAAGTCATTGGAATCCATCATGCGTTCTGTGGTTTGTTCGTTGTCTCTAAAAATACCGCTTTGCTTAAACATACTGTCTACCAAAGTGGTTTTACCGTGATCAACGTGGGCAATAATGGCAATGTTTCTAATCTTGTCAGTGGTGAGTTCAAGGACTTGAGCGTTCATAAAAAATCTTTCTGGGTAAGCGACGGCTTAGCGTCGAGTGACTAATAAGGGGGAGCATCATACAGTAGCTGTATCATTCTATTAAAGCGCAAACATAAAAGAACGGGAAGGGGCGTTTTTTATAGAAAAATTACGTTTTTTTAGGTAAAGGAATGTAGGTATACGCATTCCCTTGATCATCTATTTTTCGTGGATTCATTTTTCTCAGGTAAGCAAGGGCTTGATCTGGCGTCATTTTTTTCTTCGTCATGGTGTCTAACAAAACAACCGAAAACCCAGGAGTCGAAAAGGAAGTACCCTCATCTCTACCATCTGGTGTGGGAATAGCAAACTGGTAATGATCGCCTCGTGTAGAATAATCGCTTAATTCACCATTGGGTTTTGCAGCGCCCACCCCAATAATACCTGTTCCCACAAAAAGAGGGTCAACGGCTTCATCTGCTTCCATTTGTTTTCTAAATTTGGGATCTAGTTCTTTTAAAAATTTGTTGTCATTGCCTCCAGCAGTCACTACCACGACATTTTGTTTTTTTAGCTTTTGAACGACGTCTTTAATTTTATTTTGCCAATCTTTAATTTCCGTTTGCATATGTTTTAATGCTGTATCTATAAACGTTTCTAGCTTAAGAAAATCTAAGGTATTGAAGTTCGTATCAAGCAATCGTTTTTTTTCTTCTGCTGTCATCTTGGTCATGGCAAAAGAAGAATACATGCCTAACTGTTTTAAAATATGTGCTTCACTTGTTCCTTGAGAGATATTTATGACCGTAGGCGTGGCATTCCCCTTTTTTTCTTTTAATATCTCAGAAAGATCTTCATGATTACTTTTCAAGTAACGTCTTACATAACTCTGAATCCAAGACTTGAGTCCCATTGATTCAGAAGTGTTATAATAGTCTAATCGTGAATTTTTTCTGCTGACGTTGATGTTTGGATTGAGCAAACGTGCATTTTTTTCAACATCCTTACTGTGATCAGATCTTCCAAGCAATCCCCAAAAACGACCTCTTGCATTCTTCTCTAAAATAATTAGGTTTGGTTGTGTTAGCGTATTGGGGTTAGGGCGAATCATATTCATCAGAGCTTTCTTTATTTTAAGTAAAGTCACTCTAATAAAATAAAAACAATCTTATGATTTGCGCTATATGAATAAATTGTTACACGCTTACTGAAGCCAAAACGTTTGACGTCAAAACCCCAACATCCGCACCTGTGAAGTCTTTTCCCTTAATTATATGATGAAGGGAATTTTGGTGACGACTACCCTATTACCGAAAAGGGAGGTCTCCAACTTTTTTTTAAAGGGGAAGGCCAAACATCGATTTAATTGCGCTACCGTTTCAGATTCTACTCCTTCAAATAAGGGACTAAGTTCAAGTGTTTTTTTTAGTTTTATTTGAATGATTATATTTAAGCATGCCTACTTCACGTTCAGATAAATCCAACGTATGACTCCATCCTAACGACTCACCCAATATTTCTATTGTATCAGCAAGCGCTTGTAAGACCTGAAGACTGCTTAAAGTATTGGGTGAGTGGGGATTAGTTGCTAAAGTGAGGGTTGGAGGCTTTAAGAATATAGACCCTTCAAAATGCTGAGCTTTAAGGGACTCGACAAAGGTATCTATCCCTTCAAGTCTTTTGGCTTTAACAGCGGGGGAATTACTTAGGTAGTGTCGACATATAAATAATGATATAATAAATCCAAGATCTAGTTGTTTTGAGGGATTTATTATGAACGATTATATTCAATACGAGTTGTCTAAAGCCCAATGGAATCAGATAAAAGAGGCTCTACCTGGTCAGTCGCATCATAGAGGACGCACTGCCGAAAACAACCGTCTTTTTGTAGAAGCGGTATTATGGATGGGGCGAAACGGGGGAAGATGGAGGTCGCTTCCCTATTATTACGGCAAGTGGAGCAGTGTTCACAAGCGCTTCATTCGTTGGGCGAAACAAGGCATTTGGCAAATGATTTTCAACACCCTTGCCACATCGGCAGATACCGAATGGCTTATGATTGATTCGACGATTATTCGCGCCCACCAGTGTTCAGCAGGGGCAAAAAAAGTGCCGGAAAACAAGCGTTAGGACGATCGTCAGGGGGCTATACGAGCAAGCTTCACGCCGTTTGTGACAGCCACGGCAACCCCGTTCGCTTTATCGTCACCGCAGGGCAGGTTTCCGACTCAACCCAAGCCATCCCTTTGTTAAAAGGGCTTGAAGCCACGGCGGTTTTGGCGGACAAGGGCTATGTTTCAGAACAAATATTTGAGGCGATTCACCTCATGGGGGCTGAAGTGGTCATCCCTAATAAAAGCAATGCGGTGGCTCCTCGTCAAGTCGATTACTTCCTTTACAAGGCTCGCCACTTGGTAGAAAACTTGTTTAAAGACCTTAAAAACTTCAGGCGAATGGCAACCCGTTACGATAAATTAGATGTGGCTTATTTGTCTTTTGTTCATCTTGCTTCTATTTGTTTATGGCTTAAGTAAATGTCGACACTACCTAAGTTAAAGCCCTCTTTTAAACGAAGTACTAATTTTGCGCCTTGACGTTGTGCTAAGGATCGCGGGTGGACAGACGAAGGCAAAACGGGAGAAGAAGCAGACAAGCGCATAAAAAAGACCTTTATGGGGTTATAGCATTTGAAATAAAAAACCAAGCGAAAAAAATCAGAGAGTGAAAAAATGAATCTACTTTTAGAATATGGTCCTACTTTAGCAAATCCAGCTCAATACGCAAGACGCATACGCTAGCATGATTTTACTCATGACTCGTATAGACCTTACGGTAAGCATTGGCGAAAAATGAAAAATACTCACTTTCGGAAGAAATGATTCGCTAGATCTGTCGGTAGCCCTTTGTTTTAAGTATGCTAAATTAAATACAGAGTATGTCCTTATCGCTTGAAGGAAGCGCTAAGTCTCTTTATTTAATATAAAGGTGTTCCATGTCTACGCGTCTCGCTTTAGAGTTACCGAGTTCCCTGCCTTTTCGGCTGGGGTGGATGTCTTTCCTCAATACATGGCCTATGCGTCATGACGCCGAACGATGGATGCCACCGCAGACTCAGCATATTGAAGGAGTGCCTAGCGTTTTGAATCGTGCCCTGCTTGCGGGTGATTTGGATATTGCCCTCGTTTCTACCTTGGCCTATTTACAGCACACTGAAGAATGGACACGACTAAAAGGGTTAAGCATTGCTTCTTACGGGCCAGTTCATAGCGTTTTGTGGGTACGGCATCAAACGTTTTCTTTTTCTCAGCATCCTATTTTAACACCGCAAGCCTCTACCAGTTCGACAGGCTTATTACGCCATTTACTTCAAGCGCAATACCCGCAAGAATCTCTCACGTTTCAATCTTATACGACCAGCGAATCGGTGGAAACCCTGCTTGAACGCTACGGGAATGCCCTACTCATCGGAGACCCTGCCTTGGCTTTTTATGCCCAAATAAAGGCAAGCCCCCGTCCTGATCTGATATTGATGGATTTGGCCTCCGCGTGGTATGACCTAATGAAAACGCCCTTTATTTTTGGAGTATGGTGCGTTCGAACGGATTTTCTAAGGCAAGCCCCTTCTTTTGTGGAGGCTTGGCAAAACGCTTTGTTGACGCATACCCACGCACAGCTACAGCAGCCTGAGGCACTGTATGATAGCTATAAAAAAAGTCTAAACAATGAGCATCATCCCTTTTCAAAAGAGATATTAATCCCATATTGGCGTGAAGCTATTCAATATTTTGACTCCCCACAACAGGATGAAGCCTTTGAACAAATGGCGCAATGCTTTTCACCCTGATTTTTGCTTAGCTGACGCGAGACAAATGAGCGGTATAGATGGCTCGACAAACAGGGACGCTGTCTAAAATATAATCGACTTGTAATTCCCCTTGTGAATGAGCGTCATCAATAAAAACGAAGCTTAACGTTTCCAAACGTTGCCACAGGGGGTTGTCTGGGTAAGCGTAACGAGTGGTGATGAAGGCCACATTGCCGACAATACGCGTAGGCGAGGCATCAATTAAACGATGTTGCCCCCGCTGGGTTTCCACATTCAAGCCAAAGGTATCGTATTGGATTTCTCTTAAGGTGAGGGACTCTTTCCAATTGCCTAAAAAACGCTGAGGATTCAAACCATCGCGCTGGGCTTTAAGCTCTTGCGCCAATTGGTGCTGAAGCGCAAGGGATTTCTTTTCTTGCGTCTTGAAGGCTTCCGCTTCACGCTGGGCTTTAAGCTTATCTCGTTCTGCGTCCAACAATTGGCGCTGAAGCTTGGCTTTGTCATCCATTAACTTCATTAAATCTTCTTCTTGGTAGCTGTGTTTTAGCTTTTGCACCAAGTTGGTTAAGGCTTTGACCTTGCGGTTAAACAAGTTATTCACATTATATAAATGAGAATTAAGCTTTTCAGCTTCAACGAGCCGTTGTTGAAGTCCGTCTTTTTCAGTTAAGAGGCGCTCCACAATTTGCAGGGAATGTTCTTGTGTGTCCTGAATCACCGCTAAGGAAGAAGCCAAAGGGGCGGAAAGGTGCTGAACAGGGGTTGCTTCGGTTGAAATTTTATCCACCACACTAGTGGAAGCAGCAAGATTTTTAAATTGATGACGGAAGCTTGCCAAGCTTTCTTCAGGGGTCAATAGGGCGGGGGTGTTTTCCCAAAAAGTATCCGTCGTTGCTTCGGTGACTTCGGGTTCGCTTGAAGGCAAAGGAATCGATGTGGTCGGTTCAGCCTCCACTTCAAGCGCTTGAGGACTCAGCGTATTTTCTTCAACAACGAGCGGAGCAGGGGCTTCTTCTGCCATGAAGGAAGGCATAATTTCATCTAAGGGTAAGGCTCGCGAGGTGTCGACTGGGGCTTCAATGCGTGTTTCAAGTGTGACATCAGATGTGTCTTCAAGCTGAGTTAAAACACTGGCCGTTTCTTTAAAGGTTTCAAGCAACGCTTCGCTAGCGAGACTTAAAGGTGTTGCTAGTAATTCAGGCTCATTTTTCGGAAAGGGATTCGTCATTGCCGAAGAGGGCGACGGCGCTTTAAGCGCAGGGACCGTCACAGGCGCAGACTTCACTTTGTTTTGCAGATGAGGCGCATGTTCCCACGCTTGCTTCACGTTTCGGTCCACCGCTTTGGCTGAAAAATCAGGAGGAAGACTCACAATTTGTTTGATGTGATCTAAGTTTCGACCCAAGGCTAAATGTTTTTTAATGTTTTTAAATAAGTTTAAATGCTGGCGCGTATAAAGCTTATGGCCTTGAGCATTCACAGGAATACTTAAACCCAAAGCCCCTTCCCATTCGACCAATTGATTAGGATGAATATCGTATTTTTGAATGGTGTCTTCAAGTGTGGGACTGGACATAAGTGGGTTTACCCTTTGGCTTAAACGGTAATGACAAAAGGAAAGTGTAATAGCGGGCTATGTCAACTCTCTTTCATCCTTTAATTCTAACAGGGAGCACCCTGTTGGTGTTTAATGGTGAGGGTTCAATCCTATATTTAATGTACACAACGAAAAATAAACGCTTGATTAAAAAATAATAGAGGCGTTTATTTATCATACGAGGAAACGCACAATTAGGGAAGTCTTTTGTTTTTATGCTTATGAGTCTTTATTTTAATCCTTTATTATTTCCCTCTCTTAATCGTTTAGGAACCTTTAATCTATGTTTGCTCATCGCCACATGCGTCATGCCAAAACCCTAGAACGCCTGCTGCAACAGATTTGGCAGGGCCTTTGCCCCGCTTGGGATTTTTCAACCCGAGAAACCTTGTCGATTCTGATGTCAGACGAGCAATTCGACTTGGTGATGGTGGGTCTTCGAGAAGTCAAGGCGGGAGAAGTCCTTCGTTTAGAAGATGCTTTTGCAGACGTGGAGTAACCTTTATGGCAAGTCCCGAACCCTACCCCGTGCTTTTGAGTCGCTCCGCGGTGGCGGCTCAAAAAAATATGGATACCCCTTTGCGATTGGCGCTTAAATCGGCGTTGGAACGCTTAGCGCAAGACCCGACAGGCTTGGGGGAACAATTAAAACAGCCCTTAAGCATGCTGCGTTCACACCACTTGCGCTATAAGGGAAGAGAATGGCGGATTGGCTACCTTTTACAGGAAGACACGCGGGTGATTTATGTGGTGCTGATTGGCCCGCATGAAAATTTTTACAGAAGCTTGAAAAATTGGTGGTCGTCGTCGTCCGCGAAAAGTGTGGCGTCTTAAGGGGATTATTGTTGTGGGCAGGGGGATGCCTACACACCGTGTGAAAACTCTATATATCAAGAATCAAGGCGTAACGCTTTGTAACAAAACAAATGCAAAAGCGCATCTTTTCATCTTGAGGGTCTTTTCTGCCATTGTTAGCTTTTCTTAATAAGAAAAGCTTGCGTTTTTTAGTCCTTCTCGTTATTTGTTGTTTAAAAGGAAACCCCCTACGATGTTAAATACCGGACTGATTTCCCCCATGTCTTATGCACCAGCTGCTTCCGTAACTTCAGCACCTGCTACGCCCCCCGCTTCCCTCCCCGCTCAAACGGCGTCCTTGAATCAACGCCAAGGTATGAAGGTTGCAAACCCCGAAGAATGGGATTCGGCAATACGATATATCATCGAAAGACAAGGACTCAATCAGGATGAGAATGATTTATCGAGAAAGTTAGGAAGATGGACTGATTATTATGCTGCTTTCCTACAAACGGCTGGTTCGCATGAGGAATCCGATAATTTTGTATTGACTATGCTTCCACATGACCAGAAAACAGTCATCTTAGAGGTGACTGATCAAAATAGACCAGATACGCTTAAGAAAAACGGTTTTCGTATGGAAACGCCCTTAAGTCTTGAGATGAAAACCATTGAACAGATAAAAAACAATCATCAATCTATGCAGGATGTATTTAATGTAACAGGAATGCCTCACCCTGCGAGTGATGGAGATTTAAGAGGACTGAAGGAAAATATAGCATACTTTGTAAAACAAAGCTCTCTAGGACGTATTTAATGTAACAGGAATGCCTCCCCCTGCGAGTCTTCAACACTTACAAAGAAACGCAGGAGAATATAGCACTCTTGAAAAAGAAACAACAGTCCTAGTTTTTCTTTGTCTCGCCTCTGCTTTTTTAGCGGTATTTATGCGATAAAACCTCACTCTCTTTGCCTTGACGCTACGTAAATTGTGGCGTCAAGGCATTGATTTTTTCAAGTGTTTTACCGTCAAAAATTGAAAGGTTTAACCCCTTGCACCAATCGACGTTCACGCACTAAATCCGAGCGGGTGAGCGGATTGCGAATCCCCGAGTGATTTTGCGGACGTTCCACGTGAGCTGGGGGTGCAAGCGAAAAGGATGAGAAGGGGGGAGGATTTTCAAGGAGGGGGGAAGAGAAGGAGAGCCGCAACAATTTCCTTTTCTTACCCCTCTCCTTGAACGGATTTAGAGGTGTTGGAGACCTTTTTCCGCGAAAAGGTCTCTGACAAGCGACCAGCCAAAAACGAAAGCGAAAAATGTACACTCATTTTCAATGTGAGTCCGTCTAAAAAAGACGGGAACCCTCCTACACGCGAGCATTGCAAATGACAAGCGTTTGCATTAAGATACCCCCATAGTCGTTGAATCGAAGTGGAATAGAACAGGGTCTTATTTCCAATGTCTTCCTCATTTGCTACGGATGCTACCCCCCTTTCCCCAGCTTCCCTAACGCTGGCGAGTCTTTCAACAGGGCAGACCGCACAAATTCTCGCCTTGCTGAATCATGAAGCGGAATTGACCTTGCTTCGTTTTGGTTTGGGCGTGGGAGATTCCATTCGCGTGTTGTCCAAGCTTCCCCAAAAAGGTCCTTTAATTTGCTACGCGCATGACATGGAATTTGCCTTGGGCTTTGATTATGCCACCTCTATTTTGGTTCAGAGAGAAGGGGAGACGCCATGAAAACGGATCACGATTCCACTGTCGTCTCTTGTTGTGACACCGCCCCTCCGATAGAAGCGTCTTGTCGACACGCGACTAGTAATGCCTTACGTCAGCTTTATTTAGTCGCGGGTCAGGGGCTAGAAGCCGTTCAACAGATTGGACTGGCGGGGAATCCCAATGTCGGGAAATCCGTTGTCTTTAATGCGTTGACGGGGATTTATGTCGATGTTTCAAACTTTCCAGGCACCACCGTGGGTATCGCGAAAGGGGCTTTGAAGGCCTTTCCTGATATTGAGGTGCAGGATACCCCTGGCGTTTATGGATTGTCCCGCCTGAGTGAAGAAGAAGTCGTCGCTGAAAAAGCCTTAATGAAGGTGGATGTGATTATCAATGTGGTCAATGCCTTGACTTTAGAGCGCGATTTATTTTTAACGCAGCAATTAATCGATTATGGTCGTCCCTTATTGGTTTTGTTGAATCAAATGGATGAAGCCGAAACGAGAGGACGTAAAATTGATATTCTGGCCTTAGAGCAACAGCTTCAAGTGCCTGTGATTCCTTGTGTCGCGGTTGAAGGCAAAGGCATTGCAGAAGTCCTTCAAGCCTTGGTTTATGTCAGTTATGGACGACGCACCCCTGAACTCCCCCTACCTTCCGATCTTTTAACCCTTGAACAAAACAAAGTTGAACAAATGCGGATTTACGGGCATCGGCGCTTGTATCTTAAAAGTTATTTGGGGCAAGTCACCTGTTCAGCCGACTGTTGTGATACGAAAGACTTGCCTTTTCATCGACAAATCGCCACCACCTTGGGCAAGGCCTTTTTGAATCCCTTCACAGGGAGTCTCACCTTAGTCGTGGTATTGTTGGCCTTGTATCAAATCATTGGGGTTTGGGTGGCGGGAGATTTAGTCGAAGTCCTTGAAGGCAAATTCATGATCGGCATGGTGATTCCTGTCATTGAAAAGACACTCCAACAATGGATCCCACAAGGCAGTGCGTGGTACACCATTTTAGCAGGAGAATTTGGCTTACTCACCATGACGCCTCGTTATCTCATCGGTGTGCTCGCCCCTTTGGTCATTGGCTTTAACCTGTATTTGTCTGTCTTGGAAGACACGGGCTACTTGCCACGTTTGGCCGCCTTAAGTGATAGTGCCATGCGGCAAGTGGGCTTAAATGGTCGGGCGATTATCCCCATGATTTTAGGCTTAGGCTGTGTCACCATGGCGGCCATTTCCACCCGAGTCTTGAGTTCTCAACGAGAGCGAACCATCGCCACCACCTTGCTTGCCATTACCATTCCTTGCTCTGCTCAATTGGGCTTAATTATGGGGATGATGGCATTGGCAGGCGGCTTTAAAGGCTGGATGCTGTACTTAATCATCTTGACGACGCTTTTCATCGGTATTGGATCCGTCCTAAACCACCTCATTCCAGGAACTTCAAGCGGCTTAGTCATTGATTTACCCCCGATTCGACTACCGCGCTTTAAAAATATCGCCCAAAAAACATGGATGCGCTCTTGGAGCTTTTTGGTGGAAGCCACGCCCCTTTTTATGATTGGCGCCTTATTGGTCTCTTTAGCGGACATTACGGGGGCTTTATCATGGATTCAAAACGCCTTAGGGGGACTCACCCAAAGCGTCTTGCATTTGCCCAAAGAAGCAGGGTCCGCCTTTATTATGGGAATGGTTCGCCGAGATTTTGGACTGGCGGGATTCTACACCCTCAAAGACATCATGACCCCACTGCAAATGCTCACGAGTCTGGTGGTCATTACCCTTTTTGTGCCCTGCTTAGCGACGGCAACCGTCATGCTGAAAGAACGCGGCTGGGGAGAAGGCCTAAGCGTCTTTATTCTTTCTTGGGTGATTGCCTTTAGTACAGGTGCCGTGGTGACGCGTATTTTAGAAGCGCTTCCGCCTTTTTTATAAATCCCTATAAAAAAGAGAACACTCAACAGCATCTATCCCAAGCAGCGATAGGGCCCCTGCGCATGAAAAAATCGACTGCGTGCCTTGAGTTCAGACCACATACGACCTTCCGCCAAACGCGCCAAATCGCCTTCTGCATCGAGATAAAAGCGATAGTCTCCGTATTGTTCTCGTGTCGGGCGCGATTCAATTTTAGTCAGGTTCACCCAATAGCGCTGGAAAACCTGTAAGTATTCCGTCAACACCCCAGGGTATTCATGTAAAGCGACACACAATGAGGTCTTCAACGGTGCAGCCTCTTGCTTAAAGACGGGGAAGCGCTCCTCCCACGCTGAGCTCCCTGTGACGATAAAGAAACGGGTCACATTATGATCGGCATCACTGACATTGGAATCCAGCACCGTGAGCTGATGTAAGCGACTGGCAAAAGCCGTTGCCAAAACACCAATGCCTTCCGCCGCTTCAGAAGACAACTGCGCTAAGCGTTGGGCCGCTTCCGCGGTGGATGCGGTGGGAATCAATTGAACATCTGCACCATAACGTTGTCGTAGGCTATGCTTACATTGCCCTAAGGCCATTTGGTGGGAATAAATCGTATGTAACGCGGTGGAATGGGTGGGACTTTGAATCAATAAGGCATGTTCAATCGGCTGTAAAAATTCAGCATGCACATACGCGTGATGCTCAGGGTTGCCTAAAAATTCTAAGACATCCACTACAGTACCTTCTAAACCATTTTCATAAGGCAAAATAGCAATATCCACCAAGCCTGTGGCCACCGCTTCTAGTAGATGCGTTAAGGTATGAAACGCCACGTCATTAAAACCAGCGTCTATGGGATGCCAATGCCCTTTCGCCGTCAGGACGGCTTGATGAGAATTGGAGCCTTCTGGTCCTAGGTACCCTACTTTTAATGCAGTAACGCAGGTCATTCGCCTCTTCGCCCCTTTCAAAAAATTTTTCTATTCCGACTAACCATAACATAAAAATCCGTTTTTATGTTTTAATCACCTCATGGCTAGAAAACTCAATATATCCTCACTTATTCTAATTTAATGTAGGTATGTCTCATCATGATCGCTTTAGAAAATAGACCGTCTACCATTCCGCTTAGGCCGTTAAATGCTTCAGGATCTCTCTCTTCATCCTCTCAAACCCCAGCACAAAAGAAACAGTCTCCCTTAGCCCCATTGGATGGGATCGCCATCGCGGGTGCGGGAGCCGTGGCGGGCGCTTTTTATGGGGGGTATCTCAGACAAATTGAGAAAAATTTAGGCGAAAGCTCTAAAGTCTCGCTCTTGAAATGGGCAGGCCTAGGAGCTCTTCTGGCAGGTGTACTTGCTTGCATTCATGTGGCTTTTCACAGACCAAATAATGAAACCCAAAAAAGTACCCCTTAAGTTTTTAGGGATTCCCTTTTTAGCAAAAAGCATTTTAAATCGTTTGGCGTTAAAACGCTTAAGCCAAACGATTTAAACGAGGCGTGGCTTGAGAGAACTTTGAAACTTCTTCTAAATGAATCGGTTTATTTTCAGAATCCTTGGGTGTGTCTTCTGCAAATTCTAAAGCGTATTGAGTGATTTTATCAGGGGATTGCTTCACTACCCGATTCCACTCTTCTTCTCCCACTCTATTTAAAAATTGGGGTAAATCTTGCCCACTGATATAAACCCCAATTTTGATTTCTTTGTCCGCTGAATCTAAAGACGTATGAGGGGCAACGGGGAGTTTTAACGGATAAACAAAGGAGGCTCTAGATCCAAATTGGCCGTTTCGCGTTGCATTTTTAAAATCGATATAAGGAAATAAGGTACGATCTAAAAGAGACTCTTCGTCAGGATACGCCAAATTATTGGGACTTTCAACCACATTGGCACTCAAGCTTAATTGGCCTACCGTATCTTTTCCCTGCTTACGTTGAGACAAACGTTCTTCAACATCCTGAGCTTTTCCAATATACAATTCAAAGGCTCCATTACGCTGAATAGAGGGGGGAGGAGTATATGTTGAGGAAGACGCATAAGAAGCAAGGGGACGCATATCAATAACCTAATTTTAATCAGTAACCATAAGTCAATCGAGGTAGAAACAAGCCAATTCAAAAAATGTAATTTTGTATATTTTAAAGAATTAAAAATGTAAGAATTTATCTTAACATCTCATTCATACATTGTCAACTAAGTAAGGGGGCAGGAGAGCAAAAAACCTTATACAATCGTCTTTTCGTAATTATAAAGGCTATGTACGCCCCCTTCGGCTGTGGCAGCAGCAGAGCGTTTTTCAAAACGTAAAAGACCATTACGTAAACGTTCATGCAATTGGCTCACCGTTTCCACGCCCAAATCTTGTAAGCCATGCTTAATACCCTGTATGATATAAGGCAAATAATGGCGAATGGATCCCTTGTCCACCACCGAACCCGACACGCCCTGAGCGACTAAGATTCGGCTATTTTCTCCAAAATATCGTACACTGGATCCTTTGCTCATGGCTTCCTTAGACCCCATACCGCGATATTTTTTTAAGCGAATGCCATCTTTATAAAAATACTCCCCAGGTGCTTCGGCAGTTCCTGCCAACATAGAACCCATCATCACCGCGGAGGCTCCTACGGCGAGTGCTTTGGTGATGTGGCCAATGTTTGAAACCCCCCCATCGGCAATAATCGGGACATCCTGAGCTTCTGCATACTGAGCCACCTGATACACGGCGGTGGCCTGTGGACGACCCACGGCAGTGACTTCCTGTGTGGTGCAAATGGAACCGACCCCCATCCCCACGCGTAAACCATCCACACCCGCTTGAATCAAATGAGCCGCCTGCTGCTGGGTGACGATATTGCCCCCCACCACCTGTAAATCAGGATAGTGACTTTTGATGCGTCGAATCATGTCCAGCTGATAAATGGAATCGCCTTGAGAAGAATCTAAGACCACCAAGTCTAAACCTTCCGCCACTAAGGCTTCTAAACGTGCCCAGTCACTTTCACGAGTCCCCACCGCAGCGCCTACAATCAAACGACCTCGATCATCTTTCGTGGCCAAGGGGAAATTTCGCATTTTACGTAAATCGGTACGACTCATTAAGGCCACCAAGGCCCCTTGAGCATTAACAATCGGGAGCTTTCCTTTTTTAGAAATTTCTAAAGTGGCGTAGGCTTCTTCTAAAGGAATGCCTTCTTGCGCGGTAATGAGTTGAGTGGTCATCACCCGTTCCAACGGCTGGGTACGCTCTGTTAAAAAGTCGACATCTCGATTGGTGACAATCCCGAGTAATTGCCCCCCCATTTTACCTGTATCAGTAATCGGCACGCCTGAAAATCCGAATTCTTCTCGAATACGGTCAATATCCGCCACGCTGTGTTGAGGACTCAACACGATAGGGTCGGTGATGAATCCATTTTTATAACGTTTGACCAAGCGTACTTCGTGGGCTTGCTCTTCAATGGTATTATTATAATGAATAATTCCCATACCGCCTAGCAATGCCATATGAATGGCCATTTGAGCTTCAGTGACGGTATCCATAGGGGAAGAGATAATCGGGGTATGAAGACTAATTTTCTTAGAAACACGGCTTTGTAATTGTACGTCTTGAACCGCAAAATGGATGTGCCCTGGTAACAGAATAAGGTCGTTATACGTCAAGCCTGAAGCCCGCTGAAAGAGTTCCTTCGCACTGTAGCCATCCGCCACTTGAAGTAGGGGATCAAAGATCGTATCGGCGTCCGCTGGCGTAGAAGAAACAGGCATAAATAAAGCTTCCTTTGTAAAGAGTTAAGAGATAGAAATGGGGCATCCCTGATGAAGGATGACTTAGGCTACCAAAAAAAAAATACCTTGTCAAAGACCTAAACACCTCCACGACAAAACGATTTTAGCAGGCGTCTAAAATAATGAATCCCCTATCTCTTTAAAATACTGTATTTTACAGTGAAGCCTGTTTAGACTATGATGCCTACCATAAAGCCCATGACTTAATGATGATGCCTACGCCACGAATAATAATAAAAGGATTAGCTAGCATGATGATGATGATGTTTATTGATGAAGTCACCATTACCGTTCAAAGTGGAGCGGGAGGCAATGGTGCGATTTCGTGGCGCAAAGAAAAGTACGTCGCCTATGGAGGGCCCGCTGGCGGGGATGGGGGACGAGGCGGGAGTGTCTACTTCCAAGCCACCGATGACATGCAAACCTTGTTAGACTTTCGCTATAAAGTCCGCTATGAAGGCGATGTTGGCGCCAAAGGGGCGAGCAAAAATATGCACGGACGAGGCGCGGATGATTTAATTCTAGAAGTCCCCTGTGGTACTTTGGTGAAAGACGCAGACACCGACTTGGTGATTGCCGATTTGGCACAAAAGGGGCAGCAGTTTTTAGTCGCACAAGGCGGACGAGGGGGACGAGGCAATGCCCGTTTTGCCAGTGCCAATAACAAAGCACCCCATTACGCAGAACCTGGAGAAGCAGGCATTACACGTCAAATCACGCTTGAACTTAAAATGTTGGCGGATGTTGGACTCTTGGGTATGCCCAATGCGGGAAAATCCACCCTAATTAGTGTCTTGTCTTCCGCCAAGCCGAAAATTGCGAATTATCCTTTTACCACCTTAGAACCAAACCTAGGGGTGATGCGTAAAGAAAGTGGAGACGGCATTGTCTTGGCAGACATCCCTGGTTTAATTGAAGGGGCGAGTGAAGGCGTCGGTTTAGGGCATGCGTTTTTACGCCATGTGGAACGTTGCCGCGTCTTATTACACTTGGTGGATGCGTCCGCGCAAGATGGAGGCACCCCTTGGGACAACTATGAAATCATTCGCAATGAAGTCCAGCATTATAGTCCTGTTTTGGGTAAACGCACCGAACTTATTGTCCTAACCAAGGCGGATGCGGTGGATGAAAGCGACTTTAATGATTTAATCGAAGACTTTAAAATCAAAACAGGTCAACCCGTTTTAGGGATTAGTGCGGTGGCCAACGTAGGGCTAGGGGTCTTGAAAAAAGCATTACTAGACTTGATTGAACGTATTCCTCCTGACACCACCAAAATTGAAGTGGTCGCAGACCCGAAAGCCACCGCTAATGACGATTCTTTCTTTACGGTGGATGTATTAGATGAGAACGAAACGGAGCGTGTCTTTGAAGTGAAGGGAGGCAAAATCGAACGCTGGTTAAGTATTACCGATATTGGCAATTATCAATCCTTAAGTCGCTTTTGGCACGTTTTAAAATCGATGGGAGTCTTTAACGCCGTTGAAGCGCACGGGGCCAAAGTCGGAGATACCATCGTGATTGGGGGAGAACCCTTTGATTATCTCGGGTCAGAAGGAACGCCTTCCGAACTCGATTTTGATCGTCATCAAGAAGGACGACTCAGCAGTGACGCTGACCTTGCGGGAGATCTCGGCATCGATGCCGCAGATGAAGAAGGGCAAATTCTGGAACTGAATTTAGATGATTGGGAAAGTCTATTAACGCATGACGATTCCGACTTAGGGGATTTGGATTCCTTAGACGCAGAACCCCTTCACCTTCAAAGAGACGAGAAGGCAACACCCTAAGCCCCCAAAACAGGATAGTCCTGCTATACTAGTGACATCTTTTATTGAACCCGATCACAACATCTTCAATGTTTTTGGGGCAAATACTGCTATTTTGATGTGGTAAGGCCCCCCATAACCCCATGGAATCAATAGGTCTATGATACTTTCAATGTTGACGCCTTTTTCTACCCCTCCTTTTTCAGCACAACGGGCGATTAAACAAGCGTTTATCAGTTTACTGAAGCAATTGCCTGAAACCGCTCGGGTGGATATTAATCCCAGTGAAACCCCCTATGAAGAAGGTCCTGCCACGGCTTTTGTGAATGACGTCCGTCTACTCGGCTGTATTTTGGGTCATACTTTACTAGAGCATGAAGGATTGGCCTTTTTTCAACATATTGAAGCCATTCGTCTTTCGGTGAATGAAGACAAATCGGCCCTGAATTTAGCCGCCGTCAAAGCCACCTTAAGCGCCTTAATTGAAGATGCTCAATCAAAAGCGGATGCTCCTGAAGCGGTTGAAGAAGCCGTCGCCACCACCTTGCGTAAAGTCAGTGCTGCTTTTCGTTTGTTTTTAACCCTCACCAATATTGCGGAAAGTTACCATAGTACCCTTGAAGTCAACTCCACAACAGAACGACTCAAAACACAGATTCCCCTATTGTTTCAGCATCCCGACTTTTCAAGAAAGCGCTTTTTTGAAGATCTGAAGCAAACGCGCGTTCGATTGGTTGCGACGGCTCACCCGACCAAAATTTTGCGTAAAACCATTTTACGGCATCAACAACAATTGTATGTGCATCTCAAGTCTTTGCATCACGCTGAAAATGAAGTCGCCTTTAACCAAGGGGTTCAGGCCTTATTGGAAGATGTTGAACTGCTGTGGTTTACTCAATACAGTCGCTGGGAACGCCCCACGGTAAGAGATGAAGTACGTAGCGTGGTGGGTTATTTAGAGCGTACCTTGTACCGTACCTTGCCCGTTTTTCATCAAATGTTGGATACCGTCTTGGAAGGCTGTCTTAATACCCCTCAAGAAAATGCCCTGCCTTTTTCTAATACAGGGTGCCGTTTAACGCATATTACCCAACCCTTATTAAGTCTCGGGACTTGGGTGGGTGGCGATATGGACGGCAACCCCTACGTAAACCCAGCCGTCTATAAAGAAGCGCTTTCGCTTCAACATGAAGCGGTGCTAAAGCTTTATCTAGAAGATTTAAAACGACTCGCCCCACGGCTGAGTATTTCGCTCTACAACGTTTCACTCTCTCCTCGCTTAGAAGCTCGTTTAGAAGAAACGCTACTGGCGCTTAAAGACGTCTCCTTTGAAAAGTATCATCATTACAAAGGCGATGTACAACGTGAACCGATTCGCTTATGGGTGAACTTAATGGGTGAACGCTTACAGTCGACCTTGGAAACACCGCTGTTTGAACGCCGTGGTTTGGTCAAGTTGCCTAAGTGGCTTTATCTCAATAGTCAAAGCTTTGCAGACGATTTATCCCTATTGGCGGAAGTCTTAAACGAATCGGGCTTTTGCCGTAGTGCGTCTAACGCCGTGCAAGCCTTGCAATTTAAACTCGACTTGTTCGGGTTTTATTTCGCTAGTTTAGACTTAAGAGAAGACTCTCTTTCTGTTAGAGAAGCAGGGCAACGCATTACAGAAGCGCTTAATATCCCCAGTATTGAAACGATAGGCATTCTTCAGTATCAGGACGCGTTGGAAGCGCACCTCCTTCATGAACGCGGGATTGTCCCCCTTTCTTTGCTCGGTTTAGAAACGCTAGACCCGCAGGAACATACACTCGCCAGTGAAGGGAAGGCCTCTTCTCAGTGGCTTCAATGGCGATTAATGCATATTCTACAAGCCGCTCGTTTTGCACAGCAGGCCTTAGGTCATGCCAGTACGGAAAACTTTATTATTTCTATGACGCAAAACGCACACGATTTATTATATGCTCAATTATTACTCAAATCAGCAGGACTTTTTTATCAAAATCGTGAGGGAGTGTATGAATCCCACATGAATGTGGTCCCGCTTTTTGAAACGATTGAAGACCTTCAAAATGCGCCCACCGTCATGGCCACGCTCTTTGAAAGTCCCGCGTATCAAGCCCAACTCAAAGGACGCGACCAGACGCAGTTAATCATGCTAGGCTATTCCGATTCCAATAAAGATGGTGGCTTTGTCACGTCTAACTGGGAACTGTACAAAGCCCAAGAAGCCTTATTAAGCGTGGCCACACAATACGGTGTCAAGCTTCGCTTTTTTCATGGTCGCGGCGGAAGCGTTGGCCGTGGAGGCACCCCTACCGCCAAGGCCGTGTCGTCTCTCCCTTCAGGTTCCGCGCATTATGGGCATGATATTACCGAACAGGGCGAAGTCTTGTCTCGCCTTTATAATTTAGAAGACACGGCCCTCTTCCATTTTGAAAAAATGGCCTGTGCCACCTTGCAACATCATAGCCAAGGCATTGACAAGGCAGATCCTGAATGGGCCACCTACATGCAAGTGTTGTCCAACCGTTCTAATGAGCAGTATAGTGCCTTAATGCATGAACACCCGCGTTTGGTTGAATACTTTCAAACCGTTACGCCTTATGAAGTGGATTTAATGATGATTGGTTCGCGTCCCGCTAAGCGCCGTGAAATGAAGAGCCTGAAAGATTTGCGTGCCATTCCTTGGGTCTTTCGTTGGTTTCAATCTCGTCATATGCTCCCGGGTTGGTATGGCTTAGGCTACGCGTTAAACTATTTCGTGACCCATTTTCAAGCTGGCGAAAGCGAAGCCTTGGAAACATTAAAACGCATGAAGCGTGACTGGCCCTTTTTTAGTGTGTTGTTAAGTAATTCGGCTTATGCCTTAAAACAGGCGGATATTCAACTGGCCACGCATTATGTGGAATCCCTTAGTACGGAAGCCTTTTTGGCCCCTGCTCGAGAAATATTGGGGATGATTCAACGCGAACATGCCTTAACCCTTCAGTGGCTAAGAACCTTAGACGTTCACATTGAAGCGGAACAGCCCACGATTTACAATATTGGCTATCGCTTAAAGCAACCGTATATTGTCCCGTTAACCGTTTTACAAGTGGAATTGCTTAAGCGTTTTCGAGCCTGTAATCAAAGCACTCCCCCCGCCGTGCATGAAGCTTATCAACGGGCCGTCATTGCCAGTATTGAAGGGGTGGCATTGGGACTAGGCACCACAGGGTAGCCTTCCACTGAAGCATCGCACAAAAAATCACCCCTTGGGTTTTATGCTATAAAGTATAATAGTCTCCAAAAAGGATAGATTTTTCGTGTTTAACCCAGTAAGCCTGCCTTACGATTACAATCCCGCTTTAGCGCGTTGGCCGATGCCTCCAGCGTTTAGGCCCTTGAACGTGGCTGAAATTGGAGAT
The DNA here is from genome assembly GCA_050916035.1 of Vampirovibrio sp. Lineage (GTDB taxonomy): Bacteria > Cyanobacteriota > Vampirovibrionia > Vampirovibrionales > JAJTHC01 > JAJTHC01. Next base: position 1,646,515 of record CP050876.1, on the reverse strand, counting down.
CGCTTTCAGTATTTTGAAGCCACGCAAAAGAATGCTTCTCCCGTGACGCCTTTTGCGTCTCCGTCGCCTGTTTTGTCCATTCCCTTGTGGATGAAAGTCACATGGGGTATTTTTGGATTAGGCGCCGTCTTGTTTATGGGCAAGGCCTTATTGCAAGGCAAGGGTCGTGCGGCGTATGTGGACCATTTCGCGCCGTCTCACACCCCGCGTACTTCACAGACGCCCCAGCCAAGGCACACGCCAGTAAACGCGTCACACCCCGCGTACTTCACAGACGCCCCAGCCAAGGCACACGCCAGTAAACGCGCCAAGGACGAGGAAAGGCCTTGAGGACGAGGCGGATGAAAAATCCTTGTGGGATAAAACGTTGGAGGGGTGGGATAAAACGTGGGATTTCTTGACGAGACCTGTGTCTCTAGATTTTAATAATAATGGATCTCGGGGGAGACAAACGCCTCGTCGTGGGGCTAATGCTAGGCAAACCGCCCAGCGTCCGCCAGAAAATACGGGTAGATCTAATTGGTGGCCTTGGGGGCATTCAGAAGAGTCCGCATCGGGTCCATCGACAAATTCGAGGACTAATCCATCTAATTCGCATACACAAAACGCTCGACAACAAACACCAAACCCTGGACCTAACTCCTCGACAAACACTGGTGGAGCTAACTCTTCATCAGGTTCAAGGACGAATTCCTCGACAAACACTGGTGGAGCTAACTCTTCATCAGGTTCAAGGACGAATTCCTCGACAAACACTGGTGGAGCTAACTCTTCATCAGGTTCAAGGACGAATTCCTCGACAAACACTGGTGGAGCTAACTCTTCATCAGGTTCAAGGACGAATTCATCGACAAACACTGGTGGAGCTAACTCTTCATCAGGCTCAAGGACGAATTCATCGACAAACACTGGTGGAGCTAACTCTTCATCAGGTTCAAGGACGAATTCCTCGATAAACACTGGTGGAGCTAACTCTTCATCAGGCTCAAGGACGAATTCATCGACAAACACTGGTGGAGCTAACTCTTCATCAGAAACTAGAGAAGCTCAAGCACGTGCAAGAGCCTCTGCTTCAGTAAGAGAACCCAAAGGAGCACTCGAGGCAATAGATCTTTTTAACGAATATGTAGGAAACTATGCAAAGGTTTATAAGACTTTCACCACTCATCGAGCTTATGAAATTTATAAAGAGTCTCTAGTGGGTGAAGAGGCCACTTTAAAACCATTTTCAAAAAACGCGACATTTGAAGAGATAGAAGCCCTGTATACTGAACTATTCAAGTTAGATTGTGTCAAAGAAGGAAAAGTGAGTGGAGAAGCTTTAGAAGCACTACCCACTTTGACAACCCGTCAACAAGTACAATCAGTATTTCGTAAACTTGCCCTGTTACTTACTCCTGATAGAGGAGGTTCAAACTTGGGGGAGATACATACGTCTTTAAACTTTGAGAAGGAAAAACTAGAAATAGCAATGAGAGAATTAAATAATGCAATGGATCAGTTCCCAAGAAAAAATAACAGCTGACAACAACGCCTAAACCTAGTACAGAAAACTCTAAATACACCTGTCAGGACCATTAATGAGCTTCTAAGACCATGATGCCTTCTAAAAACGGCATGACGGCTTCTTTTTTTCCAGGGGTCGGGAAGGGTTGAAAGAAGGCCGCACCAGCTAAGCGTTCTGGAAATTGTTGATGCGGATCCTGCACAGGGAAGGTCTGCTCAGCTTTAGCGAGCGGCCGTAAATCCATGACATAATGCAAGCGACGATCCGTTGACGAAAGCGTGACAGGGGCCTCATGGTCTAAGGGATCTAAAATGTCCAAAAAAAGGTGATCAGGCGACATCGACGATTCATAGACCCCTGTGATTAAAACGTAGTGGCCGCCTCGACGTTGAAAGGAATGCGCCCCTTCTACATACCAGCCCAAGTGGCCCACGACCAAGTCTCCTTGGCGTAAGGCTTTTAATACGCGTGCATTGGCATGGGGCCAACGTCTAAGATTCAAAACATGTGGCGCATAGCGACGCGGAACTGGATAAATCCCTTCGTATTATAAGTACAAAGGTTACGGAAAAGGTCCTGTTTGAGTGATGCTTCACTCAAACAGGACCTAGCACTTTCATGACACCCACAAATCCCATGGTAGATCACCTTATAAACGACTACGCCTCTTCGAAAATGAAGCCCTTCTAAATAGGGTAAAAGCCCTCTTCTCAACAAAACGAATTTCAACACTACATGTTTGGGTGATGCTAAATCACGTCGCCATGTCTAAAAATAGTGGTGGCGTCGCTTTGGTCGGTGGCTAAAATCAACATGTCGCTAATGTTGACGTGTAGAGGGCGCGTGGCTGCAAAAATGACCGCTTCTGCAATGTCTTTCGCGCTTAGTGGGGTAGCCCCCTCGTAAACGGCGTTGGCTTTTTCCGTGTTGCCTTCAAAGCGAACCGTAGAAAATTCGGTATTCACCATACCCGGTTCAATGCAAGTGACGCGAATCGGCGTGCCTAGCAAGTCGTATTTTAAACCTTGGCTAATGGCACGAACCGCGTGTTTCGTGGCGGTATAAACGGTACCCCCCGCATAGGTCTGCCGTCCCGCGACAGACCCCATATTAATGATATGCCCTTTTTGACGTTCCAACATCTTAGGGAGTAAGGCGTGGGTCATATGTAAAAGTCCCATGACATTGGTTTGTATCATACTGTCCCAATGCGCGGGGGTATTGTCTTGCAAAGGGGATTTACCTAAGGCCAAGCCCGCATTGTTCAGCAGAATGTCAATATCGGCATACGCAGGGGGAATCGACTGAACCAAGGCATCAATGGCTTTTTTCTGTTGAACATCCAGTTCGGCTACCAAACAATGCGTGCCGTATTTTTCACGCAAACTTAAGGCCAAGGCTTCTAAACGTTCGCCGCGTCGAGCCGTCAATAAGAGTCGGCACCCTTTGGCGGCAAAGGCTTCGGCACAGGCATAGCCAATCCCACTAGAAGCGCCTGTAATAAAAACCGTTTTGTCTTTGAGTGTCATGGCCATAAAACGTCTTCCTTTGTCGATGAAGGGCGGTGATGATGAAGCAATAAGAGTCGAATCCCTGTTGTTATTAGTATAATGAAAATACCCCATTTCAGACAAGAATTCTATACAAATAGATAAGGAGCGCTTTAGAATGCTAGAGGATGACACACAAACGTTTAAACGCCTACGAATCAGTACGCTCGCGGTGGGAGATGAAGTCCTCTGGGGGGAAGTCGTCAATACTAATGCGTCATGGTTGGCTCAAGCAGTGGGTGACATGGGCGCTGTTGTGATGCAACATGCTACGGTAGGGGATGAGGCATCGGCTATTTTTGAGGCGAGTGAAGCCTTATTTCAGCACTGTGATGTCTTAATTGTCACGGGGGGACTGGGCCCCACGCATGACGACTTGACGATGGAGGCGCTGGCTCAAGGGCATGGGGTGGCGTTGCGGGAAGATGCGGCAGCACTGGCCACGCTGAAAGCTCGTTTTAACACGTGGGGAAAATCCATGCCCCCTGCCAATATCAAACAAGCGTATATTCCTGAATCGAGTGTGGCGATTGCGAATCCCCTCGGGACGGCGGTGGGAGTCTGGTGGCCCTTACGAGAAGGCCGTCAAATCTTGATCGCCTTACCAGGAGTGCCGAAAGAAATGAAGGCCATGTGGCCTGAATTGCGTCAACGGCTAGAGCAGTGGGTGAGTTCGAACGCCTTTTACTTGGCACGCAGGCAGACTCGAGATCTCTGGTTTTACGGCATGGGGGAATCTCACTTAACAGAAGCCATGGGTGCGTGTATGCAATCGACGGCGGTCGCTGTCGCCCCCTATGTTCGAGAGGATGGCTACGTGCGCCTGCGCCTCAGTTCGGTGGCGAATCAGGCATCTTCTGATTTTGACCGTTTTGTCGAAGAATTACCTGTTGCCGTTTTGCCGTTTTTACTCCCTGCGGGACAGGACTCCCTGCCTCCCTGTATTTTAGAGGCGCTTCGACAACGGGGCATGCGCTTGGCGATTGCGGAATCCTGCACAGGAGGAGGCTTAAGTCATGCCTTTATTCAGCAAGCGGGAGCCTCTGAATGTATAGACGCCAGTATCGTCACCTATAGTAATTCTGCCAAAACGCGCCATTTGGGGGTGTCTTCTGCGTTATTAAATACGGAGGGGGCCGTTTCTGCTTCAGTGGCGAAAGCTATGGCGCAAGGGGTGCGTGCCTTTAGTGATGCTCCTGAACTTTGTGTGGGTATTTCGACCACAGGCATTGCAGGGCCCACAGGTGGGAGTCCTGATAAGCCCGTAGGATTGGTCTGGATCGGGATTGTCCTACCAGAAGGGGAAACCTTGGCCTTTGAAGCCCGACTCAACCCCTTGGGAGACCGCCACACCTTGCAGCAACGCTTCATTCATACGGCATGCCTTCACTTGTGGCAAATACTTCAAACCTGATTTTTTGTTTTCTTTTTTGATGCAGAAATTCAGAAGACTTTTGTTTTAAAATACGGAGTGTTTCCCCAAAAAAGAGTCTTATTGGGTATTAGAGCCAATACGGTAAGTTTGTGTTAAAATAAGGGGTGTTCTTCTTTGTTTTGGGCACCTCTAAAATAGCCTGTAAACCCTTAACTGACAGCCAATAGCCGACGAGAAGTAGGATTAAAGTCTTTGTCTTGTAAGATTTTTTCGGGGACTACACCATTGCGTTGGGAAAATAAAACCATGCGCTATTCCTTTAAGATTCAACGTAGAAAAAGGGAATCGGCATGACCGACACGCCTTCGGTCACATTTTAGCGGAAATCCCCAAAATAGCTATATTGTGGCAGATAAAGGTTATGATGGCGAGCGGCTTCGTCGGCCAGTTACGGCACAAAAAATGAACGCCTGTGATTCCCAAGCGACAGTTCAAGAAGAGGCCAAAATGAGGATGCCCAAGCCTGTCATTTACAAAGGACGGTGGAGCATTGAGCGGACCTTTGCTTGGTTGGAGGGTTTTCGGAAGCTAGTTTTACGCGATGAACGAAAGCGAGAACATGGGCAAGCCTTTTGGGAACTCGGTTGTGCCATCCTGCATTTGAGAAAATTTACCGTATAAGTTTTAATTCTTCGTCTTCATTTCTTTCCACTATTGAGTTGTCAATGAACCAACATCCCAAAAGAATCCTTGATTACCCCTAAAAGTTAACCCGATCCCCTCAGTTCATTCAATAACCCCTGTCAACTACCATAATTCTTTGTAACAGTTTCGTTATGTCTAGCACAAGTTCTATATCACACTGTTTTATGCCCCAAGAGGCCTCTCCCTCTGTCTTTAAATTAAACATTCAACCCTGAAAGGAAATAACATGTTACCCGTATCTAACTATGCTAACTATGCCCCCAATAATCAGAGAGTGGGGGTATCAACAAGAAACATTATTGTCCCTTTATTCTCTGCTTTAAGTGTTACTTTGGCAGGATGTAACGAACAAAAAATAGCCCCTGAGTTACAAAAAGTAGCCCCTGCGTTTTCACGTACTTGTCAAAATTCCCTAGGCGAGGCTATTAAGCTTGGATCTTCTTCCCAAAAAGGTCTTGACGAATTAATTTTACAGAACTGCTCCGAGCCGAATGTACAAAAAACATGGTGTCCAATTGTGGTGAAACCAGGCACGGACATCACAAATTGTGATACTAGTCTTCCTTTCCCTGGTAAGGGTAAGCCATTGGCTCCTGCTCCCGCTAAAACAGCTTCACCACAAACAACAAAGAAGTGTCCACCTGTCTTGGGAGTAGGTACAGTTTGCTAAAGTGAGAAATTTAAAAATGGCTATTATTACAGAAATCCCTAATCCTGAGGAAGATTCAATGTCAGTTTTAGATCGCATATTGAAACAAGAAAGAACTGCTCCCTTTACTTTCTACTAAAAGATCAAAACCGCCTCCGTCAAGCCAAACGACACGGAGGCGGTCTTTATCCATGACTTTGTAAACGTAACGATCATAAAACTCCCTAGAGAGGGCTTTAATTCCCCTATTATAAACGTTACAGTTTGTTACGAATTTTCCCCGCCCCTCATAAAAGGTCTACGGGTTACCGAAACTTTGTTATACTGAAAAACCATACTTCATTTACTTGAATTAATGAGAGACTGTCGCCTTTCGTCAGTAATCGTTTCATTAACCCTTTTGATATCAAAACCTGATCGAGCACCGCCTGATGCCTTCATAAGCGGTGGCTGTTTCAAAAAGGAAGCCTTTTATGACTCAATCCTCTGCACATTCATCCGAAGAAATTCCTTCTAATCTCTACAAACCGAAAGATCCTTGGGTGGCCACCATACTGAAAAACGAACGGCTCACCGCGGCGGATTCCCCCAATGAAGTGCGTCACGTCCAACTCGATTTAAAGGGGTCCCACTATCGTTATGTGGACGGTCAAAGCATTGGCGTTCTGCCTGAAGGGGTGGATGAGGCGGGGAATCCTCATAAATTAAGACTCTATTCTATTTCATCCCCTTCTCGTGGGGATGATGGCGAAGGCCAAACGGTGAGTATCTGTGTGAAGCATCTCAAATACAACAGTCCTGAAGGCGTATTGAAAGAAGGCGTCTGCTCGACCTATTTAAGCGCCTTACCCGTGGGGGCTCAGGTCCGTATTACGGGTCCTGTCGGCAAGTCTTTTTTACTGCCTGAAACGCCCGATGCGAATCTCATTATGGTAGGCACCGGGACAGGCATTGCGCCGTTTCGCGCGTTTTTACATACGCGTTACCATGAACGTTTGGCTGAAACGGGGCAGGCGCATTTATTTTTAGGCGTTCAGTACCGAAAAGATTTTCTCTATGAAGCGGAACTTCAGGCCTTAAAAGCACATCCTAGTTTTCATTTGCATATGGCCTTTAGTCGTGAATCCAAAACCGCCGAAGGAGAAAGGCTCTATGTGCAACACCTGCTCTACGAGGCGCGTCAAACGATTTTACCACTTTTAGAAGACCCCAACACGTATTTCTATGTCTGCGGTTTACGCGGGATGGAAGTCGGTATTTTAGAACAACTCACGCGCGCGGCAAGAGAAGAAGGCATCGAGTGGGACCCCTTATATATGCGACTTAAAACCGAAAAACGCTGGCATGTGGAAGTCTATTAGTACAGTGAAGTGACGCTCAAAACCCAAGGCCTGAGAAGGAAACAATTTGACGACGCCTTGTGTTTTAGAGATGATAATAGTCTAATGATTTCCCCCTTTAAGCGATAGAGCAAAGGACTTGCGATTATGCCAAATGCGTCTCGTTATTTTTTTACATCTGAATCGGTCACGGAAGGGCATCCTGATAAAATTTGTGACCAAATTTCGGACGCCGTCTTGGATGCGTGCCTCAGTCAGGACCCCCAAGCCCGTGTGGCTTGTGAAACGGTCGTCAATACAGGCCTTGTTTTAGTCACGGGAGAAATCACCTCGTCTTGCTACGTGGACATCGCAAGCGTCGCGCGTAAAGTGATTACGGACATCGGCTATGTGGGGGCTGATGCAGGGGGCTTTGACGGACAAACCTGTGGCGTTTTGGTCAGTATTGATGAACAGTCCAGAGATATTGCGGGGGGCGTAGACCACGCGCTGGAATCTCGCCAGAACCGCTTGAGTGATCAAGAAATTGATCAAATTGGGGCAGGGGATCAGGGCATTATGTTTGGTTACGCCAGCCGAGAAACTCGTAATTATATGCCTGTGGCCATTGACATGGCGCATGCCTTGGTCAAGCAGTTGGCAAAAGTCCGTAAAGACGGCACGCTTCCTTATTTGCGGCCCGATGGAAAATCGCAAGTCACCATTGAGTATGAAAATGGGGTGGCCAAACGCGTGGAAACGGTGGTTATTTCTACTCAGCATGCGCCTGAAATTGAGGGGATTTCTGACAATACCGTGGTACAGCGCCGTATATTTGATGATTTACGTCGTTATGTGGTGCATCCCGTCTTTGAAGCCTTTGATTGCAAGCCTGACGCGGATACCCAATATTTTATTAATCCCAGTGGGCGTTTTGTCATTGGGGGTCCTCAAGGCGATTCAGGTCTAACAGGGCGTAAAATTATTGTCGATACGTATGGGGGGGCTTCTCGTCACGGAGGGGGAGCCTTTTCTGGAAAAGATCCGACCAAAGTGGACCGTTCCGCCGCTTATGCCGCGCGTTATGTAGCGAAAAATTTAGTGGCTGCAGGCCTTTCGCATCGTCTTGAAGTGCAGTTAAGTTACGCCATTGGCGTGGCACGACCCACATCCATTTTTGTGGATAGCTTTGGCACCGTTCAAAACGGCTTGACGGATGATGATTTGTCTCGTTTGGTGGAGCGCATTTTTGATTTACGCCCTGCCGCAATTATTCAGAAGTTTGAACTCAGACAACTGCCTTCACAACGTGGCGGACGCTTTTATCAGGATTTAGCGGCTTATGGTCATATTGGTCGTTCTGATTTAGACGTCCCTTGGGAAGCGCTTGATGCCGTAGCTGCCATTCAAGAGGCCGTCGCCACTTTGAAAAATGCCCAACTGCTTCACTAGCCTTTGAACTTGCAAATCCAAAAGAGGACGTTCTATGATTGAACGTCCTCTTTATGCTAGAGTGGATCCATTAGTAGACTTTATACGGTAAGTTTTCTCAAATGCAGGATGGCACAACCGAGTTCCCAAAAGGCTTGCCCCTGTTCTCGCTTTCGTTCATCGCGTAAAACTAGCTTCCGAAAACCCTTTCACCAAGCAAAGGTCGGCTCAATGGTCCACCGTCCTTTGTAAATGCGAGGCTTCCGAGCGATTTTGCGGGCGTCCCACGGGAGCGAATGGGGCAAGCGAAAAGGAAGAGAAGGGGGGAGGATTTTCAAGGAGGGGGGAAGAGAAGGAGAGCCGCAGCCATTTCCTTTTCTGAACGGATTCAGAGGGGTGGAGACCTTTTTTCGGGAAAAGGTCTCTGACGGCGCCAGCTCAAAACGAAAACAAGTTGCGAGTACAAAGATGTAGAAAGGTTTATAAAGCTTATTTCATGCCAAAGATAACGAAAATGTTACAATTATGCAGGATTTAAAAAGGGAGTTGACAGGGGTCAAGGTTTATAGGATATTGAATGAACTGAGGGGATCGGGTTAACTTTTAGGGGTTTGCAGTGATTCTTTTGGGATGTTGGTTCATTGACAACTCAATAGTGGAAAAGAAATGAAGACGAAGAATTATTTTGGAGTCAATTTCGGATGAGATAAGATTGCTTGCTAGGGCGAGTAATTTTTGCGTGAGGGGTATAGTCTCACGGAAATCAAGGGTTATACAAAAGCTAGAGATAAAAATAATCTAAAACTTTTTAAACAGTAATGGAGAGTTTGATCCTGGCTCAGGACGAACGCTGGCGGAATGCTTAATACATGCAAGTCGAACGATGAGGCGCTTTCGGGCGTACATCAGTGGCGGACGGGTGAGTAACGCGTTGGTAATTTACCTTACACAGGGGGATAACATCTGGAAACGGGTGCTAATACCGCATAGGTATATGATTGAGATGTCATGTACGAAAGATTTATCGGTGTAAGATAAGCCTGCGTATGATTAGCTAGATGGTGGGGTAACGGCCTACCATGGCGACGATCATTAGTTGGTCTGAGAGGATGGCCAGCCACAGTGGGACTGAGACACGGCCCACACTCCTACGGGAGGCAGCAGTAGGGAATATTGCGCAATGGACGAAAGTCTGACGCAGCAATTCCGCGTGAAGGATGAAGCCTTTAGGGGTGTAAACTTCTGTCAATAGGGAAGAACTAGACGGTACCTATAGAGGAAGCACCGGCTAACTACGTGCCAGCAGCCGCGGTAATACGTAGGGTGCGAGCGTTGTCCGGAATTATTGGGCGTAAAGCGTCCGTAGGCGGTAAAGCAAGTCTAATGTAAAATTCAACTGCTCAACAGTTGTTATGTGTTGGAAACTGCTTCACTAGAGTATGGTAGAGGTTGCTGGAATTCCAGGAGTAGCGGTGAAATGCGTAGATATCTGGAGGAACACCGGTGGCGAAAGCGGGCAACTGGACCATAACTGACGCTAATGGACGAAAGCTAGGGTAGCGAAAGGGATTAGATACCCCTGTAGTCCTAGCCGTAAACGATGAACACTAGGTGTTGGGTGAATCGACCCATTCAGTGCCGTAGCTAACGCGCTAAGTGTTCCGCCTGGGGAGTACGGCCGCAAGGTTGAAACTCAAAGGAATTGACGGGGACCCGCACAAGCGGTGGAACATGTGGTTTAATTCGATGCAACGCGAAGAACCTTACCTGGGCTTGACATCTACAGAATCATGGCGAAAGTCGTGAGTGCCTTTCGGGGAGCTGTAAGACAGGTGGTGCACGGTTGTCGTCAGCTCGTGTCGTGAGATGTTGGGTTAAGTCCCGCAACGAGCGCAACCCACGTCGTATGTTGTTACAGGCCGTAAGGTGCTGAACCCTCATGCGAGACTGCCGGTGACAAGCCGGAGGAAGGTGTGGATGACGTCAAATCATCATGCCCCTTATGTCCAGGGCTACACACGTGTTACAATGGGACGGTACAGCAAGCTGCTTGCCAGTGATGGTTGGCAAATCTATAAAACCGCCCTCAGTTCGGATCGTACTCTGCAACTCGAGTACGTGAAGTTGGAATCGCTAGTAAACGCAGATCAGCACGCTGCGTTGAATACGTTCCCGGGTCTTGTACACACCGCCCGTCACACCACGAAAGAAGGTTATGCCCGAAGTTGTTGAGCCAACCCGCAAGGGAGGCAGGCACCTAAGGTAGAACTTTTGATTGGGGTGAAGTCGTAACAAGGTAGCCGTACCGGAAGGTGCGGCTGGATCACCTCCTTTCTAAGGAGATCATGTTGGTCGCTATATTATAGTGGGCTAGCGGATTTCTCAGGTCGTCGTCGAGTGGCTTTTAGCGAGGTCACGGGTTTACAAGCGAGTCAAAGAGCGTTTGTGGATTGAGGCGGCTCTGGTGAGCAATTTTATCTCATTGAGACTTCAGGATAATTTATATTTTTTTTCCGTTATTGAGTTACCAGCGAATAGCATGGGTTTGTACATTGAAAACTGCATAGCGTTAGAAAGCAAAGACATTTGGTTATGAAGATGACCAAATGATCATTCAAATAAAGAACTAGGTAATGCAAATGGAAGACTCTTACGGGAGTTTTCAGACGGGTGTTTTACATTTATGTGGGGCACTTTTCAAAAATCTAAGTTAGATCATATAATCTAGCTTGGTCATTGCGTTCTAGAGTAGTCGAAAAAGAAACGATTATAAGTAATTATCTGCATGGATAAGAACTAATGTTTTTAAATTTGAAATATACTTAAGTAGAAGCTTAAATAGATTTCAACCCTTTTCAATAAAATGAGAAGGTTTTCTACGAGATAGCTTTTATAGAGTCGAGGCAATTTTTTTGTGAAGGCCATCGTGTACTTAGATGTACATAAGGGTCTGAGCAAAAAAATAAACAAAGAGTCTATGAAAGATAGCCGTAGAAAAAGGTAAAGCTACAAAGGGCGTACGGTGGATGCCTAGGCATAAGCAGCCGATGAAGGACGTGGAAAACTGCGAAAAGTGACGGGGAGCTGTACCAAGCCCTGATCCGTCAGTGTCCGAATGGGGAAACCCAATGGTTTTAATAGACCATTACCCTTTCATGAATAAAATAGTGAAAGTGGAGGTAAGCCAGGGAACTGAAACATCTTAGTACCTGGAGGAAAATAAAGTAAATCAACGATTCCCTGAGTAGCGGCGAGCGAACGGGGACGAGCCTAAACCTTGTATATGTGAGAGCCTTGAAGCGTTGTATATAAGGGGTTGTGGGATGTTATGTAGGGATGTTCAAGCGTTCCTGCTCAGTAAAAAATCAATTTTGTAGTCTAGGAGGGTTGGAAAGCCCCATCATAGAGCGTGATAGTCGCGTGGACGAAACGGGATTGACTGAGTATTAGCACACCCGAGTAGTACGGTACACGAGAAATTCCGTATGAATCTGCCAGGACCATCTGGTAAGGCTAAATACTGCTTATGACCGATAGTGAACCAGTACGGTGACGGAAAGGTGAAAAGAACGGTGTGAAGCCGAGTGAAATAGACACTGAAACCGTATGCCTACAAGCAGTCAGAGCACTCTTAATAGTGTGATGGCGTGCCTGTTGAAGAATGAGCCGGCGAGTTAACGTGACAAGCGAGGTTAAGCTGTTAAAAGGCGGAGCCGTAGGTAACCCGAGTCCTAACTGGGCGTTGAGTTTGTTGTGTTAGACCCGAACCCGTGTGATCTAACCATGGCCAGGATGAAGCGTAAGTAACATTACGTGGAGGTCCGAACCCTCGAATGTTGAAAAATTCTGGGATGAGCTGTGGTTAGGGGTGAAATGCCAATCGAACACGGAGCTAGCTGGTTCTCCCCGAAATGCATTGAGGTGCAGCGTCGGGCGTATCGTAATGGGGGTAGAGCACTAATTCGGTGCGGGCCTCATCCCGAGGTACCAAATCGAGATAAACTCCGAATACCATTACAGTGATACCCGGCAGTGAGACGGCGAGTGATAAGATCCGTCGTCAAGAGGGAAACAGCCCAGACCATCTGTTAAGGTCCCAAATCAACACTAAGTGATAAACGAGGTGTCATTTCCCAGACAACCAGTAGGTTGGCTTAGAAGCAGCCATCCTTTAAAGAGTGCGTAATAGCTCACTGGTCAAGAGATGATGCGCGGAAAATTTACGGGGCTAAGTGTTGAACCGAAGCAATGGCAGAGAATAGGTTGCTTTTAGGCGAGAAAGCATGTTCAGTTTTGCGGACGATTCGCACGGAATTTTTGCGTGTACATTAGTACATAATAAAATGAGTACGAAAGTAGTCAAAAAAATGGGCATGATCTTCCGTTTAAAAGCAGCCTACTCTGGGTAGGGGAGCGTTGTGTTGTAGGTTGAAGCTAGAGCGTAAGCACTAGTGGACGACTCACAAGTGAGAATGTCGGCTTGAGTAGTGAAAACATTGGTGAGAATCCAATGCGCCGAAAACCCAAGGATTCCAACGGCAGGCTCGTCCGCGTTGGGTTAGTCGGAACCTAAGGCGAGGCCGAAAGGCGTAGTCGATGGCAAGCAGGTTGATATTCCTGCACTTGGTTAAGAATGTTTGAGCAGCGGAATGACGCAGAAGGCTAGGTCAGCCCACGATTGGTAGAGTGGGTGTAAGCATGTAGGTAGGTAATGTAGGCAAATCCGCATTACTGTTGATCTGAGGTGCGACGCGTAGGTTTTTAGGAACTGAACTGATTGATGCCCAGCTGCCAAGAAAAGTTTCGTTTGTGAGTTTTTAATCAATCCGTACCGTAAACCGCCACAGGTGGGTAGGTAGAGAATACTAAGGCGCGCGAGATAACTCTCCTTAAGGAACTCGGCAAAATAGCCTCGTACCTTCGGAAGAAGAGGTGCCCTGCACGTGTGAAGCTTGTACAAGTGGAGCATGAGAGGGTTGCAGTGAAATGTCCCAGGCGACTGTTTACCAAAAACACAGGTCTCTGCGAAGTCGAAAGACGACGTATAGGGGCTGACGCCTGCCCAGTGTCGGAAGGTTACGGAGAGAGGTTAGCTAGTAATAGCGAAGCTTCGACCCTAAGCCCCGATGAACGGCGGCCGTAACTATAACGGTCCTAAGGTAGCGAAATTCCTTGTCAGGTAAGTTCTGACCCGCACGAATGGCGTAACGATCTGGGAGCTGTCTCAAGGAGAGACTCGACGAAATAGGAATGGCTGTGAAGATACGGCCTACGCATGCCAGGACAGAAAGACCCTATTGAGCTTTACTCTAACTTGGCATTGACTTTTGGTTGTGGATGCGCAGGATAGGTGGGAGGCGTTGAAGTTAGCATTTTGGTGTTAATGGAGCCATTGTTGAGATACCACCCTTCTACAACTAGGATTCTAACACATAACCCTGAATCGGGTGTGTGGACAGTGTCAGGCGGGGAGTTTGACTGGGGCGGTCGCCTCCTAAAAAGTAACGGAGGCGTTCAAAGGTTCCCTCAGGCCGAATGGAAATCGGCTGCAGAGTGCAAAGGCATAAGGGAGCTTGACTGCGAGACAAACAAGTCGAGCAGGGTGGAAACACGGACTTAGTGATCCTGCGGTGGAGAATGGAATCGCCGTGGCTCAACGGATAAAAGTTACCATAGGGATAACAGGCTGATCTTCCCCAAGAGTCCATATCGACGGGAAGGTTTGGCACCTCGATGTCGGCTCGTCGCATCCTGGAGCGGTAGTACGTTCCAAGGGTTGGGCTGTTCGCCCATTAAAGCGGTACGTGAGCTGGGTTCAGAACGTCGTGAGACAGTTCGGTCCATATCCGGCAAGTGCGAAAGAGATTTGAGTGGCGCCTTCCTTAGTACGAGAGGACCGGGAAGGGTGGACCAACGGTGTATCGGTTATGCTGCCAAGCGTAAACGCCGAGTAGCCGCGTCCGTAGTGGATAAGTGCTGAAGGCATCTAAGTACGAAGCCCACCACAAGATGAGATCTCTCACTCTAGCGATAGAGGTAAGTCCCCTTCAAGATAAGGAGGTTGATAGGTCACAGATAGAAGTTTGGCAACAAGCGGAGTCGAGTGATACTAATCGGACGAGGGCTTTTCCTTTTATGAGAAAAGCAAGTTCTTAATTCATACAGATAATTTATTTGTTTGGTGTTGATTTCTAACGTTTTCTATGCAGTTTTCAGGGTATGTACCCGTTTATATTGGTTAGGTAATTCAGCCTGAGGATCCCACCCGTTCCCATCCCGAACACGGCCGTAAAGACTCTAGGCAGCGACAATACTCGGGCGGTGACGCCCCGGAAAGATAGCCTTTTGCCTGACTTTTTTTTATTAAGCCCCCTCCATGTAGATGGCGGGGTTTTTTTCTGGCCACCTTTGTTTTTTCTGATGCTTTTGGCTTGTGGAGGCTAATCCGCAAAGTCCCACCGCAGAGCGCCTCCCTCTCCTCTAATGACTCGACTTCTCCACCCCAAAATAGCTGGAAATGAGAGACTCGATTTCAGCTTGGGTGGCTTTTGACTCTTTTTGTAGCCTTTGTGTGTCTCGCTTCAATACTTTGACTTGGTGAAAGGCTACGATATCTGATTTTATGGGGGAAACACTTGTTTTTTCTTCTGCAGCATTCAGTCTGTGTTCATCGATATTAAGTCTTCTAAAATACATGCCGTTTGTGATGCCTTAGGCAACCCGTTAGGCTTTATTGTCAGTGGTGGCCAAGTTCACGACGCGACGCAAGCCATTGCTTTAATTTCGGGGCTTGAGGCGAACGCCTTACTGGCGGACAAGGGCTATGATAGCGATGCTAGTCGTGAGTTTGCGCGGCATCAGGGAATTGAACCTCATATCCCTCTTCGTCAAAACCGTGTAGAAAGAAGGTTTTATGATAAAGAATTGTATAAAGAGCGTCACAAAATCGAATGCTTATTTGGATTGATGACGCATTACCGACGGCTTTTTTCTCGCTTCGACAAAACAAAAAGGAGTTTTACAACCTTCTTGCATTTTGCAGCTGCCTTACATTGGCTAAAATAAAATCTCAACATAACCTAATTTAGTACGAGACTTAAAATACCCCTATCACCCGCTTGGTCTGCTCAAAATACTGAGTGGGTGCTTTACTAAAAACATATGCCCCTCACCAAACGGCAGCCGCATTTTAAAAGCAGACGTCAATGCACTAAATGCAAGGCTTCCGAGACATTTTGCGGACGTCGTGGCTGTTTATTATGCGAGGAGGTGGGGACAAAAATCGTCTTTATTCACGACGTGAATCTACTCCTTTAGGAAGGAGAGCTTGGGAGAGGAAACCAACGGTTTTCTTTCCCAAGAGAAAAAGTCAAAACTTTTTCGACATGAAGGGGGGCATTTTCAAGGGGGGACGAAGGGGAGGAGAAACGCAATACGTCCTACCCCGTCTCCCCTTGAACGGATTTAGAGGTGTTGGAGACCTTTTTCCGCGAAAAGGTCTCTGACGTCACCAGCTCAAGAAAGAAGCGAGACCTCCAAAAAGGCTTTTCAAAGTATTGTAAAAACACCGATTATAATGCCAAAATGTTCATGCTAAACTAATCGCTATAAATACTGTAATCAAAGGAGTGGCATCATGCAATCTGCATTGAATCTCGCCGTGTCAACAGGGGTAGATGGGCTGAATCCTCAACAAGCACAAGCCGTCACCCACGGAGCGGGGCCTTTACTCGTTTTAGCAGGAGCAGGCAGCGGTAAAACAAGCGTGTTGACCCGTCGTATTGCGTACTTATTAGAAGGCCAAGGCCAAGGGCTGGCCCCCGTCTGGCCGAGTCAAATTTTATCCGTGACTTTTACCAATAAGGCGGCGAAAGAAATGCGGCTTCGCTTGGCGAAATTGATTGATCCGAGCACCGCACAAGACGTGTGGATGGGGACTTTTCATAGTGTCTGCGTTCGTTTGTTACGCCGTGACATCGTCCATTATACCTCGGCTTTTGGCGCCACGTGGAAGTCTAATTTTGTCATTTATGACGAAGCGGAAACCTTGGCGGTGATTAAAGATATTCTAAAATCTAAAAATTTAGATGATAAGCTCTATCCGCCTCGTGGGATTAAGCATCAAATTTCCGCCATTAAAAACCAAGGTTTAGACGCCTTTGACCACGCGACTGGGGCCAAAGATTATAAGGCAGAGCGTCTGTCTGAATTATTCACCTTGTATGAAGCCCAAATGGCTGAAAATAATGCCTTAGACTTTGATGATTTACTCTTAATTACGGTTAAATTACTGCGTCAACACCCTGCGCTGCTGGAGAATTACCATCAACATTTTCGCCATATTTTGGTCGATGAATTTCAAGACACCAACGAAGTGCAGTATGATCTGATTCGTATGCTGGCCACAGGGCAAATTCATAAACCTTTACAGCCGATGGACTGGCAAAACCGAAGCCTCACCGTGGTGGGAGATGTGGATCAATCCATTTATTCGTGGCGTGGGGCCAATTTTAGGATTTGTTTGGGCTTTCAAAAGGACTTTCACGGGGGAGATTTAATCACCTTGCAGGACAATTATCGTTCCACCGCGCAAATTTTAGAAGCCGCCAATGCGGTGATTGAACGCAATAGCGAACGACTCCCCAAAACCTTACGGGCGGTGAAAGGCACTGGTGAAAAAATTTATTGCTATGAAGCCACGGATGATCGAGATGAAGCTCACTTCGTGCTTGAAAAATTGCAGGACGTGGCCCGTCGCTCCCAAAAAACCATGAATGATTGCGCCGTCTTGTATCGCACCAACGTACAAAGTCGCGTGATTGAAGAGTTCCTTATTTCTCGAGGCATTCCCTATACCATGGTAGGGGGGCTGAAGTTTTATGAGCGTCGTGAAGTCAAGGATATTTTAGCCTATTTAACCGTTTTATTTAACCCCGATGACAGTTATAGCGTCAAACGTGTTTTGAATGTGCCTCGTCGTGGGATTGGCGCCAAAACCCTTGAACATATTGAAGCTTACGCACACGCCCAAGGCATTTCTTTTTATCAGGCCTTATTTGCGGCGGATCAAATCCCAGAAGTAAAAGGCAAGGCACGTCAAGGCATTGCGGATTTTGTGCTAACGATGCAAAGTGTACATACGGCGTATACAGCAGGGCAAAGCATTGATGAAATCATGTTTCAGATTCGTCAGGCTTCTGGCTATGACAAAGCCCTTGAAGCGGAAGACCCTAAAGATGAAGAAGGTCGTTTGGCCAACTTAGATGAGCTATTGTCTGTGGCGCGTCAATTTCACTTGGAAAATCCAGACGGGGAAGCGCCAGAAAAACTGGGCGAATTTTTGGCTCAATTGTCCTTACTCAGTGATTTAGATACTGCGGAACAAGGCCAAAATCCACAGGAACGCTTGACCTTGATGACCATGCACGCCGCCAAAGGGTTAGAATTTCCGATTGTCGCGATTGTGGGCATGGAAGAAGGCCTCTTTCCGCATAATCGTGCCTTAAATAGCCCCGATGAAATGGAAGAAGAGCGTCGTTTAATGTATGTTGGCGTGACACGGGCAGAATTCTTTTTACTATTGACGTATGCTCGTCGGCGTATGATTTTTGGGGAGCTTAAATATAGCTTACCCAGTCGTTTTTTAAGCGAAGTGCCTCGAGAACTCCTCACGGGAAGCTTTAGTTTGGATACGGAAGCGTCCGTATCCTTTGGACATTCCGACGGCGGAGAAGGCTCTCGACGCTATGGCCGTCGCGAAGAGGCAAGCCACCGTTCCGAAAGTCGTGGGGGATACTCGTCGAGCGCGTCTCGTCAAGACGGCAAACTCATGCCCCCTCGTTTACCGCTGTCCACCAAGTCCGTAGAACCGAAGGCCCCAGAAGGGCCAGTCTTTCAAGTTGGGGACCGTATTCAACACGCCAAGTTTGGGGACGGTCAGATTGTTCAAGTCTTAGGCAGTGGGCATAAGCTTTTATACAACGTCGATTTTGACCGCCTAAGTGGTAAAAAATTGTTAGATCCTCGTTACGCGAAACTAGAACCCAAACCAAATTAAAAAGGATTGCGCATTCTCTTGATTGAATGGGCAATCCTTCTGAGTTTTTTGAAAAAGGTATAAGAGCGATGAAAGCGTTGGAGGCAGTTTAGCCTTTAAACTTTAGAGGGTTCTTCTTTTTTTGAAAAACCGCCTGTTACGGTTGTGGTCCCTAAGACCGCCAAAGACGCAATCACAAGCGGGGTGACCCATCTCGTCCAAGCGCCTACTTCTTTGCCCGCGGTTCCCATGTGAATCAAGCTCACACCGATTAAACCCGCCGCACCCGTTGCCAAAGCAGGAGGCAATGCGCTTGTATACCAAGGGGTATTGCTCGCCGTGGGAGAAGCTGGCGTCTCTTCTACAGGCGTGACAGGACTCTCCAACGCAGGGGCGGTTTCCTTCGGTGCTTCAAGAGAAGGCGTCACCGTATTGGGAGGACTTGGAGTCATTGAAGTACTTGGGGTGAATTGATCCTTTTTTATGGGAGAGTTTGCAATAGAAGAAGGAGAAAGGGAAGAAGGGGTTGCCAAAAGAGTAGGGGAGTTTGCCACGGTGGGTGTATTGCCTGAACGGAAAGCCGCTAACCCCATGGGAGAAGTCGCAAGAACAGAACGAATCATAATAGGTTCCTTATTAGATGAAGTGCTTTGAAATGTTTTATCATTAACGAAAGGACATAGGCGCTAGAGAAAAAAGAACAAAATAAGATCCATCCTATGTATAAAAATAATTATACATGGTCGCGGCTTAAAAACAAGTCACTTTTATATTTTCTATTTGTCGATCGTGTACTATACACTGTTAACAAAGGTTAGTTTTTATCGTATAATACTTTTCATTGAAGCGAAAGGAGTATTATAATGTCTCTAGATAAAAGGCTTTACCCCTTAGAAGAAGCTCGGTTTCTTAAAGAAATAGAACCACTGATTCAGCAGTCCTATATTTGGAAGGGGAGACCCCCCAAAGTATCCCACTATAATGTCTTTTGTGCGGTCCTCTATGTTTTAAGAACAGGCATTGCGTGGCGGGACCTGCCTAAGGAATTCGGCAATTGGCACACCATTTATACTCGTTTTTCACGGTGGAGCGAAAAAGGATTGTGGTGGAAAATCCTCTATACCCTGCAATCGCAAAGAAAAATGACCCTCGATGTCGTCATGCTAGACAGCACCACCTTTAAAGTTCACCGTCACGGAGGCGGTTTAAAAGGGGGTTTCAAAGCAAAGGGAAATCCGTTGCAGGCATTACCACCAAGCTTCATCTCTTGATTTCAAGCGGCTTTCAAGTCATCGAAGAGGTTTTAAGTGGTGGCAACACGCATGACGTTTGTTTTGCAGACCAATTAACGGAAAACATTTACGGTTGCGCTGTTTTGGCTGACAAGAGTTACGACAGCGATCCGTATCGTCAAAGACTTTTTTCTCGAAACAATAAACCTGTGATTCCAGGTAGGGAAGGTCGAAAAACGCCTATTGTGTATGATAAAAAACTTTACAAAGCGCGTAGAAATATTGAATTATTATTTGGAAGAATCAAGGAGCAGAAGCGTGAAGCGTTTGGTGGCTCGTTTTGAGAAGTCTGACCTTCATTTTCTTTCGGTTATTGCGATGGCCTTTATTAAAAACTGGCTTAAACTAAACCTTTGTTAACAGTGTCTATTTCCCAATAACGACCCCCACTGGCTTCTTGAGTTTGAATCTGAACTGCTTCGCTTTCCCAATGGTAAGCATGACGACCAGTGCGATGCCCTAAGCCAAGTCTTGGTGCAACCCAATACCTACACCTTCGTCGATGCGTTTGGTAATTAAATTCACTCCTATATAGTATTTTTAACTAAAAAGTGACTAGCCTTAAATGGTCGTACAAGCAGGCGTCCAAGCACTAAATCCGAGCGGGTGAGCGGATTGCGAATCCCCGAGCGATTTTGCGGACGTCGTGCAAGGCAATGATGCGAGGAGGTGGGTCAAAAGGGGGTGGATTTTCAAGGAGGGGGAAATGAGGGAGGAGAAACGTAATGCGTCCTTCCTTTCCCCTCCTTGAACCGCTTTAGAGGTGTTGGAGACCTTTGGCGGCGCAAAGGTCTCTGACGGCACAAGCTCAAGAAAGAAACAAGAAAGCCAAAAACTGAAATCTTACAATATCTCTTTTAAAACACGATAGAAAACCCTTGATACTTGCCCCCTTCCAAGCAATGAATAGAGCATGAAAAAAACACCGCTCGATTTACCCAACACCCTAGAAGCCCTCCATGCCTTGGAAGCCGAAGACGTCAAGCGCTTATGGCAACGCTATTTTAAAATCCCCCCGAAGCACCTCAAAAGTGCAATGCTCAAACCCCTGTGGTATGAAATCCAGTGTGAACGTCAAACGCTGAAACTCCCTCAAAAAGTCATCACCAAATTAAACCGCTACTCAAAAGACGTGAATCACAAGGTCACACGGGCGTGTAAAGTCAAGTACACGCTGTCCACTGGCACCGACATCATTAAGATGTTCAAAAACAAAGAATACAAAGTGAGCGTCCTAGGGGACCATCAGTTTTTGTATAATCAGGTGACCTACAACAGCCTTTCCGCCGTGGCAAAAGTCATTTGCGGTCATAAAGTTTCAGGCAATGATTTCTTTGGCTTAAACAACAAAAAGGTGCGTTATGAAAATCAATAACTGTGCGATTTATATTCGGAAGTCCAGTGAAAAAGGCTTGGAACAAGATTTCAACTCCCTCCATAATCAGGAAGAAGCCTGTAAAGCCTATATTCTCTCCCAAGCCTATAACGGCTGGCAGCATTACCACACCTATGAAGATGGCGGACTCTCAGGCGGGAGCATGAAGCGTCCTGCCTTACAAGCCCTCTTAAAGGATATGGAAAACGGTGTTATTCAAACCGTCGTCGTTTATAAGGTCGACCGATTATCTCGCTCCATTATCGATTTTTACCACATGATGCAAACCTTTGACAAACATGAGTGTAGTTTCGTGTCGATTACCCAATCCTTTGACACCTCTAACTCAATGGGCAAACTCACCTTGAATATGTTGCTGTCCTTTGCACAATTTGAACGAGAGGTGTCGTCTGAACGCATTCGAGACAAAATGCAAGCCAGCAAAGCCAAAGGCTTGTGGATGGGGGGGCCTTGCCCCTTGGGCTATACCCTGAAAGACAAAAAACTGCAGAGTCATCCGCAAGAAGCGGAGCTTGTTCGGCATATTTTTACGCAATACCTCAAACTCGAAAGCGTTCATACGCTCAGGCAATGGCTCAAAGACGAAGGCTACCCAGGGAAACGAGGCGTGGCGTTTAGTCTTAGTGGGCTACACCGCCTTTTAAGTAATCCGCTTTATGTGGGGAAAACCGTTCACAAACGACTCGGCAAAATCTATGACGGTCAGCATGAAGCGATTATTTCAGACGAATTATTTGAAGCCGTGCAAACCCAACTGTCGCAACGATTTAAACACAACGAAGCTCGTAAGGCCTATACCTTTCAAGAGAACCTACTAAAGGGTATTTTCTACACCGAAACAGGCGAAGGCTTTAAGTATTCCAATGCTAAAAAACAACAAAAACGCTTTAACTACTACTACGTCAAAGGAACCTGCTTACCCGCCGAACAAATCGAGGCACAGGTGCTTCAGGCACTGGCGTTTTTAGAGCTGACTCCAGAGGCTTTGAAGTCCTGCCTGAGTCAAGTGATTTATCGCAAAGCAGACCCTCTCGCTGAACTTGAAATCCATCTGACCCTCAATGATTCGCTCGGTCACTTGAAATTGCCTCCGCATGCCGCCTTAAGCATGGACCAGAAAACCCTTATTTTAAGCACCCACCTCCTCATTAACCATCAGGCCCAAACCACTTTACGAGGCACCCCAAACAAAAGCATCCTCTCCATCCACGAGATGAATGAGCAGGTGATTCAAGGACTTTCCTTGGCCTGGCATTACAGAACACTCTGGAAGCAAGGCCTCAGCGTTCAAGACATCGCGAAACAGGAATCCACCGGCAAGCGACAAATACAGAAATATCTGGCTTTAACCCTCCTCTCTCCACGGATTATTGAAGCGATACTGAACTACCAAAACCCCCAACACTTCACCCTCACCCAGCTGATTACACTCGCGGAAAGTACCCCCGATTTTGACCCACAAGCCCTCGCCTACTTTGGCATGTAAATACAGAGGCTTATCTTTATTCTAAACACCTTAAATAGCGTGTATAGTGTTCGATAGATGAAATAGGCTATGAGGCTATTCTAAGAGCCTAGATTTTTTTGTGCGGGCGTGTACATAGACGTACACGCCCGCACAAAAAAATCGTAGCGACAACGAAGAGGCCATAGACCGTTTTATCTAATAGTCGTGCCTTTTGAAATTGGGGGCCTGTATAGAAACGCAAAAAAAACGAATACGTGAGCAATTAAAAAAGCTTACCTGAATCTAAAGTGAATCACCATCCGCCTCAAACCCCCACACACGGCGAGTGCTTGAGCGTAAATCCTGTAAAGCATTACTATGACTGGTTCTTAAAGGAAAATGGTGGAGGAGAAAACCGATAGTATTCTAGCCATACAAGAATAACAGGGAATTTACAGGGAAAACAGTTAAAATCAGGGCTATTATTCGGGAGAACACTTGATGCAGGATCCTTGAAATGGTTTAATGATAAATCTTTCAAGAAAGTTTGTTTCTAAAACAACCCTGATTTTTTCAAAAAAGAACAGCGAATATTTTGGAAGTATCAGGGAATGTTCCATCAAAAATACTGCCGAACACGATGATGAACCTGCAAGGAAAGACTAAGTTTTGATGAATAAAACCCATTTATCTATATATTATGATATTATTATATACAGATAAGGAGGTCTGCTATGAAGCCAAACCAAAAAGAACAGATCGACAAAGCATCCCGATGCTTAAAAGCGTTGTCTAACCCCGTGAGGCTCGCTATTTTGTGTGTACTCAAAGACGGCGAAAAATCCGTGCAACAACTCGAACTCGCTGTGGGGACGTCGCAATCCAATATGTCCGCACATCTTGCCACCATGCGAGACAAAGAACTCTTACTCACCCGACGTGAAGGGGTGCAAGTGTTTTATTCTGTTAAAGATGAAAAACTCTTCCAGCTCCTTGCCTTGTTACAAGAAATGTACTGCCCTGAAAACCATGAGGAATCCGAATCATGATTAAAGTCATTAAAGCCGAAGATATTCACGCCAATGAATTGAAGCATATTATAGACGTCCGCTCAAGAGACGAGTATCTTCAAGAACACATCCCTCAATCCCTCAACATTCCGTTGAATGAATTGCCCAACTATCTCAACACCTTACGGCAAATGGAATCCATTATCGTGAGTTGCCGAAGTGGGCAACGCGCCAATCGAGCCTGCTTACAGCTGGAACAACTTCACTTAAACAATCTACAATTATTAGAAGGCGGTCTGAACGGTTGGAAGTCTAGCGGGCGAGAAACGGTTTCGTTGAAAAAGGGCTTTAGCATTATGCAGCAGGTGCAAATGATTGTAGGAGTCATGGTGTTGACTGGTATTTTGTATCCGCCCCTATGGTTTTTGGGGCTGATTGCTGGCACTGGCATGCTGGTTGCTGGACTCACCAATACCTGCATGATGGCTCGTATTCTAGGCCATATGCCTTGGAATAAGGGCGTTAAAACGGAGTCTTGCTCTATCCGTTAAATAGATAGGTTCTGTGATGAATGCCGTCAAACATACCTTTGCCTTAACAGGTCACCTGCTTCCACAAACCATTGATCGGCTCACACAATCGGTTATTGTGACGTCCACAGGGGTTTCAAATCGTATTGAAGGCAACAACGTAGAAGACTTTCCATTTGAATAGGTGCTTTCTGAAAAACAACAAGCCTTTTGGACGTGGGCAAAAACGCAAGACGCCTTTTCTCGAAAAGACGTGGTTGAAGCCTTGGGCTATGGGAATCGTACCACTGAAGAAATAATTAAAAAGTTGTACAATATGAAAAAGCTTGAACGCTTTGGTGAAGGTCGAGCAACACGTTATAGAGTCTTATAGGTGGAGAGTATTGCCTAACACCTTCTAAAATCTGTGTACTCACAGTTTCAGGTCATCTAGCACATAGAGCAAGGGGTACAGGTACACCTTCCCACGACGCTTGCCCGTGATTTCGATTAAGACCTCTAGGGCTTCCATGTCTTGAGGACGATTTAAAAACTGTTTAGAAGAATCAGAGTATTTATTGTAGAATTGAATTTACCTTCATTTATCTAAATCCACATGGAAGCCATTATGCCCTTAATCGACAATCAAGAAGAAAACGTTGCTAGTTTTCTTCATAAGCACCTAAAAGAAGATTCGGCTTTACGTTTGGTTTCCGCTTATTTTACGATTCACGCTTATGCAGGCTTGCGTCATGCATTGGAACAGTTAAAGTATGTTCGCTTTTTGTTCGGGGAACCCCGTTTTATTCAAAAAATTAACAGTAAAGACATTGACTTTCACCCCTTTGAAATACGAGGGGAACGCATCAAGCCAAGTAATGCGTTAAAGCAAAGTGCGATTGCTCGTGCGTGCCAAGCATGGATTCAAAAAGACAACGTCGAAATTAAATCCGTTAAACAAGCTGGTTTATTGCATGGAAAAATGTATCACATCACGGATCCACAAGATCACGAACACGCCATTATAGGGAGTTCCAACTTTACGGAAGCAGGACTAGGGCTTTCTAAAAACTCAAACATTGAACTCAATATGACTGTTGAAGACAGGCGAGACCTTCATGATTTAAAAAACTGGTTTGACCGCCAATGGAATAATGAAGATTTGGTGGAAGATGTCAAAGACAAAGTGTTGTATTATCTTCAACAAATGTATAAGAAAGTGTCTCCTGAAACGCTATATTTCAAAACATTGTTTCATTTGTTTGAACGCCATTTAGAGGCGAATCAAGATATTCAAGACGATGAAAAAAAGAGCAAGTTGCATGATTCAATTATTTGGCAGGAGCTTTATGAGTTTCAAAAACAAGGGGTGCGACTTGCCTTAAGTAAACTAAATCAGTATAACGGTTGTATTATTGCAGACAGTGTGGGTCTTGGTAAAACCTATGAAGCCCTAGCCGTGATTAAAGCCTTTGAAAATAGGAATAAAAACGTCTTGGTTTTATGCCCTAAAAAGCTAGAACGTAACTGGAATCAGTTTATTGAAAAAAGAGATACAAACCCACTACTCAAAGACCGCTTTTCATACACGGTGAAAGCTCATTCTATCTTTTCAACACAGGAAGAAAGCCATTTTGCATGGGAACATTTTGATCTCATTGTCATCGATGAATCGCATCATTTTAGAAATGAAACTGCCTCTCGCTTTCAGAAACTGCTAGATATTATGAAAGATTCTAAGCCTAAAGTGCTTTTACTTTCTGCCACGCCTGTTAATAATAATTTAAGTGACCTAAAAAACCAATTACGTTTGATTGCTTCGGACAAGGACGATCACTTTAATGACGAAGCCTTAGGCATTCACGACTTTAAACGACTACTCGATTCAGCACAAAAAGCGTATAAGTCATGGTGTGACTCTAAAGGAACAGAACAATACCATTTAGAAATAGGCTTACAAGAACGCTTGCCTATGGACTATTTCAAACTATGTGACGAAATGATCATTGCTCGTTCTCGTAAACATATTGAAGAGTTCTATAAGGCAGACTTAGAAAAGCTTGGTACATTCCCAAAACGTTTAAAAAATGTGTCTTACAATGAATATGACTTAAAAATAGGGGATCCCTTGTCATACGAAGAACTGGCAAAATACTTCAAAAAACTAACACTGGCTTCTTATAAAATCAGAGACTTTATTCGTTCTGAATGTCTTGACGACTATAAAAAAGCGGAAAATAATCAACTCATTGGTTTGCTTAAAATAGGTTTATTCAAGCGTTTAGAAAGTTCTGTTGTCTCCTTTGCCTTAACGTTGGAACGTATGATCGAACGCATTGAAAAGATTGAACAAAAATTAAAATTCGCCGTTTTCAATCCTACAGACGAGACCTTTTCAAGTATCGATGAAACCTTAGACGAGTCAGAAGACGACACCCTGCTTGATGCCATTGAAACTGAAAAGCGTAATTTCAAAAACGTCCCCCTTGCACATATTGACTTAGACTCATGGCGACTAAAACTAGAAGACGACAAAGAAATTTTAAAAACGATGTTAGGTTTGGTGGAAGGGGCAAAAGGCAAAAGTGACGGAAAATTACAACTCCTTAAACAACACATTGCCGAAAAAGTCACCCAAGCGAATCGAAAAGTGCTAGTATTCACCCAGTATTCAGACACCGCTTCTTACCTGTATGATGAACTTTCTCAATCATTACCCCATTATTCCATGGGGCTTGTTACAGGGGGTGAAACTAAAGCCAAGTGCGGATCGGTTAATTTTGAAAGTATACTAGGCAACTTTTCCCCTCGTTCTAAAAAAACACCTGAAGATAAAATCCAAGAAATTGATATTCTAATTGCCACAGACTGTATTTCAGAAGGTCAAAACTTACAAGACTGTGATCAGATCATTAACTATGACATTCATTGGAACCCTGTTCGTTTGATTCAACGTTTTGGACGAATTGACCGTTTAAATAGCCAAAACAAAGCCATTCAAATGGTTAATTTTTGGTCTGCGAAAGATTTGGAAGAGTACCTCAAACTAGAAAAACGGATTTTAGGGAAAGCCACGCTAGCGAATATAACCACGTCAGGCAATGACAACGTCTTAAATGACGAAGACATTGAATACAACTATCGAAAAAAACAGTTTGAAATTATTGAAGACGAAACACATGAGCTTGAAGAGGCAATGGAAGACGATTTAGATGTTGCGTCGCATTCCTTCAATGACTTTATTACAGAACTTTTACAATTTTTAAGTAGCCAAAAAGAAGAACTAAAAAAATTACCGTTTGGTCTCAATAGTGTCGTGTCTTCCCTTAGCCATGAACTCACGCCTTCGGGGGTTATTTTTTGCCTCAAGCACGTGGTGGAAACATCCCGTAATCGTTCGATCAATGCGTTTAATCCCTACTATTTGATTTATGTCACAGCAGAAGGAGTTCAGGGGACATCCATCAAAAATAGAGCCGATGCCTTTAAGGTGTTGGATCTATATCGCCGTTTGTGCCGAGACAAAACAAGTCCGCATAAAGAGTTAGTTCAATGGTTTGACCATAAAATAGCGGATGACAACGACCCCTATTTTGACGAGCTTCTTAAAAAAGCGATTCGTTCGCTTTCAGAGAAATACAAAACACGCCTAGAAAAAACCATTGATGACTTTGAACTTGAACTCCCCCAATTTCAAGAAAATGAGCAAGTCACGGATGAATCAAGCTTGGAGTTGGTCACATGGCTAGTCATTCAATAGCATTCCCAAGCACCGCTCATTCAACACCCTTCAAAGATTCGGCTCCTCTACTTCAGATGCCTGTTAAGCAAAGTAAAGAAGAAGTCCACCGACACAGGATTAAAGAAGCCATAACTAAATTGGTGAAAGAATCCAGCCCTAAAACGGCGTTTCGTCTATTTGAAGCATTAGGGTGGGATTTGTCGCAGTCGCTTGAAGGCTATGGTTATGAAGACAAGCACCTGTTTATTCGTCAACGTACTGCGAACACGAGCTTTAATCAGGATGATGCTCAATTTTCAAAGTGGCAGAAGATTCAACTTTTATTTCGTTCGCACTATACGCCTAAGCGAGCATCGGGCTTTATTGCTCTAATGATACGCTTGCGACCCGATACATCTATTGCGGATTATGAACGTGTGTCTCGTGAAATTGCCAAATGTTACAAGGCATCTCTACTTATTTTGTATGTTCACCCCAATCAATCACTTGTGATTCAGCATATTGAAAAGCGTCCGCATAAAAATGATGCGACAAAAGAAGTGGTGGATGCTCTCTTTTTAAAGCAAATAGAGGCTCATGCCACCATTAAACAGCAAGATGTGGATTGGTTGCATGGCTTTACGTTAAAACGCCTAAGTGCAAAAGAATCAGATGCCGTAGAAGTCCCCAAAGTAAAAGAACCTGAAACGAAGCCGTCTATTGTCCCTATAAACCCATACATTAAGCAAGATATAACCTCTTTCATAGACGATAAGAATGAAAGAACCCTCACACTGGATTGGGACAATCCGAAAGATTTATTAGAAAAAGGGTCTAAAAAAGTAGATAATGATCTAATTCATTGGTATTTGTGTGAAATTGGAAAAATTCCTCTTTTGGAGTCAATAGAAGAAATCGAGCTGGCAAAAATCATTCGTTCAATCTCTTACAAAGCCATACCAACGAGACAAGTCCCTCCTCTTAATAAGGAGGCGACAGATAAAAGTTCTTTTACAGATTATGAAGAAAAGCATTATCAAACATATCAAGAGCAATTATCAAATTATCGCTACTTTAAAAGGCAACATGAAACGCCTAAAATTCTTAAAAGTAAGAAAAATCTCATAAATGCTAACCTTCGCTTAGTGGTTTCCATTGCGAAAAAATACATCGGTCGTGGTTTGGACTTTGAAGACTTGATTCAAGAAGGAAACTTAGGCTTAATCTGTGCGAGTGAAAAGTTTGACCACAAACGAGGCAACAAATTTTCAACCTGTGCGACATGGTGGATTCGTCAACGGATTGTGCGTGCCATTGCGGATCAAGCACGCACAATCCGTTTGCCTGTTCACATGGTTGAAACTCTATATAAACTTAATAAAATAGAAAAAACATTAGTTCAACAACTAGAAAGAGATCCTACCTTGAAAGAGCTTTCCCATGCCATGGGCAAAACTGTTGAAGGAATTCAAAAGTATAAACAACACATTTTACCTGTTTTGTCGTTGGATGATTCGATAGATGACGAAGGTATATTACGGATTGAATTACTTGAATATCGTGAAGCGAAAGCCCCTACTCAAAGTGTGACTTATGAGCTGTTGCGTGAAGATTTGACTGAGGTTTTGGCGGGGCTATCTAATCGTGAACGAGATGTGTTGCGTCTGAGGTTTGGGCTGGATGACGGTCGTCAACGTACCCTTGAAGAAGTGGGAAACTTATTCGGTGTGACTCGTGAACGCATTCGTCAGATTGAAGCAAAAGCCTTGCGTAAATTGCGTCATCCGAACCGAAGCACTCGATTGAAGGGATTCCTTGACTAAGACATGCCCTCCACCAAGCTACACGATCTGCTCTGTAGAGACCTTAGCTAATTTATGATAGTCATAAAGAATTATGAGTACAGGCAAAAACCAGTTGGCTATACAATCTCAATTTCATCATCTAAAAACCAACCTTGATCAACCGCATGTTTCTTTACGCTATCTGGATTACTGGTATATGCTACAATCGCAAGGCTTTCTTCAGCACGGCTACAAGTAACATAGAAAAGCCGTCGTGTTCTATCAATACCCGTTTCATTGCCTGCACGCTCATGATCTAAGTCTGTTTTGCTTTTTTCTTTCACGCGGAAAAGCTTTTCATAGGAAAAAAGAAACCCCCCAGCGGAACTGTCATCAAGAATAACCATTACCCTTGGAAACTCAAGCCCCTTGACGCCTTGATGTGTATCAAAGCTGGCTTTGCCAGTTATATAATCACTATAAGGCTTTATTTGCTCAAATGAGGTAAGCATAAACTTATCCCAGCTGTCTGTAACCGTTAGGTTCTTATCATCACTATTGGTAGAAATGTAGCTTTCAGCTTCCTGTTGCTCTTCAACACTACGATTGGCGATAGGTTTCAAACTTTCAGGAATGTCAAAAAGCCCAGTTCTAGCAATATTGCGAAGAATGTCTATGAACCTGGGTGTTTTATTTTCTTCCCATAAGCTATACAGATCTTCTACAGCCTGTTTCGCCTTTTGAATCTGTTTTAACTGTTCCTCCCCAGCGGCTTTAAGAATGGCTTTATCCAGAAGTGGCGAATGTTTCCTTACAATAGAAGCCACTGCAAAGTCATTACCATCTTGCTTTGCTTCTTTCAAAAGCCAAACAAGATCCTTGAAAAACTTTAACTCACTTAATGTCCCATCCAGAAGATCAGTTTTTAGATCTCCATTTTCATACAGTGGCTTATACATGGCATCGAATCCAAGGCGTATTGCAGCCATATGATGCTCAAGAATAAGCGTTTTAACCGCTTCAGGCTTCATCCATTCTGGATCCTTTGTCGCTTCTGCCATTTTTTGGGCTATCAATATTTCAGCATCTTTTTTACTAATAAGATTAGAATCCAAAATATATAACCGAACAAACCCCTCCTTTGCATCTGTCCGAAACGCTTGTTGTTGATTATCTACATCAGAACGAATTTTATTGATGAGTGTGACAATCCTTTTAGGACAGCGATGATTCATCTGTTTTACGGGCTTCACCCAATCATCAGGGAGGTTCTCATCAAGATAAGGCTTTCCATCAGAATAGATTCTTTGCATTGTGTCACCAAACAAACCAAGTATAAATTCTTGAGTATGATTTGCCTGAACTGACAGAAAAGCCTCAATTAAATTCTTATTTGTATCCTGACTTTCATCAATTAGGAGTATAGGAAATTTTCTGATCATAAGTCGTTGTAAAGTGGGCTTGCCCCCAAGAAAAGCCGCTGCAATTTTGATCACTTCACTATGATTAAGAGAATCACGCCCTCGATTATCACCATTAGGACTGTAGGTAAATTTTCTAATGTTAAGCAAATTGTTTAAACGTTTTGTTTTAGATTCAATGCTTTTCTGACGATCCAAGCTGGCTTTAGTGCCAGCACGTCCTTTTTCTTCTAGTTCTTGTAGGTCATTAATATCTTTCTCCAATTCAATTTTAAGCCAAGCTTTGATGTCGGAATTAAATCCTTGTATCAAAGACCACACAAAGCTGTGGATCGTTGACACCTCCACTAAGGGGTCAAATCCGGTTCGATGCTTAATTTCATCACAGGCTTTGTTTGTGTAGGTAATAACAGCCACACGTTGCCCATTAAGCCTAAACTCTTTACTATGTTTTTCCTGAATAAATTTCAAGGCACCAACAAGAGAGCGTGTTTTTCCTGAGCCTGCACCTGCAAAAAGAAAAAAACTTTTTGGTGCTTGTAAATT
Source organism: Vampirovibrio sp. (assembly GCA_050916035.1). Taxonomy (GTDB): domain Bacteria; phylum Cyanobacteriota; class Vampirovibrionia; order Vampirovibrionales; family JAJTHC01; genus JAJTHC01. The sequence continues at coordinate 1,614,817 of CP050876.1, read as the reverse complement.
AAGACAGTTTCGTATTTCATCATCCACATTATCATCAATATTATTGCTATCAGAAACGGTAAGGTTAGCTTTCATTATTAGCCTCCGTTTCAATAGGCTTATTTTTAGCTTCGCTCAGCTTGTCATTAGTTGCTACTAATTGCTTTTCAGGGCATACTTCACTTTGCAACCATTCTAATCCCTCTTGGATATAAGTTGGAACCTTTAATGTCTCAGGCTCTTTCAAGAAGAGAAGTTCCAGTGCAAACTCAGCTTTAGCCTTGCTATTTTTTAATTCTTCAAACATTTCGTCGGTCAACTTATCGGGGGTAGTCTGTCTTGTAAGAAGTTCTTTTATTTTTTTAATCAAACCAATTCCATCTAAGGTTTTAAAGGTGTCTATATTTTCATATACCAACGCATCTTCAAACGTGCGTGCCAAGACTTCTTCCTCAGATTGTCCAAGACTTATATTAACGGGTATTTGGTAAGCAACACGAACAGAAAAATTATTATTTCCATCAGTTTCGATTTTCTCGGATGCTGGAAGATTTAGTAGGTCATCTATGGTATCTTTTTGGGGTATCCATTCTTTTAAAGTGGTATTGGAGGTAACTTGACCATCACTACGTTTTATATGTGTAGATGTAGATGTGACTTTAGCTTTGCCTTTAGCTTGAGTAAATTTTACAGAATCTATGTCTGTAATGATCAGTGTTGTTAATCCTAAAGTTTCAATGAGTGGACGGAAACGATGGGAGTGACTGCCCCCAACCTCAAGCAATGTCAGATAACGCTGAGTGAGTTCACGAAAGTGCTTACGTATGAAATGAGGTATCAGCATACGTTCTGCGGAACCTTCAATAAAAATGGCTGCATCTGCAAAAAACAAATCGCAATGTGCCGACCTTAAATAACGGGCAACAAACTTAGCAGTTTCATCGCTTTTATTACCAAAAACCTTCGAGAGGTTAATTACATTAGAGGTTGGAATAGACTGTGCATTAACTGCTGACATACGACGAAAATATCGTAAATGTTCAAAGTCACATTCATGGGCAATATGGCTTGAATGTGTAGACACAACCAGTTGAGTGGTAAAGTTCTTTTTATCTTTTAAATCGTTATGCTCTCTAAGAATATCATAAGCTTTTTGAATAAAGACTTGCTGTACTTGTACATGTAAGTGGGCTTCTGGCTCTTCAATGAGAACAAGATGCAGAGGGGGAAGGAATGAAGCCTCGTTGGATTCTCTAGCTGATTTTTTCTCAGCTTTCCCCACTTGCATCCAAGCATCACGAAAACTCATCAATTGAAAAACCATTGATATTAGGTTTTGATAGCCTAATCCGTTATATTGTTCAGGCAAGCATAAGGCTAAAGGATTTGGGTTTTCAGAATTGGAAAGAATTTCGTATTGCAATGCTGAAGGATGATTTAAGCCATCCATCGGTTTGATACGTGTTGAAATTGTTATTTTAGGATCATTAAGACCTGGGTAGCCAAGTTTTTCTACTTCTGTTATCGGTTTTTCAAAACAAGTTTTAAGCTTTTCATCAAAAGTATTTTGTGCCTCATGAATTGCCTCAAGTACTTCAATATCTTTGCCTTCTGGCACTTCAGAAGTGTCTAAATGTTTCTCATAATAATTTCTCAATTGTTTAGATAATGATTCACAGTCAGTGCCTGCATCAGAAAAGCCTCGCTGTGCGTTAATTTCATTGATATGGATTAGTTTTGAAAAGGGACTCCCTTCGATAGGATCTAAATCATCAAGTAGTTTTTGCGGTTTTGCAAACCCGTTTTTAGGGTCAATAAGTTTGGATGGATCTAAAAGATAGGCGCGAACACCAAATTCAGTACTAAACTTTTTATCTAAAAATTCTTTTAAATTTGATGGCCAAAGAGGGATTTTTTTAGTAGGATTTACTTTTTTAACATGCTCACTGTGCTTCCAATATTCACTATAAAGAGATTCAATATCTTTAGGTTCAAGACGAAGCCTTACACCAAGCAAACCACCATTCCAATCTAATGTTGGGATAAGATGCGACACATAATGAATTTCATTCATTGCTACATCCAGCCATATATCTAAAGAAGGTAGAATCTCGCTCCATTCCGTTAAATCTTTAGGTGCTTCTTCTGATTTTTCCCATGCTAGTCCAATTTTATATATCTCTCTCCAACTGCAAATCGTGAAGTCCTGAAGGTCTAATTCGTTTGGATATTTCAAAAATCGTCGTAAGGCAACCATAGCAGTTGTCTTTCCACTATTATTAGCACCTACAAAAAGCGTTGTTTTTTCAGAGAAATCAATTCTGACAGATTTTAGTTTTCTGAAATTTTGGATCTCTACAAAAGCAATTTTCATGATTCACACCCTAAGCATTCAAACGCTTTTCTCAAACCATTAAGAGTCATGTTTTCGGCAATCTGGTCATGGGGTATCAACAGATAAACCCACGGCTTGCCGTTATACGTTTTTGCATGGTGGCTCGCATTTTCACACCACTGAACAGCTGCTTTTGTTTTCGCCAAAACATCGGCGTCGTTTATGTTTTTTGCAGCTTTGGGTTCTAGCATGTAAATGCAATCTTCTGCTTCAGCCACAAAATCGGGCTGATACTCTTGCTCGCCTCGTCCGCCCATGTAATAGATTTGAAACTGCCCACGAACAGGACGAAACCACTTGAGGCTGTCACGATCCAAAATGACCGCTAGCTGGCGTTCTGTATCAGAGTCAAACTTTTGAATGGGGTATAGGCAACGACTAAATCCCGCAAAAACATAGCGTGCCATGTTGCTCTTATCTTTGGGTGGTAGCTTAAAGGGTAAGAGTGATTGTGCATTATTCGTGGTGTAAGCAGATTCCTTAAGAGGACTAAAACCTGAATGCACTCTTACTTCATACCCTTCGCTAGCCTCATATTCGTAATGTTCCAGCATTTGGGCATGGATCAACTTTGCCAGTTTTCGCTGTTCGTAGCGTAGGACTTTTGTAATCTCTTGTTCAGACAAATAGCTTTTTAAATGCTCTACCACTTGGTCTGCAAGATCATACAATAAGTCGGCGTTTTCATCGTAGGAAACATCATTAAAATCAATCAAACCCGCAACAATATAATTTTCTAGGCGGTCTTCTTCGATGCCACCCATCATACCGCCCAGCTCAACATTTTCGCCTGAACGTAGGTATTGCACCCATAACGATTCATCTGGCACGATAGGCGTATAGTTTTTAAGGTCAAGCTGAAAAGGCTTAAAGCGGGAAATGACATCCCCCTTTGGCACCACTGAAATACGAGGAATATCAATCGTGTTCTGAATCATCAAGTCCACGGTTTTGTTGATAATTGCAGAAAAATCGGGCTTCTCAATAATCCCTTCCAATTGTAATTGACCTGACTGATAACTTTGCTGGACTTCCCGCAACAAATTTTCTTTTACGTGTTCATGCTGTAAGTAACTAACACTTGGGATACTGGCAGGGTCTTTTGCCAAGCGGTGAATAGCCTGAGAGGTTATTTCTACTACTTTTTTCTCTTCTGGTGTGGTAAACACAGGCGGTTTATTTGCCGAAGGCGGAGCAATAACCGCCTGCCCTGACGTATTTTGTGGCGTAAAACCCAACAGACTATCTAAGTTAGGAGAAGCCACTATCACTTGGTTTACTAACTCTTCTGGATTTTCAGGCAGAATAATTTGCTTTAGGCGAATCGTGGAATCTGGTTTTTTAGCTTCATCGACGATTTCTTGAAAGCGGTCGTGGGCAACGATACTTAAACGATCCACGGCATCCACCCCTGTACGTTTACCATAAGGTAGACGCAAACCCCGCCCAATAGATTGCTCAATCAAAATACGAGCATTGGCAGCACGCAAAGGCACAATGGTATATAGGTTGGTTACGTCCCAGCCTTCTTTTAGCATGTTGACGTGAATCACTATCTCGGTTGGTTCAGTGGTACTTTCCACGGCAAGTAGTTTCTGAATCATCTCATCTTCTTTTTCGCCAGTTTGGCTAGAATCCACCTGAATGACCTTCTCTTTATATCGCCCTTGAAAAAACTCGTCTGACTGAATCAATCTCAACAAGGCAGCCGCATGGGTTGTGTCACGGGCAATAATTAGCAAAAAGGGTTTCACCAGCTTGTTGCCTGTCTCTCTGGCATAGGTTTCCAATTCTACCTTGGTATTTTCATGCAGACGAATCCCATCTTCCAGCTTGAGGCGTTCAATTTCTTCGGCACTCATACCTGAAGCGTTAAAGTTTTTACGAGTGGCAACGGCGGGTTCTTTCACATAGCCATCATCCATCGCTTGTCCTAGCGGATAGTCATAAATGACGTTCTTAAACGGAATTGCCCCCTTACTACCTTCCGAAAAAGGGGTAGCGGTGAGTTCTAGCCCTAAAACAGGTTTCAGTTCGTTAATGGCACGCAAGCCCGCTGAAGCCCTATAACGGTGCGATTCATCCATGAGCAACACCAAGTCGGGCTGACTAGCCAGATACTCAAAATAGCTTTGCCCTAGCGTTTCTTTAAAGCTACGGATTTTAGAATTTCTGCCCCCACGCACTTCGGTATTGATTTTAGAAATGTTGAAAATGTTAATCACTACATCGTCATTCACCCTAAACAGATTGGGCTGATACACGGCAATATCGGGCAGCATATCACCCCGAACCCCTTCGCCCGATTCATAGTTTTCACCTGTTACAATAATCGGCGGCTTAATGGCAAATTCAGAAATGCCCTTAAACACGTATTTAGGTGAAGACGGCGTAAAATCGCCGATGAGCTTGTTATAAATGGTAAGGTTAGGGGCTAAAATAAAATACGTATTAAACCCACACGCTTGATGCAAATAGGTGATAAACGCCCCCATGAGCCGTGTTTTACCCACGCCTGTTGCCAGTGCAAAACAGAGCGAGGGAAAATCCCGCTCAAAATCAGTGACCAAGGGATATTCTGAACGGATAATCTCAAGGGCTTGTTGAACATCGGCATCTTTACGAGGTGGTACAATTTCGGTCAATCGAGCCAACAAGTCCAACGAATGGCGTTGCGGTGTGCGGAGCGATAAACGACCTGCAATAGAATTCACAATTTTTTGCGACATGGCTTAAGCTCCCTCACTGGTTTCTGGTAATAGGCTAAGTTGTTCAGGGCTTTTGGGGGATTGACGGGCTGAACGAGTTACCACGTTTTCAGGTGGCTTTTCCGCCATGGGCAGATTTTCAACATTCAACGAATAATCATCATGCCCCCATTCGCACTTGGCCAGCACGGCACGAGGAATCTTCTTAATCGTGAGGTTGCTAAAGCGTTCGGCATTGCCCTTAAAGGCACTGCACAACACCAACAAACTGCGTTCTGTTCCAACTTCATTGCTAAGGGCTTGCAACTGTTCGGCACTGAGGGTTTGCGTGGTAACGTAAATATAATCCGTTTCAGTAGAGTAGCCCTGTTGCCAGTAGACGGATTCGCTTGGGGCATAGGTGAAGCCTTCCAGTTTGCAGAGGGCTTCGGTAAGCATGGCGGGGTTGTATTGCTTGCTAATCACCCAATTGCCCCAATGGTCTTTTTCCAGCAGAGAGCCTGCTAGTTTGTAATAGCGAAAGCCACCGCCCCCCTGCCAATTGACCGCCTTGCTGATACCGCCTTGATCCGTACCATCAATGACTTTTTGTAGGCGGGGGATGATATGGGTGTGGCAGTGCTCGCCTAATTCCACCATAATCCACCGCCTACCCATTTTGTGGGCAACCGCCCCCGTAGTGCCACTGCCTGCGAAAGAGTCCAGCACCAGATCACCAGTGTTTGTGGCTAAATGTATAATACGCTCCAACAATCGTTCTGGCTTAGGGGTGGAGAATACATCCTCACTATTGAATTGCTTTACCTCAGTCTTCGCTTCTTGGTTATCTCCAACCTCGTTTCTAAACCATAGCGTAAGTGGCACAAAACCATCTTGAACTTCAGTCAAAAACCTTTTGTATCGAGGAATGTTATTCCCACTTTCACCAAAGTATATTCTGTTGTCAGAAATAAGAGCATTAAACTTATCTTTTGAAAATCGCCAGCTTGTCCCTGCTGGTGGATTTACTACTCTACCACTCGGCGTAGTTACTGGATATATGTCTTTTGCTGAAGGTGTTTTAACATGGCAAGGTCCTGATGCCCATACACCTCTTGGATCATTATCAACATTCGAATAGCCTTTAGCATCATCCCCTCTTGGTAGTAAATTGGGTCGCCAAATATTTTTATTTTTAGAAACTACGATTATATGGTCGTGATTATCACTTAACCATTTTGCGTCATTAGCTCTAGTATGTTTTTTTTCCCAAATTACATTTGCTATAAAATTATTTCGTCCAAACACCTCGTCCGCCATTACCTTAAAGTAATGGGCTTCGTTGTCATCCAGCGTTACCCACAAACTGCCGTCATCGCTTAGCAGGCGTTTAATCAGTTCCAGCCTGTCTCGCATTAGCCCCAGCCAAATGCTATGCTCCAGCCCGTCATCATAATGGGTAAACGCACTGCCTGTGTTATAAGGTGGGTCTATAAATACGCACTTCACCTTGCCTGCAAATTCTTGTTCTAGGGCTTTTAAGGCCAGCAGGTTGTCGCCAAAAATTAGGCGGTTATCAAACAAGTCGTTTTCGGTTACTTTGTGGGGGGCATGGTGGCTTAAAGTGGGGTCTTCCAGCAAAATGCGTGGCTCCAGCCGTGGGCGTTGGTCTTTGCCAATCCATGTGAGTTCTAACTTGTTTTTTTTCGTACTCATTCGTCTGTTTCCTGTGGCTTGTCTAGCAATTTTGTTTGTTCTGCCAGTTGTTTTTCTTGAGACTTTACCCGCCGTTCCAGCTTTTTAAGGTCTTCTTCGGGGGGTAGGGTTTCAGGTTTAATGCCGCTGTCGCCCAATAGGTTACGAACATTTTTGTTGTTGGTAATATGTTCGTTGGTAATCAGTCGTTCGCCTTGTAGGTTTTGCTTGTTGACGTTGTGGTTGGTAATTTCAGTGGCAAGGTTTTTGGCGGCAATTGTTACGGTGGGTAAAAAATCTGCCAAGGCTCTGCCTTTGGGTACGCCTAGCTTGTTTTTCATGGCTTCGGTGTTGTTACTACCGCCAAACAGGGCTTGGTCGCCCTTACTGCGTATACGTCCAAACCCTTGCTGGTCAACCCCTCGTTGGTATATGTTACGGGAAAGTTCCGTTTCGCTAGCGGTGAGTCGTTCACGTGCCTGTAGGCGTTCTTGCAATTGCAGGCGTTCTGCTAATAGCTCTTGCTTGCGGGTTTGCAAGGCAAAGTACGTTTGAGCAAAGGCAATTACCGTTTTGCGTGGGTCGCCGTTTTGGGCAATCAGGTAGCAGGCGTATCGGGTTAGCTTTACGTCAGGAATTGATCTTTCTGTTTCCGATCCAATTTCGACCATTTTGCTGACGTCAGCAAAATGGTCTTGGATTTGTTGATTACTGTTTGTACAGGCTAACTTGGCTTTTTCAATGACCAATTCAAAATTGCGCCATTGCGTGTATTCCAATAACGTCTGAAGGTCTCGGGCATACCAAAACTCAAGGCTACCGTCGGTATGAACGGTATCCTCAAAACTTTTATGCAGGCGGGTGATTTCTTGTTTATCCATTAACGTGTTACTCCAATTCCCAGTTAATCGTAAAAAGGTCGGTTACAGTATGTTGCATCGCCAACTGGCTTTCAATCAAGTCTAAAAATTTCATCCGCTCGGCTTGAATACGTTCTTGCTCTTGAAAGTATTCTGCCTTCTTCTTGGTGGCTTCACCTTTAAGGTGGCTGGCTTTACGCTTGAGTGTCAGTTTTTCTTGCAGCAACAGGTTAGGGCTTCTGGATTGTTTATCGAACTCGTTGGCTTGCTTTCTCAGCTCCTTAATTTCAGCGTTAAAGGCAATTTCGCTCTCGTCTGCCCACCTATCCAGTTTATCGCTTTCTTCGTTCAGGTAGGTCAAGTTTTGATCTTGGGCATGTTCTAAGAAGTGATTGACCTGTTTTTGTTGTTGAACAGAAAGCAACGCCATATCATACGTTTTTTGAGGGTTCCCCATAAGTTTAGCAGGAATCATCATCAGCCGTTTTACGCACTCGGTATCAAAGGGTTGCCCCTCATCCGTCATACCCGCAAGTAGTAAATGCTCTGTTGTTTCAACGGCATTTTGAAGGGTCATTTTTTGAACTTGGATAATACCCGATTTACCTCGATAAGGTAACAGGTTGCTCAATTGCCCATCTCCTTCATAAGCCTCATAGTCAAAACGTATGGTAGCAGGTGGCAAGTGGCGTTGCTTTGCCCGTTGAATCAGTTGATCCGCAAGCTCATCTTCTTTGCCTAAGCGATAGAACTCCCAGCCTTTTTCGTCTGCTTCTGGCCATTCAATGCTGTACGTTTTGCCTTGGTATTCAAACCGCTTATCGCTTAATCGCCTGGCTTCAGGTAATTCAGCCCATGTGAGCGTCATTAATTGGCGTTCAAACTGGTTCAATTTCTCATTGATTGTGTCTTTACGACCTTTCAGCTTTTGAACGACTGATTCATCCACATTTTCAAGCAGGGCTTGCCGAGCTGTCGCTTCCGCTTCCGTAATGCTTTCGTTGAGTTCTTCTTGTAATTTATTGAATTCTTCGTCAAATTCTTGGGAATTTCTACATTTTTGATAAATGGCGTTGATTTTTTGTTCAATATCCACACCAGATTCAATAGCCCCTAAGACTTCGTCCGAAGAGCCAAAGACACCATCAAACAATTTGAATTTTTGATTTAACAGTTCAAACACACGCTGATCGGCACGATTACCCCTGTTGATAAAATTGAGGACGGCTACGTCAATTTGTTGTCCATATCGGTGGCAACGCCCGATACGTTGTTCAACCCGTTGAGGATTCCAAGGCAGATCATAATTGACGACGAGAGAACAAAACTGAAGGTTAATCCCTTCTGCACCACTTTCTGTAGAGATCAGAATAGTCGCCTTATCACGAAAAGCCTCAACAATCGCCGCTTTCATATCTGCTGTTTTGGAGCCTGAGATTCTATTGGTGCCTTTATGCTGCTGCACCCATTCTTTATAAATACGCTGGCTGTCTGGATCTGTATTAGAGCCATTGAGCAAAACAAGCTGCCCTTCATAGCCATTGGCGTTCAGGAGGTCTTTTAAGAAAGATTGCGTGCGAACAGATTCAGTAAAAATAACGGCTTTCCGCCGCCCTTGCTTCTCAACCACCCTTTTGAGAGCGGTATCCAAGCCTCTGATAAGGGCTTTGCCTTTTTCGTTTTCTTTGATGCCTCGGGCAACTTGACGCATTGCTTTTAGCAGTTCGATTTCGGCTTTGAGCGTTGTTTTTTGTATCTCATCGGTATCTTCACCTAATTCGTCAATTTCAAGCTCTTCAGCTGTTGCATCAATCGGATCAAAATCGTTCAATGTAGACGTATCGATACCAAGATCGTCTTCAAGGCGATCAATCATCCGTTTAAGTGTGTCCGCAATAGCAAATGATGATGATGCCAAGATTTTACGAATAACCAGAGTAGTCAAGTGTCTGCCATTTTTACCGACGGCCAACGTCCCTTCATTTTGAAGATACGCTGAAACTTGGTCATACAGGGCTTGTTCTTCAGGGGAAGGGGTAAAATCTTCAGTAATACAGTAACGTTCTCTAAACGGAATTAAGCCCGCTTCAAAAACTTGTCGTCTCAATGTCCTATGGCAGATCGGCTTTAACCGAGTTCTTAAATCATCCACTTGAGGATTAGTAACCTTCGTGTTGGCGTATTGTAGCTTAAAGGCGGCTGCCCCACCAAAAAAGTGTTCATCCACCACAGAAACCAGTCCATATAGCTCCATCAGGGAGTTCTGAAGAGGGGTTGCTGTTAAAAGAATTTTGGGCTTATCTAGTACCGCATCTCTTAATTTTTTTGCAGTAACTGAGCCATCTTTTTTATAAACATTTCGGAGCTTGTGTGCTTCATCAAATACTACACAGTGCCAGCCAACAGCCTTAATCTCTGCGGCTTTTCTAAACGCAAATGGATAGGAGCAAATAACAATGTGATCTTTGTTCTGAAAAGGGTTTGAATGCCCGTTTTTCTTCATCAAATCAAACGACTTCTTCTCAAGAATAAGTGAAGGTAAAGAAAACTTATCGCTCAGTTCTTGCGACCACTGTTTGCGAAGAGAGGCAGGAACAATTAACAAAAGCCTACGCTTACCTTCTGCCCATCGTTGTGCTAAAACCAAACTAGCCTCAATCGTTTTACCAAGACCCACTTCATCAGCAAGTATGACCCCTTTAGATAAAGGGGAGCGTAAGGCAAACAAAGCAGCGTCCACTTGGTGTGGATTCATATCAACACGAGAACCCTTTAATGAACGAGAGATAGTATCCTCTGCTTGTCCTTTCAGTGTAATGAGATTGGCAAGATATTGGGATTGATAAGCAGTATAAGAAATATTGTCGTAATAGCTTGGATAAGGCTCATGCAGTGACATTTAACGCTCCATTCATACATCGAGACCCCTCAAAGCATATAAAGCCAGGGGTGTAGACACTCTGGGATTTGTCATTTTTAAGACAAGTGTTTTTAAAGGCAGGAGACAATATCGCAATCCTCTTTTAATTATTTAAAACCCTTTTATCATACCATAATTTTTTGGATACCCTGCTTATGCTATGGCTAACGATTCATGATAGATGAGAAAGGATTTATATAACCTTTTCTTTACAGGGGAAGACGCCATTGCTAGAATAGAAGAAGAACCCCATACAATGTTAGGAGCTTCTAAAATGAGCCTACTCGCCATTATTGAGAAAATTGAATCGGTTTTAAGCTCGAAGAAAATGAAAACCTTTGAAAAGCAGGTGAACGCATTTGTCCACAAACTCCATCAGATCGACTGGCAAAAGGTCTCAGACACTTTAAAAACCAACGCCGACATTTCAGAAAATATCCTCGCTGAACTCGAACGCAAACAGATTGACAGCTCGGTATTAGACGATATCAGCTTTCCTGAAATGCTCGAACTCTACGTGCTGTCTACCCAGCAAAACCTGCCCTTTGGGGAATTGCTTCAAGATAGCTTGGATCTCTTTAAAAAGATGGACTATGAAGCATCCAAAACCTATCTCCGCTTATTAGACAAACGAAGAGATCGGACCATTTACGATCTTAAGGCTCAACTCCCTGCAGACGTGCTGGTGAAGCTAAAAACCCACGATACCTATATAAACGAGCTATTTCAGGTTGCGGTTAAGCATTTTGAAGAAGGCAAGATCTCGCTTTCAGAAACGGAACGCAAGATTCTACAGGCGTTGAAAAAGAATAGATTGTTGACCAATGAAAAATTATCTAAAGAGGTTCATTATAGTGAGCGAACCGTAGAAGCCTACTGTGCCAAAATCAGAGAACGCTTTGGCCTGGATTACCTAAAAGGTAAAAATAGCAAACGACACGTCGTGATTGATTTGGCACAAGTATTGACGCTCGACTAAAGTCTGCGGTTATCCACATTTTAAATTGCTCCTCAATCGTGTATGGTGAAGGTGTCCCATAACCTAAAGGAGCCTCCCCAAATGACCTTACACCTTGAGTATTTAAACACCAAGACGATTCAGCCTTACAAGCAGAATCCACGGATTCATAAGCCTAAACAAATTGCTCAAATTGCCCATTCGATTCAAACCTTTGCGTTTAACAACCCTATTCTCATCGACGAAAAGAATGAAATCATCGCAGGTCACGGCAGGTGGCTGGCGGCTCAAGAACTTCAGTTGAGTGAGGTGCCTGTTATCAAACTGTTGCATTTGAGTGAAGCCCAGAAAAAAGCCTACCGTATCGCCGACAACAAACTCACGGAAAACGGGCAATGGGACGTTGACTTATTGAAGCTCGAATTCTTGGAGCTAGAAGCGTTGGATCTAAACTTTGGCTTGGAGATTACAGGCTTTGACATCGCCGACATTGACTTGATTCTGGATGAACAGCTCGCAGACAAAAACACCCCGTTAGATGAACACGCCAATGCCGTCCCTTTTGTACCCGAGCATGAAATTGTCACAACCCTAGGCGACACATGGCTTTTAGGTAAGCATAAAATCATTTGCGGAGATGCTGTTCTTTCCGAAACGTATCAAGCTTTATGCCAAGACAAAAAAGCGAGCATGGTCTTTACCGACCCTCCCTACAACGTCAAGGTGGATGGACATATTGGCGGCTTAGGGAAAGTCAAGCATAAGGAATTTCAAATGGCGTCAGGGGAAATGTCTTCCGCTGAATTTCAGGCTTTTTTACAGAAAAACTTCACCCTCCTAAAGGCTTTTTCAAAGAATGGATCGCTCCACTATATCTGCATGGACTGGCGACATATTAAGGAGATCATCGGAGCTGGCACTGCTGTGTATGACGATTTTAAAAACCTCTGCGTGTGGAATAAGGACAACGGAGGCATGGGATCGCTCTATCGTTCCAAGCATGAACTCGTCTTTGTCTTCAAGCACGGCAACCGCTCGCATCACAACAATGTAGAACTCGGCTCACACGGACGCTACCGAACCAATGTGTGGGATTACCCTGGTGTCAACTCCTTTGGCGGAGATAAAGACAAGCTCAAAATGCATCCCACCGTCAAACCTGTTGAAATGGTCAAAGATGCCATTTTAGATGTGTCCGCTCGGGGTGAAATCATACTCGATGCATTTTTAGGCTCAGGGACAACGTTAATCGCCGCAGAACAATGCGGACGAATTTGCTACGGCATCGAGCTAGAACCCCTCTATGTGGATACCACGATTCGTCGTTGGCAGGAGGTTAGCGGGCAATCCGCTATTCACCAAACGACTGGCCAAACATACCGAGAATTGCTGGAGGACAAAATCAATGCCTAAGGACTACGACATCGGCTACGGGAAAGCGCCTGAAGAAAAACGCTTTAAACAAGGAAAATCAGGGAATCCCAAGGGGCGTCCCACAGGAAGTAAAAATACCTACAAATTGCTCAATGACATTCTCAATCAAAAAATCGTCGTCTCGGAAGGCGATGAAAAAATTAAAATATCTAAGAAAATGGCGATGCTCACACAACTGGTCAATAAAGGCGTCAAAGGCGATATAAAAGCCATTACCGCCTTACTCCCTCACCTCTTAATCGCCGATTTGAAAGAAGAAGAACGTCATCAGATACGAGAGCTTTTAAATCAGGACGATCAATTGATTATTGCCGACTATCTTTCTCGATACCATGGAACTGCTGAGGACGAAGCCCATGAGTAAAACCATTTTAAATGCGATCTTACGAAGCGACTTCACGGCCTTTGTCCAAAAAGTCTTTCTTGAAGTCTCCCCCAACGCTCAATATCTTGGCAACTGGCATATCGATTTAATTTGCCATGAACTCGAAGCCATGTTGGCAGGTCAAAACCCTCGGCTCATTGTCAATATACCCCCACGCTACATGAAGTCCATTATTTGTTCCATTGCGTTTCCTGCCTATATTTTAGGGAAGAATCCGAAAGCAACGATTATCACCGTTAGTTATAACGAAGACTTGTCTCAGAAGTTGGCGTTAGATTGTAAACGGGTCATGGAAAGTCAGTGGTATCGGGATATTTTTTCGCATACCCGACTGTCCAAAAATAAAAAAGCCATTGCGGATTTTGAAACAAGCCGTGGAGGCGGTCGTTTTTCAACCTCTGTCAATGGTACCTTAACCGGTCGGGGAGCGGACTACCTCATTATAGATGACCCGATTAAACCCGACGATGCCCTCTCCGATCTCCTTAGAAAAAAGACGAATGATTGGTATGGCAGTACCCTCTATTCAAGACTCAACAACAAGAACGACGGCAAAATCATGGTGATTATGCAACGCTTGCACGACGAGGATTTCACAGGCTACTTGCTTCAAAGCGACCAAACCTTTAAGCACTTAAAAATACCCGCCATTGCCGAAACCGAGGAAACATGGTCATTCAAGCATAAAACGGTGACTCGTCAAAGAGGTGAAGCCCTACACCCTGAAAGAGAGTCCGTTTTGAAGCTTATGGAAGCCAAAAAGCAAATGGGAGAATACCATTTTTCAGGTCAGTACCAACAAAACCCTGCTCCACGAGACGGCGGGATTATTAAGAAAAAATGGCTTAAATACTATGATCCGAACGCCCTGTTTAAAGCCATCGCTGAGAAAGAAATCAGAATAAAATCTATTTTTCAGTCGTGGGATACCGCCAGTAAAATAGAACAATATAACGATTATTCCGTGTGTTTGACAGTATTAAGAGACAGCAAGGGGGTGCATTATATTTTAGACGCTTACCGAGAGAAACTAGAGTTCCCTCAACTCGTCAATCAAGTCATTCAACGCTATAAATCCGCAGAAACGACCTATGGTCGACAAATAGACGTCTTGATTGAAGATAAGAACTCAGGCATCCAACTCATTCAAACCTTAAAAACCCAACATTTTATTAAGGCAAAAGCCGTTAAACCTGAACAAGATAAACGCACCCGACTCATGGCGGTATCTCATTTGATTGAAAACGGAAGCTGTCTATTCCCCAATAACGACCCCCACTGGCTTCTTGAGTTTGAATCTGAACTGCTTCGCTTTCCCAATGGTAAGCATGACGACCAGTGCGATGCCTTAAGCCAAGTGTTGGTGCAACCAAATACCTATTCGGTCTTTGATGCGTATCGTGATTAAGTTGGTTTATACAAACTTCATTTCGCTAATTTTGTATAAAAACCCTTGATACTTGCCCCCTTTCAAGTGATGAATAGAGCATGAAAAAAACATCGCTCGATTTACCCAACACCCTAGAAGCCCTACATGCCTTGGAAGCCGAAGACGTCAAGCGCTTATGGCAACGCTATTTTAAAATCCCCCCGAAACACCTCAAAAGTGCAATGCTCAAACCCCTTTGGTATGAAATTCAGTGTGAACGTCAAAAGTTGAAACTCCCTCAAAAAGTCATCACCAAATTGAACCGCTATTCAAAAGACGTGAATCACAAGGTCACACGGGCGTGTAAAGTCAAGTACACGCTGTCCACAGGCACCGACATCATTAAGATGTTTAAAAACAAAGAATACAAAGTGAGCGTCCTAGGGGACCATCAGTTTTTATACAATCAGGTGACCTACAACAGCCTTTCTGCCGTGGCAAAAGTCATTTGCGGTCATAAAGTTTCAGGCAATGATTTCTTTGGCTTAAACAACAAAAAGGTGCGTTATGAAAATCAATAACTGTGCGATTTATATTCGAAAGTCCAGTGAAAAAGGCTTGGAACAAGATTTCAACTCCCTCCATAATCAGGAAGAGGCCTGTAAAGCCTATATTTTATCCCAAGCCTATAACGGCTGGCAGCATTACCACACCTATGAAGATGGCGGACTCTCAGGCGGGAGTATGAAGCGTCCTGCCTTACAAGCCCTCTTAAAGGATATGGAAAATGGGGTCATTCAAACCGTCGTGGTTTATAAGGTCGACCGATTGTCTCGTTCTATTATCGATTTTTACCACATGATGCAAACCTTTGACACGCATAATTGTAGTTTCGTGTCGATTACCCAATCCTTTGACACCTCTAATTCAATGGGCAAGCTCACCTTGAATATGTTGCTGTCCTTTGCACAATTTGAACGAGAGGTGTCGTCTGAACGCATTCGAGATAAAATGCAAGCCAGCAAAGCCAAAGGCTTGTGGATGGGTGGCCCTTGCCCCTTGGGCTATACCCTTGAAGACAAAAAACTGCAGAGTCATCCGCAAGAAGCGGAGCTTGTTCGGCAGATTTTTACGCAATACCTCAAACTCGAAAGCGTTCATACGCTCAGGCAATGGCTCAAAGACGAAGGCTACCCAGGGAAACGAGGCGTGGCGTTTAGTCTTAGTGGGCTACACCGCCTTTTAAGTAATCCGCTTTATGTGGGGAAAACCGTTCACAAACGACTCGGCAAAATCTATGACGGTCAGCATGAAGCGATTATTTCAGACGAATTATTTGAAGCCGTGCAAACCCAACTGTCGCAACGATTTAAACACAACGAAGCTCGTAAGGCCTATACCTTTCAAGAGAACCTACTAAAGGGTATTTTCTACACCGAAACAGGCGAAGGCTTTAAGTATTCCAATGCTAAAAAACAACAAAAACGCTTTAACTACTACTACGTCAAAGGAACCTGCTTACCCGCCGAACAAATCGAGGCACAGGTGATTCAGGCACTGGCTTTCTTGGATTTATCTGAAGAGGCATTACGGTCTTCGCTGAGTCAAGTGATTTATCGCAAAGCAGACCACCTCGCTGAACTAGACATCCATCTGACCCTCGATGATTCGCTCGGTCAGTTGAAATTGCCTCCTCATGCCGTCTTGAGCATGGACCAGAAAACCCTTATTTTAAGCACCCGCCTCCTCATTAACAATCAGGCCCAAACCACTTTACGAGGGACTCAAAACAAAAGCATCCTCTCCATCCACGAGATGAATGAGCAGATGATTCAAGGACTTTCCTTGGCGTGGCATTACAGAAGCCTGTGGAAGCAAGGCGTCAGCGTTCAGGACATCGCGAAACGTGAATCCACCAGCAAGCGACAAATACAAAAATATCTGGCTTTAACCCTCCTCTCTCCTCGGATTATTGAAGCCCTACTGAACTACCAAAACCACCAACATTTCACCCTCACCCAACTCATTACACTCGCGGAAAGTACCCCCGACTTTGACCCACAATCACTCGCCTACTTTGGTGCATAAACACAGGGGCTTATCTTTATTTTAGACCGTTTAAAGGAGGAGTATTCTCCCCTAGTCGTGCCTTTTGAAATTGTGGGCATGTATAGAAACGCCGAAAAAAACGAATACTTGAGCAATTAAAAAGGCATACCTGAATGAGGAGTGGATCCCCATCCGCCTTAAACCCGCACACACGGCGAGTTCTTGAGGGTAAATCCTGTAAGCGATTGATAGGAAGGGTTCTTCATAAAAAGTGGTGGAGGATAGCGGATTCGAACCGCTCACCCCCTGCGTGCAAAGCAGGTGCTCTACCAAATGAGCTAATCCCCCATAACATTTAAATCATATTTCAAACATAAAAGCGTGTCAACCCTGTACAGAGACCCCCTCTAAACAGAGGAAAACGCTGCAGACGAGCCCCTACTTATTCACACGATAACGTGAACGTTTCACCGCAATGACGTCGGGCAATTGCTTGATATTACGAATTAGCTTTTCTAGTTCTTCTAAGTTATTCACTTCCAAACCGAGTTCGATATACACACTTTTTTCACCCGCTAAACGTCTACAATTGGCGGAAAAAATATTGACCTGCATGTTGGACACTTGTGCCAAAACGTCTTTAAACACACCGACTTGGTCCATGACTTGCATTTCTAACAAGACATTGTGAAGGGTTTGCTGCATTTCAATCGCGCCTGTCCAAGTCAGGTTCATGACGCGTTGGGGGTTGGCTTGAATAATATTCATACAATCATCACGATGAATCATGACGCCCCGACTACGGGTGACAATGCCGACAATGCCATCTCCTGGAACAGGCATACAGCAACGAGCAATGTGGTATTGTAGACCTTTTAGAGCCTGTAAAGACCCCAAAGTCCCTGCCGTTTCAGCATGGAGTGGCCCCTTGGGGAGCTTTGAAAGCTCTACTGCAAAACGTTCTGTGGTGCTATTCTTGGCTTGTAAGGCTTCGGGACTTTGCGAATTTGGTAAGTCTACATAACCCTGTTGTTTCAGTTGCTCCGCTTGTTGAGACTGAATTTGAAGGTGGTGTTCAGACGTGGTGGTGACCACTTTCCCTTTTTTGACGCGATTAATAATACGGGTCAAGGTCAGGTCCCCATACCCCAGCGCGACATATAAATCTTCTGTATTTTTATAATTCAATTCCTGAGCCACTTCTAGCATGCGTCCTGACTTCATCAACGTATCCACCTTGGCGCGCCCTAGATCGGCTTCAAGTAATTGTTTGCCTTGCTGTTCGTGTTGATCTCGATAATGTTTTTTATACCAATGACGAATCCGATTCTTGGCTTGTTGTGTGACGACGAAATTCACCCAGTCCAAACGCGGCGTGGCTTTTTTATTGGTGATGATTTCGATGATATCCCCATTTTGAAGTTCGGTGTCTAAAGGCACCATTTTTTCATTGACGACCGAACCTGCACAACGATTCCCCACTTCACTGTGAATACGAAAGGCAAAATCAACAGGAGTGCTGCCTCGTGGCAAGCTAATGACGGTACCTTTCGGGGTAAAGACAAACACTTGATCAGGGAATAAATCTAACTTCACATTTTCAACAAATTCAAGGGCATTATTGGAATGGGCTTGCATTTCCACCAACTGCTTCAACCAGCTTAATTTTTCATCTTCATGACTGCCTTGGTAAGCACTGGCTTCATCGCCGAATCGTTTGTAGTGAAAATGGGCTGCAATACCAAATTCCGCCACTTTGTGCATTTTTTCTGTACGAATTTGAACTTCTACAGGGCGTTTATTTGGCCCAATAATAGTAGTGTGTAAAGACTGATAAAAATTGCTTTTGGGCATCGCAATATAGTCTTTAAAACGGCCAGCCACAGGCGTATATTGATGGTGAACAATTCCTAAGACTTCATAGCATTGTGCTTCCGTTTGTACAATGACCCGTAAGGCTGAAATATCAAAGATATCCGCCAACTCTTTTTGTTGAGAGGTCATTTTTTTGTAAATACTATAATAATTCTTAAGACGACTGTAAATTTTAGACTGAATGCCTTGCTGCTGCAGGGCTTTTTCTAAGTGTTCAGTCATCTCAACAATAACGCGTTCTCGCTCTATTTGAGAATCCGCCAGTTGTCCTTTAATCGCCTGAAAACTTTGAGGATCCAAAAAACTGAGCGACAAGTCTTCTAATTCCGCCTTGAAATTCCCCATTCCAATACGGTTGGCCAAAGGGGCAAAAACTTCCAAAGTTTCCAAGGCAATTTTTTCTTGCTTATGAGGGAGCATGTATTCAAGGGTCCGCATATTGTGTAGACGGTCCGCCAGCTTTAGCGTTAAAACCCGAATATCTTCCGCCATCGCCAAAAACATATTACGAAAATTTTCGGCTTGTTCTTCTTCTTTACTACTAAATTGATATTGAAATTTTCCAAGTTTCGTCACCCCTTGCACAATTTTAGTGACTTCAGCCCCAAACGCTTTTTCCATAATTTCAGGAGTGGCTACGGTATCTTCTAAAACATCATGCATTAAAGCGGCCTGCAGCGTAGGAATATCCACCCACATATCCGCCAAAATCAGCGCCACGCTCACAGGGTGCATAATATAATTTTCGCCGTTTTTACGTTTCTGCCCTTGGTGGTAATGTCTAGCGTAGTCAAATGTCTTTTGAATCAACGCGCGTTCTGCTTCACTGGCGTCATGCGTTTTTAACTTATTCAATAATTCTGCCATAAGCTCATCTTCAATCAGAAGCGGAGCCGGTTGATTAGAGTCATTGGAAGCGTGTTCTTCAGGCGACATATCAAAAATACTTTCATCAAAAAAGGACAGACAGATTAAGTATAACGTATTTTCACATTTCTGGAACATCCTTCCGTAACAAGATGTAACAAGAAGTGTCGAAGAGATCCACCGTATCCGAAAAGTCGATTAAAGCAGAAAGGGTTCTCTACGCATGGGTAGCTATAATAACGGATTTCGTATTCACTTAGGCCCTTTAATGGGCATTGACAATGACTTTAATCAGGCGGTGAGTAAAATTAACCCACAGGCCCCCCGCTGGCAACAACAAGTGGGGATTTATGATGCTGCAGCATTAGATATGAGTAATAGTACACTCAGCTACAGTTCTTTTTATGACCCCAAACGCCTTCACAAGGTGATGGGTCAGGTGGTCAATAATATGGATTCCACCTTTGCCCCAGGCTTAATGGATCAAATTTTCCCAAAGCAGTTATTCAAGCCCAGCGTGAATAGCAGTTTCGATTTTCTCAGCATCCCGATGGATAATTTTTATAAAATTGCCAATGACCCTGATTTTGGGAAGAACATTCAAGTTCCCTTAAACTTAGAAGCGAATCCGAATACGGGCGTGGTCGTGCCTGTCCCTCCCCCTGTTGGGGCGGAAGCACTTCAGTTTGCAGCCATTGGTAATCTCAGCCCCTTTTATGCGGCAGCCAACCCATTTCAGCCGTTTTCAGGCATTTTTTACGGCAATGGAAACCAAACCATAGCGCGCTTTCCTTTGAATCCAGGCTTGCCCAATCAAGCAGGACAAATCATCACACAACCTTTTAACCGTATGATACGTGAACGAAACAGACCATTAGGTATTGGGGCGTATCCCGTTAAACTGCTGCCATTTCCGCCTCCCCCTTTACCTCGGTTTTAACTGAGAATCGGACTAAGAATCGGCAGGGCCCCTTCCGTCTGCAAAGGAGTTTTTAGTCCTGTTTTATCTTTTTTGGAAGGAGTCAAACGAATCCCTTGTAAGAATTTTTTCCAGCGATTCCCGAAGCGATTTTCTGGCCGATACGGCTCAATGCCAATGTCTTTTACAAAGAAGGGAATCATACTTAGGGCAACAACCGCAGGCGTAACAAAAAAGTTACCCAGCATTAAAGGATTAATTAAATGAACGCCTGTTTCCTTAAGTAAGTGAGTCACCGGTGAATGTTGCAAACGAACCCCCACATAGGTGGCCCAATTTTTAAGGCTTGTTTTTTCCAAGGACTTAGCCAGTTTCGCCATGACAGGCGCCACTTTTTCTAGTTCTAAGGTGGATGCTGGGGTATTATTCACCAAAACTTTAAAAGATTCGGCACTGCCTGCTAAAGTCACCTTCTTTTTTTGATTGAGGAAGTGATCCAGTTCTAAGTGGCCACTTTCTTTTCCAAAATAATTCCGAGAAGCCTTGGGTACATAGTCTTTTTGAGGGGTTTCAGGGTCTTTACCGTCTTTGACGTGACTCAAATAGCCCCAGCTATGCCGAGCCGTTTCAAAGAGGCCCCCAATAATGCCTGCCACGGCAAATTTTGACCCCAAAGTAAGGAGCTTGACAAATACCGCGGTGTGAAATCCGTTGGCGGCTGCATCCTTACGATTCGTTAATTCTTGACGCATTTTATTATATTCTTCAACCGGGTCTTCGACTTTATGAATATGGCTAAAATGTTCATCAATCCAGTCGGGTTGGTAGTCTTTATAATCTTCTTTAACCGAACGCTTAATATTTAACAATTGTGTACGGGCGTTTGCCACAATTAAATAGCTCACGACAGGACCAAAGAATAGCCCCCCAATCGCGGCGGATAGTCCCGTCCCATACACCACTTTTGCCAGGCGTTTTAAATTTAAATGATGGGTCATATCCTTACCCTCATTCGCCAAATGTTCAATAGATTTAAATCCAAATAATTTCAATAAATCATGGGGCACTTTTTTAAAAAGCGAGTGTGGATTTCGTACTTGATCTTTGCGAATCAGCATCATGGCTAAAGAAAGAGGCAAGCCAATTAAGGCCCCAATTTTGGCGCCTTCTTGTAATCCCAATAAACTGGCATGCACGGGTTCAAATTTAGGATTGTCTAATAAATTGTCCGTCTGTACCAAGACAGAAATACGTTTCGCTTCTTCAGGACTAAAGCCTCCTTCAGGCGAGGTACTGTTGTCTTGAGATGCAGACTTTTTTTCAAAATTGTCGGGTAAAGGCGGCGGAGTAATCCCTTGGGGCTCTCCGTGTGCATTTAGTATTCTACCCGAAACACTCTGATATCCAAACGGCTGGGTGGACCAATATAATGGTTTTTGACCACTCAATAAAACCACCCCTTGTTTTGCAGTGGGAGAAGAGAGGGAGGGCGTACCTTGTGAACCAGAAGACATGAAGGATTACTTTCGTTTTTTATGATAAATATTGAGTGATATTGCCAAGGGTTCTATAAACTAGATCAATAGATAATATACAGACTATTGTAACCCTTTTAGTATAAAACCCAAAACTTTTGAGATAATGCGTTACATTTTCAAATATGTCCTCAAAAATAAAAAAAAGTAACCTCAAGGGGATTACAAGCGTCCCTTTTTAGGCTCTATTCAAAAACAGGTGACCCGTCCGTTAATGCTCTCATGAAAGGGTTAATATCCAGAAGGGGACGTCTTGATTGGATTGTCTGTAAAGGTATTACGGTCGATACGACGATCCCGATTAATGGTACCGTCATACAGTAAACGTTTGCGCTTTTCTTCATCCCCGGCTAAATCGATCATACTTTGCACGCTTCGCATGGCATTAGCATCCACCCCTTGAATCGCAGGAATCACGGTGGCTTGAGACGGGATATGAGGTTCTAGCAACGGGATACTCTTTTGAAGCAGAGGCAAGCCTGCCGTGTCTACCTGTTGTAGAGTTTCAAGTATTTCCCCCGCGGCATTTAAACGCACGGCTTGAATTTCAACCGCTCGATACTGGTACAAAGCAGCAGGAGGATTGGGATTTTTATTCTTTTTAAAACGGTCTGAATCCGTGGGTATGGCCCGATAAATTTCTGTTTCAGGCAAAGGGATTTGAATCGTTTGAACGCTTGGCCCATTCCCCATTAACTGCAAGACTTCTTCCGTTTTGGGGGGAGCGTCCCCAAAGGGAATGAAGCGAAAGGAAATGAGTACCTGTCCTTCACTACTACTTTTTAGGGTAACGGTGTTTATTTTGTCTCTAAAAAAAGAAGTGGGTAAAAAAAGTTGAGTGGGGCGTTGTAAGCGTTGAACATTAAGCCGTTGTATGGCGGAGCGTTCTTCCAGAGCCTTCGCCACAGGCAAGCATTGAAGACTATAAAAGAGGACTAAAAAGGAAAGACAAAAACGAATAAGCAACATGGGGACTCCCTTTAAGCTAAGCGCTATCCTTGAATAGGGACTTTTTTATCAAGATAAAGTATCAAGATAAAGTATCAAGATAAAGGCAGTATAGCACAGGAGAAAAGTCTTCGTAAATAAAAGACTCCTAAGGCTTCGGCTTAGGGTGGGGAATCCATAACGGAAACCAAGATTCTTTTTCAGGCGGAGACACAGGCAGGCGTAAAGGATTAAACCCTTGGCTTTCATCGATTTGAATTTGACTGGTGGCCATTAAATACAGCCCTTTTTGAGTCAAAAGCCGTTGTTGTTCCTGAATATCTAAACCTTTAGCAGGGTGCATGGTCTCTTCTAAAACATCGCTAAAGGTGGGAGTGTCCTCCGCCAAGGGAGGCAAATACAACGCTTCAAGAACCCGATCGATCGGTGTTTCTAAGGGTAGCCCCAGTCGTTGCGCCTCACTTAAATAGTTAAAGCCTGTGGGCAATTGATACAACCAATGAAGCGTTTCAACATCTCTGTTTGAAATTTGATTTACCCCAATTTGATGAGTGGGATACATGATGTCCTGAATATGATTACTATGCCCCAAACCCAGTGCATGCCCAATTTCATGTAGAATGGTACGTTTGACTTCTTCAGGATTGTCATAATACTGGTGTACACTGCCGTCCGTTAAACCAATGGAAATTTCAGCGGAATAGAGACGCCCTTGTGGATCCCAACTATATTCACAATGGCCTAGGCTACGGCGATTCACGCGTCGCCAGACAATATTAATTTGCGACTGGTTTAATTGTCCCACCCGTTGAAAGGTCACCGTTCCCCCCGACAACTGTGACCACCATTCAAAGCCCTGCCAAATCATCTGTTCGTATTGCTTGGCTTTGTCTTGCTTTTCTTTTTGATACCAGTGAAAGGGAGCAATATAAACTTGAATCGGGTAGCCCCCCGTTTCCCAACGAATGAGCCCCACATCTTTAATATTTGCAACTAAATACGTATTGATCATAAAAATACTGCCGAAGATTGACGCTAAAGACCACACTTATATTGTAGCGAAGACGACCTTTTTTGTCCAAAGGCCTCCTATGCAAGGGGGAGACACTTTGACAAGACGCCTTTTCTAACCGAATCCCCACGAAGTGGGCTTTAGCACTTTGAGTTCCTATTATACCGCTTGATGATCAAAAAGGACGTATTCCGTGGCACTGAATGACCGTTTAACGGAATGGATGACCACTTTAAATACGCAGTGGATGACGATTCTACTCTTAGCCGTCACGATGCTTTTCATGTGGCACGCATGGCCTTCGACGGAAGGTTGGGTTTTACAGCAGTACATGCAATGGCGTCCCGCGTCAAAAGGCGCCTTAAAAGAAGACACCGTCATTTTGAGCTTGGATGAAGCCTCGTTTTCCTTTCTGAAAAAACGTTTTCAGACCCCTGTTTTAAACGATACCTTTTATACCCGTTTATTTGAAGATTTAAACGATCTCAAGATTCCCAATGTCGTACTTGATCTTCACCCTTTCTTTTTAGAAGACAGTCACCCCAGCCAATGGGAAACGGGTCAGATACGTTTAAGCCAAGGGGTTGAACGGGAAGGGTTAAATTCTACAACGTCTCTTTGGGATGATCACCAAGGCATTCAACAAGCCCCCCCCTCTTTTGAAGGGAAACCACAGCCTCAGCATTTTTTATTTCCGTTACTGTATTCACCCTCTTCTCAATCCACAGAGCCCAAAACACAGGTGCCGAGTTTAACGTTGTCCGCTTTTTTACAAGATCAAGCCAGCCAAGAAGCCAAAGGGAGTCACACGTTTTGGACACAAAACAAGGTACAGCATTTCTTTCACGAAGGACAAGACATTCAAGTCAAGAGTAAAGCTTCGTGGGACAGTGCTGCACCAGAGGTCACCCGCTCCCGTCTGAAGACAGACCCTGACGGACGAGTCTTCTTACGTTGGTTAGCTCAACCCAACGCCTCTAAAGCCCCCACACCCAGCGTGCCTTTTTCCACGCGTACGGTTATTCCACTCATTAGCTTATATCAAGTCCGAGACCCTGCCTTAATCGCTAAAATCAAAGGACATTCTGTCGTTTTAACAAGCACGACCGCCTACGGGACGCTGCTTTATCCAAGTGTTTTAAACGCACAACATCTAGAAGCCGATGTGTTGGCCACGGCCTTAGACAATCTCAAACAGAAGAAAACGCTCATTCCTGCTCCTCAGTGGCAGGGCATCTTGGCAGCTAGCGTCTTTTTTGTATGGGCTTTCATCAGTCGGCGACGAAAAAAATCGAAAGCCTCTTTTTTAATGAGTTTACTCGCGCTTGCTCTGTATGAAGGGATGGCCTTTTTCATGCCCTTTTTCATCCATAGCATTTTTCCCTTTGTTTTACCTTTAATTACTTATTTGTGGGGGTTTTTAGCCGCGGAATTGTTTCGACATTTACAAGCAGAAAAAAACTTACGCCACCTAGAATTAAATATGTCACAATTGGTGTCGCAGTCTGTCTTAACGGAAATAAAAACCAAAAAGACTCGTTTGTCTGCGGAAGGTAAACGGGTTGAAATCACCAGTATGTTTGTAGATATTCGTAATTTTACACAATTGTCTGAACATATGCCTGCCAAAGATATTACGGGGCTTTTAAATACGTGGTATACCGATGTGGAACAGATTGCGCATGAATATCGAGGGACGGTGGATAAATTTTTGGGGGATGGGGCACTGGTCATGTTTGGGGCACCTTTGGAATCGACTCATCATGCAGATATGGCCTTAAAAGCCGCTCGTCACTTGGTGGAAGCGAGTAAGAAGCGACAAAAACAATGGCAAAAAGAATGTCAAATCGATTTTAGTATTGGTGTTTCACTCAATAGTGGCTTTGCCTTTGTGGGCTTTGTAGGCCCTAAAAACAAACTGGAATACACGGCAATTGGGGATACCGTTAATACGGCGGCTCGCTTACAGGAGCAAACCAAAGCCTTTAAAACCCTCATTGTTTTTTCAGAACAGACCCTTCGTCAATGTCAAAGCACCCCATTTAATTCAGACATCGTAAAACTAGCGCAGGTCGAGGTACGAGGGAAAGAACGCCCCGTAGAAATTTATACGTTTACAGACATGTTTAACGAGGCCCCCACCCTTGAAAACGAAGTCTTACCCCTTGCTTCAGCCCCTGAACTGCTTTCGACAGAAGCAAAAATAGTCGAAACCGCCTTGTTAAAAGACCCCGCTTCTGCCCTTGCTTCTACGCTTATCGAACATGAAGTAGAAAATAAATTAGAACATGACGTGAAAAATGAAGAGCGCCTAAGCCTAAGGCCTCCGCTGGGCAAGGCCGTCCCTAACCCTTTTCAAAAACGAGTAAACGGACTAAACAGTTCGCTATTCTCTCGTCAAATTCAAGACTCAAACCCCTCCCCGCTAGAATCCACTGAAGATTAAATCGCGGGCCAAGGCAAATTAGGGACAAATCCTAAAACGGTGGAAACGGGTGCTCCCCCCTCAACCGTGGCAAATTTCACTTGCCCTTGAACCACCATTTGAGTAGAAGTCCCCCCGTCCAAGTTCATGCCTTCACTCGCCCCAAAGAATTGAAGCAATTCAGCCGTTTCATAAAGGGTCGCCCCTTGAGGCAAAGCATCTATCACAATAAGGCTCACGGTTTGATTGGGGAAAATCGCAATCATGGTTCGCGGACGCTTTTGATTAGGCGGTAACGCCCCAAAACGCTGGGCTTCTAAATCAATATAAGGCTGTCCTTTTTTCAATAGGCTAGGGCCCCCTGCCAGTACCATGACTTTATCGCTCCAGTCTGGCGTGGTGGAAAGCAAGACTTCGACGGCAGAGCCCAAGTCGAGTGATAAAAAAGCATCTAACTTTGTGGCTGACCCGTATAAAACCCAGTCGTTTGTACTTTCAATCGCGAGGCTTCCTTCCGTGACAAGCTGTTGAAAACGCCCGTTACGCAGCCGAATGGCAATGTTTCCTCCTCCTGCAGGCGGACTTTTCGGCCCCCATAGCCGAGAATACAAGGCCACTTGATTCGACGACGTGCGAGGCATATTCACCACTTCAATGGCCTGTGTCCAACGATCGACACGCAGCAAACCGGTCAGTTCCACTTGCTCCATGCTCGGGCGGTTTTGAGTATCTAAACCAAAAGCCACGCGGTTGAACAAAGTTCCATTTAGCAATTCACCATCTTTTAAAACCAAGCCCAAAGGAATACGAAGATTGGCATTGAAAAAAGAGGCGTTAACACCCGCTAATCCGTTATAGCTACTGAGTGTGGACTTCACCGATTTTAATCCACGAATACTGGTGGGATCTGGCATTAAAGGCGTCAGTTTTGCCGTTGAATTTTTAGGGTCCCATTCTAAGTGATGCGTGCGAAACACTTTTCCCGCTTGAATGGCCACCTTGTACTGAACGTACTTTAAGCCCTTAGCCAATATCTGTGAAAATTCAGGAGCTTTATAACGTTCTTGAACCTCCACCACCACTTGGGACTCTTCGCACTTCATGCTCACGGTGTCTGGAATATCATGCTTGACAAATAATTGTAATCGACCATTTGGACTCAGTTCAAAATAGTACGCATTCATATTACGTTTGGGATTCTGCACACTGGCCTTTAAAGCTTCTGTACCAGAATAGGTGGTGTTCATTTGTAAAACACTTTGGCGTTCTGTCGGCCGTTGGGACCATTCAAGGCCTTGGCAACGATTATTTGAAGTCAAGGGCAATAGTAAGCGCGATAGGGTAGGGGTGAGTTGCAGCGTTGGTACCCCTCCCACGCCCAAAGGGCTGATGCCATAGGCCTGAACCGTCAGTAAAGCGTGACTTGAACCTACGACAAGTAAAGCAAGTAAGTATCGGGCAAAGCGCATAGATATCCTTCTTCTTTGATTGAATAAAGTGTTTACCCTTGTTATTTTAACGCTAAAGATCTAAAATGGATAGAGTTTATGAATCCCTCATAAATTTAAGCCCTACATTTAAACATTTTATGCAGAGAGAGGGTTCGACAGAACAAGGTGGGTATTTTACCTTATCCCTGTAGTGCCTCATCCATTAAAAAAGGTTTCCCTTCATGTTATTTTCAAAATCCACGTTCATCGGTTTTGTCGTGTTTTTGATGCTTTTACTCTATAGCTTGGTATTATGGGGGATGCCTCAATATCGCCCTGTACTGGTAGATGCGTATAGCGCACCACATTTACAATTGCCAAAAAATCCCGTTTCCTTAGGCGTCGTGGTGATGGACACCGTCAGTGAGCATCGGATTGCGCTTCAAAATACGGGGGGCACGACGTTAATCTTAAAAGAGATTCGACCCTCTTGCGGGTGTACCGCCGTCTTGGCGGATGAATCTCGGATTCCTCCTGGGAAAACCACCTTTTTAAAAGTACGGATGGATACCAGCCTAAAATTAGGCAGTATTCGTAAAACGGTGGACATTGAAAGTAATGACCCCAAATTCCCTGTGCAAATATTGATTATCAATGCCCAATCGATTGCCCCCAAAGGGAGCAAACAGCATGGCACCTTGATCAAAGTAAAAGACCCTTTGGTTTTATTTAAAGGCGATTGTGCCAGTTGCCATATTCAAAGAGGCCAGAACAAAACGGGGGAATCTTTATTTATAGCGGATTGTGGAATGTGTCACGGCTTGCAAGCAGAAGGGGGAGTCGCCCCACGTTTAAATAATGTGGATATGCAAAACCCCATCACCCGTCACTATATTGAAGACGTCATTCGTAACGGCTCCCCTCGTAATCCTTCTATGCCGCTCTTTTCTCAAGCCAAGGGTGGCCCACTGACGGAGGCGCAAGTGGCGTCTTTAATCACGTATTTAACGTATTTGTCTAAAATAAAACGCTAGAGCTTACAGAATAAGGGTATGCCGTAGGGAGTCACGCGCTTTTTTTGCTAGAATCCCCTAAAACGATACCGCACTTAAGGCCCAAAAGTCTTAGCCTTCGACTGATTTAAAAAATAAAAAAGTCTGAACAAGGTGCTGAACTTCAATTGGCAAAGGCTTTACACCGTTAAAGTGGACAAAAAGTGTTCCGCATCCATGGCGGCCATACAACCCGCCCCCGCAGAGCTAATGGCTTGACGATAGTGAGGATCACTTACATCTCCCGCAGCAAAGACACCGTCAATATTGGTTTTGGTAGAATGTGCTTGAACGTTGAGATACCCCACCTCATTCATATCCAAAATACCCTTAAACAAGCCCGTATTGGGTTTATGGCCAATGGCGTAAAATAAGCCTTGGGTAGGGTAGTTAATACGCGTGCCGTCTTGATCTTCAAGGGTAATTGCTCTGAGTCCTGTGCTTTTATCCCCAATGAGTTCCACGACTTGCGTATTCCAAATCACGTCAATTTTAGGATTGCTTAAGACACGGTTCTGCATTGATTTAGAGGCTCTAAAGACATCCCGACGATGCACAATAGTGACTTTACTGGCAAATTTAGTTAAGAAATGAGCTTCTTCCATCGCAGAATCTCCCCCCCCGACGACGACGACTTCTTTGCCGCGAAAGAAAAAGGCATCACAAGTCGCACAGGCCGACAAGCCATGTCCCATCAATTCCGCCTCATTGGGAAGCTTCCCCGTAATGGCAGACGCGCCTGTGGCGATAACGAGCGCGTCACACGTATACGTGTTGCTGTCTGTCGTTAACGCAAAAGGGCGCTGCGTCAGATCCACGGCAGTGACTTGCTCGTAAAGGCAAGTGCTTCCAAAACGCTTGGCTTGCGTTCGCATGGCATCCATTAAGTCAGGCCCCATAATGCCTTCTGGGAAACCAGGAAAATTTTCAACATCGGTCGTAATGGTGAGCTGCCCACCCGGTTGCAAGCCTTCAAAAATAAGAGGCGCCAAATCCGCACGAGCCGCATAAATACCCGCTGTAAAACCAGCAGGGCCTGAACCAATAATAATAAGTTTGTGGTGGGCAGTCATCTTGTATCGTCCTTCTTTTACTCAACACGCCTGTCGATTCATTACTAAATACCTACTCGTTAGTATAAACTAAAAACAGGCGGAGGAGTCGTCATATATCGTTAAGATGCTATTAATTTCATCAAACGCCGACTCAATCATGGCCGTATTTTTTTTGGTCAACGTAACATGCCCCATTTTACGTTGAGGCCGTAATTCTTTCTTCCCATATAAATGGAGACTTAAACGAGGATAACGTAATAAAAGTTCCTGCCAATGAGGGACATCCCCCTGTTTAGACCAACGATTACTCAATAGATTCATCAACCCTACGGCTTGAACGTGCATTTCCGCATTGCCCAAAGGAAGGCCAGTCAAGGCACTGACTTGTTGTTGATATTGACTGACATGGCAGGCTTCAATCGTTAAATGGCCTGAATTATGAGGACGCGGCGCCAATTCATTGACCAGTAAGCGACCATCTTCAAGTTCAAAAAATTCGACGCATAAAATTCCCACATAATTTAAGGCTTTTACCAAGCGTTTGGCAATGTCTTCCGCCTGAAGCAGGGTATGGCCTTCCGTGTCAGGCGCGGGCATAAGCGACACATTCAAGACCCCCTTCACGTGACGGTTTTCAATGAGCGGATAGTTACGCCGACTTCCATCTATCCCTCTTGCAATTAAAATGGAAATTTCTCGCTTAAAAGGGATTTCATGTTCCAATAAGAGTGGGGTTTCGGCAGTTCCCCCAAGCGACTTCCACGCTTTTTTAAGTCCTTCTAGACTGTCGATACGGCGTTGTCCTTTTCCGTCATAACCAAAACGCGTCGTCTTCACCAAGCAAGGCGCTTCATTCAGGCTTAAAAAGGCGGTTTCCAACTCATTTTTATGACTAATGACTACATGAGGGGCCACAGGAATATGATTCGCCACTAAAAAAGCGCGTTCTAAGGCTCTATTTTGACAAACGGCAATGGCTTTGCTCCCTGGGCGAACACGACAACCCAACGCTTCTAAAGCAAGCAGGGTAGGAATCGGAACGGCTTCAAATTCTACGGTAACGGCGTCCACCCGTTGTGCAAAATCAGCCAAGGCGTGAAGGTCGTCAAAAGGGGCATGAATCACGTGGTCAGCTAGTCCTTTGGCAGGAGGCGTCTGTTCAGGCGTCCACAACACCGTAGAATAGCCTCGTTGTTTGGCAGCCATTAAAAAGTAACGCCCCAGTTGGCCTCCCCCTAAAACACCTAGGCGGTGTAGACCAGGCAATAAGATGTCTTCTCGCTTGGGGTTTTGCAATAAAAGCGATGCTTTTAAATCGTCATGAGGCAACGCTTGAGCAGGGTCTAAAAGCAGCGTCAACTGTTTTTGAACCAACGCTTCCGCAGCTTCGGCACTATAGGTTTGAGGATAAGGGTCCATCAACATGGGTCACACACTCGATTTACATTTTGAAAAAACAGACTTGAATCAAGACCTGCTTTGTCTACTTATAAAGGCATTTCTAGGGGGGTATTCAGTACATTGGCACGTTGCGTACGCCGAAACTGATGCAAACGTTCTTTAAGCTCTGGATTTTGACGTGCCAACTGAGCGACGGCAAATAAGGCCGCATTTTTGGCCCCTGCAATCCCAATGGCAAAAGTCGCAACGGGAACACCCGCAGGCATTTGTACGATGGAATATAAGGCGTCTAATCCATTGAAGGTATCTCCTTTAATCGGGACACCTAGGACAGGGATAATCGTTTGTGCTGCCATCATGCCCGGTAAATGCGCCGCCCCACCTGCCCCCGCAATAATAACATCGACCCCACGCCGTTCCGCTTGGCTGGCCACATGGGTCATCCATTCAGGGGTGCGATGGGCGGAAACCACCAAGCATTCGTGAGGCACTTGAAATTCTTTCAAAATTTGATAGGTATGAATCATGGTCGCCCAGTCACTGTGACTGCCCATCACCACCAAAACGGATGTGGAAGAAGCGATAGAAGGGGTGTTTAAAGATAGTAAATCATGTTCAGACGCTTGAAAAGACATACCATAACGCTCCCATTTTAATACGGCGACTTAACGCCGTTTAGATTTAAAAATTAGATTTAAAACACTCTATCAGGATTTATCATCCTAGCACAAAACGCTTGTTTTGCGTCAAGCACTTTGTAAAATCAGGACGGTTTATAATGAAACGCTTCATCATCACCCCCCTACAATCGAAGGGCATCCCAGTTTTTTATAAAGCCAAAACCAAGCTTCTGTGCTTTACTCATAAGTGAAGTTTCTTCGCTACGCACGATAAAGAAAGGAAGTCGTATGGGTAACTATATTGTAAAATTAAAAAAGGGCGACCTTGAATTAGAATTACAAAGTAATGACCCTGTTTTTATTGATGCTCAACTTGAAAAATGGCGAGAATTAGGTCTAGGTTTAGAAAGTGCTTCAACATCAAAATGGCTAGAAAAAACGAGTCCCGCCACTGCGCTACCGCTCCTTAATGTGGGACGAACGCCTGCGCCAAGTCGTGTAGACACCAATCTTGTGCTCGAGCCTGTCCCCCCAATACCGCTAAAGGTTGAATCTCCTGTGCTCGTCGAACCCCTGCTTGAAACACCTCCTCCGCAAGCAAGCATTTCTCAGCACAACCAAGCCTTAGATTTAGAAATGAGTCATTGGTCTGTTCCAAGCTCTGACCCCAGTCCCGATGACTTAGATTTAGACGCACTGAAAGCTTGGGTGGAAGCCTCCACGCAACGACATGGATCAGAGAAAGTAGACGAAAAACTTGTACAAGAACAAGAAAAAGAGGAACAACTTTCAAAACGCCAATATCATTTTGATGCGATTGTGGAAAAGACTTATCAAGCCTTTGAAGAAAAAGGGTGGACGCTTCCCCCCTTAGACAAAAAAAACCAAGAAGAAGACCTCACATCGATAAATGTGGCAGATGTTTCGGAAACTCTTTCAGACCTTGATTTAGCAATAACACCAGTCTCCACGCCTACCGTCACACCTATGATTGCCACCGTGCCTGTAACCACAGCAGAAAGTGTCGTACCACAACATCCACTACATAAAAAAGAAATCCCTTTTGCAGAATATTTGGCTGAAAAACGTTATAGCACGGTCACCGAAGCCCTTTTACTGGCAGGAGATTACTTACGCCAGCATCACGCTCAATCGACCTTTTCCTTAACGCAAATCAAAACCTTGGTTGAAGAAGCCAAAGTCGGGAATGTGAATCATAGCGTGCTTGAAATGGCATTGGCTCAACGCTACGTTGAAGTCGTGCCTGATTTAACGGGTAACGCCATAGGCATGGAATATCGCCTCACTAAAATTGGTCAAACCTACGCCCAACAATTAGAACATAGTTAAACCGTACTATTTTTCGAGCAATTTAAGAAAAATAGAGTCATTAAAAAACGCGTCGACTTTAGGGTAAAGCCGACGCGTTAGTCTTATGCTTGGCGATACTTTTGGGTGACTATTTTATAGGGCCAATTGAGTGATGTAAGTCTTCCCCTCAGAATCTAAGGCATTAAAGCCATCTTGAAGCAAATTTTTAAGATACAACTTATTATAAAAGAAAGACAAGACCACTTGTGCCACACCCAAAGTAAAGAAAGACGCCACAAAGCTAATGGCGGCCCATTTCATGTCGCCTCTTAACAAGGGGACCAAAAATCCAAAAAAGAAATGCGTCCACGAAAAACCGACAGGCACTTCTTTATGTTCTTGTGTTTGCGTTTTAATGAGTTTAATACTGGTCATGGGGTCAACCTTTCAAGATAATAAATTGGGAGAACACGTTTTGCAGAGCACCTGTAATAGAGTGTCCTGCTTTACACCTCTTCGACTCAGGGTCATATCTTCTTGAAAGTCTGTTACAATGCCTGACTTAAACACGAGACGTCTGAATAATTTTTGGTGCTATTACGTTTCAAGCCCATACATTTAATAAAAACAAAACGATTTGGAAGGTGCTTATGTTTCTTTTATACTGATGATAATTGCCCATCAATATAAAGGAAGCGTGATCATGACGGCCACCACAAAGTATATTTTTGTCACTGGGGGCGTTGTCTCCTCCTTAGGGAAAGGCATTGTCGCCGCTTCATTGGGACGTCTATTACGAGCCAGAGGACTCAGCGCCTCCATCCTCAAATTTGACCCTTATATTAACGTCGATCCAGGTACCATGAACCCCTACCAACACGGCGAAGTCTTTGTCACAGATGATGGCGCGGAAACGGATTTAGACTTGGGGCATTATGAACGTTTTATTGATACCAACCTCACCCGATTAAATAATGTCACGGCAGGGAGAATTTATCAAAGTATCCTTAAAAAAGAACGTCGTGGAGAATACTTAGGCGCCACCGTGCAAGTCATTCCCCACGTGACCAACGAAATCAAGCAGCGCATTAAAGATGCCACCACACGCTTGGCGCCCGATGTTATGATTGTTGAAATTGGCGGGACTGTCGGGGACATTGAAAGTCTCCCCTTTATGGAAGCCATTCGTCAGTTTCGTTATGATGTCGGTTTCAAAAACGCCTGCTTTATTCACGTTACCCTCATTCCTTATCTACAAACCAGTGGTGAAGTCAAAACCAAGCCCAGTCAACATAGTGTCAATACCTTACGCAGTATCGGGATTCAACCTGATATTTTAGTCTGCCGTACAGAACATCCCTTGTCTCGTGCAGACAAGCAAAAACTAGCGCTCTTTACCAATATTGAATATGAAAATGTGATTACAGGGGAAACCCTGTCCACCTTATACGAAGTACCCTTGGCTTTGGAAAAAGAAGGTTTGGCCAAATCCGTGCTCTCTATTTTAAATATTTCCAATACCCCTGAACCCAATTTGACCACATGGAAAGAAATGGTAGAACGGGTGAAAAACCCCAGTCATCAGGTTGATATTGCCATTGTTGGTAAGTATACACAATTGTCGGACGCTTACTTGTCGGTGGTAGAGTCCTTGTATCATGCAGGCATTCCTCACTCCGCCAAAGTCAAGCTCCACTGGATTGATTCGGAAGCCTGTACGGATGAGTCCACCATCAGTCGCTTACTTAAAGGCATGAACGGGGTCGTCATTCCAGGCGGTTTTGGTTCTCGTGGGATTGAAGGCAAAATCAATGTCGTTCGCTATGTCCGCGAACATCACATTCCTTTGTTGGGCTTGTGTGTGGGCTTACAGTGTGTGGTTATTGAATACGCCCGTCATGTGGTGGGTTTAATGGACGCCAATAGCTATGAATTTGACGAGAAAACGCCTCACCCCGTCATTGCCATGATGAACGAACAACGCCAGATTACAGATAAGGGAGGCACCATGCGCTTGGGGCAGTATCCTTGTCATTTAAGTAAAGGGTCCAAAGCCTTTGAAGCCTACGGGACAGAAGTCGTCATGGAACGTCATCGTCATCGTTATGAATTGAACAACGCCTACCGAGAAGTCTTAGAAGCCCATGGCCTTGTGGTATCAGGGACCTCCCCTGATAGAGAATTGGTCGAAGTGGTTGAACTCAAAGATCATCCCTTCTTTGTGGCGGTGCAATATCACCCTGAATTTAAATCTCGTCCTAATCATCCACATCCTTTATTTACGGCCTTTTTAGGCACAGCCCTTTCGGTGAAAAAAGGGACTGCTTCCTTAAACGCCTCCGTCGAAGTGCTCAACTAAGTCCTAGACCTACAATAAAACAAGCCTTGAATGGCCTTGCTTCATGCGCTCTGTTTGATATAATAAAACGTATTGACCTTCATCATTAAAGAGGAGTCCTAACGAATGGGACGCTGGATGGCGATTAAAAATAAAAAAGCCGCTTCCGATGCTAAAAAAGGCGTCGCCTTGGCCCGTTATTCTCGAGAAATCATGTCTGCCGCGCGACAAGGCGGAGGCGACCCAAGCAGTAATTTTCGCTTAAGGGGCGCCATAGACGCCGCGAAAGCGGGGGGGCTTTCCAAAGACAACATTGAAAATGCCATCGCCAAAGCAACAGGCGCGTTAAAAGGCGAAGATTTAGAATCGCTGAGTTATGAAGGCTATGGGCCTGCGGGTGTGGCCATTTTTATCGAATGTGAAACAGACAACCGCAACCGAACGGCGGGCGACATTCGAAGCTACTTTAATAAACACCAAGGCAATTTGGGGCAAGATGGTTGCGTGGCCTTTATGTTTGAACCCTTTGGTCGTATTGTGCTTGAAATGAACAGTGAAGCCAAGGCGCTACAATGGATGGATTGGGCCATAGAAGCCGATGCCCATGACGTCCAAATGGAATCCGAAAATGGCTTTTATTATGTTGAAATTATTACCGAAGCCAAGCACCTGAATACCGTGTGTCACACGCTGAGTGAAATAGCAACCGAACCCTTTTTGCCTGAAACTGTTGAACTGACTCGCTTATGCGCTACGCAAACAGACATTGAAGACCCGATTATTGCCAAAGCATTGATTAAATTGTTAAACGCGATTGAAGATCACGACGATGTGAACCGGGTGTATCACAACGCCCACCTTTCTGAAGCACTGTGGCAGGCCTGTGAATAAGGCCTTAGCCAAGCGCCTATCGACGATGAAGTCGTATACGGTGGATCTAAAGGCCTTCCCCCTTTTATTGAGCCACTTATTAGAACGTTTGAGCCGTGAAATGCCGTATGCCACCTTGCTGGACGCTCCCCTGTGTGAAGTGGGTAAGGGGCATCGATCGGGCTTGGCGGGTTATGGGGTTTCTCTTGAATGCGAGCGTTTAGACATCGTCAACCGCCATGTGTATCACAATAGTGAACCTCAAGGACATTTTATTCGCAGTGCTGAAGATTTAAATCAGACGCTGTCCCAGTGGTTGGCGTCACAGCAGTCGGTCTGTCTTGAAACCCATATCCCCTGCGCATTACCGAGTGCCTCAGGCATTTTTGCCTTACTGAGTTATGAAGCGGCGTGGTTGTGGGAAGACAAGCTTAGCACTTTAAGTTTAAATCCCTTGCCAAAGGCCTCTCACGCCACACATCGTTTTATTGCCTACCCTCAACATATGGTCTTGGATTATGAGACCTCCACCTTATACGTGTTCGCTTCGTCGGAGGCTGAACATCAACGCATTGCAGAGACTTTGGAGCGTATCCAAAACTCGTTTCCCCCTACTTCATCCTTTGAAAATAAAATATTTACACCCTTTCAAGCCGATTGGCTGACTGCGTATCAAGCCTCATTTAATTCACATACCTTTGCTGAGGCCGTTGAGGTGTTGAAACACGCCATTGAAGTGGGAGATTTATATCAGGCCAATTTGTCGATTCAATGGAAACGGCGTATCCAAACGCTTGACCCTTGGCAAGTCTTTCACGCCATGACCTGTCGGAATCCTTCCCCCTTTGCAGGCCTATGGAAGAGTCCACAAGGGTGGGTGCTTAGTAATTCACCCGAACGCTTGGTCAAACAAAGTAATCATGAGTTATCCACTCGACCCATTGCAGGGACTCGCAGTCGTGGGAGCAGTCCTGAAGCGCAAGCCCAACGAGAAAAAGACCTCTTAACCCTTGAAAAAGAGCGGGCAGAACATTTAATGCTGGTGGACTTAGAACGTAATGACTTGGGGAAAGTCTGTGTCGCAGGCAGCGTAGAAGTGGATGAACTCATGAGTGTAGAGCGCTACTCTCACGTCACCCATACCGTTTCCAACATTCAAGGGAAGCAATCGCCCCAACGTACACAAATGGAAATTCTACAAGCGCTGTTCCCTGGTGGCACCATTACCGGTTGTCCCAAATTACGATGCATGACGTATTTAGAACGCCTTGAACCTACGGCGAGACACTACTATACAGGGAGCATGGGCTATATTGATCCTCACGCTCAACGTATGGATTTCAACATCCTCATTCGTACCCTGACCCTTGCCCCTGAAACGGCAATGCCTTGGCATTCCATTGCCAATCCCCAAGCCTATACCGTGTTTCTACAAGCGGGGGCAGGCATTGTACAGGACTCGGTTGCTTCTTATGAATTTAAAGAATCCATTAAAAAAGCGAAAGCCTTATTCGAAGTGCTCCACGCCTGTATTTAATTGGTAGAAGGTGCTGGCTTAAAACGTAGGGACGCTGAATTAATGCAATAGCGTAAACCTGTCGGTGGGGGACCATCTGGAAAACGATGCCCTAAATGGGCTTGACATCCTCCACAAATGACTTCAACACGTTGCATCCCATGGCTAGTATCTGAACGCTCTTCAAGTGCGGTGGGATTCACCGCTTGCCAGTAACTGGGCCAGCCTGTCCCACTGTCAAACTTGGCGGTACTGGCGAATAAAGGGGCATCACAACAAAGGCAATGATAAAGACCTGCTTCCTTATGATTCCAGTATTCATTTTGAAAAGGAGGTTCCGTCCCTCCACATTGAGTGACCTGATGTTGCAAATCCGTTAAGCAGGAAGGAGGCTTCATGAGGATTAAACTCCATTTATTGGTAAGGCATCATAAAAAAATAAGATTCACTAGCACAAAAAAGCGGAGCGTTTGCCTTTATGCTATTGGAATACTATTGTAGGTAGACATCATAAACGAATTTAAAGCTAAAATCAACGCATACATATTTTATGAATCAAGAAGGATAGACTCTCATGAGTCCTGAACTAAACACACAATTAAATCCACAATCAAATACACTTGCTCCGCCACGACAAGCGGCGCCTCGAGAAGCTAACTCGTCTTCTATGGCAACACAAAGTCAGAATCCTGGCGCGTGGTATAATCCCTTACCGAATCCCTATGCCTATGGCTTACCCAGCAATGGGGGGAACATTTATGACCCGATGATGATGGGCGGAATGTATGGCGGGGGAATGTATGGCGGTGGCATGCCCTTTGGTGGGGGAATGCCTTACGGAGGCGGGATGTATGGAGGCGGAATTTCTCCCTATGGGGGAGGAATGTATGGGTCCGCAGGGGTCACCGGCAATGTCTGGGGAGGCTTTAATTACGAAAATAATAACCCCAATAGTGCCGTGCCTGGTTATGGGTTTAATGGCGTCCTTGGCCCCACTCACTTTCAAACGTCCTTAAGCGGAGATGGGGTTGATCCCCACGATTCGAGCAATCGTATTTTTCAAGAACACTTTGCAGAAAGTAATATGTCCCTTGCCCATGGGGCGTTGTTTGGAACAGGCTTTTTAGGGGGTATGGCCTTTATACAAGCGACTCCGTTGCGTCATTTAAGGGGCCCTTTTGGCAATGCCCTGAAATGGGGAAGCGCGGTATTAGCAGGAGGTGCTTTAATGCTACTAGGAAGCCCTAGTGCTAAAAAATTCTTAGAACGTCAATACACGGGATTTGATCACGCCAACAACGGCAGTATAGACGGTAACTACACCACAGAACGTAATTATGACGTGAATATTTTCAAAATTCCATTTTTCTAACGTGTGACGGTTAAAACCGTGAGCGTAAAAATCCAAATCGCGGTGGCCAGCTGAATCTGTTGGGCCACCGTTTGGGCATTAAAATTGCCACGTTCCGCGAAATAAAACAGCGTCGAAAAAAGAAGCACGCTCATCAACAGTCCGTAAAAAAGCTTTCGCGCCAACCCAAAAGAAAATAAGTCCAAAGGCAAACACAGCACTTTCACCACAGGGCGCAAAACTAAATCAACCCCACTTAGCATCAAACAAAAACAAAGCAAGCCAGTTGTCGTTCCAAAGGTGAGCCCTTCCACCAGTACATGACTATTATGATAGCCCCAAAACAAAACCGCGATACGTAAGATTTGCTTGAGGGTAAACCAAAAACTTTTTTTCCAGAAAGACGCTTTTTTCTTTACCACGCGCAATTAGCTCCTAGGTCGTGTTGACATTTAGTTAAGAAAGGAGGAATTTCAAGGAAAAATAAACGGTTTTTGAGGCGTGTACACAGACGTACATAACGAAAAAACGGCTTGTTTTGACACAGAATTACCCTATGTATAAGGGGAAGGTCAACACGACCTAATTCATCATAAAATTACCGTAGCTATGCAGGCCCACGCCCAGTAAGTTAATCCCGATATAGGTCAGCATCAAAACCGCAAAGCCGATGATTAAAAGCCACGCCAATTTTTCAGCAGGCACGTCCGTATTTAAGCGCAAATGTAAATAAGCCCCATAGACAAATAAACTAGCAAGGGCCATATTTTCCTTTGGATCCCAATTCCAGTAGGTTCCCCATGCTTCATTCGCCCACACCGCACCAAGTGCGGTTCCAATCGCGAGCAAGGGCACCGCTAGCGTAACGGCTTTATCCGTCACCCCTTGAATCGCGTCTCGATCAGGCGATTTGGGATTCATCAACAAAAGCCCCCCCCCGATAGAGGCTAAAAACATCAAGGCGTAGGACCACAAAATGACAGGTACATGAATGGCTCGCCAATAGCTCATTAAAGCAGGCGGTAAAGGAGCGATACTTTGAGGGAGTGCACCTGAAAATACAAAACCCATCACCACCAAGGCCATAGCACTCACATGAAAGACACGTACCTTGATCGTAGGGTCTAAAAGTAAGCGAGACAAAACTAAAGCAAAATTCACCGCCATCACCGATTCAAACATATTGGTGAGTGCAAAATACTCTGCCACGTAGGAACGCAAAACAAAAATCGCAAGGAGTCCGACTAACAATCCTAAATCCAAGGCCCGTTGAATGACAGGAGACGACGCTATAAAACGCGTGCCAACAATCAACCCAATCAAATTCAGAATGGCCATGACATAAGTGACAATATAAGCAATATAAGGAATGACGGGATTCATAAGAGCGCGCCTTTGGGGTTAAACCAACGAATGTTCAATCATAAAGTTCGTATAGATGTCTGTACCTTCCATAAAAGGAGGGAAACTCATTATTTTTTGGTGAAAAGGAATCGTCGTCGGAATGCCCGTAATGGCAAACTCATCCAACCCACGACGCATACGAATAATCGCCTCTTCTCTCGTGGCACCATAGGCAATCAACTTACCGACCAACGAATCATAGTAAGGAGGAATCTTATAGCCTTGGTACGCGTGACTATCCACCCGAATACCGATACCCCCTGGCACGATGAAGCCATCAATCGTCCCAGGCATCGGCATAAAATTCTTGGTAGAATCTTCTGCATTGATACGGCATTCAATAGCATGCCCCGTAAAGGTGACTTCCGCCTGTGTGAAACGTAAAGGCTCCCCTGCCGCGACACGAATTTGCTCTTTGAGTAAATCAATCCCCGTAATCATTTCCGTCACGGGATGTTCTACCTGAATACGGGTGTTCATTTCCATAAAGTAGTAATTCATGTCTTTATCAAACAAAAGTTCAACCGTGCCCACGCCTTCGTAGCCCAAAGACTTCACGGCGTTCACCACGGTCATCCCCACTTTTTCACGAAGTTCTGGAGTCATGACGGGTGAAGGGGCTTCTTCAATTAATTTTTGGTGACGACGTTGAATCGAACAGTCTCGATCCCCCAAATGAATCACATGACCATATTTGTCCGCCAAAATTTGAAATTCAATATGCCGAGGCTTTAAAATATATTTTTCAATATAGCAGTCTGGGTTACCAAAGGCGGCTTGCGCTTCTGTTCGAGCACTTTGCACCATGGTTTCGACTTGGCTTTCATCTTCCACCAAGCGCATGCCCTTTCCCCCGCCTCCTGCCGTGGCTTTCACCAAAATAGGGTAGCCTGCCGTCTTGGCCCACGCTTTAATTTTAGAAACATCCGCAGTGGTCCCGTCTAGTCCAGGCACCACAGGCATACCCGCCCCCTGCATACTTTGCTTGGCGGTGGCTTTATCCCCCATTTGTCGAATCGCTTGTGAACTCGGGCCAATAAAAACCAAATCATGTTCCGTACAAATATCTGCAAAATCGGCATTTTCGGCTAAGAATCCATAACCAGGGTGAATCGCTTCCGCCCCTGACATTAAGGCCACCGAAATAATATTGGACACATTTAAATAGCTCTGACTCGCCGCCGCAGGCCCGACACAATAGGCTTCATCCGCCAATAAAACATGTAAGCTTTCGGCATCGGGCTGAGAGTAAATCGCCACCGTTTGGACACCGAGTTCTTTACAGGCGCGAATAATGCGAAGCGCGATTTCACCACGATTGGCAATGAGAATTTTTTTAAACATGAATAAGGGGACTCCTGCTAGGAATGCTATAGCTCCTATTATACCCCTTGAATTATTTTTAGTAACCCTTGTCTTTACAAGGCAAGTGAACGCCCGCTACATCAAAGCGCTTTAGCAAGACAAAACATTCACGATAAGCGGTTTATTTTTAATGGCCCCTTCATCTTCAGAAACAAAAATAAGAGGACTTTCAGATTCATCATTCACTACGGCTTGTCTCGATTTAACCAGCAAAATTTCCGACG
This sequence comes from Vampirovibrio sp., assembly GCA_050916035.1. Lineage (GTDB taxonomy): Bacteria > Cyanobacteriota > Vampirovibrionia > Vampirovibrionales > JAJTHC01 > JAJTHC01. The sequence continues at coordinate 1,572,568 of CP050876.1, read as the reverse complement.
ATTTTTCAGGGACTAAAGTAATTTGTAGTTCGTCCATTAAACAATACATCAAGAAAAAACCACGCCCATTTTCCGCATAAATGCCTTCCTGCGTAAAGTTTTTAGACAAACCATGTAAAATGGATTCGACTTGCAAAGTCCCTTGGAAATCTTTAATCCCTACCACGACCCACTCTTCATTCACATGTAAGGTCACGGTGACGGCTTCTCCCTTATGTAAGGAATCAATATGTTGGCCTTTACGATATTTGTCTTCCGCCTCGTGAGGCACTTGCTTCGGCGCGTGATACACCGCATTCGTAATCGCTTCCATCAAAGGCGTACAAATTTCCATGCGAGACTCAAGCGTCAATGCATTTTCTAGAACCCCCTCAATACGACCCATCACCGTAAGCATGTCATCACTATTATCAATACGAAACACTTCTTTCGTCGCCGTTTCAAAACCCCATACCGATTCATGAAAATTAGGGATCAAACAGCGTTTTAATTGTTGTACCAACGCATTTCCATCAAAAGGCAGTGCTTTAATCAACACATGAGTGACTTGATATTTCTTGGCCAAAGGCACAAATTCACTGGCATTTAAATGGGTATAGAAGAAGAGGCATTGACCTTGCAACGTAGCACAAAAGGCGTCATCCAACACAATAGGGTCCATTAAAACCACATCGACTTCATGGGTCGCCATATACGCTTGCGCCTGATTAGTAGAGGCTACAAAAATGATTTTGAGCCATTCATTCAACCCATAGCGAGGGTTAGAAAAGACTTCTTGTAACGCATAGGTGATATGGGGATTTTCTTCAATCCAAATCAATGATTTCATAAAATAGTTGTCCTTGCATATTTGGCGACATATTTTTCAGACTAATTTCCCGAAGGCGACGTTGATTCTAAGGGCGGAAACCGAAGTACCACGTGCGTCCCTAAACCAATATGAGAATCTACACCCAATTGCCCGTGATGGGCGTCCAATAATTTAAAGGAATACGGCAGCCCAAGTCCCAAAAGCTGATTCGGCTTGGTGGTGAAAAAAGGATCAAACAACGATTCTTGCAGTTCTACAGGAATACCCATGCCGTTGTCCACCACATTAATCGTTACATACGTCGTGGTTTCCCGACTTTCTAAACCCAAGTAAATTTTAATATGGAGGGGATCCTGTGATGGACGAAAATCAATGCTATTTTGTAAAATGGCTTTCAGTGCGCGTTTAATTTCATGAAAATCGGCATGAATTTTAGGCACATTCAAGTCCGTATCAACCGTGATTTGAGACCCTTCAGGTAGGTTTACTTCACGTTGCCAGTCCCGAATCCAGTGACGCAAACTAATATTAAGATTCACAGGAGCCATCTTAAGGAGAATGGGCTGATTGAGCTGTTTTAAATTCTTAAACAGTTGGTGTGCTTCATGAATACTGCCTTCAATGCGTTGCAAATAATCTTGACTTTTTTGCACTTGCTTTAAAAGTGACTGCTGTTCTTCCGCATTTAAAGGCGTCGCCTGTTGAAGACGTTGAATCATAAGATTATTTTCTTCATGAAGTAGATATTTATATTGACTCACGGCAAATAAATGCTTAAAGACTTGAAAAGAAAAGGTCCCAATTTGCCTAGTAATGGCAATAAATTGTTGTGAACGTCGAATCGATTCCAAACGTTTTTCCTCTTCAGGATCAATTTTTTTATAGCGACTAATGTCACTCGCCACAATCACCCAAACGCGTCCTGTAGATCCTGGGCGGTGAATCGCTTCTGAGCGAATCGAAAAACCAATGCTACGTTGCAAATCGCCCTTAGGAAATTGAAGGGTAACGGCTTGTCGTTCAAGCGCAGGTCTTTCTTCTTTGGAGGTATCCAAGATCACATGATTAATCACTGATTTTAACTCATTTAAATAAAAGGGTAAATCCTGAATATGTTGGATGGGTTCTGTGGAATCCAGTGTGTCTAGCCCTACTAATTTTGAAAAGGTGGCATTGTAAAATAAGATTCGGCCTTCATCATCAAACAAAAATAAAGAAACGGGCAAGTGATTAAAGGCAGTAATCATGTCCTGCGTTGCCGAATGAAGATCCTGCCCAGGGGTAAGGTAGACCGAAATCGTGGACAAAGATTGTTTTAAGTGTTGTAAATCTAATTTCATCACAGGTGGTTCATTCCCCAATTTATATAAACACTAATGACGTAAATGAGACAACTTGTTACGTAATCTCATAATGGCTTGAGCATGCAATTGACAGACCCGAGATTCTGAAATATTGATCAGCTCCCCAATTTCACTCAAGGTCATATGTTCTTGATAATACAAAGCAATCAATAAACGTTCTCGCTCTGGTAAATGGGTAATCGCCTCTGCAATACAGCGTTGCACATCCCCGACTTCTAAGCTACCTTCAGGGGTTTCTGAATGCTTATCGGCTACGGTATCAAGCAAACTCATATTGGAGTCTTTATCAGATCCTAACGTTTCGTCTAAAGACAAGACCAACACACTGGCTTCATTTAGCATGGCATGATAGCGCGTCACCGTGACTTCCAAGGCCGCAGCCATTTCTTCATCCGTAGGAGGACGATGCAATTTTTCTTCTAGTATTTTGAGTGTTTCGGCTAACTTTTTATTGCGCTTGCGAACGCCTCTAGGCACCCAGTCTTGAACACGGAGCTGGTCAATGACTTCCCCGCGAATGCGGTTGACGGCAAACGTCTCAAACTTCCAGCCCCGCTCAGGTTCAAAACGCTTAATTGCATCCAACAAACCCAAGGTACCGTAGCTAATAATATCATCTGGACTCACACTATTAGGTAAACTTAACGGCAAACGGTTCACCGTGTGCTTGACCAAATGTAAATAATGTAACACCAATTTTTCTCGAATACGGTTATTCGTACGGTCTTTGGCATACTCTTGCCAAAGCTCTTGAATCCGCTGATTGGTGGCGGCTTTTTCTTTGGCTTTATCACTTTTTTCTTTATCTTGTACCGCTTGCTGTTGCGGTGTAGATACCATTAAATAACCTTCGGCTTTCTTGGCAGCAGGAGGAATGCCCTGACCTTGAATGGTCACAACGTCGGACGCAGCCTTTGCCGCTCCCCCCGCCATAACGGCCTTTCGAATAGAGTCTGCACGAGCAGGAACTTGAGGAACCGAAACAAGCTCCCCTTTTTTAGAGGATTCCGAAACGGCGTGAATAGTGGTGGTGGCATCCTTTGGATGACGTGGCTGCTTCACAAACGAAACTCCCTTTTGTATTTAAAACAACGCCTTCTCAGTATAACGAAGCCTAAAATGATTTTTTTAAAAAACTTGGCTTATTCATCCACCAAGGTGATAGGTTCATTCTGAAAGACAAGAGTGCTTTCTAAATAATACTTGCATTGTAGTAGATATAATGATAGGATGTTTCTGGAAGTCGTCTTGAAGAGAAGATGAAATTCTTCTGTCGTCAAGAGGGTTTTCTGTTGTGTTAATGTGGAGGATGTTTTATGAAAAGTGTAATGAATGCCCCTGCGTCGTTAATAGGAATGCAAGCTAAAATGAAGGCTGCTCAGGCTAAGCAAATGAAAGCTCAAATGGCTCAAAGAGAAGGTCAAATGGCTCAGAACCGTGTTCAAGCTCAGGCCAAAAATTTGACGCCTAAACTAATGGCCAATACAAGCAAGCTTAATATCCAAGGCTAGTTCTTGTTTTTTATTGTAGACCCCCCTCGTTTTCGAAAGAAAAAAAGGGGGGGTTTTTATGTGTTCTTAAAAAGAAAAGGTCCCTTGAAGCAAGTCTATTTTTCCGATACAATCAGGCCAAAATAAGTAAGGAGCTTTCACAGATGACCCAAGGTACTCCCCCGACGTATTGGATTGATCAAAAAAAACAAGGACTCCCGCATTCAGAAGAAGACATCGTCGCGTTGGTCACTGCGGTGATGGAAGGCCGCATGCAGGACTATCAATTGTCCGCGTGGCTCATGGCCGTGTGTCTCAAGGGTTTAAATGAAGAGGAAAGCTATTTTTTAACCAAAGCTTTTGTGGACAGTGGGGAAACCTTGAATCTTCACGCCATGGGGATTGAAGGCACCACGGTGGACAAGCATTCTACGGGTGGCGTCGGGGATAAAACCACCTTGGTGGTGGCGCCCTTAATGGCCGCAGCAGGCTTAAAAGTAGCCAAGCTTTCTGGGCGAGGTTTAGGCTTTACAGGGGGAACCATTGACAAACTTGAAGCCATTCCCCATTTTAAGGTTAATTTAAGTGAAACGGATTTTGTCTCACAAATTAAAGCCATAGGCCTTGCCTTGTCCGCTCAAACCCCGAAGTTCACGCCTGCAGACGGCATCTTTTATGCCTTGAGAGACGTCACCGCCACCGTCGACAATCTTTCCCTTATTGCGGCGTCCGTCATGTCCAAAAAAATCGCCGCAGGGGCTGACGTCATTGTATTAGATATTAAAGTCGGGCGTGGCGCCTTTATGAAATCTTACGCCGATGCCGAAGCCTTGTCTCAACGATGTATTCGTATTGGGGAGCGTTTTGGTAAAGCGATTCAAAGTACTATTTCTTCCATGGGGGCTCCTCTGGGACGGGCCGTAGGACATACGGTTGAAATTTTAGAAGCGGTAGATACGCTCAAAGGGAATGGTCCCAAAGACTTAGAAGCGCTATGTCTTAAATTAACAGCGATGGCCTTAATCGCCGCAGGTCGCCATACAAGCCTTGAAGCAGCCCTTCCTTACGTCCAGCAACTCCTAGACAATGGCACGGCTTACGAGAAATTTGTGCAATGGATCAATGCGCAGGGGGGAGATATAAACACCCTAATAGAAACGCATTTACTCCCCCAGCCAAAGCAAAAACGATTGATTCTTGCACCAGAGACGGGTGTCATTGAATCTATTGATGCACTCGCCATTGCTAAAGTGGTCAAAGCGTTAGGAGGCGGACGAAGTATTAAAACGGATCCTCTTGACTACGGTGTCGGCCTTATTTTACATCACAGTGTGGGAGAATCCATTCAAGAAGGAGAATCGCTTTGTGAGCTTTGGATCGGGGATGCCTATCACGACAGCTTACAAGAGATGATTTTAAACGCCATCGTGATTAAACAGTCCCCTTAAATCTTCCCCTGCTTGCCTTCCTTCATTTGATTTAATTTCAAGATGGAATAGGTGCTTTCTTTCTATAAAACCTCACAATAAAAAAGCTAGGTTTACGCTCAAAACCATGGCCAAGCTCGGCTGGGTCATGCTGTAAAGAAAGACGCCATTCCACATGAATACAAGCACATTAAGCTCAACCCCCACTTTAGATGTTTTACTGAAAGAAGTTGTTGACAGTGGAGCCAGTGATTTACATCTTTCCGTGGGATCGGCACCCATTATGCGAGTTAACGGAGAACTCACCCGTAGTATGTACCAACCTTTAAATAAAGATGAATGCCAAACGCTTATCTTTACCATGCTAAATAATGAACAACGCCGTACCTTAGAACAAAACTGGGAACTGGATTTTGCGTACGGGATGAAAGGCATTGGTCGTTTTCGAGTGAATGTGTATCGTGAAAAGGGCAACTACGCCACTGCCATTCGTACCATCAACTCTATTACGCCGTCATTTGAATCTTTAGGGCTGCCTACAGTGTGTCGTGACTTATGCCACCGTACCAAAGGACTCATTCTGGTCACAGGCCCTACGGGTTCAGGCAAATCAACCACTTTAGCGGCCATGATTGATTATATTAATTCCACCAAAAGTGAACATATTCTCACCATTGAAGACCCTGTTGAATTTGTCCATCGCTCTAAAAAAAGTATTGTGCATCAACGGGAATTAGGGGCAGACACCAAAAGTTTTACGAATGCCTTAAAATCAGCATTACGCGAAGATCCTGATGTGATTCTACTGGGGGAACTTCGAGATTTAGAAACCATGTCGCTGGCTATTTCGGCGGCGGAAACGGGTCACGTGGTTTTTGGCACACTTCATACGTCAAGTGCCATGCAAACGGTTGACCGTATTGTCGATGCCTTTCCTGCGGCCCAACAGCAACAAATTCGTGTGCAATTGTCCTCATCTTTGGTGGCGGTTATGTCGCAAGTACTCCTACCAAAACTGAATGACTTCGGTGAACAGCAAGGGCGTGTACTGGCACAAGAAATTATGCTGGTGAACCCCGCCATTGCCAACTTGGTTCGAGAAGGTAAAACCCCTCAAATTTATTCTTCCATTCAAACGGGTGCAGAATCAGGCATGACAACTATGGAAAACACTTTATATCGACTGATTTCATCGAATCAAGTCACCTATGAAGATGCGCTTCGTAAAAGTTCTCGTCCTGAAGAGTTAAAACGCTTAATGGGTTACCGCTAAACGTTGTTGATATAAGTTAAAGGTGTTTTGCAATAACGTGGCAATCGTCATCGGTCCCACTCCCCCTGGCACAGGCGTCAATGCGGAGGCCACTTGACTTAAAGACGGGTAATCTCCATCCCCAACCAATTGCCCCGTGGGTAAGCGATTAATCCCAACATCCAACACCACAGCACCTGCTTTGATATCAGTCCCTTTAAACATCAACGCTTGTCCAATAGCCAGAATGACAAGATCAGCCATTTTTAAATGTGTTTTTAAATCTTGAGTCCCCCGATGACAGACCGTCACCGTTGCGTTGGCTTGCAATAATAATTGTGCCATGGGTTTACCCACAATATTGGAGCGTCCCACAATGACGGCATGCTTGCCTGCCACATTAATACCATAAAAAGCTAATAGCGTCATCATGCCCAGAGGGGTACAAGGCTTGGCATACGGTTCTAAGCCCATACTTAAACGTCCTACATTAAAAGGATGAAAACCATCGACATCTTTTTCAGGCGAAATCGCTTCCAGAAGAGACGCTTCTTCCAAAGTCGAAGGTAAAGGCAATTGTAGAAGAATGCCATCGACAAGGGGATCTTCATTTAAAGCATGAATCGTTTTTAACAAGGTAGAAGAGGTCACCTCTACGTCAAAATTTACAATTTTCGACTGCATCCCAATGGATTCAGCCATTTGCTTTTTTTTACGCACATAGACGCTCGACGCAGGGTCTTGCCCGACTTGAATCACCACCAATTGTGGTGGACGCTTCCCTAAAGCGGTCGTTTCTTCTATAGCCACCTTCAAAGTGCTTAAAAGATGATGAGCACATTGTTTCCCATCTAAAGAAAGTACCATCTTCACAAGGATCCTTTCTGAACTATTGCTTAAACCGTTGTGGTCACGTTTAGGGCGGAGGAAGACGATAGCATTTCAAACGGCATCACTTTCGGTTCTGCGGCAGCCCCTTCTGCTTCAACCGTATTGGTTAAAACCGTTTGATGAAGGTCTTGATCATCGTCATCTTCAGGATCAAAACAACGCATTTTCTCATCATCAAAGACCCCTTCCCAGCGGGCAACCACGGCAGTGGCCACGCAATTACCGACCAAATTAACAGAAGTCCTTCCCATATCAAGGAAGTGATCGATCCCCAAAATAACAGCGACCCCTTCAATAGGTAAGCCATACATCGTCAGTGTACTGGCCAAAATAACCAAACTGGCACGAGGCACCGCCGCCACCCCTTTAGACGTCAACATCAACGTAAACATAATACTCAGCTGTTGCCATAAATCCAAGGGAATTCCTGCCATTTGAGCCACGAATAAGGTGGCCAAAGCCAAATACAAGGTAGATCCATCTAAATTAAAGCTATAGCCCGTAGGCATGACAAAGGCCACAATATGTTTTGGAACCCCAAAGCGTTCCATAATACTCATGGCTTTAGGCAAGGCAGATTCACTATTGGCGGTTGAAAATGCGATTAAAAAGGGTTCTTTAATGGCGGAAAGCATACGAAGAAACGGCACTTTGATAATGGCACACGTGGTGAGCAACACCACCGTCACAAATAGAAACAAGGCAAAATAAAGTGAGCCTGCAAGCTTTGCATAGGTAAGCAAAATACGGAGCCCTTGAGAAGAAACCGCATAGGCAATGGCCGCCAGTACCCCCATAGGCGCAAAATTCATGACATAGCCGACAAACTTAAACATAATTTCACTTAGGCTGGACAACCCTTTCAAAATGGGCTTACCTTTTTCTCCAGCGGCCATAATGGCCAAGGCAAAAAACACACTAAACACCACCATTTGAAGCACATTACCCGTGGCCATGGCGTCAAAAATACTAGTGGGCACCATCCCTAAGATACTGTCCATAAAGGTATGATTGGCTAGTGTATGGGTATTGGCGGTAATCGTGGCCAAATCACTTAAATTTTTAGCATCTGCATGAAGTACTACACCTGCCCCTGGCTTGAACCAATTGGCAACCCCTAAGCCAATAGCTAACGCTAAGGTCGTAGCTATTTCAAAATATACAATAGTCTTCAGTCCCAAGCTTCCTACTTTTTTGGTGTCTCCTGCCCCTGCGATACCCACAATTAAGGAAGAAATCAACAAAGGAGCAATGAGCATTTTAATCATGCGCAAGAACAAATCAGAAAAAGGCTTTAATTGCTGCCCTAGATCAGGCCAATAAACGCCAACGGCTAAACCCAAAAGAAGACCTATAATAATTTGCAAAGTCAAAGGGACTCTAAAAATAGCGGAAGGAGAAGACGTGGGCTTTTTTTCCATAGTGCGACTTTCACGATTGATTTAGTAATATGAATATCATAACAGAAAGATGATAAAAGCTAAAACAATTCTAAAGCAAAAAATGTGCTCGTCGTGTCAACGAAGTCCTTTGTTTAGAGGAACTCATTTTAGATAAGACACACTTAAGTCGAGAAAAAAGTACACAACCCAAGAGGAAATATGTCTATGAATATATGCACTCGTTTATCTTCTTGGATGCCTTTTGCTCATCATACATCCCCTCTCTTTTCTGTAGCAACAGAAGAAGCCAACGTTGCAGCATTTATGGTAAAGGATACAAAAATTTTGAAAATTGTGGCTAATCAAGATATTTATCATCAGCAACGACCCATTCTGCTTGTCAAAGAAGGACAAGTCATTCTTCCTAAAATGGCAGAATCCTTAATGTTACAAGGGATCCCCCTCTTAGAAACTTGTCTTGTGGAAGATGAAGAAGGTCAACAGCGTCCTTTAGAAACAGAAGATCTTCAAAGTATATTGGCGAAACTTAATTCCAATAAAATCCAACTAGACGCGAGTAATAATATTGTTTCTGTTGAAAGAAATGGAAAAGCCACTACGCATACAAATGATTTACGACCAGTCAAAGTCATGATTGTGGCGCATAATAAAAAACACCAAGAACGGATCCGTTCTTTTCTAGAAGACGAAGGCGTTTTTGCGCAACATATTCACCCCATTGTTCAAGCCTCGACCTTGAAATTTATGTATGAAAAATATAAGCCTAACTGTTTAATTTTAGATGTCCTGACCCATCAAATGTTTTTAAATGCAGGCATCAACACTTTAGACCTTGTACATCAAGACCCCTCAAGCACGCTTAAACATACTATTCTATTGACTCAAGCCTCTATGCCTTCTGGCTTGATGAGCCAACTTTTAAAATTAAAAGAAACCTTAGAAGTCCCTTATCCCCTTACTAAAATTGACTTAGAAACGACTTGCCTGCCTGTACTGAAATCTTTACAAGGGACTTTTTCAGCAGCTGTAAAGCTTCCTTCTAAAGGATAAAAACCCTCCCCTAAGCAGAGTAAATCAGATTTCTTTTTTTATTTACCGTCTGCTTAACTGTATACTAAAATTATTAGTCACCCTAAGCCCATACGAGCGTTATGCCCATGAACCATTCTCATTCTTCTTCACAGCCTAATGCTCAAGCGAGTCAAGAGAGGACAAGCGTACAGGATATTTTAAAAAGCGTTCGGGACATCCCTGCTCTGCCTCAAGTGGTTATTCAGGTGGTCGAACTATTAAACAAGCCTAATTCTAATGGCTTACAAATTGCCTCGCTTATTAGTTATGATCCTGGCTTGACGTCTCGAATCTTAAGAATGGTCAATTCAAGTGCCTATGGGATTCCTAGACAAGTCACCAGTATTCAGCATTCTATTGCCATGCTCGGTTATAATGTGGTGAGAGGTCTCGTGTTAGGTGCCTCTATTTGTCAGATTTTTTCGTCTCTACACGCTTCAGGTAAAAAAGGCCAACGGATGCAAATTCGTCAAGGGCTTGATTTAGAGTCCTTCTGGCGTCACGCGTTATTGATGGGATTTTTCTCAAAGTATTTAGCCGATTACTTTAAGCTTCCAGAAGCCGATGACGTCTTTAGTGCAGGCATGCTACATAATATTGGGATACTTATTTTATACGCCCAAAGTCCAAGATACGACATTGCTTTACATAGCATTTTAAAACAACGCAAAGCAGGACGCTACGGCGTAAAAACCTTAGAAATCGAACAGTTGGTTCTAGGGTTTACCCATATTGAACTCGGCACAGAATTGTCTCAACGTTGGGAGCTTCCTGATTTAATGCATGCCGTGATTAGTCGTTACGCCAGCCCACACGTCATGGGTGAAAAGACGGATGCGGCGGTCTTCGTCGTGGCTTTGGCACACCAGCTTCTTTCGGCGATGTCTGAAGTTCAGTATCATTGTGAATCCATTACCTGTAAGCATTTGTCTCCTGAACTGTTAGAGTATTTTCAGTTTAAAGACGACAAATCAGTTCAAGTCTTATGTGACGGTATTTCTCCCTTACTGGTAGAAAGTAGAGAAATCCTTAAAACGCTCATCGGATTTTAGGCAAACACATTCTTTACCTAAGCGGGTATCCGTCTATTGATCAACATCCTTCATGGTTTTTATGTTAGAATGAAGACATCAATATGACCCAAAGGAAGTTCCGCATGTCTTGGATTAACATTACATTACTCGTCATACAAGCCCTAAGCGGGGTGGCTGTTATTCTTCTGGTATTATTACATTCCCCCAAAAGTGACGGTGCAGGACTTATGGGCGGCATGACCACCAGTTTTGCTACGCAACGGGGAACAGAAACCACCTTGAATCGTTTGACTCAGTTTTTCGCCATTAGCTTTTTTGTGGTGTCTTTTATTCTGGGTTACTATTTCTAAAATAGCTCCTTGCTATAGACGCTATCTCAAGTAGAAACAAGAGTCGCTCAAATATTCAAAAAATGTGACGCTACGCGACGACGGCTTGGGCGTCTTGCAAAACATCGGCTAAGATCCATTCCACCATCAATTGATTCGTTTCTGAAGCAGGGTAATGGTAAGCCTCTTCCCCATCTTCCCAACAGTCATTCAAAGCATAAGTTCCTTCAACAGAGGGAACAGGCACAAAGCTACAATGCAAACGCTTCGTCACCCCTAAACGAGGGACCAATGACGCAAAGGATTCTTCCTTAGACAGGGTAATGTGACTTTCATTTTTTTCGATAAGAATCGATTCACCCTTGGTATTTTGCAGGGCCGAACTTCCCAAAGGCAACTGTTTAAAAAAGTATTGAAACCACTCTTTTGTTTGCATAACCGTTTCCTTTTTGGATGAGCTTCTGAAGATAAAGCATGTAGAAAGGGATTAAAAATCACCTTAGACCTTGATTGTAATAGACCTTAGTCTAAGCCTGACAGATTAAGCGTTAAGATACATTGTTCGCAGGATTTAAAAACTCAGGATTAAAAACTACATTAACTATAATGAGGAAAAGTTCATAGCATTTTAATTTTTCTTGCAAATCAATACAAAAAACCCCGAAAAAATAAATTTCACGGGGTTTTTCTTCTTCTTAAATTTGAAAATCTAGCGTTTCAGTGCCTTGGCTTTATTTAACTTAGCTTGTAAGTCATACTGCAATTTTTTCATAAACATATCGTTTTCAGGACGATGTGTCGACTGATACGCCCAGCCATCAAATCCACGAAAAACTGACCACACGGATCCCAAATAAGGGACCAGACCTAACCAAAATTCATGATGAAACCCCATACTTCTGGAATCATAGAGTTCAATTTTAACTGTTTCGACTTCGTTTAAGGGCTGTAACTTGGTTCGCTTGGTTTCAATGCTACTAAAGCCATTCCAACCTGAACGGTCCGTTGTGAAAAAGTAATGATGCTTTTTAGGCGCATTATTGGCTGTTTTTAAAAAATAAGGAAGATTCTGAGCCCAAAAAGCGGTTCCTTGAGAAGTATTCGTAAACGCTTTGACTTCTTTATCTCGCCACGCGTCAATAAATTCTGTTTTCCCTGCTTGGTAAGGCGAACGCTTAACACCTGCTAAATGTCCTTGAACAATTTCATAGACTTGTTCAGAACTTAAGCCCTTTACATTCAACGTATAAGGATTTTCTCTCGCTTCTACAGATCCAACGGCAGTAGCCAGCGTCATGAAAGTAAATAAAGCCATTAACAGTAATCGTTTCATCATGGCATGTGTCCTTCTTAAACTAGACCTTATACGGTAAGTTTTCTCAAATGAAGGATGGCACAACCGAGTTCCCAAAAGGCTTGCCAATGTTCTCGCTTTCGTTCATAGCGTAAAACTAGCTTCCGAAAACCTTCCAACCAAGCAAAGGTCCGCTCAATGGTCCACCGTCCTTTGTAAATATCAGGCTTGGGGGTCCTCACTTTTGGCTTGTTTTTGAACTGTCGCTTGGGAATCACAGGCGTTAATTTTTTGTGCCGTAACTGCCGACGAAGCCGCTTGCAATCATAGCCTTTATCTGCCACAATGTAGCTGTTGGCGGGGATTTCCGCTAAAATGTGACCGAAGGCATGTCGGTCATGCCGATTCCCTTTTTCAATATGAATCGCCTCAGGCAAGCCCGCTTCATTGGCAATGAGGCTTACTTTCGTGCCCTTTAATTTTCCTGCTCGTCCAACGCAATCGCCCTTTTTTTGCCGACTTAATCGTCGCATCGAGATAGTAGATTTCTTTGGTTTTTTCTTGAACTTCTTGCTTTTTTTGTTTGAATTGCTTGAATAATGCTTCAAAAAACCCTTCTTTTTGCCATACTTTAAACCGGTCAAACACCGTCATTTTAGGGGGAAAGCAAGGCGGAAGCTCTTCCCATCTGCAATTGGTGGATAAAACAAAGAGAATCGCTTCTAAAATTTCACGGTTTCGGGTTCTTGGTCTTCCCATTTTCTGCTTGGGAATATGGGGTTCAATGAGCGCCCATTGACTGTCAGTTAAGGGTTTATAGGCCATTTTCAAAGGTGTCCAAAACAAATAATAACACCCCTTATTTTAACACAAACTTACCGTATTGGTTCTAATATATAAAAGTTTTATTTCAAAAAGAAAATGATTTTAAAATAAGGCTTTTGTTATTATCTTCTACATTTGTAAAAAAGGCAATTCTAAATCATGAAGCGCTTATGTAACGAAGTCTTGCAAGGGGACAATTACGGGTTACACGTGTCCTTTATTAGAATAGCTATGTTCATTTTTATAGCGAACGGAAACTTCGGTTTCCGCTCGCTTTATTTTTAAATCTACTCCGTTTTTTTCCCCTTATGATTCCTACCCTTGTTCCTACCCATTCACCCTTTACAAGCTTTACACCGTCGTGTAAGGATTTTGATTTCCCCCTATAATACTAAAGAAAGTACCTTCCTATGAATGCGATTCCCAGTTCGATTCTTTTACCTCCTAACCTCACCAATACGGTGAATCCCAATGCCTTTAATACGGCAGCGATTCCCCAAGCCTTAGACGCCAATGCACTTAAAAACTTAAGTGCCGATCAAAAAGATGCCTTGATTCTACAATTTTATCAAAGACCACAAGGCACAGCGGTAGGTACGGTGGGAACGGCAGCGACCAACACCACGCCTGCCTTAACGGGTAACCCCTATGCGGATGCGGCTCGTACAGGGCAAACCAATGCGGGAAGCGGTTTCACCAACCCCTATGGAGGCAACCCCCTCGCAACCGCTCAAGCCCGAGGCTTGTCTATCGACACTTTAAATCCCAACGGGACGGCATCCATGATGCAAATGACGGAACAGGGCGCGGGCATTATGGCCACCATTATGCTACAGTCCACCACGACCGACCCTAAAAATGCACTCATTCTATACAAAAAGCTTATGCCTTATGCCAGTCAGTATGCGGTAGTGGCGCAAGCCATTCAACAAGTGGGACCTGTTTTAAGTCAGGTGATGCAAGCTCGGTAAATCGCTCAACAACAAGCCACTTTTCAAGCGGCTCAAGCGGCGGCCCAAAAAGTACTAACCACCACTAAGGCTTAACGTTTCCTTTGTTTCAAAAAAATCACCCGATGTCTTTAAGAAGTGGCGTGGGGTGATTTTGGTCATTGACCCATACAATGGTGGGGATGTAAGATTGAGCCTCTTCGCTAGAAAACTGTGCAAACGCGCAGATAATCACCAAATCCCCCGCTTGGGCCAAACGCGCGGCGGCACCGTTAATCCCGATCATGCCTGAACCTCTAGGCCCTGCAATGGCGTACGTGGTAAAACGATTCCCATTGTGAATGTTGAGAACATCCACTTGTTCAAAAGGTAGAATCCCTGCCGCTTTTAATAAGGCTTCATCCACCGTAATGGACCCTTCATAGTGAAGGTCCGTCTGCGTAATGGTGGCTCGGTGAATTTTCGCCTTCAGTAAGGTCAGGTACATGGCTTTTTCCTCTTACATCAACCTGATCAGGTATTTTGGATTACTCTAGCATAAAGATGTGTAAGACGCTAGGGGCCTTTGTTTCATCAAAAACACTTTTAGAGAAGGTAGCCTTCCTTAAGTAAAGCCCGCTGAATGTCTTCAGGCACACGACGATAAGGTTTAAAGCTCGCGTCACAGACCACGCACACGGTGGTGGACTCATAAATTAAGGTGTCTGACCCATCCGCCTCAATTCTGTAAATCGGTTGAGAAAAAATCAAGCGTGGCCCTTTAATTTCAACGGTGCTCCGAATTTCAAGGGTATCTCTCAGCTTAGCGGGTTTTCGAAAACGACACTGTTGTTCACAAACAGGATACACCACCCCTTCATGAGGCATTTGTAAATCGAGTCCCGCGTTTACCATCACGGCGTCTCGGGCTTGTTCTAACCACTTTAGGTAGTTCCCATGCCACATCACCCCGTAGCAGTCTGTGTCATATATATGCACTTTAAATTGAAGCACTGAACTCATAAGGCAGACGCATCCTTTTGGGCTTGACGTTTTAATTTACGCTTGGCATAAGGCGTTAATTTTTTAGTCGTGGGTTCAGGCAGGGCATTTTCTTCGGCTAAAAAATCATCGAGCCCTTTTAAGACCAAGCATTTTTCGCTTAAGCGTACTTCTTTCACAAAGTGAGATTCAAAGGGAATTAAAGTGATTTTTTGAGACTGAAGCATGGTCAATTCAATAAAATTTTGATCCCCCGCATGGGTGGCACTCACAATGGCGGTAACCACGGCAAGCGGAGTAGGATCTGCTTCAGTACTCACGTTTAAACCCACCAATTCAAAGGTGCGAAAGGTAAACGCTTCGGTAATGGGAGGAAGCATGGCTTTTTCGATATAAAGCTTCGCCGCCACCCATGCGTTAACCGCTTCAGGGCTTTGCCATTCTAAAACGTCTAAAGTCACTTTGAAATCTTCAAACACATCGGCCGATTTGAGCGTAATCCACTGGGGGATGAGTTTTCGATTCGACTTCCCTTCGGCAGGAACAATCCACAAACGCTCGGTACGGGTCAACCAATCAGGCTGAGCATCCGTCGTTCGTACTTTCACGGCCTGACTCACCCCCACGGCCCCTACGACTTCCCCGACTTCCACCCAATTTTGAGCCTCTGACGGAAAGCGTGAAGGCTCTCCCTGCGTGTTCAGTTCACTATTCATTAAACCTGTTTCCTTTTTTAAGGCTTCTTAAGCTAAAATGGCCGTAATAATACCGTCTTTGACTAAAATCTCAGCGCCTCGTAAGCGGTCGTAAATATGGTCTCCCACCTGAAGGGTCACCGTATCTTGCACATCGCCTGTGGTCACATAGCTGCCATTTGCGGTTTTGGCTAAAATGTCTTGACGCATTAAAATATCTTGTTTCGCATTCAGCAGGGTCATCATTTGCCCATCAAACTGTTCTTGTAAATGCGCTTGGGCCATTTGTTGATCTTCTGGCGCTAAATTAGACGCGTCTAATTCATGCAGTCGAGCTTGCACGGCTTCTCTCAATTGCTGAATTTGAACATCCACCGCCGCGAGTTCACTTTCATCTTCTTGGCGTGCTTTTTGACGAAAAGCATCGGTAATCATGGTTTTAACCGCAATGTCTCGTTGTACGGTGATTTGTTCTTTTGAGGTGAGAGCTTGCATAGAATTTCCTTTATTTTCTGATGTCATTATTCGTGATTATAGATCATGTGATAACGGTTACGGTTAAAGCCATGCCGTTCATAAAAAGCTAAAGCTGCTTTATTAGAGGTAAAACAAGCGAGTTCCATTTTATCAATGCCTTGTGTTAAGCCATATGCCTTAATGAAATCCATAATGGCTCCACCGATATTACGACCACGAAAGGCTTCGTCCACAATATAGTGTTCTAATTCAAACGAACGTCCCATATAGGTTCTTGTCCGCGTCCATATGCCACAAATGCCGACGAGTTGCCCTTCAACAAAAGCACCCACACATTGATAAGGTTCCTGCATGGCTTGTAACCAGCGTTCTTCAGCAAGAGCAGGGCTTAAATCGAGGTTTAACTCTGCGTTTAATACACACAAAAAACGTACCACGTCTGCCACATGTTCTTGAGTGACAAATTCAACTTTAGGCTTCGTTAATATAGTCATCATTCAAAACTCCTTCTCGTTAGGTTGAAAAACTTGGCTTTAACGCCTGTTCTTGTGGACGAACCGTGGTATCAAAGTCTTGAGTGAAATGATAAGGGGGATAAAAGACCCCTTTTTCAGTGATGATCCCTGTAATCAGTGCCGCAGGGGTGACATCAAAACCAGGGTTAAACACTTGGACGCCTTTCGGAGCCGTCCACGTTTCTCCTGTTTTGGTCACTTCAGACCCGCAACGCTCTTCAATCGGAATCAAATGTCCATCGGCCAAACTTAAATCAAAGGTTGCACTCGGTGCGGCAATATAAAAAGGGACGTCATGCGCCTTGGCAACCAGAGCCAAGTTATACGTACCAATTTTATTGGCGGAATCCCCATTGGCGGCAATGCGGTCGGCTCCTGTAATGACGGCATCCACCATCTTATTTTTCATCATCAAACCACTCATCCCATCGGTCACAACGGTCACAGGAATGCCGTCCTGCATGAGTTCCCACGCCGTCAACTTAGACCCCTGCTGACGAGGCCTCGTTTCATCCGCATACACCATGCTACAACGCCCTTGCGCAAAGGCTTCTCTCACCACGCCCAAGGCCGTTCCAAAACCGCCTGTGGCTAGGGCACCTGCATTACAATGGGTATGAATACGTGCATTGAGCGGGAGTAAGGACGCCCCATGTCGTCCAATAGCCTGATTGGCTTCAATATCTTCGCTGTGAATACAACGGGCTTCCGCTTCAAGAATAGGTAAGGCGTCGACCAGACTTTTATGTTCTTCGCTCAATACCCGATTTAAGACCTGCCCCATACGGTCCAAGGCCCACATTAAGTTTACCGCCGTAGGCCGACTTTGACGCAAGACGTCGATTTCTCGTTGAATGTACTCAATGGCAAGGTCTTCATCCCCCGCATCATGAATCGCATTACGAATGGAAAGCACGACCCCATAGGCCGCTGCAATGCCAATAGCGGGGGCGCCTCGCACAATCATATCCGTAATGGCTCGGGCCATTTCAGGCGCCGTTTTAATAGAACAAAAACGAACATCATTGGGGAGTTCCCGTTGGTCCAGCAGAATACAAGCAGTTGAGGTCATTTCAAGTGCAGGCGGCATATTGGTCATAGGAAGTTTACCTTTTTGATTACAGAGGCCTCATCGGAGGATACGCATATGCCTACAGTATATCAGAAAGTCCCTGCTTCCCCAAATAGAAAGGCCTGCTAAGACAAATTCCCCGACACTGAAAGGCATCGGGGAAGGAAAGGCGTTTTTAAAAAACAAGTCGGTGATTTACCAGCCTCCCTTATATTGAGGGTTCGCTGTTGAGGCAAGCATCACGGGAGGAGGCGTTCCCCATGAGGTCCCCGCAGGCAAGCCTGCTGAAGGCGTAAAGCTAAATGGAGTGGTACCAGATGGTGTGGCACCAGGCACTTGAGCGACATTCCATGCCGTGTTAGGCGTGGTATTGACTGCAGGATTCCAAGCGCCTGACGCGGGAAGCGTGGCCGCAGCGGAAGGCATCAATACAGGCGTGGCTGTGGGAAAGGTGGGATTCTGAAGCATCGGAAGCGCCGTATTCGTTCCCGCCGTCATTAAGGGAGTATTAAATGTAGAAAGCGAAGGAGCTAATGTCGGCGTCGGAAGCGCCGCACTTAGCAGAGGGGTTCCGCCTAAGGGGCTTGTTGTGCCTAAAGAGGGGACGCCTAATGAGGCCGCTTGCTTGGCCAAGTCCAGTGTGGCTTGGCTGGTAGACGGGTCTAAGGCTTTACTCGTATCCGCACTTAGCGTAGGGCTTGCAGTATTACTCGTGTCTCTGTTTTTGGGTTGATTAAACAAGCCGGTCACCCCTGAAAGTATGGTAGGAAGCATGGCTTGCCAACCCGTTTTTTCGGTGTCGTCTTCGCTGGTTATGACTTCATCTGTTGTTGGTGGCGTAAAACGAGATTTGGGGATTTCATACTTCTCAAATAATTCTTCGGCTTTTTCGAGTTTCGCATTAGAAAAACGGACTCCCGCTTTCAATTCGCGGGCCCATTGATTGGCACGGGTTTCTTCAACCGACTTGCCTTGATCAAGGTCATTTAACATTTTAGCAAAGGTATTATTTCGTTCTTTCTCGCTTAATTTTCCATCACGGTTTGTGTCTGCGGCGGCAAGAAGTTGAGCAACCTCTTGCACACCCAGCCCGCCGGATTCTTTACCAAAGAATAACGTCTCCGCCACTTTCGACTTTTTTGCTGTTGATTTAAGCGGGGATAAGGCCATAATTTCATCTCGACTGAGCGCACCACTGCCGTTGGTATCACCACCGTTAATCAGTTCTTGAGCGTCTGCTTCATAAGCAGACGTCACGTTTTTGGGATTTTGCTTAGACTTAGCTGTGCTGCTTGTCTTGTCTTCAGGGACAAAAGCGGTCATTAAGGTCTTTAAAATATCAACCATCATGGTAGGGAGGTCTTTCTATGGAGTTTAGATTCAGGGGTAGAATCGTTTGGGGGGGGGGATAATAAAAGGTAATCAGGGGTTAAAACTAAATCATGCAGGGGATGATAGGTCTACCATTTAAACGATTGAAAAGCGTTTTATGGTATCAGTCGTTCAGGTGGACGCCTGTGCTTTAATAAACAAACAAACTGGTCTCAAATTGCGCAGGTTGTCATATTTTGTTACAGAGCGAATTATCCCCCCCTCCCACGCGTTAGGGAGAGATCTAAAATATTATCTCTATATTCTTGTTTGAAAAGACGTGACCCCTGCTTAGGAACGAACAAATGGGCGTTGGTGATTTAGCATAGGTATCGTTGCCCATCAGGGGTGAAAAAGATAGTGAGGGGGGCTCTGACCCTCTCTTCAGACGTTGAATAACAAAACGTCTTCCGTCTAAATCTTGTTAAATGTGAAATAGCCTATGTTTGAGCGCTCCACGCCTCATGCGTAAGCCTAGCCGACCCCATGAGTCACCTCCTCTACAATAGAATCATAAGAAGGAAACTCATTGGTAAACACCGTCGAAGCTTCAAATAAATTCAACGATTTCCATAAGGCTTTGCCTCTTCTACTTCAGGACGAAGCCGTTCGATTTCAGTGGCTAAGTGCCTAACCCACTGAATCATGGTGGTAGGGTGAACACTCGTTAAACGAGAAATCCCCCGAAATCCAACCCCTTCTAAATAGAGTTTAATGGCTTCAATACGCTTGCTCAAGGGGATGCGATACACTGTGGATTGTGTGTAATTACACCCACAGTGCTTGCACTTATAGCGTTTTTTTTGGTTCATGGTGCCGTTTTTAGTCGCATCGGCATAACCGCATTTTGGACATTTCATCCTTCTATTTTAACATAATCTATGTTGAATCAGCAATGTCAGTATTTTAGCTTGTTTTTTATGTATTTAAAAGGCCTAGAATTGTAGCGATTATACCCGGTTTTTCTGTTTTTGTTCCCTTGTCTGTTTTTGTTCCCTTTTTTTCTGTATTAAAAAGGCCTAGAATTGTAGCGAATAGACCCGGTTTTTCTGTTTTTGTTTCCTTTTTTGGTGACTTCAAAAAGCCTGCAATTCTAGCGAATAGACCCCGTTTTTTTCTTTTTGTTCCGTCTGTCGGCGTGTAACTAGATTTGGGGATCTTATACTTCGTAAATAGGGCTTGGGCTTCATCGCGTTTTGTATCAGAAAGACGGACCCCTGCTTTCAATTCGCGGGCCCATTGATTGGCATAGCTTGCTTCAATCCCAGCGCCAGTATTAAAGTCCTTTTCTATTCCACTAAAGATATTGCTTCGTTCTTCTTGGCTTATTTTCCCATCACGGTTTATGTCTGCGGTGGCAAGAAGTTTCGCAACGTCTTGTATACCCAGCTCGGGCAGCTTGACTGGTTTCTTACCCAATAATCCGATTGTTTTGGGGAGTTCTTTGTCTTTATTCAAGAATAAAGTACTCACTATCTTGTCACTCTGAAATAGACTCTGGGCTCCTGTCAGTTGGGGTAAACGCCGAATTTCAGCTTTACTGAGTGATCCATTTCTGTCGGTATCAGCCTAGGCAATTAGTTCTTTAGCTTCTGCTTTATAAGTGGATGTCACGTCTTTAGGAGCAAAAATATTTAAAATATCAACCATCATGGGGGAGGGTCTTTCTATGGAATTTAGATTCAGGGGTAGAATCGTTGGGGGGGGGATAATAAAAGGTAATCAGGGGTTAACACTAACAGGGGATGATAGGCCATACCATTTAAACGATTGAAAAGCGTATAGGTGTATTCTAGGAGCCTAGACTCGCAGAAGTGCTTATGTACATAAACGTACATAAGCACCTCGAGAATCGTAGCGACAATGAAGACGCCATACGAGATTTAAGCGTTTTTTGGTATCAGTCGTTCAGAAGGAAGACTGTGCCTTAATAAAAAAGCAAACGGGTCGCCAATTGCGTACGTTGTCATATTTTGTTACAGAGCGAATTATCCCCCCCCCCCTCCCACGCGTTAGGGAGAGATCTGAAACATTATCTCTATATTCTTGTTTGAAAAGACGTGGCCCATACGTGAGCATCAAAACGTTTCGCGAAGGAGGCTTGAGCCTCTAAAGAAGGGGTCTCTGTCTGGTGGAAAAAGCCCACTACCGCGGAACCGCTCCCACATAATAAGGTATGAAAGGCCCCTAAATGCGTCAACGCCGTTTTCATGGCTTCTAAAAGGGGATATTGCGCCACGCTGACCGCTTCAAAATCATTTTTAAGCAAGGGCACCAAAGCGTCAAAAGCGGTAGGCGCTTTAGGAGCCTCTAAGGCGTGAAGTAAGTCATGAGTAAGCAAGCTATAGGTTTGGGCTTCATGTAAACGTCGAAACGCCTCTACCGTTGAAATATGAAGCGATTCACTCTTGATCACGAGCAACACAATATCATCCAAAACCACAGAAGCCTTGGTACGGAAAGGCGTTATTTTTTCCCCACGACCTTGCATGCGAAGGAGGGGGACGCCTTCGAGAAAAAGAGGGACATCTGAACCAATACTCGCCCCCAAGGTTTTTAAACACGCGTCGC
The DNA here is from genome assembly GCA_050916035.1 of Vampirovibrio sp. GTDB lineage: Bacteria > Cyanobacteriota > Vampirovibrionia > Vampirovibrionales > JAJTHC01 > JAJTHC01. Next base: position 1,550,745 of record CP050876.1, on the reverse strand, counting down.
TTAAAGGCTGAAAATCCGGCGAAGGCAAGGTTTCCACTAAGCGCTGATGATACAGTAGCAAGGCCGTAGCGGCATCGGAAGACGCTGAACCTAAGCCTGCTTGATAAGGCAGATACTTGTCCAAATGAACGCGTACGGTGGGAAAATTAAGCGTCGCCCCCTGTGTTTCAAGGGACTGTTTTTGCACCGTATGTTGCACCGAACGAATGGCTTTTATCACTAAATTGGCTTCGCCGAGTGTTTCCATATAAGGATCATTCGAGGTGAAGATAAGGTCCTGCGGTAAGCGAGAATCGGGAGACGGACAAGGATTTAAAACCTCTATAAAGAGATCGTCCGCCCAATTTAAAAGGGCGACCACACTATCGAGTTCACTATAGCCATCCTGTCGACGACCTAAAACGTGTAAAGATAAATTAAGCTTGGCGGGGCAACGCATGAATCGCATCCGCCAATCGCGCAAAATCAGGAATCGACAAGCTTTCGGGCCGTGCTTGAGGATCCACCCCCGCCACTTGACAAACGGCGTCTAAGTGTTCGACCTGCAACAAGCCGTTTTGCAACAAAGAATTACGCAACATTTTACGCCGCTGTTGAAAGGTGGTGCGCACCACACGTTGCATTAAGCCTAAATCCTGAACAGGGCACAAACCTTCTTGACGAGGATACAAACTAATGACCACCGACATCACTTTTGGGCGTGGTTCAAACACCTCTGGAGGCACTAAAAATTCCAGTTGACAGTCAAACCAATATTGTAGCGCAATAGATAAAGGGCCATAGGTCTTAGAACCCGGTGGAGCAGTAATCCGTTCCCCCACTTCCTTTTGCACCATAAACGTCAACTGTTGTACCCGTTTACGAAGGGACATATCCGTTTGGGTCATTTCTCCTGCAAATTTAAAGAGCACACCGCTGGTAATGTTATAGGGCAAGTTCCCCACCACTTTAAAGCGTTCTGCCTGCATCAGACTAGGGACATCCACAGACATAATGTCTTGAGACACCAAGGTCAAATTGTCCCACAAAGGCGTACGCCGAAAATAGTCGCTTAAATAATCGACCATACGGTAATCCAATTCCACGGCCGTCAAGGTTTTCACTTTAGGGATTAAACCCCGTGTCAAAAAGCCCAAGCCTGGTCCAATTTCAAGGACAGCATCTTCTGGATTTAAATCTAGGCAACGAATAATCCCATCAATTGTCCCTTGATGAATTAAAAAGTTTTGCCCAAATCGCTTCCGTGCCAACATCCGCTTGGCTTCAATCAGCAAGGGATTTGGTTTTTTAAGTGCTTTTTCTTTATTTCGTCTCGCCTCTTTATCTTCAGAGGGAGGCCGACCCCGTTTAAATTTATCTTGAATGCCCAAGGGTGCTTCCTTTTTATGAGTTAAAGATAGTCTACTGCAAATAAAAAGGGGCGTCTAGACGGTGACGATGAAAAGGATACCCTAAAATAGACGTCCTTTAATGATTATAATGCGCATTTTGAGGGCTAGGCAAGGTGAGTTCCATTCGTTTTAACAATAAATCATGTAAGGTTTCTACAAAATAAATAGGCAGGTCGTTTGATTTTAAAGGATGCACCACAATAGGCAAATGTAAGTCTTTCGCCAGTGGATAAAGATCCCGTTGAGTCAATGTAGAAGGCACATGAGGCTCTTTTTGTAAAAGAGCCTTCCCTATTTTTTCGATGGATTGAGCCGCTTGCTTGTCAAAACGCTGAAAATAGGTCGCATATAAATCGAGCATACAGGCAATTTGAAAATGACTATGTTGTTTTTGATTTGAAATAGAAAAATGTTGACTGCGCTTTAAAAGCGCTTGGGCTTCTTTCGAACAATCATTGTGTCCCAGAAGATCAATCGCCAAACGATCGTTTTGATACGATTGAAACGCCAAGCTTTCTGCCTCATTGGCGAAAGACTTCGGGGTATTTTTACGAATATAAGCGCTGAAAGGGCTTGAAGATTCTTTTAAAGGGGTATGTTTAAATACATTCGTCAATTGCTTTCGAAAGCTCAGTTCTGTAATCAAACTGGGTAAAGCATCTTGTTCATATTGAAAGGCATAGCTCAAAACATCTCGTAAAATATTCGCCTGTAATGATTCAATACCTTCATGACCTCTTTCTCCTGGAGCGATATGACTATAAATATTTAAAGCATCTTGGTAGAGTGCCAGTAAATCAAAGCCTAATGATTGACTATTGGGTTTTTGTTTGTTCTGATGGGCAAATTGCAAGGCCTGTTTAAACTGCCTGTAACGTTGACTCAAATCCCCAATTTCTTTGCCTTCTTGCTTAGCATTGACTTTGGCATGATTATAAATATGGTGTTGAGTCAAGACAAAGACCACTCCTGCTCCCGCAATCATCCCTAAGGAGCTTCCGACAAAAGTAATCATGTTTTTCCAGCGCTTCCAAAAGCGATTGGTCCTTTGCTTAAAGCCCGTGGGACTTTCAGAACTCCTTTTTTTTTCTTTCACACGTTCGCTTTTATCATTAGAAGCCGGAGAAGATAGAATAGGCGTAGGATCTACACTCTTCTGTTCCGTGGCAAGAGCAGTGCCACCCGTACGCTGTACGTCTAGGATTTTTAATGTTGTGGGAGAAAAAGTGGCTGTAAAATTTTTAGAAAAAAGCATAAAATCCCATATAGCGGTTAAATCCAAAGAGAAAGGGAGGTATAGACTTAAAACCAACTCAAAACAAACTTGTGCTAGGTGGCATTGTAGTACCTTTTTCTAGAGAATACAACCGTTTCGTATTAAATGGATACAAATCGGTAGGAATCGCACCTGTTACAAAATAGCGGTCTCTTTTTTTACTTCGCTTCACAATGCACAACATTTTTTGGAGACTCCCTTCAAATAGACAGTCTTTGCATTTTTTGCAAAAGCTGTTGAGCCGTCTTTTGGTCTTCATCCGTCATGAGCATCGGCAGTCGCATACTAGGGTATGTAAAACCCTGTTGAGCCATACACGCCTTCACCAAAATAGGGTTGGTGACTTCAAATAAGCCCCGCATGATGGGGAGCATTTGCTGATGAAGTGTCAGCGCTTTATTGATTTTTCCTGCTTCAAAAGCTTGAATCATTTGCTGTAAAGACGCCCCGACCAAATGGCTCGCCACACTAATCACTCCTTTGGCGCCTAACGCCAACATGGGTAAGGTGAGGCTATCATCTCCTGACCAAACGACAAAGCCTGTTTTTGCATAAGGTAGCAAATTTGTGATATCACTGAGCGCTTCAATATTGGAATCACTCTGTTTAACCCCAAGCAATTGCGAGCCTAAGCTCTCATGTAACTGCTTCATGGTCGTTGCCTGCATGGTCACCCCTGTACGATTAGGGATATTATAAATCACCAAAGGAACGCCTTGCGCCACTTGGGCAACGGCTTCAAAATGCGCCTGCATGCCCGCTTGAGTCGGTTTATTATAATAAGGCACCACCACCAAAAGAGAATCAGGCTTACTGTCTGTCGCCACTAAGGCGTGTACTTGTTCGCAAACCTCTTGGGTATTATTCCCCCCAATACCTGCCATAATATGAACTGGCTGGTGGGCTTGAGTCGCCACTTGCCTGGCCAAAATCAGTAATTGTTTTTTTTCATTCAGACTCAAGCAAGGCCCTTCACCCGTAGTGCCATGGACCAAGAGTCCATCACTTCCTTTTTGAATAAGGTATTGAGCCAAGGTCGTAAAACGTTCGGCATCAATAGAAGCCCCCTCCTGACTAAAAGGGGTAATACAAGCCGTAATCACTTTGGGAATAAAAGCAGGGGTCGCATGATTCATGCAGCAGATACCTCGTAGACTTAAGACCATTTAAAAATGTTGAAACAAGCGAACCGATTCAGGGGAAGACGGCTTGATTTTGTCTAAGCGAAACAACGCTTCCGCAATGCGCACCGCATTTAAAGCCGCCCCAATACGGAGGTTGTCCGACACGACCCAAAGATTCAGGCCACGTTCAGGGTTAGACGTGTCCCGACGTAAACGAGACACATAGACAGGATCCGTTTGTGCCGTTTCTCGAGGGGTAAAATAGTCGTCATGAGAGGCAGCGACGATGACATCTGGCGTATTTTTCAAGGCCTCCGTCAAGGCAGGTAAATCCACGGGTCGCGAACAATCCACGGTAATCGACTCACTATGCCCCACCAAAACAGGCACACGCACGGCTGTGGCGGTAATGTTCAAATCGGGCAAATTCAATATTTTCTTGGTTTCATGAATGAGTTTTAATTCTTCTTTCGTATAGCCAGATTCTAAACCGTCGTCGTGACTAAAAACGTCAATTTGTGGAATCAGATTAAAAGCAATGGGGCGCTTAAATACTTGACGAGGAAACGAAGACACCGCAAACGCATCCGAACGACCTTCTAAACGGCCAAACTCTAAATCATGACTGACTTCTTGGCGAAGTTCATCTAAGGCTTCTTTGCCTCCCCCACTCACGGATTGATAGGTGCTTACAATCACGCGTTGCAAACCCAGCAGGCGATGAATGGTTTTTAAGACAGGCATCAACTGTGCAGTAGAACAATTGGGATTGGCGATTAAGCCGTGATGTTCTAATAAGGCTTCTTCATTCACGCCCCCCACCACTAAAGGCACATGAGGGTGCATTCTAAAATGACTGGTATTGTCAATTACGACGGCCCCACGCTTAATCGCTTCTGGGACAAGCGCTTCACTGATGCGTCCTCCTGCACTGGCCAACACTAAATCTACCCCATCAAAGGCTTCAGGCGTGGCTTCCTCAATGGGGATCAATTCCCCTCGAAAAGACAAACATTTGCCGACAGAGCGTTTGGAAGCCAGTAGTTTCAGAGATTTAATTGGAAAATTGCGGGCGTCCAAAAATTGAAGGATCATTCCGCCCACCAAACCAGAAGCACCTAAAATAGCGACCCTATATGCTCGTTCTTCCATTAAACCCATTCCTTTACAGTAAAATCATACCAATTGAACGATTAAATATCGTATGGCGTTTTCCTTGTCGCTACGATTCTCGATGTGCTTATGTACGTTTATGTACACTTCACACCTCTGCGAGTCTAGGCTCCTAGAATACACCGATACGCTTTTCCATCGTTTCAATGGTATTAAGTGTTTATAAATCGATTTCATTATAGATAAAACACCCTAAAATTTAAAGGGGGTTCAACCAAAGACTTTCCACATTATGTAAAACCCCACCCAAGGGGGTCACCTCCACATTCTGTAAGTCACGGCGAACCACGGTAATGACTTTACCTGTATAGAGGTACACCATGGGGCTTTCATCATATAAAAGACTTTGGATTTCATCATAATACGGCCGACGCTTGGCCAAACTAAATGCCGTAGTTCCCAAGTCATACAAGGTGTCGATTCGTTTTTCAAAGGCGTAGCGATCATCCCCTCCTGGGGTTTTTAGGCGTTGAATCGCTTCAGGACTGCGTTGATTAAAGAGGTGAAGCCCCGCGTCACTTTTAAAAACATTCGCCCCTTGATGCGGTTCAAAATTGCCTCCCCCACTTAAGCCCATCACCATTGCTTCCCAACGCCCGCTTTGCATACGGTCCACCAAGGTATTAAATTCCACGGGCTGTAGATTCACTTGAATCCCCAGCAAGGCATAGTCATTTTGAAGCTGGACCAAAGCGGCTTCTCGTTCAGGATTTCCCGAATTAGTCAGCAACGTAAATTCTACACGATGGCCGTCTGCATCCCTTAAGTGTCCTTTCGCATCTCGATGAAAACCTGTGGAAGCAAGCTTGGCTTTCGCCCCTTTAACATCATAAGGGACTTGATGCGCCAACGCCTGATTCAAATAGAGGTGATTCAATCCCAAACTAGTTAGCAAAGGACTGCCTAGGCCTTTTAGGACATTTTCCACCATTTGAGGACGATTCACCCCAAGGTTCAAGGCTTGGCGAAACGCTTTATGCTGAAACCATTTTAAGACTTTGGGAGCGACAATCGGCGTGCCGTCTTTATTGTAACGGGGATTTAGATTAAAGGCCATAAAGGTGGTCCCATCCGCAGGGCCCAGATCCATCAAACGAAAGGCGGGCGATTTCAGATGCTGTAAGCGAGCTAAGTTTTGAGGCATCGCACTGTGGACATGCAAAGCCCCTTGTTCAAATAATAATTGAATATGACTTAAATCTTTGGCAAAGGTAAAGACTTCATGTTCCAAATACGGCAAACGCTTGCCTTCACGATTCCACACATAATAATAGGGATTGCGTTTAAAAATCATACGTTCCTTGGCTTGGTATTTTTCCAAGACCCACGGCCCACAAGACACCAAGCGTTCGGGATGCTCTTCCGCGTCTTGAGTCGACCACGCCGCACCAAAAGCCTTTTCTCCCCCCGCCTTTAGAATCGGTTCAAAAATATGCTTCGGCGCAATGGCTTGCCCCAAATTCAATAATAAAGGAGCATAGGGGCGTTTGGTTTGCACTTCAACGGTATCTGGATTGATTTTTCGCATACGCGGGAATTGGCCATCCACCAATAGAACATCCCGCGTACTGGGGTTACCGAGCCCTTTTTGAATAATGACATTCCACGTAAACAGGTAATCCTCCACCGTCAGGGGGTGCCCGTCGCTCCATTGTAAACCGTGACGAAAGCTGAGACGAATACGGGTTTGATCAGGCGAAATCTGAACCGATTTGGCCACCCACGGCAGGGTTTCCCCTGTATAGGCGTTACTTTGAAGGGGTTGACAGGTTAGCAAGCTAGCCAGGGCAGAAGAGGTACCGTCAAACGCCGCCCACGGATTTAGCGTTTTAGGGCCGTCCCCCAAAGCACTTTGATAAAGCGTCCCCCCAAAGCGTCCAATGGGGTAGGGAGATTCTAGACCGTCATGTCCCTGAACGTGAATACTTTTATAAAATTTAGGCTGAAGCGGGAAATAGGGTTCAATAGGATGCAGTGCTTCTGTGGATTTTTTTTCGGCCTGAGGCACCCCAAGTTCAGAAAAAAAGACGCCAAAAAGTCCCGCTCCCAAAATCAACAATAGGCTCACACGTTGTAAAAATGGAAAAAACCAAGCGGGCATGGCCATAAATCTCTCTTTACTCTTGAAGACACCTAAAAAAGGTTACCTCTTATTTTAACATTCTTTATTAAAAAAGGGAGGCTCTAGCACAAAGGCTTCCTCATTTGGGTTTTATGCTCATATAGGACATTGCATCAAACCGCTCAATCAACCCATCTATTATGGCATCTTTCATGAAAAGGAGTTTTCACATGGCGTTCCCATTGCCCACTATAAATACAGCTTCTTTTCCTCCACCATCGATAGAACAAAGAGCAGCCACGGCCCGTTTGATTAAAGATCAAAAAAACTTTCGTAACGTGCCGTCTGGCGCCACTGGGGTGCGAGTGGTGGTGGGCCCCAAGGGTCAATTATTTTCAACGACATTAAAAGCTTAATTCACTATTTTAAATTTCAAACAGTCTAAGAACCCACGTAAGGACAGAGGACATCACCCATGAGTGAATACATCAGACAATCCATACCTCCTGGACGATCGCCTTACCCAGGGTATAGGACCGCACCTGCAGGGGGGTATATTCCCCTAGAAAAACAGTCTGAATTAGGCGCCTTTGCGATGGGTTCCGCCATTGGAGCGACAAGCATTTTAAGCCTAGACATTGCAAGCGATCTGCTCTATGCGAAGCTCAGCAAGCGAGACACCGATTTAACTCAAACAGCAAAAGAACATTTAAGGGGTAAAGGATTATGGGCGGATACCAAAGCCTTATTCAAACGCCCTGATTTATCTCAACCGCTCAAGCAAACGGGGGATTTTGCTCAAAATGCAGGGACGTTGATACAAAAAGGCGGCACACATTCGGGCGGATTTTTAAAAGCCTTTTGGAATACTTGGGGAGGAAAATGGACGATTATTCCGGCCGCAATAGGGGCTTTATGGGTTGGGGCCTCCGCAGCGGGGCATGCGCATGCAAGGAATGAAAAACTAGCAGCCTTTGAAGCACGTAACCCCCATCGGCAAAGGCCACCCAGCAGCTAAATTTTAGACCGTTTAAGCGTCAAGCGAAGCACCGAATGAAGGACAGAGGACATCACCCATGAGTGACTCTTATCAACCAGCATCACCAAACAACATGAGACCAACAGGAAGGCCGCCTGACCCAAGGTATAAGACCGCTCCAGCGGGGGGAAATACCCCTCCCAAAGAACGCTCTGTATTAAGTGCTTTTGCCGTGGGTGCAGCGTCAGGGGGACTAGTGTTTACACCTATGGCGGTCGGACAATCCGCGCTCGAACTTTGGGCGCCTGTTACAGGTCTATCACTTTGGAAGCCCAAACATTTCAAAGACTTGACTCAAAGCGCGCAAGACCATTTAGGGGGCAAAGGACTACGAACGGATACTAAAGCTTTATTCAAGCGCCCTGATTCAGCTAAAGTGGTCAAACAAGCAGGCGATTTTGCCCAAAATGCAGGAGCATTGACGAAAAAAAGTGGTACACATTTAGGAGGATTTTTAAAAGGCTTTTGGAATACCCCAGGAGGAAAAATCATACTCATTCCCACCACCGCCGTGGCCCTATTATTTGGCACAATGTTTGCGACAGAAACGCATAAATCCAACGAAAAGCTAGCCACCCTTCAAGCACGTAACCCTAATGGAGTAAGACCCACCAGCTAAATATTTTTACCTTTTTTCAACAGAGGCATGGTCGTTCCCTGTGTTAAGGATTTTATTTTGTACATGCCTCTATCTCATGCCGCTTTCCGCCGAAAGCGGTTTTTTTTATCCCGATTTTTTAAAGGCTCTTGCTACTCCAGCTTAAGAATACACCAATTTAGCCTTCGCGGTTTTGGACTTTTCCCGCCATTCTGGGTGAGCCTGCTTAAATTCAAGCACGGCACGGTCAATTTCTTCTTTTAAGGCGTCTAACGCTTCTGCTTCAGGCACACGACGAATCCGCGTTTCTCCCCTGAAAATATAATACTGGCCGATGCCTCCTGCAATGCCAACATCCGCATGCTCTGCTTCTCCTGGTCCGTTGACAAAGCACCCCATTACCGCAACCGTCAGAGGCACTTCTAATTGGGCCACTAAGGTTTCCACCGCCGTGGTTAGTCCGTGTAAATCCACTTCACAGCGTCCACAGGCGGGGCATGAAATGATATTCACACCTTCTTGCCGTAAGCCCACACTGCGTAAAATTTCTTGTCCTGCGAAAATTTCTTCCACGCTGTCTGCGGTTAAAGACACACGAATCGTGTCGCCAATGCCTTCCGCCAGTAACATGCCCAACGCAAAAGCACTTTTAGAAATACCCCGCTTTAAGGTCCCTGCTTCCGTCACCCCTAAATGTAGGGGATAATCACAACGTTTAGCCAGTTCACGATACGCTTGTACGGCTTGCATTGGGTCACTGGCTTTGACTGAAATTTTAAATTGATCAAAGCCTTCATCTTCTAAAATTTTGGCATTTAGCAAGGCACTTTCCACCAATTGACGTTCTAATTGCTTGGGGTAACGTTCTTTAATGGCTTTTTCAACAGACCCCCCATTCACGCCAATGCGAATCGGGATTTCGCGCTCTCGACATTTATTGACCACTTTACGGACAAAATCTTTAGAGCCAATATTCCCTGGATTAATCCGAATGGCATGCACCCCATGATCCGCAGACGCCAAGGCCAGTCGATAATCAAAATGAATATCCGCCACAACAGGAATCGGGGAATGGGGTAAAATTTGCTTTAAGGCGTCGGCCGCTTCCGTATCAGGCACCGCGAGACGAACGATATCGCATCCCGCATCCGCCAAGCGTTGAATCTGCTTGATGCTTTCCTTCACATCACGGGTGTCATTGACCAGCATACTTTGTATAGACACAGGGGAATCCCCACCCACAGGCACAGGACCCACCCATATTTTTTTAGACACACGACGGGGCAAACGCGTCGGCGCAGGAGCCCAATCCTCTGCAAACGGCGTGTAAAGCGCTTCCGTAAAATGGGCACGTTCAGAATCGAGAGAAGGCTGTTCAATCATATGCCATAAACCTCATCTCCCCAACGGGGGTAAAAAACTAAATCGTGTCTATTATGGCATAAATTATGGCATAAATCTTTTTTAAAAAGAAAGAGGCGATTCATATCATTTCACACTATTAATGATTGAATATCCATTCAAGCGCTATCGATTAGCCGTTACGATGACTAACTCATAAAATCTAAACAGGCTTGATCGGCACATTTAACTTCCCCAGGGCGAACTGTCGTATGGCCTAATTCTCCATTAAAGGTATAATTAGGAATACACGTTTCAAAATCATGGGTACTGCGTACTTCGTCCGACAAATTAGTCAAGGTATAGACCGACTGTTTCTGAAGCCATCCGTTTTCAAAGCCAATCATAACGCCATCAATCCCACCAGGACAAGCATCATTAGGAAGATCCGTTTCCTGACGATTCATTCCAAAAATAACTAGGTAGTGTCGACATTTACTTAAGCCATAAACAAATAGAAGCAAGATGAACAAAAGACAAATAAGCCACATCTAATTTATCGTAACGGGTTGCCATTCGCCTGAAGTTTTTAAGGTCTTTAAACAAGTTTTCTACCAAGTGGCGAGCCTTGTAAAGGAAGTAATCGACTTGACGAGGAGCCACCGCATTGCTTTTATTAGGGATGACCACTTCAGCCCCCATGAGGTGAATCGCCTCAAATATTTGTTCTGAAACATAGCCCTTGTCCGCCAAAACCGCCGTGGCTTCAAGCCCTTTTAACAAAGGGATGGCTTGGGTTGAGTCGGAAACCTGCCCTGCGGTGACGATAAAGCGAACGGGGTTGCCGTGGCTGTCACAAACGGCGTGAAGCTTGCTCGTATAGCCCCCTGACGATCGTCCTAACGCTTGTTTTCCGGCACTTTTTTTGCCCCTGCTGAACACTGGTGGGCGCGAATAATCGTCGAATCAATCATAAGCCATTCGGTATCTGCCGATGTGGCAAGGGTGTTGAAAATCATTTGCCAAATGCCTTGTTTCGCCCAACGAATGAAGCGCTTGTGAACACTGCTCCACTTGCCGTAATAATAGGGAAGCGACCTCCATCTTCCCCCGTTTCGCCCCATCCATAATACCGCTTCTACAAAAAGACGGTTGTTTTCGGCAGTGCGCCCTCTATGATGCGACTGACCAGGTAGAGCCTCTTTTATCTGATTCCATTGGGCTTTAGACAACTCGTATTGAATATAATCGTTCATAATAAATCCCTCAAAACAACTAGATCTTGGATTTATTATATCATTATTTATATGTCGACACTACCTAGGCCAGAGGCCAAAACAACACCCGGATGAGCTCGTTCACCAGAAGTGTCGGCAACGACATCACTCACACATCCTTGGTTATAGGAATGCGTATCACACACTTTAGACCCATTCATGTACTTCAGTGGGGAATCTAACCAGCCTGTATCGCCATTTAATGAAGCTATATGATAGGCATTGGAAAGGGTATTAAAGGCTTCTTTAAACGCCGCTTTCTTTTTTATTTTTTCTTGACTAATATAGAGCTGAGGCAGAGTCAGCGCTGAAATCAACCCTAGAACACCCACGCTCACCAAAAGTTCAGCCAAGGTAAAGCCTCTTTTCTTGAGGTTTTTATTGCAACTTTTCATAAATGTTTCCTTTTCTAGATTTTAAATTATTTTAAATTTCTAGATTTTAAATTTCTAGATTTTAAATTAAAGGCCAATTCTGTTATCGACAAGAGCTTGCAACAACTTAAATCCTTCATGCGTTTAATGTATATAAAGGCGACTGTGTTACAATAAACTTTGATGCGTTTGTAAAGGACTCTTGCCTATGTCGATGTCTCTTTCCCCCTCTTTATCCATAGCCGTGGTGGGGGCGGGCTATTGGGGCAAAAATCTCATTCGTAATTTTAATGCCTTGGGCCATTTACATACCATTTGCGACACGCGTCCTGAGCTTTTAGCAGACTTTCAAACCCAGTATCCACAAGTACAAATGGAAAACTCCTTTGACGCTTTACTACAAAATCCCGCGGTGGATGCCGTCGTTCTTGCCACACCGTCCTTAACGCATTACCCCTTGGGGACGCAAGTCTTAAACGCGGGTAAGCATCTTTATGTGGAAAAGCCTCTGGCCACGACGCTGAAGGATGCGCAAGCCTTAGTGGATTTGGCGAAAATCAAGCAAAAAACATTGATGGTGGGGCATTTACTTATGTATCACCCTGCAATGAACCGCATGAAGCAAATCCTTGATTCAGGGGCCTTGGGTGAACTTCGCTATATTCAAAGCGATCGGCTCAATTATAACCATGGACGGCATGACCGCAATGTTTTTTGGGATTTAGCGCCCCATGATCTTTCCGTGTTAATTTATTTAATGGATGGCGAAGTGCCTGAAGTCACGGGCGTATTGGCTCAGCGTGTGTCGCCTAAAGACGACAAAGTAGACTGGGTAGAAGCCTCTTTCGCCTTTAAAAACGGGGTAAAAGCTCATTTGCAAAACAGTTGGATTTCCCCTAAAAAGCAGGTACAGCAATGGTTAGTGGGGACTCAAGGGGCTTTGGTCTTGGACGACACGCTCCCGTTAGCGGAACGCTTAAGCTTGGTTCGCTTTGATGACGCGGGACAGGCTCATCACGAAGCAGTGGAATACTTGCCCTTAGAACCCTTGCGTTTAGAATGTCAGCATTTTATCAATGCCGTAACTGGTGGCTGGCAACCTCAGTCGGACGACCGCAACGGACTCGCCGTGGTACAGGTACTCGAAGCGGTTCAAGCGCATCTTGAAAGGGTCTAACCCATGCTGGATGCTTCTATGGCGGGGGTTTTAGTGCTCGCAACTGTTGTTGCAGCTTTTTTTCATCGTTGCCAATTGCCCCCTGTTTTGGGCTTTATGTTGACAGGGGCCTTGACGGGTCCCTATGGCTTAAAATGGATGCACGACATGGCCACCATTGAAGGGGCTTCAGAATTAGGGCTGGTTTTTTTACTGTTTATGGTGGGGCTAGAATTGTCACCCACCAAATTAAAACGCATGAAATCCACCGCATTAAATGTAGGGGTTCGCTACATGGGCTTAGGGACCCTCGTTTTGGGCACCTTCTTATGGCTCTTCTTAAAAGCCCCTCCCTTTTTGGCTTATGTCTTGGGGGGCGTTTTAAGCTTGAGTTCCACCGCCTTGGTCATTAAATGTTTAGAAGAGGCTCAAGCGACAGCCAGCACCGTGGGGCGCGTGGCCTTAGGGACCCTCATTGTACAAGACATCGCGCTAATTCCCTTACTCTTACTGGTGCCTGCACTTAGTACTGTGTATCAAAACGACGCTACTGGTGTTGCCATAGGGCCATTGCTTTTGAGTTTAATCAAGGCCTTTGGGGTATTAATTTTAATTGTCGCCTTAAGTTTTCGCTTTATTCCACAGTGGGTGGACCGTCTGGCTCAAACCCGTAATCGCGAACTCTTTACGCTTTTCGTCTTTAGCTTAGGCATTGGCATGGCCTTTTTAACGCATTGGTTGGGCTTAAGTATGGAAGCAGGGGCGTTTGTGGCGGGGCTTGCATTGAGTGGGAGCCTATACAGTAAGCAAGTTTTAAGTGACAGCCGCCCTTTTAGAGATGTCTTTGCCTCTATCTTTTTTGTCTCCTTAGGGGCTTTATTTGATGTCCAAGTCGTCGTTCACGCTTGGCCAAGCGTTTTAGGCCTGTTGCTGGCTTTATTTTTAAGTAAAAGTGTGATTGGTATTATCGTGGCCAAGCGGGCCAACTTATCCTGGAAAGTGGCGTTGGTTTCAGGGCTCTTGCTTTTTCAAGTGGGTGAATTGGCCTTTATGGTTTTGCACCACTTGCAAGTAAGTGTACAGTCCTTACCTGTCTTGTCGGCTTGGGTCACGGTGTGGATGGCCCCCTTGATTCATGCCATTATTTTAAGCCTATGGCTGACCCCCTTAATCAGTCGTTTTATATTGGTTCATGCCGACGGATGGCTCAGTCGCTGGATGGACAAACTAGACCATGCCACACTGATAGAGCATCAAATCGAAAACGACGGCAAGGCTCAAGCCTCTTGGAAAGAAAACAAGGTGCTGATTGTCGGTTATGGACCCATTGCACAACAATTGGCTGAAGCTTTACGCTTAGAATCCATTGCCTACCATGTGCTTGAAACGAACGCCACCACGGTTAAAAATCTACATTCAGAAGGGATTTCCGCGCTTTACGGGGACGCAACCCTCCCCACCGTCTTAGAATCCGCCGCCATTAAAACTGTTGAAATGCTAGTGGTCACGGTACCTTTGCTACAGGTGGCGACTGCCATTATTTTTCATGCCCGTCAACTCAATCCTGAACTTCGTGTGGTGGCACGCGCCAAATTCAAAAGTGATGTCGCCCCCCTTTACGCGGCAGGGGCCGACAGCGTGATTTATGACGAACTAGAAGCAGGGCACCGTTTCATTCATTACAGCTTAGTGAATTTGGGCTTTCCGCTGCAGGAATCCCATCGGCTTAGCTTTTTATTACGCCAGCAATTCGAAGAAGAATTTCACCCCAGTGACATTAAGGCTCTACCTGAAGCCTCCTCCCGCTTGGCTTTAGTGGGGGATGTCTTACTAGAATGGGTCACCCTGTCAGAGGCTTCACCCTTGCTTTATCAAAATTTGGAAAAAAGCCAGCTTCGTCAAAAAACAGGGGTTAATATTGTCTCTATTATTAAAGGAGACACCCTTGAACGACAAGATCCTCACCCCCATAGTCTATTACGGGCGGGAGATGTGCTGATTGTCTTAGGGCGTATGACACAGTTAGAGGCCCTGCATCAACTACTCGGGCAATCGCCTTGGGACTCTACTGTATAGCTCCACGTCTAATACCCATTCACCGTTTAGGTAGTATGAGAATAAAAACACCCCACTCGAAACAGAGTGAGGTGTTTTTTCGTTAAGAAAATTGCTTAGTGGTTACAAGCCTTTGAAGTAAAGCTTTGAATACCTTGTTTAATTTGTTTTCCGAATTGTTTTACAACAGGTTGTCCAGCTATAAAAGTAGTGGCTGCTCCTGCAGGAGTGTTTTCAAATAGAGAAGTAGCGGCTTGAGCAACTTTTTTAGGATTTTTCGCTACTGCACTGCCTACTGGTCCTAAAAAAGCAGTTGGATCATTTTTTGCTAACGTAGCTACCATAGATACAGCTGGTGGAGTTACTACGGAAGCAACTTGAGACAGACGTTTTGTTACAGGATTAGACATAATTTAGGGATCTTTCTTTAATTACAGGTTATTAAGGGATACATTACAGAATCGTGTGTTTGGTTGTTTGATTCTGTATTTATATAAAAACAATAATTAGGTAGTGTCGACATTTACTTAAGCCATAAACAAATAGAAGCAAGATGAACAAAAGACAAATAAGCCACATCTAATTTATCGTAACGGGTTGCCATTCGCCTGAAGTTTTTAAGGTCTTTAAACAAGTTTTCTACCAAGTGGCGAGCCTTGTAAAGGAAGTAATCGACTTGACGAGGAGCCACCGCATTGCTTTTATTAGGGATGACCACTTCAGCCCCCATGAGGTGAATCGCCTCAAATATTTGTTCTGAAACATAGCCCTTGTCCGCCAAAACCGCCGTGGCTTCAAGCCCTTTTAACAAAGGGATGGCTTGGGTTGAGTCGGAAACCTGCCCTGCGGTGACGATAAAGCGAACGGGGTTGCCGTGGCTGTCACAAACGGCGTGAAGCTTGCTCGTATAGCCCCCTGACGATCGTCCTAACGCTTGTTTTCCGGCACTTTTTTTGCCCCTGCTGAACACTGGTGGGCGCGAATAATCGTCGAATCAATCATAAGCCATTCGGTATCTGCCGATGTGGCAAGGGTGTTGAAAATCATTTGCCAAATGCCTTGTTTCGCCCAACGAATGAAGCGCTTGTGAACACTGCTCCACTTGCCGTAATAATAGGGAAGCGACCTCCATCTTCCCCCGTTTCGCCCCATCCATAATACCGCTTCTACAAAAAGACGGTTGTTTTCGGCAGTGCGCCCTCTATGATGCGACTGACCAGGTAGAGCCTCTTTTATCTGATTCCATTGGGCTTTAGACAACTCGTATTGAATATAATCGTTCATAATAAATCCCTCAAAACAACTAGATCTTGGATTTATTATATCATTATTTATATGTCGACACTACCTAAGGATAGATTGTGTTTTTGTTACAAAATGATAAACACCTTACGCACAAGTCTTCAATTAAAGGCGTAACGATCACGAAGGATTTGTAACGCTTTGTAAAAGAATAGCCACTTGACGCAATTCTCGCGTTCATGAATTGTTTATTAAAGTGAGATAGTTCACAAATTTAAATCTGACAGCATCACACATATTGGCATAATACATATAAGAGATAAAGGGACAAAAAAAGAACCATGTTACTCGCAACTACCCAAGCCCGGCTGATGGCAGCCCAAGCCCGCACCATGGATTTGGAATGGCAACAACAGCTCATTGCCCAAGCCCTAATGCAAATGTCTAACACCGTAGGCGCTTTAACCAGCTTAACCGCTGATTTAGAGCCTGAATCACCGACCTATCAATCTTTAATGTCTCGACTTAACTCGATTCAAACCATTGAAAAATCATTAAACCTACAAAAACAACGTATTGATATTCAGTATAAGAACATCGAAAAAGAAAGAGAATCGTTAAAGTCTCTCGTCGACAAAGGCGCAGAAAACTTTAAATACCTCAGCTAATCAGGCCGCATTTAAACCTTATTCTTCAAACTTACGAGCTAGCATCCCTGACGGATCTAGCTCGTATTTTTCAATCACCCGTTTGATTCGAGAATCAGGTAAAGGGTGGGTCACTAAAAATTCGACTTGGCGAGTTTCTTGATTCAGCCGTAAGACTTTAAAGACATCAATCGCAGCATTTTTATTATAATGGGCCCCGATGAGGTATTGAATGCCTGCTTCATCCGCTTGATATTCTTGCCCACGACCAAATTTCAAATCTAAAAGCTGACTCCCGACTTCAGTTCCATAAGTCGCCAATGGATTATTGGTCACAATCGTTAAAATAGACCCTAAAATAGCAAAGCCTGATCTCCGAAGGGCACCATGGCTTAAGTGATGCCGTGTAATATGCCCCAACTCATGCCCCAGTACAAAGGCACGGGCATCTTCACTTTTTAGTGCGTCCCACAAGCTCGACGTCATAATAATCTTACGGCCATCGGTATAGGCATTGATCACCTTTGTATTTTGAACCGAAGAGGCTTCCACCACCGCCTCGGGAATATCTAGCGCATTGGCTTGAATCAAATGACGTAAAATACGTTTCATCTCTGCGTCAGGACTTAGCACTTGTGCCGTTTCACTATTTTTATAGGACAACGATGCCCGCTTCGCCAAGCTTTCGTTGGCTATGCAAAAAGACAGCCCCAGCAGAATCAAGATCCCCATGCTTTTGTACGATATGGTCATTTAAAGGCCCTCTTTTTTTTGTAGGTCACAAGTGCTTTTATTTTAACATATCTGCTCGAAAACACCTCCTATTTACTTTTCTCCCGCCCCAGCGTAAAAAGGAGACTTTATTCTTTTTGAAAGATTTGCTACAATGAAAAAGTTATCTATCCTTTTAATTGTCTAAGAAAGAATTTGTATCCATGATGCCTATAATAGAATATTCACTTCAAGGAGAACAGGATCAGACGGATTTGTCTTCCTCTCCACAAAAGGGGGGAGCTGTGGTGCAAGCGCCCAGTCAGGATGAAGGTGATCCCTTCGATTCCCTTGCCAAAGAATTGAAAACGCTACAGTCTAATGCTAAAAATATCGCCTTAATTGGGAGCCGTAACGTGCCGTTACCTCATCAAAACTTAGTAGAAGGCTTGGCGTATAGCTTGGTGAAAGATGGAAACACCTTAATTACTTCAGGGGGAGCCTCTGGCATTAATGCCGCAGCGATTCGTGGCGCGCTAAAAGGGGACCCTAATGCGTTAAAAGTCATTCTTCCTCAAGCCATTGGTCGTCAACCCAGCGAAGTGCAAGATGAACTCATTGGCATTCCCCATATTGAAGAGCACCCTGAATGGGACAAGCTCACCTTGGCAGACGCGTCTCGTCTCTGCAACCGTGCCATTGTAGATGCCTGCGATCAGCTCATCGTCTTTTTGTTTCATGATTCTACCACCTTGCAAAAAGCAATTGACTATGCAGAAGAAACCCATAAAATTGTCACTCGCTTTTACTTAGACTAAGTATTGCTTGTCAAAGGAGTCGACCAAATGGGTGTTTTTTCAGTGCAAAAGGGTTGACTCCTTTCCTTCATGCGGTATGCTTAAAAACATGGATGTTGAGTTTTAAATTCGTATATTCTTCTGCCCACACAAGCTGGTGTAGCTCAATTGGCAGAGCAACGGTTTTGTAAACCGTAGGTTGTGGGTTCGATTCCTATCACCAGCAAATTGTTCCTTTAAAATTGAAATGGGTAGGTGCTCGAGTGGTTAATGAGGGTGGTCTGTAAAACCACTGCTTCGGCTACGTTGGTTCGAATCCAACCCTGCCCATTTTTTATTTTATTGTTTTTTTATGCCCACATGGCGCAGTGGTAGCGCACTCCCTTGGTAAGGGAGAGGCCACGAGTTCGAATCTCGTTGTGGGCATATTTTTGTTTTTTCTTGAATCTCCGCTTGTTCTCTAGGGTTTTAAAGATATAATAGGCTCTATAGAGACAGGTAGGAGAGTCACCCCTTATGATGTGTGGGATTGTTGGTTATTTAGGGTTTCGCAAAGTCGCCCCCCTTTTACTGGAAAGCCTTCGTAGCTTGGAATATCGTGGTTATGACTCTTCAGGCATTGCCGTCTATAATAGCGACAAAGCCAAAATCGATATTTATAAAGCCACAGGAAAACTTCAAAACTTGGTAGATGTTTTACCAAGCGCCTTAATAAATGCCCCTTCTACAGAATCCCTCCAAGTGGGGATTGGTCATATTCGTTGGGCCACGCATGGCGCACCGACGCTTGAAAATGCGCACCCTCATCACGGTCATCATGGCGAAGTGGTCTTGGTTCATAATGGCATTATTGAAAATTTTGCCGAACTCAAACAAAACCTAGAACACAAGGGCTATCACTTTAATTCTCAAACCGACACCGAAACCGTGGCTCACTTGCTAGAAGAACTACTGAGATCGACTCATCAACAGTTTTTACCCGCTGTGGCGGAATTGCGTCGTCAATTACATGGCGCTTATGCCCTAACCATGATGCACAAACAAGCCCCTGGCAAATTGTATGTGGCGCGTCAACAAGCCCCCTTAGTCATTGGGGTGGGTCAACAGGGCGAATACTGGGTGGCCAGTGATGTCGTGGCCTTGGTGTCCTACACCAATCAAATCATTTATTTGGAAGATGGACAGTACGCCGAACTTTCCAGCAGTGAAGGGATTCAGCTTTTTGGCGTGGATGATGCCCCTGTGCCCATCAAAATTCACACCATTCAAACAGGCACGCTCACCATTGACAAAAAAGGCTATAAGCACTTTATGTTAAAGGAAATTTATGAACAGCCTGATGTGGTTCGCAACGCCTTGTTAGAACGCTTACCTTCAGCCAATAGCCCTGTGCATTTGGCCAACGACACCCCATTGCCTGAAAAAGAAGCCCTGAGTATTGCGGATTTAAGCACAGACGTAGACCGAATCATTATTATTGGGTGTGGGACGTCCTACAATGCAGGATTAGTCGCCAAATACTTGATTGAACGCTTGGTTCGTTTGCCTGTTGAGGTAGAAGCCGCAGGGGAGTATCGCTATCGATCGCCCGTGGTGAATGATCGCTGTTTGGTGATTGCAATTTCTCAAAGTGGTGAAACCGCCGACACCTTGGAAGCGCTTCGGCTTGCGATGCGAGAAGGCGCTAAAACGATTGCCTTGACGAACCGCCCCGACTCCACCATGGCCCGCGAAGTAGATGGTGTCATCAATGTGCGTGCAGGGGTTGAAGTCAGTGTCTGTGCCACCAAAAGCTTTGTGGCCCAAATCGTGGCTTTGTATCTTTTAGGGATACTCATGTGTGAACAGCGCCCCCACTTCGACAAAACACAGGAACTCACGGACTTTAAAGAAGCCTTGCTCCATTTACCCGTCTTAATGGAAGCTATGCTGTCGAATGTTGACCCCTTGCAAAAGCTCGCGCGTCAATATGGTAACCATAGTAGCATGTTATTTATTGCCCGAGGCATTGGTTTCCCTGCCGCACTTGAAGGGGCCTTAAAGCTCAAAGAAATCAGCTATATTCACGCGGAAGGCTATTCAGGCGCTGAATTGAAACATGGCCCTATTGCCTTGTTAGATGAATCCATGCCTGTGGTGGCCTTACTGGCTTCGGGTTGCGTCTTTGACAAAATGTTGTCTAATTGTCAAGAAGCCAAAGCACGTTCCGCGAAAATGATCGCGGTCACGAATCAAAAAATCCCCTTAGGCTATGAAAATACCTTTGATGAAGTGGTGTACTATCCCGCTTGTCATGAATGGGTCTCCCCTTTATTGGCGTCTATTCCCTTACAGTTATTGGCGTATTATACAGCTGAATTTTTAGGGAAAGACGTGGATCAACCTCGTAATTTAGCCAAAAGTGTGACGGTTGAATAATGCCAAGGTCCTTTCAACACGTACAGAGCCTTTCACTGCCTTTGCCTGACGCCATCGAATTGAAGGTATCGGTCATTGAAGCTTACTTAG
Source organism: Vampirovibrio sp. (assembly GCA_050916035.1). GTDB lineage: Bacteria > Cyanobacteriota > Vampirovibrionia > Vampirovibrionales > JAJTHC01 > JAJTHC01. Next base: position 1,529,974 of record CP050876.1, on the reverse strand, counting down.
TTCAGCACTTGCCTGAAGGATCGGTGCTGATTCGTTGGGCAATTGTCGAAAAACACGCAAAACAATGCAAGGTCGAATTGAGTTATGCCACTACTGAAACCCTTCCAAGGCAAGACCCCTAAGGTTCACCCCAAAGCCTTTGTGGCGGAAAACGCCGTGCTAATTGGAGACGTCACCGTCGAAGAAGGCGCGAGCATTTGGTATGGTTGTGTATTAAGGGGAGACGTCGCTCCTATTGTCGTGGGTGCCTATTCTAATATCCAAGACAACAGCGTGATTCATGTCGCCAGTCGTGAACTCAACGGGGCCCCTCGTCCCACCGTGATTGGTCGCTATGTCACCGTCGGGCATATGGCCTTATTACACGCCTGCACTTTAGCAGATGAAAGCTTTGTGGGCATGCAATCTTGTCTCATGGATGGCGTCGTGCTTCCGCCCCAGACCATGATAGGCGCGGGAAGCTTACTTTCTGCACGCCACCCGATTCAAGCAGGGGGGCTCTATGTGGGTCGCCCCGCTCACTATACGCGTGGCTTACGTGAAGAAGAACGCGCCTTTATACGGCAATCCGCTTTACATTATCTTCACTTGGCCAGCTTGCATTTTGGGTAGTCTCCGACCAACGTATTGACACGTCTTGACACTTCTTCACTGTTTATTGTATAGTTTAGACTCCTTGCTTTTTAAAGAGGTAGCTATTTTTGATGACCGTCTCGCTTTTTTTCTTTAGATTTTCTTCTACGTGGATGCCTCGACGCTGGCTTAGCTTGGCGATGAAAATAAAACTCACGGGTAAGCGCTATGCCCACTAGTCTCGCCAACGGAGTGTCCTACCCCTTATGGGTGCAAGGCATCAGTGAATTTCAACAATTGGGTTTGGTCAACAAAGCCGTCATGGCCACCGTAGGCATTGACATTCCCTATATTGCGCTGGCTAAAAATAAAAAAGAACGAGAAGAACGTGCCATGCGTCAATTGCTTATTTTCTTGTTTTTATTTACCGCAGCGCCTTTACATTCTTTTTTACTTGCGAAACATTTTGCCAAGCAGATTCAGCCCCTCCCTAAAGCCCCGCTTCGCAAAGCGCTATTACGCTTTAAGTTTACCGAATTACACTCCCTAGATGCCTTTGAAAAAGCGGTACACGAACGCTTACCTCAGGCCAAAAAATACGTGAATGAAGCGCTTCGAAAATCGGTGTTGACGGCCAAAACACAACATTTAAGCTATGACTTGGCCGCTGAAGGAGGCTTAGTCGCAAGCATTGGCTTATTTAAAGTGCTTTTTAGTGAATGGCAAACGGGCAATAAACAATTTACAGGCGAAGCGGGACTCGCCAGTGCCAGCGACTTAAAAGCCCTGTACGAAAAAGAAAAACAACCTGATCCCTTCGGGATTCCCCATGGTCGAGAATTACTCGCGATTTTAGGTGCCACCCTCGTGCCCTTTGCGTTTGGAAAGGCCTTACAACATAATGCTTTGCATCCTACTGTAAAACCCCACGCGTGGCAACGATTTTTAAACGGCTGTGAACGACATTTTGATTATAATTTTAGTGAAGTGGCAGGAAAGCTTTACCCCAAACTAAAAGAAATCCCCATGCTACCGTTGTCTGGGATCGCCTTGGTGGCCTTGTGCTTAAATGGGGGAGATATTGCCTCGTCTCGCAGTCCACGAGATTTTAAGGAAAACACGGTGAGAAGCCTCGCCTTTTTTGCGTCTGTGTTTATCGTGGGACCCTTGATGAATAAGTGCTTAAATAAAGGCGTGGTCACCATTCGCGAACGCTTGGCCTTAGAAGCCAAAGCGGGCAGTAGCCCTGACGCCATGCGCCGTATTGCTAAAGCCTCCGCCTTAAAGTATGTGGGCGTTTTCTTAACGAACTTGGCGATGATGGTGGGCGTGGTGATAGGGGTGAATGAAATGACCAAACGCGGACTAAAAAAAGATTTAGCACAACTCCATACCCCTAAAACCCCTCGTGTGATTCAAGCCTAAGGAAATTTCCTCCTGCAAATAAGGGAGTTTTAAGGCAGTCACCCCCCATGAACAGGGCATCTATGGCAGACTAGGGGAAGCGAGATGAAGCACGCTTCAATAGAAAGGTAACGAAATATAACAGCGTTACTCCTTCCATTAAAGTTTCGTTTCGCTTCTACCGATACTGTAAACATGAAGGAAAGCTTAACCGCCCCACTTCATGTGTTATCCGTTTGTGTGTATAATAAGTAATGTATTCTTTGGAGGAATATCAATGAAAAATCGTTCTTTACAGGCCTTCACGTTGGCCGAACTTTTAGTATCCTTGTCTGTTTTGGGGCTTGTGGCCGCCTTCGCCATTCCTAAAGTCTTAATTAGTGTGTCAGACCAGTCCACCAAAGCCGCTGGTCGTGAAGCTTTCGCGATGATCAATGACGCCTTTATGGCCTACAAAGCTGAACAAGGTGGCATTGTAGATTCGGGTGCGACCACCGTAGACTTGGTTAAATACATGAACTATAAGCAAGCTTTAAGTGCCCTCACCACGCCTACCTTAAACGCTGGCCTTACGGCAGTAAACGGGGTTACAGCTCCTACCAGCGCTATCCAGCTCTTGAATGGTTTGGTTGTTGGATATTTAGCAGCGGATACTATGACAGACAATACAAGCGTAGTAGGAAAAGGTACCTTAGGATTTGATATTGATCCAGATGGCCCAGGTGCTGCCGCCCCTATTACCATCTACCTTGGTAGTGATGGTCGTGCCTTTGCAGCGTATGGCTATGAATTAGGTACATCAGGTACAACGGCCAATCCGCTTACCGCCAACACTGCAGGTAACTATGGTACTCTCGCCAACGAAGCTGATGGTATTAAAGCCGCAGCAACTGGTTTGTATCCTTCAAGTGCAAAAACCTCATGGTGGGTTTCCTAAGTTTTTAAACGTTTAGTTTTCAATTCCTTCAAGCGAAGTGGCGACAACGCCCTTCGCTTTTGGGTTTTTATACGTTTTGTAAGTCCACCGCTTGCAGGGCCGTTTCAAAAGACTGCAACGGCACAAAGGCAAAGCTACAGCGCTGGGGTAACTTCGCCCCCATTAAAATACCTGCTTCGGTGGGGTAGCTTCGGCAAAAGGTGGGGCGCGCGTTATAATTTAGGCATAAATCATCGTCCCCCAAGTGGTGGCATTTAAAAACCAGCCCTGCATCGGTGTGATCAATGGGTTCAAAAAAGCCATATTCTTGGGGGTGTAAAGCTTGCAGGGCCTTGAAATCTTCAATCGACTGAATCACTTGCTTGCCGTAAGTCAGCAATAAATTTTTACAGCAATCTCCACATTGATTACACGTCCCTGTGCGGAGCGTATATTTTCCTTTTTCAGGGACTTCTTGATACGGCCATAAGCGATGCCGTAACAGTCGCGCCCCCCTTAAAAAGAAGGAGGCAAAAGGAATCGCACCTAAAACAGCGAAATACAAACGATTAAAAAAGCGAGGGGACGTCAAAGTCCCCATTGTGGGTGACAAATCATGATTCATGCCTTTAGTGTAAAAGAAGTGGACGTCGCTGGCAAGACTTCTTTCTGCTATGCTAAGAAGATGTTGGACTCCAAACCTGTCACTTTACCTTCAAATGTTTCACGACCTGCCAAGCTTCAACGCTTGGATGCGCTAAGCGTGCAACAGCTGGCCCGTGAACTACAGGACGGTTTTGTGGGAGCGAAGATTCAAAAAATTCATCAATATGGCCCCACGGAATGGGCCTTAGAATGGTGGGGGGTGCGTTCTGAAACCACGCCTAAAAATGAACGATGCTGGCTCATCATCGATTTAAATAAGGAAAACCCCTTCTTGGGCTTCTGGACGAGTGCTGAATTTAAATCGGTGTATCCCTCGGCCAAATCCACCCACCAAAGCCCTTTACTCATGAGCCTGCGCAAGTATCTACAAGGCAGTCGTTTAGAGGCAGTGCATGCCACGGCGGGGGAATCCGTCTTAGAATTTCACGTTAAGTATCGTTGCGAATTGGGTTTTCAGCGCACGGTCGTACTCATTGTGGAACTCATGGGTAAATACAGTAATATGCTTCTGGTAGAAGGCGCTTCTCGTAAAATTCTCCATTTGCAGCATGTGGTAGATGACACCCAGAGCCGTCTTCGTCCCTTGCATGTCGGGGGGACTTATACCCCACCGCCTCACCCCCTATGGCGAGTCCCTTGGACGAATCTGGATTGGCAGGCGTGCTGGCAAAGTTTAGCGACTTATCCCAGCTACTGCCCCAAAACGGCGTTTTCTGCTTTACAGGGGCAAAGCTGGGGTTTGTCTAAAGCGATGATGCTCCCCCTTTTAGAGGCGGTTGGCACCTTTGAAGACGCTGAAGCGCTTTTAAAACAATGGATTCATGAACCCACGGCCGTCGTCCGCCACACCCCCAATGGGGAACTGTCTGGCTTTCATGGTCTTCGTCTTGCGGAAACGGATGTGGCGATGCCGTCTATGCTTTGGGCGACGGGCGTCTATTTTTACGCCTGGAAGTCGGCCCAAGTCCATGAAAAAGCGCGGCATCGTTTGCGTTACCCTTTAAAAGAGCGTCTTAAACGACTAGACAAAGAACGCCAACGACTCCAATTGGCGGAGGCGAACGCTTTGGATCTAGAAGCGGCTCAGCACAAGGGGGATGTCCTGATGACCTTGTATAGCATGCGCTTTTTCAAGCATCCCAAGCCTTTTGAAACAGATTTTACCCCTGAACTCAATCCGCTGACAGGCGACGCGGGCCCTGAAATGCTCGTTGATTTAAAGAAAACATGGCTCGAAAATGCGCAAGTGTACTATCGACAAGTGCAAAAAGAAAAGGGGCGTCGGGCCTATGACCATGACGCCTTGCACCGTTTAGACGCGCAGGCCTCTTTTTTTCAGGAACTGTCCGTTCTGCTGGAGCATGCCGAAACGCCAGACGATTTACTCGCCTTAGAAGAGGATTGGAAAGCCACAGGCCTGATCAAAACGAAAGTCAGCAAAACACGAGAAAAACCGTCTGAAACGACAGGGCTATTAAAAATGCTCAGTCCCGACGGGCTAACGCTATGGGTCGGGAAAAGTAGTCAAGCCAACGGACGCTTGCTGGCCCAGTATTTAAAAGCGAAAGATTGGTGGTTGCATGTGGCCGAAGGCTTGGTGGGGTCTCACGTCGTGGTCAAGGTACAGGGAACCCCATGGGCAGACGCCAACGACTTGCCTGTCGAAACGCTAAAAATGGCCACGGCTTTGGCGGCATGGTATTCCGAAGGGCGACACAGCGGAAAAGTCCCTGTTTTGTACACCCGTGGTAAATACGTGCGAACGGTGCCTCATTCATGGCCCGGCCATGTCACCCACAGCCAAGAATCCATGGTGGTGGTGGTGCCTCAGCGCTTTGAATCGTCACAAATACTATAAAAAGCCCATTTTATCGGACTTCAGTGGTAAGCGTCACAGAAATGTCATATAATTAATTGTAACAGATTATTACAATTTCATATAAACGTCATAAAGTACTTGCTTCTTATTTTTATTATTGATACATTTATTCTTGTGGAAGACAGTTATTCCTTCTTCTTCAAACAAGCTAGTATTGATTTTCTCCCAAGAAAAGCCGAACATTTACATTGATTGGTTGGTTCTAAGCTCTCTCTATAAAGAGAGCTTTTTTTTTATGCAATTCCCGCGGCTTGGAACATTTGTTGATTCTTTTGTACAATTTGGACATAATCTTGCGTTTCTTTAATCTTGGGAACAGCCCCTTTAACTCTAGCAGGTCCTGCATTATACGCGGCTAAGGCTAGGGTTACGTTTCCGTTCTGAAGTTTAAGCATTTTTTCCAAATACAAGGCGGCCCCATTAGCACTTTGAACGGGATCTCGACGGTTTTTGATGCCTAGTTCCTTTGCCGTGCCTGGCATGTGTTGGCCTAAACCGACCGCTCCAGCACCTGAACCTGCATTGGGATCAAAGCCCGATTCTTGCAAAATCAAACCCGCCAACAAGCTAACAGGGACATTGTATTTTTGAGCCGCGGCGGTAATAATAGCGCCATATTTTTTCCAGCCGTCTTGCGCTTTTTTCGGGAGTTGAGAAAGGTTTACCGACCCCGTCGTGGGAACCGCATTCGTGTTGGCGGGCGTCGTGTTTACTTGAGTCGACTGAGTCGGATTCATCACATAGGCCGTTTGTACAGGCGCAGGCGTGTAGACAGGTGCGACGTTCGCAGGGGGAGGGGACATGGCTTGTCGTTGGGCGGCTAATAAAGCTTGTTGCTGATTGTCTTGTTCCGTCAGGGCACCAAGGGTTAAAGCATCTTGAATCAGGGTAGCGCTATCGAGTGCGGAGAGACTTGCAGAACGTGGAGCAGCGAGCCCCTGTGGATTAGAAAACTGCTGACTGGGAATGGGGTACGTATTCGGAGCATACGTTAAGGGATACTGGGGATTAATGATTTCAGGCGGGGTAAAATTCACCCCCTGCTGACTAGGAATGGGGAACGTATTCGCCCCATAGGTCAACGGATAATGTGGATTAATAATTTCAGGCGGGATAAAATTCACCCCCTGCTGACTAGGAATGGGGAACGTATTCGCCCCATAGGTTAAGGGATAATCCTGCCGTTGAGGAAGAGGCAAATCTACGGTAGGGAGCAGTGTGGGAAAATGAATGGGTCGATCAGGCACGTTGTATTGTGGCACTGGAATATGGGGCACATGAGGCGCCACATTGACTTGAGGCCGCGGAGGCGGTAAAACAGGAGGCGTAATCCCAAATCGATAAGGAGAGGCGTTGGTGGCTTCTCCAAAGGTGACGGCTGCCCCTCCCACATTTGGAGCAGTCGGCGCAGTCAACCCATAAGCGGGACGCGTACTATTAATCGCTTCCCCAAACGAAAGGATCCCCGTCCCCAACGCAGGACGAGTCGGCTGGGACACGCCATGATAAGGACGCGAGCTATTGATGGCTTCCCCAAAGTAAAGCGGGTTCGTCGCATAACTCGGAGCTGCTGTCGCAGGCACAACACCATACAGACTTCTGTTGTCGTAAGAAGTCGTCGGGGAATATCCAGTCGATTGATAAGCGCCTATTCGGGGATATGTCATGTATAAATGCCTGTGTCTTCTCTAAGTGAGCAAAACCTTCGTCCGTACCATGGATCGCTCAAATACTATCGTCCTAATCATATAAAAACAAAATCGGCTGTCTTTTGTGCGGTAAATTCCCTTTGAGCCGTATAATCGTCACAAAATGCGGGGGGATGCCATGTCACCATCAGAAGCCGTCCATGACTTAAAAAGCATAAAAAAAAGCCCTTGAGCTTCAAAGCCGAAAGGCGTTTTGTTCTAGATAATGAGAGAGAAAAAAAACTTAAAAAAAACCGTGTCTATATTAAATCCATGAGCAGAGGGAATTCAGCCAAGGTAATACAGACACGGGTGTCGTGTGTGTTAAGGAAATGTTTAATGAAAAGAGAGAGAGAGAGAGGGAAAAAAGAAAGAAAGAAAACAGTGAAAGAAATAAGCCGTTTAAAGAAGATTCTTAATTTGTGCTTACATATATATAAAAACAATCTTAAGAATAAAAATGCCCCGAACAGAGCTTTTGTCTCTACTTTGTTACAATCTAATTTTAAAATCAAACAGATACAAACGATACAAAAAATAGTATGCTAGAATAGCTTAAGCACTTTCTCTCACTTTTATGCGTTTCAACAGAATGAGTCTTGTCTTTATGCGTTCGGTTTTACTCTCCTCTTTTTTGCATTTGACCGACAGACACTCCGCTCGCCAAGGGGGGGGAGGCCCCTCTGCTCCCGATGATAGCACGGTACTCATGGAAGGCTTACTCTTGCCCACGGCTCAACTTTCTCAATCGCTGATTGATAACAATCAATTATTAGCCCCACCCGAACGTCATCCTCAAGAAGCGCGCAGTACAGAAGAAAGCATCTTATTGTCTTATGTCCAAAATCGTCATAAGCATCAAATCCTTTCAATTTTAGATGGATCCCTATTGGGCATTGCAACAGGGGCCTTAACGGCATTGTCCGCCATTCCTGTTAGTATTTTAATGAAGCGTGCAGGTTTATTAAAGCACTTTTCTCAGGTGCCTCAAAAAGACAATAGGCTCCAATTTTTAAAACAGCAATTTTTATTTCGAGGATTTTATGACTTAGCAGAAGCCGACAATAAGTTACTGGCCTCCTTATCCCCCGTCTTGCGTACGTCCTTATTTGGAGCGGTGTCTGGCTTCTTTCTTTCCCTTCACTTGGCGAGACATCAAACGAAGGAAGCTACCCATTTGGCGGATTTATTGCATCAAGAAAAAGAGCCGAACACCCAAGCCAATCAAGGCAATAAGACGCCTCCTTCAGAAAAAGTAATGAGCTACCCCGAATGGAAGTCTTTTGCAGAAAATGGAAATCATCAAATCATGCAAGCATTGAAATTCAATTTCTTGATTTCAACAACCGTACTCGGCTTACAAATGTTGTCTTTATTTACGCTAGCCAAAGCTGCTCAAAAAGAACAGCTCCATATTAAAAAAATGTTTCAACTCTTGGTGAACACTTTGGAAAATCCGCATTCCCCTCTTCGACTTTTAAATTTAGTAGAGCATAATGCCGTACAATGGATCAAAGAAAAAAACAAGCTTTCCAGCAGCCAGAAAATACATGAAGCCATTGAAGCTGAATTACCGACGGCTATTCAGCATATGTGCCTTGGTCGTTTCAACCTTTTAAACATTGCTAGACTCAGTATGCTTTCCTTATTCATGGCGGCCTTTTGGGTCAATAAAAATAAAACACATATTAAAAATGTTGAAATGGATGTCGTCCGCCAACATATAAAAAAGGAGAAAAGCCTTAATTAATGCTTTTCTCCTTTTTAAATAATCATTTCAATGGGGGCAGATGGGCCTAGTCACTCAATTTAGAGGAACTAGACAAAATAAACAAATCAATAATTTCAGAAAGCTCATTGGCCTTCCCCTGAAAATGTTTAATATCATTTTCAAGCTTACGAATCACCGTTTTATATTCTTCGATTTTTTTAATATTACCACGAACCGCATCCAGCATTTCAGACTGCGCACTCTGTGCTTCAGACAACACTTCTTCCATGGCAATGCCCATCGCTTCCATGGTAAGGCGAATAATCTGCGCGCCTGTTTGCTTGGTAACCCCTTCAGGCAAGCTATTCACCAACGTAATCAAGGTTTGCACATTATTGGTATAATCGGTGTCTTGACTAGGTTGTAGTTCAGTGAGATTAGCCATAGACAATTGAGGTTTACGAGGCGCAGAAATTTCCCGAACAGTTGTTTTGACTGCCTCTTCACGAATTACATTGACGGGTTCAATAACAGGTGCGACCAAAGCAGCGGATGTTTTTTGAAGGCTATCATTCAAGTTTTTTGAAAAAATATCCCCCAAATTTTCAGATTCCAAAAGGGACTCATCAATGAGAGAATTTTCTACTTCTTCGACTTCTAAAACGGAAGATTCAGAAAGATTGGTGTAACGGCTCGCCATACGAAAAGATTCCTTAACAATTTTTAACTATCAAACACAGAAAGATTATAACACCCTTTATTTTTTTTTGATAGTGATTAAAGCAAAAAATTAAAAATCGTTTACTTAAATTGAAACATAGGCTTTTCATCAAGTAGAAAAGTCAAATACAAAGCTTTCTAAAGCCTAATTCGGTGAGGGTTCAGACGACTGATTGCGAGGATCTTCTTGCGGCACCACATGTAAAAACCGCATTAAGTGGAGCATATTTTGTTTGACTTGGGGTCCATAATGAAGCGACGCATATTCAATACCAAAACCACTAATCAGCACACTGGGTATGAGTCCCAACACCACAGGAAGCTGAGACTTGACCACTTTAAAGCCTTTTTGCTCACAACTGAGTAACTTTTTTGTTATTTTTTCTAAATCCGCAGGGCTTGCTGCCGATGTTTTCAAGCCTTCCAACATGCTTTGTGCCTCTTGTCCGAAGAACATCTTCCATGCTCGCTTCCAATAACTAGGACTCGTCAACCATTCCACATGTGCCCCTTCTGTTTCAGGATCATACTTTTCTAACGCATAACCGATTTGCGCCAAACGTAAGTTAATCGGATTATCATGACGACGTTCAAGCACCACTTTATTCACAAAGGCCTTAGATACTTTAGAAATACGAGACGGATCCACTTTCCCGTTTAAAAGGCCAAAAAATTGTCCTACATTTTGACCAATACTGATTTTACCTTGCTGAGTTTCCCCGTACTGGTAATGTTTTTGAATTTTCACGCCATAGACTTTTTGCAAACGCTTGAGTAAAACAAAACCCAAAGTGACCCCAACAATTTCTCTAAAATAGGTCATCGCCGATTGTTCTTGATTATACTGGGCTTCTTTCGGGTTGTCGGTGGGGGCATAAGAACTGTCATAGGCTTCTTTAACCCGCATGACCACATGAATCAAGGTGGCGACCAAAGCGGCATTCTTACATAAAGCGGCAGAATCTTGCGTTAAAGTCACCATAAAATTATGAAACACAGCGGCCAAGGCTTTTTGTTTTTCAGGGTCTGCACCTAATTTTAAAAGCCCTTGACCCGCGTGAAAGGTATCTGTCGCGGTCGTTGCAAACTGTTGTGGAAAAGACTGAAGGTTATTGCCCAATGTCGACATTTTAGTGGCGAACGTCAATTCTTCTTTCGGAGGCATCCCTTTTCGCTCTAAAGCCTCCAACAACCACTCGCGATGTTGGGAAGCATCTGAAAATTGTCCTGTAAAGGCTTGAGATTTCATCAATTAAACCCCCTTCCCAGCACTAGACGTTAAAGGATAGGCAGAGGGCAAGGGATGAAGGCGATGAGCATTCCCCACAGGAGGAAGCGCTGAAAGCGACGTATCACCACCGCCTCTAGAATAGGGGGAATGATAGAGAGGAGCCTCTTTAGAATCAGCCGAAGGATGAAGATTTTTTTGCTTGGCTTCTCGCTCTTCTAAGCGATGCTTATACCAAGATCTAAAAACGGTATCATTGGCTTTTTGAACCGGCGCACCACTCAACACAGCACTAAAGGCAGAGGCTCCAATAGTCGTTAATAATCCCATGGCTTGTACGCGTGCGAAGTAATTGTCCACCTGTTGGTTTTCATTTAAAAACCCTTTAAAATGGAGCTGACCCGCTTCATTTTCTACCGTTTCATACAAATGACCCAGGCCTTTTTTCTTCATGGCTTCCGCAAAGCTCAAGGCATTCCAATGGCCATAGATGTTTTGTTCAGGGGCATTAAATCCAAAGGAATACGGATTTCGGCGCTTGGACATCTCCATAATAACGGCCGTCATCTGTTGGACGTCCGCTTCCGAAATTTTACCTGCTTTTTGTAAGGTCTGTGCTTTTTCAAGTAAAAATTCTGGGCTTAAAGAACGCGGTTTTAGCAAGGCTTTTTGAACAAGTGCCCAATGCCTGCCCCATTGAGATTTCCCTGCTTGAACTTCAGGAACCACGATCCCCTCGTACATTTTTTTGAGGGGTTTTTCCAAAAGTCTAGACGCGAGCGAAAGCGCCTTTCCGCTACTGTCAATCATGAGTTGAAGACCGACATAAGTCGCTAAGAAGGTTCCCCCCACCTCAATAAACATCCGTTCGGCGGTTTGTCGTCGTCGTGTGGTTTCATCCACCGTCCCCGTCTTCTTATCTTTGGCGGGTAAAAACCAGTCCACCAAACAACGGGTTCCACCAATACCCACAAAACGAACCAGCATCCCTGACGTCGCTAAAAACAAGAGATTCGGCGCCTTGAACAAGTTAAACTTACCCATGGCATTAAAATCAGTCAGCAAGGCCTGCCAATGCACCCAAGCCGAAGGGGTCTTGGCATAAGACAGGGCTTTCTGAACATCAGCAGAGTCAAAGGAACGAGTCAAGGATTAAACTCCGGTTATTTAGGGCATAGGGATCAGAATCCGTCGCCATCATCATGAGAGAAAGAATGAAGTAATGAACAGCAAAATCGATTCATCACAGACACATACAGCAGAATAAAACCATAAACCACCTAAAAAAGTGCGAATTTAAATGTCTCTATTTTAAAATGCTGTATAGATACTAAGAATATATTCTACATAAAAACAATAAAGTCAAGAAGAATAGGAGGTTTTAAATTGAATAGCGTAACCCATCCATTGAAGTTCATTTAGCTTAGTCCTCAAAAAAACGCAAAAAAAAGAGCGCTGGACTATCGCCAAAAACGCTCATACCTATGTATTCCCCCTGTATAAAATCTGGTCAATGATTAAAATATTGTATAGGGCTTGGGTTTGCCGTGTGGGTGGGAAGTCAATAAAAGAAGGGAAGTCGTCGGGTGAGTCGCTTGTGATTGTTTGATTCACCTTACATAAGCATTAAGTATTTCTTAAGGACTTTTTGTGCGTCATGTAAACAAATGTATCATTTAAGCAATTTTTCAAGACTCAAAGTCTTCTAAAATGAAGGCCTTAACAAGCACTTGGTTTTCGGGCGATTCAGTTGAAGTGTTGAAAGCTTCTATGTTATTCTTAGTAAAACGATTAAAAAAGAAGGTGATTTTACGATGTTCTACAATCAAACCGAGCCACGGACGACGAATCAAAGCATGGAGGCGTTTATACAGCTTGAAAAAAAATACGGTGCCAATAATTATAAACCCTTAGATGTGGTCATTCAAAGGGCAGAGGGCGTCTGGGTTTATGACGTTGAAGGCCGCCGCTATTTGGATTGCCTCAGTGCGTATTCAGCGGTTAATCAGGGGCATTGCCACCCTCGTATTCTAAAAACCATGCAAGAACAAGCCCAAAAAGTAACCTTAACCTCTCGCGCCTTTCGAAATGATCAATTGCCCTTGTTCTATGAAAAACTATCTCTACTCACAGGATTTGAAAAAGTGTTGCCGATGAATACGGGAGCAGAAGCGGTAGAAACAGCAATTAAAGCGGTTCGAAAGTGGGGCTATACACACAAGAATATTGCACCCAATCAAGCAGAAATCATTGTCTGCACCGACAATTTTCAAGGGCGCACCACGACCATTGTTAGTTTTTCAACGGATGAAACCGCTCGCGATGGCTTTGGCCCCTTTACCCCTGGCTTTGTCATGGCCACCTATGGGGATTTGGCGTCCATTAAAAACGCGATTACCTCTAATACCGCAGCCATTATGTTAGAACCCATTCAAGGAGAAGCAGGTATTAAGTTTCTTCCCAAGGGTCATCTCAAAGCCTTGAGACAATTGTGTGATGAGCAAAATATATTGTTGGTTTTGGATGAAATACAAACGGGTTTTGGACGCACAGGGAAGCTCTTTGCTTTTGAACATGAGGACATTCGTCCAGATGTTGTGACCATCGGCAAGGCTTTGTCAGGTGGGTTTTATCCTGTTTCCGCTGTGTTAGCTAGTCAGGCTGTACTAGGCGTCTTTCAACCAGGAGAACATGGCTCCACCTTTGGAGGGAACCCCTTAGCCTGTGCAGTGGCCATGACGGCTTTGGATGTATTAATCGATGAAAATCTCATTGAACGCTCTCGCATTTTAGGGGACTACTTCTTGAACAAGCTTCAAAGTTTAGCACACCCCGCCATTAAAGACGTTCGTGGACAAGGACTTTTCTTGGCCATTGAACTCCATGAACGGGCCCGTCCCTATTGTGAACAATTGTTTCAAAAACATTCAATTTTAGTCAAAGAAACTCACGAAAACATTATTCGTATTGCCCCGCCTTTGGTGATTACAGAAGCCGAAATTGATCAGGCCTTTTTAGCGTTTCAACAGGTTTTTTCTTGATTGTAAAAAAACAAGATCACCTGATCAAAAAGAAGAGATAGACAGATTCTTTTTCGTGGTAAACTTTAAATAGTATTGAGCCTCCTTGCTCTTTTTATTTTATGTCCCTCCCTATTTTTTACAGGAGCCATGACTTCGTGAACGACAACGCCTCTTCTCCCCTTCCGGCCATAACAAACAATCCTTCTACTACTACGAATCCCCATGAAGAATCTGATGCTTCTGTTTCTCGTCATGTGGGGGTTAAAGAATCCCCTGACACGTGGGAAGACATTCAAATGCCCGCCTCTTTTCAAGCCCGTCAAGCCAAAGGCACCGCAGCAGATTTTAAAAAAACAGCCCCTTCCCATGGTTGGTATAACACCTTGCTACGGAGCGGGATTTTATTGGCAGGATGCTTAACCGCTGTCTTAATTTTTTTATACGTTCTAAAATTTATCTTGCCCACGTCTTACAAATCTTCCGTCGATGATTTGACCTTAGGCATGCTCCCTGGTGCGGAGCCTCATTATACATTACTGGTCATGGGGGTGGATAGTAACGGGAGTCAAACAGGAGACACCTACCTAGGGACGCGAACGGACACCATGCTTTTGGTGAAGCCCAATCCTAAAGAACAAAGCTTAAATATGGTGTCTTTACCTCGAGATTCTAAAGTCTATTTGGATGAAGAAGGATCCAAAGTAGGAAAGCTCAATGCCGCTCACGCCATGGGGGGGCCTAAAAAAACTCAGTCGGTGATTGCTGCTTCTCTGGGTGTTCCGATTGAAAAATACTTGGCCGTTGATTTTAAAGCGGTGCGCGCCTTGGTGGATGCGATAGGAGGCATTGATATTTACGTCCCGCAACGGATGCGATATACAGACAATACCGCCAAATTACGCATTCGTTTGGATGTCGGCTGGACGCATATGGACGGCAAAACCGCGGAAGGATTTTTACGCTTTCGTCATGATGCCTATGGAGATATTGGTCGTGTACGGCGTCAACAACAATTTATGGCAGCCCTTCGTAACCGCCTCAATGCGGCGGATGTGGTCATGCGCTTACCTGAATTGATCCAAGTGATGAATCAGTATGTGCATACCAATCTAAATCCTGCAGAACTTTTACAACTGGCTGCTTATGTGAAAAAAATCCCTTCACAAGACATGCGTTTCGCCACACTGCCTGGGCATACCTCTTCAAGCGAAGGCACCAGTTATTGGATTGTCGATAAAACAGAAACAGAAGAAGTCTTGAGTCGTTTGATTTATGGCCTCTCCTTACCCTTGGAAAACGTTGAAGGAGAGGCGCTGCCTCCTGTGACCAAAGTGGGTATTTTATATTCACGACGTTTTTCAGCCGAACAAATCCAAGCCCTTGAAACCGAATTGACGGCCTTGGGTTGGAATGTCGTCTGTCGTCAGCGTGCCAAAGTAAACAGTACCACTATTTTAGACAACTCCTTACGCCTGTCTCAAGCAGGTATTCTAAGCCTACAAGGGGCTTCTCTCTTTTTAGGGCAGGCACGAGTCACCTTTGCCCCTCGTTCTTCTAGCCTAGGGCCACTCATGTGCGGTTCTGAACAAGTCACCCTTCAACTCGGTGGGGATGTACTCCCCACAGAAAGTCATGCGGATGCCCAGTAAACGTCGTGCTTTTATTTTGGTGATTGACGCGCTCGGTGTGGGAGCCCTACCCGACGCCCCTGAGTATAACGACAGCCTAGACGTCAATACTTTAGGGCATATTGATGCCAGCGTTGAACGTTTACAGCTCCCTACCTTGGAAAAGCTGGGTTTGGGCAATATTTTGCCTTTACGTCATGTCAAGGCCACCGATTCGCCGTTGGCACAGGTCACCAAATTGTCTGAATTGTCAAAGGGAAAAGACACCACCACAGGGCATTGGGAAATGGTCGGGATCATCTTAGAAACCCCCTTCCCGACATATCCCCATGGCTTTGACGATGAATTGATACAACGTTTTATTGACGAAACGCATTGTGGCAATATTTTAGGCAATAAACCCGCCAGTGGGACTCAGATTTTAGAAGAACTAGGCGAAGCTCACCTTAAAACAGCGTACCCCATTGTGTATACCAGTGCAGATAGTGTCTGGCAAATCGCGGCCCATGTCGATGTCATCCTCCTTGAAACCCTTTACCAGTGGTGTGAAACGGCACGCCGTCTTTTAAGGGGAAAAGATGAAGTGTCTCGTGTGATTGCCCGCCCTTTTGAAGGACCCGTGGGTGCCTTTAAGCGTTTGGGCCATGCGCGACATGACTACGCGGTGGCGCCTCCAGAAAAAGGAAATGATTTGTCTACGTTAAAAAAGGCAGGGGCGCAGGTCATTGGGATTGGTAAAATTCATGATATTTTTTGTGGAGTAGGCCTCACCCATCACCTCAAAAGTCGAGACAATGCAGAGGGGCAAGCACTCATGCAGCGTATACTCGATGAATCCCTTGAGTTAACCCCCTATCAAATCAATCACGAAACCCCCATAGATGCCTCCATTCAATTGATTTTTAACAACTTGGTCGAAACTGATATGAATTATGGGCACCGTCGCGACGTAAAAGGGTATGCCGCTGCACTGGAAGCCATTGACCTACAGCTTACAACCTTTGTTGACGCCATGAAGCCTGACGATCTCCTTATTATTACAGGGGATCACGGCTGTGACCCCACCGCTCCAGGAAGTGACCATACCCGTGAGTATGTGCCGTACTTGGCCTATAGTCCTTCTCAAAAAGGCGGGAATTTACCCGTCTTGCCAGGGTTTCATCACGTGGGGCAAGCGTGCCTCAAGTGGTTAAAGGTTAAATGAATTGTTGAATAAATTTTGGATTCATTATAACTGAATCAGTTTTTTAGCGATTTTACCTGTCGCATTCTTAGGAAGTTCGTCAAAAAACCGATAGGCATCAGGGATAAAAGACGCCCCCAACTGTTCACGAACCAAAGCGGAAAGCTCTTGTATTAAGGCTTTGGTATCACTATTTTTAGATTCAGGGTTTAAGTCTAAACACGCACAAATGGCTTCGCCCAAGCGTTCATCTTTTAAGGGGAGCACCGCGACATGGGCCACACGAGGATCTTGCAGTAAAATCCGTTCAATGGGTAAGGGCGCAATGTTTTCACCCGCGCGAATAATTAAATCTTTTAAACGACCCCCTGAAATACGAAGCAAACCCGATTCATCAATGTACCCTAAATCGCCTGTTTTAAACCAACCTTCCGCACTTAGGACTTTTTCGGTTTCTTCTGTATTTTTATAATAGCCCTGCATGATGCTATCCCCCCAAACCTGAATTTCACCTTCCGCACTGGCACGACCCATTTCAACAGGAATCAATTCCCCATTTTCATGATTCACCAGTCTTAACGCCACATTGGGCAAAGGCTTACCCACCGCTCCCGCCACGGCACCACGTTCAGCAGAATTAACGGCAATCACAGGAGACGTTTCCGTCAATCCATAACCTTCCAAAACTGTTACTCCCAAAGTCGATTCAATGGCTTTGAGTAAGGTGTCGGACAAAGCCGCTCCCCCTGAAATACAGGTATGCAAATGTTCAAAAGGCTTTTCCCCATTAGAACTGGCTATTTTATGCTTGGCGGCTTGTAAAACCAAGGTATACATGGTTGGGACCAAGGGTAAAAACGTGACGGCTTCCGTTTCTAAAAACTGTAAAATTTGCTTCGGGTTAAAACGAGGCACACATAAAATGGTGGCACGTTCACTAAAGGCAAACAACGCACAAATCAATCCATAACAATGAAAGGCAGGTAAGCCCATCAAAAAACGTTCCGTATCTGGGCGAACATTCACATAGGCCTGAAACCCTGTTAAATTGGCCAAAATATTATGCTCACTCAGCATCACGCCCTTGGGGACTCCTGTGGTGCCTGACGTATAAATTAAAAAAGCGAGTTCATCGCGATGATTTGCTTCGAAGCGTTCTAAACGCGTTTCAATCTCATCCAAAGAAGGGGCATACGCCTCGATTAGGGCTTCAAAAGAATAAGAAGCGATTGGCTCTTTGGCATTGGCAATGGCCACGGCAAACGGCAGATTTTCAAGACTCGTTTGATGATGCTTAAGCAAGGAGTTGGCTAACGCTTCAGTCGCTAAGATTCCTTTCACATCGGCATGCGCTAAGACGTAAGCCATATCATCAGGCGACATCAATATATTAATCGGCACAGGCACTGCCCCAATAAGACGTAAGGCAAAAAAGCTTACAAAAAATTCAGGCTGGTTCCAAAACATCAAGGCGACCTTATCGCCTTTTTGAAGCTGCCATTGCGTCTGCAGTGCTTCTGCAAGGGCAATGACCTGTTGAACAAATTCTATATTGTGAAGTCGTTGATCTGGCGCCACAAAAATTTCGTATGTGTGACGCGGGCCTTTGATCACATTTTTTAACAAGTCCAAAAAAGAATTAAATTTAAGCGGAAGCGATTCACACTGATGATAGTTTCGATCTAGGGAAGACGCCGAACTGGACATAAAAAGTCCTCCTGATTTAAGTCGTTATTTACGGTCATAATCAAAATAAAAATCCACCACAATAGACTGACCTTTAAAACCTACAGGTAAAGCAGGAAAGGTGGTTGAGGTAATGGCCGCGACGGCGAGCTCTTCAAATAGGAGGTTCCCACTAGAGCGCTTACGACGATAATTCAGTAACTGGCCTGAGCGTGAAATGGTTAATGTATATTCTGAGGTGAGGGAACTGAGTTCTGAAGAGGGCCTCCAATTACGGTAAATCCGTCGATTGATTTGGCTAATGTAAGGAGACATATCAACATCCGCAATGGCATCCACCCCAGCGAGTCCGCCACCGCCGCCATTTTTAGCATCTGAATTCAGGGAACCATTCCCCCCTGCTCCTGTCACATTCGCAGAAGAAGCCGAACGAGTTTGTGAACCCGCACCCGTTCCTGTACTACGCATCCGTGTGGCGTTACTATTGGCTTTGCCTCCTGTTTGAGAGCGACTCTGAGTCACGGGCGTCAAGAGATCATCTTCCCCTTCTGACGAGTCACTTTTCGCCTGAGGACGTCCTCCCACACTCACGGTTTTGGTCGTGGCTTTACGAACCGCCACAGGCGCATTTTGTGAAGGACTCATCTTTTTCCACCACGGTGCGGAACTTTTTTGCGGAGATTGCGCTTTAGGAGCTGCGGCCTCTTGTCCTTGACTCCCCCTTTGAGAGGCATTTTGTGCGACCGACGCTTGCCCCCCTCGAACCTGTTGAGCCTCTTGCAAGGGGTTTGTTTGCGCGGGGGAGCCTCCACTTCGAGAAGACACCTTGGCTCGATTACGCGTTTTGAGATCTCGAGGGGTTTCCGCTTGAGTATTATTAACCACGACAAATTCGATTTGGGTCTTTTGATTCATGGGAAGTTCAGGCGGTGGAATTTCAGGTAAACGCCAGCCCAAGCGTGAGGACAACACCAAAAACAAGGCGATTATTCCCACGCCCATTGCGTGTACTAGCAGTGATTGCCCCACACTTTTAGGCGTCACCGTGCCTTCATGCTTGAGCGATTGAAAATCCTGCATCACCGATTTCAAGTAATCAGGGAGAGAAATGGTCCTTGGGGCAACATTTTGAAGCAAAGGGCTATACGATTGAAACGCGGGTGGAGACACGGTGAATTCCTCGTCAACAAATCTCATTCAATAGAGGGTGATGAACCTTTATTTTAGCATAGCTTTCTTCAAAAAGGGAAGAAGTACACTCTATAAAGCGTGTTAATTTTCAACTAAAAGCATAACTAAAAGCATAACTAAAAGCAATTTTTCTCAACGCTTCCATCCGAGGCTCGTTGTTCAATCAGTAAAAGGCAATCCCTTCCAGATACTCACGCTTTTGGCCAGCACTCCTTAAGTCTATTAAGGAGTATTATAAAATGCAGTGTCCCAAAATTGTCCCTGTAAATATACACGATCTACCCCCAAAGGGCTTACTCCGCACTTGTGGGAGCTCGCCAGAAATCTCTATTTGTCTGGGCTTTCTCTCCGCCAAATTGGGAAAATAATTGGGGTCTCTACAGTGGCGGTGCTTAAACAAATTCGAAAAATGGACACCTCAGACTCTCGGCTCGAACCGCAACCCGTCACCGTGGTTGAGCGGGATGAGCTCTGCACTTTTTTGACTAAAAAAAGGCAAAATATGGGTATGGCTGGCTGTGTGTCGAGAAACGCGACGAATCCTTGACTGGGAAGTGGGTTGTCGTGGCCTTAAAACCCTGAGAAAGCTATGGAAGGTGGTCTCTCGGAGCCTGAAAGACTTCATTCATGCGGTAGCTATTTACTTCCACCAAGTCAACTTAAAATATAGCTAAATAATTAAATGCCTCGTCTATTTAATTGGAACATTCAGTGTGTGTTCATCGATATTAAGGGCGCACGCCTGTGCCAGTCCCCAAAAAACGAACAAGGCGATGAAGGCTTAGGGCGTTCTTGTGGGGGGGGTATTCTAAAATACATGCCGTTTGTGATGCCTTAGGCAACCCGTTAGGCTTTATTGTCAGTGGTGGCCAAGTTCACGACGCGACGCAAGCCATTGCTTTAATTTCGGGGCTTGAGGCGAACGCCTTACTGGCGGACAAGGGCTATGATAGCGATGCTAGTCGTGAGTTTGCGCGGCATCAGGGAATTGAACCTCATATCCCTCTTCGTCAAAACCGTGTAGAAAGAAGGTTTTATGATAAAGAATTGTATAAAGAGCGTCACAAAATCGAATGCTTATTTGGATTGATGACGCATTACCGACGGCTTTTTTCTCGCTTCGACAAAACAAAAAGGAGTTTTACAACCTTCTTGCATTTTGCAGCTGCCTTACATTGGCTAAAATAAAATCTCAACATAACCTATACATACGTCTTTAAACTTTGAGAAGGAAAAACTAGAAATAGCAATGAGAGAATTAAATAATGCAATGGATCAGTTCCCAAGAAAAAATAACAGCTGACAACAACGCCTAAACCTAGTACAGAAAACTCTAAATACACCTGTCAGGACCATTAATGAGCTTCTAAGACCATAATGCCTTCTAAAAACGGCATGACGGCTTCTTTTTTTCCAGGGGTCGGGAAGGGTTGAAAGAAGGCCGCACCAGCTAAGCGTTCTGGAAATTGTTGATGCGGATCCTGCACAGGGAAGGTCTGCTCAGCTTTAGCGAGCGGCCGTAAATCCATGACATAATGCAAGCGACGATCCGTTGACGAAAGCGTGACAGGGGCCTCATGGTCTAAGGGATCTAAAATGTCCAAAAAAAGGTGATCAGGCGACATCGACGATTCATAGACCCCTGTGATTAAAACGTAGTGGCCGCCTCGACGTTGAAAGGAATGCGCCCCTTCTACATACCAGCCCAAGTGGCCCACGACCAAGTCTCCTTGGCGTAAGGCTTTTAATACGCGTGTATTGGCAGTGGGCCAACGTCTAAGACTCAAAACATGTGGCGCATAGCGACGCGGGACGGGATAAATCCCTTCGTACCACACGCGTCTTTTTGCGGAAGGCTCCCCTTTCAGGGTGGGAAGCTGTTCTAGACCCGCGAGCATTTCAAGCACGTTGGTGCCTTGCGTGGCACTGGTGCCTAACAGTTCAGCAAAAGAATCTACATAGTCAGAAAGAGAAAGCGGTGAGGGCGGGATTTGATGAGGACTCCACCCCATGGCAAGCACACTCGGTCCACAATACACTTTGGGGTGACGGGTTTGATATTGACTAATATGGGGGTAGTCATGAGGGGAAAGCGCCAAGGGGTGTAAGTTGACATACAAGGGAGGCGGTGTTGTGTCAGGTGTTTCAGTGGTCGTTGTTCGTGCCAACTGGGCAGAGGCTTTGACGAAACTCATCAGGCTAAGCAAGACCAAGAGTCCAAAACAGGCCAAGCTTATTTTTTTTAATCTTGCCATGGGATGTCTTTTTTACCCCTGTTGTATGACTATTGTATGTATTAAAAATTATTCTAGCATGATTGAAGCCAAGAATCAAAAACGCCCTAGGACAATACAGGCCTGTGTGCGCTGAACTCTACTCCAATTTAGTCGTCTTCGCCTAATAGATCTTCCATTTCTTCCATCATGGCAGAGGTTCGGTTTAATTCGACTTCTAAATCATCCACCTCTTCATCAAAATCATCTAAATCAGGAATAGGAATATCATTTTGTTCAAAAGCTGCAATAAAGAAGTCATTCAAGGCGACCTGCTGTTGATTCGCTGCTTCAACCAGTTCTTGTAGATTAAAGCCCACATTGACGGCGGTTTGAGCCAGTTGAGGATTCAACCCAATGCTTTGACAATAGGCAACCAGTTGGGGATCTATTCCTGAAGCAGAGGGAGGCGGGGTTTCCGCTTCCGCCTCAGAGGCTTTTTCTACAGGGGCTTGGGAGTATCCCCCTCCGTGGGCAACTCCTTGGACAGAAGCCGATGACGTCGAATGAAGGGGAGCCATTGGAGCGGGAGTTTCTCCTAAAGGGGTAAGGGCATGGGTATCCTGTTGCCCAGGGATTTTGGTGAGTAAGACGCCAAATTTGTCACCCACCACCACCAAGTGACCATAGGCAATGGTGTTGTGATTGGTCACCAACTGAATTTCATTATGGAGCAAATCCCCCACTTCAATTAAAAGGCCTTGGCTCATATGACGCAGTTCTTGAATGGGAATACGCATGGGTTTGAATTCGGCATGCACTTCCACATGAAGCTGATCCCACAGGGATTCTTTGGCGTCTTGGGGGAGAGTGGTGTCGGGATACATCATGGCGGGGTCACTTTCTAAAGCTTGTGGATTTAATGAAATAGGAGAAGCGCTTGGGATTTCTGGATCAAACGCTTCTAATCGATCTAAGTCGGCTTGGATCGGAAAGGCTTGTATAATTTGACGTTGTGGATGAATCAAACCCAAACGATGAAGACTACTATGTTCTAGCACGAGTAAATCACCCACGTCTAAGGCTTTTAAATCCCCCACTTTTAGAATACTCACGCCTGCCATTAAAGTGGCGGTGCTGCTTAAGGGAGAACCTTGCTGTTTTTGCCAATCTAAGAAGGCCTCCCACGACAAGGCATGCGCTGCATACGGCTGCTTCGCTATCGAGGCTTTTAAAGCAATGAGAGGGACTTGAAGCATCACCTTAGGCAGGGGGCCAGCGTCATGACCTTGGGGAGATAAAGAGGTGCTAAAGACGTAAGTCACGGAACCTTCTGCATGCAAGGGGGACTGAGTGGGTAAGGGAATGTCTTCTGGAATTAAATGCGTTAAGGCGTCTTTCGCCCATTGCTCAAGAAATTGTTGCGCCACAAAGTGTTCCAAGGCACTTAAGGTTTGAAGGCTCGTTTCTCGGGACCCAAAATTGAAAGCCAATACATGATTCAGTAAGGGGTCATTCATATGCGTGGCGAAAGGCAAGGGGAGCATTTCGTAGGCATCTCCTAAACGAGGGAGACTGGCGTGATAGGACACAAGCTTTTCTTCTTGCCAAGCCTTAGGGACCTGATACCAAATGCCTTGTAGTTGCCACGTGGTGGTCACCCCCCAAAAATGATGGATCGCCGCAGATAAAACAGGCAATAAAGCCAAGCCCTTTTGACACAAGGCTTGTCCTTCAGACGACGTTAATCGACCCAATTCAGGGGCAGGGTGCTTCAGGGTAGATGCCGACTGAAAAAAAGTAACCATAAATCTTTCGCCCCTTAAGTGTAGCAATGGACGAGGGGAAGGCTCCCGAAAAGCGGTATTGTAACAAACTATTACATCGGCAAGCAAGTCACAAAAACCCTCTATCCGCTATTATAGTTGGCTTTTAGACGTTTTTTCGAAAGAAATATAAAAATTATCTAAAATATCCACTAGACGCTGTAGTACCATGGTGATAGAATTTTTTTGTTAAATAAGTGTATCTGCAACACCTTGACATATTAAATATGATACTGCTGTTGAGTTCTACAGTCTGTCTAAAATAATAACTTAATGTGTTTTGCTTTCCCTGTTGTCCGTATGCTCCATTTATAGCATTGAAACCGTAGTACCCCAAAAGAGTGCTACGGTTTTTGGTTTTTGTAAATAAGATTGTTATTTGAGAGTCTCTATTTTTGGATTCCTCGCTTCGTTTTGAGCTTGTGCCGTCAGAGACCTTTGCGCCGCCAAACCGCCATAGGCGGTCTACATTATAGCTTGCCTATAAATGGGGGGATTACTCAAAACCTCTAAAGCGGTTCAAGGAGGGGGAAAGGGAGGACGTATTGCGTTTCTCCTCCCTCATTTCCCCCTCCTTGAAAATTCTCCCTCTTTTGACCCACCTCCTCGCATCATTCCCTTGCACGACGTCCGCAAAATCGCTCGGGGATTCGCCATTCGCTCACCCGCTCGGATTTAGTGCGTGGACGTCTATTGCTGAAAAGGTTTAAAGGTCTCTGACGTCACAAGCTCAAAACAAAAGCTAGACATCCAAAAAAGCCTATCAAATGACACTTTATAGCTAAAAAGCACTATATGGGCAAGATAACGATTTTAAAAGAGCACACCCTCATTGCATAGCAGGCGCCTTTCATATAAGATTCAAGGGCAATCCCTTGATTTTAAATCCCTAAAGGTGGTCTCTTTCATGATGAAATTTTTAACAGCGGGTGAATCTCACGGTCCTGGTCTCACCATTTTACTAGACAATATTCCCGCAGGGATTCCGATTTCTTCGCAAGCCATTAATCTTGATTTACGACGACGCCAAGGGGGCTATGGTCGTGGCGGGCGGATGAGCATCGAAAAAGATAGCGTCCGTTTTTTAGCGGGTGTTCGCTTTGGTAAAACCACAGGGGCCCCGATTGCCTTATTTATTGAAAATAAAGATCATGCTAACTGGGCAGGCATTATGGATGCAGAAGGCGAAATGACCGATGAAAAATCCTTTATTCGTCCTCGGCCAGGTCATGCGGATCTAGCAGGCTTTTACAAGTATGGTCTGACCGATTTACGAGACGCGCTAGAGCGTTCTTCGGCAAGGGAAACGGCTGCCCGTGTCGCGGCAGGAGGGGTTGCCAAGGCTTTATTGAGGGCCGTCGGCATTGAAGTTTTTTCTTATGTGCATGTCTTAGGAGGCAAAACCCTTCCTTTCGCCGAAGGGCTAGACTACCGTAAAGATGTTCAAGCCTTTATCACGTATGTAGAAGGAAATGACTTACGCTGTGCGAGTGATGACGCCACACAAAAAGGCGTGCGCACTTATATTGATGAAACGCGCAAAGCAGGTTCCACGCTTGGAGGCGAAGTCCACGTCGTCGCGACAGGGGTTCCACCTGGTTTAGGAAGCTATGTGCAGTGGGACCGTAAACTAGACGGACAGCTTGCCCAAGCCGTGATGTCGATTCAGGCGGTGAAAGCCGTGGCGATTGGAGACGGTGAATTGGGGTCACAAGTGGCGGGGCATTTATTTCATGATGAAATTCGATTGAATGACCAGCAGGCCATTGTTCGCCCGAGCAATCATTCTGGGGGCTTAGAAGGGGGCGTCACTAATGGAGAAGCCGTGGTGGTCAAAGCGTGGATGAAGCCCATTGCGACTTTAATTAAGCCTTTAATGAGTGTGAATTTAGAAACTCAACACGAAGAACAAGCGCACTTTGAACGTAGCGATGTCACCGCTGTTCCTGCTTGTGCCGTAGTGGTGGAAGCGATGATGGCACTGACTTTAGCCAAAGCCCTGAGCGAAAAATTTGGCATGGATCATCTTGGAGATATTCAAAACGCTCTGCACGCGTATCAAGCCCGTTTAAGTCCCCCTCCACAAGCTTGATCGTTTTCAAAGCGCTTTAAGCATCTAAATTTCAATCTATAAAACAAAGCCTTTCAATTCAATAAAGCATGTTATAATAGAAATTGTCTTTCATCTTAAATTGAATGAGGTATTTCTCCCATGTCGACTGCTCGATTCATTTTTCATCTGTCCCCAATTCGTTTTTACAGCCTAGTGCTGGCATTATTGTGGGGAATCGGCATGGGTATTTCAGCGCCTTTGTATGCTGCCACGCCTGAAGCAGAAGCGCTTTACGCACAGGCCATGCAAGCGTATCAACAAAAAGCCTTGGTCAAAGCGAGTGAATTGTTTCAAAAATCGACCGCGGCGGACCCCACCTATGTTGATGCGTGGTTTAATTTAGGTGCCGTGCATTATCGTTTGAATCAATTTGAAGACGCACGTCTGGCGTTTCAAAAAGCCTTGTGGCGTTCGCCTGCCGATGCCGAAATTCGCTATAATTTGGGGATGTCTCTCAGCAAGCTGAATCGCTCAGCTGAAGCCTTAGAGCAATTAGAAAAAGTGCCCACCACGCATGCCAAGTATAATGAAGCCTTGACTGAAATTGCCTTACTGAAGAAAGGGGGCGTCAAGCCAAATCCCTCCACCAGCGTGGCCACTCGTATTAAAGATACAACCCCTGTCGTGAGCAAGCCTAGCACCACAACAAAGCCTACCGTAAGCACGGTGAAGCCTGCTGCCTCCAGCGTGAATGCGGTGGCCATTAGTAGTTCTAGTCTGTACGCAAAAGGTTTAGTGGGACCCACGGGTTTGACCATGGGCTCCAGTGGTGAATTATATGTGGCCAATTATACCAAAAATAATATCGTCAAAGTCCTGCCCAACGGCACCAGTACGGTATTAGTGCAAGGGGGCGTGATTAATGGCCCTATCGGACTGGTCAGAGATCCTCGAAATGGCAACCTGTATGTCGCCAATTACATTAGCGGGGATATTGTCAGTGTGGCGCCCAATGGTAAAACCACTATTTTAAAGCGCGGTTATGGAAAACCCTACTACCTCTACTTTGATTCACTGACCAATCGCTTATTTGTCTCTGAACAAGAAGGCAATCAAATTTCCGTCATTAAATTATAAAGACGGAAACACGGAAGTAAGCACGTTTCACTAAGTTGCCCCCCCTCCAGAAGACAGTCTGTATTCTAGAGGGGGTTTAGCACTTTAGGCGTTGGATTCGCAATTTAATAAAATTTTCAAGGCGCCTCGTTGACTGGCAACGGCTAACGCTTCTACTCCTTCTGTCAAAGGAAAGCACGCTTGAATCAGTCGTTGTACAGGTATTTTGCCAGACGCCAAGGCGTGAAGGGCCACATCAAAAGGCCCACAGCGAGACCCCACGATTGTTAATTCATTCACCACCACGGGGGACAAATTAAGCCCTTTTGTATCCGCCACGGTACTTTTTAAGACCAAGGTACCGCGCGGTTTCAGTAGGGCAATGGCCTGCTCAATACCTCCTGCAGTGCCCGTGGCTTCAATCACCACGTCCACCGCTTCAAGCGAAGTGTATTCGGCACTCAAGACCGTTTGAATGCCCAAACCTTCCACACAAGCAAGCTTGTCCTTATGGCGACCCAATAAGGTCACATGGGTAGACGCCAAACGCAAGGCCATGGCAATCAACAAGCCAAGTTTACCGTCTCCTAAAACCAAGACTCGCGTTTCTGGCTGAATAGGCACTTGTTCTAGAATTTCAAAAGCAGCCGCCAAGGGTTCTGTAAACACCGCCTCTTCATTGGTGACGGCATCAGGGACTTCATACAAATTTCGAATAGGCGCCACCACTTCACGCCCAAAGGCCCCGTGATGATTAAAAATCCCGATCACGCTTCGCTTAGGGCAATGATGAGGATGCCCACAGGTCGCACAGGATTTCATATCCAAGGCTTCCTCACACGCGGCATTAATATCGACACAGACTCGCTTGCCTAGCCATTCAGGGGCATCAGGCGCGTCTTCTACCACCCCTACAAATTCATGCCCTAAAACGCCTGTAAAGCCCATATAGCCTTTAATGATTTCTAAATCGGTATTACAAATCCCCGCCATTAAAATCCGAATACGCGCATGTTTCGCCGGTAAAACGGGGCGGTCTATCTCGCTGAGTGTGACGGCTTGACCATTCCAGACCAGCCCTTGATATGTCGTCGACATAAAGCCTTCCTTTCCACTTGAAGTGATCGATTTTTCATCCCTAGCACAAGCGACCACAAAGTAACATACGGGTGAGTCTAACATAAACCATGCGTGCGTTCTCGCTCTGTTTCAAGTAAGCTATAGTCACGCAATCAGGAGTCTCTTTTCATCGTGGAAGCATCCTTCGTTCATCTACATACCCATAGTCAATTCAGTTTATTAGAAGCGTCTAGCCGTATTAAGGATCTGGTCAAAACCGCAGCGTCTTTCGGCATGCCTGCTTTGGCCTTAACCGACAGTGCCAACCTTTATGGAGCGGTGGATTTTTACAATACGTGTAAAGCCCACGGCATTAAACCGATTATCGGGGCTGAAATTGCGGTCATTGAAGGCGATATTACGGACAAATCCACGCGTACGGCCACTTTGCAGGTGGTGCTCTTGTGTAAAAATTATGTGGGCTATCAAAATTTAGCCAAGCTCTTGTCCACCGCACACATCGATGGCTTTTATTATCGACCACGCATCAATTGGGACTTACTTAAAGCGCATCACGAAGGTTTAATCTTACTCACCGATTGTACCCATGGCCCCATTGGCTACCATGTTTTACGGGGGCATCGAGAAGAAGCTCGAAAACAATTAGAAAGCTTGAAAGACATTTTTGGGGAGGATCTCTACATTGAATTGCAGGATCACCACATGGGAACAGAAATGCAAATCACGCAAGAAGCACTGGCCTTGGCAGAAGCCCTGCACTTGGATTGTGTCCTCACCAATGACAGTCGTTTCACCCATGAAGGGCAGGGAGAAACCGTCGATATTTTGCTCTGTATGCAGGTGGGTACCACGCTTTCAGATGAAAATCGTCGCAAAAAATTCAATGCCCATTATTATTTAAAATCCCCTACAGAAATGGCAGAACTCCTTCAACATTTACCCGCTGCTAGCGCAGCACAGGCACGTGCCAACACCCTGAAAGTGGCCGATAAAATTGAACTGGATTGGCCGATGGATGAATCCCTATTGCCTGCCTATCCCTTGCCTGAAGGGGAAAGTGAAGCGTCTTATTTAGAAAGACTGGTGCGTCAACATAGTCAAGAAAAGTATGGGAACCCTTTACCCGATACCATCGAAGAACGTGCCAGCTATGAACTAAAAATCATTAATCAAATGGGATTCCCTGCTTACTTTTTAATTGTATGGGATTTTATGAACTGGGCGCGTCAAGAAGGCATTCCTGTTGGACCAGGGCGGGGGTCGGCTGCGGGAAGCTTGGTGGCTTATGTTTTGGGCATTACGGATATTGATCCGATTGAGCATAATTTATTGTTTGAACGATTTTTAAACCCTGAACGGGTCAGCATGCCCGATATTGATATTGATTTTTGTATTGAACGTCGTGGTGAAGTCATTGACTATGTGGGGAGGCGTTACGGGGCGGATCGGGTTTGTCAAATCGCTACCTTTGGCACTTTAGCCGCGAAAGCGGCGGTGAAAGCCGTGGCACGCGTTCTTGAAATCCCCTTTGAAGAAAGTAACCGTATTTCTAAAATGATTCCTTCTACCCCAGGGACCAAGCTTGCGGATGCCTTAGCTGAGGGCATGGAACTTCAGAAAGAAGTGGCGCAAAATCCTGATTTAAAACGTTGGATTGATCTTGCGGTGGATCTAGAAGGCACGGCCTGTAATGTAGGCACGCACGCCGCAGGGGTCGTCATTTCAAAGGATCCGCTGAATGAAGTCATTGCCTTACAAGCGTCTAAAGAAGGGATGATGATTTCCCAATGCACCATGGGGGACTTGGAAAAATTAGGTTTGCTTAAAATGGATTTTTTAGGTTTACGTAACTTAACCATTATTCACAATACCTTAAAACTCATTGAAAAAGCAGGCAAAGCGGTGCCTGTGATGCCGAGTCTACCGCTTGATGATGCCGAAACCTATGCGCTACTTAGTGCGGGAGATACCGATGGGGTGTTTCAGCTAGAAAGTAGTGGCATGAAAACTTTAGTGCGAGATTTAAAGCCCTCCGTTTTTGAAGACATCAATGCCTTAGTGGCTTTATATCGTCCGGGGCCTTTGAATTCGGGTATGGCCAAAACCTTTGTGGACCGTAAGCATGGCCGTGAAGCGATTAGTTTTCCGCATCCCCTTTTACAGGAAATTTTAGAACCGACCTACGGAACCATTGTGTATCAAGAACAAATTATGCAAATTGCACAGGTCTTGGCAGGCTATTCATTGGGGCGTGCGGATTTGCTCCGTCGAGCCATGGGTAAGAAAAAAGCAGAGGTGATGGAGAAAGAACGTCAAGGCTTTGTCGAAGGCTGTGTGGCGAATGAAGTGGATGCAACGTTGGCCCATAATTTATTTGATGTGATGAGCGAGTTTGCGGCCTATTGTTTTAACCGTTCACATTCCGCGGCGTATGCGTTTATTGCGTATCAAACCGCGTATTTAAAGTGTCATCATCCCGTCGAATATTTGTCGGCGCTCTTGTCTTCCGTTCGTGACAGCTTGGATAAAATTCAGCATTACATTTTAACCAGCCGGAAAATGGGGTTCCCCGTCTTGGCGCCTTCGGTAAGATTTAGTCATGTCGACTTTACCCCTTCGCCCGATGGGCAGTCGATTCGCTTTGGTTTAGCCTCTGTCAAAGGGGTGGGCGTTGGGGTGGTGGAAGCCATAGTCACCGCGCGAGAAGCAGCCCCCTTTACGCATTTAGAAGATTTTTTAAAACGCGTCAACACCAAGGTACTCAACCGAAAAACGATGGAAGCCTTGATTCTGGCAGGGGCCTTAGAAGACTTTGGTTATAGTCGACAACATTTAATGCATAATTTAGAAACCTTGTTTAATTATGCAGAACAATGCCATAAGCAAGCGGAAACAGGCCAAGCCAGTCTTTTCGATTTACTAGGAGCTGGGGATGAGGCAAGCCCTATGACGGGTTTACTCTTGCAAGGAGATGCCCGCCTTGAATACCCTGATGAAACCATTCAACAAAACGAAAAAGACTTACTGGGTTTTTATGTCACCAGCCACCCCTTAGATCAAATTAAAGAAACGTTGCCGATGATGACCACACACCGTCTCTCAGAATTGTCCCAACTTAGTGATGGAGAAGTGGTTCGGGTAGGGGGCTTAGTGTCCAACATTCAACACCGTTTAAGTAAAAAAAATAAGCCTTTAATCATTGGGCGTGTAGAAGACTTTACAGGAGAACGAGAATTCATTGTTTTTGGGAAGGCCGTTGAAACGTTAAAGCCTATTTTACAAGAAGCCAGCCGACTTATTTTAAAGGCCAAGCTTTCTTTTCGAGGGGACGACAATGAACAGTTTAGTCTCATCATCAACGAAGCCATCCCTATTGAAAAGGCTCAACCTTTTGAAGTGCATTTTAAAAGTCCCCCTAATTTTGAAGAAATTGCCTTTGTGGCCAAAACCCTACGGGAACATGCAGGCGACTTACCTACGATTCTTAGTTTTTCAGACGATACACGTCTGAAAACAGGCTCCCATTTTTGGATCAATCCCCAGCAGATCCCCCAGCTCAAACAGAGTTTACGGCGCGTGCTAAAGGTGTGAAATGGTTGACCTTTCTTTGTGTTTCTCCTATGCTTAATAAAGTTTAATACTCGTTCACAGTTTGAATAGCGTATAGGTGGATTCTAGGAGTCTAGACTCGCAGATGGGTAAAGTGTACAAAGACGTACATAAGCACATCGAGAACCAGAGCAACAACGAAGACGCCAGAGGCTATTTAAAATGGATATGGGTATGAGTCGAAGTGGCGGAACGGTAGACGCACACGCTTGAGGGGCGTGCGGAGCAATCTGTGGGGGTTCAAGTCCCCCCTTCGACATTTTTAAGTCTTCTTTTTTTTGGTCTGTTTTCAGGGTATTAAATAGTCGACGTCGGGACTTTTACAAAATGACTGCCACAAGAAACGGGCATGGCTTCTGCATGCGCCAGAGCGGTTTTGGCGACAAAATAAAGACTTTTAAAAGACGCGTCCTGCTTGTTAGCGTTTTCAAGCATTTCCAGCTTTTTTTGAAAGAGAGGATACGCTTCGCTGTCACGCTGAAGTCCCAAGTACTGCCACATCAATGACTTTAAGTCGGTCAAGGTTTTTTCATGCTGAAGGGAGGAAGGCGTCTTTGAAAAAGGCAACTGTAGCGTTTGCTCTATTCTGGCAGAAGGCTGTATCGTAAAGGCGTCGACCACATTTAAGCCCATGACCACACATTCCAGCAAAGAATTGGACGCCAATCGATTGGCCCCATGTAAACCCGTTCGGCTGGCTTCTCCAATCGCAAATAAACCCGCGACCGAGCTTTGACCCTTTGGCGAGGTGTGAATGCCCCCCATACAATAATGGGCCGCAGGCGCCACAGGTAAAAGATCACAGGCCATATTCACGCCAGCTTCTAAAGCACGACGGTAAATATAGGGAAAACGCTGAGACAAAAACGTTTGAGGATGTGAGCGCATATCCAAATACACAGAAGGATGATCCGTGCGTCGCATTTCGGCATCAATCGCGCGAGCCACCACGTCTCTAGGCGCTAAATCACCTAAGGGATGCACCCCCTCCATGAGTCGATGCCCTGCCGCATTGAGCAAAATACCGCCTTCCCCTCTCAAGGATTCACTCACCAAGAATTGAATGTTTCCGTCTTTCATAAACGCGGTGGGGTGAAATTGCACCAAGTGTAAATCCTGAAGACGAGCCCCCGCTTGATGCGCTAAATATAAGGCATCCGCCCCTTCTAAGGCAGAATGCGTCGCGTAGCGATACATGCCTGCATAGCCGCCTGTGGCCAAGACCACTTGCGAACTTTCAACACCTTGCAGCGTATGATGAGGACGGTGGTATAAAGAAGCCCCCACAATTTGCCCGTTTTCCCCTTGGTGAAGTGCTTGCAAACGGTGTTGAGATAAAATCCGAATACGCGTCGAGCGTTTGACCCGTTCAATCAAGGGCGTTAAAATACCGAGGCCCGTTTGATCCCCGTGGACATGGAGAATCCGTCGATGGCTATGTCCCCCCTCTCGCGTTAAGGCGGGGTGCTGGTCGTCGTCTTGGTCAAAACGCACCCCATAACGCATTAAGGTTTCAATCGCCCTGCCCCCTTGAAGAAGTATGTCGCGTACCGCGCTTTCATCATTATAGCCTGCCCCTGCAATGAGTGTATCCTGCACATGCGCTTCTAAAGAATCTTGGGCATTCCATTGTAAAAAACTCGCAATACCGCCTTGTGCATAGGC
Organism: Vampirovibrio sp.; assembly: GCA_050916035.1. Taxonomy (GTDB): domain Bacteria; phylum Cyanobacteriota; class Vampirovibrionia; order Vampirovibrionales; family JAJTHC01; genus JAJTHC01. Next base: position 1,496,916 of record CP050876.1, on the reverse strand, counting down.
TGAATTAGAGGTAAAACTGTTTTTGGCTTGAAAGGCCAACGTGACGTCGAAACCCGCTTCTTCCGCTTCTAAGGCGGTAATCAGCCCCGCAAGCCCTGCCCCAATAATAAGCACATCGGTCTTAAACGTAGGCAAGTTCTCTAAAAAAGGAGAGCTCATGACCATGGCTTAAGCAATCTTCATCATTTTATGCGTTTGCGGAAGTACCCGAACGCTTTGGAAATATTGTGAGGCATACGCTTGTAAAGCCAAAAGATGCATAGGCGCAATGCGTAAAACGCCCGAATCGGTTAAAGAGGTTTCAGGCTGTAAATAAATAGGGACCGCAGGGTCAGGCACCACTTGAGCCAGTTGATCTAGTTCTTCAAAGGTCGTTGCATCATTGACCACACACTTCACATACAGTTCTACTTGGGGCGCTTGTTGAGCGGTCAGATAAAAATCACTATGTTGTTGCCAGCGCGCTGCTTGTCGCGTGGTAGAAGGGAACTTGACATCCATGGACAAGACATCTAAAAAAGGCAACACTTTGGCCAAGCTATGCGGTTGAGTACCGCTGGTTTCCAAGTACGTTTTTACCCCAAGGGCTTGGACGCGTTGCATTAAAGCCCCTAAATAATGAGGATACAATAAGGGTTCTCCTCCTGTAAAGCTCACACTGTGGTGGGGGGCCTTGGCGATCAAGCCTGCAATCAGGAGTTCTGTTTCGTCCACGTTTTGTATGCCCGGTACGGGGACCCAATGATTCGAAGCGGGTTCGGTTTCCACCAAGCAGTCGCCTCGAGGCGTCGTCATTGGGGTGTCACAGTAAGCACAGTGTAAATGGCAATGCGCCAAGCGAATAAAAACTTGTCTCGCCCCCGCATAAAGGCCTTCGCCTTGAATGGAAGAAAAAATCTCCTGCACCACGGCTTGATGCGTCGCGAGTTTAGGAAACGGATGTTCCGATTTCTGAAGTCCATGGGGCAAATGCTTTTCAGGAAGCAAGGTGTTGGGGAAGTACGGTGTCGTCATGAATAAAAATTACCTTGATCGATTAAAAGGACTTTATTCTATTAAACCTTAAACAAAAAATTTCAACCCAAAAAAATAAGCCAACGCCTCAGTCATTCTTCCATAAAGATTCCAAAGCCAATAAGGCGGTGTAGGTAGGTAAAATATATAAAGTGGATGCTTCTGGGGTAGAAGCCACGGCTGCTTGCAAGGCGTTGGACAAGGATGCTTCAATGACACGGGGCGTCCACCCTTCCTCTAGGCTAGCATGTTGCAAGCGATTGGCCAAGTCAAAGGCGCGTGTCCCACTTACGGTATACTGTGTGCCATGAGGGTGAGCGACTAAAAGCTGTTCAAAATCGGCATCCCAAATCCAAGACACGTCTTCTCCGTCCGCATAAGCATCGTTTAAAATCATCAATAGATGCGCTTGAGGATCCGCACAAATCGTTTTTAACACTTCGGAAGCCCCTGCGGGATTTTTAATCAACATAATTTTAAGCGTCTTGCCTTGGTAAACACGGGTTTCAGCGCGACCAAACATCGCTTGATGCGTCGTTAACGCGTGTTGCATGGCCTGAACCGACACCCCATAATGACTCGCGATACAAAGGGCTTGGGCGATATTATACGCATTATACAAGCCTAATAAAGGACTTTGAAATACAACCCCCTGCCCTAATGTCACACTATCCACACGCAAAGACCATCCTGCGTCCGTTATGGTTAAGGGGGTTAAGGCCAAATCTAAGTCAGGACGTTTAAAGCCACAGGCCTCACAAAACCAATCCCCTAAATGGGCAAAGCTGTGGTGATGATAAGACACAGAAGCTCCACATTCAGGACAATGGGCCACTTCATGGGGGTGCGGAATCAGGCTTGAAATCGGACTCGTCCCTTCAGCGGCTCGCGAATGCGTGAGGTTTAATCCATAATAGAGCACCCCTTTCCCTTGCCGTGTGGCGTGACGTGCCATGGCCACGAGCAAAGGGTCATCCGCATTGAGGAATACAGTGCCCGTGGTATGGGGAATCCCCTGCTGAATGAAAGCGGCCGTGGTGGCGAGTTCTCCGTAACGGTCTAATTGATCCCGAAATAAATTGGTCACCGCCAAATCACTCGGCTGTAAAAGCGGCGCCACCAAGGGAACCGTCGCTTCATCTGTTTCTAAGACACAGGCTTGCGCCTTAAAATGTCCGTTCCACTGTATCGCTTGAGCCAGACTCGTGGTAATGCCATAAATTAAGTTGGCCCCTTTTTCATTCAATAGACAGGGGCGAGCATCCGCTTTGAAAAAATCTCTCAACAAGGTAGCGGTAGTGGTTTTGCCGTTGGTCCCCGTAATCATAATCCGAATCGGCGGGAGTCCTTGCCCTAAGTGACTTAAAAAATCGGGGGATTGTCGTAAAGCCCATTTCCCAGGAAAGCTCGTGGCGGAACCCTTACCACTTAAACGAATCAAAACACTCAAGCCCTTAATCACCCAAACCAAGCACGCCTCTTTTAAGGTCCATTTTAAAGCGGGGGGATTCTTAAGCAAAGTGTTCATACTTTAATTCTACACCGAAAAAGCAGAAGGCGGTATAATAAAATAACGTCTAAAAAAAGGAAGCCTCGTGAAAGAATCGGTTCCCACGCCTAAGCGTTTATATGCTAAATTATGGCCCTTGTCCATGCTTTTTTTACTGTATAGCACGGTGTTATTGGCTGGTCCACTCACCCCTTATGCGCCGAATAGCGTGATTGAAACACAATCTTATTTACCCCCCACGCGGGTGCATTGGCGAAATGCTCAGGGACAATGGGTCGCCCCCTATATTTTTCAGTATAAGCGGGTATGGGATTCTAAAACGTATCGGCTGACCTATGTGCCTGATCAAAGCAAGTCATACCCCCTGAAATTTGGTATTCAAGGGGACGCCTATACCCTCTTGGGCATTAAAGAAAGTCATTGGCATCTCTTGGGGGTTCAAGCCCCTGCCAGCCTCAGTTTTTTAGGGCGTGACATCAACGGGCGTGACAACTTTTCAAGGCTCTTACATGCAGGGCAAATTTCCTTATTTATTGGATTTTGTAGTCTCTTGATTTCACTTCCCTTGGGTTTAAGTATTGGGGCGGTATCAGGTTACTTGGGGGGATGGGTCGACAATATTCTGATGCGACTCACCGAAGTTCTGATGTCGATTCCTTCTATTTTTTTACTCGTGAGTCTAGCGGCTTTACTGCCTCCTAGTCTAAGTAGTGGAATCCGTTTTCTATTGGTGTCGATGCTCATGGCCACCATCGGTTGGACGGGCTTGGCTCGCGTGATTCGCGGCATGGTCCTTAATATTAAACAAAACCCTTTTGTGGATGCCGCCCGTTGTATGGGGGCGTCTTTGCCGCGTTTGATTTTTAAACATATTTTACCGCAGACGGCGTCTTACGTGGTGGTGTCTTTAACCCTTGGGGTACCAGGTTATATTTTGGCAGAATCGGGTTTGAGTTTTTTAGGCTTGGGGATTCAACAGCCTGACGCCAGCTGGGGTAATATGCTGAAAGAAGCACAAGAATTGTCTAACCTATTGGAACATCCGTGGATGCTTGCCCCTGCGGTCATGATTTTTATCGCCGTCTGGAGCTATAACTTACTGGGAGACGCCCTACGAGACGAGCTGGATCCGCAAACGAGAAACACTTAAACCACCACTGCCCTAAAAATAATTAAGCGGGATCTTTCGTTTTAGTTGAAGTATCCCGTTTCTGAATACGTTGCGCGATCAGAATGGACAAGACGACACCAAATTCTAAGGCAGAAGATAATAAAAAACCCCAATGTCCCCCCCAAGGGACGAATTTCAACATTAAGCCCGCTCCCGCATAACCAAAAATACGCAGCGACTTTTGTACCGTCACCAAAATACCAAAGACTTCCCCCGTATGTTCAGGGCCTGCTTGGCGCTGTAAGCGTGTATTCAACATCGCATTTAAAAACATAATCACCGCTCCAAAAATCGCTTGGATCCCTAACACCACAGGGAAATTCGACATGGCCAAGACCTTCCCCGCAGCCCCTGTGGCGTCTAAGGCAATCATAATGGTCAGCAAAGTCAAACTGGCCGTATTTAGTGCCTGCTTTATTTTTTTATCCTGCTGTAAGGTAAAGGCGATCAATCCACCCAAGGCCAACATCGCATACATATAACTGGCATGAGTCACTTCTGGTTTCCAGCCATTTTCTTGGACAAAAGGTAAAGCCAATCCCCCCTGAAACGCCGAAATGGTATTCATGGCCCAATACGTAAAGCAAAGCGTGGTAACCAAAGGCGTTCCGAATAAAAGGTCCCATCGTGCATTTTGAAAGACGGCAAAAACCCCTGTTTTCAAGGTCTTTCCCTGTACCCCTTCCATTAAAGCATTAGACGTAAAGCGAGGGGTACTTAACTTTTTATGCACCCACCACCACAAAGCAAAGGCAAGCGTCGTGGCCCCCACATCCACCCAATAACAAGCAAAGGCTTTAAAATGTGCGGTGACCAACCCTGAACAGCCTAAGGCAATGGTAAAGAGCACCCAACGTAAGGTTTCTCCCGTAATGTTATAATTCAGCAAGTCTTCTTCAGGGACTTGTTCACTGGCCCATTGCCTAAAAAAGGGCTGGCTTAACGTTTCAAGCCATGCCATAAAGGCAATGACGCCAAAAAAAACGTGAAGGGTGGGAAAGGACGCCAAAATGGAAATGGCCAAAATATTTAAAGCCAAAATCCAACCGGTAGAAATACAGGCCTTTTGGTGCTTCAGAATTTTAAGTGTTAGGGGACTCACCAATAAGGGGATGACGGCTTTGACCAAAGGGACCCAAAACCATGTAGACACATCCCCCGTTAATTCAATATACAAGGCCATACTGGCAATAAAGGTGAAAAAGCTACCAAAACTAGAAATCGCTTCAACCGCAATAATACTATAGAGTCGGGCAGGCGTTTTTTTTAAAGCGTCTAGTACAGCTTGCATATCAACAACATCAGTCCAAATTATAAAAAGGATCACAAAACTTTTAAGCAAGACCATATGCCCAAAAGAAGAAGTGTTCTTTTTTGTATTTAATTGTAATCCCTATTCAGTCAGAATGATTCTTTTTAGTATAGATTCAAAATAAAAAAGGTCAAACACGCATCTATCGTCCTAGGTAGATGCGTGTTTGAATTCTTAAAAATTCTTAAAGCTTTTTATTTTTGTAAATCATTGTAACAATTATTCAATTTAAGGCTTGGGCAAACCTTTATTAAGGTGTAGGAAAAAGAAAACCCCAAAGACTTTCCCTCCTCATGACTCTAACCCAGTTCCAAACCTTATAACGACATACGTAGTTCATCTGTTAAACAAATAGAGCGTTTTACCTTTTTGAAAGCCCTTTATTTTAATGCACAGAAGAAAAACCCTAATTAAGAGAGATACCAACCCTTATGATGACTTATACCGCACCCCTCAACGTAACGACTTCAAATCCCTTTACGATTCAAAAAAGCATTCAACTCAACACGTCTGAATCCAGCATACAGAATGATCAAGCCTTACAGGGCTTTGATCTTGACAAAAATGGCAGTGTTTCTTTTGATGAGTTCAAAAATAGCAACTTTTTTGTGTCTGGACCCGCGGACAATGTCGCAGAAGGAAAGTTCACGTCCCTTCAATTGGTCATGAAAAACCATGATGCGACCCATACCAATATTATTTCTGAATTTACGAAAAAAAATAGAATCGAACAAAAAAAGACCGACTTACTTCACATTGAAAAACATAAAATTGAAATGGACCTCAAGCTGTCTAAATCTCAGTTAGAATCCTTTATTGATTCGCAAAAAAATATCCCTAGTGACAAACAAAACCCTAACGACTATATTCAATCCCTTGAAAAATACACCCGTTTAATGAAAACCGACACGGAACGCTTAAATGGTTTTAATTCGGCTCATTCTGATCTCGGAACGCCCAGCGTCTTTTTATTAAAACTCCTTCAAACACAACAACGCACAGAATTTACAGACCCCAACTACGCCAACTTAGAAAGCGAGATTGATCGTATCGAAGCGAGTGAATACCCTTCTGCCTAATCATTTTACGTTTACCCCAAGTAAAGAGCGATCTTCTAAGAGAAAGTCGCTCTTTCGTATTTTGAGACGAAATAAACGTTACAGCGTGGCCAGTACCGCTTTTAAGGCTTCATGCTTGACCATACCTTGCTCAGCGAAACGAATAACGCCCTTCGCGTCAATCACGTACACCGTTCGTTGTAAGCCTCCATCGGCTTTAATCACCGAATAAGCGTTCGCCATTGTTTTTTCTGCATCCACCAAAATCGGGAAACGATAACCGTATTTTTCAGAAAAGCTTTGGTGAGACGTCAGACTGCCAAAATTAGAAGCCAGCACCACGGCATTCAAATTTTGAAAGACGGCGAGTTCGTCCTGCAACGCACAGAGCTGCTTGGTGCATCCAGGGGTTTTATCTCTTGGGTAAAAAACCAAGACTATATTTTGACCTTGAAAATCGTCCAAGCGAAGTGTCTTATCCACCTCAATCCCACTGGCGGGTAAGTCAAAGGAAGGGGCAACGCTTCCAACAGCTAAAGGTTTTAGTGTGGGGTCAGGCTTAGGAAAGGCCATGGTATTTTATCCTTTTTAAACAGGGAGGCTCTTTTCGCCTTTCCCCTTACTATACTCGTATACTTTACCTATTGTCTTGCATGGAAAGTAAAAGGGCACCATTTCAACTTAGGTACCTTAAGCACTTCCAGCACATACAAAGCAAGTCAATATTCAGTGACTGTATTATAACACAGAGGAGGGTCGTTAAACCCTCCATTCTGTTACGGTACTATTTTTTTGCTTTTATCCTGCCACGCCATTGGGGAATAATCCACCCCCAAAAAAGCTTTCAGGGGACAAGCCACCACCTTGTAAGAGGTTCATAGTACCCCCGCCAACGCCTTGAGGTAAGATCCCTTTCAGGAAGTCGAGACCAAGGCCTGATGATCCATAGCCACCGGTATCTTGACCAGACGTGTAGCTGGCCATGGTGTAGCCGTTACCCGTTTGAGTCGTCGCACCATCGTGTTGAGGAGGAGAATAATTATCCTTCCCGCTACTAATGTGGATCTTTGGTGCGTAGAAGGAACTGTTGTCTACAGCACTGAAGGCATGGGAAGTGGAAGGCGCACTGTAGCTCAACGTATTGGGGGCAAAGATTTGCGTATTATTCCACTTGGAATAGTCATGGAGACTATTGTCCTTATAGGACTGTTGATTATTATAATAACTGGAATTATCCGTATAGTGCTTGGAATTATCCGCAAAATACTTGGAATTATCCGCAAAATACTTGGAATAATCAGGCGCCGAAATATTGGTCTGATTTTTCCATGAATTGTCCGTATACGCCTTGGAGTTGTCTACCGCGTAATTGAACTGGTGCGTGGAATAATCTTTCGGTGCATACGTATTAGTTGGTGCATACGTATTAGTCGATGCATACGTACTTGTGGGAGAATACGTATTGGTCGGAGAATAATTACTGGCTTGATAAGACGAGGTATTGGTTGGTGAATAATTCGTCGGGCTGTAATTGGAATACGCCAACTGTTGTTGTAGATTGGTATTCGTCGGACTGTAATTCGTATAAGACTGTTGTTGTTGGTTATTATACGAATTTTGCGGATTATTATACCGATACGTCGTCGGGGCAGGGGTAGGCGTATAGCCTCCGTAGGCAGGAGTACTACCATAGTTTGGGGGATAAGTGGCGATCATAAAAGATCCTTTCGATTACAGGAGAGGGAATAAGGGACTATATATATTTAAAAAGCAACGAGAGACAGAGAAAAAATAAACATGTATTATATAGATCAGTAAGACCTAATACGAAGAGAGGGCAAAGAGAAGTCAGAGCCTCTTGAACAGGGAAAACGAAGCAAGGTTCCTTTCTATGGGATTTAGGGATAAAAGAAGCGAAAAGAATAAGAAAAATAAGAGAAAATCAAAAAACTAAGAGTGGGAATAAAAATAGCGTCGAAAAATAGCGGGGGGACTATGTTTAGCCGAAAAGACCGCCTAAGAGTCCTCCACCTTCTTTACCGCCGCCTAATAGTTTAGGGAGAAATAACCCGACGGCCCCGCCAATAAGAGCAGACATCCAATCAAAATTTTCGAGGAATCCACCCTCTTTTTTCGTTTTATCCTGTGCTCTATAACGATCTAAAAAATTAGACGAATCATAACGGGACGAGGCATAATCGTCATTGTTTCGGCTAAAGTAGTCAGACGAATTTAAAGGAGTTGAAAGAGAGGGAGAGGGATAGATAGAATCTTTAAAAGGGTCGTTTGTGCTTATACCAGAATACTTAAGATCTGGCAACGAATAGGGGGAAAGTGAAGCAATCATGAGAATAAAACATCCTTAATTACATAGGGGGGAGTGATTAAAATAAAAGCGGTGTTTAACTGCTTGTTTTAATAAAGATAAATAGTAATAAGGAATTGACAATTGTTAATAAAAAGTTACATGTTAATAAAAAAATTTATTTTTAAGCCTTCGAAATCGCAGAGAGAAAGGCTTCTGCACTACGCGTCCAGCTAAAGTATTGGATTTGCTTTAAGCCCGCTTCTATTAATTGTCGGCGGTAAGGCGCGTCTTGCTCTAAACGGCACAGGGCGTTTAATAAGGACTCAGGCGCTTGTGGATCCACATAATGAGCCGCTGGTCCACAGGTAAAGGGTAAGGCGGTGAGCGCGGTAGTAATGACAGGACAGTACATGGTCATGGCTTCTAAAGGGGGCAGTCCAAAACCTTCCGCAAAAGAGGGATACACCAACGCGACGGCCTGATTCATCAGTTGGCACATTTCAGCGTCACTCACGTAGCCCCGTTCTTCTAGGACACCCAAGGCTTTGGCCGTTTTGACTTTTTCCGAAAAGGCCACGCTAATAAAAGCCGATTCTCCCGTTAGAATTAAACGACTGTGTAATTTTTGCTGACGATGCCCCTCTAAAAAAGAATCCAAGAACCACTCCAGCCCTTTTCGTTTTTCATAACGCCCTGTATATAAAAAATAAGTCGTCTCAGGTTTAAGCTCCCATTGAGGCGACAGACCGTCAAGGCGATGAAGCGTAGGGGCATTGGGAATCACAATGGGATCATACGACAAGGTGGGGAAATGGTGTAAAATACGTTGTTTAGAATAGTCTGAAATCGTAATGAGTAGGTCCGTCCGTGCCAAGTCTCGCGTCAAGCGTTGAATGTAGTCTTGTCGTTTTTCGGCACGTTCAGGCGTGTAAAAATCGTCGATATCCAACTGTAGGACGTCATGCAAGGTGCTTACAATTTTAGATGAGCTGGGCAAGCCCGCGGGAATTAATCCGTTGGCGGGAAAGTGAATGAGTTCATGAGGGTGCCAACGACTGTAGAAGGGCAGCACAAGACTTCGCCATGTTTCACGCCCCAAGGGAAGGGGCAACACGTGGTTCGTCAACCCGATCGGTGGGCTGGCTGGATTTAACGCTTTGGGGCTAATGCCTTGAATCTTGGCGTCTTCTCCTAATAATCGAAAAATTTCGTTGTAGAGAAACGTCGTTACTTTGGCCATGCCCCCTGCAGGCTTGGTAAAAATATAGGTGTCTAATAGAATAGAAGGCACGGAAATATCCTCATGGCAGTATTTTTTAAGTGTAGCATGACTTAGCTTTTCCTCGCTTCGTTTCAAAATTGTGCCGTCAGAGACCTTTAACTCGTTGCATGAATAGACGTCAACGCACTAAATGCGAGGCTTCCGATACATTTTGCGGGCGTCGTGGCTGTGAATGATGCGAGGAGGTGGGGATTCAGGGGGGATTTTCAAGGGGGGACGAAGGGGAGGAGAAACGCAATGCGTCCTACCCCGTCCCCCCTTGAACGGATTTAGAGGTGTTGGAGACCTTTTTCCGCGAAAAGGTCTCTGACGTCGCCAGCTTAAAACTGCTCGGAGATTCGCTCACCTACTCGGATTTAATACGTTGACGTCTGCTTTAAAAGACTCCCATCGTTTGCTAAAGAGGCTTATTGTAAAAACAATTTGTTACATTTGTAATAAAATGATGACAAGGTTGCTCTCTTATGATTTAATGATGATTGTTTTTAAAATATCTACTGGACAATGATGGGAATGTGAATCATAAATAAGCAGGGGGTGTTGTCATGATGATGCGTCTTTATTCGGGTCAAGGAGCTTATGCGGGATCAGGAAGCTATTACGGCTTAGGAACGAGCAATCCCTTTGCAGGTTATACATCGTCTTATCAAAGTAATGGGTATCACGGGGGTGGCACTTACGGGGGGAATCAGGTCTTACGCAATGGGGGTTACCTAGGGCAGGATCAATTCTTCCGTAGCAATGGGGGTGCCGGGCGTTGTGGGCGGGGTAATCAAGGTGGTTTTGGATGGGGCGGAGGACCTTTTCAACAGCGTCTTGGCTTTCAGCAACCCGGTTGGAATTGGAACGGTCAAGGCTGGGGGTACACCAATTTTAATACGTATATGAATGGCATTTGGAATAATATCAATAGCCTGTGGAGTGGCGGCGGTGGTGCTTGTGGAGGCAATACCTACGGGAATCTAGGCTATGGTGGTGGCTATGGTAGTGGCTACGGTGGTGGATTCGGTGGTGGATTCGGGACGATTATTTAAAGTCTCTAATCCCTAATCAAGAGACACCAGTAGACGGCCCTTAAACAGAGGCTTCCAAATAGGAGCGTGTTAATTTTTAACTAAAAGCAAGTTTTCTCAACGCTACCTAGAGAGTGTCGGTATTATCTAATTTTTTTTGCTGGGTTATTTCTGCGTGTGAGTTTACGTCGTGTGGTGAAGCTGGCAGACTGGGATAATTCGGTAAGGGGTGTAATCCTTTGTGCCAGTAATTCTTTCATGTTTTCGCCCTAATACTTGTTATGCTTGTGCGACGGCTTGACGTAAAGAGGCATTTCGGTTCAACCAGCCTGTTAAAAAGACCCTTTGGCTTCCCTTACTCGCAAACTCACGATACTTTTGCTCTCTTAGCTCGAGATACTTATTCGCATCTCCACCACTTTTGGCAAGTAATTCTTTGGATCGTCCTAAACCCATATTCACAGCAGTATCAAAATGAACCATCGCTAAGGCTTGATTACTTGTTGCGATTTGATCTGATCCACTGGCTTTCCAGTAATCATTATAATAAATGTCTTCCATTTCAACTTGTGAAATATCTTTAACAGATTTACTCGATTGCCCCTTTTTCTTCAGATACCTATTATATTCGCCTTGGGTAATCCCCTTCATTGTTTTACCGCCTGTATCACTTGGATGATCTGAATAACCCCCTTCAGCTTTTAAGACTTGTGCCAAGGCTTTTTGAAATATATTACCTTGTCCTTGAACGGGTTGTCGTTGTTGATAAGTATTTGAAATGGCTTGCGATTGCTGATAATGCTGTTTTGTTAAATCAGGCGGCCTGTATTGCTGTTGCTTGAGAAGAGCTTCTTGTTGCCGCCTCTGCTCTTCTTGAACGGTATATTCTTGCGAAAACAGTTCGACCTGATGACCTTGAGTGATAAGTGTATTGGTATCTGCTAATAATCCGTCGATTTCACTGCTGGGCATTCCCGTATTGGGCACCATCGAAGTTTGGGCTTGACTCATATCAGGATAGCTCGCCGAACGAGGTGACGCACTAAGCACGCTTTGCTCAGCGGGAATTGAACTGGTATAAGGATTAAACTGCTCCGCTCCACCAGCAGATAGGGGCTGTAAAGCACTGGTATTGTTCCCTTTCGGATACATCTGCGGTGCATATGTAATCGGGTTACTGTTGACAGCAGGGGCTGGGTAATTACCCACATCGTAAGTGGTGGGCGTCGGATAGTAAATCGGACGGTTAGGATTGGTGGCTTGTCCAAAAATAACGGATGCTTCCCCCACATTGGGAGTAGTAGGCGGAACCGCCTCATCATCTGGACGAAACACGTTTGTCGCTTCCCTAAAATAGATAGGCGTACTGCCTATATTCGGAACCGCTGGAGCCGTCCCTCCGTAATTCGGACGATTATAGTTGGCATCTTCACCATAGTTCAAAGCCGTTCCCGCCACATAGGGAATGGTCGGAGCCGTCACACTGTAATTGGGACGGTTATACACCACATTTCCGCCATAGCTAAAATTATTTTGTGGATAGTTATAGTAAGTCCCTGAACGTGGATACACTGAGTTTATCTACCTATATGGGTTTGGGCTTGTTTGATTGATACCTAAAGTAGGTTGATGCTTCTTTGTGGAAAAAGAGGTTCTAAAAGTATAAACACCAAACGTCTCTTTTTTTATGCTAGGTCGTGTTGATAATTAAGGGAGCCATAGCATTGTAGAGGCCAGTGCTAAAAAACCAAGGTAACTACTAGACCTTACACGGTAAGTTTTCTCAAATGAAGCATAGCACAACCGCTTTCCCAAAAGGCTTGCCCATGTTCTAGCTTTCGTTCATGGCGTAAAACTAGCTTCCGAAAACCCTCCAACCAAGCAAAGGTCCGCTCAATGGTCTACCGTCGTTTATAAATTTCAGGCTTGGGCGTCCTCACTTTTAGCTTTAGCTTGGGGGAAGTGGAGCATCCCTTATTATACGCCAAACATTTTAAGACGTCGTTTTACATTTTATGAAAGAGACGCACTTTTTTGAGTAAGAATGTTTTTATTCTTATATACAGATATACAGATTAATTTTATCCTAAAAAAGGTATTCCTCTATGGCAGTCGCTCCACTCGATGCAAGAAAACGAATCGCTCCAAATACCGTAATTCAAGCACCCCTCTCCGTTCCTACACAACCGCAGCCAAGTTCGACGCAGCCAAGTTCGCTTTCCCCTGAAATTATAGATGTTGTTCATTCACAAAAAGGAAAAGGAATTCCTTGGGAAGCTCCCAAGGAATACAGGTTTTCTAAAAAGACTGAAGCGACTTCGCAAGACTATCAAAATCCCAATGCCGATGAAACGGGTGTTGTCCGAATTGATAGCAATCTTAGCAGTTCAGATGTGATTGAATTGAATGACAAAGAAGCCAACCCAGGAAAAGAAGATATTGCTCAACAAGTTCAAATTACTGCCATCGGTCCGTTGGAAAAAGGAACGAAATCACTCAAAATTAATCTGGGTGATAAGGACAGTCTTCAATCGATAGAAGAAGCTAGCGTCAAAAACATTCAAGTAGGAAAAGACAAAAGGCTTACGCTTTCTTTCCAGCAAGACAGTCCTTATGCTCAAGGTAAACGAGATATTGAGATTAACTTTCCTGAAGAAAACCTAGCAAAAATGACGGAAGGGTTAAATCCCGAACAGAAGATACAACTAGGAATCTTACTAAAAAAAGATGAAAATAAAACGATTCTTCAAAAAGTACCTAAACTTTTAGAATCTTTAGAGAAAAAATCGCCAGCTCCTAAAACGATGAGCTAATCGCCACCGCATTCGCCGATGCCTAGCAGTGCTGATATAACATTTTATGCTTCCTTACAATACTGCGTAAGTCTTTTAAAGTAGACGTCAACGCAAAAAGGCAAGGCTTCCGAGATATTTTGCGGACGTCGTGGCTGTGAATGATACGAGGAGGAGGAATAGAGCCAAACCCTCTTGACAAAGCGTACAACATTTGACACAATGTAAAAAGGGGGAGTCCCTAAGTGGTCGAGACTTAAAGACTCCACGCTAACCTATTAGTTTAGTTTAATAACTAATAGGTAGATAATCAAGAAGATTATGGCTTCACGAATATCCATTTTAGCTCACCTCCTTTCTGTTACAGAACGGGGGTGTTGCTATATCAGCAACCCTTTAAAGGTTTTTAGCAGAATAGCACAAAGCCTTAGCTGGTTCAAGCCAAAAACGGCAACCCTCGCCAGTGTTTCGGGACGCTGACTTTTTAGCCTTTACGGCGCGTGTGGTGTAAGCAGGCTGTCCTGTGCCTTTTTATGTTGCGAGAGGTTATTTTGAAATAATAAAGGCGAGGCGTTGACTTTCCTTTTCTTGATTTAAGGGCTACAATAAAACTTAGCCTCTGAAGGATTCCCCGAATAAATGAGAGAGAAAGTAGCTAGGCTTTATGAGCATACCCCCCAAAAAACGATACGGTGAACTGGTGACTCAAAAAGGAAGGGCGTACCCGTTGGGGGCCACCTTTGATGGATGTGGGGTAAACTTTGCCTTGTATTCGGCCCACGCCACCAAAGTGGAAGTCTGCTTTTTTGACGGCATCAAAGCGCGTCGAGAAAGCTTACGGATTCCCCTTCTCCAAAAAACAAACCATGTTTGGCATGTGTATGTCGAAGGCTTACAGGCGGGCCAGCTCTACGGGTTTCGTGTCCATGGGGCGTATGATCCTGACCATGGCTTACGCTTTAATCCACGGAAATTATTGTTGGACCCTTATGCCAAAGCAGTGGCACGCTCTGTAAAGCATGTCGACAGTTTATACGGCTATAAAATCGGGCATAGTAAGCAAGATTATGCCATTGACAACCGAGATTCCGCTCCCTATGCCCCCCTAGGCGTGGTGGTGGATGAGGCCTTTTCTTGGGGAGACGACGTTCACCCCAATATCCCGATGGAAGACACCATTGTCTTGGAAACGCACGTCAAAGGCGCGACGATGTTGAATCCCGCCCTGCCTGCCTCTTTTCGCGGCACCTACGCAGGCTTGGGCAGTGATGCGATGATTCAGTATTATAAGCAATTAGGCATTACGACCCTTGAATTATTACCCGTCCACGCGTTTATGGATGAACCCCATTTAAAAGACTTAAACCTAAGCAACACCTGGGGCTATAATACTTTAAATTATTTTTCTCCTCACCCCGCCTATGCCATGACCAAAGACCCCCACGCCGTGGTGCGAGAATTTAAGTCCATGGTACGGAGTCTTCATAAAGCAGGCTTGGAAGTTATTTTAGACGTGGTTTATAATCATACTTGTGAAGGCAACCACATGGGGGCCACCTTAAGCTGGAAGGGGATTGATAACCTTTCTTACTACCGTGTCGTGCCTGAAGCGGCGCGTTATTACATGGATTTTACAGGTTGCGGCAATACCCTTGATGCGACCAATCCCCCTGCGCTAGCCATGATGCTCGATAGTCTTCGCTACTGGGTACAAGACATGCATGTCGATGGATTTCGTTTTGATTTGACTTCTGCCTTGGCGCGCGAGCATTTCGACTTTTCAACCCGTTCTGCCTTTTTTCAAGCGATTCAACAAGACCCTATCCTTAAAAGAATCAAGCTCTTTGCCGAACCATGGGACACAGGCATTGGGGGCTACCAAGTCGGTAATTTCCCCTTAGGCTGGAGCGAATGGAACGGGCGCTATCGCGATACCGTCCGCGCGTTTTGGAATCAACAGCATGCCACTTTAAATCAATTGGCCACCCGTTTGGCAGGGTCAAGCGATTTATTTCAACATAACGGACGCCATCCTTATAACAGTCTGAACTTTGTGACGTGTCATGACGGCTTTAGTCTCGAAGATTTGGTCAGCTATAACGACAAGCATAACGACGCCAATGGTGAAAATAATCGAGACGGTACCAATGACAACCGTAGCTATAATGGCGGAGTAGAAGGAAAGACAGAAAATCCCACCCTACGGGCGGAACGTCAACGGCGTAAACGTAATTTAATGACCACCTTACTTTTTTCTGTGGGGACGCCCATGCTACTAGCAGGGGATGAGCTCAACCGTACGCAAGGCGGTAATAATAATACCTATTGCCAAGACAACGAAATCACTTGGTTGAATTGGGATTTTGAAAACGACCCTGAAAAACGAGACTTTTTTACTTTTACGGCCAAAGCCATTGCCATTCGTCAAAGTTTGGCCGCGTTTAAACGTCGCACGTTTTTTACGGGGACTCCCAGTCCCAAAAGTGGCATTCCCGACGTCACCTGGTGGCAGGCAAGCGGGAAGCCCATGTCCGTAGAAGATTGGCATAATCCTACGCTACGTTCTATGGGTCTACTCATTGACGGCGTGGCCAACCGTAAATTTTGCGACGACACAGAAGCCGATTTTTCAAGCGTCCTTATTTTGATTAATGATCAAGTCACCGATGAGTCTTTTTATCTCCCGATTCATAGAAGTGACAAAACCCCTTGGACCATTTTATTAGACACGGCGTCTCCTCAGGGAAACCCTCGTTCGCAACAGCTGAACTACTTGCCTTGTACTTTATTTCCTTTAGAAGCCAAAAGTATGGTCGTGCTTAAAATGACTTTAACGCCTCCTAAAAATAATTACGGAAAAGGATTATTTACCGCCCATGTTTGATTTTACCGCCGTAGAGTCTTTACACCATTTTTATAAGCAAGATGCGTATTTCACCCACTATGAAGGGAAAAACGTTTTAGTGACGGGTGCTGGAGGCTTTATTGGCTCTCACTTGGTGGAAGCCTTGGTCTTAGCAGGGGCGAAAGTCACGGCCTTATTAAAGTACAACGGTCGGCAAGATCGAGGCAATTTAATGTACCTTTCTCCTAACGTTTTGGCCAAAGTCACCATTGTTTTTGGAGATATCACCGATGGCCCTCACATGCTTCATCTGCTTCGCACGCAGGATTTGCTTTTTCACTTGGCCGCTTTAATTGGCATTCCTTACTCTTATGTCGCGCCACAACATTATGTCAATACCAATATTCAAGGCACCTTAAATATCCTAGAAGCGGCGAAGACGCATCACGTCAAGCTGGTGCATACGTCTACCAGTGAAGCTTACGGCACCGCAACGTATACACCCATTGATGAGGCACACCCCTTACAAGGTCAATCCCCTTATTCAGCATCCAAAATTGGAGCCGATATGTTGGTTGAAAGTTATGCCCGCAGTTTTGATATGCCCATTGCGGTGATTCGACCCTTCAATACTTTTGGACCCCGTCAGTCCTCTCGAGCCTTTATTCCTTCTGTCATCCAACAATTGTTGCAAAATGATACCGTCCATGTCGGAAGCTTATTGCCTCACCGAGACTTATCTCCTGTCTGGGACACGGTACGTGGATTTTTAGCCGTAGGGGCCAGTCCTGAAGCGGAGGGGGAAGTCATTAATATCGGCAATGGCCATACCCATAGCATGGGCTATGTCTTGGACCAATTGGTCGAATTAACGCATCGGCAAGGCATTGAAATCATCGCCAATGAAGTGGAGCGCGTTCGCCCTGAAAAAAGTGAAGTGCTGATGTTACTGGCCCATACGGGAAAGGCCAAGCGTCTTTTGGGATGGGAACCCAAACTCACCTTGGAAGAAGGACTCGCTACCGCCGTGGTCTTTACCAAGGCCCACCCCCAACACGTAAGCGTCTCGAGCTATGCCGTATGAGCGCTTCCTCGTCTCGTGTTCAGAAAACTCTAAACATCACTATATCTGACTATATCTGATCTATACTAAGACTTAAGATTCAAACTCATTTCAAAGGAAGCTCTTGTGGTCCTGCATTTCTCGTCGCCTGATCATCCCAAACGTAGCACCTCTCAGGACGGAACACAATCTGTGGAATTGGTCGCGACGGATTTGTTGGCTCAATTAAAAACCAAAAAAACAGCGGGAGCCCTCCCCTGTTCTATGATGACGCAAACGTCTACCCCTACGGAAGTGGATCAAGAAAAATCACTTCGCCCCACGTCTTTAATGGATTATATTGGGCAAGGCGATTTTAAGGCGCATCTCTCCATTTCTTTGGAAGCGAGTTTAGCACGTCATGAACCTTTAGATCACGTCTTGTTTTACGGCCCCCCAGGTTTAGGAAAGACCAGTCTGGCCATGGTGATTGCTGAGGAAATGAAAGCGAAAATACATTTTACCTCTGCTCCCGCCTTAGAACGGCCTCGGGATGTGATTGGCTTATTGATGAATCTTAATGAAGGTGATATTTTGTTTATCGATGAAATTCACCGTCTCAATAGTATTACGGAAGAAATTTTGTACCCTGCGATGGAAGATGCCTCCATTGACCGTACCGTGGGGAAGGGTGCTAGTGCCAGAACCTTACGTGTTCCTTTGCCCTCTTTTACGCTAATTGGAGCCACCACCAAAGCAGGGGCCTTGTCTTCGCCCTTGCGGGACCGATTTGGCTTAATTTTTCGTTTGAATTATTATACGCCAGAAGAATTACAAGCCATTATTTTGCGTTCAGCCAAAATTCTAAACGTCCAAATCGATGACCCCTCTGCCTTGATTTTAGGACAGCGAAGTCGGGGGACGCCGCGTATTGCCAATCGTTTGCTACGGCGCGTGCGGGATGTCACCGAAGTGCTTTCCAAACGACAAGGCGCTGAAGCGATCGTCAATGAAGCGATTGTGGCAGAAGCCCTTCGCATTTACCAAATTGATGACTTGGGGCTAGAGCCGTCTGACCGCTTAATGCTTGCCACCATGCGGGATTTCTTTCAAGGCGGTCCCGTCGGTTTGGAAGCCGTCGCCGCCACCATGGGAGAAGACGTCCGCACCTTAGAAGACGTCACCGAACCTTTTTTATTGCAAAGTGGTTTAATTCAACGAACGCCTCGCGGGCGCCAACTCACGCCGAAAGCGTATGAGCATCTCGGTTATTTTACGCCCACTATTTAAAGCTTTTCTCGTGAAACTTAATATTTGGCTATATTTCTGTTAAAATCAAATCATATATTTCAAGAATAAGGAAATCAAAAAATGCTAAAAGCGGGCATTGTGGGCTTACCCAACGTAGGAAAATCAACTTTATTTAATGCATTAACAACCTCCACCTTTCAAGCGGAAAGTGCGAACTATCCCTTTTGTACGATTGAACCCAATACAGGCATTGTAAAAGTCCCTGATTCGCGCCTAGCTATTTTACAAAATATTGTGAAAACGCAACGGGTCATTCCCGCTGTTTTTGAATTTGTCGATATTGCAGGCTTGGTCCGCGGGGCGTCAAAAGGAGAAGGCTTGGGCAACCAATTCTTAGCCAACATCCGTGAGGTAGACGCCATTGTCCAAGTCGTTCGCTGCTTTGAAGACGATAATATTCAACACGTGGAAAATAGTGTTGACCCTTGCCGAGACATTGATACTATTGTTTTAGAGCTTTGCTTGTCGGATTTAGCTTCCATTGAAAAGCGTTTGCCTCGCTTACAAAAATCAGCCAAACAAGACCCCACGGCTCAAAGTGAAGTGGCCCTTCTACAAAAAGTCTCCCCTTGGCTTGAAGGAGGAGAAATGATTAGCCAACACGCTCATCACTTTGATGAAGAAGAAAACTTGCTCTTAAAACAGTCCGGCTTATTGACAGTTAAACCTCTCATTTATGCAGGCAATGTGGGAGAAGACGACTTGGCCAACCCGCAAGACAATCCGCATTATCAGGCCTTGCTTGCTCGTGCAAAAGACGAAGGACGTCCTGTTGTCGCGATTTCGGCTCAAATTGAAGCCGAACTGTCCGTTTTGGAAGATGAGGAAGAAAAACAAAGCTACTTAGAAAGTTTAGGCGTTCAAGCCAGTGGGGTGGATACCCTCATTCAAGAAACCTTTAAGCTTTTAGGTTTATATACCTATTTCACCGCAGGCGTGAAAGAAGTACGGGCTTGGCCTTTTGAACAAGGATTCACGGCGCCACAGTGTGCGGGGGTCATTCATACCGATTTCGAAAAAGGCTTTATCCGCGCGGAAGTCACGGCCTATGAAGATTACGTCGCCTTGGGGGGAGAAAAAGGCGCGAAAGAATCAGGCAAGCTTCGTTTAGAAGGGAAGGAATACATTGCGAAAGACGGGGATGTCATGCATTTTCGCTTTAATGTGTAAAACTTGCCCTGCCGAACATCCTTAAACGTTTAGAAAAGAACCTTTATTGAAGAGGAACATTTGCTGTTAAACTGTCTAGAATATTAGGTTCTGTTGAGATTTCATTTTAGCCATTGTAAGGCTCCTGCAAAATGCAAGAAGGCGGTAGCACAAGTTTAGCTTGACGATGTTTTATCCTTATACACTGACCATTTGGCGAATTAAAGATAGGATAAACATTCACTTATGAAGATGGACCGCATTATTTCTGGCGCTATACAACCGTCTCCTGTGCTTGGAGCCTATATGGAAAAAATAATGGCTCCTCTTACTCACATGCCAAACGGCGAGTCGATCATCAACGGGTTACCTACGTATGATAAATACCTCGCTCAGGCTCAGAAGGCTCAATCTTCAATCCCTTTCCCTACAGAAGCCTTAAAAGAAGAAGCGGAAAAAGCAGCTCGTCACATTATTGAAACGCCCTCAGTCAAACTACCCCCTGGCACTAAAAAAGTAGCCTTTGAGAAGGGTTATTTAATCGGTACCCCAGTGGGGCCAGATCATACCAAAGTGCAATGGGTGACCGAAACAGGAGAAATATTACACAAAGCAACTATCGCCAAGCCAGATCGCCCCAACATCGTGGTGGTGGATGATTTTATTGGTGATTCTGAAAAAGATCGCTTTGGTGTTTCACATGGCAGAATAGTCCGTGCCATTATTAATCGTTTTAATCCTTTGCTCAATGTAGAAGAGAAACAAGTTCCGCTTCCTCTTAGTGTTCAAGATGTTCTAGAACTAATGGATCAGTTGAATATGAAAAGATACAAAAAAAGACAAAAAGGTGTTTTTCAAGCACTTCTCGATCAAGTGAATCTAGGAAAGCGGATCGACGGTATCAATTATTCGCAGGGAAGTGCACACTCAATCAAACTATCATTGTCTAATTTCGAAGAAGACTTGGTAAAAAAAGTCAAAAGGGACAAATTAAAAAAATTTAGCTTCCCCGAATTAGTACAGATAACGCATCATGGACGACATCCACTTAGTCCAGAGAGTCCCATTGAATTTTATACATCAGGAGGCAATGCAGGTCTGCTAGAATCTCAGAACCAAGAGATTCGTGTAGATCTTCAAGTACCTTCTTTTCACCCTGATACTAAAATTGTCGGTGGAGTAGGTCCTGATGGGCGGAAGCACCCTAATAGTAGTGGATGGGATCCTAGTGGTCGAGTGACTAAACATCCCTTTGTGAATACGGCAGCACTTTACGAACATAAGGTAAGCGCTAATGACCAAGGGATTAACCTTACGGGTGGAAACATCGACACTGATGGCTCCGATATTCTCTTTGAAGAACTTGGAATGACAAGGGAACAATATAAAGCATTCACCCCAACTCTCCCTCCCATAATAAAAGGATCTTCGGGAGCTTCCCCCGAATCACTGGCAAAGGCATTTTGTATAAAAATTGCCACCGCCGTACAAGCGAATGAAGGCAAGCTTCCGAGAGGTTTAGAACCAGAGTTTCACCAAAGATTAAAAACTTTAGGGATTAAGATCCCTGTTCAAGGCGAACCGCAATACAACCCTAAGAAATAAAGCTAAAAAATAAAGAAGGTGTTTCGTTTAAACCTCTACATTTTTAGCGAAAACGTTAAAGCCCTTGAAGACCAATTCTGAAACACACGGAAGGACTGGTTCTTTATCAAAAATGGAGCGGGCGACGCGACTCGAACGCGCGACAGTCTGCTTGGAAGGCAGATACTCTACCAACTGAGTTACACCCGCTTACAACGTTTCGTATACCTTCTATTCAACCAAAAACATGGTAAAAAGCAAGTCTTTCTTTTTCGTTTTTCAGGCGTCTTTCCTCTATACTAGAAGAAACATTTCGTCTGGATGTGAAAGGAAAGAAAAAGCCGTATGTCTACTTCTTTTATTGCTCCGTTGACTGAGCTGATTGAGGCCTTTCAACAATTGCCAGGGGTCGGGCCTAAAACGGCACAGCGTTACGCCTTTTATATGTTGCAGGCCTCTGAAGCGAAAACGCAACGCCTGATTACAAGCTTACAAGACGCCAAAACGCAGGTTCGCATTTGTTCGCAATGTCACCAGTGGAGTGTGGTGTCGCCTTGCGAACTTTGTTCGGAGGATGACACGCATCGTCGCGCCACCTTACTCTGTGTGGTGCAAGCCCCGCAGGACGTCTACGCCCTTGAACGCACGCAAGCGTTTAAGGGTCAGTATCATGTTTTGGGCGGGATTTTATCTCCCATGGAAGGGGTCGGGCCTGAAGCCTTAAATATTCGTACCCTTTTAGATCGCGTCCATGCCTTAGTCGAGCGTCATGGGCCAGACGCGATTGAAGTGGTGTTTGCGCTGCCTCCTAGTACGCAAGGGGAAATGACCAGCTTGTACATGGCACGACAACTCAAGCCTTATGGCATTAAAGTCACTCGCATTGCCTATGGGTTGCCTGTCGGGGGAGACTTAGACTATGCGGATCAATTAACGTTGTCTCGTGCCTTAGAAGGGCGTCAAATGTTGAGCTAGTGAATATAGATTTCTAAGCTGTAGTAGCCCAAGTGGGTTTCTCCCGAATAGAGTTCGTAGAATAGGTCGATAAATCCACCGTCTTGATTAAAGTGATAGTCCATGCGACGCGTGCGGTTACGACAGCTGAAGGTGGCCCCATCAACAAAAAACTGATTGGCGTACCATTCCCCTTGCTTAAAGGTTTGGCGAGTGTGTGCATCCCCAATAATGACCCAACTCATGAGGCCGTCTTGTAATTTAAGGGTATGGGTTTGACGCTTCCCATCGAGTTCCGTGTCAAAGGCAATAATATAGGTTTCATCAGCCACTTGAAAAAAAGAGCCTGTGGCGTCTTGTTCATTCATAATGGGTTCTTCGTAGTTGACGGAATGGGTGTGCGAAATTTCTAAATTCACACGGCGACGTAAATTAGAAACGGCACCACGTTTAAAGCCATGGCTCATCATAGGGGGATTTCCTTTTTTTCTCTCTTCATTCGTGTACCGTTATTTCGGTGATGTATTCAAGATAACATAGCCCCTTGCAGATAGGGGGAAGAGACTCAGGACTTCCCCTGCTCCGATGATTTCTAAGTTTTTCCTTTTTTTGAGGGGTGATTTTGTTAAAAAGCCTTGTGTCCAAATAAAAAGGCGTCGCTGGGATACAGGACGCCACTCTCTTATGCAATGTTTTTTCGAAGGGGAAAGGCATTTTGAATCCGAAACGATTCATGCCATTTGATGTTGTAAATTTTATAGATTAAATATCAGACCATTTTATATCATGACTTAGCATCGATAACGTTTTTTTGAAAAGGGCGCGAGTATTACGGTAGTCTTCATCACGTGAATACCTTACGCTTCAGTCATTCCCCCTTCCTCATGAACGGTTTTATTTCGTGGAGGGCTTGTCTCACCTAAAGCGAGAAGCCACAGCATCCACACGACGTATTTATGATTCACTCAACATAAATTTGTATTCAATGAAAAATACGAAACACGAATAACGCAAAAGCGAAACAGCAGACGTAAAAAACTCTGAACACAAGGAGTGGAATGCCTGTTCTGACGCATCAAAAGGAAGCAATTTCCATGACTGTATCTTAACTCAAAAAACAAAATTACCAAGTCTAAAATGAAATTTTTCTTAAACTTGTAACATAGTTTCAAGATGTTACAAGTTACGTTTTAGACTTGACAGACTTAAAAAGTCACAAGTCCTAACCATTTTCGTTGTAGTAAGACCACTTGCTGAGGGGGTAGGGAATCCTTCAGCTTGCTTAAATCATGTAACGATTTATAGGGCCTGAGATTCGTGACCGTAATCGCAATATGGCCATTAGAGGCGGGAAGCCCTGTTAAGTCATCATAGGACGCAGTATTGATATTGACTTTCGATTGTATCTTGACCGTTCTTAAATGCCCATAGTGTAAGTATTCACGGTCATTGGCGTAGCTAGGGTGCCATAAAGAAGACTGGGCTTCGGTGAAAGGACTCATCACCCCATTTAAGGTCAAGAGCAGGAGGGCAGCATAAAAAAAACCAGTAAAATAACGCAGTGACACGACAAAATCCTTTAAGAAATAAGAAAAAGGGAGAGAAAAGAAGTAGACAAGGGCTTAAAATAGGCTGAATTTATTTTTGTGCCATAATAAATATTGATCTGTTTTAATAAGGAGATTTTGGCGTGAATGATACCTGCCCCCCTCTAAAAAAAGCGACCGTAGTCTCCTCACTCATGGATTTATCTCCTCTGCAACGCTTGCCTTACCCCCAATCGCCGTTGCCTCATGTCACCTGTCCTGAACGTCCTTATCTACTGCAAGTGTTTGACGGGACTCCCTTGTCTCGCCCCCCTGTCTGGATGATGCGTCAGGCGGGTCGCTACATGCACGAATACCAAGCCATTCGTAAGCACTATAGCTTTTTAGACATTTGCAAAACGCCTGAAGTCGCCATAGAAGTGACGTTACAACCTTTGCGTGCGTTTGGATTTGATGCGTCTATTATTTTTTCAGATATTTTGATCCCTTTAGAAGCCATGGGCTTAGATTTAAGTTTTACGGATTCCCAAGGACCTTCGTTTGCCAATCCTTTAAGAAGCACTGCCGATGTCGAAGCCTTTCATCCTGTGGATGTAGAAGAGCACTGTGGTTTTTTGGCCGACGCCCTACGCATGATGCATCATGAACTTCGCGGAACAGGGATTGCCTTAATCGGTTTCGCAGGGGCGCCTTGGACCTTGGCCAGTTATGCCTTAGAAGGCAAGAGCTGGAAAACAGGACAAGTCACCAAAGCCTTATTATTGGACGATCCCCGTCGTTTGCATACCATTTTACAGCGTATTACGGCGATGTTAATTCCTTATCTTTGCATGCAGATTGAAGCAGGTGCGGAAGTTTTACAACTTTTTGATACATGGGCAGGGGGTGTCCCCACTCGTTTTTATCAAGAATTTGTCATGGCCTACCAAAATCAAGTCATTGAAGGGGTAAGGGCACGCTATCCGCAGATTCCTATCATCTTATTTGTCAAAAACAGTCGCGGTTTATTGACACAAATCGAACAAAGTCCTGCTCAAGCGCTTTCAATCGACGAATTAACTGACTTAACAGAAGCGCGCCAAGTGCTTGGGTCGCAACGCATCCTACAAGGAAACCTCGATTCTAGCTTTTTGTTTGTCCAGAATGAAGCCCTTTTGGTGGCAGAAGTACAACGATTATTAAAGGCGAATCAAGGCCAGCCTTTTATCTTTAACTTGGGGCATGGTGTCCTACCCCAAACGCCTCGTTCTAATGTAAAATTAGTGGTGGATACGGTGAAGGCTTGGTCGCCTTCTGTGGCCATTTCTTAAGCATGATGTCCCCCCTCAAGTAAAACCCCTGAAGAAAAGGAGTTCTTATGACGTATAGCCCTTTATATGAACGTAAACCCTTGGCGTCTTGGGAAGAGATTGCAGAGGCTCAAATGGCGCAACGCTGGATTTTTGTCGGGATTGATCTTGCCCCGAATGCGTCCCTTGAAAGTGGGGTGGCGATTTTGGACCGTGGCTTAACCTTGTTGCGGATGGACAAACTCTATAGTGATGATGATATTTTAGAAGCCCTGACTCAATTGGGGGCCCCCCATACCTTGGTGGTATGTTTAGACATGCCCAAAAATCTCTCCATTAGTGGTCGATTTCGTCAAGAAGAAATTAAGTACCACGCCATGCGGCTCGATACGCCCGACTATGACCGTCCTGTGGTGGACCGCTTTTCAGAACGCGGCGAACAGCTGTATCACAAAATAAAAGCCTTGGGGATTTTACCCTTTTTAACCTATACGCCCAATACGAAGTCGGCCTTTCAATTTTTCTTTCCCTATAAAAGCCGTTCGCCCCAAGGCTGTCGCGCCCTACAAAGCTTGATTCAAGAAAAATTAGGCGTTAAAAATATGCCTCAAAATTTAGCGCCTAGCTCCGTGTTAGAAGCACTTTTGGCGGCCTATACGGCATGGATGACCTTTGCCGCTACTTTAAATCAAGATTTTCAAATTAAAGTCAATCATAAAGATTTACATGTGTTGGTGGCTCAAAAGGCCGTCAGCACCCCACCCACCAGTACCGTTCGCCCCGACTGGGTACCGCTTTAAACGCCTGTAGAAAGGATTCTTCTGTGACGTATTCAACCGTTATGCTTTCCCCCACTTATTCCTTAGACGCCTTAGTTCAGCAGATTGAAGGCGCCACGCTTTTAGGCCCGTGCCAAGTGCCTGTCACAGGGCTTTGTCACCCTCGCTTATGGGCAGGGGAAGGCGACATGATCTACGTGGGCCATGAATCGGTGTGGGCGATGTTTGCTCAGAATCACGTCCGCTTAGGCTTGGTAGAAGCGTCTTTGGCGATTCCTCCCGCCGTGCAAGCCCGTATTGACCAGCAGGAAGTTTCTCTTTTAGTGGTGCCTCGTGGGCGAGTGGCTTTGGCTGTTTTACTACAGTGCTTTGAACGACGGGCATGGCTTGAAACGGGCATTCACCCCACGGCGATGATTCATCCCACCGCTCAGCTTGCCGCCGATGTTTCCGTTGGGGCGTTTACGACGGTAGGGCCTAATGCCGTATTGGAAACAGGCGTTTGTCTTTATTCTCACGTCAGTATTGGTGCCGATGTTCAGATTGGTGAAGATTCTATTCTTTACGCTGGGGTTCGCATTGGGGATCGTTGTGTTTTAGGGAAACGTTGTATTTTACAACCCAACGCGGTGATTGGGGCCGATGGCTTTAGTTATGTCACCCCGAAAGAAGCACGTCATGAAAAAAAGGCCTCTCACTCTGCTGAATCGCTCATGGGCGTGTCGAGAATCAACAGTATCGGCAATGTCGTTTTAGAAGATGACGTCGAAGTGGGTGCCTGCACCTGTGTGGATCGAGGTACGCTTGCGGAAACCCGCATTGCTAAAGGCACAAAGCTCGATAATCTCACACAAATTGGGCATAATAATCAGATTGGTCAACATTGTTTGATTGTTTCGCAAGTGGGCATTTCAGGTAGTTGTAAAATCGGTAATGGTGTGGTCATTGCGGGTCAAACGGGGGTGGCGGACCATTTAAACATTGGGGACAACGTCATTATTATGGCGCGTTCTGGGGTCATGAAAGATATTGAAGCAGGAGCCGTGGTCTTGGGAGCCCCTGCGATTCCTCATAAAGAAGCGATGGCGAATATCGCCGCGAGCTTGAAAATTCGAGACATGGCCAAAGCCTTAAAAGCCATGCAAGCCAAAGTCAAAGACTTTGAAGCCTTAGCGGCTCAGGTCGAGGCTTTTTCTCACGCCTTTTCCTCCGACGAAACCCGCACTTAAAATGGGGTGAAACATCTAGAGCGTCGCCTTGCTAGATGTTTACGTTAAGGCGTGTATAGCTTTTTAGGCTTCCTCTCCAAACTTAAAGCATACGTCAACGCACTAAATGCGAGGCTTCCGAGACATTTTGCGGACGTTGTGGCTGTAAATGATGCGAGGATGTGGGGATTCAGGGGGGATTTTCAAGGAGGGGGAAGAGAAGGAGAGCCGCAACAATTTCCTTTTCTTTCCCTCTCCTTGAACGGATTTAGAGGTGTTGGAGACCTTTTTCCGTGAAAAGGTCTCTGACGAGCGACCAGCCCAAAACAAAAGCGAGACATCCAATTTAGAGGGGTGGAGACCTTTTTCCGCGAAAAGGTCTCTGACGAGCGACCAGCCCAAAAAGGGCATAAAAAACCAGAAGCTTACGGGTCAATCTAAGTTTAGACTAGTGATTATGCTTGTTTTTGGGATGCAAGGCCCACGTGGCTTTTAAATGAGCCATAAGCGTTTTGTTAATACCCTTCAGCGTGGAGGCTTTTTCACCTGCTTCGGTGATTAAAATCGGCGCACCAAGTGACACATGAATGGGAAACGCGATGTTGGGAATCTCAAAATCATCCCACGCGGAGGTGAACTTAAACCAGTGATGAGGTGTGACCGCCGCCAAGGGCACAATGGGAACCTTCAGCTGTTGCGCTAATTTCACAATGCCCTTTTTCACCTGATGCTTAGGCCCTTTGGGACCGTCCATTAAACAAATCAAATTTCCTTTTTTCTGCGCGAGCAAGTCTTGAATCTCAAGAACAGCTTTACTGCCTCCTCGTCCATAGGCGCCTCGAACATGATGAGGAAAGCCAATATGTTCGGCCACAGTGGCGATGAAATCCCCGTCTCGGCTTTGCGAAATTAACACATACGAATGGAGCGCCTCACGATCTTCACGACTATGCAAGCTTTCGACCCATTTAGGGTGCACCAAGCTGAACATTTGACCATGCCAAATCGCAAAAATAACAGGTTCTTTTTTGTCCAACAAAGTCTGGGTGTCGGGGTGAACCTCCCAAGTAGACGCTCCCCAACAGCGACGTACATAATTTAAAAAAGCAGGGACAAGCTTCCGCCCTAAAAAAGGCAACGCCAAATCATATTTAAACACATTGTATTGGTCCACCACCCACTGTTGTAACGGATGTTCGCCAAAGTTTGGCATCAATAAGTACCCTCGCCTTTTCTGTGTTCAGTGTATCATGAAAAAGCCTAAGTGCCTGAAACGTGTTAAAGGATGAACCATGAATACGATAAACACCCCCCTTTTTATTGCCCCCTCCATTTTATCTGCCCATTTTGCGTATTTGGGAGAAGCCCTCATCGAACTTGAAAAAGCCGGAGCTGACTGGATTCATGTGGATGTGATGGACGGGCATTTTGTCCCTAATTTAACCATTGGCCCCCCTGTACTTCAAGCCTTACGAAGCGTGACATCCATGCCTTTGGACGTTCATTTAATGATTGAAAACCCTGATGCGTCTATCCCAGATTTTGTTCACGCAGGGGCTGATATTATAAGCGTCCATTATGAGGCGTGTCCGCATTTACATCGAACGCTACAGTTGATTAAATCTTTTGGAGTCAAGGCGGGCGTATCCCTAAATCCCCATACCCCCGTAAGTGTCTTAGAACCGCTCTTGGATGACTTAGACTTGATTTTAATCATGAGTGTCAACCCTGGTTTTGGGGGACAACGTTTTATTCCCTATTCCTTAGAGAAAATCAAGCAGGCGCGTCAACTCATTGGTGAACGGCGTATCCACTTAGAAGTGGATGGGGGTGTGGGGGTACAGAATGTGGCCGATATTATAGCAGCGGGTGCCGATACACTGGTGGCAGGTTCTGCGATCTTTAATGCACCAGACAAAGCGCATGTGATTCAAGAACTCAGGCAAGGACGCCCCAACGCGAAGGATCCTTTTCTGTGGCTCAGCGAATCGACTCAAGCCCTTCCTTGTCGTCGCGGCTCCTAAAAAAAAGACTCCTGACAGGGCTTTTTTTAGGGATGCTGTGGACCTTAAGCTACGCTTTAAATCTAGAGGTGAAGGCCTTAAATGAAGCGCGTCCGCCTGTTGAAGTGAGAGCCTTGGGCATTTATGAACCGTATGTGCCTCCCGAACGTTATGAATCCGTAGCGCCTGTTTTTGCTAAGCCAGACACGCCTTGGCCGGTGGATTATTGGGGGCGCTCTCGTGGTTTTCATGCGCAGTGGGATGATCCAGGTAGTACGGAAAATAAAGCAGGGGTCAAAGAAGATGGTTCCCGTACCTTTTGGAACGCCAAAGCCTATCCCTTTGAAGAAGTGGATCTAGAAGCGTTTGCAGAACAAGCATTCAACCACTATACGCCCTATGCCGTGGGGATGCTACCTTATGCAGTGCGTTGGCAGAAAATGAAGCTGACGACGGGGCTTTATCAATTCAAGTTGGGGCAATGGAATGATGGATCTGAAAAAACAACGCTACGAGGGCTAAACCGTACGCCGTCCCCTCAAAGCTTGCGAGAGATGAAGGTAAAATCCCAAGATTTTCAAGTCATTATGGTGAGTAAGGGTGGGAAGGTCATGGCCGTGTTTCCAATTATGGAACGTCAAAATCCCCCTGAAAAATTTCACCCCTTTCGCCAAGTCGTACGGCAGGATTTAAGGCATCATCCTCAGTGGGGAAGACTCGGTCCCCTTGAACAGGTGAAGGCTCGTATTGATGAAAGTGAAGGGCGTCCTACCACGAATTTTGATCTCAATGAAGTCACTGGCATGGTACGCTTGAGTGTCTGCCAAAAAAATCAGTGTTTCATCACCCGAGTGCAAGCCGCCGATGTGTACAGCCATACCCATCCACTTAAAGAGTCTACCACCGTGAAGGAACCCGCTCCCCTTCGTTGGGATCCTCCCCCTGCTTCCCCGCCAAGCTTTCCCTAATCCAAGTGATAAAGCTGGTGATAATTCCACATGCCTTCAAAGACATGATGCACATAATGACGCGTTTGATCGTAGGGAATGGTTTCTACAAAGCGATCGGGGGAGGCTTTAAATTGTTCCATATCGTTATTGGCCCAACGAGCCACCGCATTAGGCCCTGCATTATAACTGGCTACCACCAATAGATGGTCATTTTGCAAACGTTTATTTAAGTAGGCTAAATATCGTGTTCCCAACTGAATGTTGATTTCTGGATCCAACAAAGTAAACTTGGTGATTTTAAGCTGTTCTGATTTTTGGAGCATGTCTTCTGCCGTAGGAACCAACAATTGCATGAGCCCCACGGCACTTGCCCCACTTAGGCTATTGGGGTTAAACGCACTTTCCTGACGAATCAAGCCCAAAACTAAAAAGGGAGACACCTGCGCCTGCTGAGACGCCGACTGAATCAAGGCGGGGTAGTGAATAGGGTAAAGTAATTTACGCAGAGAAGCAGAAAGTTCATAGCGTTCAGCACGTGTAAAGGGAAGATCCAAGCGTTCGAGTGAGGATCTTAAATGGCGGATGCTTTTATCCAGTTGACCGTCTAATAAATAGGTCCAACTTTTTAAAACATCGGCTTCTTTAGAATGAGACTCTACCCGCATGGCTTGCAATAAAAAGAGGTCATCAATCGCCTTAATCTGTGCCAATTCTTGAAGTTGAGCCACTAAAATGGGAGCCAAAGGAACCTTATTTTCTTTGCTATAGTCTAATAGCCAAGTTTCTGAAGCGTGTAAGGAATCCGAAATAAGGGGAATCTGTTCGGAAGACCATACGGGTTTAAAATCAAGTGGCTGTGTAGTGGCTTGTCGCACGTGATTGGCCCGAAACGCCGCGTAGGTAAAGGGGTATTCTGTTAAAAGGCGGTCCATACTTTTTTGGGCGTCTGCTTTTTGGCCTTGTTCTCTTTGCACAACCGCTTTCCACCACAAAACGTCAGGGGCTTCTAAACTCGCGGGATACGCTTTTAAATAGGCGTCTGCTTCTTGTATAAAAGCAAGAGAGGGCTGATTAATAAATTTAAAGCGAAGACGTTCGGCCCGAACAAAAGGCGTTAATCGAGACTGGGGAAACTGCTGAGCGAGTTGAGCATAGTACTTATCTTGAGCTTTGGGGTCATATTGGCTCAAATGCCAGAGCAGGGCTTCACGGTTCCCCTGATGACTACGCGTATTCAATTTTTCTAAGGCGTGCAGCCCTGCGTCTGACGCATTGGAAATGGGAAACAGTAAGTTTAAAAGATCCCGAAACGCTTTGGCTTCAAAGGGATAGGTAGACACCCACAAATTCAATAAGCCTATGGCGTCTTCTCGTTCACCCGCAAGCAGATAAGCCTTTAAGACTTCCACCCCCGCGGTTTTGACATGAAAAGAGCGCATACGCGCTATTTTAAAAGCCCGACTATAGTCTCCTGCCTGCATATAAGCTTGAATATAGTGACTCAGATCTTCAAGAGAAGGCTTATGCTGGCGGGCTTGAAAGGTATGGATAATATCCATGGCAAAGGTCCCTGTCGGAGCGCTTGCCAAGTAAGCCTTCCACAATTGAATCACCGCAGCGGGTAGGGGGGCCGTTTTAGGATTTTGTTCAGGATGGCGTTCTTGCCATAAGGCATCATACTGATTTAAGATCAACAGCCCTTCATAGTATCGAGAAGCTCGTCCATATTCGGTTTGGGCAAAGTTTTTTTGAAGGGTTGCAATCTTTTGCTCGGCCAAGTCGACTTGCTTGGCACGAATATGAGACTTCATGAGTTCATAGTAAACTTTGGCTTGAAAATCAGGTTGTAAAGGCGTATTAAGTACTTTTCGCAAACGAATTTGAACCAAGCTTTCATCAGGTTTGGATTGATACAATTCTGCCAAATGCCATGAAATAATCGCTGAAAAACCAGGATAACTTGCTTCCAATTCTAAGAAAAGTCGAATAGCCAAGTCCACTTCACCCGCTTTTTGGGCTTCCACGGCTTGTAGATACAAGTCTCGACTTTCTCCCTGACTCCGCTTGCCAACCGATTTATACACACTCGTATTTCCCCCCAACCACGACAAGAGTGGTGAAGGGGTATTCCCCCCAAAGTTCCAAAGCCCGAAGAGGCTGGCTGCGACCAAAGTACCCGCAAAGAGAAAGGGCAACCATGAAAAGGATTTGGAGCGTCGTTTCCCCTTTGAACGCCCGCCCGAATTTGTATGTCGTCGTTTAGGGAGAGAAGGAAGTGGGGGAGCATATCGCATGAGCTAAATTCCGTTACGAGACTTTACATCCATTATAGTTTAAAAAACAGATTTAAATAGTGTGACACATCTACTAGGAAGACGCAAGGCTTGTCAATTCTTTTTTTTTAGAT
Source organism: Vampirovibrio sp. (assembly GCA_050916035.1). Taxonomy (GTDB): domain Bacteria; phylum Cyanobacteriota; class Vampirovibrionia; order Vampirovibrionales; family JAJTHC01; genus JAJTHC01. The sequence continues at coordinate 1,464,388 of CP050876.1, read as the reverse complement.
ACTATAGTAAATGGAAGCGGTCCGGGTGGTGAGGAAGCCGCCTTGAAAGCGGTTGGCCGTAAGGCTTGCGGGTTCGAATCCTGTCGCTTCCGCCATTTTTATGGTGGACTCAGGGGAGTCCCTTTTTTATTGATTCGTATACGTTTCGTAGATGCGGCGAACTTCTAATAAATCTTGCGTCATTAACGCACGTGGGGAACCTGCTTCTAAGGAATGTTGACGTAATAAATAAGACGGGTGAAAAATAGGCATCATCCGCAGTCCGCTCGGTGTGTAAAGCCATTGCCCTCGAAGATCACTAATACGTCTTTTTTCTTGTGGAAATTGGCTTTTAAGCGCGGTGGCTCCACAAAGCAGCACTATTTTTGGTTTGACGAGTTCGAATTGAGCCTCTAAAAAAGATCGACAGGCTTGGCTCTCCAAGGCGGAGGGTTTACGGTTTTGAGGCGGACGACATTTCACCGTATTAACAATGTAGAGGTCTCGATCCCGTTGGAAACCAAAATCCGCCAAGAGCCGCATGAGTAATTGACCTGAGCGTCCCACAAAGGGCTCGCCTGTTTTGTCTTCTTCTTGGCCAGGGGCCTCGCCCACAATCATGATTTGGGCCAGTGGGTTCCCACCAGAAAAAACGACCTGCTGCCGTGTTGTTGCTAATGGACAGGTACAACAGCGTTGGCATGTTTCTTTAAGGGCGTTTAAGGCGTTTTGCTTCAAATGGGGTTTTCCTATTAACCAAGACTAAAAGACGCTACGGAAGAACTATTGAGAAATATTCTCTACTATACTACAATTGTTGATTAAAGTTAGGTGCCTCAGGCTTTTCAAATAAACCATAACCCAAGGCCACTAAAATAGCGGGAATAAATCGTTGTGGACTAAACATGCCGCGCCCCTTAATACTGGTAGGTAAAATAAACAAAGACAGTCCTGCTAAAGCCGGAATAAGACTGGCTTTTAATTGAGCATTTTTTTCACGACCTTCTTGCACCACAGCACTACTATAGGAACGCGTTCCCGCCAAGAAGTCAGGCCGACTGGCCGCTGCCTTGCTGGGGTTAAAGAAGGCGGCATCCCATAAAAACTTAAATGGTGCCAGTAAAGGAATCAGATTAAATAAGGCCGTTTTGAGTTTAAGATCATGGAGTGCTTTCCGGTCTTCTGAACTGACAGGAGCGTTGGCAGACGTGCCACGACGAATGAGGTTGTCATCGGCGTTTATATCAGGCCGATTAATTTGGGTGGTTTGCGAGAGAGAAGGCACCTTATCTACGACGGGTGCTGGACTATTTTTCTGTAATGAAGCGGATTTGGGGGGAGTATTTAAATAAGGAGGAGAAGTATTCATGGTCACGACAGGCGGACTCCTATAGTGGTTATGAGGGGGAGAGGGAACGAAAAAGAGGAATAAACGCGGAATCTCTATAAACATTTAGTATAACGTATTTACATAAAACCCCCTAGTGAAAAAAATGTGCGTTGCCTAGCGCAACAGAAACGACTACAATGGAGCTATGCTGTTTTAAAATAAAAGGTGTGGTATCGTGACCGTTTCAAAGTCCTTTGTGCTTTTAGACCCTCCCGCTTTAGATCGAGCCACCATAAAGGACATATCACAACCATTGCCACACATCTAGGAATCAGAGGTTTGGGAGAACTCTTGATTAGCCATGTTTATGCCTTGGACCATTTAGAAGCGATTGAATGTTTAACGCCAGAAGTGCGCGCGTCGAATTTTAAGGCGCAAAATTTGTATTACAAATATGGATTCCGCATGGTGGGTCGTCCCCGTTACTATCAAGACAATCAAGAAGATGCCTTGCTCTTGACAACGCCCTTTATGGGAGAAGCGTCGCAATTGGCGGCGCAAGCACCCCGTAACGGTAGATGCCCTGAAGCACCTGCTCTAGCCCCGCCTCAAACCCCCTATTAAAAACGGCCCCTTCATAGGAAGAGGCCGTTTGGATATTTATTTGGTCGCTTTTGGGAGCGTTTCCTAAGAAGTTGGAATAACTTACTTTTGTGGGTAATCGGTGACGGTGTTTTTCCGTAGACATTTTTTTATAGCTTGACGCTGCATATCCTCTATGCTAGGTATAACCCTTTGAATTCTACCTGAATTCAATTGAATCACCTTTTCTAACTTAGGTTGAATATTTTCAACTCTCATGACATGATTTTGTAGTTTTGTTAAGGGATGTTCATCCTTAAATAAGTCAGGGTCGTCTATTCCCCCTACTACAACAAGTGTTGGAGGAACCTGCTTACTTGGATAGACCCTTAATTGAGTCTGCGGATTACTATCTTCTTGATCTAGGATACGAGCTAAACCAACTATGTCCATATTATCTTCTACTACAGGAAGCTGCGTATCAATGTGAACCAAATGCTTTGGCGTATCAATTGAATTTGATGTTATCTCTGTTAAAATGCCGTTTGGTAAAAGACGATCACCCATAATGTCTATAGAGTTAATAGCTTTATAGTGGTCTTCCCCTAATCTCTTTTCGAGCAGCAAAGCTTCAGCTTTTCCTAATTTTCTGAACAGCAAAGCTTCAACTTCTTGGGCACCTTTTTGTGTAAACTGCATTCCCGTGCGTTGGTTTTGCGCACGAAGGTGGGGTGGGGAGAGGTGAGGTTGGGACGATACGACGACGAAGACGCCAAAGAATTGAAACTATTCATAAAAAAGATAAACTCCTAAGGGGTTATTGTAATTAAAGGGACACGATTTAAAAAGGACACAAGCGAAAGTAAAAACAAAAAATAAAATCCGATGTTTCTTTCAAGCGCATAAAGTCCCCTAATCCCTTTTTTGTGCTAGCGATTTTGGCACCTTTACATTTTGTTACATATCGCGCTAGGGGGCTTTCCCTTTTTTGTGTTGAATCACCGCCACCCATGCTATACTAAACGCATCGGTTTTACCTTCCCCCTCTTCTTTCCTCACAAGGAGTCTTCATGTCGTTCCTACTTCGATTCGTCGCGTGCTTCAGCACTTTTTTCTTGGTCTTGGGGCTCAGCGCCTGTGAGGCTCAAGGGCCTGCTCAAACGGTGGTGCCTGCTCAAAAAGCCTTGGCCGTCTTGCCTACTCTACGCGTTAAGCCTTTGGTCTTATTCATTAGCGCCGATTTATGTCAGGATTGTCAACGTCTAAAACCCGTTTTAAACTCCGTAGCAGAACGCTTCCCTACGGTGCCTGTTTTGGAATTGAATTTGAATCATCAACCCAACTGTGAACAGGGTCAAAAACGCTATAACGCTTTAATGAAGACCTACACGCCCATGGTCACCCCCACCTTGATTTTTATCGAAAAAGGGGGGCAAACCCACGCCACCTTCTTGGGCATCCAATCGCCATCCACTTTAGCAAACGCCTTTAAACGCGTCGAAATTGCTCCAGAAGCCTTTCTTGAAGCTCAAGGTGAAGATCCCCAGCACTTCTTAGATTGTGTGCGCTTATGACGTGGTTCGCCTTTATGGAAGGGGTAGGCCAGCAGGCCTTGAGCTGGGTCGACGGTCACCCTTTTGGGTGGTTTTCGCCTGTCATTGCCTTTGCCTTAGGCGTTTTAAATACCTTAAATCCCTGTACCATTAGTATTTTACCGCTTTGGGGGTTATATCTCTTTGGTCAAAATGACCAAACGCAAAACGATGAAGCGAAGACGGATGCCCTTTCTAGCCCGTTGCGGGGTTGGTCGACTCGTTTTCAAATGACCTTACTCTTCACCTTAGGCATGGTCACGGCCTTGTCGATTTTGAGTGTTTTGGCTTTACAAATGCGTTTGTTGATTTTTGGGGCATGGAATCAACCTTGGCTATGGGGAGTCTTGGGCGGGTTGACGGTGCTATTGGGTCTGTCCATGTGTTGGGGGGGCCAGTGGCTAGAAAGCCTACAAGGCCATTCGCACGGCATTTTTAACGTCTTTTTTCGTTTGAGTCAAGCGCCGTATTTGCACCAACTTAAACCTTTTTTACTGGGGGCCAGCTATGCGTTGATTTTATCGCCTTGTGGCACACCGTTTTTAATCGCGCTAACTTTATTGTTAGTGAACAGTCCCCACCCTGCGGTAAGCGTCCTGAGTATTTTGTTGTATAGCGTGGGGCAAACCGTCTTTTTCTTCTTACTGCCTTGGGTCATGCCATGGCTTCAAAAGCGTTTGGGGGAAGGCCTGTGGCAACGTTTACAAGGGGTCAGTGGCTGGCTTTTGGTTTTACTGGGCGTATGGATGGCGCTATCTCCCATTTGGACGAGCTTTGGTGGTCTACGCTAGCAAAACGCGCGACTTTTTTTCATACTGAATAAAAGGTTAGGTTTTTCTAGTCAGTAGGTAAGCATATATGACGTCGTCTAAAAATCGTGCCAACGGGGTGTCGCCTCTCATTAATTATTATAATGTCTTGGGTTTAGAGAATTATGCTTCTCCTGCCGAAGTACGTAAAGCGTATAAAGGCTTGGTAAAAACCACGCACCCTGATGTGGTCCCCCCTGAATTACGAGACAGCGCCACCGCCGAGTTTAAAACCATTTTACTGGCCTATACGATTTTGAATCACCCAGGGAAAAAGCAGTATTATGATGAACAATTACACAGTATGATGGATGCTTTAACCAATCGCTTGCAGATGCATCAAGCCAAGAAGATTCAAGACGTCAAAGAGGCCCCAGCCTTGAAAGAGGGTGTTGCTCATGCCAATCAGGAGGGAGAATCTTCGGACGCGCAAGAGGCTCCCCCCAAAGCGAAGCGAAAAAAAGCGAAAAGCACGAAAGTGTCTAAATCTTATGCGGTGGCACCTGTTCGTCCTACGTTTTGGAAAAAATGGCATACCTTATATATTATTGAAAGCGAAAATGAGGTCTGGAAAGCGACATGGGAAGGCTCTGCCAAGCAACGGCAGGAAGCTCACGAAAAAGGCATTTTGTTTAAATGTGTGAATTTTTATACCCAAGCGGTTTTACAACATGTACAAGTCCCCTTTGATGTGATTCCTGCCGGTGAAAAAGCAGGGATGATTAAACTGGCCATTGATCGTCATATTCAATTACACCTTCATATTAAAGCGACTGAAGCGCGTTCAGGAGGCTGGTTTTCTTTTGGAGGACCTCAACGCGCAACGGATCAAGCGCGAAGTAAAAATCCTCCTTCACCGTGGGTCGAAGAAGAAGCAGAAGATGAACGCGATGAGTTTGAATTTGAGGCGTCACACCGTAAAACACCTAGAATATGGGACGATGAAGAAGATAGTGAAGAGGCCGATTCAGAAGCAAGCCTTTTAAATTTAGCCATCTGGGAAGCCGTCTTAGGCACCGTAAAAGAAGTGACGATCCCTTACGCGACGGAAACGGCAAGTCTAAGCGTTCCCGCAGGGGTACAGCCTGATCAAATTTTACGTTTGATGCATGACGGGGAGGCTCACGAATTTCAAGTACAAATTCAAATCCCCAAGTCCTTAAGCGAAGAAGAACGTCATTGCTACGAACTGCTTCAACATTTAAGTGAGTCCTAGGTCGTATTTAGTGCGCTTTTTCAAGGGTATCCGCTTGAAGGCTTTGATGCTCTAGCCCTTTGCGTTGGAAGACAGGCATCCACAACGAGAAAACAGACCCCACGTTTTCGGTACTTTTCAGTTCAATACTGCCCCCATGTTGTTGCATAATCTGCTGGGCCAAATAGAGCCCTAAGCCACTACCACTATTTCGTTTACGCCGTGTGCCTTGCGAAAAACGTTGAAACAAGTGAATTTGATCTTCAGGGGAAATCCCCGGCCCATTGTCTTTGACTTCAAAACAGAGCCAGCCCATCCACGCGCTGGGGGGGGAAATATCTTCTTCGTAAAACCCTTTCCAAGGCTTAACATTGTGCATTTCTAATTTAACAGACAACTGCACATGAGTCTCTTCGGGCGTATGTTTAAGCGCATTACCAATCAAATTGGTCAGCACGCGTTTTAGTTCCATCGCATCCCCAAAAACGACCCGATTATCGCTCCAGTCGCAAGGGACTAACTGAAGAAGATGACGTCGTTCATCGGCTAAAGGCTGAAGGGCATCGACCACTTGGTTAATAATATGGAACATATCCAGTTCTTGTAGAATAACCACTTGACGCCCCGATTCATAGCGGTAAACGTCCAGTAACGTATTGACCAAACTCAGTAAATCTTGATGACTTTCGGTCATGATTTTCAGCATGTCCATCTGCTCAGTCGTCGGGCGACCAAATTTACCTTGTTGAAAAAAGTTGTAAAACTGAAGGGTAGATTGTAACGGCGTGCGTAAATCATGAGTCAGCGTCGCCACAAAATCCTGACGCATGGCCTCTATTTTATGACGTTGGGTCACATCTCGAAACATCCATAAGCTACGGCCATCGGTATGAGGCAGCAAAGTGCCTAAGGCTTCCACCGTGCGTTCCCCTCCCGTAAAAGAAGCTTCTAAAGAATAGCTTTCTTCGTTTTCAAGCGCCGCTTTAAACGCATCGAGCTGTAATTGAGGAATCCACTGCATGAGGGGGGAATCTTCCAGATTTTCCTCAGGGTTGGGATGTCCTTGGACCGCCCATTTTTCAAAAACAGGGTTACACATTTCGATATGACCAAGGGGATTTAAGACCACAATGCCGTCCGCGCTATGGTGAATAATGGCTTCTAATTCGTCTTTAACCACTTCTAAAGCATGAGTCCGCTTGGCGACCGTTTCTTCCAGTACGGCATTATAATTTTTAAGGGTCAAGTTTAATTTATTGACTTTTTTAAGTGTATTTTCCAGTCCCCTGACCAAACGTTGACGCTCCAATGCTTGTTCAATCGTGGCTTGCAGTTGTGCATTGTCCCACGGTTTTTCAAGGTAGCGATAAATGCCGACTTCGTTGATCGCGGCAATGGCGTTTTCTTTATCCGCATAACCCGTCAACAAAATGGTTTCTACATTAGGAAAGCGTGCTTTGACTTGCTTTAAAAATTCAATCCCCGTGAGTTGGGGCATGTTAAAGTCACTAATCACCACATCAGGCCGAATTTGATCCAAATGCGCCAAGGCTTCTACGGGGTTGTTATAGCTGGCAATATCATGAGGGGTTTCCAGCATCATGTAACTTTCAATACTGGAGGTTACAATATGTTCATCATCCACCAGTAAGATTTTGGCGGGTTGTTGTCGAAGTTGCACCAACATTTCTTCTATATTTAAACTCATGGCGCCCCTCTTTTTTAGATCAAAACATAATGATTGTTTACATTGTAACAAAATTTTCACACTTGGGCAAAACATAGCGATTTCCGAAAGGGTCTGACGTTTTTTAATACGCTATGCTACATTATAGGTATGAACTTCGTTTCGACAGAAGGCCTAAATACTTGAATGCGCTTGACACAGTAGAAAGGCCTATGACGGTAAACAAATCACGCAGGAGGATATTCTATGACGGAATCTATGCCTAAAACCCAAGCCCCTTTCCTGCCTTTAAACACGAAAGACGGTTCTAAAAAAGCCACGCTGGTGGTCTTAAGTGGGCCGTCAGGTGTGGGGAAGGGAACGATGCTGAAGGCCTTAGAAACAGGCCACAATACTTACGGAGCAGGTTATTTTGACTCCCCTTGGCCCTATTTTGCAAGCACGGTTTCAGCCACCACGCGAAGGCCTCGACAAGGGGAAAAAAACGGCGTGGATTATTATTTTTTAGACGTCCCAACCTTTAAAGCGCAAATTCAAGCCGGCGATTTTTTGGAATACAAGCCCTCTGGTTCAGGCGACTGGTATGGGACTTTAGCCAGTGAAGTCGAGCGTATTCATGCCTTAGGTAAGCTTCCTGTCTTAGAAATTGAGACCGAAGGGAAAAAAGAAATTGAAAAATTGACGGCTCATTTTAAGGTCGTCAGCATTTTCATTGCGCCCCCTCCCACCTTAGACGAGGCCTTGGTAGAGCCCTTACGGGATCAAATCAAAAGCCACCCAGAAGACAGGGATGACTTGCGTCCTTTGGAAGAGGCCTTAACCTGTAGCGACGACGCCGTACGAAAGCACTTATTCACCTTAGCCCAACGTTTAGACCTTCGTAATAGTGAAACGTCGTCCCAACGCTTAAAGCGTTTAAGCAAGGCTGTTTTGGAATTGAAAGAAATTCCCTTTTATGATGTGGTGATTGTGAATGACACGCTCGCCTCTAGTGTGCCTCGTTTACGCGCCGTATTTGAAGCCATTTTTCCAACGGCTTAAGTGTTGGATTGACGCCGACTCATTTCGGATTTACACTAAATGTGGGCTTAATCTGTTTTGAGCAAGATGGAGAGATCAAAGGGAAATTCATGGCACAGAAACGCTTAATGCTTAATGGCTATTATGGCTTTGACAATTTCGGGGATGAACTGATTTTAATGAGCCTCATTCGTATGCTTCAGCGTCAAGGCTATGAACTCACCGTACTTTCCGCGTCGCCAGAAACCACCCGCCAACGCTATGGCATCGGGGCCATCCATCGTTATAACCCCTTACAAGTGTTGATTAGTTTTTTAAGAAGTCACGCCTTTATCAGTGGAGGCGGCGGACTTTTACAGGATTCTACAGGCCCTAATAGCATTATTTACTATGGCAGCATGTTAATCTTGGCACGGATACTAGGCTTGAAGGTCATGCACATTTTTACAAGCGTAGGACCCATTACACAGCCTCTAACACGTCGCATAGCGTCTTGGGCCTTAAAGGCCTGTGATTTTATTGTGGTGAGAGATGAACAAAGTGCCCATGAAGTGGAAGCGCTCACAGGCGTGAGGCCCTTGGTCGCGGCAGATGCCGTGTGGGTCTTACCTCCTTTTGCTCAGGCAGAAAAAGTGCCCAATCCTTTACATCATCAAGGGGGAACCACATGGAAGATCGGCGTTAGCCTACGGCCTCACCCTCGTTTTACCCTGATTCAGCAAGAAGCTTTGGCGCGTCAAATGGCCACCGTCATTGAAGTGGCCACGGAACGAATGAAGGTGGACGTCTATTTAATTGCCTGTGAAGAGGCGATGGATGTCTCTGTCTTAGAGGCGTTTGAAATAAATGTCTGTGAAGGTTTGTCGCCTCAGGCGCGGTCAAAAGTCACCTTTGTCGCCGTGCCTCAAACCCGCGCCTTCCCCACTTTAGCAGGGCTTCATTGGGTGCTCGGCATGCGATATCATGCGTTGGTGGCGGCCTTGCTCAATAAAGTGCCTGTTTATGCGTTAGATTATGACCCCAAGGTGCGTATGCTCGCCAAGGATTTGGCCCTGCCCACGACCCCTGTTGATGCCTTAGAGACTTTATCTTCAGAAGAGCTCATGCGGGGGATTCATCATGCTGAAGCCCCTTGTCTTAACGCGTTGATTCAATCCGTAGAGTCTGCATTTTCGGCCTTACGTATCATTTTAGAAAGCGAATCCCGTTAGTTGAAAGGTGCATCGTCCTCTTTTTAAAAACGTGTTATATTAAAAGCTGTATGCGCTCGCTTTTTTGATGCCTAATGAGGTTTTCTTATGTCACCAGACACCTTGGCTCACCCTGAAACAGGGGAAGTCTATCACAAGCCCTTTCGGATTGAAGACACCCCCTTCCCTGATATTTTAGCCATGCTGGCTTTGGGGGGCGCTTTGCTCGTCTTGACTTTAATCCATACGCACCCCATTAGTGGGGCATGGCCTTCTCCCGTTGCGTTACCTTATGTGCAATTGGCGGAAGATATCATGGGCGTCGGTGCCACGTCTTCGCAAGCCTTGCCGACTGCGTCGGGGATATTTCCTTTTTATAGTTATCTCATTGCCGCATTAATGGCCTTGAAGGGAAGTACCGATTTTGCCACGTATCACCCTTGGCTTTTGGGACTGAATGTGACGGCTTTTATCTTAAGCATGATGATTTTATATCACACCTTTCGGCAAGGGCTGAGCTATTTGCCTAGTCTGTTATTGGTGTTGTTGATTGCCTGCTCCCCGTTGACACTGACGACCGTAACCGCCTTAAGTCCCGCCCCGCTGCTGTGGTTCGTGTCTTTGTCTTTGTTATTTCTGCTTCAGTTTTTGCAAGTGAAAAATAATGTGTTTTTTTTGATGCTTGGTAGTGTCATGGCCTTGTTTGCAGGGATGATACATCCCTATGGCTTGTGTGTACTGGGCGCGTGGAATATTAGCCTCTTGTGCTTGGGTTATGTGGGGGTGCCTCTCTTTTCAACCGCTTTAACCTTTTTATTGGGCGCGACGTTGCCGCATGTGAGTCTTTTGGCAGGGATGTCTCAGCCCTTTAGCTACACCCCCACGGCACTCGATGGCATTAGCGCCACCAGCATTTTGGCCCCTTTAAGCGAACGGATTCAAGGGTTTTTTAGTGGCCTTCATCAATTTGGGAAGGTCTTGCTCTTGGCGCCAGACCCGAACCTACAGGAATGGCCGATGCAAGACGCGCAGGATTCTTGGTTTGCCACCTTATTGAATCAGGCGTATTTAGGACTCAGTGGCTTAGCGATTCTGGCTTGGCCGCTTGGGGTCTTGTTTGCGGTGGTCGCGATGATTAAGGCGGTTTATACCTTTGTGAAAGACCGTGAAGTGGTGGGCGCCTTATTTTTAAGCTGGACGCTTTGCTTTGCCGTGGTGTTTAATGTGTTAATGCCCAAACTGGTGATGGGCTCTTTATTAAGCATGGCCTTTTTACTGCCCATGGTCTTTGTCTTTGCTTTTATTGGGCTTAAATCCCTTGCGCAGGTTCCCTTGCTGAAGTGGATGAATCCCGTGTTGCGTTATGGGGTGGTCGGTTTAGCCACGCTGTGTGTCGGCCTGTTTCAAGCACGTGTGGGCTATAATGAACTCGCTAGTATTTATGACCCTCGCGCGGTGGAAGCCGTGACACCAAGTCAAGTTTTAGTGGCGGTGGAAGCCCCTGAAACAGGCCAGCGTCCTGCGTCATCCTTATCTAAAAAAGAGAAAGGTTATTCCCTATTGTCAGTGGGTTCAATGACTCAAACAGGTCAAAGCTCTGCGCCAAATTTAGCGTCTCAAGCGTCTGGCGCCTCTTCGTCGAGCCTTCAATCGTGGGTCAGTCGACGTGTGGCCCCCCACGACTGTTTTTTAAGTCATTCTCCTGTCAAAGACAGCTATCAAGTCGGGCGTCCTGTGTATCGTTTGGGGAGTCCTTATGCGGAAACAGGCTTAATGGGGGTGGATGTTGCCGCTTCAGGCTTTGCGTGTGCGTATTTCATTGAGCATAAGGCCAAGCGCCATGAATATGACTGGATTCGCCAAGAGCAATTTAGGCGCCCTGGGGTTCGCGTCGTTTTTGAAGACGGCAAGGCTCAAGGTTTGCGAATTTGGCGTTTAAGACCGTCTTAATTCCAAAGGGTTTAGCTTTGGGATATCGCTTTTTGAAGCATCTCATCTAAATAATGTGCCGATTTAATTACGTATTCCCTTCTCCTTTTGGATAAGGGAGGAGAGATTAAGACATGATCGGGAAAAGGTGCATCTTTTTCTAAAGCGTTTTGAATGGATCGAAGCTTAATCAAGGTATTGTCTAACTTCACCCCATTCCTATGCATCACACCAAATTGGTGGAGGAGGGGAGTATTAATGTCTGGATGTCCAGTATATATTTCAAACCCACGGTCCCTTAGATTTGTTTCAAGTAGAGGAGGAATAGCATACCATCCCAATTTAAGTATTAAAGCACCCGATCTCTCTGGAGACGGGGATCCTGTCCTTCCTGGCTCAAAAACTAGACTTTTTGGGGTTCTGTTAAGCATTTCATGCAGCTGTCTCGAATATTTTTTCGCAACTAATCTTGCTTGTTGCCTTATATCTCGCCTACCATCATATGTCGTAATTTTTTGAAAAAGTTTGTCTACTTCGTCTAAACGAAAGTCCTTACATTCAGAATAATCGGCATAAGAATATGATATTTTCCCCTTCAAAAGAGCATCTAATTCAGTCAAAAGATTAGTTTTGATAACGTTTTCTAATCCAGAAAAATTAAGACCAGGATAAAGCCTTGCACCCGTTCGTTGAATCTCCGCATGACGGACAGGAGCAGAGGCCTTTACAGCAGGTTTAGAAGGTATTAGGGTAGTGGTAACTACACATGGAAGGAGTGAGAGAGCCATAAGAGCATACCTTTTGAATGGACTTGTTGGCTTAAAACAAAGTGAATCTATACTTGTGCTACTAGAAAGTAAATCTTTACAAACGTTACAAATAAGTTTAATCCGAGTTTTTGATAGAGACTGTTTGCATTATGGGGCTTTTCTGCTCTATTTTAGCTTGTGCCGTCAGAGACCCTTGCGCCGCCAAAGGTCTCCAACACCTCTAAAAAGGAAATTGTTGCAGCTCTCCTTCTCTTCCCCCCCTTCTTGAAAATCCTTCCCCCTTCTCATTCTTTTCGCTTGCTCCACTTGCTCCCGTGGGACGTCCGCAAAACCCTCAGGGGATTCGCCATTCGCTCACCCGCTCGGATTTAGTGCGTCGACGTCGGTTGGTGTAAGGGTTTAAAGCGATTATTTCTAGCTTTTAGCTGAAAAATACGATAAGCTGTCATGTGTTCTCTAGGAGAGGCTTGCTGAAGTATTTAGGCAAGGCGGTCGTCTCGTTGAAGCAAGGCGCTATGCGCTAAAGCCTCGGTCAAGGTGCAAATGCCCCCTGCTTTAGGAGGATTCTGCTCCCCTAAGGCCATCGCCAGTCGGGTTTGACTGCTATAAATCGCCTCGGTTGAAACGTCCCAAGGCGATTGTGTATTCGCCAAACCCAAAGCAATGGCATGGGCCAGGGCTTCACCGACAATGGCGTTATACTGCACAATACGACACGCCCCCTGAGCTAAAGGACTAAAGCCTGAAGAACGACCTAAAATCGCCAAACGATGCAAACCCTGTTCATCATGCTTTGGACAATGCGCCGACAGCCCCACATTGAAAATAGGCTTCGGCAGGGGATGCAAATCAGGATAGGCGTGCCAAGGATGAACCCCTCTAAAATCAAGCCAATAACTAAAAGTGCCGATACTGTCTTCTGCAGGGACGCCCCCCTTAAACAGCGTGCGCGCCGTGAGAGAGGTTTTAGAGACAATATTATAGGTCTGTCGAATGTAGACTTCAGACGCAGGATGTAAAATCAAGTCTGGACAGGCGGTGATTTCCTTCAAAAAAGCCAGAAAGGCTTGCATTTCACTTTGCATGGCGTCATTTGGTGGCTGCCCTTCTTCTGAATAACGGACTTGCTCTTCTAAAGGCAAGCGGGTGATGAGCCCATTAAAACCCAAGCACCCATCAGATAAGCGCGCGATATTAAAGCCATCAATCCAAAAGGGAGCTTCCCCATACGCAACCATGTCGCCGTATCGCCAATGGTGGTAAGCGACCCCGATTACATTATTTAAAATATCTAAATAATCAGACGCGTCAGGAGCGTAGGTGGGACGCTCCAGCAAGGTCTGGCGTTCATCAGACGTTAACCAAGGCATAGAAATTTTAAGTAAATCAGGCATATCAGGACGACGGCGTAAGGAGGCTTCAGCCGCTTCTAAAGTGGTATACGGCAGGCCTTCAACGCGAAACAAAGGACTCACCCCTAAGGCATTGAGGGGGGGGGAGTCTCCGAAAACGTGACCCAAACCCAGTCGAGCAGGAATCCCCGCTTGTCGAGCCAAAGACGCATCAGGCGTGCTATCCATATAAAAATTCGCACGGTATCGCTCCCCCGACGCTTGGTCTTGAAGGGCATCTATTTCAGGCAAGGCATGAGTCGTCTTTAATAGAACCGATGCCCTAACCCCGCTGACCACGTTCACCTTCGCGCTTTGTAAACGTCGAGTCAAAACCTCTGAAGCGGTTTCTGCGTGTAAAGCCACCCGTTTTAAGCCTGATTCTTTTAAGACGGACGCCATCATAGGCGGTAGAAACTCAGGGGTTAAATCCATGTAGCTTAAGCCCCCCCGAGTAGAAAGCCCCCCCAATAAGCCCCTTGAACGCCTTAATAAGGTCACACGAAGCCCATGCCAACCTAAGACGCAAGCCGTCAGGCAGGATTCTAATTCATCCCCTAAAATCAAGACATCCGAATCATGGGTGGATGCCGCCGTCCTTGCTCCTAGCACAAGATGACCTTTACATTGTTTTTATGCTTGTACAACACAGTTTATCATAAATAGGACATTTTCATGAGCAACCCTTCTTTATCTTCGACCAACGGGATTCCTGCCATGCAAAATCAGCAAGACGCTTACGCCAATTACGCGCAACAATTGCGTGAAAGAGAAAGCACCACTCAGCGAGCTTTTGATCCCTATGCCTTTAACCCCTATGCTTCTGCGGGAGGCGTCTATTCCAATAGTTATGCACCGAATACGTATTCTTCTCCACTTTATCAAAATCCTGCGTATCAAAATCCGTGGGCGCCTTCGCAAGTCCCCTATTCAAACCCGACTACTCCTCAAGGAGAGGTCCCCTCGCCTACGAACCGCATGACGACTCCTTCTACCGCCGAGCGTCCATGTCCCACGACACACCGCAGTGGCACCCAAACGAAAGCCTCTGTAGAGGAAGAAAATAAAAAGCTTAAGGAATATCTCTACGCGCTTGCGAAACAACTTTGCCCGCCTGAAACCATTGAAAATGGCATCAAGTATCGTTTAGAAACGGGTAATTTTGAAGTCGCCAATATCGACCCCCGTCTAGCGCTCAACATTACCGAAAGCACCGCCAGAGACCCTGAAACCCTCAATCGCTTCTTAAAAGCAGGCGTCAATGAAATACAAAGTTCAAAAAGTCAAGAGGAAGCCAGTCGCAAGCTAGGCATTTTAGCCACCACGGGAGAAATGCCCGATTTTGACCCTGCCACGCAAAGCTATGTGACCTACACCGCCCAAAAAACCACTGTAAAAGCGGGAAAAAACCAAAGCGTCAACCGCTACAGCGTCGCGCAGAACCGCATTCGCTTTGACGCCCAAGGCCGTATGAGTGCCCAAAGTCGCCGTGTTGACCCAAGAGAAGTCGACGCCCTTGGCCAAAATTTCGACCTCATGGTGAATACCCCCCCCACGGCGCTGTCGACAGACCCCGCCATGCTCAGCAATATCGAAGCCTTGCTCAAATCCCCGAGCTTTAAAAGCCTTTCGAATCAAGCGGTTAAAAACGCAAACTTAGACAATCTTGACCCTGCCACTCTGACGGCCGCCTTAATGCCGATTCAAAAGGCCCTTACCACCACCTACGGCACCAAAGACGTGCGCTTTTCGGTAGAGGCCCAAAGCCCCGACGGTGGCGTCACCATGGCCTTGTATGACCCTGCGACCAATGCCATTCGAGTTTATTTACCCGCCTTGCGAAAGCACTTGGTGGAAGGCACAGGCAAAGGATTAAAGGGAGACGCCCTACACAACTATGTGGTGGCGAACATTACCGCGAGCTTGGTGCATGAAAATGCCCACGGCCGACAATACCAAGCCCTGAAAGACCCCAAACGTTTTGGGGCCACCCGCCCTGAAGATGAAAAAGCCCTAGACGCGTATCGTGTGAATACGCAAGTGTATAACAACCCCACAACCGCCTTACTAATGGAAGGAGACCTATACGCCTATCAACACCAAGCCCTAGAAGAGGGTGTGGCAAAGTTTGAAGACCTTGCCAAAAAGGTTTTATTAAGTGACCCAACACCAAGCGATTAAGCCCGTGGTATACCCAAAACCTCATGCGAAAAAAGTTACGAAATGTAACAAAACCCGCACAAAATAAAATACTTTTGGACTTAATGCTAGTGTATCAATTATTTTTGTTTAATGTATAGTATTTGTATGGCAGTTATGCTTTATAAATTTGGTTTGATCTCAGTTTATTCATTTGGACCCAGTAAATCTAAGTAAAGGAAAGAAACACATGATGGCTAGTTACAACAACTATGGTTACGCCCCCCTCCCTCGTCAGGCTTACTGGCGGGAAGCAGACTTGAATCCTCAAGGCGGTGCCTTGGTGCCTCAAGATCCTAACGCGCTCGCGACTAACGTGTACCCTACGGATATCGCGCCTGCCCCTGCTCCTAAATCAAACAATAATTTGTGGGGTTGGGCTGCTGCTGCTGCTGGTACAGCGATTGTTGCGACTACGGTGGTTATGTCAAACAATAAAACCAAAGCTCTTGAAAAAGCTCTAGAGGAGGCTAAAAATCTTGCTCCTAACAACGTTACATCCACTGTTACCAATGCGGTTGCTGATGCGGGTAAAGCGGTTACCAATGCAGTTGGTGACGTGGCTCAAGCGGTTACGCATACGGGAAGCTATTTTGACGGCTTAGACCTGACAGGAACAGGAAAGAGATTTCCCAGTCCTGCGGAAATGGCGAATCATATCCGTTCCAAAATTGGCGCTATTTCGGGTGCAGATGTTCAACCATTGACAGATACCCAAAAAGCCTCCGTAAACACTTACCTTACGGGTATTGGACGAAAGGGTACCGGCTTTGGATTTAATCATGCTGACTTAGAGTGTAAATTAGCTGCAACGAGTGGAGAAAATCTTCTCACGGCAGGGAAAATTGAAGTCTTAGGAGATAAACATTATGTTCTTCCAGGAAATATTAGAACTCATCTGGGGAATTTACGTAATAGCGCTTTGAGAGGTGACCAAAAAGCAAAAGATGCCTTGGCTAATGGAAGAATCCATATCGTAGGCCATGAACCTAATGGTAAGCCTATTTTGGTGTTTAAAGACGCTTCCGCGACGAACGGTCTTCATGAGCAAAAAGCTCTCTATGAGATGCTGACAAGTGAGGATCCTTTCCTAAAAGGTCAAGCGAATGCGGTGGCAGTACAATTGGGTCATACGGTCGGAACTCATGCAGATTATCATATGCTGACCAAAGGCGGTGTTACAACCACATTTGCGAAAAACTTTGATCCTGATGCTAGCGACTTAGGTAAGTTTACCTTTGTGGATAATGCAGGTAACCCTGTTTCGCCTACAGACCTTATTAATTTAAGAAAAAATCGAAATCCTCAAAAGCAGGCGCTTTGGGAAACTTATACCTTTACACCCGTTTCACCTGGGGATGGTGCCATCAAGCCTCAATTTAAAGTTAATACCGATGTGGGTAGTAATAAACGAACCACTGCACCTTCATGGTAGTGATTTACCTTTGATTGTTTTAACGATCCTATTCTGTAAGAAGAATAGGATCGTTTTTTATCTGTTACTAGCACAAACATACACTTTTTTTGTTTTTATGCTAATACGTTAGGTAGACCACGAAACAGGAGTAAGCCCATGGAATATCCCATGAATACGTCTTATACAGGGGCTCCCCTTAATCCCATGACACGCCCTTTGGCAAGGCCCCTCCCTGTGGGCTTTCCCACAGTCAAAAAAGCCCCCCCCCCTGCAGAACCCAGTATCAATTGGGACAACGTCGCCCTAGGTGTCGCAGGCCTTGTGGGGGTGGGTATTTTAGGTACCATGTGCTATAAGCGGGACTGGAAGATATGGGAAAATACATTAAGTACCCAGTTAGACGAGTTAAAACACTTAAACCCCCTAAAACAAAGGGTGGCACAGCTGGAACAAAATGTACCCACGCCCCATGTCAATTCCACCACTCGGGCTGCTACAAGGCCACAGGCACCGTCTCGGCATGAATTGGATGCGTTTCCTGATGATGAGCTCGAAGGAACGTTTTGGAATCCTCTTTTAGGAAGGCTCAATATCTTTCGCTCTGATCCTTCTGCGAATGTTCAACCTGACGACTATTTAGGCGAGTTAATAAACGTTGGATTCGATTATAGTCACCGTAGACAAGTCTATACGTATAAGGGGGCTTTTAACAATCCTGATATAGAAGCCATTCGTACTGCCGTTTCCGTCGCTTCAAGACGGCGTAAAGATGTAGATGCTGACAGGATTCTTGAAAATAAGCCTCATATTCATCTTTCTGAAGGTCGTTCAGGATTATTAGGGCAAGAAAAATATTTTTTGGCGACCAATACCGATACAAACATTCAATACTATATTCCCCATATCGATTTAAATCGTATCCCTCCTTCAACGGTGAGTACGTGGGTAAAGGACGGCTTGTTTTTATTACCTCCGAATGAAACGTTGCAATCGTTATCGCGCTCTGGCGTCAGAAATTTTAAAGTTCAAACAGGGGGGCTCCCGCAAAAAGTCTTTATTGACGGTGAAGCTCATGTTTTACCGGGCTTTTTAGTCCCCAACTAAGGCAAAGGCTTGCGTTTGCTTGGGCGGGGGTCGGGGTCTTCTTGCCGTGGGTGGCTCGCTAAGTTTGTTTGCCCTTGCTGGGGCTTAAAAGGGGGCGGGGCGTCGTCGTCGTCCACAGGGGGGGGCGCTGTTCGCTCAGGGCTTAAAGGAATCGGCACACGGCGCGCGTCCGCGGTGATGTTGCTTCGGCGTACGGCGTCTTTGACTAGGCGTTCACCTTCTAGGTTAAAGGAAAGGTTTAGGAAAGCACGTTCAGGCAACGCGCTAAGCGTATTCGTAGAACGATCCCCCGTAAACGTCGCGAAGGGGGTGGCTTGACGCGAAAAAACCGCAGGCCGTATGCGCAGTGGACTCGTCGCTTTTAGCGGGTCAACATTCACGGGGTTTTCACGGTTTGACGAGTCGGAAGCGTCTGCCGAAGTGGACTCCTGCACAGGCGGTGTATTAAACGAAGGAAGATCAGCAAGAAGACTGTTTTGAGTAGCTTCTTCAATAGGAGGGGGCGTCAAGGGGGCGGGGCTTGCCGCGGTTGACGTTTTTCCCTTAGACGGACTCGAAAGACCTGCCACCAAGTCAATCACCGTCGGGAGCCGTTGGCTGGCTTGATTAATACTCAAATCATCCAAGGCAGGAAAATCCAAGAGCCAAAACCACTGATTCGCTGTCAATTTTCGACGAATCGAAAGTATCCCGCCCGCCGTGTCCGACAAAATCCCTAGGCTCCCGTCCGCATTTTGAATCACTTTCACGCCATCGCCATATTGACGAACTTCCATCCCCAAATTAGGCAAGGCCACGTCGTTCGCGGAATCAAATAAGGCTTGCCATTCCTCTCGACTCATGACCAAGCCCCTCACCGCACTGGCATAGGCGCCTTGCGTATAATAGGGCAAAAAATCGGTATTCGCAGGCGGGGTATACGCGGTTAAGCGAGAGACAAAAGGGTCGCCATAGGTGGTAAATCCCGCCGTACTCAAGCGATACGTTTGCGACAGATTCGCCGCCGTAAAGGTGGAGGCATAATCCGCATAGTTGCTGGTCTGGGTGAGCCGTTGCGTCTTGGGATTCCACCACCAAAAGCCAAGGCGATTCGGATCCGTCGTGCTGGTGTCGGCGTTGACTTGAATCGTGGGGAGGGTATAGCCAACGGCATCACTCGCGTTGATGTCCGCCAAGCGAATCGTGTAGGTACTATCGGCCTTTAGGGTCGCCGTCGATGCTGGCGAACCGATGGTCACCTTCTTGCGTTGGCGCCAATCATAATACGTTAGCGGTTCCGTAGGAATAGAAAAGAACGACATGAAAGATCCTCTTCAACGTTATCATGGGTATCGGCCGAAAAAAGCGTAAAAAAAGTAGAATCCTCCCAAAAAGGGGTTGTTTTGAAAGCAGAGGCTTCTTTATACTTGTGCTAAAGTAGAGAAATCTCTTACTCATACGCTTAAAAAGGATGTATTGCTGTGATGAATACCGCTGCCCTTTCTCAGAGCATTCAAGCGACCGTTTTAAATTTGAATGCCTTGGACCATGCACCGACAGACTTTGTCAGCTTGGCTCAAGCGCCTATTTTAGATCCTACACTGGCCCAAACACGCTTGTCCTTTGAAGAAGCCCTGTTTTTGTTTGAACAAGCCGATTTATATGAATTGGCGCATCGTGCGAACCAAGTTAAATCCGTTTATCATGGTCCTGATGCCCCGATTACCTTTGTCATTGATGCCAATGTCAACTATACCAATATCTGTCATGTAGACTGTAAGTTTTGCGCCTTTTACCGCCATGCGGACGCGGAAGATGCCTATGTATTGACCTATGATCAAATCGCGAAAACAGCCCAACGCTTAAGTGACGCTGAGGGAACTCAGTTCTTGCTTCAAGGGGGAGTGAATCCCGACTTACCCATGGCGTATTATACGGATTTACTTCAGCGCTTAAAAAAAGACTTTCCTCATTTAACCTTGCACGCCTTTTCAACCTCCGAAATTTCACAAATGGCGCAGATGACTCAGCAGTCTTTATTCGACGTGATTCAAACCCTGATTGATGCGGGATTAGACAGCATCCCTGGGGCGGGGGCGGAAATTCTTCACGACGATATTCGGAACCGAGTGAGTCCTAAAAAAATCAATACCCATGGCTGGTTAGAAGTCATGGAAGTGGCTCATCACTTGGGTTTAAAAACGACGGCCACCATGATGTTTGGGATGACCGAACAGCCTTGGCATATCATCGACCACTTATTTCAAATTCGTCACCTGCAAGACGCCACAGGGGGGTTTACCGCCTTTATCCCTTGGACGTTTCAAGCACCGTTTACTCAATTACAAAAAATGCCGATTGAATATCAGGCTACAGGCGTTGATTTTTTAAGAGTGGTGGCCATCGCTCGTATGGTTTTAGACAATATCCCCAATATTCAGAGTAGCTGGTTGACTCAGGGTGAAAAAATTTGTCAAACCGCCCTTTGTTTTGGCGCCAATGATATGGGTGGACTGGTCTTAGAAGAAAATGTGGTCACACAAGCAGGCATTACTCATATTGATCGAGGGGTGGCAGAGGCCTTGGCGCTGATTCACCCTTTGGGGAAAGACGCCGCTCAACGCAATACCGCTTATCAGATTCTGAAACGCTTTCCAAGTCCGTATTAAAACGAGAGTACTCACTCGTTTTACTTACGAAGTCCCTTCACCTGCTGATAAAAATCTTCGGCCTGTTGACTGCCTTCCAGTACGCAGACTTCAAAGCATTTTTGTTGAATCCATAAGGGATCAGGGTCTTGGTATAAAGCATTTAAGGTTTCTTTTGTTAAGGAGTGTTCAAGAAGAAAACCTACCATGAAATGAGAAGGGTCCTGAGCGGATTCATTCTTACCAAGATAAGGCGTTTTTGGTTTTCGTAAGGCATCCCATACTGCAATTCCTTGAGTTTGAGGGGCTTCAAGTAAGGTTTCCACGACTTCATGAAGAGATTGTTGCAAGACTTTTTTAAACCACACACGCGGATCGTTTTCTTTTTCCGTATGGTTCATCCAACCCAACGCCATATAGCCTAAGCTCCGCCAAGAATCGCTAGACTGCCGTGTTGGCAACAATTTCACCAAGTTCAAGGTACGTCTAAAAATGGTGTCTGCCACGGCATGATGCTGCTGCTTAAGCGCGAGATGAAAAACGGACAAGGCACTGGTTAAGGTCGCCTTCCACGCAATCAAAGGGCGACGTTCTCTTTGTTGTTCATCATGATGTTGCCACAAGTCCCATAATTCTTGCTGAGCTTGCTGTAGCGTTGCTTGACTGGCGCTCCACATAATTTTAGCGGCTTGAGCGTTCATATAGGCGGTTTCAATCACATGGTGAGGTTTATAGGCCTTCCATAAATCGCCTAAGACCTGAAGTTCTTTTTCTCCCATATCCGCCTGCTTAATCATGAAAAAACTTTGACAGTGATGCGCACGCACTTGGGCGAGCATCGTCGGCCAGGGGTGCTGTTTGGGAAATTTTTTGGACAAATCGAGTAAGGTTTCTAAATACGGTAGTGTGGCTTGTACATTACGATGATGTGGCCATTGAGTCACGAGTTTGGTTAAAACATCCGCCCATATTTGCAACACTTTGGTGTCTTGACCACTTTCTTCTAATAATTTTTCGAAAGGAAGCATCTGTGCTTGAGCCTGTGACCATTGATCCGCTTCTGCATAAGACGTGCTGAGTGTCGCATGTAAGCCCGCTTCCGCGCGAAGTAATTCCATATTATTTTGGAAACGCTTACGAGTGCTTTTAACTTGAACCAACAACGCTTCAATGGCTTTGGTTGACTTTGTTTTTTTGAGGTGCGACATCCAATGACATACGCCTAAGGCATATAAACGTTGAATGTCTTCACATGCTGCAAATTGAGTCGCCAACGTGTTGAGAATATTCCAAAAGGCTTCTATGTGGTCCAGCAGTTCTGTTTTTTGACGATGTTCAATTCCCAGTAGTGCATATTCACATAAAAATAAGGCTTGTTCCGCTTGCATTTTCTGACTAAAAGAGGCGAGTGTTTCGGCCCATGGCAAACGTTCTGCAAAACGATTATAGTCATGCAAACGAATGTCTAATTGCCCCAATTGATACAACGTCGTACTGAGCTGTTGTAAAAAATAAGTGGAAGTGACTTGGGTCTGGGGGTGGTTAAAAGTATCCATAATCAAACGGCGTACTTCATGTTCAATACATTGAAAGACCAAATCCTGATGCAATAACTTCGTCTGACGCATGCCCCATAATCCATTACGACACGCCGCGGCCGCCGCTTCTTTAAAACCAAAGACCACAGGGTAATGGGCTTCAAACGTGTGAATGTCATTCAATAACTGGGGGAGTCCTTCCAGTTGGCCGCGTTGGGCATACACCCACGCCAAATTAACCCCTGCCCATGCACATTGTTCAAAAAACTGAATCGGGTGGCCTTTGGCATTAGCCGCCATCGCACAAAGTTGATCATAAATGCTTTGTACGGGTTCAATCGCTTCTTTCCCGGTGTGCGTCCAAATCACGTTCATGCCGAGCTTCCCTAGTAGCATTAACACTTCAGGGTGGTCTTGATGTTGTCCTCTCGTCACAAAATGATAGGCCAAATCCCACAAACGAAGCGCTGCTTGTAATTGTCCTTCATTCCCATAGCTTTGCGCCATGCTAATCGCCCCGTTAATAAAGTGACGAAGCATTGCCGAACTCGTGATGTTTTGTTCGACCAAGCTGTATAAGTCTCGTTGTAATTGTAGCGTTTTTGGCTTGGAAACCTGCTCACGACTCAACCAAATCAGTAATTCCGCGCCCTTGGCATGGTCTTCTAACACCTGTGGATTCCCCTTGGCCAGTTCTTCATCCACAAAGCCAATATCTTCATACAATAAGCGTGCATTACGACTATTTTTTTTATGGGTGTAGACTTCCGTCAACATCAATGACACGTGAGACCATTGTTCCAAATAAGGAATACGGTGCTTCCCCTTATAGCTATAGCCTGCCTTCTTCAAGTGACGATGCATACGATGGGCCGTATCTAAATTTTGATCAATTAACGCATATTGCGCATAAAGCGTTAAAGTTTCCGCTAAACACTGATGAAAGGTAATATCAGAGAGAATAAAGCCATCAATGTTGTCTGTATAAGGGTCAAGCTTTTCCCACCACGATTCTAAATTAGGAATATTCCCAAAACTCATCAGAACATCTAGCGCGATACTCATGACAAATAAACGTTCACGATCCCGCAAGCATAACTTATACAAGGCTTCAAAAACGGTAAAAACAGACGCAATTTGTTCTTCGTCTAAGGCATCTGTGCCCACGCCATTCCAGTTCATATCACTGTAATCTTGTGCATCTAGGCTTTGGTAAATCAGCCACGTCGACCATTGACGTTCTTGTTGACGGATCCCATGCGGGAATACCGCTTCCAAGCGATTTAATAAGGTAATTTCTCGAGCCGATACTTCGCTTTGCACTTCTTTTTGCCAAGTGGCATAATCGACGAATAACCAGTCTTCAAAAGGATTCACCGCTTTATGAGGCACGGACATCATCATGCTAAACGCTCCTTCATGTTTAGTCCACACGAATACTTATGAGAGGGTATCGGCCAGATAATCCATTCGGCGTAGTGCCTTCCTTTAAAAAGACGAACCCCTTTTTTAAAGCGCTTCTCCCCTGTGCATGGGAATGCCTGAATCAATTCAACCAAAAAACGTAAAATACTTTAAACTAAGATTAAGCTTTTAATTTATGGATCCCCGTAGAACCCAAAGTGTTTTTTTACGATGAAACTTGCTCGGCTCATTCAGGTCTTTATTTTATCCACCGTGCTGGTCGCCATTTTGCTGACCAGCACTTTGGTGATTTTATCCTTACTTAAAACACTCGTTGTTTTCAAACAGGTGGATGCCTTAACATGGCTTCCTATGGGGACGAAGCTCCCTATGCAGGCTTGGGGGGACGCTATTGCAGAAGTCTGGAAGGCGCCTTCGACGTCTTTGGGCTTACCCATTCTACTACAAGGCATCTTCAGTATTGCGTTGGTTGTGGGACTGCTTGTATCGGGTAAGATGGAGGGACAAAAAGGGCGCTCCGTTTTGATTCTGCTGACGGTTTTAAGCATGACCCGACACATGCTTTGGCGAGCGACGGCCACGCTTTTCCCTGATACCATGGGTAATGTCATTGCCACATGGTTCTTATACACAGGCGAACTCATGGCGTATTTGTCTTTACTGTTGGGTTATTTTCAATTATGGAAGCCCAGTAATCGTTCTAAGCAACCCCACCCTGTTCGGACGGATGTTCCACTGCCTCCGGTCGATGTCATGGTCTGTACCTATAATGAACAGCTCAGTGTTTTATATCGAACCTTGGTTGGTTGCCAGGCCTTGCAATACCCTAGTAAAACCGTGTATTTACTGGATGATGGAAATCGTTTGGAAATGCGTCAATTGGCGCAACATTTAGGGGTGGAATATATTCGTCGTCATGACAATCAAGACGCCAAAGCAGGAAATCTTAATCATGCCTTAGGAAAAAGTTCAGGAGAATTGGTCTTGGTCTTAGATGCCGACCATGTCCCCACCCGATATTTACTCGATGAACTGGTTGGTTTTTTTCAGTACGATCCCAAACTCGCTTTCGTGCAAACTCCTCAACACTTCTTTAGTTTAGACCCTTTTCAACGCAATTTAGTGGCCGATCACGTCGTTTCAAACGAACAAGACTTTTTCTATCACGTGATTCAACCCGGCAATGACCACTGGGGAGCCACCTTCTTTGCGGGAACAGGTGCCGTCTTTAGACGAAAAGCCTTGGAAAGTATTGGAGGCTTTGCCACCCAAACCATTACAGAAGACACGCATACAGGCATTCGTCTCCACGCCAAGGGCTGGAAGTCCATTATGTACAATAAAAATTTAACGGCAGGCATGGCTCAAGACAGTTTTAGAGACTTTGTCAAACAACGGCTTCGCTGGGCCAAAGGCATGGCGCAGATTTTATTTTATGACAATCCCTTAACCGTCAAAGGTTTAAGTATGGCTCAGCGTATTTGTTATACGTCAGGGGTCTGGTATTTCTTTTCGGCTCCCATGCGATTTATTTTTATTCTTACCTCTTTGCTTTATTTACTCTTTGGCTTACGCCCGATTGAAGCGTCTTTAAGCGAAATTTTAATTTATTATGTGCCGTCGTTTGTCGCCTTGTATTGGGGATATTCCAAACTCACACAAGGCACCCGTCACTTGTTTTGGTCGGAAGTGTATGAAACGAGCATTAGTTTATACCACAGCGTCGCGGCCTATAGTACTTTGTTTTCGCCCTTAAAAAGTGTCTTTAGCGTCACACCCAAAGGCGAATTAAGTGAGGGCCTTATTTTCAATTGGCGACTGGTTTGGCCACAACTGATTTTATCGCTTTGTATTGCCTTAGGTCTCGTGGTGGCAGCGTATCGTTCTTTTGAAAATCCGACCTATTTAGGGGGACTATTTACCAACTTTTTTTGGGGGGTTTATAATTTAGCTTTATTATTAGGTTCCGTCTACGTGGCACAGGAGCGCCCCCAGTACCGTTTGGCGCCTCGCATCAACAAG
The DNA here is from genome assembly GCA_050916035.1 of Vampirovibrio sp. GTDB lineage: Bacteria > Cyanobacteriota > Vampirovibrionia > Vampirovibrionales > JAJTHC01 > JAJTHC01. Next base: position 1,438,582 of record CP050876.1, on the reverse strand, counting down.
AAAATACGTTGTGAACTTCGTCTCTTGGATGGCACCATCGCCGTAGGCCACCTTATTAACTTAAGTGAAAGTGGTATGGCTGCAAGCTTTGCCGAACCCATCCCCGTGGCAGGCACCTTGGCTTTAAAAGTCTTGGATTGGAGTATTGATGAAATTTCTGCGTTCCAAGTCCAAGTGGTTAGGAGCTACGTCAATCCCGACACAAAGGAACATACCCTTGGCTTACGAGTGGTCAACCGAAGTGATGCCCAGCATCAAGCCTTGGTCCGCCACATGTTTTCTTCCGCCACGGTGTGGAATCAGCAAGACTCCATGAATTCTAATTGGGGGCAGTCCTTACTCAGTATGCTCAACAGTATTTTCCGCCTTAACCGAGTAGACGAACAGTCTTACAAACGAAGAACCCCTCGTTTTCAAGCGTATTTACCTGCGGTGGTGGAAAGTCCTTATCATAGTCTCATCAATACCTTTACCAATGAAGTGAGTGAAACAGGCTTGTCTTTAGTCATGCCTAATGAACATGCTTTTCAAGTGAACGATCCCCTTCAGGTCACGCTTCGTTGGGAAAATGGTCACCAAAGTACCTTAAAGACGAGTATTAAACGGATCATTCCCTTTCAAAGGGGCCAAGTGCTCGTGGGTGTGAATTTTTTACGTTTGAACCGAGAGGAACGCCTTGAAGTCATTGAGCAAATTTATGGTCCCCGAGAAGGGCTTATTCGTATTGCGCCTGCCACCATTGTGCGAGTCCCCTGTATTGTGCGGTTTCGTAAAGGGGGCATTTATACAGGCATGGCGCATGAAATTAGTGAAATGGGACTTCGCCTTTATTTAGATCGTTCCTTGGCGAAAGATTCAGAAAGTCCCGCCGTGGTGGAAGTGTACTGGAAGAATGCGGACATGGTGGCCTACCCCAGTACTTATATTCCCAATAGCCTTTGTGGAGAACCCCCTGCGGTGTCCCTCTTTTATTTTGAAGAACAAAACCTTACGATGTTGGATGACCTGTCTCGTAAATTAGCCACTTAGTCCTTTGTAGGATCTATTTAGACGAGTAGGCCTCAAGGGGAAGGTGCTTTCTTTAAGTGTCTTCCTGTTCACGAGGGGACTGACGACGTAGCCAGTCTGTTTTTAGTGATTCAATGCGGTCCATCATCAATACACCGTCTAGGTGATCAATTTCATGCTGAACGCAGACGGCTTCCAAATGCTTGAGTTCAAAGACGTGAAGCTTCCCCTTCACGTCCTGCGCTTCTACCGTAATGCGTTGCGACCGCTTGACATTGGCCAAGTAATCAGGAAAGCTTAGGCAGCCTTCTCGCATCGTTTTTTGACGACTTGCTGTGATAATACGAGGGTTAATCATCACTTTTAGTTGGTCTCTTGTGGTAAAGGCGTTGGTATCCATGACAAAAAGCCGAATACTATGCCCCACTTGAGGAGCCGCTAAACCCACAGCACCAACGCCATGGTACATGGTTTCAATCATGTCCCCGACCAAGGCCTCTAAAGCATCGTCAAAGACGAACAGCTCTGGACACGGGACACGCAAAATCGGATGAGGATATTTTAAAATTTTCAATACAGTCATTAGAGAATAATGGCATCCATAGAACGAAGTCTAACATCTAAATTTAAGTCTTTACCCAAGGCTTCTAAGTGAACTTTCATATCGGCTTCATTCACTGAAAAGGGAACATCCATTTCAATGGCAAGCATGTAAACAATGCCTTCTTCCCCATTAATCCGATGCGCATTGACATCCGTAATGTTGATATTGAAGGCGGCCAAGGCTTTGGAGAAGGAAAAAGTAATCCCCGTTCGGTCATAGCCCCCTACGGAAAGCAAGTATTTCCGAGATTTTGGAATCATTTCTCCTTCAGGCAAGACAGGTGTATCTTCCGCTGAAAGGGGACAAATATCCACGTGGAAGAGTCCTTCTTTTTCAATGTGTTGACAGTGCTCTTTGAAGGTGTGATACTGATTTTCATTGGGGAAATGCACAATGTAAATCATTGAAAACTGCCCCCCCAAGCGCGTCATGGTGGAATCCACAATGTTGCCTTGCGTTTCTGAAATGGCTTGGCACATACGAGCCACCAACCCAGGGCGATCTTTACCTACTGTTGAAATCACAATGGTTAAAGGCGAAATATCGGAAGTCATATACATTCAGTCCCAATGTTAAGCAAGTGTAAATCAATCTTTTACTGATATATTGAAAATCGACCAAAGACAAGGTCTACACGATAGTTGATTTTTAATCTTTACAATCTTAACATAAAGTATACATTTTAGGCAGACGTTTTATAAATAAGAAATGGAATTTACGAAATGACCGTCTTATTATGGTTTCGTCAAAATTTAAGGTTACAAGACAATCCTCCTGTTTATCAGGCGGCTCAAACAGGTGAAGCCATTGTACCCCTTTTCCTTTATCCTCGTTTTAATTCAACGATAAAGACTCCCCTTCTTCGAGCAAGAGGAAAAGCCAGTCAATGGGCCTTACATCAAGCCTTACAAGCACTTCAGGTCCGTTTGGAATCTCAGTATACAGAACAAACCTTATATGTAGATGCTGTAGAGGACGTCGTCGCAGGTCTTTTGAATTGGGTCAAAAAAACAGGGGCAACCCATGTTTATACGGAAAAACGTTGGGAAGAAGGGGAACGAGCATTAGAAGCACATATTGAACAGGCGTTGGCTCAGGAAGGGGTAACCTTCACGTGCTATAATGCGAGTCTTTTAAGAGAGCCCCAAACGAGCGTCAAAGCGGATGGAACGCCCTATTTAGTCTTTACTCCCTATTGGAAAGCACAACTCAAGCACTTGAGCACCGACTTTGACCCTATTTTGCCTGCCCCTGATGGTTTACCCACAGGCGATTTCAAGCATCCCAAAACTTCTATTGACTCGCTTCATCTCCTCCCCACTATCCCTTGGTACGAACCTATGCAAGACGCATGGGATTTGAGTGAAGCAGGGGGAGAATCGGTGTTAGAAGCCTTTTTCCAGAACGCCCTGATGAGGTATCAAGACCATCGTAATGTCCCCGCTAGAGAAGGGACATCTCGGCTGTCTCCCTATTTTCATTTGGGTATTATGAGCGTGAAAGAGGTATTTCAAAAGGTCTTAACGCTCAAGAAAGAAAAGTCAAACCTAGTGACTCATGAATCGATGGACTGTTTTTTATCTGAATTGGGCTGGCGAGAATTTGCGCATCACCTATTATGGCATTATCCAAAGCTCCCTCAGGAACCCATTAAAGAGGCGTTTCGGCAGTTCCCATGGCATGATAATGACCTTTATTTACAGGCTTGGCAGACGGGGCAAACAGGCTACCCTTTAGTGGATGCAGGCATGCGGGAATTATGGGCAACAGGGTGGATGCACAACCGTATGCGTATGGTGAGCGGTAGTTTTTTGGTGAAACATTTATTACAGCCTTGGCAAGCGGGAGAAACTTGGTTTTGGGACACCTTGATTGATGCGGATTTAGCCAGTAATGCCATGGGCTGGCAGTGGATTAGTGGTTGTGGCGCAGATGCAGCGCCGTATTTCAGAGTCTTTAATCCCCTGCTTCAATCTCAAAAATTTGATCCCCAAGGCGATTACATTCGTCGTTGGGTTCCTGAATTGTCCAAGCTTCCGTCTGCCTTGATTCATGCCCCATGGACTGTGGAGCCTAAGATCTTAAATCGCTATGGCGTTCACTTAGGCCAGACCTATCCCTTTCCTATTGTGGATCACGCCACTGCTCGACAAAAAGCCTTGGACGCGTTTCAAATGCTTAAAAAAGCTAAAGATTCTCCTAGCTGAAATCTCCGTCATCTCTCACGCCAAAATTATGGGCGGTATCAACGGCGGAAGAACCACCGACTACACGCGTATTGACGGGCGCACTACCACTTTCTAAAGTGGTAGTGGTGGCTTCCCCTTGGTAGTCTTGGGCGTTAGAATTTCCCACCTTTAAGCCAATGGCTTTAATGTAAGCTTCACGATCCGTTGTGGTGGGGTTATACGTTACTTCAAGGGGATGAAGACGTTGACTAGAAATGACCACATCATTATTTTGATTGGCATTATAAATTAAAGTAATCGATTCGCTGCTATTGTCCGCTTGCGGATAAATATAAAAATGCTGCGAATCGAATTGAATTTCACTGCCATTTTCAAAAACAATTTGAGTTTTTTGCCCTACTCCACAAGCAGGCGCCGTCCCATACGCCGTCCCTTCAATACAACCAGACTTTACATGCTTCAGGTTGTCTATCATAAATTGTGAAAAGGTTAAGCTGCCATAATTAGCACTGGCACCGTATTGTTTTAGGCTATTTTCAAGTAATGATATATTTTCTTTATAGAGTGTCCTGTGTTGACGCTCGCGTGAATCAGTAATGATGGTGGGGATACTTAACGCTGAAATTAATCCTACAATACCAAGGGCGACAATTATTTCGGACAATGTAAACGCGTATAAGGATTTAGAAGCGTGATCAAGATGAGACAAAAGAAGTCACTCCTTTAAATAATCATTTTTAAGGGCATATTGAATCAAGGTATCGTGTCAAAGTGCACTAAACTTCAATGCAGGCCTTTTTTTGTTACAAGACGTTATGAAAAAGGGCCTGCTTCCCCCGTCCTCTATAAAATAAGCTTGTCCTTTCCCTGTGTTTTATTTACACTGACTTAAGCCCACGGATAAACTCGTGTAGGCGTTATCGATCAAAAAGGATTTTCGATTATGAAAGCTGGTATTCATCCTGATTATCAACAAGTAGAAGTGGTCTGTGTCTGTGGCAATAGCTTTTACGTGGGTTCCACGCAAAAAGTCATTCGTGTTGAAATTTGTTCCGCCTGTCACCCTGTTTACAGCGGAGATGGTTCACGCATTGTGGATACAGAAGGTCGCGTAGAACGATTCAAACGTCGTTATACCAAAGCCAACGGCTAAAAAATACACAAGGGGAATGCGCTGAAAAGCCTTCCCCCTGTTTTGTTTAAAACGACCCATTCAGAGGGGCCCATTCCATTATGGATATTAAGTTTATTCGTCAATTAGAAACCATTGCATCGACCTATGAACAATTAGGGAATGATTTGATGCATCCTGATGTCTTGACGTCCCCTTCTCGAATGAAAGAACTGGGTAAAAAAAGAGCCAGTCTGCAAGAAACGATCGATTCTTTTGAAGCATGGAAGCTGTTAACGCAAGCGGTTAGTGACTGCCAGCAGTGTTTGAAAGAAGAAAAAGATCAAGAGATGAAGGACTTTTTGACCGAAGAGCTCACTCAAAACAAAGCAAATTTAGACACCCTAGAATCCCAAATCGAAGTACTGCTTCTCCCGAAAGACCCGAATGACACCAAGGATATTGTTTTGGAACTTCGTGGTAGTGCGGGGGGGGATGAGGCCAACATTTTTGCAGGGGACTTAATGCGAATGTATCTTCGCTTTGCCGCAAACAAAGGCTGGAAAACAGAAATCATGACCATTAATGAATCGGATCACGGTGGAGTGTCCGAAGTCATTATGAAGATGTCGGGAGATAACGTCTATGGTCAACTCAAGTATGAATCTGGGGTGCATCGAGTCCAGCGAGTGCCTGCCACAGAATCCCAAGGACGCGTCCATACGTCTACCGCAACGGTTGCGGTTATGCCTGAAGTGGACGACGTTGAAATTGAAGTCAATGCGGCTGATATTGAAATTCAAACCATTCGCTCAGGTGGGGCAGGGGGACAAAATGTCAACAAAGTTGAAACGGCGGTACGTCTATTTCACAAGCCTTCAGGCATTCAAATTCATTGTACGGCGGAACGCAGTCAGCATCAAAACCGTGCGGTGGCCTTACAGCTTTTAAAATCAAAGCTTTATGATCTGGAACTTCAAAAACAGAATAAAGAAATGAGCGATCTACGTCGTTCCCAAGTGGGTTCAGGGGATCGTTCTGAACGTATTCGTACGTATAACTACCCTCAAGATCGTTTGACGGATCATCGTATTGGTCAGAACTTTGCTCTAACCCCTATCATCAGTGAAGGCGAGATAGAAGATCTCATCGCGTCCTTAATGATTGCGGATCAAAAGGTTAAAATGGAAAAATTAGCCGAGCAAGAAACTCGTATTTAAGTCCCCTGACGTCTTAATTCAACGTTTCATTTTTACAACAAGCTTCCCTTCTTTTAAAAGAGCTTTATTTTTTCTAAGCATTTTTCAGCTAAAAAGTGAGGGGTTTAACTCGTTGCAGTAATAGACGTTCACGCACTAAATCCGAGCGGGTGAGCGAATGGCGAATCCCCGAGCGATTTTGCGGACGTCGTGCCTGTGCATGAAGCGACGAGGTGGGTCAAAGGGGGAGGATTTTCAAGGAGGGGGAATAAGGGAGGAGAAACGCCATACGTCCTCCCTTCCCCCTCCTTGAACCGCTTTAGAGGTGTTGGAGACCTTTGGCGGCGCAAAGGTCTCTGACGTCACAAGCTCAAAACGAAGCGAGGAATCCCAAAAAAGCCTTTCAAATAACACTTTATAGCTAAAAAAAACGATGAAACGTCTTCTTAAACCTCTTTAAGCCCCAAGGTCTCCATGGATGAAGCAAAAAAGTCATCAAAGCTTCCCGCCAAAATATGGCGTCGTGCCGTTTTGGCCAAGGTCACCAAGGTATGTAAATTATGAATACTTAAGAGCGTTTTTCCTGTGTCTTCCCACTGGCGCATTAAATGCTTCACATACGCACGACTATGATTTTTACACGTATAACACGTGCAGTCTTCCACTAAAGGCCCAAAATCTTCGGCAAACTCCGCATTTTTAATATGCTTATTCCCCGTCGGCGTAAAAAAGGTACCATGTCGTGCATTACGCGTGGGTAAAACACAATCAAACATATCCACCCCACTTTGAATTCCTTTGAGGAGGTCTCTAATAGTCCCGACCCCCATTAAGTAACGAGGCTTGTTGTAAGGCAGCAAAGGAGCGGTATAAGCGCTAATGGCTTCAATAAGAGGTCGCGGTTCCCCCACACTCACCCCCCCAATGGCGTAGCCGACGGCATCAAAATCTTGCACCATCTGTGCATGACGAACACGTAAATCTTCAAAGGTTCCCCCTTGCACAATCGGGAACAAGGCTTGCTCATGATGCCGTGCATGAGAAGTCCAACAGCGCTCCAGCCAGCGTTGGGTACGTTCTAAAGACGCTAAGGCCGTTTCATGTTCAATGGGGTAAGGCGGGCATTCATCGTAGGCCATAATCACATCTGCCCCCAAGGCATTTTGAATGGCCATACTTTCTTCAGGTCCAATAAAATGCTTGTTTCCTGTCAAGGGGTCTCTAAAATGGACACCCGCTTCCGTAATTTTACGAAATTTCGCCAATGAAAAAACCTGAAAGCCTCCTGAATCAGTGAGAATAGGCTTCTTCCAATTACTCCATCCATGCAAGCCGCCTGCTTTTTCAACCAAGGCATGCCCTGGCCTTAAATACATATGGTAAGCATTCGCCAAAACAATTTCGGCATCCATGTCATGAATATGCTGCCATGTCACCGATTTAACGGTAGAATTCGTGCCTACAGGCATAAACACGGGTGTTTGAATCAATCCATGGGGCGTTTGAAAAGAGCCTGCACGTGCTTGTCCTTGCGTGGCATGTAGCGTAAAGGAAAAAGCCGAATTCACCTGAGATTCTGCCAAAACTGGTAAGGCCGTAAGCGTCGTATTTTCATCAACCGTCATGGACATCCACATTCCCCTTAAAAACTCAATCTTCATCATTACCTCATTAGTGTAAAGCAAATAGAGTAAAACAAATAGTGTGCCTGCTTGTGGTGGACGCACATTCTTGTTATGCTAGCCCTGTCTTTGATTTTGATCCCTGTTTACGTAGGATATCAATATACAATCACTTTGGTTCTTTATCACTTTTTTAAATTGGAGTCCTTAGAATGAATGCTTCCCCCTACAAATTACAAGGCCGACGCGTCGCACGAAAGTTTGCCTTACTTGCACTGTATCAGTTGGAAGCCATTCGAGGCACTTTACCCAACCCTTTTCCTGAAGAAAAAGACATCGAAACTTTAATCCTTTCCTCTGCACAAACTTTAACGCTAGAAGCTCAAAGTCACATTGAACGTGCGGCGGAAACCTTTAAAGAGGTGAGTGAACGGATTATGACCGTGGAGTTTGAGCACCCCAGCAACTTAAATAAGCCCATGAATGCCCCACAAGAGGCCGTGGCTTTACCTTCGACTCAGGAGACGCTCGCCACCTTGCATGATTGCTTGTCCGCCTGTGAATGGATTTGGGACGTGATGATGATTCCCCAAATGCTGATTCACTTGGAAGATGAAAAAGTCAACGCGTATGCGTCTCACTTGGTACGCCGTGTCTGTGAAAAGAATGAGGCGCTCACCGAAAAGCTAGACGCTTATACAGAAGACTGGAAGACGGATCGCTTGATTAAAATGGATCGTTTGATTCTTAAGCTGGCCTTGGCTGAAATTCTCTATGAAACAGACATTGATTATAATGTTTCCGTCAACGAAGCGGTGGAGCTTGCTAAGGTGTATTCTTTACCCGAAAGCTATAAATTCATCAATGGTGTTTTAGGGAAAGTCTTGCAAGATTTAAAAGAAGCACAAGACGAAACAAGTCTGCCTTTTTCCCCTTCAAATGCCGCGATATAAGGTAAAATAGCCACCGTTTCGCTAAGAGCGCTTTAGGTATCCTCTATCTTTGACACTTCATTTAAAGTATACTGAATCTGTTGTTGTTGCTTGATGATAGAGGATATTATTTTATGTTAGCCACCCAAACCCTTTTAATTCACCCTACAGCGGTGGTACATGACACCGCCCGTATTCATCCCACGGCGCAAATTGGGGCCTATTGTTTCGTGGGGCCTTTTTGTGAAGTTGGGGAAGGCTGCGTATTGCATCATCACGTCAGTTTGGTGACGCACACCATTTTAGGTGAATTCAATACCTTGCATAGTCAAGTCGTTTTAGGGGGAGATCCGCAAGATTTTAAATACAAAGGCGAAACCTCTTGGCTCAAGGTGGGGAATCACAACGTGTTTCGTGAGTTTTCAACCGTGCATCGTGCCACAGGCGAAGCGCAATCGACCATGGTGGGGAATCATAATTATATGATGGCCTATGCGCATATCGGGCATAATAGCAGAATGGGCGACCATAACACCATTGCCAATGGAACACAAATCGCGGGGCATGTTATTGTAGAAGATTATATTGTCATGGGTGGTTTAGTGGCGTGCCACCAAGGGATCCATATTGGAAGTTATAGCATGATTGGCGGTTGTTCTGGCGTGCGACGCAATGTGCCCCCTTATGCGTTGATTGTGGGGGCGGATGAAGCCAAGATTGCAGGACTCAATACCGTAGGCCTGCGTCGTAATGGATTTAATGCGCAGACACGGATACAAATTAAACAGGCCTATCGGCAATTGTTTTATAGCACGGATTTATTTAGTGATCGTTTAAACACCGCCAAAGCCCATTGTGAAGCAGATAATCTCGCCTTAAAGCGACTTATTGATTTTGTTGAAGGAGGGGGAGGCTCCAGAGGCCTCTGTGGTGTAACACGGCGGGCCCAAAGTGCTTCAATATCCTTAGAACACGAAGAAGGAGCTTAACGGATATGATGACTTTATGCGATGTATTAACCGCTTTATATCCTCACGCCACCATTCATAAAGGAGCCGTCATCGCTGAAGGGGTAGAGATTGCCGAAGGCGTCGAAATCTTCCCTTATGTGTACATTGGTGAAGGCTGTGTCTTAAAAAAAGATTGTAAAATTCATCCCTTTAGCACGCTGATGGGAGCTACCGTGGTGGGAGAAAACACCGAAGTGCGTCATAGTTATTTAGACGGTGCCTTGATTGGTGCCGATGCCAAAATTGGCCCCTTTGCTCACTTACGCCCTGGTACAGTACTGGGAGATGGCGTTAAAATTGGCAACTTTGTGGAAACCAAAAATAGCACGATTGGCTCGGATTCCTACGTTTCACACCTTTCTTATATTGGGGATGCCAGCGTAGGCTCGCATGTCAACATCGGGGCAGGAACGATTACCGCCAATTTTAATCCCTATACAGGGGTGAAGGCACGTACCGTGATTGGAGAAGGTGCCAAAGTGGGCGCTAATAGCGTACTGATTGCCCCCGTGACGGTGGAAGCAGGCGCTTCTGTAGCCGCAAGTACAACGATTACCAAGACAGTCCCCACAGGCAGTCTCGCCATTGCACGAGAAAAACAACGAAATATACTCAATTGGGTCAGTAAACAAGACCAAATAAAAGAATTTTCAGAAAAAAAGTGACACAAAACATAAAATATGTGTATAATCGGTGTATAACCCCTAAATAGATACGTATAAAGGGGTTTTTCATTTATAGTAAATACAAATGAAGTTAGAACCCTTATTGTTATTTTAGGAGATTTTTTCATGGTAAACAAAGAAGAACTCGTACAAGCCGTTGCCAAACAAACGCAAAGTTCTCAAAAAGATGTTGCGGCCACCTTGGCTGCTTTGTTGGAACAGATTGAAGGCGCTGTGGCTCAAGGTGAAAAAGTAACCTTGGTTGGTTTTGGAACCTTTGAACCTCGTGAACGTGCAGAACGCACGGGTCGCAACCCTCAAACAGGTGCCGAAATTAAAATTGCGGCCAAAAAAGTGCCTGCCTTTACTGCAGGTAAAAAGTTTAAAGACTTGGTCGCAGGTAATGCCAGCAACAAAAAAGTATTGGTCAGCAAGAAGTAATCGCTTCTTCGGTTATTTTGCTCTAAAGGCACCGTGGATTCTTCTACGGTGCCTTTTTAATTGCCCTTCCATTTTTCCTAACGAATGCCACCCCTAGATTTAAAAAGCCTACTTGCTTCTGCTTCTCTCCTAAAGCGTAGGGCTTATGTAACAAATTATTACAAAAGCCGTACTTTCAATCTCTATACTTCGATACCCCTCAAGATCCGCTTACTACTTCAGTGAGCTATCTCTGTATAACTCTAAGTATAGGAACGTATTTTGCCATGAACTTCAATATCAATTCAAGTAGTTCTTCTTTTTCTAATTACAATACGGCTAATAAAGTCACCAATCCCAATTCAGACTTGCAATCTTCTGAATTTTTAGATTTAATTTCTGCCAGTGGGGATGTTTTCAGTAAACAAAATACCACGGGGGCGGAACCCTGTATCCCTCGTTATAGCGAACAACCCAATGGACTTTTCATTTCAGTACTCCTGTCCGTATTGAGTCGTTTAAATCCTCAAATCGGACAACTCTTTACCCAATTATTTGATCTAATTTCTAGTCGTCAACTCCCCATTGCTCCTTCGTTGGCGGGTATTAGTGAAAATGCCAGTCTTGGAACCTTTAAATCTGTTTTAAAAAGCTCGAATTTCGATAACACCATCGCCCAGCAAGAATCGAAAGGCCCTGTCACTATTTTTGCACCGACGGAAGCCGCCTTTAATAAACTGGATCCTAAAGTCAAGACGGCTTTACTACTCCCTGAAAATAAAGCGACTTTAGATAAAATTTTACAGTACCATGTGGCGGAAAAACCGGTGACATTCACCGCAGAACCGCAAAATATAGACAGCTTAAGAGAAAACACGGTGGATCAAAGTGTTTTGACTGGTACGGCCGAAAAACCAAGCATTATTAACGGGAAGCAAATCATTACAGGACAAGCGGCCAAGACATTGCCCAACGGCTCTGTATTGATTCCTATTGACGACATCTTAATCCCACCTGATGTGGATTTAAGCAAGCTCGTAGGGATCCCTGTGGTGGATCCCGTTCCCCATGGTAATAATACGACAGCAGGGGCTGCCTTAAAAAACAATACTCAGCTTGCCACACTGAATGCGTTGTTAGACGCGAGCCAATTGACCACCGCCTTATCTGATTTAGAAAAGAGCAAACCCGTGACCATTCTGGCACCGACAGAAGAAGCCTTTAATAAATTAGACCCTAAAATCAAAACAGCTTTATTAAAGCCTGAAAATAGTGAAATTTTAAAGCAAATTTTACAATACCACGTCAGTGGGGAAGCCGTTAGTTTTAATGGCCAAACCAAAGGATTCGATTCTTTATTGGCGAATAACTTAGATAATAATGTCTTAACAGGAAGCGAAACAGCGCCTCGGGTGATTAATGGTCAGCAAATTGTTGAAGGTGAAAAAGTACTCACCACAGAAAATAAATCTATTATTGTGGCGATTAACGAAGTTTTAATCCCTCCAGGTTTGGATTTAAGCAAGCTGGTGTAAGCCTTCCCATTATTTAAAAATCTATACCCCTACTCTTTCATGGCGTGGGGGTATTTTTAAACTCTTTGAAAAAGAAGCGGGTGTTTAAAGATCCTCGTTTGAAGTAGGCTCTTCTTCAATGGTTTCGATCAACTCTTCACCCAAACTGGTGGCTTCAAGATCCGTCGCTTGTAGAAGTTGTGTGACAAAGCCTCTGGATTCTTCCCAGTTTTCTCCTGATCCTTGCAAAATCAGCGGTCCACTTTCCGTTGGAACACTCGGGAGTGGAGGAGGAGACAAGGGAGGCGTGCTCCGTTCGTCTTCCCATAAAGGAGGGGCTTCTTCTGAAGGGGCGGGCAGAATTTCTTCAAACAGTAAAGACGGCATAGAAGCTAAGGGAGAACTATTACTCTGCACCACGGTAGGAGGCATAGTAACCGAAGGAGAAGCCTCTCGAGACGTGACGAGCGGGCTGGCTAAAGTCATGCTGGGCATGGGTGTAGGTGACGGCAACGATGGGGCGTCTAAACGCGTTTGAGAGGTAGGTAAAGGCGCGGAGCTGCTAGTATTAAACGCAATATGAATATCCTGACCCAAAACATGGGCGGCCGCTTCTTTGTATTGACCCAATTTATCAGGCGTTTGCATCATTTTAAGTAAGGCGGGACTTTTACAAGACAAAACGATTTTTGAGGCGTCTTGAGACAAAATATGCACATGTTGTAAAAATAAAGGACGTGCGGCCCCTGAACGAATGGCGTGGCAAATACGCTGATGCAAATCCTGTAGGTTCCCTGTCGGACTTGGGGTAGGAGCGGCAAGGGTGACTCGTGGAGAGGCGGTGGGTTGCGATGGAGACGAGGGATGAGGCAAGGGAGTTCCCGTTTGCACTGCAGGCGAGACGAGTGGAGCAGGCGCCAAGGGGGGGTGATAAGCGGGTGGGCCAGTAGGAGGCAACGCCGTCGGCATGGACGGTGTGGGTAATGCTGTACCATAAGCGGAAGGCGATTTTAAAGACAAGGCCTTGACTTGCGCTTCTAAGGCGTCAATACGCTGAATCAACGGACTTAAATCCGTGTCAAAGGTTTTTAAGGTCATGGCCAATAAACCCACTTCTAAAGTCAAGGCGGGGTCTTGCGCACTGCGAAGTTCTTGCTCTAAACGATGTAAGGCATTCATCATGCCTGTTATTTGGGCAGGCGTTACGCGAGGGGCCAAGGTCTTGACGGCTTCTAGCACCGCTTCAGAGGTATCTAAATCTTCGGGGCTCAACAGCTCGATTCCCACAGAAGCCGCCACCAACACATGACGCAGACTCAACATTAAAGGCTGTAGTACTTGTCGCGCTTCTATTCCCCCACGATTAAAGCCGTCTAAATAGCTTAAAACGTGGAGGCAATCTTCTTCAAGCACGGCTTTTAAAAGGGCAATCATTTGCTCTTCAGGCACTTCACCTAAAAATTCAATTAAGGCCGCAAGCGTAAATGGGTCGCTTTGAGAGCGAGCCAAAACCGCGGTTTGATCCAAAGTGGAAAGGGCGTCACGCAGTCCCCCACGGGCTTGTCTCGCCAAATGAAGCAGGGCATCCGCTTCAATGTTTAAAGACTCCATCTGACACACTTCAATTAAGTGTTGGTGAATGGCGGGGGTTGAAATACGGTTAAAATGAAACTGCTGGCATCGCGACACAATCGTGGGTAAAACCTTATGGGCTTCAGTGGTCGCAAAAATAAACACCACTCGATTCGGCGGTTCTTCCAAGGTTTTGAGTAAGGCGTTAAAGGCTTGGGTAGACAACATATGAATTTCATCAATAATATAAATCTTATAGCCAGAACCCATGGGGGCAAATTGGCAAGATTCAATCAAGTCCCGCGCGTCTTCCACCCCACCGTTCGATGCAGCATCAAATTCAATGACGTCTAAATCATGACCGTCTGTAATATTGATACAAGAATCACAGCTTTGACAAGGCGTTGCCGTCGGGCCTTGCTGACAATTTAATGATTTGGCCAAAATACGAGCGGATGAGGTCTTCCCTGTGCCTCGAGGGCCCGTAAATAAGTAGGCATGCGCAATGCGCTTCATTTCAATGGCATGACTTAAGGCCTGCGCTACGGAGGCTTGTCCGACCAGTTGAGCCAGCGTTTGCGGGCGATATTTACGATACAAGGGAAAATGCGACTGTAGCATGAAGCAAAAAACCTATGGTTTGAATCTATTTTGAACGTTTTTTTGAATAAGCGTATTGTTTTTGTTAGCATAACATGAATGTGTTTTTAGGTGTTCCAAAAAACGAGTGTTTTGGTTTTAGTGCTGGTATTAAGATGGCTATTAAGGTATTTGTCTATGAGACCCCCTGCTTTTCCTTCTCTTTACGCCGAAATTTATGCCCGAAAGAGGCCTGACCCCTCTTTTTATGAGGCGGTGCGCCAGCAGTGGGAAGCGTCTTCCTTGGCACGGGCTGAAGAAACATCGACGCCGAAAGCGCCTGTTAAAGCAGGACAACTCAGACCTAGTAAGGCTATTTTAGGGGCGGGGGGGATGCTCCTGGCAGGGGTGGGATTCTACGCCTTATTTTGGAATAAAATCAGCACGGCGTTATTGGGGAAAACGACCCCTTTAGAAAAACCATTGCACCCGAGTTTAGAAGCTCCCCCCCCGAGGGAACGCGTGGTAGAAGTCCGCGAAAAAGGCTGGTCTGAACAAGTAGGAGGCGGCATCGATAAAATAAGTACAAGAGTAGTAGACATTATTGACAAGACAAAAAAAAATATAGAAGAGGGCGCTGAGGATTTAAAAAAGACCGCTACAGACGTGTATGAACAGGGAAAATTAGCTGCTAAAAAAACGGAACTCGCGACGCACCAGGGAGTTATGAACCTTACGCCCCCTCCTCTCACGGGCAGTCCACCCTTAGATATGGCTTATCATCTATTTGCTTATGTGATGCGAGCGATTTACACAGGGGTTTTTCCCTTGGATGTAAAGAATCTTGAGACGGACGCCGAAAAGACCGCGCAGCAAGTGGCAGAAGCACTCAAGGAAAAAAAGCTCCGTAGGTGGAGTAGGTATCAAAACAGGACCGTTAGGCATTCCGAGAAGGGAATTATACCCAAAATACAAACGGCGGGTCGTTGGTTCTTGAAAACGTATTTCGGGGCGGGACAGGGAAAAGTGTCTAAGCGAATAAAGGTGACAATCTTTAACCTGAAAAAAATAAAAAAAGCCTAGCCGACGCATGTAAGTAAAATTTTTGGATTTCAGGACGACAAAGCGTTACGAGCAAAAAAACACGTGTTAGGGCTTAGAGTAGAGGCTCTACCCACTCTTCTTCTTGATCTGCCGCCAAGTTTCGATGCGTCGTCGAGCGCGCGTCTTTCCCTTTAATTCCCAAACGCGCCTGTTTCGCCTTGCGACGCGTTATATCTTCTTCACGCCGAGATTTCGTCACCACGGAAGGTTCCTTTAAGCGCATGTACAAGGTGGCATTTTGATGATGTTCTTGATGACGCCCTTCATGCGACTGAAGCTGTATGCCTTGGGCTTGACGCTGACTCAAGTCAGATTGATTAAGACGATCGAGCTGATTTAAAAACTGACGGGTAGAATTGGCCAATTGTTGCAATTGCCCCAAAACGGAAGGGGCTTTTTGAGGGACTTCTAAAGCAGATCGTCGCATATTGCTTTGCTGAACGTTTTGCTTTTCAAACACATCTTGATCCAACTGCTTACGCTGCTGAATAATCGCCTGCGTGGAGCCTAATCGAGGTTGAGGCGGAGGGGGAGAAGAAATTTCATGCTGATGCTGTAAGTGAGGTTCCAAGGCCATACGTTTGGCCTGCGTTCGATCGAGCCCCCCTTGTAAGGGCGCATCATAAGGCGAAGGCATGTTAAACTTTCGACCTGAAGTCAGTGGGGAAGAACCCATCATCATACGTAGTATCCTAAACGACTTTGTCCTGAAACCATTTCAAAACCAAACACGGGAGCAAACACTAAGCGAAGACTGTACACTCTAAATACTACGATACATGGCTTGAAAAAGCAAGCATTTAACTACGATTGTAATAATTTTATTTCGTCGAAGATTCAAACGACTATAGACTGGTAGAAGGGGGCGCTTTTTTTCGTTTAAACAAACCCAATCCCGAAGGGTAATATCGGGCCAATTCATTTTGAGAAGCCTGTAGGTCCTTTTTAAGCGCTTGATTTTCATTTAAAAGATTCAGTAAATGCTTCACCAAGATATGCTTCTGCATTTGTAAGTCTCCCGTTTGAAACACATCGTGCACGAAACGATCTCGATTTAAAATGGCCGCCACTTTGCGAGCAATTAGCGTCGTGGTTTTAACGAGGTAATCATCCGTATCAGGGGGTGGCGGTAACTCAAAATCCAAATCTTTGAGCGCCTCTTCAGACAAGGCGGCCCTTTCATGCTTGAAGCTTTCAAGCAAAGAACGACGTAAAATATTTTGCTCCGCTTCAGGAATGTGGCCCAAATAGTCTGAAGCATCTAAGAAGGCTTGAGCCTCTTCTAATGCTTCGATTTCAAGGGGTAACTGCTGAACGGCTTCTTTCAATTTGTCAAAGGGATTCGTTTTTTTTCGAATATTTTCAAGCAAAACATCCATAGACGCGGTGGCATCTATGCTAGAGACATAAGATTGTTTTGCTTCAAAAGGCATTGCCCCTTGAGCACAATTAGGAAAGAGTTCATCTAGCACGGAAGCATTAGCATTCATGCGAAGGTCCTTTTTTCTTGAGTCTTTGCCGAAACAAAAGAACTTAGCCCAATTATAGTAGAAAAAAGTTTTTTAGGAAAGTTTTTCTCTCTTTGTTAAGAGCGTTAAAAGTTAAATCATTAAAAAACCCGTCCATCATAAGAATGCGTCGTGCAACGGAACGCATTCTTATGAAGTGGTGTCCGAAAACACCTTAACGAGTGACGATCTTATTGAATATTTTATGCAACGCGTGGAAGGCTTGGTTCAAAAAGGGGAGGTTGATTCTAAGCTTTCTAAAAAAGACGAGTGAATATGTTGACTGTATAATTAAGTATAAATCATGTAAAAATAAACAAGGTTTTTAAAGCCCTTTGCTCCCCTTAAGACTGTAATGATGTTACCCTTGTTCTAGTATCTACTAAATAGTTACTTATATTCGTCAAATTGTCACAGGATTGTCATGATTCTACTTCACTTATTTCACGAACTACAAAGCCTCCTCGGCGTAGAGCATTGCCCGCGTTGTCAAGTGACACAACCTGTCAATGCCTTATGTGAAAACTGCCAGCAGGCTATGCGCTTTGACCCTAAATGTACGACACGACTTCATCAAGCCTTCCCCGTCTGGGAAGTCTTTACTTGGAACAGAAGAGTCCACCGTATTTGGTATGGCGTGAAGTTTTATCAACGTTATGGGGCTTTTTTCTTGATTCAAACCGCTTTTCGGCAAGCCCTTGACGCCGTTCCCGACTTACAAAATATTCAAGGCACGCTCTATGTCGTGCATCCCCCGATTCGTGCGGGACGCCCCAATCTATTTGCGCCGATTTGGGTCGCGCTTTGTCGTCAAAAACAGTGGGTTTATGTCCCCAATGCCTTTGAATTTACAGACCCCCAAAGTGCCCTCCCCTTACATCGAAGCACAAGTATCCTTGAACGCCAACGGCTCATGCAAGATCGTTTTCAACTCAATCCCCATTTTAAAGCACGATTTCACGCCGCTCTCTTGACTTCATCTGAAGCCCCCTCACTCTTATTGGTTGATGATTTTATGACCACAGGCACAACGCTCAGCGCTTGCTTTACTTTGTTACAACACTTAGTGAATGCCGCCAAAACCCCAAAAATACCTACGGAGAAAACCCATCAGCCGACAACGAGTCTTTGTGATAAAATGAAATCAATAAATCCCTCCCCGTTTTTGGGAGCCTTAGTAATGACGACCGTCCCTAAAGAAACGCATTAAATCAGGGTTTTCTTACTACTAATCAATTATAAGGACTACTTTTTATGATGACTGCCTCTTCCCCAAACGTCGGACTCAGCGCCTCGATCCAAAACGAGAATCTGCCCCCTATTCGCATTGGCATGATTGGTTTAGGGACGGTCGGACAAGGCACCTTTAAATTGATTCAACGTCAAATGGGTTTAGACGTACGAGCCGTCGCGGTTCAGAATCTAGGCAAGGAACGCGGTTTAGAGGATTTAGATCCTGCGTTATTGACCACTGATGCAATGGCCGTGGCTTTGCGTGACGATGTCGATATTTTAATTGAAGTTGCGGGAGGTGTAGAGGGGACCAAGCCGTTTTTAGAAGCCGCTATTCGTTCAGGAAAACACGTGGTGACGGCCAATAAGGCCTTAATTGCACAACATGGCCCCGAATTATTCGCCCTTGCCAAAGCGCATCAGGTGAGCTTACTCTTTGAAGCGGCGGTTGCAGGGGGCGTTCCGATTGTCACCCCTTTAAAAATGGGCTTAGCCGCCAATACTATTGAAGAAATTGCAGGAATTTTAAACGGCACCACCAATTATATTTTAACGCGTATGATGCAAGACGGTTGGACCTATGAAAACGCCCTTGAAAAAGCGAAGGCCTTGGGCTACGCCGAAGCAGACCCCAGCAGTGATGTCGAAGGCTTTGATGCGGCGTATAAAATCGCTATTTTAGCAGGCCTAGCAACAGGACATTGGGTGAATGTAAAGGATATGACCGTTGAAGGTATTACCCCGATTACGCCTCAAGAAGTGGCCTATGCCAAGCAATTTGGCTATACCATTCGCTTGGTGGCTTTGGCTCGTTTAAAAGCCAGCATGCCAGATGTTCGAGTACACCCCATGTTGGTTCCCAATGAGCATCCCTTGTCTTCTGTTCATAATGAATATAACGCGATTTGGGTGCGTGGAGATGCCGTCGGGGATGCCATGTTTTCGGGTAAAGGCGCAGGAGAACTCCCCACTGCGAGTTCTGTGATGGGGGATGTCTTGGCCATTGTTGCTGATTTGCGTGCAGGGAATCTTCACCCTGTCGCTTCAATGGAATTAAGCCTTAAGGAACCCGCTGTCCTTCAGCCGATTGGGGAAACCACGAATCGTTATTATATTCGTATGACGACTGCGGATGAACCTGGCGTTTTAGCCGCCTTAGGCAACGCTTTTGGCAATGCCCGCGTGAGCTTGGAATCTTTTCTACAATTGCCCAACCCACAAAATAATCCCTATACCAGTTTAATGGTGGTGACGCATATCGCCAAGGAATACGACGTGCAGGAGGCTTTAGATACCATTCGCAAGCTCCCTTCCACCCGTGCTGTTGACTGTGTGTTACGGGTTTTATAAGCTTCAAAGGCGTATTAAAAACTCCACACGCCTTTGAAATCAGCAATGTAACAATGTCATTATGCTGTCTTTTCTTAAAATGTTGAGGTGCTAAGATAGGGGATGTCTGAATCCAGATCATCTCGATTCAACGTTTTAAGATGATACTTTTCTCAATAATTTAAGGAAAACTCGTAGATGTCGATGTCTTTACCCCCCCATAGTAACTTATATAAAGTAAGTACGGTTCATGAAAAAGCCCCCTTACAGCAACGTCAAGGTGCCATTGTAAAAGATGCAAAACCTTTTGAGGATTACTTGGTATGTTTGTTTCACCAAATACCCGAGAGAGTTGGTAGCAATATACCTCCTGCGGCTACTGCCTATTCTGAACTTAAAGCGGGCTTTAGCAAATTATTCGAGCAAAAGGAGGATGGTTTTTTAGCTTCGATGCACTTAGAAGCTCCCGACAATAATCCATACTATATTACGCGTGCGCAACTCGTGTTAGAGAGTCTGGATTCTTTAAAGCCTCTAAAGAATGGAGAGAAGAGATCTTCTTCTCATGTAGGTGATTGTATGGAGAAGAATCAGCCTCAACACGTAAAGACCACTATTACTCCTGAGGATAAACTCAATGTAACGGTGCATTTACCTCATAAGCTTGATAGCAAAACTTTTGGAGAATACGAGGAGGAAACTGGATGGAGTATTCGTGGTTTAAAGAGTACTCCGAAGTATTTACAGGAGCTTAACAAGGCAGCTATAAAAGACAAAGACCCTAGGTCTTCGATCCCGCAAACTGAATTAGATGAAATAAAAGCTATTTTCTCCCCATCTACTAATGAAGCAAGCACTGTTTAATCAGTAGAGGCTTAAATTTAGCGCATTTATCATATTTTCCGACGATTTTGCTTTACGGCAAAGTCGTCGTTTTTTAAAGCAATGGCAGTCGTTCCCAATGCAACTGGTAACGCCTCCCGTGAGGTGTATCGTAGGCGTGCCAGGTATTTTTAAGTCTGAAATCAGCGGCTTTCCACTGCAACTGTAAGCCCCCCTGTGGAGAAAATTGCCATTCTAGCAAAGAACCCTGATGATGGTCCCATCGACTGATATGAATCTGTGGCCACTGCTGACGAAGGGCGCGTTCAAAGGCCTCTGCTTGGCGTCTTGCCCGTAGCGCCCGTTTTTC
This sequence comes from Vampirovibrio sp., assembly GCA_050916035.1. Lineage (GTDB taxonomy): Bacteria > Cyanobacteriota > Vampirovibrionia > Vampirovibrionales > JAJTHC01 > JAJTHC01. The sequence goes on along the minus strand of CP050876.1, from coordinate 1,417,791 downwards.
TACTAAAAGCAACGCTTTTTTTGAATGAGAGTGTCGTTTTTTCACTTGTTTAGATTTCTTCTTGTGAGCCTGTTTTTTTTCTGCTCTGGCGTGAGCAAAAATATCGGTTTCGGCTTGGGAAGGACTCGCAGGACGCCTCGTTTTCCATATCGTCTGCTTTGGGGGGTGCATCACCCAAGTGGGGACGTCTTTCACAAAGTGAGCCTCTTCATTCGCGTCAAATTTAGGCAATTTTAAGGCGGGGCTTTGGTCAAAAAACGCGACCAAAAATAGGGACTCTTCTTTAGTGGATTTGCTTTTTGAAGCGTCTTCTATTCGTTTTTTAAAATCTCGTTGACTGGCTTTACTTAAATACTGAATATCCCCCTTTGACAAAGTACGGATATTCTTTTCCAAGCGGTGTAAACGTTTGCTCGGTTCACTCAAGCGATGCTTTTTCGACTTGGTTTTTTTAGTGCTTTTACGCTTTTTTTTAGGATGTGACTTTTTGGGTTGAGTCTTTTTCACCTTGAGATGAGACGGTAAAGGCAACTCTAATACAACCACCTCTTCAGGGGGAGGAAGGTGCTGTGCTTTAAAATATCCAGCCAGATCCTTAATATCCCAATACGACAAGGGATGAGAAAGAAAAAGGAGACTCTTAAAATGGCTGGGATTTTGAGGCCTTGGATTATAATGAAGCAACTTAACGCCTTCTCGTCGTGTGGTTTCCCCCACAGGAAGGGAAATCCATTCCACTGGGGCATGGCGTTGAAAGCGAGTCGCATCCCAATAAAACGGAAAGACCACTAAGGTTATCATGCTCCCTCCCAGCACTAAAGCGAGGGCCTTGCCTTTAAAGAATGGTTTTGAAGTAAACCACGCGGACTTCCACCACGGTAAGCTTAGCAAGACGGTATACGTGCTGAACATCCACCACGAAGGCAACGCCGCCGTAGACCATTGGAACTGGGAAAGGGAAGCCCCCCACAGCGTCCACGCCACTTGAAGCTGAAGGAGATATTGCGTCGGGAATAAGAAGATTTTGGCACCCATCGGTGAAAAACAAAACAGGCCAAACCCTAAAAATCCCCACACGGTAAGAGGGGCCACCAATAAGCCACTTAGCAGGTTCATGACAATCGCGTGTAAAGGGATTTGATAAAACGTAAATAAGAGTAGGGGGGTCGCGTATAATTGAGCCACCGCGGTTAAAGCTCCCGCTGAAAGAATCCCCACACCCACACTTCGTTTGGCATCCCACCCGTGTGTTTTAAAATACGCTTCAATTTGGGTATATAAAGTCACCAAACCAAATGTCGTTAACACGGAGAGTTGAAAGCCCAGACTTAAGCAGAGTTGCGGTTCTACAACAATTAAAAACGTAATGGCGACTAAAAGCAAAAATAAGGGGTTTAACGCGCGAAATAGGTATTTCATCCACAAGCCAATCAACCACATGACCACCGCTCTTAAAATAGAGGGAGGAAACCCCGTCGCTGCGCCATAAAAAACCACCCCAATACTGGCAAGCGTAAAGGCCAGCCCTCGAGGTAAACGTGGAATCAAGCGCAAGACAAAAAGAAGCCCTGCGGCTATAATCGCCACATTCATGCCACTTGCGGCCACTAGGTGGATTTGCCCTGTTTCGACAAAGGCCTTTTTTAGTGAGGCAGGCAAAGGACTCGCACGATCCCCCAAGACCATTCCCCCCAACAAACTTCCCGCATTAAGCCCCAAGCCCGCTTGCAAATCGTGAATAAAGGCTTGACGTTTTTTAAAAATCCACGGTAAGGGGCGCAAATAGAGTTCCCGTAACCATGAAACAGAAGGAGGCACACCCGTTTCAATTGATTCATACTGCAAGCAATCTTCATTCACACGGCTTTTAAATAAAGTGCCAGCCACCCCCATGCCTTGCAGATACTGACGTTCGTTAAAATCCCCTAAAAACCGTGGGGCTTGGCCTAATTTTAAAAATCCTGACACACAGGTTTGACTGCCCACAGGAGGGAGCGCAGGGGCATTTTTTCCTGTCTTTAATAGAATATGGACATTCGTGGCGGTATCGAGATGACGCGTTTCAAGCACCACGCCTTTTTCATGAGGCAGTAATTTCCCCGGCAGACGCACAAATTGCGCATTTAAATACGCAGGCACTTCAACGGGATGAAATCGACCAAGCGCTATAAGATAGCCCAAGCCCACACAAGTTCCCCATAAACATAGTCGCTTAAGCCAAGGGGTGAAGCGTCCCCAAAAAAGTCCCCCCGCCAAAAAGGCGAGCAGAATCCCCTTAACCCCCCACGCAGGGAGTAAGCACAGTTCCCCCAAGGCTTGCTGATGCACGGCCATAAAGGCCCCTAAAATTCCACCTAGAAGCCCCGCAGCCAAGCCTTTTTGTAAGCGGTAAAGGAGTTCAAGTCCCAAATGCATATAGAGACGAAGCGAAACCCACGCCGTTTGTATACCTAAACCAAGCGATTGTTTTGCCAATAGACGCCTCATTTTTTTTGCTGGATTTCATGCACTTTAAAAAAGCGGACTTTCTTCTCGTCGGAGCTTACTTCATTCAAGCATACCTTATAAAATAACATAGGGAGACTTGAAATTCAAAAAACGAACGCGCAAGGCTTGTATCACTTTTATTTTGAAAGTAAACTAAACGAAGTGGTTTTAGTCCACCTTTACCGTCGCCTCGACCCTTGATATAAGGTATGCCATTCGCATGATGATCTCCTCTTCACTCTCCCCAATTGATGCCCCTGTTATTTTTGATATTTCCGATGAAATTGAGGGGGAAAGTCTCCCTATTTCGGTAGATCCCACTCGTTTAGAAACCCCAGACGGGTTTCGCTCTGGTTTTGTGGCCTTAGTGGGTCGCCCCAATGTAGGCAAATCGACCTTATTAAACCAGCTGATGGGCCAAAAAATTGCTATTTGCTCCCCTGTGATGCAAACCACACGCCACCGTATTCGTGGGGTGATGACGCGCCCCGACGCGCAGTTGGTGATTCTAGATACCCCAGGCTTTTCAAAACCGATTGATGCCTTAGGCACCTTTTTAGTCAAAGAAGGTTACGCCGCCTTAAAAGAAGCGGATGTTCTTTTTTGTGTGATGGATATTACCAGCCCCCCAGGCCGTGGTGACGCATGGATCGTCGAACAGGCCCTGTCCACCAAGCGCCCTGTTTATCTCATTTTAAATAAAGTGGACCGCTTAACGGGTAATCCCGCACTGTATGAAGAACGAAGCAAGGCTTACCAACAGTTGTTTTTAACGGCCAAAGGGATTTACAAACGGTGCTTGCATACCTCTGCGAAAACAGGGAAGCAAAAAAATGTATTGACCGAAGCCATGTTTGAATCCTTGCCCAAGGGTCCCAAGTATTATGAAGACGACACCTTAACCGACCAACGTTTAAGAGAAATGGTCGCCGAATTGGTCCGAGAACAAGTCCTACTCAACACGCAGGATGAAATCCCCCATTCCGTGGCCATTGGGGTGGATGTCTTTGATGAAACGCATGAAAAAATGCCGCACCTATACGTCACGCTCTATGTGAACCGTAAATCTCAACGGGGTATGCTCATTGGGAAAGCAGGCACGATGATCCGACTCATTGGGGAGCGGGCGCGCCTTAAAATTGAACGTTTATTGGGGGAGCAGGTCTTTTTGAAGCTGGATGTCAAAGTCAAAGAAAACTGGCGGAAAGACGTCAAATTTTTGCAAGGCCTGAACTTGGCCCTTCCTCAATAGAGGAGCTCAATAGGGGAGTGGATCTATTGATTGAACTTTTCTCTCCGAACGGTGGTTTTGTAACATTTTTTTACAGTACATTCAATACTGGCATTTATTTAGATTTACTTGCTTTTATGCGCTTAGTTACTTTGTATCCCTTCTCCTTATCTCGGTTCCTTATTTTTTAAGAAAGGCTTTATTGATGTTAAATACGGTTTCCTCTTCTCGCGCGTTTTCATCTAATTCCTATGGCTCTCCGCCCTATGCGGCTCATCAACGAACGGGGCAAGGCATCAATTCTGACAGCCTATCAGTTCTAGTCCCCAAATTTGGAGAGATGTGTTATTAGGAGGGTAAGGTTGGAGGATACTTCCGAACTTATGACGACCTTTTAGTTGCAGTGACAGGAGTGAAAATGTTGTCGCACTTAAAGGAAAAACGACCATCTCAACTTATACCTCTCCCTGATGGAAGCAATAGAATTGAAACGAGAATATTATCACCCTTTGACCTAAGAGGAAATAGTTGGGGGATTGAAACGGTACTAAAGGACTTGTCTGGCTTTTTTCCGCGTCGCCCCCTCTACGGAACTTCTAAGGGAAAGGAGCATCAGGAAACATTAGCACAAAGTAAAACGGACATACAGGACTTCATTGCTCAAGTCGAAGCCGATCCCACTGCCACTACCCTTCATAGGATGATACAAGCACAATTCCCCAAGACGCCACGTAGTCGAATCACAGGAACACTCAGTCAGAGAGAGCAACCTATTTCGGAGGCGTTACCTGGGGTATGGAGTAAATATAGTGGATTAGGGAAGCTTACAATAACAACCGAACTCCCACGAGGACAGGAAGCGGTTCATGCTCAAATGATAGCGCGTCATGGTCGTTACCTTGATGCCGCCGCTAATACGTTAAACCTACATCCCCTTGTCTTGCCGCAGATCCACTAAAGACCCTTTTATTAAGACAGCCCAGATCCCTTCATAGAGGATGACTCTATGAAGGGATGTAACAAAAACGCAGTTCTTAAGATTGTTTTTATTTTATTAGAGTAAGATGCTCCTGATGCTTCTCCCCCGCTTTTACATCGCTTCGCACGACTCCCTTTACGGGGTCACACGGTGTCCATCCCCTTGTTCGTGCACGTCAATTTTTTATTCTACTTTATCTCATCAATTTTTTATCTGGTCAAATTGGGTTTGCCGCTGGGTCTTTTACGAAAACCAGCGGTTTTCTTTTGGGATTTTTCGCACGACGTCTTTACTTAAATAGAACCTGAGACGAAAAATTTATTTTAATGTTAAGCTTGAAAAAATAAAGACCTTAGTCTCAATCATAATCCTAACGTAAAAGGAGTTTCCTTCTTATGCCTAAAGCCATTGAACAGATTCGCCAAAAACTCACAGACGCCTTTGAACCCCTCGCTTTTGAACTTGTCGACCATAGCGCAAAGCACGCAGGGCACGCGGGTAATCCCATGGGGGGAAGCCACATTGCCGTTTACTTGGTCAGCCAAGCCTTTGAAGGGGTTCCGACTTTAAAGCGACATCGTATGGTGCACGCGGTTTTGAAAGAAGACTTTAAAGGGGCCTTGCATGCGGTGGAACTTGATTTAAAGGCGCCTATGGAGCTTCCCTAAACACTGATTTTAAAGTGAGGGCTTGACTTTTACGCCACTTGCTTTATTGTAAGAATCTGGTGTTGTCTCATTATTTTAGTGTGGAAATGATTTATGCCCCATCTTGTGATTGTAGAATCCCCTGCCAAAGCCACGACGATCAATAAGTATTTGGGGTCTAATTATGAAGTGGTGGCCTCTGTCGGGCATATTCGAGACCTCCCCGCCAAAAACGGATCCGTAGACCCTAATAATCATTTTCACATGGAGTGGGAATTGTCGCCTCGTGCCAAAGGGGTGGTGAGTGATCTCACCAAGCGCGCTAAAACCGCAGACAGCATTATTCTCGCGACTGACCCTGACCGCGAAGGGGAAGCCATTTCATGGCACTTATACCAAGTGCTTCAAGAAAAAGGGATTTTTAAATCAGGTAAGCCCGTCCAGCGGGTCGTTTTTAATGAAATCACCAAAACCGCTATTTTAGCCGCTATGCAAAATCCAAGAAACATTCATGAACCCCTCGTCCATGCGTATTTGGCGCGTCGTGCTTTGGACTACTTGGTTGGCTTTACCTTGTCGCCCGTCTTGTGGCGCAAGCTTCCGGGGTCTCGTTCAGCAGGCCGTGTACAGAGTGTGGCTCTACGCTTGATTTGCGAACGTGAAATGGATATTGAACGCTTTGTACCGCAAGAATACTGGTCGATTCGTGGCTTTTTTGATGCGAAGCCTGAATTAAAAGCCCAGCTTTTTAAGTGGCAGGGTAAAAAGCTTGAAAAATTGTCTATTGCTACCGCTGCCGAAGCAAGCTCTGCCAAGCAGATGCTTGAAGACAGTCAAGGCTTTCAGGTCAGCCGTATTGAAAGTAAAACGGTACAGCGACATCCAGCACCTCCCTTTATTACGTCGACCCTTCAGCAGGAGGCGTCTCGAAAATTAGGCTTTGGCGTCACCCGTACCATGCAAACGGCACAAAAGCTCTACGAACAAGGGTTGATTACCTATATGCGTACGGATGGAGTCAATCTCTCTCAAGACGCGCTCACCAGTATTCGCCAACACATCCTTAAAACCAAAGGGAAGGCGTATTTGCCTGAACAGGTCAGAGTTTATAAAAGTAAAGCTAAAAATGCACAAGAGGCTCACGAAGCCATTCGCCCCACGAATGTGGATACCGTTCCCGCCTTACTACCCATCACTTTAACGGATGATCAACGTAAGTTGTACGACCTGATTTGGAAGCGAAGCGTGGCGTGTCAAATGGAAAGTGCCCAATTAGAAGCCTCCACCGTGTTAATTGACAATATCGAAAAAACGGCGACGCTTAAGGCCACGGGTTCGTTTTTATTGTTTGACGGATTTTTATCTGTGTATCAAGAAAGTATGGATGATACTGATGACGAGCATAATCAACGCTTACCTAAATTAAGTGAAGGTCAGTCTATTGCGTTAAATCGAATTGAAAATGATCAACACTTTACCAAGGCGCCGCCTCGTTTTACAGAAGCCAGCTTGGTGAAGGGGATGGAAGAATTAGGCATTGGTCGTCCTTCTACCTATGCGAGTATTATTAAAGTCTTGCAGGAACGACATTATGTTCGGCTGGACCAACGTCGATTTATTCCTGAAGATCGAGGCCGTTTGGTCACGACTTTTTTATCGACGTATTTTGCTCAATATGTTGAATACGATTTTACGGCGTCTTTAGAAGATGCCTTGGATGATGTTACTTCAGGAGCAGTGGATTATTTACGCTTACTTCAAGATTTTTGGACGCCTTTTCTCGCGACCGTTGAATCCACGAAAGATCTCACGATTACGGAGGTCATTGATAGTTTAGATGCCACCTTGTCGCACCATTTTTTCCCTTTGAAAGAAGGGCAAAGTCCTGAAGAAGCACGAAAATGCCCCAAATGTGGAGAAGGTCGTCTCGGGTTAAAACTAGGCAAGTTTGGCGCATTTTTAGGCTGTTCCGTCTATCCCACATGTAAGTATAATAAACCGTTGGCCGAAGCCGTCAGCGACGCCAAGGGAGACGGGGACGTACCTGACATTTTTGAAGAAAAATCTTTAGGACAAGATCCAGAAACAGGGAAAGACATCACCTTACACAAAGGGCCTTATGGGTTCTACGTTCAATTGGGCGTGGAAGAAGAAGTCCCTCCTCCCCCAGGGAGTCGTGCGAACAAACCGAAGAAAATCAAACCGCGTCGTTCCAGTTTAGAAGCGGGCATGAAGCCTGAAACTATGACCCTTGAATTGGGGATCCGTTTATTGAGTTTGCCCCGAGACTTAGGCAGCACGGCAGATGGCTTAAAAGTGGTCAGTAATAACGGACGCTTTGGGCCTTACCTGCAAGTGGGGCCTACCTTTGTTTCTATCAAAGCCCCTTATAATGTGTATGATATTTCTTTAGAAGACGCGCTTCATTTATATGAAGGCAGTGGTAAAAAAGCGCTCGCCTTGGGGGATTATAAAAAACAAGCCGTCACGGTGAACAAAGGTCGCTATGGCTATTATATCGCTTACAAACGTCAAAAATATGCTTTGCCCAAAGGCACTGAACCTGAAAGCGTGACGCTAGAGCAGGCCGTGGCCTTAATTGATGCGAAGAGTTCTCCAACGGCGGCTAAGATGTCGCCTAAGGCAAAAACCACGAAAAAAGCCACCCCTAAAACCACCACCACACGTTCAAAAACGTCTTCTTCTTAAGGCATTTTCCGCCTATAAGCGTTTATAGAACGATATGAATGAAAGAACAGCTTCAAGTCCAGTCCAGTGAAGCTGTATTCGTGCTAGAATAGAATCAAGTCGATGAGTTTCATTGATAAGGAGTCCTTTCTTATGCCCATATCGAACATTCAACCTCATATCGTCTTGCACCAATGTTTAACAGATGTCACCACACCCCTTCAATTATTTAATACTTTAAGTCATCACTGTAAACAAGCCGTTTTGTTAGAAAGTACGGATGCAGATACCCGCTTGGCTCGCTTTTCTTTTTTGGCGTGGCGGCCTTATTTGTCTTTTACAGTGAAAGATAAGCAAGCCACCCTCATCAATGAACATAGCAAAGAAATCACTCATTTTACGTGTGAAGACCCATGGGTATGGATGCGAGAGACGCAAAACGAGTGGTTGAGCACCCAAGGCTGGACGCCTGAACGTTTAAAACAGGACTTGTCACTGCCTGCCTTAGGTGGCTGGTTTGGATACACAGGCTACAACGCGGTTCAACATAATGAAGCGATTCCTCAACAAAATTATGACCCTTTAAACGTGCCTGATATTGCGTATGGTTTTTACAGTCACATCTTGGTGTTTGACCACCTTACGCGGACCTTAAGTTCCGTGAGTTTACTGCAAGATCCCGAAGCCAATGCCCGTATTTGGGGAGAAGTGTGTCACGCCCTTGAATCTCCCTTCCCTTTAAAACCCTTGCCGTTGCTAGAAGGTTTAGACACCTTAGACCCCATGCAAGGGGTCGAAACGAATATGAGTCGCGAAGATTTTCTCGCTAAAGTCTTGGCCTGTAAAGCGCTTATCGAAGCGGGCGAAGTCTTTCAAATTGTCTTGGCTCAATGCTTTAGCACCCCTTATCTGAGGGATCCCTTAAATGCGTATCGGGCGTTGGTGTCGCTTAATCCTTCTCCCTATGCCTATATCCTGAAGTACGACGGTTTTTGGTACTTAGGCTCTTCACCTGAAACCTTTGTGGAAGTGTCAGGAGACACCGTACTCTTAAGAGCCTTGGCGGGAACGCGCAAACGAGGTAAAACTCAGGCGGATGATCAACGTTTAGCCGCCGAATTACAGGCGGATGTAAAAGAACTGGCCGAGCATAAAATGCTCGTTGATTTAGGACGCAACGATTTAGGACGGGTCTGTGAAGTTGATAGTATTCAAGTCGGTCAACTCGCGGAAGTCCATTATTATACGCATGTCATGCACCTAGCCACTGAAATTAAAGGTCGAAAATCCCCTCAGAAAGATGCCTTTGATGTCTTTCGTACCGTGTTGCCTCGTGGGACGGTCAGTGGGGCCCCTAAAATTAGAGCTATGCAACACTTGGCCACCTTAGAACCCAGCAGACGGGGCATTTACGCGGGAGCCGTTGGTTATTTTGATGTCAAAGGCAATCTACAAAGTTGTATTGCGATTCGATCCGCACTTATTAAGAACCAAGTCGCCTATGTGCAAGCAGGAGCAGGAATCGTCCATGACTCCATTGCAGAACACGAATATTTGGAAACTTTGAACAAGGCCCGTAGCATGCTGGTGGCACTCTACTGGGCCAGTCATAGCCTCAAAAATTGAGCTTAAACCGTTGACAAAAATCTCTACCAAGTTTGCGAATAGAAGATGAACCTCTACTAGCGAAGACTTTCAACCTGTTCACTTAAAAGTTCCCAATGGGACTCTTCAGCACTCAGCTTACTTTGTACGGCTTCTAATTGCTGAGAGAGTCGGTCTAAAGCCAAGTAATCATTCAACACACGCGGATGCGACATTTCGGCTTGTAAGCTCTCTTTTTCTTGACTCAAGGCATCCACGGTTTTTTCAACCGCGCGTAATTGTTTTTGTAAGACTTTAAATTGCCGACGTTGCTGCTTGGTGTCCACTTCCCCTGTCGCATTCGTATTGATGTCTTTCATCATGGCAGGAGAAATACCCGCGGATTTTCGCGACTGTAATAAGAGCAAGCTCCGTTTCTCCAAATAATGATTATACGACCCTTCAAAGGTAATTAAACGACCCTGATCAAATTCCCAAATTTGAGTGGCCAAATTTTGAATAAAATAACGGTCATGCGAAATACAAAACACGGTACCCTGATAGGCCCGAATCGCCGATTCCACAGCTTCTTGAGCGGGAGTATCCAAGTGGTTCGTTGGTTCATCTAAAAGCAAGGTGTTGGGGCCACCGACCATGAGCTTGGCCATGGCGAGACGCCCTTTTTCGCCCCCACTAATGACATCCACCTTTTTAAAGACTTGATCCGCCGTAAAAAGAAAACGTCCTAAAACCCCTCGAATTTCCGCTTGGTGTGTGGGAGGCATGGCTTCTTCTAAGGTTTCAAATACCGTTTTTTCGGGGTCTAAAATTTGTAATTGATGCTGCGCATAATAGCCCAATTCTACACGATTCCCAAACTGAACCGTCCCTGAATCGGGTGTTTCAAGCCCCATCAACAATTTAAATAAGGTGGTTTTCCCACAACCATTCGCCCCTAAAATAAAAACACGCTGAGGCGCATCTTTCGTCCATTCCAAGGTCGCTGAAACCTCTGTAAAAAGTTGGTGTTCTCCAAACGATTTGGCCACTTTGTTCAGCTGTAGGACTTCTCTCCCACTGGGATTCGTCAAAGGAAACTGAAAATTCAAACGTTTTAGTTCCGCTTGAGGCGCTTCAATTCGTTCAATTTTAGCCAATTGTTTTTCACGACTTTTGGCCTGTGTACTTTTAGTCGCACTGGCACGAAAACGTTCCACAAAGGCCATCTGTGTTTTTAGATTTTTTTCTTGACGATCTGCCGCGGCTTGTTGTAATTCTCGATTACGTTCGCGCTCTTCGACAAAATAGCTATAGTTCCCGCCATAAAGGGTTAAAACGCCTCTTTCTAGTTCCGCAATTTCTGTCACCACCTCATCCAAAAAGCGGCGGTCATGTGACACCACCAAAATTCCCCCTGGGTATTCTTTCAAGAAGGTTTCCAGCCATTGACAAGCTTCCATATCCAAATGGTTGGTCGGTTCATCCATTAAAATAATATCCGCCCCTTGAAGCAGGACTTTCGCCAAGTTGATTCGCATTTGCCAGCCGCCACTAAACTTATGAACAGGGCGTTCCAGTTCATGTAAGGCAAAGCCTAGTCCTGTAACCATACGGCTAATTTTGGCGTCCAGCTCCCTAACACCGAGGCGTTCTAAAGTATCCTGTAATTCAGTAATTCGCTGCAAGGCTTTGTCGTAAGCCCCCCCGCTTAAATGTTCTAGTGTTTTGAGCAACTCACTCTCTTCATGTTTCGCGTCATTGACTTCTGTAAAAACACTATACAATTCTTCTTGCAAGGTATACGTGGGATTCAACTCAGGATTCTGGGTCAGACAACGAATGCGAACATTGGGCATTTGATTCACGTCCCCCTCGCTGGGCGTGAGTTCTCGCATCAAACATTTTAATAGAGTGGATTTTCCTCCCCCATTCGCCCCCACTAAGCCGAGACGAGTATGGGCCGTTACTTTCAGCGAAACGTCCTTTAATACTTGATGAGAACCATAGAAAACTGAAACATTTTGTGCTTGCAACATAGAAAAAAGACGCTTTCATCCATTTAAAAAAGGGGGATACATCTTTTAAAATAACACAAACCTAAACTTTAAGGGTTAAACATTTGGCCGCACCGCCTGCTTTCATATATTCACTTAAATCCACTTGAATATGCTCGAAGCCTTTTTCACGCAATAGCGCTGTAAAGCGAGGGGTGGTTAGATTCGTGACAACATAAGACCCCACATTCACCGCATTGCATGTAAAGTAGGACGCTTCTTCTGCGTTGGCCACAATCCGTTTTTCAGGCGGGACATGATTTTCAATGACTTGATTGGCATAGGCATCAAAGGCTTCAGGGTAATAAATCAAATAACCCCCTTCCAGCGGACAAAAACAGGTGTCTAAATGATAAAAACTTTTATTCACCAATTCCATGGAGCGTACAGGAATCCCTAATTTTTCTGAAATATAGGTGTGGGATAAAATATCCGTCCGCGGGACATACCCTGCGTATAAAATGCCGTCCAAATACAAGGCATCCCCTGCTCCTTCAAAGGCCATATCTTCAGGCAAGGTCAGCACTTCGAAACCATTTTCCTTAAACCAGTCTGCGAAATACGCTTCTTCCGCTTGACGTTGAGGGTACTTAAAACGACTAATGACGGCTGTTTTTCCGTGCATGACTGCGGCATTGGCGGTAAAGACCATGTCAGGCACATTTTCTCTGGGTTCTACCAAGTGTACCTTGACCTGCAAGTCATTTTTCAAAACCTGATACAGAGCCTGCCATTGCTGCTTCGCTTTTTTATGATCCGCCTGAATACTCATATCCATCCACGGATTAATCTCATATTTAATCCCATAATGCTCGGGTGAACACATTAAAATTTGATCGGTCATGGTTTAGAGCTCCGTTGCACCTTGTGTTTTAGCCAATGTAACGGCTTGTTCAAAAACCGCGGTATCCGCCGATTCAATCACAAAAACCGCTTCGGAAGGATCCTGACGTCTTGCGCCAATGTGAACTTCTTTGGTGTAACAATCCACCGCCAAGGCTTCGAGTTGATCCAATAATTTGGACAAGATCAAAGAATCTAAAATATGACCCCGCAATTTAAGTTCGATACGCATTTAAGCTTCATCCTTTCCTCAGTAAATAATAAATAGACCTCTCTATTATCTGATTTCAAGATAAGAAGGCAAGTTTTTCCAGTACATCAAAAAAGATCCCCAAAATCTAAGGCGAAAAACCATTGAGGAAAGGCTCACAGAAAAAATGGGATTGCTTAAGCCAAGGCCTCTTCTTTTTGTAAAACGGGCTGTGGAAACGGAGGCGCGGTTAACCCTAAGGGGGCGCAGACGGGGCTTGAGCTAATGTCTTCCACGCTTAAAATATAGACTTGGCGATCTAAAAATTTACACAATTTGTGCATCATGTGATCATCCGCACAATGAAATTGCGCCGTGATTTTCAAGCCCGTGGCCGTCATTTCTTCACACAGAAATGCATTCGGGATGATCCCACGATGCGTCAAAGCCCCCAATACACGGTCCAAGGCGCCTAATTTACTTTGTGTGTAGACTCTTAAATGTCTTTGCATGTTTTCTTTCCTTTATGCTTGCTTTATTTCGGGATGCGTTTTCTTATAGTTAATCCAATCGTCTCGTGTGGCATTTTCGCCTAAGATTTGGATGCCTTTGAGGGTATCTTCGTTTCGATTCTTTTGGTAGAGGTAATCTAGAACAGTAAGACCTCCACAAAAAAGAACTCCCACACCATTGAATAAGGCTGCTCGTGTAAATACTCGTGTCAATAATTTTTCAATCCCATTTTTTCCTCTAGGCAAAGTAGAAAGTTCAGGTTTTATTTTCGATCTTATGATTTGGATTAAATTTACCGACAGTCCGAATACGGGGAAAGCAGTAGCACTAACATTTATAACATTACTTATATTCTTAATAGGGTGTGCCAAAAAATCAGACAGTTTATGTTGATTGGCTTGAGGAAAGAGTCCATACCAATCATCTTGTTCTGGGTACCAACGATCTAACGCTTTTTTCACTTCAGGCGCAGTGGTGGGATCTGATTTTTCAAGTTCTGGCGAGGGGGGCAAGGACGGATATAAAGCAGAAGGACTTGCTTGTGGCTGAAGAGATAGGGAGCTTGACATCGATTTACGTTCCTCGGCATATTTTTAAAACGGTGTATATGAAGGACTAAAACAAGACCACCCGTTTTTTGTGCGTTAGCTTTTATCTTCCGTCAGCATGTCTTCATTGCCTGCGCCACTGGGAACCCAAGGGTAAACATCTACTTTTTCGGCCACCACAAAGTCAATAATCACAGGCTTGTTTCGTATCATCATTGCTTTTTGCAAGGTGGCTTCAATTTCTTCAGCCTTGGTGATACGAAACCCCACGCCTCCAAAGGCTTCGGCAAGCTTAATGTAGTCTGGTGAATACATCCACGCTTCCGATTCTCGACCATACATTTTACCTTGCCATTGACGAATCATCCCTAAATGGGCATTGTTAATGACACAAACAATGACGGGAAGCTGATATACCGCACAAGTGGCCAGTTCTTGAAGCGTCATTTGAAAGGAGCCGTCTCCCGCGATATCCACCACGGTTGATTCTGGGTAAGCCACTTGAATACCGATGGCCGCAGGAAAGCCAAAGCCCATCGTCCCTAAGCCTCCTGACGTCACCCATGAACGGGGACGATCCAAATTATAACGCTGAGCCGCCCACATTTGGTGTTGCCCTACTTCGGTAGTAACAAAGGCATCACGAGGCAAGTATTTAAAAATAGATTCAATGGCATGCTGAGGACTTAAATAGCCTTGGGGCATGGGAGTTTCTGTACGTCGATGCTTCCAAAATTCAATCTGTTCAAACCAAGCTTGACGATCAGACAAGCTTGGCTTTTCGTCTGCATTTTGAACTTCGCTCGCACGGAGCAAGTCTTGTAAAACATGCTTGATTTCACCCTGAATCCCCAATCCTGCCTGTATATTTTTATTGATGTTGATGGGGTCTAAATCAATATGAATAATGCGGGCATTGCGTGCAAATTTGTCGGATTTACCGGTTTGACGGTCATTTAAGCGACTGCCCACAATCAAAAGGACATCCGCATTGGCGACCGCAATATTGGACCAAAAATGACCGTGCATGCCTGTAAAGCCTAAGCTTAATTCATGAGAGGTAGGGAAGCTCCCTAAGCCCATGAGCGTCATGCCGACAGGAATTTGAAACCGTTCGGCCAAGGCTTTGAGTTCTTCAGTGGCCAAAGCACTATTGACCCCCCCGCCTGCTAGAATCACAGGTTGCTTGGCGTCTTTCAGTAAAGTTAAAGCAGAAGCGATATCCTCAGGCGTATAGCGCTCTTCGTTGCGGTAGCCAGGCAAGTCAATGTGAGCGTCTTGATAGCGAAAGGCCGTTTTCGCGTTGATGACATCCTTCGGGATATCGACCAAAACGGGACCAGGGCGACCCGTGGTTGCGACATAAAAGGCTTCTTTAATCGCAGAAGCCAAGTCCTTCACATCTCGAACAATGATATTATGCTTGGTACAGTGGCGTGTAATGCCTAAAATATCCGCTTCTTGAAAGGCATCATTCCCCAAAAGTTCTGAAGGGACATTGCCTGTAATAACCACCATTGGCGTAGAATCGTAGTAAGCATCCGCCAAGCCAGTCACCACATTGGTGGCGCCAGGGCCAGACGTCACCAAAACCACCCCTGCTTTACCCGTGGTGCGGGCATAGCCTTCCGCCATGTGGCAGGCGCCTTGTTCGTGACGAACTAAAATATGGCGTAAAGCAGGATAATCAGGCAAGGCTTCATAGATGGGTAAAATGACGCCTCCAGGGTATCCAAAAATGGTGTCTACCTCTTCCTCGAGCAAGGATTCTAATAAAATACACGCCCCATTGAGTACACGCGTTTCGGTCGAGTCAGGTTTCACAGTACTTTCCATGCTTGGAAACTGAGGGGTGATAGGCAAGCGGTGAGAAGCGGGAGGATGCATATAAGGGGATCTCTCTAGAGCTTAATGTAAAGTTTTAACGTTTGGCTTAAATTAAAGAAGCGGTATTGACGAGGGGAGATACTATCATTATAAAAACAATTAACCGAGCCTTTTGTGCTAAGCTCGGTAGAATGATTGTGTTTGTAACATTTTAGTACACCAAAATCATTCTACCCCAGTACAAGATGCACGGGTAGAATAAGCAGCACCACTAAAATCAATAAGGAAGACGGAACACTAACACGAATAAAAGTGCTATTGGAACCTATAGGGAAAGGTTTCATCAGTGTATACCTAATTCAAGACTAATAAGACCGTACAAGTAAATAAATATCAAAAGGATACTTATTTTGATACTTTCATAAAATAACATAGAAATGACAAGCATTCAAGTTTTTTTTAGATCCTGTGATACCAAATCAATGTGGCTCTTTTTCGTTTAAACGCGCATTGACATAACGGTGCCAGTCTTTTTTTAAAGCACAGCCACAGGAGGCCCCATGAACATGAGTGATCTCTTCAGAAGCAGGGGGCGCTTCAAACGCCTCTTGAGGCAAAGTCGCTTTCAGTCCTTGAATATGAATCCGTTGATAGTCTTGAGGGTCTCTCGTGGCCAGTGAAGCACACGACGGACAAAAGGTAATGAGATGACTGGATTCAGCGGAGCGTTCCAAGTCAAAGGCCTGTAAGCATGCCGAGTTCTCACAAATATAGGCGTAACGAGGCATCTTAGTCGAATCCTTCTACCGCATGGGGACTAAGTAACTCATCCACCTCGACCGCTTGGCAAAGTCGCTTCCCCAGTAGCCGTTCAAATTGAGAGGCACAAATCCCCGTGCCCGGCCGTTTGGTGAGGAGGTCATCTTCCTGTAAAACGGTGCCCACCGCTAAAGCCCTACGCGCCACTACACTTTTTCTGGCCACCTGCTGGGTATTGAGTTCACACGGCTGAATCATTTTTTCCCCGTTGCCCATGGCCGATTCCGCCAAACGGATCGCTTGAACCATACGCGTAAAATCCTCCACGCCTAAAGACGCTTGATGATCAGGCCCTGCCGTGGACTGAGGGTCAAGCGTCAGATGCTTTTCATAAATTTTCGCGCCATAGGCGACTGCCATCGCAGGCACCAGATCCACCGATAAAGAATGGTCCGAATAGCCGATGACCTGTTCTGGGAAGGCCCCTTGCATTTGAGTCAGGGCTTTGAGATTTAATTGATCGATAGGGGCAGGATATTGGCTGGTACAGTGCATAAAAGCGATTTTATCGGGGAAAGATTCCCCATAAAAAGGAGCCAGAAATTGAGCGGTGTGCTTGACTTCGGCAAGGTTGGACATGCCTGTAGAAAGAAGTAAGGGAATCTGTTGAGAGGCAAGCGCCTTTAGGAACGGCAAATTGGTGAGTTCTCCACTACCTAGTTTTAAAAACGGCAGGCGAAAGTCTTGACGCAAAGCCTCTGCGCTGTCTATATCAAAAGGGGAACATAAAAAATCGAGGCCTTTTCCCACGGCGTAGGCTTGCACGGCTTGGAGCGAATGGGCATCCAAGGTCAAGCGTTCTAATAGAGCGTATTGAGACTCTTCTGCTGAAGCATGGGCTTCATTGCTTTGTTGATACAAGGCCTTAGGGGCGTGCTTGGTGACCAAGGCATGAGGCTGAAAGAGTTGAAATTTAACGGCATCTGCCTGAGCGGTTAACGCGGCATCGACTAAGGCGAAGGCTTTTTCCAAGCAACCATCATGATTCACCCCTGCTTCGGCAATGATATACACACGATGTTTCGAAAGGGTTTGAAATGAAAACACGATGCTACTTCTTTATTAAACGATGCTTAACCCTTTAAAAGCAAGTCCTTAGCTTCCTTCGATATGAGAAGACACCGATTCTTGCATTCGCGTATACGAGGCATACGCTTCAGCGGAATCATTAAGTTCGGCTTGCTCGACGGTTTTGGCCAAGCAGACTTTAATGTTTAATTCGTCTAAATCTCTGTCGCCCACCATAAATTCGGTGACGGTCGTTAAGCTAATGACCCATTCAGATTCAGGGCGACCGTGGTCATTGTAGGCTTGTAAGGTCAGCGTGTCTGGCGTGACTTCAAGGAGCTTTCCTTCATAGTAACGATTGAAATAGCCTTGCCGAAGATAGACAAAGCGATGAACCAAGGGCAAGAGTTTTGAATACATTCCCACCACAAAAAAGCCTCCCTAGCTTCAGAAACAATTAAATCAGACGAAACACAAATTAATTTTAGCATACTTATTTAAAGATGACAATTCATTTGCTTGAACTCATATGGCTTGCAATGTAAGCGTATTTAAAGGGTTTTAACCCTAAATTTTGCTGACCCACCATTCATGCATACCTTGAATATCTACCGTATGGGGAAACAAGCTCTTTAAATTAGGGTGAAGAAAGTGGAATGACTCGTCAAGCAACTGTTTAGGCGTTTCTGTTTCCTCCCTAAACTGTTTGGGCGTACTGAATGTGTTTCTTCCCCAAAAGGGCATGCCCATTGCCTTTGCCCAAGCCTGATTAAACGCGCAAACGGTGAGCTTTTCTGGTGCAAACAGGTGAAAAACACCATGATTCGTAGGGCTTTGTAACAAATGTAATAGCCCACCCAATACGTCTTCTAAGCTAATCCACGGTAAAGGTTCATGCTTACACGTAGGCATGTAAACGCCAAAGCATGAAAATAAAAGACTAAATTTTTTCATGTATCCGCCCGCTTCATCCATCACCACGCCTAAGCGAGCATGGCAAAGGCGTATCCCTTTCTGTTCAAGCGGTTTAAGGCTTTCTTCCCATTCGTTTATCTTCTGCTCCGCTAGTGTTCTTGTTTCTAAATGCGTGGTCTTATCAGAAGAGCCTAATATTTTTTGTGCCACGAAGGACGCCTGCGCTATATCGCTGATACTAATCCACACCTGAGGCAAAGCCGTAGAAGCCAAGCAGGCGCTCACAAGATCTGTATGCCATTGAATGTCGTGTTTGCTATTTTGCTTCGGATTTTGTTCCCGTGGGAACTGAAGCACGCCATAAATGTCTTCAAACAGTTGAGGCGAAAGGGCTTGATTGTCTTGAAAAACATGATAGTCCACGCCGCGCCACGCCTCAGGATTTTTTGGGGGACGACAGAGCAAGACGCGCAATTCAACGCCTAGTCCAAGCAAAAAAGCCATTAAGGCAGGATGAATCATCTCGTCATTGCCCATGATTAAAATGCGTTTGCCTCGTAACGTATTAGTGGCATTTCGATTTAAATCATAGCCCAAAACCCGATGCCGAAATCGAAATAAACGACGCAATTTAGCCTCTACAAACGGTTTGAATAAAAAAGACGCGATCGGTTCGAAAGGCAAGGCATAATGAATGGCGTCTCTTAACGTGCTGCCTGTGAATTCATGGCGATGTTGCCACGCCGCGAAAGGTCCGCGAGATTGAGTGTCTACAAATTGATGAGGAGGCAAGTACCCGTCATGTACCGCAATCCACTGGAGCGAAAGGCATTTAAGCCAAGGAAAAAAGAAGGTAAAACGCCCTAAAAGATACACACGAATCCATGCGGTGGCTTCATGAGACAAGCCTTCGGGGTACTTTTCAACGTGGATGGCTTCCCACGGGGGCGTGAGTCGTTGAAACGCTTGGGGGGATTCATGCCACGCAAATAAGCTTTCCGTTGAAGCAGGTGAAAAATCCGTTACACGATTGAAATTAGGCATGCGTTTTCCTTCATAAGACAAGAGCTTTAAAGACTATAACATAATCACCATAGTATTTGTAACAACTTGTAACGGCGTTCGCACAAACGTGAATCGAAAACGGTTTTATGCGGTCAGATGAAGGACAAAAGATGAGACGACGGTCCTTCAGTCATATGTACGACACAAGACGAACAAAGAGGACACGACAGAATGCCTAGATCAAATGTTTTCCGTGATAGGAACAATCCTTATGTGGGAGGGATTGTATTGACTCCAGAGCAACAAGAAAAAAAAGCTAAAGAAGCCGCTTATAAGGCAGCAAACCCACCGCTTAATATGGACCATGGGGCTTCGATTCGTGGTTGCAAAGCGCAAGTTAAAGAAGAGGATGGAAGTCCCTCCAACTTTAGCGTTTCGTATAATGGTGCCCAATTAAACCTAAAGGCCACAGAGTGTAATGATGGGTCGGATCGTTATGTGGCGTCATGGGGAAATCAGTTCTCAGGTAAAACAACTCAAATTTATAATCCTGCCACAGGAGAATTGAAAATTTTTACGAAGAACCCTATGCAGTTTCTTATGAATCAACCACCAACTGAAACACGGAAAATCGTTGAACGGACTATCACTCCTAGACCAGGAGATCCAGACAGCAGTGATTGGACTCTCCAAGACAAAGCCGAAACCCTCTAGTCACTGTTAACAAAGGTTTAGTTTAAGCCAGTTTTTAATAAAGGCCATCGCAATAACCGAAAGAAAATGAAGGTCAGACTTCTCAAAACGATCCACCAAACGCTTCTGCTCCTTGATTCTTCCAAATAATAATTCAATATTTCTACGCGCTTTGTAAAGTTTTTTATCATACACAATAGGCGTTTTTCGACCTTCCCTACCTGGAATCACAGGTTTATTGTTTCGAGAAAAAAGTCTTTGACGATACGGATCGCTGTCGTAACCCTTGTCAGCCAAAACAGCGCAACCGTAAATGTTTTCCGTTAATTGATCTGCAAAACAAACGTCATGCGTGTTGCCACCACCCCCGACTGGATTATTCAAAATGTCTACGAACACTTAAAAGCAAATTTTTAGTCACGTTTTGCTACATTAGCATCTTTCTACCACCTATTGGGTTTAATGCTATTAGGTTTTTTGACCAAATACACACTAATGGAGATTTTAAAAATGAACTGGGGACTCAGTGGACATTCTATTTCACCGTCTGTTTACATAGGAGGTGGGAGTATTAATCCTTTGAAAGAAGCAAAGCAGACTCATCCCAATGAACTGAGTATTATATCGGGGAATATACAAAACTTATTGAACCAAGGTAAGATACATTTTGTCGGAAACTATCATGACCCTGGTTTGCTTGGTGGCATAAACCACGGTATTATTCTTGAAGCGCCTGACTTATTACAAACCGACGTGATTGTCCCTGTAAAATCAGGGCAAGACTGGACGAACCGTCATTTGCTTCCAGACCCTTCTGTTAAGCGTTATGTATTACGACAAAAAGATCATTGGCAAACACCCAACCCAAACAGTGGTATTCCTTGGCAGAACCCGATGACGGCTCCATCTCCTCACCCGCGTGAATCGGCGGCTTATTTTGTCTTAGAAGAAATCGTTGGACCAAATACACGAAATCCCTTTAAACTACATTTAACGCACGCGAAAGAATCGGGAGTAAATACAGTAAGCTATTCATTACTCCACGAGTCTAAAAGCACCTTTTCTGGAGACATTGCTCACCACGCCAAAGATGCGCTAGTCGCTTTATGGGAGACTCATCAAGGCGGGAAACTGCCCAAAATCCCAAAACTCTAACGCTACTTGACCTGAGCTTCTAAAAGGGTGAGTAGTCTTTCCGTCGTGTCGCTTAAAGTGGCGTCTACAGAAGCACCCGCCGCTTTACGATGCCCCCCCCCGTTGAAATGTGCTTCTAGGAGTTGCGCCACATCAATGTCGTCTTGATTAGAGCGTAAGCTAATTTTGGTACGCCCTGACTCCATTTCTTTCAGTAAGACAGAAATTTGCACGCCTTGTATACAGCGAATTTGGTCGATAATACCTTCTGTATGTTCGTCCAAAGCGTTAAATTTTGAAATTTCTTCAAGGGTCAGACTCGTCCACATAATTTTCCCCATGGCGCGACTTTGCGCCTTTAAGGTGGCATACGCTATGAGTTGACTTTGGCAAAGCGGTTGCGTTTCATAAATTTCATGAAAAATGTGGGTCACATCCGCCCCTGCACGTTGTAATTGTGCGGCCACTTCAAAAGCTTCAGGCGTCGTGCTGGAATGACGAAAACCCCCTGTATCGGTGAGTAAGGCCACATACAAGCAGGTCGCGGCTTCTTTAGAAAGGGAAGTCTGCCACGTGTTCAGCATACGAACAATCACTTGACCACTGGCGGCGGCATCCGTTTCAATAATATTGATATGGGCAAAGGCATTGTTAGACACATGATGATCAATATTAAGGGTATCACGAGCGGTTTTAAATAACGCTTCGGCAGGCCCTAAGCGAGACAAAGCACCACAGTCCACCGAAATGGCTAAGTCGTATTGAGACAAGACCTGTTCAGGATGCTTATCCACACTAATCACCGTGTCAATACCTGGCATAAAATGAAAAACATCAGGCATACGCCCCGCAATTAAGCAATCAATGCGTTTTAAATGAGGAAATAAAGCCATTAAACTATGCTTAAGTCCAAGCATTGAACCTAGGGTATCTCCATCAGGGCCCACATGGGCGGTAATAAACACCGTTTCACTGCGGTCTAAGGCATTGTACGCATCTTGATAGCGACGTAGTTTCGTGGGCGGGTCAGTCAAGCGGGTCATCAAAGCATCCCTTTATGAGTTATAATTCAGTACCTTCTTAGTATAACATACGCTGAACTCATGTCTAAGGGGTAAAGCGCCTAAGCTCCTTAGACAAGGGGGATTGGAAAAGAAAAGGGGATCTTTTATATTTGATATAATTTATACACGCTGATAATCGTCGTCAAAGCGAAGGATGTCCGACTCTTCAAAAGACTGCCCCAATTGAATTTCAATGAGTTCTAAAAGCACGGTCCCCGTATTTTCTAAGCGATGTTTGGTTTCCACAGGAATGTGAATCATGCTTCCCTTCTGAACCCTTTGAGTGCTGTCGCCCAGGGTGAGTAAGCCTTCCCCTTGAGTGACAATCCAATATTCTTCTCGATGATAATGCAACTGCAAGCTCAGGCGTTCTTGCGGTAAAATTTGAAGCTGTTTACATTTATAGTGGGGTAAATCTTGCAAAACGACATAGTTGCCCCAAGGGCGATGTTCTCCACTTAGGGTGATGGACATTTCAATAGACGTATTGCTAAGTGGGTTAGTCATGCGGGGTACTCTTCTCACAAGGGTTTATTTCATTTTATTATAAACAGGATATACAAAGATTTCAAACGCTTCTTCACGGCCAGTCGTAAAGTCAGATTGTTTTTTGACTTTAATCTGATATGAAGGGGCTAACTATGTTATGATGAAGGGGTGAGGTTTTCTGAAAAGGGTTATTAGATACAGTGGATTCTCCAACATCTCCTCGTTTAGTGGAAACACCCCACGCCAAGCTTCAGTATAGTGCAGCCACGGCGTACTGGTTGAAACAGGTGCAAAATCACCCTGATGTAAAAGCCCTGTTATCGACGAAAAAATCTAAAGCCACTACCGTCTTACATTTAGAATCCCTTCAAAGTGCGACGACCAAAGCCACGTTTTTGAAACTCTGCTTAGATGCGTCTACTAAACCTGTGGTCGTGGTTTGTGCAGATGCCCCTTCTGTACTCAATATTTATGCCGCTTTAGAACCTATCTTTGAAACATCACATGCCTTTCAATCTCAAGTGCATCGTTACCCGACCGATATTTTTTCTCCGTATGATATGGCCCGTATCCCTTGTCCCGTTTTAAATGAACATTATGCGTTTTTACATGATTTAAAAGAGGAAAAAGCGGGCATTTATTTGGTACAAGCCCGAAATTTAATCCCCTGTTTTCCCAGCTTGGCGTTTCTAAAAGAAGAAGGGCTTCATCTGGCAGTAGGACAAGAACAAGACATTGAAGAGGCACTCGCCCACTTAATCGCGATGGGCTACACCCCTAAAGACTTGGTACAGACGGTAGGCGAATTTTCTCGTCGGGGGGATTTATTAGATGTCTATCCCGTCAATGCTTCTCCATTACGGATTTCCTTTTTTGGCGACAGTGTGGAAAATATTCGTTTGGTGGATGTCGAAACACAACGTTCGGTAGAAAAGGTGGAGGCCGTGACCCTCTTTCCCATTGATCACTTGGTCTTAACCGCGGCGCGTCAAGTCCAGCTTGAAGGAATCTTACTTGAAAAATTAAGTCAACAATCCAAAGGCATGCAAGACCCTAATGCCTTGGAAGGTTTGGCCACGAATATTCAACAACAACTACAAAGTATTGAACAAGGGGTCGTGCCGGATGACTTAAACTATTATGCGCCTCTTTTTGAAGTGCCCTTTGACTCGTTGACACAATATCTACCGCAAAACTCCACCCTGATTTGGGATGACTGGCAAGAAGCGACGACGCAAATGAAGCGTCTGGCAGAACGTTTTACGTCCCAATATGACAAGGGAATTACGCAAGGCCACTTACTCGATTTACAACGGATGAATCCCTTACACGCGTCTTGTGAAGCGGTGAGTCAGCACTTGCATCATCCCCCCTCACATCGCTTGGTGTATACCTACACCCACCATGGCGAAAATCCGAGTGACGCTTCTGCTCAGGACGCTCCGCTCACGCCGTTTCAAATCCCTGCCAATCCACTCGCCTCTATAGGTGTCCCGCGTTTTCAGGCCAAGTTAGACGAAGCCCTCACGGCGATGAAGGCGTGGCGTCAAGAAGGCTATCAAATTTGGGTGGCCACCGATTATCCCCAACGCCTATTGGATTTATGTCGAGAAATGGACCTGCCCACTCAGTATTGGGCGGATGTCTATGACGCGGACAATGTCTTGCAAGACGCGAAGCTTCAGCGAAAAATCGATGGCTTAGATATTATTATTTGCAAAACGGCTTTAAATGATGGGGTACAGTTTCCTCATCTTAAAATGATTTATCTCACCGACGCCGAATTGTTTGGCCGCGGGCGAGTGCGCCGTACCCAAAGTGAACGACAAAACAAGCATAAACAAGACCAAGACCGTGCCATTAGCGCCTTGTCTGATTTAAAACCCAATGACTATGTGGTGCATCATAAGCATGGGATTGGGCAATTTGTCGAACTCAAACAAATTGTGATGGACACTGAAAAGCGAGAATACCTTGAAATTCAGTATCGAGGCAACGACCGCTTATTCCTTCCCGTTGAGCAACTCCACTTGCTTGCTCGCTTTAATGGCACAGGGGATGTCAAACCTGTTTTATCTAAAATGGGCGGAGCAGAATGGAAGCGCGTCACGGCCAAAGTCAAGCATTCGATTCAAAACATTGCCAACGAATTAGTGGCCTTATATAAGGCACGTCAAGACGTTCAAGGCATCACCTTTGAACCCGATACCCCTTGGCAAGTCGAAATGGAAGAGGCCTTTCCCTTTGAAGAAACCCCCGACCAATGGAAGGCCATTTTAGACACGAAAAAAGACATGGAACATGCACAACCCATGGACCGCCTCATTTGCGGAGACGTCGGCTTTGGGAAAACGGAAGTGGCTTTACGCGCCTTGTTCAAATGTGTGATGTCAGGGAAACAAACCGCCTTTTTGGTGCCGACTACGATTTTGGCCCAACAGCATTTTAATACCGTTTCAGAACGACTGGCCCCGTGGGGGGTGAGAATCGGTTTATTGTCTCGCTTTAAAACCCCCAAAGAGCAAAAAGAAACCTTACAACGCCTTAAAGCGGGTGAAGTTGATATTGTGGTAGGAACACATCGCTTACTTCAGCGGGACATTCACTTTAAAGACTTGGGCCTTTTGGTCATTGATGAAGAACATCGCTTTGGCGTAGCCCATAAAGAACGCATTAAGCAGATGCGCACCAATGTGGATGTCTTGAGTATGTCGGCAACGCCCATTCCGCGTACCTTGCATATGTCGCTTTCAGGCGTTCGTGAAATGAGTCTCATCAACACAGCGCCTGTGAACCGACTCCCTGTACAAACGCGAGTCGGTGGTTTTAATCCCGCGCAATTACGTATGGCGATTCTACATGAGCTGGATCGTGGGGGGCAAATTTATTACTTGCATAACCGCGTGCAAAGTATTTATGACCGCTGTGCAGAACTCGAAAAAATTGTGCCAGAAGCGCGTGTACGTGTCGCCCATGGGCAAATGCCTCCGCATGAACTTGAAACGGCCATGCTCGATTTTGCCAATAAGCAGTTTGATATTTTGGTCGCCACCACGATTATTGAAAGTGGGGTGGATATTCCCAATGCCAACACCTTAATTATTGATGATGCGGATCGCTATGGGTTGGCACAGTTGTACCAAATTCGTGGGCGAGTCGGGCGAAGTGATGTACAAGCTTACGCCTATTTATATCATGACGCGGATAAAATCCTCACCGAAGACGCCAAAAACCGTCTGCGCGCCATTCGAGAATTCACGGCCTTAGGCTCAGGTTATCAAATCGCCATGCGAGACATGGAAATTCGAGGCGTGGGCAATTTGCTCGGCGCAGAACAGCACGGCCATATGATGCAAATCGGGTTTGAAATGTATTGCGATTTATTGAATCAAGCGGTGGAAGCGGCTCATAAAGGCGAAACCTTAGAACAAGAACCCCATGAACCCGCCATTATTGATTTAAATATCACGGCGTTTATTCCTGAAGACTACGTGGGCAGTCGTGATGTCAAACTACAAGAATACCGTCGTTTAGCGGCCAGTAAAAGCGAAAAACAGCTAGAACTGATTTTAGCACAATGGCAGGATCGCTTTGGGGCCGTGCCCGCCCCTGCTAAGCAGTTGGTGCATTTGGCGCGATTACGCATTCAAGCCACGGCCTTAAATATCCCCTTGGTACGCAGTGATGAAGAGAGTCTGAAAATTAGTGTGGCTTACGGTCTGAAGCAGTGGATGGCCCTACAACAGAAATTACCCACGGCCACGGCGTCTAAACTGCGGTGGGTTGCCCCTGCCAAAGCCAATGAAGGCCATAGTCTCGCTACGCTACATTATAAACATATGGGAGCCAGTGGCGAGCGCTTACTGCTGTTTATTACCGATTTATTTAAGGCCTTACTGGCTTTACAGTCTTCCAAAGGATTGCCAGAGGGTGCAAGTACGCCAGCACCAACCGAAAGTCCACGTTATAATGGGGGGAAGGCGTCTGTTAAAACGACGGCGGTGGATGAAAGCCAGTCGCAGGCCCGCCGAGATAAAGCCCTCGAAGCCACCGAAGCCCGCACCGCCGCACGCTTCCGCTCCCTTCGAGGTTATTGATTTTTAGCGAGAACCCTTCTTTTTCTTTGCTGCTGCTTCTCTTCGTTTTTGCTGTTGCTCTTGATGTCGTCCTGTATAATTTGTAGGAGATGAGGTTTCTTCTTTCAATTGTACCGTTGTAAGTAAATCTTTTTCTAAAAGGGCTATTGGTTTTTGTCGATTAAATGAAACAGAAGTGTTAGGTCTTTGATTATAGAGTGAATTTTTCTTAGGTTGTAAGTAATAAGACAGCTTCTCCAAAATATGCCGCTGAGAAAATTGATTTGACCTCTTTTTCAGCTGAGAGTAAGCCACAACATCCAAGTCTTTCTTTTCAAATTTTTCAATAAGCCTTTCGATACCTCTCCCAAGATAGGTCCGTAGTTCTGTTTTGGATATTTTTTCACCCATAATAACTAAAGCCCCTGTTCGGGCTTGGGTGGGAGGCTGAGCTTGCGCGGGTGTTGAAGGGGAAGAGGGAAAACGAGACGCCTGAACAGACGCCATGGCAACAGAGTTTAGTCGCATAGGGAATTCCTTTTGAATTGAAGAAGGGGATTCAATGCCGATTTTAGAGAAAGATCGCAGCACAATTTTTATAATATAGAGAACATCCTGAAATAGGATTGATAAAATATACCCAAAATACATCGCGGGCGCAAGCCTATTTTCAGGATTGTTACATTTCTATGACAAAAAACCGCTAAGGACCACTGATTTATTTTGGGTTTATGTTTTTTCTGTGTTTGCGTTGTCTTTATTTTTTTGCAAGGTCTCTAAAATCGCTTCAAGCAGTTCGGTGTTTCTCCCTGTGGCAGGGGTCTCGGCTTCAGGCTTAGGCGAACTAGAAATACGCAAATGATTCATGACTTTGACTAGTGCAAACACGGCGCAGGCAATAATCAGAAAATTAAACACACTTTGTAAAAAAGCCCCATACTTCCACAAAACAGGTTCCCCAAACAGAGGGTTAAGCTTAAAGGCCAAGTGGGAAAAATCAACGCCCCCAATTAAATAACCCAAGGGGGGCATCATGATATTTTCCACTAAAGACGTCACCACTTTAGAAAAAGCTCCCCCAATCGTCACCGCCACCGCCAGATCCACGACATTGCCTTTTAAGGCAAATTCTTTGAATTCTTTGAGAATTCCCGCTAGTTTAGATTCACGTAAGTCGTTCATAAGGGGATGCCTTACTCCTGTTTTTCTACTTATTTTAAGCAATTCCCAGGGTGAGTCACCGCCCCTTGAGCCGCACTACCGACTTGTTGCGCGTATTTCCACAAGGCGCCTGCGGGGTAATTCGCGGAAGGCGCTTGCCACTGTTCTAGGCGTTCCGCGAGTACGGCATCGTCTACAAAGAGTGTCATGACACCTGTTTCGGCATTGACTTCAATCTCGTCACCCTCTTGAATCAGGGCAATAGGGCCCCCGACATAGGCTTCAGGCGCCACGTGACCCACCATTAATCCACGGGTGGCGCCACTAAAGCGACCATCCGTCAATAAGGCGACGTCATAGCCTAAGCCTTGTCCCACAATGGCTGCGGTGACCGAGAGCATTTCCCGCATACCAGGGCCACCCTTGGGCCCTTCATAGCGAATGACCACCACATCGCCTGCGACAATGGTATTTTGAATAATCGCGGCGAAACAGGCCTGTTCACTATCGTAGACCTTGGCTCGCCCACGATGCACCAGCTTGCTGAGCCCCGCGGTTTTAACGACCGCCCCTTCAGGCGCCAAGTTCCCAAATAGAATTTTCAATCCACCGCCTTGGCTTAAAGGCTGCTTCACGGGGTGCATGACGTTTTGATTTTCAGGAAGTGAAATCTCTTTTAAATTTTCGGCCATGGTTTTCCCTGTCACCGTCAGGCAGTCTCCATGAAGAAAACCCGCGTCGAGCAAGGCTTTTAAAATGACGGGGACTCCTCCTATTTGGTAGACATCCCACATCACATACTGTCCACCCGGTTTTAAATCCACAAAATAGGGGGTTGTATTAAACCACGTTTCAATGTCTTTCAAGGTGACTTCAAAGCCACATTCATGGGCCAAAGCGGGCATATGTAAAACGGTATTGGTGGAGCCTCCTGTAGCAGCGACAATGCGCACCGCATTTTCAAAGGCTTTTTTAGTCAGGATATCGCGGGGACGAATTCCTGCATGCAGTAAATCTAAAATTGCTTCGCCTACACGATGATTCATCGCTGCTCGTGCGGGATGCTCCGCAGGAATGGCGGAAGAACCGGGCAATGCCAAGCCAATGGCTTCCGCAACGCACGCCATGGTATTGGCCGTAAATTGTCCCCCACAACTGCCTGCTCCTGGGCAAGCGGATTCTTCAATGGCTTTGAGTCCCGCGTCACTTAATTTCCCTGCGGCATGAGAGCCCACCGCTTCATAGACATCTTGCACGGTCAGGTCCTTGCCGTCTAAATGCCCTGGCATCATGGTGCCCCCATAGAGAAAAATAGCGGGGACATTTAAACGCGCCATCGCCATCATCATGCCAGGTAAGGATTTATCACAGCCTGCAATGCCCACTAATGCATCATAACAATGGGCGCGCATCACCAGTTCCACACTGTCTGCAATGATTTCGCGACTCACCAAGGAGGCCTTCATGCCTTCATGCCCCATGGCAATCCCATCACTCACAGAAATAGCGGTAAATTCTCGAGGGATGCCTCCCGCGTCTTGAACCCCCACTTTAATGAGAGTGGCTTGATCATGTAAGGTTAAGTTACAAGGCGTGACTTCATTCCACGTATTGGCCACCCCAATAAAAGGCTTTTGAAAATCAGCGTCTTTTAAACCCATCGCACGGTGAAAGGCACGGTGAGGGGCACGGGCAGGTCCGTCATTAATTTCTTTGGATTTATGTCTGGGGTCAAAGGTTTCAGCACTCATCATCACAAGTCTTCTTTCTTTTCATGGGTATTCAAACGTGTTCTTTTCAGAATCAAGCGTAAAGGGAAAATGCTAGTCTAAAAGGCCAAGAGTTCTTGCATGGCACGCATCACCCGAAGGGGATGTGGCATATAAACCGATTCTAAACTATAGGGATAAGGGGTGTCCAAGCCTGCGACTCGCTTAATGGGGGCTTGAAGATATTCGACGGCTTTTTCCGCAATTAAGGCGGCAATTTCGGCGCCGTACCCCCCCGTTTTAGGGGCTTCATACACGATTAAGGCTCGCCCTGTTTTACGCACACTACTCAGAATAGTAGCTTCATCGATAGGACTCAGGGTTCGTAAATCAACAATTTCGATGCGATGTCCCGCCTCTTTTTCGAGTTTTTTCGCGGCCGCTTGGCAAATATCCACCATCGCACCGTAGCAAAAGACCGACAGGGCATTGCCTTCCTGCACCAAGCGAGCAGGCCCAATAGGCAGAGGGGTCGCGTCTATTGGGACGAGGCCTTTCGCCGCGCGATACAAACGCTTAGGCTCCATAAACAAAACGGGGTCAGGAGACACCAATGCCGAAAGAAGTAAGCCCTTCGCATCTGCAGGGGTAGAGGGAATCACCACTTTAATGCCGGGCGTTTGTGTAAAGTAGGCTTCAGGGCTTTGTGAGTGGTAAGTCCCCCCACGGATGCCCCCCCCATAAGGCGTACGAATCACCATGGGACAGGCGCAATCCCCGCCTGAGCGATAACGCAACTTCGCCACTTCGGAGACGATTTGATCAAAGGCAGGGAAAATGTAATCGGCAAATTGGATTTCAGGCACAGGAATCAAGCCCGCCACCGACATCCCATAGGCGGTTCCAATAATACCTGCTTCTGTTAAGGGCATATCCATCACACGGGCGTGGCCAAATTGGGCTTGCAAGCCTTCCGTGACTCGAAAAACGCCACCACTAATGCCGACATCTTCCCCAAAAACAACCACGTTGGGGTCTATACTCATCTGCTGAAAAAGGGCTTCATTAATGGCTTGCACCATGGTAATAGGGATTTGAGGATCTCGTGACGGCACCCATGGAGCGGTCGGAGATAAAACAGGAGGTAAATCAGGGGATAAAACGTCTGAACGGGTCATAGCAACTGTCTTTCTTAAAGCATTGTTTTTCTTAAACATGAGCGCGTCTTGCTCTGCAAAAAAAGGGAACGAATACGGCGGAAGGAAAAGGGGCAAGCCGTCCCTTCTTGAATTCCTTATAAAGGGAAGGCCCCTGGGTGCGGTAAGCTTAAATTTGCTTCATGGGTACGAATTTCATCTAAATCGGCTTGTAAATTGGCAGGAACGTCCGCGTAAACGCCTTCAATGAGCGTTTGCCAATCAGGCGCGGGGGTGTTTTGAGCCGTTTTGGTGGCCTCTAAAATTTCAGCTTCACAAGTGGCTTTTAATGTCGTTACGTCATCAGGATTCAGGAGCTTTCTTTCAATTAAAAAGCCTTCAAAACGCGTCAAAGGATCTTTTTCAACCCATGCTTCGCGTTCTCCCTGTAGGCGATAACGACCGTCATCATCCGAAGAAGAATGCGGATTTAAACGATAAGTGACCAATTCTAGCAAGGCAGGGCCTTCTCCTTTTCTGGCACGTTCCGCCATGGCCAAGGTACTTTGATACACGGCTAAAATGTCATTGCCGTCTACTCTTAACGCGTGGATACCGTAGCCAATACCTTTATCGGCCAATGTCTTAGCACCTGTTTGCTGAGACACGTGCATAGAAATTGCATAGTGATTATTCACACAGAAGAAAAGGGCAGGGGCTTTTTTCGCACCCGCAATGGTTAAGGCCGAATGAAAATCATTGGCAGAAGTAGAGCCATCCCCAAAGTAAGTCACCGCAATATCATCCGTGTCTTTAATTTGTGCCGCCAAGGCGGCGCCTGCGGCATGGACAATTTGCGTGCCAATGACACTAGAAATAGACGCATAATAAAATTCATAAAAACTATAGTGATTCGGCATTTGATGCCCCAAGGAAATATCCAAAGCCGTGCCAAAAATTTGATGTGCCAAGGCTTCAAGCGAAGCACCGCGCCACAGGGGGATCCCCGGTTGGCGATAGGCAGGAAATACCCAATCCGTCGGGCGAAGGGCGGCTACCGTCCCAATTTGAGTGGCTTCTTCGCCTTTGGTGGTGACACAAAAACTAATGCGTCCACTACGCTGAAGCTTCAAGGAACGTTCATCCCACAGGCGTAGGGTGAGCATTAATCGATACATTTTCCGTAAGTCTTCAGGGGACGGCAGGGCGCCCTGTGGGTCAAAGCGCACGAGGTCTTCATTCATGGAATCCACCGAATAAGCGGGATGACAAACAGACATAGGTGACTCCTACACAACGCTACAGATCATAGTCCTCAGTATATCACGACCTTTTTTTAAAAAATAGCCTACGTTAGAATCAACCCTTCCAAGTAGAATAACTAACATTGGTAGGATGTTTTTTGAGAATTTCTAAAATTGGGGATTCTAAACTTAGTGCTTCCCGTGCTATATCAGATCGGACAAAGCTAAGTCTTTCCTTATCCATACTATTGTTAATATGAATGCGTTCTTTCTTTACAAATTCAGAGAACAGCCTTCTTAATTTTTGTGCGGCAGTTTCAATATTTTCTGGGAGTTTTTGACTATAATATGCAATGATGGCATCATTTAATTTTCCAATCCAAGAGGTATAAAATTCTGTATCTAATCTATCTAACGCTCGTCGCGTTTTCTGCCCTGAGCGTTGTGTACTATTAACGCGAGCCGATGGGGGACGCGTAGCGGACGTGGGCAGAGAAGACACAGCAAAAGAGGGAGAAAAAACGTGCATGAAAAAAACCTTTATGTTAATAACGAAGAGTAAAGCCTGTATACTATTTAAACTAAAAAACAAAAATAACACAAGCCCATTTTGACGTCAAAGTAAAGGGGCGTCTAAATCATTTTGTTCCCCAGCCACGTTAATAAAGACAAATAACTCAGATACATGGAAAGGTCCATCATGGTGGTGATAAAAGGTCCCCCAATGCCTGCAGGATCTTGCTTAAAGACAAATTTAATGGTGTAGGGGATTAAAACACCCATTAAGGCAGAAATACAACTACTCAATAAAATATAGCCCATAAGAATGCCACTCAGCAACGGGTGGCGATACATTAAGAAGGACGCCACCCCCAACACGACTGAAAAAAGCCCCCCAATCATTAAGGCGACGCGTAGTTCTCTTAGTACTTGGTGACGAATATTGGCGGGATTCAAAAGTGCTAAGGCGATGCCTCGTACACTGATGGTGTCGCTTTGCGTGCCGATATTGCCTGACAATCCGCAAAGCAAGGGGAGAAACGAAAAAGCCGCCACCGCATGGGACACGGTACCTGTAAACCAGCCGATAATGGTGGCCACACATAATTGCCCAATCAACGTGACGCTCAGCCAAGGAATCCGTGCCCGAAAGGCGTAGAGCGAACGCCCCGTCAGTAAGTCTTGCTCATCGACTTCTTCATCCACCCGAATCCCCGAGGTACGGTATAAATCTTCTTGAGATTCTTCATCAATGACGTCAATCACATCATCCAAGGTAATAATCCCAAGTAGGGTGTCTTGATGATCCACCACGGGCATGGCGAGTAAATTATAATATTTACGAAAAATGTTTGCGACCAATTCTTGATCAAAGGCTTCATGAACGCTTTTGACTTCATCCGTCAAAGCCAGTTCTAAAACAGGGCGTTCAGGCGTTTTATACGCCAGCAAAAGATTTTTAATACTCAGCACGCCTATCAACATGCCTGCGTCACTCACCACATACAAATAATAGACAAAATCATGCTCATCCGCGTTTTGTAAGCGTTGTAAGGCTTCACCCACGTTGGCGTTTTGAGGCAAGGTAATAAAATCGGTGGACATAATCCCTGCCGCCGTGTCAGGCGATTCCATCAACAATTCATGCAGAGAATGGGTGTCGGCATCTTGTGGAAGGCCCCCTAAAACGCGCCCTGCTTCTTCGGGGCTTAAGGCTTGTAGAAGATCCACGGCGTCATCGGCAGGCATGGCACGAATCAGGCGAATGAGCTTCAGAGGATTTAAGGCCAAGATAAAACGCCGTTGTGCTTCCGCGCCCAAGGCACCTAAGATATTGGCCGCCAAGCGAGGGGTCACGGCATCTAGGCAAACTAGGCCTTCTGGGTGCGTGAGCTCTTCTTCTAGTGTGTCGGCAATATCCGCAAAATGGAGTGTACTGAGGTATTGACGCAAAGCAAAGCGAGGTTTCTTTTTATAGATGTGTTCACGCACGCGGCCTGCAATAATATCTCTCAAGGTTTCTCGCGTTTGTCTGAGTTGGGCTTCGTGATCCAAGGCCGTTTCCACGTTTGAAGCTTCTGGCAAGTCGGTCGTTGTGTCTTGAGTTAAAGGGGTTAAGGGATCATGCATAGGGAGGGCATCACTTTGTATTTAAGGGCGTCACGTGACGATGTCCTTATTCTAGCAAAGCCCAAAGCGTTCACCTAGCAGAATATTTATTTCTCCTTTTTTAGGCTATAATCATCGTAATTAAAAGGAAATCGGGGAAAGGTCCAATCGCATGCCAGATTTGTCTAAAAAAATAGATTTACGCCCCTTTTTATATGGTCGTGATGCGGTGATGCCGTGGTCTTTTGAAGCCGTGGCCTTTGATTGTCCTGAACTGGTGGCCACGGTGGAGGTACAGGTTCAGTTGGTGAAAGACAGTACGGGCTTTGTGATTAAAGGCCGTTTGTCCGGTCAAGGGAAAGTCCCCTGTAAAAATTGTTATGCCACCTTATGGGCAGATTTTGAAGGCGACATTGGCGAGCATTATGTGGTGGATAGCATCGGCAAGGAAAAAGACAAGGCGCATCAGGTTGAATTGTTGGCCGAAGATTTTTACGAAGTGGTGAATCCGTTACACCCTTTTGATTTATGGGATGTCATTCGTCAATGCGTGATTTTGATGCTCCCCACCCTGAAGATCTGCCCCTTTGCCTTGGATGACTGCCCCGACGCGCTGACTGCTCCCGCTTTAGAGGCGCCCAAACACCCTTAAGGAGGGTCATCACCGTGCATGAAGCCTTTCTTCAGTGGCAAAGGGTTCACCCTTTATCGGATCATACGCCTGCCACGCCGATGGCCTTTATGCGACGGGCTTTAGAAGAAGCGTCTCAGGGCTGGTTCGCCGCACGTCCGAATCCCATGGTGGGCTGTGTCTTGGTGGATCATCAAACGCAACAGATTTTGGCGCTGGGGCATCACGCCTGTTATGGGCAAGCGCATGCAGAAGTGCAGGCCTTAGCGCATTTAAGGCAAACGCGCGCCCACCCTTATTTTCAACCCCTCACCGCGTATGTGACGCTAGAGCCTTGCCCGCATCACGGGCGAACCCCCCCCTGTACAGAGGCCCTGATTCAAGCGGGTATTCCACGCGTGGTGGTGGCCATGCGGGATCCTCACCCCAAAGTCGCGGGGCAAGGCATTCAACGTTTAAGGGACGCAGGCGTTGACGTTGAAGTCTTAGAAGATAATCCCCACCCCGAGGCCCAAGCCTTAGTCACAGGGGCCAAGACTTTGAATACCGCTTTTTTGTGGAGCTGTCAACATCAAAAAACTTATGTGGCTTTAAAAATTGCGCAAAGTCTAGACGGCGCGATTGCCACGCGTCAAGGGCAAAGCCAATGGATAACTGGCGATATCGCCCGCGGGTGGGTGCATGAAATGAGAGGGGGCTTTGACGCCATTTTATCCACCGCGGAAACGGTACTTCACGACCATGCCCAACTCACCGTGCGTAGCCCTTTGTGGGATTATGCCACGCAAGGGGGACGCCCTCCCATCCGCGTGATTTTAGACCGACGCTTTCGTTTGGGGCAATACATGAGGCAAGTGACCTCCACGCAAAAGCCCTTACTAATTTTAGATACCCACGCCGCCCCCACATGGCTGGTGGTGGATGCCCGTCGCCTAAAAGACGCCCCAGCACAGGGGGTGAAGGCACTGCAAACGCAAGGAGTCGAGCTAATTCCTATTCCTTTTTCGGATGATACCTTGGCCCCCACTTTAGACGCCTTATTTGAACGGGACGTTCATTCCCTATGGGTGGAAGCGGGGGGACGGCTGGCTTCGGCCTTGCATCATCAACAGCACGTGCAGGATTATTATCTCACCGTGGCCCCTAAAATTTTGGGAGACCCCAAGGGACTCATCCCCGCCTGGCACGGGACGCCTGAACATTTGGTTCGGGAGATGAGTGAGGCGTCCGTACTGCAGCTTCAAGCCGCGCGTGCCTTGGGTCAGGATGTTTTGCTGCATTATCAGTCGAATGCCACAAAGCGCTTTTAATTTAGTAGAACCAATACGGTAAGTTTGTGTTTAAAAAGGGGTGTTCTTCTTTGTTTTAGGCACCTTTGAAAATGGCCTATAAACCCTTAACTGACAGTCAATGGGCGCTTATTCAACCCCATATTCCTAAGCAGAAAATGGGAAGACCAAGAACCAGAAACCGTGAAATTTTAGAAGCGATTCTCTCTGTTTTATCCACCCGTTGCTGAGTGGCATTCTCATGGGCTATATTTTATTGAGTAGTTGTATGTCTGCCTTAATGGGTGTTTTAATCCCCTACACCATTAAATTTGTTTTTAAGCAAGATCCTGCAGGCATTGGGGGACCTTTTATCACCACCATGATGGACCTTTCCATGTATCTGAGTTATTTGTCTTTATTGACGTGGCTGGGGAACAAAATGATTTAGACGCCCCTTTACTTTGACGTCAAAATGGGCTTGTGTTATTTTTGTTTAAATAGTATATAGGCTTTACTCTTCGTTATTAACATAAAGGTTTTTTTCATGCACGTTTCTCCTCCCCTTCGTCCCCCCTTGAAAATCCCCCCTAAAGTCGAAAAAGTTTTGACTTTTTCTCTTGGGAAAGAAAACCGTTGGTTTCCTCTCCCAAGCTCTCCTTCGTTTATATATCAAGCCCATTTATAACACCTTGGCTAAAAAGACCAAAGCTCCTGAAAAAGAGTATAACCCACAGAGTGGGAGAGAAATGTTTAACAAAAAAGTCCATCTAAGTAGTGATGATAATACAACACTTTCTGAAGAAACACAGTCGGCTCCCAGTTTTACTTTTAATAAAGACAGCGCAATCCACTCATATATTGCTACCCCTAAATATCTTTTAGACAATAATTTAGTCAAAAATAAGGGGGATAAACTTGTTTTCTTTGGATTAGGTTCAGAACGAAGTACATTGAAAGATAAACCTAGTCTGACATACAATGCTATTGTAGAAAATAAGGATGGTGATAATACCCCTACATCTACAGTTGGTCAGATTATGGAGGTTTATAAAACAGAGACAAGCTACGGAAAGGACCCTAAAGTCACGAAATTGAACCCAACAGAAATCGCCGAATTCTACAAAAAAATGGAGAAAGAAGCGAACAGCAATGAAGACGGTAATCCTTTTGTTTATAGTGTAGTAAATTCACATTAAAGTATTAAGCCCCTCTTTTTCTTAAAAGAAAAAGGGGGGATAATTAAACGCTAACCTGAAGACAAGAGGCCTATTTCTTCTTCAGAAGACTGCTGTAAACGTTCCCATAATAAAGGATGTTCTTTTTTCAAGCCTTCTAAGCCTAAGTCTTCTAAGCATTGAAAGGCAAGGGCTCTACTTTGCGCAAGCAGTTCGTAATCGTCGACCAAATTGGTAAACTGTAGTTCAGGCAATCCACTTTGCCTGAGTCCGACGTAGTCTCCTGGTCCGCGAATGGCTAAATCATGTTCCGCAATGACAAAACCATTACTACTGGATTCCATAATTTCAAGCCGTTGAAGACTGTCTTGATTTTTTTGTTGAATCATGAGTAGACAATAGCTTTGATGTTCGGCTCGGCCGACACGGCCACGAAGCTGATGCAACTGTGCCAAGCCAAATCGTTCGGCATTTTCAATAAGAATGACACTGGCGTTGGGGACATTCACGCCCACTTCCACCACCGTCGTGGACACCAACACCTCTAGGTCTCCCGAAGAAAAGGCGTGCATGACGGCTTCTTTTTCTTCTGATTTTAATTTACCGTGCATTAAGCCAACGCGTCGATGCGGAAACACCTCTTGACGAAGGCGTTCATATTCCACGCTTGCGGCTTTGGCGCTCAAGGTTTCACTTTCTTCAATCAACGGAAACACAATATAGACTTGTCGCCCGTATAATAACTGCGTTTCAATAAGATCATAGGCCTCTTTGCGTTGCGCAGGACTTAAAAGCCGTGTGATAATCGGCGAACGACCAGGGGGGAGTTCATCTAACACAGACACATCCAAATCGCCGTGAAGTGTCATCGCCAAGGTTCGGGGAATGGGGGTAGCCGTCATCGACAAGAGTTCTGGCATTTGATCGCCAACACCTTTATGACGGAGTGCTAAGCGCTGTTTGACGCCAAAACGGTGTTGTTCGTCCACCACCACCACGCCTAAACGATGAAACAGCACACTTTTTTGAATCAAGGCGTGAGTCCCCACGACCACATGAATTTGTCCATTGGCGAGCGATTGCAAGACTTCTCGTTTGGCTTTAGCGCCTAATTTTCCCACCAATAGGGCAACTTTAATGCCAAGGGGGGCCAAGGCTTCCACAAAACCTTGATAGTGCTGTTCGGCTAGAATTTCAGTCGGGGCCATCATCGCGCCTTGAAATCCGTTTTCAATGGCGACCAATAAAGTCAACATCGCAATGACGGTTTTCCCACTACCGACATCTCCATGCAGGAGGCGGTTCATGGGCAGAGGAGACGCCAAATCGTCACAAATTTCTTGAAAAGACCTCACTTGGGCGGTGGTGAGTTGATACGGTAACTCCGCGGTAAACTGATGCACCAGCCCATCGGCTTTGACGGGTATGGATTGTCCTTGGACGTCTTGCTTGTAAAGGTGACGCATTAAAGCCAAGCGTAATTGCAGCATAAAGAGTTCTTCAAAACCAAAGCGATGCTTGGCACGTTGGGCCGCGTCCAGATTAATCGGGAAGTGAAGCGTGTGTAAGGCTTCCGTTAAGTTCAATAGTTTTTGAGACTCTCGAATCTTTGGAGGGAGGGTGTCGGGTAAATCGGCACCAAAGGCGTCTAAGGCATTCTGGATGGCGCGTCGTAAGCTTTTTAAATTTAAGCCTTGCGTCAGGGGATAAACAGGCAGAATCAGGCTACCCCCTTCGCTCATGAGCGGGGCTTCTTCGCCATCATCATAGCTTAAGCTTTGAATTTCTGCGTTGTCAAGTTGTGGACAATGATTAAAGCTGTCCCACTTGACTTTACCACTAATGAGGACTTCGGTGCCTTTGGGGAATTTGGTTTTCATGGCTTCTAGCATGGCACGCTGTCGGGTTCCAAAAAAACGCTGCGTGCTTAATTTCCCGCTTTCATCCTGAAGTAAAAGCCGTAAAACCAACAATTTTCTATTCTTGAGTTCATGAGATTCCACGCGCTTTACCGTGGCAATCAACGTCACAAAATCCCCTTCCATCACATCCATAATTTTTTGCCGTTGTTGGTAATCAATATATTGCCGAGGGGCATAACGCAATAAGGCTTCAACCGTGTTGAGCCCTAAACTCGTGAGTAAGCTTTCTAGCCGAGGACCCACCCCTTTTATTTTAGACACGGGCCATTGCCCGACAGGCAAGCAAGATTCTTCCACTGTTTTCGCATGGACGCTTGGGGATGGCGGTGCCAATAACGCATGGCTAAATTGTTCTAAACGCTCTACGGCGTGCATGCGTCCTGCCAAGTCCATCATGTCGTAACGTTGAAATTGCTGGATTAAAACAGGCAGTACTTCTTCATTGAAAATATGTTTGACGACTGATTTCAACTGAAGCCGAACAAAGGCGTCAAACCGACGTGCTTTGCCTTGCACATTGATGAAGCGATGCTTTTTTTCAACATCGATGCCTTTGAGCAAGGTTTCAAAGACCATGGTGATTTCAGGGGCTAGCATGGCAAATCCTTAAAAGTGTAGATCTTTTGGTAGAGTAGCACACACTTCATTTCTAAGTTGATTTAACTTGACTTCAAAATTACCATTGGGTTCAATGACTCGCATTAAGTGTGTTACCCATTTTAAAGTGTTTTTTAAAGAGCCTAGGTCTTGAGTATCATCATAAACAGAGGCTTTAATATGTGGCGTTTCTCCCACTAGCTTGTCACTATGCACCACTACATTTCGTAAGTACCGAAGGGCATAATAAATGGGATATAAATCCTTTAGTTCAAAAGATTTAGGCAATTGGATTGCTACTGCGAATTTCTTTAAAATAGGTTTTACTTGTTTTTTATACTTTTTATTTTTTGGCATTTGTAAGAGTAAAGCCAAGGTTCCAAATGCTTGACACTGTAATACAACCCATGCAGGCAGTTCTTTTTTGGAATGACTCTCATATTGATAGAAAAAAAGCCTTGTGGCTTGATGTTTATATGATTCTTCAACTTTATTTTTTGTCAGTTTATTTTTCTCTAATGCCTTGGCGGTAAGATTAAGAGAAGCAAAGGTTTCATAATCACACCAATAGGCATCCTGAAACTCCAGCGTAAATACTTCTACTAGAAAAGATTTTAGATGATTTTCTATTTTCAATAAAGCGTTAAATAA
Organism: Vampirovibrio sp.; assembly: GCA_050916035.1. Lineage (GTDB taxonomy): Bacteria > Cyanobacteriota > Vampirovibrionia > Vampirovibrionales > JAJTHC01 > JAJTHC01. Next base: position 1,377,391 of record CP050876.1, on the reverse strand, counting down.
TACTTGCCGTAAGGCTTCATTTATTTCGTATGATTTTAGAATCATGGCAACTTCAGTATTTGGTTTGAATATTTTATTTTCCTTAGGCAAATCATAAAAATGTTTTAAATAAGTCGAAAATTGATAGTAGCCTATAGATTCTATACAATGACGTAACATTGTTTCTTCTTCTGTAGAAAAAGTAAGTCCCCTCTCACTTAAAAGGCTCATGTGACTTTCTAAATCAGGCAGAGGAGACACAAAAAAACAAGAGCCACCCGGGGGCACATTGCTAGAAGCAAGAGGTGAGGTGGCTACGATATTTATATTATTACTATCTTTAGTCATTTTGTCAAGCCTTTTGTTCAGTTTGTTAAGTCCTTTAATATGAACGTATTGGTTTTTCTTAATATAGTAGAAAGAGGTTCTTTTATTTTAAACGATATAGTAGAAAGAGGTTCTTTTATTTTAAACGCCACCGATTCGTTTGACTTCATCCTCGACGACCCACGAATAAGTCAATAAATTTCATTGGACTAAACCTTTTGATGATTACCGATAAATAGAGATAATGGGAACACGCCCCGCCGTGCTCTGGCGGATTAAGGCTTCAATACGGGTGGCCTCGTCTTCGCTGATGGTTTGAAGCCGTCGGCTTTCGACCAAGGCATCCGCGTGATTGCCACGATTTTCCATGAGCCATGTCATCGGGTAAGGACGCTTGGGCGTGTTGAGCTGGATTTCATCCACTTTTAAGTCCGCAAGTCCTTGTGCTAAAGCTTCTACGTCGTCATGATTAGTAGGCATAAACATGCACTGTAAGGAAAGCTTCCCGCTGTAGGACGCGCGAAGGGCTTGAATGCCTGAAAGAATGTCCGCCATATGGATCCCTGCCACAGGGCGGTTCATCCGTTGTAAAACAGGGTCACTAAAGGCGTCTAGCTTACAGGCCACATGGTCGGCATAGTTTAAGTCAGCACGAACGGTGGGATCATTCAATAACGTCGCATTGGTTAATACCGTGCTGGGTTTATGCGTATAGTCTCGAATCATTTGTAAAACTTCGCCCAAGTTTAAGGCCAAAGTCGGTTCCCCATTACCTGAAATGGTGACCAAATCCGCGGATTCCCAATCGCTTAAACGCAGATCACGCTCCACTTTTTCAGTGGGCACATAAATCTTGCGGGTGGCGGTTTTGACTTGAATATCCCCTAATTGACAATAAACGCAATTAAACGAACAAATGGATGAATTAAGTAGTAAGTCTACCCCAAGGCTTGCCCCCAAACGCCAGCTTTTTACAGGGCCATAAATGCAAGACGCTCCCGTTTCAATGGCGTCAAAATCAACCAAGTGAGTCGAAACAGGTTTAGCAGTCATGGGGGTCTCCTTTTATCCATCCGTGTGGCTTCTATGGTATCATGAAGAGACGTTGCGTTAAAGAGAGTGAAATGAGGGAAATAAAGGATGACTCCTACCGAATATATCTTAATTGCAGGGGCGAGCGGTAAAATGGGGCGCGCCTTCGTGTCGACCTGCGAAAAAGACCCTGCCCTTCAGCTCGTGGCGCTCACCAGTCGTCAAAAAGCAGGCGAAGCCCTTTCCCCCGACGTCGTGGCTTACGCCAGCATTGAAGAAGCCTTAGCTCATGCGACGATTCCCCCCACCGTAGGCGTTGAATTGACTCACCCCGCGAGTGTGTACCACAATACAATCGCCATGATTGAAGCTGGTATCGCCCCTGTCATTGGGGCCACAGGCTTAACGCCTGAAGGGGAAGCGCAGATTGAAGCCTTGCTAAAGGCCAAGCATTTACCGGGTTTAATGGTGCCAAATTTTTCTATTGGTGCGGTTTTAATGATGCGATTTGCCGCAGAAGCCAGTCGCTATTTTGAACACGCTGAAATTATTGAATTGCACCACAATCAAAAAGCGGATGCCCCGAGTGGGACTTCACTGCGCACGGTGCAGATGATGGAAGCCCAGCAAAGTCATTTTGGGCGCAGCAACGGCCCTGAAAAAGAAACGTATGCAGGCGCCAGAGGCTCCACATCAACAGGGAATATTCATGTGCATTCGGTGCGTTTACCCGGTTTGCTGGCGCATCAAGAAGTCTTGTTGGCAGATTCAGGACAGTTGTTGACGATTCGGCATGACAGCTTGAACCGCGACTGCTTTATGGCGGGCATTGCCTTATGCTGTAAAAAAATCCGTCAGCTGCCCGTCGGTTTGCATCATGGTTTAGAAGTCTTAATGACTTAAGTATTCGCCAAATTCAGGCAAAAACCCCCCATTCAAAAGAAAGGTGGGGGGCAGTACTTTAAAACTTGTCCTAAGCATCAATGGGTTCAATGGATGTGAAAAGCCTTGGAAGATCTAACGTGTCACCATATTTACCTGAAACCATTTTGTCTTTTACATGAGCAGCAAAACTGGGAACCCTCTTCTCTGTTTCTAATGAAGTTTGAGGATCGGATGAGATCGGACCAATAAATGCAAAGGGTGAACCTTCCGCTTGCTTAGCAATTTCGCTGGGCGTTCCAGAAGCGGGCTGATCGAGTTGTCCGAATCTGATTCCTAACCCTTTAAAATGTCCCTCTCCGTTTTCAAATAGATTTAAGGTATGTATAGTAGAACCAATACGGTAAGTTTGTGTTAAAATAAGGGGTGTTATTATTTGTTTTGGACACCTTTGAAAATGGCCTATAAACCCTTAACTGACAGTCAATGGGCGCTCATTGAACCCCATATTCCCAAGCAGAAAATGGGAAGACCAAGAACCCGAAACCGTGAAATTTTAGAAGCGATTCTCTTTGTTTTATCCACCAATTGCAGATGGGAAGAGCTTCCGCCTTGCTTTCCCCCTAAAATGACGGTGTTTGACCGGTTTAAAGTATGGCAAAAAGAAGGGTTTTTTGAAGCATTATTCAAGCAATTCAAACAAAAAAAGCAAGAAGTTCAAGAAAAAACCAAAGAAATCTACTATCTCGATGCGACGATTAAGTCGGCAAAAAAAGGGCGATTGCGTTGGACGAGCAGGAAAATTAAAGGGCACGAAAGTAAGCCTCATTGCCAATGAAGCGGGCTTGCCTGAGGCGATTCATATTGAAAAAGGGAATCGGCATGACCGACATGCCTTCGGTCACATTTTAGCGGAAATCCCCGCCAACAGCTACATTGTGGCAGATAAAGGCTATGATTGCAAGCGGCTTCGTCGGCAGTTACGGCACAAAAAATTAACGCCTGTGATTCCCAAGCGACAGTTCAAAAACAAGCCAAAAGTGAGGACCCCCAAGCCTGATATTTACAAAGGACGGTGGACCATTGAGCGGACCTTTGCTTGGTTGGAAGGTTTTCGGAAGCTAGTTTTACGCTATGAACGAAAGCGAGAACATTGGCAAGCCTTTTGGGAACTCGGTTGTGCCATCCTTTATTTGAGAAAACTTACCGTATAAGGTCTAGACTCTTTGGCGTAATCTAGCAAAGCCTTAGTGTTTTTAGGACCAATCGTTTCGATTAGAGCGTAGGTAGCCTCTAACAAAAGGGACCCGTCTACGTTTTTTAGTGGCTGATTTCCTACGGTCAGTACACCTGTTCGCTGTTGGTCAGAAACAGAAGGACGAGTCGTATAAGCAGAAGGAGAAGAGAAAGAAGGAATAGAGGTCATGATTGAACCTTTCTTTATTTAAGGGGAATGAACATTTGAATACGTTTTCTTGCATTCACTTACATAAACCCTCGTCAATATATTTTTGTGCTAGGACTTCATTTTAAACACAAAGCTTCACATCTTAAAAAAAGAAGCGAGGCTTGTTCTCTAAACAACGGTAAAGAAAACGATACGCGTTTCGATTGATGAGCCACCGAGTCGCTAAAGAACGCCAGAGAGGAAAAACACGCCGTGAGGGACTTGAACCCCCGACCCTTTGGTTCGAAGCCAAATACTCTATCCATCTGAGCTAACGGCGCATTTGGAGACATCATAGCGTCAACGCAATGGATTTTCAAGCCTTCTCGGGAGCTTTCCGTTCAAGAATAAAGCAAGCGAAAGCTCCCTTCGAGACAGCGTCTTGCGATTGAGGGAAACGCTCTAGGTTTTTCATTTTTTTGTTGTTAGAATACAGGGAGGTCATTGTCTTTGCATGAGAATCCCTATGCCTGATACCCCGCCGCATTCCAAGAAAAAACCCTCTCCGTTTCAAGGCAGTACGTGGATGCTTCATGCGGAAGAAACGATAGAAGTCGCACAGCATCGTTTTCAGGCGGAACAACCGTCTCCTTTTTATGCCGAAGTCGATATGAATGCTTGTACTTCAGCAGAATCTTTATTAACGCAACAGGCTCACTTTGTGGTGTTTCGTCAGGATATCGAACGGATGATGTCGATGCACTTGGGGCATTTACCGCTTCGTGTGATTAGCGTGCCTTACTTTCCTACCAAAACTTTTGTGCAGGATGTGTTTCCTGCCTTACTTTTGCAAAAAATGGAACAAGACGGCAACGCTAAGCAATATGAATTTGACATGAAACAGCAACTCAGTGTGTTGTTTCCCGTTAAGTTTATTGCCGCTTTATATGAATTGCAATCTTTATTTAAGCGCTTTCAGCTCAAAGGCTATTTAATTGGAGGGGTGGCGAGAGATTTAATTCTAACGGAGAATCGTAAATTATTGATCCGCGACGTAGATATTACCGTAGAAGGCCAAGGAGACAAGGCTGCTCAGGCGGTGGATTCGCATTCTCGTAATTTTAGTATGCAAGACGTGTACGAAGAATTTGGTACGGCAAAACTGCAGTATAAAGATTTGGTCATGCTGGATTTTGCCTCCACTCGTCAAGAAGTGTATCCCCATTGTGGGGCTTTACCGACCATTACGAAACGAGGCGTCCCGCTTTACGAAGATATTCGACGCCGTGATTTTAGTATCAATACCCTGGGCTTGTCGATTCATAATGTAGGCATGCTCTACGACTATGCCCAAGGCTTACAGGACTTGGAAGCGCGTCGTATTCATGTGTTGACAGGGGCCACTTTTTTTGAAGATCCCTCTCGTATTTTGCGCGCCTTAAAATTTGTGAATCGTTTGGATTTTCACTTGTCCATTCAAACGGAATGGTTGATGCAAGAAGCCCTAGGGGTTTTACATTTAACCCCTTATAAGGGAGGGGGCGCACGCATTAAAGAATCTTTGAAAGAATGGCTCAGCCTTGCCCCTTCAATCAAAAAGCATGACCTGTTTGCGAAATTTTTAGGCATGCAAGGCATCCGCTTGGTGATGACGACTTTTTTAAATGAAGCGGGGCAGGCGGAACCTTTGCATCTGAGTTTTGAACAACGTCGTCACATTACCGAAGGCTTTGGGCAACTTCAACATTTATGGCAGGACGTTCAAAATAATCTACAAGACGTCTTTCAATTGGAATCCCCGCATTGCGACCCTCTAGACCCTGATACCTGTAACGAAAGAGCCTTATGGTATATTTACCTCTGTTATTTGTTTTCCCCCCTTCGACAGGACGTTGAATTGAGTCGTAAGCTCATGCATCGTCTTGAACTGACCAGAGGTTGTATGGATGTTTTAAAAGATTATAACCGTCTGGTAGACGCGCGTCCTTTAGAAGCCTTGGATTTAGATGCCTCTGCCTTACAGTTATGCCAAACCTTTGACCGTTATGAATCCTTGGCTTTAATTGCGTATATTTTAAGACAAGACAACGCGAAAGCATGGTTAGAACCGTTGACTCGCTACTTAAAGCGTTGGCGTTTGCTCAAGCCCGATTTAACGGGGGATGACCTCATCACGCTGGGCTTTCCCAAGGGAGAAGGCATTGGGGAATGTTTAAAACGCTTACGTTTTGCGCGTATTACAGGGCAAGTCCAGAGCCGCACGGATGAAGAGGCCTTTGCTCGAGAATTAATGAAGCCCTCCACCGTTTCGGATTCCCCACAGGAGCCTCTGTAAATGATGTCAAATCCCGTGCCTGCGTCGGAATCTTCTTCTCTCGCGTCTGCTCCTCAACAAATGCCTGAAAACAAAGGTAAAAGTCTGCTTGAAGCGGCAGGACTCATGGCGGTTCTACTTTTAATCGCCAAACTCGTGGGTTTTGGACGCGACATTATGGTTGCCCAAATTTATGGGTTTAATACCTTGACGGACGCTTACTACGCCGCTTTGCAATTGCCCCAACTTTCCTTGATTTTACTGGGAGGCTTAGGGGGTCCTTTTCATACCGCCACCGTGAGCGTTTTTACGGCTTTATTGAAATCAGACGGTAAAGGAGGCTTAAGCCCTACGGTGAAAGCCAAGCATTTGGCGTCTACCTTAACCACGTTGACAGGGATTTTATTTACCTTATTCAGTATTGCCACGTATTTTTGGGCTTACCCGATTATGTCTTTTATTCTCGGGGTGGGGGGTACTTTGGAACCCACTCAAAATGCGGATCAACACCTTAAAATGGTAGAACTGGCCGCTTTACAGCTTAAAATTATGTCTCCCATTATTTTACTGGGGGGATTGGTTGGTTTTTTATATGGGGCCTTAAATATGCTTCATATCTATATTTGGCCCGCCTTGTCTCCCGTGGTGATGAGCGTGGTGATGATTTTAGCGCTTTTCTTTTTTGGGGGAGATGAAACAGGTGCCGTACTTGCGTGGGCGACCTTATTAGGGGCTATATTGCAGTGGGTTTTACAAGTCCCTGAATTTTTAGGCAAGGGCTTTTCCTTTATGCCGCGTCTAAAAGAATGGAATAGTCCTGAAGCGCAACAATGGTATCAGCTTTTATGGCCTGCGGTTTTAGGCTCCACCATGGGGCAATTGATGATTTATGTGGATATGTTTTTTATGGGCTTTTTGCCTGAAGGGGCTTGGTCGGCCGTCGTTTTTTCAAATCGCTTAATGCAATTGCCCTTGGGTGTTTTACAAACGGCTTTATTGGTACCTCTTTTCCCTCGCTTGGTGGCTTTGGTCAATGCGAAGGATGATCAAGGACTTTCGTCTTTACTGCTTAAGGGCATTACCGTCCTATGGTTTGTGGCCTTCCCGATGATGCTCTTACTGGGGCTTGCTCCCCTTCCGTTTATTAAAGCCTTGTTTTCACACGGTCACTTTCAAGGCGATGATGCTCAACTGCTTGCAGTGGCCTTGGCGTGGCAAAGCTTGCAAATTGTACCCTATTTCGCCAGAGACACCGTGACCCGTGTCTTTTACGCCTATAAAGATTCCAAAACGCCTATGCTGGTTGGCGTGGCGGCCATTGTCTTTAAGGCCTTAATGAACTATGTCTTTGTCGTTAAATGGAAAATGGGCGTTGCAGGAATTACCGCCTCCATTACCTTAGTGACCGTATTTAACCTCGTGGTGCTTTCTTTTTTCTTGAAACGACAACATTTTAATGCGTGGCCCGTTAAAGCCCTAAGTCTTCGTTTGCTTCAATTGACGGTCGCCATACTCCCGATGATAGGGATGCTGTATCTGTCCTTTGAAAGTTTTGCTTGGCTTCCAAAAAGTTTGCAAGTACTGCCATTGGCGTATCCCCTTTGGATTTCTGTACTTACCATTGGAATCGGAGGCTTTTTTTACGGCGTTGTCTGCCATTATTTAGGCATTGGAGAAGTCAAAGCCGTGACCTTGCAATTGCTTTATAAGTGCCTCCCTTTTTTAAAGCCGTCTTCGTCCACTTAAGTATGGCTTTAAAGCCTTCTGTTTTTAAGTGATTTTCTCTTTTTAAACTTCATTTACTTCTTTATTGTTATTTTTGTTTTATAAACTTTTGTAAATAAAATGATTATTTTAGCTAGAATAGGATTATGATAGAGTTTTTCCTTTCTAACATTTCCCCTTGCTGACTAAGCGTCTTGGAGTTCCCCCATGCCCCTTCCTTCTCTTGAAGAAAAACCTGTTTTTGTGCAATCTTTGTTTAACCGTATCGCACCACGGTATGATCTGTTAAATAATATTATTTCTTTAGGCATGCATTGGCTTTGGAAAAATAAAGCGGTGGATGCGCTGAAGCTAAAAGCGGGACAACACGCCTTAGACGTTTGTACAGGTACGGGGGATTTACTGGGCCTTTTACTAAAAGAAGTGGGCGAACGCGGTGCGGTGACGGGGCTTGATTTTAGCGAAGCGATGCTTGCTGTAGCGAAGGAGCGATATCCCCATACGCCCAACTTACAAGTGCTTCAGGGGGATGCGATGAATCTACCCTTTCAAGCGAATACGTTTCAAGCCAGTATCATTAGTTTTGGCTTGCGTAATGTGGCAGATATTCGACAAACGCTTGCTGAAATGATTCGCTGTACCGCTTCAGGTGGGGTGGTCTTAAATTTAGACACCGTTCCCATTACACGCTTTCCCTTCTTTGCTTGGTATTTCAAAGAAGTCATGCCTCGACTGGGACAGTATTTAGGTGGTGATAAAGAGGCTTACGATTATCTACAAGCCTCCACCGAAGCCTTTATGACCCCTGAAGCGCTAAAGGAAACCTTTGAAGCCTTGGGCTTGGTGGAGGTTCAAATTCAACGCTTAGGCTTGGGGTCTGTGGCGATGATTATTGGACGAAAGCCTTAAAAATAGTGCTTACCTAGAGCCTAATAAATCTAAGGTATTAAAGGCGGATGTTTTATTCTGCCCCATGAGTGCGACAGAAGCCTGTTGTAAAATACTGGATTTCACAAATTCTGAAGTTGCTGCGGCAAAATTGCTATTGCGAATCCTCGATTCTGTCGCCGCGGTATTTTCCAAGCTAATTTGAGAAGCTTGAGAGGCGCTTTCTAAACGATTGCTCATTGCACCGATCGACGCACGACGGTTACTGAGGTTCTGTATGGCATTATCTAGCTTAGAAATAGACTGCAAGGCGGACGCGTTTGATCCAACACCTAGGGTGACGGTAGTACCGCTTTTTAATCCCAACCCACTGGCATTTAAAGCACCCACGGCACTATTGCCTGCTAAATCAATGGTATTGTCCGTGCTACTATTGGCACCGACTTGCACATTCAATTGGCTGATATTTCCAAAAAGGGCTTGGCCGTTAAATTGAGTGCTACCTGCGAGGCGGTCTACTTCTTGAATACGTTGGTTCATTTCCTGTTGAATGGCTTGGCGTTGTTCAGGGGCTAAAAGGTCACTAGCGCCTTGCACCGCAAGTTCACGAACCCGTTGAAGATTTTCATTCATCCCCTCCATTGAGCCTTCGGCGATATTTAACATATTGGAGGCATCTTGAATGTTTTGATCACTTTGACTTTGCCCGCGCATTTGTGAACGTAAACTTTCGGAAATTTGCAGTCCTGCGGCATCATCCCCCGCTCCGTTGATTCTGTAACCGGAGGCCAACATTTTTAAGGAGCGGTTCATTTGACTGCTACTACTTAAAAGCAAATTTCGCATCAAGAGATTGGATGAATCATTACTAATGCTAATCATAATGATAAGCTCCTTTTTATTCGTGATTGATCGTGTGGGTGGTTCTAAACTCTCTTCCCTACCTGTATCGAAACGGCCTGCTTTTTTATAAGAGATTGTTACAATTCTTGATATTTAAATTTAGGCTTCCTCACCATACGACGATAAATCGTTGCAGAGACCGACGTCCAAGCACTAAATGCGAGGCGTCCGAGACATTTTGCGGACGTCCCACGTGAGCGATTGGAGCAAGCGAAAAGGAAGAGAAGGGGGGAGGATTTTCAAGGAGGGGGGAAGAGAAGGAGAGCCGCAACACTTTCCTTCTTTTTCCCCTCTCCTTGAACCGCTTTAGAGGTGTTGGAGACCTTTGGCGGCGCAAAGGTCTCTGACGTCGCCAGCTTGAAATAAAGCGAGAAGTCTATAGCTTAGCTGCATGATGGTAAAAAGGGCTATTTAAATCCAAAGCATCACTTTTCTAATCCAAAACATAGAATCACACAGTTTTAAGGCGCACTGTCCTTATCCCACACATAAGGATGAGGCTTATAACGACCGTAAAACTCATTTTCAGCCCCGTAATGGCCATCAGGGAAGAGGACATCCATCGTGATGGGGTTCAAATTATGAATCAAGTGATCCAGTATTTTACGTTGAACCGGATGTTCATCCACCCCAAGAATGTCACGAGTCAGGACCTGTTCCGACAGGCCCGTCTGATTGATGAGTCGACAGGATTGGGGACCAGCGACTTCGATTCGACATTGCCGACACACACGACGATGCGTGAGGTAAACATCCTGATAAAGAGCGTCTTCCCCCCAAGCCCCTAAGTAATTGGATAGCCAAATAAGCCCGACTAAAACAAGAGAGCCACACCCGCATAAAAACCGTTTAGTGAGGTTCATGGGGAACACATAAGGGGTGTTGAAAGTCGTGCTCTGACGCGGGATGCTTCCATTGCTTCAGTACATTTTTAGAAAACTGAAACGCCGCAATCGTCATTAAACCCGCCACCAGTAGAGACATCACCGCATCCATCCAGGCCCACTGAAAAAATAAAATACAGAGTGCGGAAACAATGGCGGCCACCGAACCGAGTAAATCACTAAAGAGGTGTAAGTAAGCCCCCCTTAAATTAAGATTGTCCGATTGTGCCTGATGCAAAAATAGCATAGCGACAAAATTAATGAGTAATCCCCCCACGGCAATCCACAAAAAAGGTTCGGCTAAAATGGCGACAGGACGACTTAAACGCCATAAGCCCCCTTGCCACAAGACGGCACTCATCCCCCATAGTCCTATGGCATTGACCGTACTTGCCAAACGCTCTACCCACCACGCCTGTTGAAAGTGATGAGATTTTTGAACGTAGACGCTTAAAACGGCGGCGAGTAAAGCCAATAAAAGACCCGAAGCATCACTCGCCATGTGAGCAGCATCACTCATTAAGGCCCAACTGTGCGTCGTTTTGGCGCCCCACCATTCAACCCCCCCATAGAATAGGTTTAAACAAAAGACTACGGTTAAGCGCCCCACATGGGACCACGAACTTAAGACAAAACCATGCACGTGGCCTCGTACATCGTGAGTACACGTGGAATGGGATTCTATCGGGTGAAGGGGCGAGCTAAACGTATTCATAAAGGGGGTTTATGGCTTGTTTTATTTTGAAGTGACCGCATCCTACCACACAATCAGGAAGGCTACTTTACTCTAGCATAGAAGCGGTGAATAGGGGCTGGACTTTTTAAGAGTTCCTCTTGTATACTGAACTTTGATCAATGAATTTAAATTCAGAGAAAAGGACCCTACCCCTATGATGATGATGGATACCTTAGAGGCCATTGAAGCCCGCCGTTCGATTAAAAATTTTGATGCGACGTATCTCCTTCCTGATGAAGACGTGCGTACGATGATGACAGCAACCCTGAAAACCCCCACCTCTTTTAATATTCAGAATTATCGCTTTGTCATTGTACGAGACAAAGCCATTCAGGCCCAATTAAAAGCCGCCAGCTGGAACCAAGCTCAAGTCTTGGACGCCTCTATGGTGGTCTTACTGTGCGCGGATTTAAAAGCGCCGGTGACGAATCCTAAACGGTATTGGTACCAAGCGCCTACAGAAATTGCAGAAGCCCTTTCAGGCATGACCTTGCAATTTTACGACGGCAAAGAAGATCTTCAGCATGATGAAGCCCTTCGCTCTATTGGGATGGCGGCCCAAACCTTGATGCTCGCTGCGAAATCGATCGGGTATGACACTTGCCCCATGATTGGTTTTGAAACGGAAAAAGTCGAAAAAATCATTCGGCTCCCCGCAGACTATATTTTGGGGATGATGATTGTCGTGGGTAAAGCGACGCAGCCAGCTCGTGAACGTTCAGGGCCTTTGGACTATAGCGAATTGGTGTTTGAAAATCATTTCTAAGGATTTTCTAAAAGTGAAATGGGTTCTAGCGGGGTGGATGAGTGAATCCCGCTGCTTTGTTGCTTTGTAAAGATTTTGGTGTGTTTGGCAATTTCTAATTAGATTGTTTTTTTATTTTAATAGAACATTTAGTTTTCTACCCTCACTTAAAAATAAAAAGGCCCCAATCTCAGAATGCAGATCTCAAAAACAAACCTCGTTCAAAACAAAATAGATACTAAAAAAGACGTCTATAAAGGACAGGGAACCCAAAATAATAACCCTCAAAATAGTTCTACACTAAAACTCACGTCGTCTCAGAAAACGACTCCTTTTGGATCCGCTTCCGGAAAATACGTATTCGCTTCTGATAAAATCAAGCCCACCACCATTTCTACGGTGGACGCGTATAATAGTTGGGATTTAGAAATTGAAGGAAACGAACTGTGGTTAACAGTCAAAGGGAAACCCCGCCAATTGGTGAAAATAGATTCCCCTCCAAAACTTAAAGGAATTAAACGATTATTTAAACCCATAGGTGCAAAGGCTTATCAAACCCAACAATGGCAAGGAAAGAATTGCGGGATGCTCGCTAACCTGCAGGAAATGATGTTAACGGGTCATCGTCATTTAGATGATTTAATGAATGCCGTGGACTATGACCCTAAAGACGAATCATACAGCATGACGTATCGTGATCAAAAGGGTCAACACCAAACGTACAAATTCACTACAAAAGAACTCCTCAGATTCGCTAAAGAAGACAACGCGATTGCTTTTTCACCGACTCATCCCATATTAAATGCCTTAGTAGACAGAAGCTTACGACGAGCAGTTTATGCAGACACAAAACAAGGAAAAACTCCCGATGACCCCTATAATGTAGATGGGAGTACGGGTTTACTACCAGAATATTTAAATTCAGGGGTTAGAAAAAGCAGAAAAGATCTCAGAGTTATTCAAGGAAAAGTGGTGAAGACTTCAGATCCTTCCGGAAAGTCTAGTCCTTATGAGCCCTTCACGTTGAAACAGTTAGCGGCCCTTCGTCAGGCCAATCCTAATATCACCATGACGGTAGGAATAATAACTGCAAAAAAAGATCAAAACGGTAAGTTCTTAAAAAAGGAAATAATTACTGTAAAAAAAGGTAAAGACGGTAAACCCTTAAAAACAAGTTCATATCAATTGGTACTGGATATGGAGGCCGAAAAAAAGCTCCGTAAGATAGGTCTTCGTTCTCAACATGCCTATACGGTATTGGCGGTGAATCTGGCCAAGCAAACGGTGACTGTGGTCAATCCTCATGATTCTTCAAAGGCGATTGTTTTAGATGCGTCTTCTTTAATGTTTAATTTTCTTGTCTTGGCGAAAGCCCCCACAACGGAAGAACGTTTCGCTACAGCTCCTTCAAAAGCCGAAACTGCTTAAGGCTCCATAACCCTGTTATAGTCAGACAAGTGCTAGTCAATTTCAGTAGAACGTGCTACCTTAGTAGGAGATTCCATTCACCCAAAGGAGCATCCCCTCTCATGAAACGTATTCAAAATACTTTAGTACTAAGCGCCTTATGCGTTTTTTCCTTTTATTTAAGCGCCTGTACGGCGGAACAAGTCAATGACTTTAGCCAAGGGAAGCCTGTCACGCCAAGCTATAGTACAGAATTACGACGAGAAGCGGAAGACTTGAATCAATCCTTATTAGACCTAAACGCTCGTATTCAAGCGGCGCAAAAAGCGGGCACTGCTGAAGCGGATGTCTCTTTAAAAGACTTGTATCAAAAAGAAGCAGCCTTACTTCAAAAACGAGACGACTTGTCTAAGGCCTTACAAGAACGTCAAAATGCGTTGCTTAAAGAAGGACAAAGCGTCGATGCGGACTTGAGAGCGACTTTAGATTCCTTGACTGAAACGGGGATGATTCTGCGTCGTACGGTGGTGCCGAATCCCTTTAAGACGAAGTAATGCGTCCTTCTTCGATGGTCCACGTACTTAATTGGTGAGCCTGTTCGTTTAAAAGCCCTTGAAAATGGTCTTTCACATTGAGATAAGGCGTTGTGAGAAAGACCTGTGACGTTTTGGGAAAGAGCTGAAGCACTTGGGCTTGTCGCTGGGCATCGAGTTCGGCCATGATGTCGTCCAACAAAATGACAGGGGGATGAGGTAGACAGTCTTCCAGCAGATTGATTTCTGCCAATTTTAGGGCAATCACCACGCTGCGTTGTTGTCCTTGACTGGCGTAAGTAGGAATACTAATGCGCTGCTTGCCTTGGTGAAAATGGAGTTCAATATCATCACGATGAATTCCCCACGTGGTACTTTGACGACGAAGTTCTTGGGGGAGTAGAGCCTGCAGTCGTGTTTGACACGCGTGAATCCAATCGGCTTGCGCTAGGGTTTCTAAGCCTTCTAAGGCTTCTGGCCAATGATGCACCTGATACATTAAGACGGGGATTCCGTCTTGTCCCTGACTCAATAAGGTATAAAGCGTAGGAAGGGTATTTTGAAGGAGCTTTAGAGTCTTGAGGCGACTACTTAAAATAGGATACGCCAAGGTCGCCAATTGCATATTCAGCACCGCCATTAAATCGAGCGTGCTTGGTGTCGGTGACGGAAAAGCCATTTGCTTGAGTAAGGCATTTTTTTCACTTAAGCATTGCTTCCATTTTTGTAAGTGTTCCAAATGAAAGGGGTCACGTTGCATGGTGGCCAGATCAATCCAGCGCCGTCGATCCTGAGGGGTACCGCGAACTATATCTAAATCGGACAGATAAAAGGAAACGCTCGGCAAGCGGCCTAAAATTTCACTACGAGACTTACAGGGTTGATCATCCACTAAAAACTGTGTTTTCCATTTTTTGTAGGGATTTCCTTGAGCGGAAAGCACGGAGTCGGTCAAAAAACGAGCTTCTAACTTAGAAGCTTGTTGCAGTTGTAACACAACGCGAGACCCCTGTCCCAAGAAGGGATCTTCTTCTGTGGCGTCCAAGGAACCCCCTTGGGCGTGACGAACGAGTTCATGGTCTCGGTGACTACGGTGGGAGCGCCCATGAGATAAAAAATAAAGCGCTTCTAATAAATTGGACTTTCCCTGACCATTCTTCCCCATCATTAAATTATATTGATTCAAGCCCTGCCATGCCAAGTGGGCATAGTTTCGAAACTGCCATAAATCGACGGATTCAATAAAAAGCATAGATGGATTTGGGCTCCCTTTCCTGTTACTTTAGCATAAATATAAAAGACCCTCTCGAGAAACGAAGAGGGTCTTTTATATTTGTCATTACGCGTTGTAATAGAGACTAAATCCCAAACATACCCGCGAAAGCGCCTCCTAAAGAAGCAAAGACTTTCGTGGGGGTATCTTCTAGGGTAGAAGACTCTTTGGCAGGCTTAAAGCGAGCCACTTGCGGTGCAGGTGGTGCGACAAGCGTACTGAAAGAGGCGACATCTCCCTGTGTATTCTTCACCGTGCGATAAGCAGACTGAGAAGAAACAGGGGTCACTAAACGGGGCGTATTACTACCTTGTACCGAAGTCGATTGACTTCCCACACGAGCGTTTTTATTTCCAACAGGAAATAAAATATGGGTACGTTGGCTGTTCACAAGAACTGAATGCATGACAAAGGTTTCCTTTTTCGCTACGAATCTCGCTTGTCTACTATGAAACAAGTGGAACCTCGCAACAATTTCTAGAAAACCGGCTGGGGTGAATCGACACCAGAGTCGGATCGAAATAGCTGTGGGAAATCAATTAACGCATAGGCCACCACTATTGTATATGATAAATATCATTTTAGCGTACTGTTTTTTAAAAAATAGATATTCATTACGCCTAAACGTGAAATGACTTTCGTTTAATCAGGGCTAAGCCCATCCATAGAATCAGGATACTCGGTAAAAAAGTGGCCAAGGCAATGGCAAGCGAGTCGGACAAAAGGCCACCAAACGTTAAGGCACCTCCTAAACTCAAACTAATGAAGATATTACGTCCAATGTATAAGCTAAATAAGGTGACAATGGCATAAAGAAATCCTTTGGCTCCACTTTGCCGAGGGGGGGTGAGTGCCAGTGGAAAGGCAATGACCATTAAGGCCACCGTACTTAAGGGCTGAGCCAATCGCTCCCATAAAGCGAGCAGCCATTTTTTAGGAAAATCTTGGCCCGCTTGATCTTCAATACGACGGGCTAAGGTCCAAAATCCCACTTTGGAGGGATGGAAATTCAAACGGCTTTGCGACAAAATGTCTTCATCCACATTCAGTAACTGAGACTTCTGCACGTGATCCATTTGATTCACGACAAAACGGTCTTGACCCGCTAAAGCGCTAAAAATACGGACGCCATTTAATCGCCATTGTGATTCTTGATAATCCGCCGAATTCGCCTGAATGACTTCGATATTCCCTCGATCACTCCGCTGAATAAAGGTAAAGCCTTCCAAGTGGTTCAGGCTTGCTTTTTCGGCTTGAATTAATTTGACCCAACGCCCTTCTTTAAAAAGTGGTAGCGTGATACCGTCTTTCGTTAATTTCAATTGAGAAGAACTGAGTACTTCTTGGCGAAGGACATCCAAACGCATTTGACTCATGGGGATTAACCATTCGGTTGAAAAGAACGTCAATGCCGCCACCGCGACCCCCACCACGAAAGCAGGACGAAAAATACGCCACAAGCTTAGGCCATTCATGCGCAAAGCCACCAATTCAAAGTGCTGATTCAAGTGAGCATACACCATAAAAACGGTAAAAAAGACGCTGGGAGGAAAGGCAAAAGCCAAGGCCGTGGGAATTTGTAAAATTAAAAACTGCACCGCCAAACCAAGAGGCAATCCTAAATCTTGCATTTCTTTGAGAAAATCAAATAAGGTATCACTAAAAAAGACGATGAGCGTCACCAGCGTCATACTTAAGATGAGCATCTTCCACAATTGTGCCCCGATGTACTGGTCTAGCCGACTCCCCCACCCTTGCATAGTCAATGTCTCATTTCTTAAATGAACCTAAACAAGCTTTATTATACGCCATAATTTATGTTAAGATAGGGGCTGTTGGTCTAATATGTATTGTAAATTTGAGGAGATAAACCGATGGCCTTAAAAGAACTGACGGAAAAAGATTTTCAAAGTACCGTAGAATCGGGCGTAACCTTGGTCGATTTTTGGGCCCCTTGGTGTGGACCTTGCCGTTCTTTGGCGCCTATTTTAGATGAAGTCGCAACCGATTTAGCAGGTCGTGCCACCATTGCGAAAGTCAATACCGATGAAAACATGGAATTGGCTCAAAAGTATGGCGTGTCCAGCATTCCGTTTATGGTTGTTTTTAAAGACGGTCAAGCCGTCGCGCAGACCGTAGGGGTTAAGCCCAAGGGTGAACTTATCAGTCTGATTGAATCCCACCTCTAAGCGGTTTCCATACCATTTAAAAGGGTTCCTTCTATCTACGAATAGAGGGGACTCTTTTTTTGAGCTTAAAAAGAAGGAGAAGGGGTTCTTTTTTCATGCTAGACTAGGGGAAACCACCCCCCTAGCCAGAAGGACGACCTTGTGAACGCCGAAGAACGCCAAATTGACTGTGTGATTAGCACAAAAAAAGACCTTGAAGAACTGGTACGTCAAGCCCTCGTTTCAGGCGTATTACACCTTGAAAATTGCAAGATTGATGTTCCTTTCAATTTGGCTGAATTGTTGTTGGAATGCGATCCATTAAATTCACAGAGCGTTATAGATCCTTCATTTCATAACATTTCTATCTCAAATATGAAATGCTCCTTTGAAATAAATTTTGTAAATACGCATTTTTTGGGAGGCTTTTCAACATTTTACCAGGATGGATTGTCTCTTAAATTTATTGACATTACCTTTACTAAGAAAGTGGATTTTGCAAGTGCTATTTTTGAGAAGGGCGCCGAGTTTTTACGTAGTACTTTCCAGAAAGAAGCATTATTCTTTCGTACCACTTTCAAAGGCTATGTAGGTTTTGATAGTACCACCTTTAAAAAGGGAGCGATGTTTGCCACGACCACTTTCCATGATGCTTTTTTATTATCACCTAAAGAACTACAGGGTAGTATCAACATTCAGACTCCTCAATTTGAAGGTGAGAAAAGCAAACTAGAAGTCAATTTCAAGAATTGTGATGAGAATAGCAAGGGTAACATTACTTTTGATGACCTAAAAATGGATCAAGATCGGATTTATATCACCGTTCGAAACCTTAAAGAAGAGATTGAAAATGTTGAAATCAAGTTCAAAACGTGTAATTTTTACGGAAAGAACATTAGCTTCAAAAAAGTTAATAATATAGATGCGGTTAATTTTGATGATGTGGACGATATTTCAGGTTTTGATTTTGATTTGCTTAAACCAACAGTCTTAAAACGAACTATTCACATGCTGTGGACTTTCCCTTTCAATCGTTATCAATTTCAAGCCATACATAAGAATACGGATGAAGCACTCAAAAAGGTCGATATGTGGGCATCCATATACGCCAACTTAAAAGCCAAAGCGGATGAAAAAGGCGAACGCCAACTCGGTAACGACTACTTCTTTTGGCAACAATATTTTCAAGGTAAGTCTCCATTAAAGTCCACCAAACATTGGGTGAATTCTTTTTACATGAATACTTCTGTTTATGGTCTAAGTTATATTCTTCCTTTAGTTTACTTTAGTCTCGTTCTTTTTTTCGGAGGAATTTTTTATAATTTCTTGGGTGATTTTACAACTGTTTCAATAACTTCGGTTCAAAAAAGTTTTTGTTCTCAAATAATGGTATATGTATTTGAAGTTAAAGGTTATATTGTCAGCATTAGTGCAAGCCTCCCCTTTGTATTTTCCGATTCAAAATTAGTGGAGTCCTTATTGCCTGAATTGCCTGAAAATGCTAAACGGCTAAAAACTGGATTATTTTATTTTGGGTACATTCTACAACACCTCATACAAGGGTACTTGCTCTTCCAAATCGGGGCGGCGATACGCAATAAGGTGAAACGATGAAAATTTTAGGCATTGATCCAGGGCTCGGGCGCATCGGCTTTGGCCTCATCGACGTGAGCACCCCACAATCCCCGTTGGCCTTGGGTTGGGGGGTCATTGAAACCACGCCAAAATCCCCCATTGGCAAGCGACTGGTTGAAATTCACCACGACATTCAGGCCCTGATTCGAGACAACCAACCTGATGTGATTGCCATTGAATCCTTGTTTTATTTCCGAAACAACACCACCATCGTTCCTGTCGCACAAGCGCGCGGCGTGATTTTGCTCTTGGCGGAACTCGCAGGCGTGCCAACGGTCGACTATACCCCCATGCAAGTCAAGCAGGCCTTAACGGGCTACGGCAAGGCGGAAAAGCACGCCGTCACGGAAGCGGTGATTCATCGCCTAGGCCTATTAAAAAAACCCACGCCGGATGACGCCGCCGACGGCTTGGCCATTGCTCTAACGCATAGCCAGTTTACGTCGTAGCGGAAGTGTCCTGCGGAATCAAGACATCAAAGCGCGTGCCGATATTGGCCGTGCTTTTCACATCAATACGCCCGCGGTGCTTTTCCACAATACGGAAGCACAAGGCCAAGCCCAAGCCCGTTCCCACCCCTCGGCTTTTGGTGGTAAAACCGGGGTCAAACAACTTGCGCATATGTTCAGGGGAAATGCCCTTGCCGTTGT
The DNA here is from genome assembly GCA_050916035.1 of Vampirovibrio sp. Lineage (GTDB taxonomy): Bacteria > Cyanobacteriota > Vampirovibrionia > Vampirovibrionales > JAJTHC01 > JAJTHC01. Next base: position 1,357,923 of record CP050876.1, on the reverse strand, counting down.
CCACGACAGACACCCGCAAGCAAGGCCCCAGCGCGACGTCTTCCACCACTTTGGTTTCAATCCGTAAAACGGGTTGTTTTTTCTCATCTAAGGCATGGGTGGCATTGACCATTAAATTCATAAACACCTGATTCAACAAACCAGGGAAGCATTTAAGCATGGCCTGTGGGGTCGCATACTGGCGTTGAATTATCAAGTGGTCTTGCAAAGAATGCTTCATCAGTAGCAGCGTACTTTCAAGCCCTTCGTGAATGTCCACCGTTTTCAGTTCGCTTTCATCCAGTCGGGCAAAATTTCGGAGGTTCACCACGGTGTCTCGAATACGCTCCCCTGCCAAGCGATTAAGATTAAGAACATCATTCGCCATTTTGAGCAACTTGGGTTCGGGCAGAATTTGAGGATCCAGCTTGCCCAAGACTTTTTCAAGCGTTTGGGTATTGGCCATTAGGGTACCGAGCGGGGTATTGACTTCATGGGCAATGCCTGCGACAAACTGCCCCAGCATCGCCATTTTTTCAGATTGTACCAAGTGCATTTGCGTTTGTTGTAGTTCATCAAGCGTGTGGGTTAGCGCGTCCTTTTGGGCTTGAATTTCCGCAAAAAGCGTCGCTTGCGTCATGGCGAGTCCCAACTGTTCAGCAAGGGCGGACAACATGTCTTTGTCTTCCGTCAACCACACCCGCACCTTATTACATTGATGCAAGGTAATCGAACCGACCCATGCATCATGGGTGATAATCGGCACCACGCCAAGGGATTGCAATTGATTGAGATCGTAAAATGCTTGAGGCGCAATCCAGCCGTCGTGATAGGGTTTACCGTCTTGAAAAAAGAAGAAAGGTTTTAATTGATTATGCAAGGGGGTTTCTGTCGGTAAGGCATGAGTCAAGACCTGCCATTCAAAGCCATAATCTTGTTCATAATAGCCTTCGGTTTGATAGGTACCTGCCCCTGCGAGCGCATAAACATAAGGGGTACTGTCAGGCATTTGCGGAAGGCTCTGTAAAGATTGACTTAAGGGAATCGGGGTATTAAATGCATGAATCACACAGCGACTCACGCCCAAGACTTGCCCGACTTCGCTTGCCCCTGTTTTTAAAATTTGAGATAATTCTAAACTTTGACGAATTTTAACACTTAAATGATTCATCAAGAATTGACGCCCCATCAGAATTTGCATGTCGCTATAGATTCTGGCTTGTTCTAAAGCCAAGGCAATTAGAGGTAAGCCCACTTCTAAAAGGGCTTGTTCTTCGCCGTGGAATGCTTCAAAGCGTTCTTGACGGTTCATGACCAAAATACCCACAGGTTGGCGCTTGGTGAACACAGGATACACCATCGCGTGACAACGATACGGAGGCAATAGGACAGAAGCAGGATTTTCCTCGGGGCTCAAAAAGAACGGCTGGGTTTTATAACTCAATAAGGGCTCTAAAAGCGGATCCGTCCCCGTATAACGGTGATGCTCATTTTGAGTGTCTGCAAAGCCGTCGGCATCAATATGAATAATGCGGCCAATGCCTTGTAAATTAGGGGCCAAAATCGCCAGACTCAAGCCATCAAATTGAAAGAAATCTCTTAAGACGAGACCAATGGCATCAAAAATATCATCTTGCAAAACACTAGAATTCAGCGCTTGAGCCAAACGTTGTAAGAGAGATAAATGCTGTGTCGTTTCCGACAGAAGGGAAGATTCAGAACTCATTAGGCTACCTTGGATTTATGGCACAAGCATTGGATACCAATAGAGACAGTATGACGCAGAAATCGGGATTTTTCAAATAATTTTGTCATTTTTAAAGCAATCATAAAAAATACGGGTAAAAGGCCTCTCTTTGATACGAGCTCCTCTATCTACAGGATCCGCTTGAAGAGGCGTCAGGATCTGTTCGACGTCGTCATTAAGAGACGTTCCTTGCCGTCATCGAGTTTGGAACCCCTGATGCAATGAGAGAGAAAGAAAGCACCTTTGCCATGAATTCAATGAATCAAATTCCTCTTCAAAGTCAAAGCACCATTGCGGGATTAAGCACCACAGGGGGCGCTACCGCAGCAGAAGCCCGTATTAAGCAATTACAAGTGTTAAAGGCCACCTTAACGCAACGGGCCAATGACCGCCAAATGCCGATTAATCGGCAAACCTTTAAAGTCTTACTCGAAGAAGAACTTCAAAAGGCCAGTCGTCAAAAGGGGGGAGTAGCGACCGTACCCGTTCAACCCAAATTTCCCCAACCCTTGTCGTCTATGAGCACACCTTCGACCAAAGGGAATGGTAAGCTACAACCTTTTTCTTTCGCCGATTTAGAAAAAAAGCCGTCCATGGCTCCCCCCACGGCCTTACCGATGGCTTTTCAAGCGCGACGCGCCACCTTTAGTCAAGACGTCAATAAACTGTCTCAAAAATATGGGATGGATCCCTTATTGATTGATGCCGTGATTCGCCAAGAATCGGGGTACCAGCCTCATATTGTTTCTAAATCAGGCGCCATTGGACTCATGCAACTCATGCCCAGTACAGCGGCAGGACTAGGCGTTCAGAATCCCTATGACCCCATTCAAAATTTAGAAGGTGGCATTAAATACTTAGGACAACAACTTGAACGCTTTGGCGGAAATGTGTCCTTGGCTTTAGCCGCTTATAATGCAGGGCCGAATGCGGTGAGCAAATACGGAGGCATTCCCCCCTATGGAGAAACACAACGCTATGTCCGCAACATTCTAAAACATTATTTAGCACAAAAATATCAATAAGCTTTTTACGAAGGAGATCTTCTCATGACTTTTAATATCGGTGCCATTAGTTCGATTCCGCTCAACACGCCACAAGGGCTTTTAAACATGGGGGGACACCTCTCTCAAACCCAAGGCTTAATGAATGGGCAGGCCTTTCAGGGCATTACTTTGCCTCAAGAATTGTATGCTCCCACCTTGACGCCCTTGAATCAAGCCTCTGGCGTGCAGTCTTTTAGAGATGTCTTAATGAATACCGTTTCTGGCGTTAATGCGACCACCAATAAGCCGAATGATCTCATGAAAGAAGCCATGGCAGGCGGTGCGGTGGATATTCATGACGTCATGATTGCCAACACCCAGTCAGAACTAGCGATTACACTCACGTCTCAAATTGTGACCAAAGTCATTCAAGGGTATGAAAAGCTGAGTCAGGTTCAAATCTAAAAAGATAAATACTCTCAAACAAAAAAAAGCCCAAGGTTCTGGACGAAGCGTCTTGTTGAAAATCCCCCTTTAGAAAAGAAAAAAATCGGGAAGACAGGATTCGAACCTGCGACCCTCTGCTCCCAAAGCAGATGCGCTACCAAGCTGCGCTACTTCCCGATTTATTCAGTTCTAGTTCATCTTAGTTTAAAGGTATTTTCAAGACAATCACTTTGGTATATTGACTATATCCTTCATCTGGTGGGGGGGGATATCATTTAATAAGGTATAAGCTCCTCTAAAAAAAGGTCGACGTGCTTCAGAAACACTCGTATACTGATTCATAGACGCGCTCACGCCACGGCTAAAAGAGAGGAAGCCTAGAAATGATGCGGCCGAATTGCTGGATTCAAATAAAAAAGGCTTGGGTCAAGGGCGTGGTCTTGGTCATGCTTATTTTCGCCTCCTTCGCTATTGGACTTGCCACATTAAAGGCTGAACCTCAACAATACCCCACCCCGACGCTCAAGCGTAGTCTTGGCGTGGTGAACATCCCCCCGCATAGCACTTTTTATCAATCCCCGTCTTTACAATCCCCCCGCGTCGATACTTTGACGTGGAACCCTCATGGGTTAAATCCCAATGACGTGCTGCTTCAAAGCGAACACAGCACCAATCCCTTAAAGGCCACGGACTTTTTTTTGAATTTTATTCCCGCCGAAGGCTTGGCTTTTTTACCCGTCTGTGATGATACGGCAGAAGGCTGGCTACAGGTTGAATTACCGCATTTACCAAATGAAACGGCATGGTTGCCCCCCACCACAAAAGGGGAAAGCCCTTTGCTTGAATGGGGAGATTTTATAAGGTTCTATACCAAAAAATATGGATTCCATTGGCTCGCGGGGGTTAGTCCACAGGCCAAGTCGGTGTACTTACGCCCTGAAGAAACCGCCCCTTTGGCCAAAGTGACCTTTGTGCAAAGTATTCGCATGCTTCATGTGAGAGGCAATTGGATGCTGGTTGAACTGCGGGATTTGGGGGAAGAGCGCCCCATTGGCTGGCTTCGTTGGAGAGAGGATGACGGCAATTTTTTACTATGGCCTGATTTTAAGTCTCACAAACAAGTGTTTCAATCGCCATCTAACCCCATGAATATTCAAAAAATGTTGGACAAATACTAATTTGACTGAGCGACCCCTTCACCCAAAGCGAGGGTCATTTTGAAAGAGGACTCTCGCTTTTCTGTTTTTGTAAGAGACTTAAGCCGTTTAGGGTGTTTCTTGAAGAGAGTTTAAAGTTCTTGCTTAGGCTTTGAGCTGCTCGCTCGTCAGAGACCTTTTCGCGGGAAAAGGTCTCCACCTCTCTAAATCCGTCCCCCCTTCTCATCCTTTTCGCTTGCTCCACGCCCTTACGTGGGACGTCCGCAAAATGTCTCGGAAGCCTCGCATTTAGTACGTGAAGGTCGGTTAGTGCAACGATTTTTAAGACCTCATTTCCATTGGCTAAAAAGCATCATAACAGGGTGGCTTAGCCCTGCCCTTGAAAGACACACGACACCCCACGATAAACAAGGGGTGCCATGATAACAGTCTATGTAAAAGACTTACAGAAGTCTTCTTCGCCGTCTTTAACTCCAAAGAGTGGAGGAAGGAGCTTGTTCAGGAGGGGCCTCCTTCAGTGCGTCAATAAGTTGCAGTGCGTCCGAAAAATCTTTTGTAGAATCCGGTGAGTTCTGATAAATTTTTTGTTCTGCTTTGCTCATTTTTTTCTCACTTACCAAGGCCAACCCAGCCCCATTTGATCTTGGATCTAAGAATTCACAGAGTCCTCTTATCGTTTCACTTACAGATGAAGTTAAGCCCTTTTTGAAAGTAAAAAAAGCCTTTCGCTTTGTATTAGGAGCCTTTGTTCCGAGAAGACGCAATTCATTCAAAGATTCATTCAATCCTATGCCGCCTTTCTCTAGAGAAGGATCAGGTATAATGGTGGATACGACGTTTGAATCCTGCAAACAAAGAATAGTTTCTACATATACGGGTTTAGCAGCAAGCTCAGCTTTTTTCATAGTTTGTGCAGAAACGGGTAGCGACATTAAACTTGGAAGTGCTACTGCCCCGACTAGTGCTCTAAGTGGACGAATATTCATTAGAACCAATACGGTAAGTTTGTGTTAAAATAAGGGGTGTTATTATTTGTTTTGGACACCTTTGAAAATGGCCTATAAACCCTTAACTGACAGTCAATGGGCGCTCATTGAACCCCATATTCCCAAGCAGAAAATGGGAAGACCAAGAACCCGAAACCGTGAAATTTTAGAAGCGATTCTCTTTGTTTTATCCACCAATTGCAGATGGGAAGAGCTTCCGCCTTGCTTTCCCCCTAAAATGACGGTGTTTGACCGGTTTAAAGTATGGCAAAAAGAAGGGTTTTTTGAAGCATTATTCAAGCAATTCAAACAAAAAAAGCAAGAAGTTCAAGAAAAAACCAAAGAAATCTACTATCTCGATGCGACGATTAAGTCGGCAAAAAAAGGGCGATTGCGTTGGACGAGCAGGAAAATTAAAGGGCACGAAAGTAAGCCTCATTGCCAATGAAGCGGGCTTGCCTGAGGCGATTCATATTGAAAAAGGGAATCGGCATGACCGACATGCCTTCGGTCACATTTTAGCGGAAATCCCCGCCAACAGCTACATTGTGGCAGATAAAGGCTATGATTGCAAGCGGCTTCGTCGGCAGTTACGGCACAAAAAATTAACGCCTGTGATTCCCAAGCGACAGTTCAAAAACAAGCCAAAAGTGAGGACCCCCAAGCCTGATATTTACAAAGGACGGTGGACCATTGAGCGGACCTTTGCTTGGTTGGAAGGTTTTCGGAAGCTAGTTTTACGCTATGAACGAAAGCGAGAACATTGGCAAGCCTTTTGGGAACTCGGTTGTGCCATCCTTCATTTGAGAAAACTTACCGTATAAGGTCTAGTATTTTACCCTTTATTATTTATGTTCTATAAGCGAGAGAAATTTTATACGATTTAAACCTGTTAATCATATAAAGTCACTTTACTTAAAACAAAAAATAAGGGCAAGGCGTGATGAATAATCTTTACACAGCTTAAAAAAGACGGGGTTTAAACAAGGTAACTAAAGGCTTTTTCGCGCCATTTGTCTACCAATTTGGTTTGACTTTCCGTGTCTTTTTCTAAAATTTGAATTTTTTGCTGAAGCATGGCTTGCTGAAGCGTAATTTGTTTTTCAAGCTGGTTAATCGCGGCCAATTGCTGTTGGAATTGAACGCCCGTAACGGATTGTGGGTCAATGCCTTGCGCCATATTCTGTAGGGCAAACGACGTATTCATTAAATTTTGAGAAGATTGAACCAATAATTGTTGCTGCCAACGATAATCAAATAATAAGGACGTATTGCGTTGAACCATAGCAAAAGCGACGATACCAGACATGGGGGGATCTCTTTATAGATTAAGTTTTTAGTTTGAAAAACAGGGGTAATGGGGTAGGAATAATAGTGAAGAAGGGGATAAAAGTGAAGCGTGTGCTTACTTTAATAAAGGTTTTAGAAAGCGCATTATTTCCTTTTAAAAACAATTTTGTTACATTTACTTACATTTCAAGCGATTTCCCGCACTTGGATGAAGACGGCTCCTCTAGCCAAGGGAGAGGATTTGTCTAGCGTTTTAGGCGGGTCGAAAGCGTTTTGGTCGGCTTGCTTCCAATAAAGGAAAGACCTCATGAAACACAAGGGATGGCGTCACGATAGAAATGGCTTTGGACTACTCGTCATCGTTTTACTAGGGCTAAGCTTTTTTGCTTCTGCGCAAGGGGCAGTCCCTTATAAGGCCACCCCTCAGACCCCGCCGTATTTAGAATTCAAACCCTATAACCAACCCGCGGGCTTTAGGGAATTTGATTTATGGTGGGTGGAAGAAGAATGCCTCCGTCGAACGCCACCTTTAATTGCAACCGATTTTTCGGCTTATGTGTATGGGGAATCCTTATTCATGCCCGATACGCGACAAACTTTTAGTACTTTGTATTGGGTCCCGCTTCCTGCTTCCCTGCGTGGGGGAGATGCCTCTTCTTTGGAGGCTTCGACCCCTCCATCTTATTTAAGTTATTTTGACGAAACTGCGATGTTGCAACGTCGCAAGGCCCTTTTAAAGGTGAATCAAGACAGCCAAAAATCCTTTTCCTTTGAAACACTCACACCTGTGGATTGGACGCCTAATAGTCAGCGACTTTTATTTAAACGCCGTGCGGGATTGCTGTATACGGGCTTGCGTGCCAGTGATGTCTTGGTGTGGGACGCCAAAACTGGAGGCATCTCCCTCTATCAAGAATTGCTGCGTGCGTTGGCGTATCACTTTATTACACTGGGGAAAGGCAAGGGGTTGTCGCCTCGGCTAGAGGCCATGGCGTGGGATATTGAACCTCTCGGCTGGCAAGAGGGTTCAAACGATGTCTTTTATTGGCGAGCATGGGCCTATACGAATTATCCTGAAAAGGCGCGTCTTCCGCTTGGCTTATGGTCTTACAATGTGGCCTTAAAAGAAACACGGCTCTTAGATATGGGGGACAGCGCCCTACCTAAGGATGTCGCAGAAAATGGATGGGTGCCTACTTTAAATGAATCCGCATACCCGAAGGGGTATCGTCAAAAATTGGAAGGGGATCAACGCCCTTTTATGCAGAGACCCAAGCAACGTCAAATCTTCTTTTGAGGGAGTTTGATTCATGTTGTTTATAGTATAGCTATTTTGAGATAAACCCTTAGCACTTTTGCGGAAATGATGCGAGGAGGTTGGGGATTGAGGGGGGATTTTCAAGGGGGGACGAAGGGGAGGAGAAACGCAATGCGTCCTACCCCGTCCCCCCTTGAACGGATTTAGAGGGGTGGAGACCTTTTTCCGCGAAAAGGTCTCTGACGCCACCAGCTCAAAACGGAGCAAGGAATCTATAAAAATATCCTTCAAGCTAAAAAAATGCCCACTCCTGATTGTTGAGAAAAAGAAGGAGATGAGATCCATGAGCAATGAAAACGCTACTCGTGGATGCTGTGACGATCCAGCGCCGTTAAGGCTTGACGAATCGTCGGTAAGTCTTTATCGCCTCGGCCTGAGACATTCACCAATAAGATGTGTTCTTTCGGCAGTGTAGGCGCCAAGCGAATCGCTTCCCATAAGGCATGGCTCGTTTCCAAGGCAGGCAAAATCCCTTCACTTCGGCTGACCCTTTGAAAGGCCTTTAACGCCTCTTCATCCGTGGCAGCCACATAGGTGGCGCGTCCGATTTCTTGCAAGTAGGCATGTTCTGGCCCGACAGAAGGGTAATCCAAGCCTGCGGAAATACTATGCGTGTTTAAGACTTGCCCGTCCACCGTTTGAAGCATCAAACTCTTCATGCCTTGCAAGACGCCAAAGCTCCCTTTCTGAAGGACCGCCCCGTGAAAGGGGGTATCCACGCCATGGCCCGCAGGTTCCACCCCAATGAGCTGTACGTCCGCATCGTCCATAAAGCCTTGAAAAATCCCAATCGCATTGGACCCGCCGCCCACACACGCCAGTACCTTATCAGGTAAACGCCCTGCTTGATCAAGCATTTGTTGACGTGCTTCAATGCCAATGACTTGATGAAAATACTTCACCATCTGCGGGAAGGGGTGAGGACCCGCCACCGTCCCAATCAGATAATGCGTGTCATGCGTGCGTGCAATCCAGTCTCGCATGGCTTCATTAATCGCGTCTTTTAAGGTTTTACCGCCACTTTCTACCGCATGAACCGTGGCGCCTAGTAATTCCATACGTAGCACATTAGGGGCTTGACGCTCTACATCAAGCGCACCCATATAAATTTCAGTAGGCATCCCTAACATCGCCCCTGCCATGGCGGTGGCCACCCCATGTTGCCCTGCCCCTGTTTCCGCAATCAGGCGAGTTTTGCCCATACGCTTGGCCAATAAGGCTTGTCCAATGGCGTTATTGGTTTTATGCGCCCCCCCATGAAGCAAGTCTTCTCGTTTAAACCAAATAGACGCCCCCCCTAGCTGAGCACTCAAGTTTTTGGCGTGATACAGAGGGGTGGGACGACCCGCAAAATGCTGAAGTAAGTCATGAAATTCATACTGGAAAGAGGGATCCTCTTGAATATCTAAAAAAGCCCGTTCTAAGGCTTCCAAGGCAGGCATTAAAGATTCAGGAGCATAGCACCCCCCAAAACGACCAAAATATCCGAAGCTTTGCATGGCATCTTTCTTTTCTAGAAACGATTGAAGTCTTTTGTATCATACCTGTTCCCTTCTGAAGATTCAATGCTTTTTTAAGCAGAGACGTTTTTCTTTTTCAAAGGATTCTGTTAGAATAAGCCCATGCCTATTTTTTCAATCGTTATGCTCGTTGGACTCTTTATTTTAGGAGGCCTCATCACTCCACAAGCGGAGGCGACGGGTCCTGTCCCCTTTCGTATGGCCAAAGCGGACTATTCGTGGGATTTTCCTGAAGATCATGGGGAACATACGGATTACGCCAGTGAATGGTGGTATATGACGGGGCATTTGTCAAGCAAAAAAGAGGCCTTTCATCCCTCAACGTCCTTTGGCTATGAAGCCACTTTATTTCGGATGGCCCTGCCGCCTTCGGCTCAGCCTTTAACCTTACAAGTGAGTCGTTGGGTGCCTAAGCAGTTCTATATGGTGCATGTCGCTTTAACGGATATCGAAGGCCAGAAATTTTATTATAGCAGTACCTATGAACGAGATAATCCTTATCGTGCGGTAGTCGCCTTAAATCCTTGGACGCTAGAGGCTAAAAATTTAAAAGTTCAGCACGTACAAAATACGGCAACAGGGCAACCCATTTGGGACTTAAAGGTGGATGCTGATGATTATGCGTTACGCTTACGGCTGTCCGCTCAAAAAGAAAAGGTATTTCATGGTACTTCCAAAGGCTATTCTAAAAAAGGGACCTGTGCGACCTGTGCTTCGCTATACTATAGTTTTACAAATCTTGAGACCACGGGACAAGTCACCTTAAAGCACCAAGCCCTTAATGGTTCAAGCCTGAAGAGTGCCGTGAACCATCAAGTGTCCGGAAAAAGTTGGTTTGACCACGAATTTGGCTCTTCTCAACTCATGCCCCAACAAGTGGGGTGGGATTGGTTTGCGGTTCAGCTGGATTCCCAGCAAGAGTTGATGCTCTACGTCATGCGTGAAGCAGGGGGGACGTTATCGCCTCAAAGTGGAGGGACTTGGATAGAGGCGTCAGGGAAAACGCAATATCTCCATTTCAAGGATTTTCAAATCAAGGCGTTGAGCACATGGAAGAGTCCTCAAAGTGGGGCGATTTATCCGCAACGTTGGCAAGTCAAAATCCCCAAATTGAAACTGACTGTGGTGTTGACGCCTCGTTTAGTGAATCAAGAATTGTACTTTCCCAAGCAAAAGGCCTTAAGCTATTGGGAAGGGGCGACCATGGTTTCAGGACAACAGAGTAAAAAAAACGTCACGGGTAAGGCCTATGTCGAATTAGCGGGCTACTTAGGCAAGCTTCATTTTTAAAGTTCTGGCGAGCTTGATTTCACTTGTCGCGGAAAAGACAGCAGTGCGCTAAAATAAGGGGCTTCATACGTCAAGCGTAAGTCGCCTCCCATGGCTTCGGTCAAGGCTTTGGCAATGAAAAGTCCCAGACCACTGCCACGAGTACGGCGAGTGAGTCCGTCATCTAAGCGATGAAATTTGTCAAATAATTGAGTCAATTGTTCTTCTGTAATGGGGTCACTGGGATTCGAAATTTCAATTTGAAGCAAGTCCACCGTTTCATGCAGGCGAAGGGTAATCGAATCTTCTTCAGAATGACGATACTTGGCCGCATTTTCAAGTAAATTGACCAAGACTTGTTGCCAGCGATCTTCTTCGACTGAAATGATCGTTTCTTCTAAGTGTTCAGAAGAAGGAAATTCAACTACTAAAGCATTTTGAACGGATTCTGACAATAACGGAAGCAGACGCTTCCAAAGACGAGCGAGGCTATGCGCTTCACAATAGACACGGAGCTGGTGATTTTCTAAGTCGGGAATGACCAATAAATCTTCAACCAAGCGATTAAGCCGCTTACATTGTTGTTTAATAATGGTTAGGGCCTGCTGTTCTTGCTCATCACTCAAGTGATCTCGATGCTTGAGTAAACGATTGGTATAGCCTTGAATGTTCATTAAAGGCGTCCGTAATTCATGGCTCACCGTGTCAATTAAAGTCGATTTGAGTTCGTCTAACTTGGCCAGTTGTTGGTTAGCGTTTTGAATAGTGGTGACCTGCTTTTCAAGCTGGCGACTCATACGGTTCACCTCAGCGGTGAGGTATCGAATTTCAAAAGGCGTCACCCAATTGGTAATCAAACGGATTTGGCGTCCATAACTGCCTTCTCCCATGGCTTTAATGCCTTTAATCAATTGCCGAAAATTTCGGACAATCCCCAATACATAGCCCGTGCCAATCAGCACACTTAGTAGTAAGCTAAATCCAATGACGGCAAACGTTTTTAAGCGAGCTTGCTTAATAAAATGTCGATTTTCATGCCAGTCTGGCGACACCACCAACCAAGCGCCTAAGGGCTTCATTTCTGCTAAAAGATAATCTCGATTTTCATGCTTGATTCCCGTCCAGCTTAAGTTCTGTTGAGTCGTCGGTATTTTGGCGCGTTCCCGTTTTAAGGTCTGCATCACAAATAATGGGGGTTCCGCATTTTTAAAGCTTATTCCCCCATTCGAGCTTTCTTGTAGATAAAAAACCGTCCCTATAGAAGACTTAGCATTCGTTTGGGGTAAGGCCAGCCATACTCCCGCCCGTTGTAGGTGCAGTAAATCCGACCATAAGGCATCTAACTGCGTTAGTGCATGCACTTGAACCATTTGACGGGAATCCCCTAGTGAATAGACACTTCGTAGCCACTGTGGCTTTTCGGAAGGGCTCCCCCAGCGTGGAATCATACGATGCTGGGGCAAGCCCTTAGGGGCTTGCGCTTCACACGCCCATGCGGTTAGATGCTGACGAATTTGAGGCGGCGGGCTTAATCGGCTAGACCACTGGCGTAAAGACGGCTTACTTTGCTCACAAATGCCTACAAACTGAAGGGAAGGATCCATGTTCAAAATATGGCTGGTCACCGCACGGTCGAGATCCTTCATCATTAAATCGCGATGAAACCAATTAAGGAGTAATGTGGCTTCTTCTTGCCGAAAGGCGATTTCCTGCCACGTATTTTTGAGCGTTGCACGCAGGACATCTTCTTCGGTTCCCGCAATTTGCTTACGTAGGGCACTGTCGTTAATGTCATACAACCAAATACTTAAGCCCCCTAAAGGGATCGTCACAATCAGTAAAACCAAGATGATAATTTGCTGATAAAACCGAAACCCCGTGGTTTTACGACGTAAACCCCATGGCTTAGATTTTAAAAAAGACCATGACATGCTGACGTATTCCCTCAGTACTTAAAATATTAGAAACGGCCTATCCCTCAGCGACATCTACACTCAGGCGGTAGCCGACATGGTTGATCGTCTGAATGAGTCGAGGCACCTTAGGGTCTGCCTCAATTTTTTGACGCAAACTCCCCACATGCACCCGTACAATACGGACATCATCACTGGCTTCATAGCCCCAGACTTCTTGCAATAAAGTCGTTAAAGCAACGGCTTCATTGGCATGCTGCACCAAGCAATACAGAATTTCAAATTCTGTGGGGGTTAATCGAATCAATTGCCCTTCAATGAGCACTTCTAAAGACGTCGGCAATAAACGCAGTGTCCCCACCGCCAAGCGTTCCGTTTTCGTGGGGGCCGTGCTTGTTTCATTAGATTTGGCATCGGTCGTGTGGCTGGTAGGCTTGCCTTGTAAGTCAGCCAGCTTACCTGAACGGCGAAACAACGCGCGCATACGTACCATGAGTTCTTGAAGTTCAAACGGCTTGACCAAGTAATCATCCGCCCCCGCATGAAACCCCCGTACCTTGTCTTCCAATTGACTTTTAGCGGTGAGTAAAATAATAGGCAAGCTTTCACGATGCGACAATTCTCGCACTTGTTTGCAGACGGTATAGCCATCGAGTTTTGGCATCATGACATCCACCAAAGCAATATCTAAGGGGGTATCGCCTTGTAAGATTTTTAAGGCATCGAGTCCATTTTTGGCCGTATGGACCTGAAAGCCCATCAATTCAAAATCCATCTGCATCAGGGACAAAATATCAGGATCATCATCCACAATAAGTAAATGAACGGGACTGGGCATTAGGAACTTACCTTTACGTAAAAACTGCTTTTATTATAGACTACTTATAGTCTTTTAACCATATCAAAGGAATTGTTTATGTCTCATCCTGAATCAAGACTCCTCGCTGTAAGAGGCGCCACCACCCTGCCTGAAGACCACGCTGAAATCTTGGATATTGAAGTCTCTCGACTCTTAGAGGCTTTGGTGACTGAAAATAAGATTCAAGCAGAAGATATTGTTAGTGTTTTCTTTACGCTAACGCCTGATATTCATAGCGCAAGCCCTGCCAAAACGGCTCGACGTTTACTGGCTTGGGAACACGTCGCGCTATTTTCAGCCATTGAACCAGATATTGTGGGGCAACCACAAAAAGCCATTCGTATTTTGATTCAATTTTACGGAAACGTATCGCAATCGCGTTTAAAGCATGTTTACTTGAATGACGCGAGGCATCTTCGTCCAGATCGCGCTATTTTTTAAGTAGGGGACTATTTTTAGAGGATGAAGATCCTAGACTAATCATCATCCAGACTAAGCACGGCTACAAAGGCTTCTTGTGGGACTTCCACGCGACCGACGGCCTTCATACGCTTTTTACCTTCTTTTTGTTTTTCAAGCAGTTTACGCTTACGGCTAATGTCTCCGCCATAACATTTGTCTAAGACATTTTTACGCATGGCTTTAATGTTGGTACGGGCAATCACACGACTACCAATCGCGGCTTGAATCGGCACTTCAAACATTTGTCTAGGAATGAGCTGTTTGAGTTTTTCAGTTAAGGCACGCCCCATATAATAGGCCTTGTCTTCATGAATAATCACACTGAGGGCATCGACAATTTCACCCGCGAGCATGACATCCATCTTCACTAATTTTGAACGTCGATATTCTAAAAACGTATAATCCATAGAGGCATACCCTTTGGAGCGACTTTTAAGATGATCATAAAAATCGGTCACCATTTCAGCCAAAGGGAGCTCATATTGTAAGCTCACCCGTTTTTCGTCAATGTAATTCATATTTTTAAAGTCACCACGACGATCTTGCGCCAGCTCCATCATGGTGCCTACAAATTCTTGAGGCAACATAATGTTGACACTCACATACGGTTCTTCAATGAAGTCTCGTTTGCCCGCATCAGGCATGTCCGCGGGGTTAGAGACTTCTAAAATTTCGCCTTTTAGCGTATGCACTTTGTAAATCACACTAGGTGCGGTACGAATCATTCCAATATTATATTCACGTTCAATACGTTCTTGAATAATTTCCATATGCAATAAGCCCAAGAACCCACAACGAAAGCCAAAACCCAAGGCTTCACTGGTTTCAGGTTCAAAGGTGATAGACGAATCATTCAATTTCAGTTTGGCTAAAGATTCTTTGAGTTCCACATAGTCGTCATTATTGGCGGGATATAGCCCACAAAACACCATCGGAATGGCTTCTTTATAGCCTTCTAAAGGTTCTGTCGCTTTGGCCCGTTCCGTGGTAATGGTATCGCCTACCAAGGCCCCAATTTCTTTAATAGAAGCCGCCACATAACCGACTTCGCCTGAATGAAGGACGTCTCGCTTGATTTTAAGGGGAGGCACCAAGGTCCCGAGTTCTGTTACTTCATAATGACGGCCATTCTGCATAAAATGAATGGTATCGCTTTTACGAATTTCACCATCAATAACCCGAATATAGGCGATAATTCCCATGTAGCTGTCAAAATAACTGTCAAAAACTAAAGCTCTTGTAGGTTTGTCGTCTTGAACATCAGGCCCGGGAACACGTTCAACCACGGCACGTAAGACCTCTTCAATGCCAATGCCTGCTTTGGCGGAACATAAAATCGCGTTACTGGCGTCAATGCCAATCACGTCTTCAATTTCTTTTTTCACACGTTCGACATCCGCACTGGGCAAATCGATTTTATTAATGACGGGAATAATTTCTAGATCGGCATCCAAGGCCATATAGACATTGGCCAAGGTTTGCGCTTCCACCCCTTGAGTCGCATCCACCACAAGCAATGCACCTTCACACGCTTCCAAAGAACGAGACACTTCATAGCTAAAATCCACATGGCCAGGGGTATCAATCAAATTTAAGACATACAGAGTATCGTCGTAAGTGTATTCCATGCGTGCGGCATTTAATTTAATGGTAATGCCCCGTTCTCGTTCCAAGTCGAGCGAATCCAGTATTTGTTCTTGCATAATACGTTTTTCAATCGTGTTGGTGAACTCAAGGAGTCGATCCGCCAAAGTAGACTTACCATGATCAATATGGGCAATAATGCAAAAATTGCGGATATTTTTATGACGAATACTTTTGATCATATAAGATATAAACCTTTGCGTTTAATTGCGTTGAATGAGAAACAATAGGTTTATTTTTGCATAAAAACAGGCTTAAATCAAAGGGTGAGCAGGCACGTTTAAAAAATATCAGGTTTTTTTCTCTTAAGGTTTAGCGGCTTTGGCTTTTTCTGCGTCACGTTTCGCGGCTTCTTCGAGTTCTTTTTTATTGGCTTCTCCTTTTGTCTTGGCAATCTCTACCAGATCATTTTGTAATTTTAAAGCGCCTTCTCGATCATAACGTGACATTTCAATTAAAGCACTTTTTTTGTAGTTCACTGAAGCGTAGGGCGTATTGCCAAAAGCTGTGGCTCTTTGCGCTTGATCTTTTCGCTCCGCCGTTATTTTTTGCGCTTCTTCCAGGCTTAAACCGGCGTCCTTATAAAGCGCTTCATTGACAGGTGAATAGATTT
Organism: Vampirovibrio sp.; assembly: GCA_050916035.1. GTDB lineage: Bacteria > Cyanobacteriota > Vampirovibrionia > Vampirovibrionales > JAJTHC01 > JAJTHC01. The sequence continues at coordinate 1,341,733 of CP050876.1, read as the reverse complement.
CATCCGTCATTTTAGAGGAGGTATCCCCTTTCATAATGCGGGCCGCTTGACGAGTAGTCACAGTCAAGATATTGGCAGAGGGATCTGCGACTTGGGGTAAATAAGAATTCAATGTGGCTCCCACCCCTTTGCTTACAATGTTTGAAGCAATATCAACGGCTTTAGTCTCGGACGTCGTGGGCGCAGGTGTCGTGGGCGCAGGTGTCGTGGGTGCAGGTGTCGTGGGTGCAGGCGTCGTGGGTGCAGGCGTCGTGGGTGCAGGCGTCGTGGGTGCAGGTGTCGTGGGTGCAGGCGTCGTGGTTTGAGGCATCGTGGGTGCAGGCGTCGTGGGTGCAGGCGTCGTGGTTTGAGGCATCGTGGGTGCAGGCGTCGTGGTTTGAGGCGTCGTGGGTGCAGGCGTCGTGGTTTGAGGCGTCGTGGGTGCAGGCGTCGTGGGTGCAGGCGTCGTGGGAGTGCTGACGGTGGCTTGAGCAGTAGCCATATCGATCACGCCATTTGAAACTTTCTGTAAATTTTCATGGCTGACCCCTGCTTTAGACAAGGTCGCAATATCCATAAGGGTAACACGTGTCTTTTTTGAAGGCGCTGAAACCGTTGATGATGTTGTAGAAGCAGAGTCTGTATTAAGCGTTTGATTCGAACTGGCAAGAGGCAAAGCTTGAGTAACAAACGAAGGCGTGGGATTTAGATAGCCCCCGCCCATATTCCAAAAAAATGGATTGGCTTGAAAAGCCGTAGGCTCCCAATAAGCATAAGGATTAACGCTCGTGGTAGTTGGCGTAAGCGGTTCGTAAAACACAGCGGGACTCGGTGTGGGAATAAAAGACACCACACTATGAGGAACCTGATCAAGGGCACGCATACCCAAAAAAGAGCTTGGATTAATCATCATGATTCTATACGATTGTCCTATTAGATAGAAAGTAAGTCAGTTAATATGGTTTAACGTTTGGTATTCAACAACACCCTTGTTGAAATGATTATTTAAAATAGAGATCCTTCTTAGTAGAGGTGTCGGACACTTTGAACTAAACTGAAGGGGTTTTAAACAAATTGTTACAAACTGTTAGAATTTAAGGTCTTTGTATAGAAAAGTAGACTCCCCCTGATGAAAACGATTTGGATCCACCAAAGTCACCGCAGCTATTTTGGAAAATATAAAGGACGCTTAAGCGACGTGAGGGCGGATGACCTTGTCGCTTCGCTTTTAAATCAGACGATGAATTCTAGACCTGAAGCGGTGGTCTTGGGGTGTGCGAATCAAGCGGGGGAAGATGCTCGTAATATTGCTCGCTTAAGTGTGCTACTGTCGACACTCCCTGAAACAACGCCTGCCGTCACGCTCAATAGCTTATGTGGAAGCAGTCTCCACGCGCTGGATTATGCCTATCTGCAACTTAAAGTGGGGCGTTATCAAAGTCTATGGGCAGGCGGTGTTGAACAAATGACACGTTCGCCTTTGGTTCGTTTACCTTCTCATATTCAACGTGATGCCCCTTGGCAGGACAGCACCTTTGGCTGGCGCTTTACCCATCCTGATTTTGAAGAGCGGGCAGCGGGGCGTTCCATGTTGCAACACGCGGAAACCCTTGCTCGTTTAGCAGGCTTAAATCGTTTAGATTTAGATGCCTATAGTTTAATGGCTCAACAGCGTTATGCACAACATCTCACTCAATGGGCTAAAGAAGCGGTTCCCGTACGTGATCTTCAAGGCAATCCTTTACTGGATTATGATGAAGTGGCACGTCCTCATTTAAGCATGAAGCACCTTGAGCGTCTGTTCCCACTCCTTGAAGGGGGTCTACATACGCCCGCGCATGTGGCGCCTTATGCGGATGGGGCCGTGGGCATGCTAATTTCTACGGAAAAGAAAGCCTTTGCTACTTTAGAGTCCGATTCCCCTTTTGCGATTGAAATCGTAGATATTCTGATTTTGGCAATCCCTCCTGAAGACATGCCCCTTGCCGGTTTAAAGGCCTTAGAACAATTGGCCCAACGCCAAGGCTTAGCCCTTCAAGACGTGGCCTGTTTTGAATATCATGAAGCCTTTGCCTCGGCTCACGTATTACAGTGCCAAGCCTTGGGGCAAGATGCCTTAACAGATTCGCGGATTAATCGCTGGGGCGGAGCACTGGCGGTGGGCTCTCCGATGGGTGCCACGGCCTTACGAAGCGTCGGCACGTTGGCGCATCGTTTACTTCAAGAAGGCAGCAGTAAACACCCTTACGGCTTAGCCAGTATGAGTGTTGGTATGGGACTAGGCATGGCGGTACTATTAAAACGTCACGCGCTTTAATGTTCTCCCAATTTCGTCGCAAATTTCCTCGCACAAAAAAACTTGGAGAGGGTTTTATGTGATTAGTTCGTGATTCATGTTTTAAAAAAAGGACGGAAGCCGTCGTTTATTCTGTTTTTCTTTTTTAGTTTTCGATTTTACTGTCCTACTATTTTGATTGAATAAGGTCGTGTTGATCATGTCTGTCTACTATTCGGGTTATTATTCGGGCAATCCCAGTGGTTATAACGCGTATGACCCTTACCCTCCTCATTATATTTATCCCCCCTATTCCTCTACGCCTCTAGCGTATGGCTATGCGGTGTCACCTGACTCAGCAAATATGCTTATCACTCAATCCCTCTCTACGGCGAATCCCAATACCCCTTATGACAGCCCCTATCATGACCGTCAATATCCAGGCGTGGTATATAAAATTCCTCCCCATTATGCCCCGTCCTTTAATCCCGCCTCAGTACCGTATCGTCAAATCACTAATTTAGCGATGCCGAACATTGCTCCCGTATATTATAATACCCCCGCCACTTCAAGAACACCCCACGCTTCCCTGCCCACGATTTCCCCGCCTCTCATGGATTTAAGTCACCCCCCAGACGCTAACTTAAACCCACTGATGCGCTACTATATGCCCCCCCTGAGCTACCCTAATTTACAGGATGCTCCCCCCTCTCGATTACCGATTGAACAGATTGTACGCCCCAGTAATGTGATCATGCCTCACGATGACAAAATGAACCCTGAATTTCGTCCCACCAGCTTCTTTGAATCGACTCAAAGAATTGAACATCCCAATATTGGTATACCTGATATGTCTGTCAGTGCTCGTCCTGAAGCGACGGGTGGGGGGTAATAGTAATTTATTAGATCAAATTAAGGGCTTATTGAACAAATAGAACTCTATTTTAAAACCCCTACATTTTAAAGATTTATTCCTGTGGGGGGAGCGGTTCTGTCACGCTACTAAACGTGGTGGTAGGTAAAATATAATTTTTAATTTCGGTTGTTTCCTTCTCATTCCCTTGCCCCAAATCGCTTAAGAGGGCTTCATTTTCAGTAGAAATCAAAAAATTAAGCCGTGCTTTTAATCGCCACAATACATTTGAATGGCCATTTCGAAGAATAGTAAATTGCATCGTAATTTCAGAAATAGTGGGATGATCCACCTGTTGTTGAATCTTAATAACTCGACCAGACACGCTAGAACCCTCTACAATCGTATCCGCTTCAGGAGGATACAAAGGAACTTCCAATCTAAAGAAAAGCGTTTGCCCTACTTTTAAAGTAGGACCCAAAATCGCTTCTTGAGGGGTTAGAATTAACGGAAAGCCTTCTCCTAATGCTGGAATCAAACGCAGTGGTGTTTTGGTCACACCACGTTTGGCATCCGTTTTCAATAGGCTTTGCGCTGTAGGAATCTGTGTCAAAAGTGAATCCAACCACGCATTGCTCACATAGGCTTCAGGTTCTAGCGGTAAATCTCGAAAGACATCCAATATATAATATTCATATAAGACCACTAAATCTTCTTGCAAAGCGGTTGAAGCGGTTTTAAAGGAAGGGTCTTCTGACAATAAGGCGCGGTCATACTCATCTTTAATCGTATGGGCCGTTAACAATAAGCCTTTCATGGAACGCCACGCGTCTTGTCGTGTCATGACTTGATTCGGTCTAATCTTTTTTTCTAAATCGGGATTTAAAAGATGATACTGCCAAGCCGTTTCAAGCAAAGCATATTGAGGCGAAGTGGTTGGGACATCGCGAAAGGGGGAAACATCCGTCAAGGTCCAGGCGTTTTTAATATGAAAGTGGGTTAAGAGCTTTTCAGCCACCTGAACCCGAGTGAGTGCTTCTGAAGCGGGAGTCTCCGCCAGCATGCGAGGAGACCATAAGACCCCCATCAAGCAAAGCCCGCCTAAAATAAAGAAAAAAGAATAGGGGATTCGCACGTGTGGGTATCCTTAAGGGAAGAGGAATTTAGTCTGTTGTGAAGGGATACGAATAGAGAGAGGATTCTCCTGTGACAAAATTTTTCGTAGGAATTTGACTTGAAGCCAGTTCTGCTTCACCCAGCGTATACACTCGTTGTGCTTGACGCTTATGAGCCGCCTGTAACTGCTTGCCAAAATTACGGCCACTTAAGTCGACTTCCACGATTTGTCCCAAATCACGTAAATGCTGTGCCAATTGAAAGGCCTGCGCATGTTGATCGGTCACAATATAAGCATCCAAAGTAGGAGAAGCGGGAGTCTCCATCAACTTAGCCAAACGTTCTAAGCCCATTGCCCAACCAATTGCGGGGGTGGGCGCTCCTCCTAAGGTTTCAATGAGTCCGTTATAACGTCCGCCGCCACAAACTGTTCCTTGGGCTCCTAAGCGATCCGTAATAAATTCAAAAACGGTACGAGAATAATAATCGAGTCCTCTCACCATACGACGATTAATCGTAAAAGGAACTTGGTGCGCCCGTAAAATATCTAAGAGCGTTTCAAACGCCTGTTGTGATGCTTCAGACCACTGAAAGGTTTCTAAAAAAGAATTGACCGCAGGGCTTGTATAAAAGGCCTGACACGAAGGTACTTTACAATCTAATAAACGAATGGGATTCTCTTCAAAACGCCGCTGACAATCGCCACATAAATCCGCTAGATGTGGGCGCAATAAATGCTGTAAGTCGTGTCGAAAGCGAGGACGATCCTCAGTATCTCCCACGGTGTTCAGCTCCAAACGAAGTTCGGAAATACCCAAGTCATTTAGCACTTGCCACGCCAAGAGAATACTTTCGGCGTCTGCCGCAGGGCTATTACTTCCAATGAGTTCGGCTCCCACTTGGTGAAATTGGCGTTGACGACCTTCTTGCGGGCGTTCATAACGAAACATCGGTCCACTATAATACAAACGCTGAGGCAAGCCGTACTGGCTTAGATTATTTTCAATAAAGGCACGCACCACCCCTGCAGTGCCTTCGGGGCGTAACGTTAAGGAGCGTCCGCTTTTTTCAAAGCTATACATTTCCTTATGCACAATGTCGCTGGATTCACCCACGCCTCTGGCGAAAAGCGCCGTGGATTCAAAAATAGGCGTCTCAATGGCTTTGTAATGAGCCGATTCTAGCGTTTTTTGAGTTTGTCGTTGTAGCGTTTGCCATAAGGGAGCCAAATCAGGGGTCAGGTCTTGAGTCCCTTTGGGGCGTTGAATACGTGTAGTCGTCTTAGCATTCATAAAAAACAAGGTCCTTTCTAAACGCTTAGCACACTAGGAAAAACATCCCGCCGCATCATCGTTTGTTGACGTTCTGGACCGACACTTACCATCCAAATCGGGCAATGGCAAAGCACTTCAAGGCGTTTTAAGTAGTTTTTACACGCCTCTGGCAGCGCGTCAAAATGAGTGATTTCAGTGGTGTCCACTTGCCAACCAGGCATGGATTCATACACCGGTTCTAAATCAGCGAGTAAACTCAAGCTTGCGGGGAAACGATGATAGATCGCTCCTGTTTTTTTATGGCGATAAGACGTCGCCAGTTGAATTTCAGCAAAGGTATCCAACACATCCAACTTCGTCAGTGCAATACCGTCTAATCCATTGACATCCACCCCGTAGCGCGCGACAACGGCATCAAACCAACCCGTTCGGCGTTTGCGTCCTGTGGTGGTGCCAAATTCTTGTCCTCTTTCGCCTAAAATAGCACCCGCTTCACCGTGCTGTTCGGTCGGGAAAGGCCCTTCCCCTACTCGAGTCAGGTAGGCTTTCATGACGCCTAAGGTGGCATCAATCTTAGAAGGGCCCACCCCTGTCCCTGTGCACGCTCCCCCTGCGGTCGAATTAGAACTGGTCACATACGGATAGGTCCCAAAATCAACATCCAACAAGGTCCCTTGCGCCCCTTCAAATAATAAGCGCTTATTTTCAGACAAGGCTTCTTGTAATAAGGCGACGGTGTCGGTGATATAAGGCGCCAAGATTTGCTTATATTCTTCACAAACCGTGAGTAAATAAGGCACACTGGCTTGTTCAAAAAAGCCTTTTTCAGAAACAATCCGTTCGATTTGTTGACGTAGTACCTCTGGAGATTCCAGTAAGTCACCGGCTCGAATGCCTAAGCGTCCGACTTTATCCATATAAGTGGGGCCAATGCCTCGACCAGTCGTTCCAATTTTAGAGGCAGGCGCATTTGCTGTTCGTAAAAGTTCTTGACGTTTGTCTTGTTCAATGTGATAAGGCAGCGTGACGTGACAGCGTTCAGAAATTTTAAGGTTTTGTGTTGAATAGCCTTGTGCTTGAATATCCAACAATTCTTGTTTGAGGACTTCAGGCGCAATGACCACACCCGAACCGATAATACACCATTTTTCTGCATAAAGTAAGCCTGAAGGAAGGTGATGAAATTTAAACGTTTTGCCTTCAAATTTAACGGTATGCCCTGCGTTGCATCCCCCTTGGCTACGAATCACGACATCGGCATTTTCGGCCAACATGTCGACGACTTTGGCCTTGCCTTCATCTCCCCACTGCGAACCGACGACAATCACATTATTGAAAGCTTTAATTTCGCTCATGAAAGCGTTTCCTTTACATGAAATAACAGATACAATTCATTATCTCATAAAGGCTCATAAAGTCCATGAAAAGGATTCTTTATCGGATTTCTGGTATGTAACAAAACTCAAACATTTGCAGGGCATCTATCAAGCTGTGAGGTTTTTGTGCCGACAAAGCCTTAAGATGAAGAAGGATGTAATCATTCATAAGGGATTTTTTGTGTTGAATCAAAGGTATGCGGCGTATAACTTAGTTGAAATTTTGTCTTCTTTAGCTGTTTTAGGGCTTTTAATAGGCATGAGCATTGCCTTAATTCGTCCTGATGAATCTGAAACTGCCTTAGCCAAAAAAGTAGATACCTATGTGACGCATCTGTCCAATGTTTACGAACGTCTCGTGGCACAATACGGCGTGACGCCCACTCAAATTGATTTAAATAATGATGGTGACCGAAGTAATGACGCGAATGGGGTGCCTAATTTTCTTAAAAATTACGACACCATGGCAAGCTTTTGGAGTGGAACGACGAACGGTAATACGACGTCTTACCTTCAATATCCAGGTAATATTCGCGTCTGGTTATACCCTAATCAAATTACAGCTTTGTCGACCAAATTAAGCGTCTTAACCGCTTTAGGCTTTAGCGATAAAGAATTTTTATTGATTGAGGTCTTGCCAGGGGGTACGATTTCAGCCCTTCCTAAAACCACATCGGGCGTGCAGGCCAATTCAGATTTGGTTTTACTCCATATTGATGAACAAACGGGACATATTGAAACCGCCTATGAACTCGCTCAAAGAAAAGCAACCGCTTTAGGGGCAAACGTTTCAGATTATGAAAAGACTTTTTATGACCATTATAAAAATGATTAAGATTATTTTACCCTTTCTGTCTTAATCTTAAAAGGAAGCACAACATGTTTTCACTTACTGAAAAATATTATTCGACTAAAGCACAGGCCTTTAACCTGATTGAGGTGTCTTTGTCGTTGGTCTTTTTTGGTTTGGCTTTTTCCGCGTTGCTTTTAGGGGTACAAAGTATTATTGCTGGTAATTTAGACGCCACCCAAATGGGGGCTGAAAATATTGCGGTTAATGAAATCCTCAACGGCATTGATTTTTATCGTTTAGATGTGGAACGACAATTTGATATTACGGCCAATAAAAAATCAATTGCGATTGGTAATAATGCGAATAATAAAAAGCTTTTTTATCAATTAAATGTTTATTCTCAGGCTCAGTATCCTGACATTAAAATTGCCGATTTAACCTTGTACAAAAGCGCGAACACCAACACCATTTATCGACAGTTTCAACGTAAAATGAACCTGACTACCGAATGCCATAATTACGGGGCCACTCAAGTCCTTAAATATAATGACGTGACTTGTATTCCTGTTCCCACCGCAACGGATGCGACCAGCTACGCCACGGCTTCGCTTACTTCTACCGTGAATCGTGCCAATAGTACCGAAACCGACTACACAGGTACAGGGACTGATTTTTTTCTTATGAATGCGGATTTAACTTTATTCGAACCCAAAAATGAGAATGTTTGGGGAGGCTTTATTGTAGGGAGTAATACCACTGCTAATGGGACAGAGCAAGGCAATTATTTTGATTATGACACGACCTTGGTCACTCCTATTAATGATCCGAACAGTGTGTTAGGAACAGGGATGAAATTCAGTAAAGCCAATAAAGAACCGACAACCAATACGAATGTTCGTCTCGTTATGCCCGCTTCGTCTAATACGTTTCAAAGCAACATGATTAATTCTAATTATCGCTATAGTGTAGAATTTGGCGCGTCTTTAACCACGTCTGACTATTTACGGGTGTATCCGATTTGTCAAAATGCAACGGCCGTCGGGAATGGTTTGGCGTATATTGATTACCCGATGGTGGCTAATCAAATCAAAATTATTCGACTGGATAATTTAATCCCTGGTTACGACATTAAAACGGACCGCGGCATTGTCGGTGTAAATTTATTGGCTGTTTCAAAAGATTCTAGTGGCGTCATTACCTATAACACGAGTGACGTCACCGTGACACACATGATTAAGCGCCCGTATTCAGAGGGCTAGACGACAAGTGAATTTTTCCAGGTTCTAGCCAAGTTGAAAGCGTCACGTCACTCGCCGCTTGGGCCACCTCCCCAGAATCTTTGGTTTTTCGACTTCGTTTCGGTCGTTTTAACTGGCTTTTTTCCAGCTCAGCCAGTTCTGAAAAATCCATCCCTGCTAGGGCTTCGCCTGTCGCTTGCAGTCCATTGCCCCCTAAACGTTCAATGACTTTAGTGGCCATACGTTCACGTTCTAATTCTTCACGTAATTGTTCAATTTTACGTTCTTGTTTACGCAGTAATTCTTTTAAACGTTCGATTTCACTTTGTTCTAAACGTAGCTCTTCCGCTTTGGTTTCAATTTTTTTGGCCAAATTGCCCATGACTGCTTCTAAGGATTTGTCGGTGGCGGGGGTGAAGGTCATTCCTGCGTCAGGTGTTGCTCCTGCATGTTTACAATAGCGTTTTCGAACTTTAATACGCGTGGTTTCACCCTTGGCGTAGAAAAAAAACTCTCCTGGTTGGAGGCTCTTAATGTCCTGAAAACTAATGCCTGCTTCGGTTAAAAAAGGTTTGATCGCTTTATAATCTAGTTCAGAGGTAATGCCCCCAAACCAAAATCGATTGCATTGAGACAAAATATCTTTACTTAAACTGGCGGGCCGCTGTGTGGCCCATAGGCTGTCTAAGGCACGTTTTCTCCCGCGTTTGGCAATACGTTGCGAAACGGTAATGGCATCTAAGCCCTTATTTTTCTTTTTAGATCCTCCTCCCAAGCCACTTTGTGGAGCGTAAATCTGTGCTTCTTCAACCACCAAACGAACTTTACGGCGGTACTTTTGCTCTAGGCGAAAGAGGGCATCTCCAATCAACGCATAATGGTCTTGTTGTTCAGTATCAATATAGTCGGACAAATCAAAAATAGTCGAAAGCCCTGTGGTAATCATGGCTTCAATGTATAAATCAACACCCGCTGGATCAAAAGGCACATGGGCATGTTCCCCCCCAATAATCAAGCAGGGGTAACGTTCTGCCAAGGTGAAATGCTCCCCTTCAGGGTCAATAATACAGACCAATGTTCCATTTTCGAGCGTTTCTTCCAAAATAACGCCCGTTAAATAGGATTTCCCCATCCCTGAAGAAGCTAGGATAGCATCACGCTCCCCCGTTGAGACAAAGTCATTGAGAGGCACCGCAAAATTTTTAGAAACTTGTAAGACCTTATGCTTGGAAGGGGTCAGTTTTTGTTGGAGAAATTTAAACATACGCTTCATTGTAGCATCATCTTTCGTGAGAGGAAACCCCAAGGCAAGGAGAAATACCAAGACATCAGCCCACCGACAAAGACTGTAACAAATCATGACAGGCCTTTTAGAAAAAGGAAAATATTTCGATACATCATATGTAGGAAGCCACACCGCTTCACCGTATTTAGCTGAGGAGATACGTGACCCATGTCCTATTTAAGCGACCTTCAAAAGTTAGAAGCCCTGTTTCTTCAGCCTAGCGAACCAAGCACCTTCTTTCTTTCAAAAGGCGAAAAGCCCTCCAGTCTTGAAGATTTGCTGCTTCACTTGGATGCCTTTATGTCTCATTGGAATATAAAAATAGATCATCACGACGCCAAGAATAAACTCAGCGTTGTGAAGGAACAGGCGTACGATAGCAAAGCAGGCGATGCCGTTTTGGCCTTATACTACGTTTTATATGGAGAGAGTAAGCTTGGGTTTTATTATGCGTTTAAATCTTTAAATACCCCAGCAACGTCTAATACACAAGACTCATTCCAGTGGGCCGTGTATCTAAGTTTGGCGCATTTATACAGCTTTTCGGCTCAGTATCACTTGGCAGAAAAATATTTAAAACACTTAAAGGTGCCTGAACGTTTTCCACATTTACAACAGCACGCGTGGCATTTGCAGCAGCTTGTTTATGAAGCGGCTTTCCCGACAGGGGTTAAGTCAAAATGTTTGACCTTTTGGAAGCGAACCGAATTGTCTCTACAAACCGTCGTACAAGAAGTCTTAAATCTTTCAGTCCCCGTTTTTCAACAGAGCGTGCAAGCCTCTATGGCTATTTTACAACTCCTCACCAGTGAATTGTGTAAAGCCCCGAATGAACTTGTCTTAGAACAATGCAACCGTGTACAAAACTATGCGTTTTTAAGTAGTATTGTCATTCATACCGCTCAATTAGAGATGAATCATTTACAATGGACGTCCGCACTGAAACGCTTAAAGCGTAGCATCCGTCGTTTACCGTCTCAACCTTTATTATGGTATGAATTATCACAAGTTTATAGCCTGATGGATCACTCTAAAAAAGCCATTCACGCTTTAGAAAAAAGCGTTGAACTCATGCCTGCTTCTTTTATGGCTCAGCTTGAACTGGGCATGATGTATTCGGAAACAGGCCGCCTTTTGGAAGCCATTGAACGATATTTATTGGCCTACTTCTATGCCAATACCCCCGAAAACAAGCGGAAAACGGCTTTTATTTTAGCGACTCTACTTGAATCGGATGGAATGACCGAAACCTTACAGGCACCTTCTTTTAAGGGGTATAGTGAATACTTGAGCGTAGAAATCACTTTGCTTCTAAAATATGAGCAAGAAAGCATTAGTAGCCCCGCTACCTTAAGTCACTTGGCTAAACTGGCTAACAGCTTAGAGCAATGGGATTTTGCGATGACCTTATGTCAGGCCGCCTTAAAGAAAGAAGGCGCACAAAATGTACAATGCTTAGTGAATTTAGCGTACACGGCTTGGCAAGCGCGACATGTTCAAGAAGCGATTTACTATTATGAACTTGTCTTAGAAGACGCCCCTGAACATGCGGTGGCTCATAACAATTTAGGATGCCTTTACTTTGACGAAATGGCAAACAAGCCCCGAGCGCTCTTCCATTTTGAAAAAGCGGTGCAGCAAAACCCACAATACGCCACCGCACATTTTAATCGAGGACGCTTACTTTCACAGCAAGAACGCTACAGCGAAGCAGCACTGGCCTTTAGTACCGCGAAAGCTAGTAATGTATTCAGCCAAGAACTCGATAACGAAGAAATTAATGACTATTTAGAACGCTTATTTAATGACTTATAAAGAGTAGACGAGCAATAAACCCACCTTTTTATCATTTCCTATAAGAGAGAAAAGAGAGTCGCCTGATCCCTACGATCAGGCATTTTTTTGAATTTCGTTGAATAAGTCAGGATACTTAAGGTCTTCACTAGATTAAGATCATCAAACTCTCTGTCGAATCTTCTGGCTTTACTTTGGCGTCTTCTATGACTTGGGCATCATGCTGGGCTTCCCGTTCTTTGGCAAGGGCAAAGCGTTTTTGATCGGCCGCCACAGGACTAAAATATTCAGGATAGGTCTCTTTCGCCCCTTTTACCGTCAGGTCTTTGCCTGCTTGATTGATAATCGATCGATTACGGCGGTTTAAACCTTCTTGCGCGTGAGCACTTTCTTTGCCTTCTTCAAATGCAGCCCATGACCCTAAACCGGCGAGGGTAAGTCCTGCAAAAAATGGTAAAATCCCTAGGACATTCGATCGAGACTGACGCACTTCAGCAGAAGCATTATGTAGAAACCCTGCAGACGCGTGCATCGCATCCGACCAAGAAGGCGTGTTTTGGACGAGTTTTGTATAGTTCGCTCTTAAAGTATCGGCCGATTTTCCCATTTTAGAAAGGTCTAAGCCTTTGCTTAACTCTTCCCACGAAAGCGCTGGGGTCAATAAAGCCTGTTCTTTATTGGTGGAGATTTTAGCCAGTTCACTTAAGTGATTCGCTTTACTGGTCAAGGTGTTGGCTAGATTCTTTTTCCCAAAATGTGCACTGACGTTTTCTGCAAGGCTCAAGCCTGCCCAAACCCATAAGCCCCCAAGTAAAGAACTGGCAATGGCCTTGTTTCGTCTCTTATCTCCGACCGCCTGTGGGTTCCCAACCGTTTTAGATAAAAAAGCTGAATCATTGCGACGATCACAAGGCCTAGGTACTTGAGTCGCCTCTAAACGACTAAGCGAGTCATTTAAAACTAATTGGTCTTCAGAAGGCGCCTCAATCAATAAAAGTTGAACTTCAGGACTCACTTCAGGAGTCGTATTAGATTTATTTACCAAGCGCTCTGAAGGTTTCAAAGCAGGCGCTGGAAGTGTTGGGGAAAGCACGGTCATTATATAAGATCCTTAAAAATAGTTAAAGTAAGCCATTTATTTTTAAAAAAGCCAAGTAAATATAATACTACACGTAAGATAGTTGGTTTGTCAATAATTTTTTCTATTCAATGTATTCCCGTAAACGACGACTACGATTAGGGTGACGCAATTTACGTAAGGCCTTCGCTTCAATTTGACGAATACGTTCACGCGTGACGCCAAACAACTGGCCGACTTCTTCTAGCGTTCGTTGACGGCCATCATCCAAACCAAAACGTAAACGTAGCACATCACGTTCGCGCAGAGAAAGCCCTGCTAAAACTTCGGTCAGGTCTTCGCGCAATAATTCATGAGCCACGCTTTGTGCAGGAGCTTCCGCTTCACGATCTTCAATAAAGTCTCCTAAACGAGAATCTTCTTCTTTTCCAATAGGCGTTTCAAGCGACAAGGGTTCCTGCGCCACTTTAATAATTTCACGCAATTTATTAACGGAAATGGCCATACTGGTGGCGAGTTCTTCTTCGCTGGGTTTACGGCCAAGTTCTTGGGCGAGTTGGCGTGTTTTTTTACGCAACTTGTTGATGGTTTCCACCATGTGAACAGGAATACGAATCGTACGCGCTTGGTCCGCAATGGCTCGAGTAATGGCCTGACGAATCCACCACGTGGCATAAGTGGAAAACTTATAGCCGCGTTCGTGGTCAAACTTTTCAGCCGCACGAATCAAGCCTAAATTGCCTTCTTGAATTAAATCTAAAAAAAGCATTCCCCGACCCACATATTTTTTAGCGATAGACACCACCAAGCGTAAGTTGGCCTGCACGAGTTTTTTCTTCGCTCGTAGTCCACCTTCCCCGCCTTCGGCGATTTTTCTTGCAAACTCGATTTCTTCATCCGCAGTGAGTAAGTTAATACGACCAATTTCTCGTAAATACATGCGTACAGGGTCATCAATCACCATTCCTTTGGTGTCGGCAGAAAAATCAACCGTGTCATCATCGGTATTAATGGCACCATTATTGATGACCACAGGATTGCCGTGATTAAACAAGGACGCATTATCGTCTTTTAAGAAATCATCTAAGCCGACATCATCATGCGTCGTGCGTTCAGAACGATCAATAAGATCAATTAGGGCATCATCGCCTTTGCTGGATCGTCGCTTCATCATATGGGTAATCCTTTGAGTTTAGGGTTTTACCGTCGTGCACTAAACATTCAGGGAAGAACAGGGTTCACTTAACACACGGGGCTGTAAACAAAATTTTAAAACATCTACGAAATAAGAGCTTACGCTTATCTAACAAGAGCTTAAAGGATGCTCCAGATCATCTTGTGCTAGTATATTTTAGCTTTGTAATCAAAGTTTACATTCCAGCAGACTTGCATTAGTCGAATAGGAGGAGCATCATAGGTCTTGATTAGATGAGTTGAAATGTATCATAGCATAAAAAAACAAAAGTTGAATAGTCTTCTTTTATTTTTGACTTATACTATTAGAGTATCTTTCAAATTGATTTAAGCTTGCAGGTTCTTCTTGCTTACCTTAAATCAATTGAAAGCAATAGTCCTTGGCTTTATTAAAGGATGCTTATGTCTCAATCGGTTTCATTCCCAGAAGCGGCGGAAGCGGTCAAGCAACGTCTCGATGTGCTTGAAACGATCGGGCGTTTTGTGTCACTTAAAAAGAAAGGGCGATCACATCTCGGCTTATGTCCTTTTCATAATGAACGCAGCCCTTCCTTTAATGTGTCTGTTGAAAAAGGGTTTTTTAAGTGCTTTGGCTGTGGTGAAAGTGGAGACGCCATTAGCTTTTTGATGAAAATCGAACATAAAAGTTATGGTGAAATTATTCGAGAACAAGCCGACGCGCTAGGCTATACCATTCGCTATAGCGATCAAGTAGAGGCGCAAGCCAATTATGTACAAAAGACAGAAGAACGCGAGCGTTTGTGGGATGTTTTATACAACGCCAGTCAGTGGTTTCATACCCAATTACAGTTGCCTGAACAGCAGGCGGTTCAAAGCTATTTAGAAGATCGTGCACTGCCCAAAGAGGCCATTGAACGCTTTCAGCTCGGTTATGCCCCTGATTCATGGGACGCCTTGGGGCTTTATCTTCGCAGTGCCTGCCCGCATGTGGAAGCGGATGCTTCTATTTTAGAACGGGCAAGCGTGGCGGGTATGCGTGACAATGGACAAGGCTATTACGACAAATTTCGGCATCGATTAATGGTGCCGATTCAAGACATTAAAGGCCGAGTCGTGGGCTTTGGTGGTCGAGCCTTAGGGGTGGATCAACAACCCAAGTATTTAAATTCCAGTGAATCGCTCGTCTATCAAAAAAGCCAACTTCTTTATGGTTTATTTCAAGCCAAAAATGCCATTCGCCAACATAAACGTGCCGTGGTGATGGAAGGCTATTTTGATGTTATTTCTTCTCATTTGGCAGGCCTAGAAGAAGCCGTCGCCACCTGTGGAACCGCCTTGACAGAAGCCCATATTCCCCTGTTGATGAAAGCAGGCGCCGAAATGATCTACCTTTGTTTTGACAGTGACCTGGCAGGCCGAAATGCCATTTTTAGTGCCTTGGAACGCCTAGACCCATGGATTCAACGCCAATCCATTAAAGTTCGCATTCTGTGTATCCCCAGTGGGAAAGACCCTGATGATTACTTTAAAAGCCATAGCCTGACTGATTTTGAAACCCTCATGCGAGAGGCCCCCGATGCGCTACGTTTTCGTTTAGACTGCGTATTAGAAGGCATTCAGATTCATCATGCAGACGGCCAATTAGACGCTAGTAACCGTTTAATCCCTTTACTGGCAAAGGTTAAGCACCCCATCATTCGTTCACAATTATTGGCTCAATATGCGGAGCGTTTACAATTGCCTGAAGAAACCTTACGGCAGAGCTTGGCACTTTTTGAAGGGCGCCAATCGTCTCACTATAACGCCTCTAAAAGTAATTATGTGTCTCGTCCGTCACGGCCGAGCTCGTCCAACAAGCGTTCTAGTTACGGAAAGCCTATTTCAGTCCCTGAAGACTTCAACCGTTTGCGTCAAGGTTTATTACAGCAGCAAAGCCCCCTTCTAATTGAACAACATCTACTGAGTATGGCCTTGTCACAAGCAGACGTCTTTACAGGGCTTCAAAAAATATTAGCGACCTTTCAATGGCAAAGCCCCATGATGGCTTGGGTGTGGCAACAAATACAAAACCTTGATTTTGAAAGCGCACAAGAACACGTGTTGAATCTATGGCAAGATTCTGAACGACAAAATAAAATGGGTTTGGCCCAAGGCTTACAACAAATTTTAATGGGACAAGAGTCCATTAAAGGACAAGTGCAAGAAGGTCAATTGGGGACGATTGAATTGATGCAAATGGTGAATCAAAGCTTAGGGCAGTGGCATCGACGCCAGCAACAAAAGACTTTAGAAAGTCGAAATAAATTGTTTCGTCGTAAAGAACATGGCGAAGAAGACAATAATGTCCAAGCCTTAGATGAAGAAGCCGTTCTACTGCATTACGATGTTTTAGAGGCACAAAGTGCCTTAAAATGGCCCGAATCATAAAAAACATTTATTTTCGAGCAGGAGTGTATACAGGGCTTGAAATGAACTCTCTTTTACCCTAATCTCAAAGGGGCAACGCGCTATATTTTTCAGAAGAAAATTTAGCATCACATTTTGATTTTAATCCTTGTGATTCAAAATGTTTCGTGCAATACTAGCGATAGTAAACTGAAAACACTGAATCTTCTTCAGCATTTCATTCAAGTATACAAACCTTATGATTGACCAGAAGGAAATTTTCCCATGTCTAAAAAATGTCAAATTTCTGGGGCAACCCCTAAAAAAGCAAATAAAATTAGTTTTTCCAATAAAAAGCATGGTCGCCGTCAGGAACCTAACTTACAGTGGAAGCGTTTTTGGTGTGAAGAACGCAAAGCCTTTGTTCGCTTAAGAGTCAGCACCCGTGTGATTAAATTGGCTACTAAATTAGGTTTGGCCTCTGCCTTAAAAGCACATGGCACGACCCTGAAAGCCGCATTGAATAATTAGTTTTATGATGAGGGATACCCGTCCCGACGATAATTTGGAGTATTAAAATGGCGAAAAATGATAAAGGGGCGCAACCTGTACGCCTTAAAAGTACCGAAAGCGGACATTTTTACAGTATTCGTAAAAATAGAAAAAAGAATCCTAATCGCTTAGAACTTCGTAAGTATGATCCTACGCTTCAGAAACATGTGATGTATCGTGAAGAAAAAAAGTAAGTTTTTTGATTAAATTGAAGCAGGGGGTGTCCAAACTCCCTGCTTTTTAGTCTAAGGTCTTACGATCTCGTCCTTAAGAAAGATGTCTATCTCATGCCGACAGAAAACGTCCCTTTTGCAACATTGAACTTATATAAGCCTAAAGGTCCCACCAGTCATGACATGGTGGCGCAAATGCGTAAGGTCTTCAATCTTAAAAAAGTGGGACATTTAGGTACTTTGGACCCCATGGCCGAAGGCGTTTTACCCATCTGTATAGGCAATGCGACTCGCTTAATTGAATACTTTCCTGACACCAAAACTTACGAAGCAGGCATTCGTTTGGGGAAGGAAACCACGACTCTAGATTTAGAAGGGGAGGTATGGAAAGAAAAACCCGTCCCTGCACATCTAAACGAAGCCCTATTAACCCATATTTTTCATAGCTTTACAGGTCATATTGAACAACGTGTGCCTCGCTATTCGGCGGTACATTATAAGGGTAAAAAATTATACCACTATGCGCGGGCAGGCGTCCGTATTCCTTTTGAAGAACTGCCTGTTAAACCTGTTGAAATTGCTCATTTAGAATTAATTGAAGCCCGATTGAATCAAGCGGAACCAGAATTTAAAATTCGCGTGTCTTGTTCTTCAGGCACCTATATTCGCTCTTTAGTGCGAGATATTGCCTACGCGCTTGATACGGTAGGGGTGATGACTTCTCTGGTACGCACACGGCATGGACGCTTCTACAGCGAAACATCACATGCTTTAGAAACCGTTAAATCTGCCTCTGACCCATGGGCCTTAACCATTAATCCTTTAGACTGTTTATCTCTCGTACGTGTCCAGCTCGATTCTCAAGAATCCTATGAACGGCTCTTACATGGTGCAGTCTTGGAAGCGGCTCAGTTTAGTCCTGCCTCCTTAAAAAACGAAACCTTCGCACTGGCTCTCTTTCAAGAAAAATTAGCAGGCGTCACCCAGTGGGACAATCACCGTCTAAGGCCCTATAAAATATTAGATGTTCATTTTAAATCCCCACTAGACGTTGTCTCAAGCTAAAAAAAATCGTAACCGTCTTTTTCAAGGAGAAAAAGCTAAGATGATGACGACCATGCGACAAAAACCCAAGCCCCTTAAAGCAGGTGATACAATTGCGATTATCTCTCCTGCGGCGCCTAGTGAAGGGAATGATTTTCATACGGGTGTGGCTTGGCTCGAATCTTGCGGATATCGTGTACGGCTGATGCCCTTTGCGCATGCCCAAAATGGCTACATGGCGGGGACGGATGATGAACGACTTTCTGATTTAATCATGGCCTTAGAAGACCCCAGTATTGACGGTATTTTATGCGCGAGAGGCGGTTACGGTTCTGGTCGTTTACTCCCACGACTGCCGTGGACACGCTGGAAAACAGAAGCTTTACCCTGTAAATTACTCATGGGCTTTAGTGATATTACGATGCTTCACAACGCTTTTTATCAAGAATTAGGTTGGGTGACTTATTATAGCCCGATGTTAACGTCTAATCTATTGCACGACGCCCAGCACTGGACAAGACAACAATGGTTAGCAAGCCTTAAGGCCGAAACCTTTACGACACTTCCTGTGGACTTGGCGAATCAAGACCCCTACCACTGCTTATCTACGGGTATTGCTGAAGGGGTGAGTCGAGGTGGCAATTTAAGTTTACTCGCCAGTTTATGTGGTACCCCTTGGCAACCTGATTTCACGGACGCCATTGTCTTCATTGAAGACTGGAAAGAACGCTACTATACCTTAGACCGTCAATTCACCCAGCTGATTCAAGCAGGTCTCTTTAACGGGGCCAAGGGCTTGGTCCTAGCAGATTTTTCTCAAATTGACGAAGAACCCATTCGTCCCCTTTGGCAGCAACTCCAGTTCTTATGCCAAGACCTAGATTTTCCTATGGGCTATGGTTTTACTATAGGTCACGGGGTGCAAACTTTAACGCTCCCCCTAGGCGTGAAATGCCGTTTTGACGCTGCGGTTGGGCGCGTAAGTTTCTTAGAATCTCCACTTCATCTGGATTAGGCGCAAAACGTTCACGTTTACGTTGCATGAGTGCTTCTTGCTCTGGACTTGGTGCATCTGCTAAGCTTAAGACGCTACTTTTAATCCCTTGTAAAAGCACTTTTTCTTTTTTGAGATGCTTATTTTCCCATGAAAAGAGTAAGAGTTCTTCTCGAACCGCATCCGTCGCCAATACTTCATTCGCGTGCCGACCTGTAGAAGCGTTCATCCACACAGGAATGTGGTCTAATCCTTCAATCGCGGTGGGTTCTGAAAAATAAGGGCGAGCGGCCTCCCATTCTAAAGTGAGGGTTTGATTCGTGTCTTGAGTCAATAAAATAGGAGTCTGAATACCCAGTTCATTTTCAACCCAAAAAATATCTTTTAAAGGCAGCGGACTTTTTAATTGAAAAGACTTTTGGCCCGTAAAAATGTCAACCCCTTTTACAATGGGGCTTTCACGACTCATGAGACAGAGGGTTCCAAAACGGCCTTTACGTTCATCAAGCCAAATTTGATGAATACGAGGAGAGGGAGGCTTCTTTTTATCCTTCGCTAAATGAGGGGATTCTTCATTCAATTGACGTAAAATTTTCATTTGTTGAATATCAATTTCTAGAATATGCTCCCCCGAAGCATCCACGCCATAGGCCAAAGGGAGTCGAGGATGTAAAACAAGGGTTTCTAAAGTAAAAGGCAAGGTCAAGACCCCTTTAATGAGATGATATTGACTGTCAATAAACGTCATTTTAGGGGCGTAACGATGCATGGCCAACACAATAGGATAATACGCATGATGAAGGAGCTGTTGTGAAACATCAGTCAATTCAAGTTCACGAAGCCGTTGCTGGCTTTTAAGATCAATAATATTGATCTTAGAGGCACCAAGGCAATTGACATAAACAAAATCTCCTGCGGAAGTCGCTGTGGCAGACGTAGACAAACAGCCTAGATTCAAACGCCATTTAGGCTTCCAATTCAGTGCGTCCCATACGGTAAAAAAGTTGTCCTTCACCGAAGCCGTCAACAGAAGGGGATCCACTACGAGATTCTCTGGAGTCAATGTCTTAGAAATCGTTTCAATGGGTCCAAGTACAGTAGGCGCTATATTTAATGTCGTGCTTTGGGCAGGAGGCGTTTCATAAAGTAAATCACCCACCAAAATACGAAGTTCACTGGGGATTGAAAAACCCGCAGGCACCATAAAATTCTGAGGGAGCAACCCCGTTTTTAAATCACTAGGAATACTTTCTGTACGAGAAAACGTGATTTTACCATTTTCCGTTTCTAAGAGTCGTAACAAGTAAAACCCATGATCAAAAGCAATCCAGTCGGGCGCCTTACTTTTGAGGGGGAATTGTTCAATCATCCGACTCGGTTCTTCTTCCTTATCGTGTCCTTGGGGAAGTACAGGAAGATAAGTCCGTTTATCGCTTAAAAGGGCCAAACAGTCTTCACGAACACGAACATTAGGGTCCAAGGTTTTTAGATACAACAAGACGGCTTCAGGCAAACGATTACAAGTCGAAGGAGACGCCTGCCCCTGCGTAAAAAACCACGCCGACATCAAAAATAAAAGTAGACATACCTTCCGCCCTACAGATTGTAAAAAGAAAGGAGGACTAAGCATAAGGAACCTCGTTTAAAGAAGACGAGGCTGATTTTTTTGCAAACGCCTCAGAAAATGAAGCGGCAAAATGACCAGTGGCCACATAATCTGCGGGACCTGTCATCAGGACGGGATCCGTATAGTCGCCTGACCATTCAATCGACAAGGCTCCCCCAGGCAAACGAATTTCTACAGGTTGAGACGCGCGCGCGCGACCACTGGCAATGGCTGCAACCGCCGTGGCACAAGCACCCGTTCCACAAGCCAAGGTAAAGCCACAGCCTCGCTCCCACACCACCACCTGATAGGTTTGCGCATTGAGAACGCTTGTAAATTCGACATTCGTTTTCGCGGGAAACTGTAAATGCGTTTCAATTAAACGACCATCCACCGAAGGATTCAGGGACTGATTGTGAGGCGCATCCATAAATAAAATGGCATGCGGATTCCCCATACTAATCGGCCATACTTCCCATGAATCTCCGTCATGATTCAAGACGGCAGGACTTTTTCCGACTTCATAAGGGCTTTGAGGCACAAAAGGCACTTGACTCGGCTCAATAATAGGGCAACCCATATTCACCGTTACACTATGGTCATCGTTCAAGGTGGGCTGAATGAGACCCGCCCCTGTTTCCGCGCGAAAGCTTCGGCCTTGCCATAAACCTTCATCAATGACGTAACGCGTAAAACAACGAATGCCATTGCCACACATTTCAGCGATGGACCCGTCACTATTGATGTAAATAAATCTTAAATCGTATTGAGCGGTATCTTGGGGAGCGGCGACAATAATCAGGCCATCTGCTCCCACGCCAAAATGACGATCACATACGTTTTGAGCCAACACTTGTAAAGCAGGCATATCGATAAAAGGTAAATCAGACCCCTTCATCATGATGAAATCATTGCCTAAGCCGTGCATCTTTTTAAAAGGTAGCATTAAAACATTCTCCCAATTTTACGCATACAAGATATTTTCCATTGTAGCAAAAAAATGAGTAAACGCATAGAAAACTCTCATACAAAAAGGACTCCTCCCGTGATGAGTCCTTAAATTAATTACTTGTATCTAGAAAAAATAAAATCTCTTTGATTTAAACAAAGGCTTTGAGTTTTTCTACATTTTCTGCCACATCTTGAATAGAAATTTGAAGCGCTTGGTTTTCTTCAGGCGTTAAGTTCAGTTCAATCACTTGTTCTAAACCATTTGCGCCCAATTTACAGGGGACTCCCACATATAAATGTTGAGTACCATATTCGCCTTCCAAATAAGCGGCACAAGGTAAAATTCGTTTTTTGTCTTTGACAATGCTTTCGACCATATCAATCACCGAAGCCGAAGGCGCATAAAACGCAGAGCCTGTTTTAAGATGCTTCACAATTTCGGCTCCGCCATTTCGGGCACGGAGTACAATGGCGTCCAACTGGTCTTGAGGAATAAAGCGATCCAAGGGGATTCCTGCAATACTACTGTAGCGAACCAAAGGCACCATGCTATCTCCATGGCCACCGAGCACAAAGGCTTGTACGTCTTGGACGGAAACATTCGCCGCTTCAGCAATGAACGTACGGAAACGAGAAGTGTCCAAAACCCCCGCCATTCCAATGACACGCGCTTTCGGGAAGCCTGTTGTTTCTAAAGCCACATGACACATGACATCCAAAGGATTAGACACCACAATTAAAATGGCTTCAGGGGCTACTCGCTTAATTTCTTGACAGACGCTACGCATGATTTTTGCGTTGGTTTCTAGTAAATCATCACGACTCATCCCTGGTTTACGAGCAATCCCTGCCGTAATGACCACCAAGTTAGCCCCTGTGACTTCTTCATACCCGTTCGTCCCGATGACTTGGGTATCATATCCATAAACAGGCCCACTTTGGCAAAGGTCCAAGGCTTTTCCTTGGGGAATGCCTTCAGCCACATCCACCAAGACCACCGTTTTAGCCAATTCCGCTTCCGCCAAACGTTGCGCTGTGGTTGCGCCAACATTACCCGCGCCAATGACTGCAATTTTTTGAAACATAAGAAGGACGTCCCTTTTGATTCATAGCACATAACACATACCCGTTTATTATACGTGGAAGCCTTGGGGGAGGCAAGCTTGAGAACATAGGGCGCGTGTTAAACTAATTTATTGAGTCCACCAGGTTTAATCGCCCAATGTAATAAGGTGGGGACAACGTCGTCCCAGTTTTTGGCAATGGCTTCGTTAAATTGATGAACAGCAGGCATATGTGTTTTAAACGATTTCTCTAAACTGTTGACAAGTTTTATTTCTTTTTCTGTAAAGGGTTTCCCTACGGTTTGATCAATTAAATCCTGTACCTTGTCAACACGCAAACCCAATTGTTGAGCCATATAATCATTGGCTTGAGTTTGTTCCAACCTACGCAAGTGCATCATTTCACTAGCTGTGGTGACGAATTCTTCTTCATCTTGTTTATGATACTCCGTTAGGTACTCGGAAACAAAATCAACACTTGATTCTCCGACATCTGCTTTTGCTGCTTTTAAGGAGGCTTCATATCCTTTTAGAATATAAGCCCATCGTGGTGCCAGTTGTTCCATAACGATATCATGCTCGGGAAGTACAGAACCCTCTCCCAAAAAAGGTACGCCTTTTGGCAATAGAGATTTTTCGCCTGAATTCCCTGCCATCACTCCATGTATACCTTCATGCAGTAAAAATATTTCGGGGAAGCGTCTTCCAAAATCAGGGGCCATTGCTTGGAGTACTTCTTTTGGATGCACAGAGTTTAACATTCTATTAGAATTGGAGGTATTTGTAATAGCCATACGATGATGATCGAAATTTCCCAAACCGTATCGATGACAATTGGGTGGGGCAAATTCTAATTCTGTTCCAGGGGGTAAAATTCCCAAGTCTTTATATTTGTTGAAATCTTCAATATAATGGGTCATATTATTGGCAGATTGTGGGCTGAGTTCACTTAATTCTTGGTCACTCACACTAAATATTAGGCCCTTCTCTTGGGCGGTGGGTTTAACGTGTTCATTAACACTTCTGAGAAAAGCATCTCCACTCATATGTTCTTCTTCTTTATTCAAGACTAAGAGCTTACCCAAACGCAATAATTCTTTTTTTATCGCATAGGCAGCATCTTTTGGATGAGTATGCTTATATTGTTCTAGATTAGACGTTTGTAAATTACCAGTAACAGGCAAAGCCCAATAATACAGTTTAGAATCCATACTGAACCCTCTTTTTTAATGTTCTCCTCATTAGCAGAAAAACAAAAAAACAAAGTTTTGTGCGTCAAGGCAATAAAATGAGCGTTTCGCCCGCCTTAAAAAAGAAGAGGGGAAGCGTGTTAAAGCATTTCAGAAGACGCCAAAGGCTCTTGCGCAAGAAGCGGCGTATTCGCCGTGCTAGGCGTTTGGATCGAAACCACATGCTGGAGTCTCGTTAAGGCATCAGGCGCGATAGAAACCAAGGCATACATCATAAGAAAACTCGCCACCAAAAAGAAGATATCGTCTTTTAGGGTTTGTTTACGACTCATTCTTAACGCCATGCTTTTTGATGTAGACACTTTAAGCTTCATTGATGAGTCTCCTTTTGATCCCGTTCCCTTAGTGTGCTTCGGCCGTTCCTTCATTCTGCTAAAGATGTTTAATTAAATTGTTACAAATTAGGGCTGCGGGAAGTCTGAGCCATAAATTCATCACTTCGATTTGAGCTTGTGCCGTCAGAGACCTTTTCGCGGAAAAAGGTTCTCCGACACCTCTAAATCCGTTCAAGGGGGGACGGGGTAGGACGCATTGCGTTTCTCCTCCCCTTCGTCCCCCCTTGAAAATCCCCCCTCAATCCCCACCTCCTCGCATCATTCACAACCACGACGTCCGCAAAATGTCTCGGAAGCCTCGCATTTAGTGCGTTGACGTCTACTTTTAAAAAACTTCTGTTGTTTAGGTAGTGTCGACATTTACTTAAGCCATAAACAAATAGAAGCAAGATGAACAAAAGACAAATAAGCCACATCTAATTTATCGTAACGGGTTGCCATTCGCCTGAAGTTTTTAAGGTCTTTAAACAAGTTTTCTACCAAGTGGCGAGCCTTGTAAAGGAAGTAATCGACTTGACGAGGAGCCACCGCATTGCTTTTATTAGGGATGACCACTTCAGCCCCCATGAGGTGAATCGCCTCAAATATTTGTTCTGAAACATAGCCCTTGTCCGCCAAAACCGCCGTGGCTTCAAGCCCTTTTAACAAAGGGATGGCTTGGGTTGAGTCGGAAACCTGCCCTGCGGTGACGATAAAGCGAACGGGGTTGCCGTGGCTGTCACAAACGGCGTGAAGCTTGCTCGTATAGCCCCCTGACGATCGTCCTAACGCTTGTTTTCCGGCACTTTTTTTGCCCCTGCTGAACACTGGTGGGCGCGAATAATCGTCGAATCAATCATAAGCCATTCGGTATCTGCCGATGTGGCAAGGGTGTTGAAAATCATTTGCCAAATGCCTTGTTTCGCCCAACGAATGAAGCGCTTGTGAACACTGCTCCACTTGCCGTAATAATAGGGAAGCGACCTCCATCTTCCCCCGTTTCGCCCCATCCATAATACCGCTTCTACAAAAAGACGGTTGTTTTCGGCAGTGCGTCCTCTATGATGCGACTGACCAGGTAGAGCCTCTTTTATCTGATTCCATTGGGCTTTAGACAACTCGTATTGAATATAATCGTTCATAATAAATCCCTCAAAACAACTAGATCTTGGATTTATTATATCATTATTTATATGTCGACACTACCTAGTGAAAGAGCCTATTAAAGATTAGACGCTTTACCTAATTTTGAGGAGAAAATGGTGTCAGTATTTGTGCCGTTTTAAGATGAGACGCAAAGGCCAAATGGGAACGATGCCCCGCATACAAGGCCACAAATCGGCCTTGGACTTGCGCGAGAGGAATCCCTGAAAGATAAAAGTCGCCCAATAAATCAAGCATTTTATGAAAAAGGGGTTCATGATTCATTCGTAAAGGGGAGCTATAGCTTTTGTGATCGTCTTCTAGTCCCAACGTATTATCGAGCGACACGCCCTTCGCCAATCCCTGAGCCTGTAAAGCAGGCAGTTCTTTCATTTCCCCAAAAGTACGCGCTTGTAATAATTGACGGGCTTCACTGAGGTTTCGCTTTTGAAACGACCAAGACGCCCATTGATGCCGTAAATCCTGATGAGGATAATTCAGCACATAAGTCAGTTCTAAATGTTCTGACGGTAAAGCGTAAAGCGTGATATTTTGATTGACATGAAAAAAGCAAGGCCGTATGACCCGATGCGTCATCGGTTGAACTTGAAAGCCAAAAGTTTCAATAATGGCGTCAAACCAGGGCAAAGCCGAACCATCTAATAAAGGAAGCTCAACGGGAAAAGGCGCCTCAGTCGTGGCATCAGGGGCATGAAGAATGACGTCTAAATCAGGCCAGCCTGCCAAGGCCACCGCCGCAAGAAAATGCTCAACAATGGAAAGCCTCTGCTGGGTTGTTGGATCCCAAAGCGTAACCCCACGTGTGGCGTCTAGCACGGCGTTATCCGTCGCTTTAATGCGCACCCCTTGGGGCAGGATAAACGTCACGCCTTCCCCTTTAGCGGCTTTGCGAAGTGTCGCTTGCACCAAACGACCTGAAATCAAGCCCACACTTTCAAGGGTGACGGATTCCTGTCGGACTAAATCCCGCTGAAACGAAGCGGTGGGGGCAAAAGACATCATATTGAAACACACCTTCATGAACAAAAATAATTTTTTCGTCATTATAGCGTATTTGCCTTAAAAAGCGAAATAGTCTGCCTATTAAAAGACGCAGGTAAGCGCCCACGAACCTCATCGACCCCATAGCCTAAGAAGGCAAAATCATAAATGCAGGGATCGTCAGGACGAAAAACGGCCAATGCACGGGTGAGAATTTCCGCCGCCTTCCAGTCTGTGCTTTTGCGCGGAAGTAGTCCCCATTGTCGAGACAAGCGTGCCACATGCGTATCCAACGGCATTAACAACGCCGAGGGAGGAATGACGCTAGACCATAAGCCTAAATCCACCGCGTGGGCTCCTTTCGCGTGGTCATTTCGACAAAGCCAGCGTAACGCCATATGAAAGCGCTTACAGGCGCCTCCTGTAGCAGGGTGTGGAATCAAATAACGAGTGCCATAAGGCCAAGAAATGTTTAAAAAATCAGGCGGTAACCACGTATTGAGCCACGCCGTGAGCAGTGGTTTTAAATCGTCCCTCGTCAACAGGGTATCGGGGGCGGCCAAGTCGCGCAAGACACTTAAATGCGAATCATGCTGAGCGTAAAAATCCTTCCACCAGCGTAATAGGTTGATAATGTCTTGGCCTGTATTAAAACGATAGACAAAACCATTCAAACGTTTTTCAAGGGGAGCAAGCGATTCTTCTTGTAAAACATCATAGACAGGCGCT
Organism: Vampirovibrio sp.; assembly: GCA_050916035.1. Lineage (GTDB taxonomy): Bacteria > Cyanobacteriota > Vampirovibrionia > Vampirovibrionales > JAJTHC01 > JAJTHC01. The sequence goes on along the minus strand of CP050876.1, from coordinate 1,314,310 downwards.
TCTAAGCGGTCATATAATTCGTTTAAAGCACGAAGAATGACTTCTCGTCTGCCGTAACTCAATAAAGCGGATAACAATGCTTGGGCCTCACAACGTCGAAGGTCATTTTTAAACGGCACGGCAAACTGAAGGGGATCTTCCTGCACAAAGCGAGGATGATGATAACGAGCGACCCAGTCGTCCAATTGTGTTTTTAAGAGACGAGGGGGTAGTTCTACGCTGGGGGGAGGGGGCATCGTCATTACGCGAGCGTCGATAAAGTATGGGCATTTTTCAGCACCTCCGCCTTAACTTTTTCACTTAAAAAAGGCGGTTGAGTCATGCTATAGACATAAATAAAAGCAAGGTGCGTAGAATACAAGTAACCAAAGAATAAACCGACTTGTATCATCGCATTCAGCCAAACATTAGGGGAATGCATCAACGGAAACATCACAAAAAAGCCGATGAGTCCCACTTGCAAAGACGCGACAATCAAGGCGCGCACATAATCTTTACGGAAGAAAAAGCCTTGTAATTGTAAAGCCTTCCACACGGGGACATCACAAACCAAAACCGTGGGCCACCATAAGGCGGTAAACAAAAAGAAAAGTAAACCCGTGAGCATCGCGATACAAAGCCCCATCATCCATAGGCTGATGAGTTGTAATTGTTCCGCAGGTTGTTGCAATAAAACTTTATTCAGTGCCGCTTGACTCATATTGGCAAGCGCTTCTAATTTTTCTGGATTGAGCTGCTGGAACAAATCAGGAACCCCCTGAGAAGTAGCAATAATCCAAAACGGCAGAATAATCATCCCCACCAATAAAAAACTTTGTAAAAGATTTAAAAGAAGACTTCGGCCCCAAAAACGACCAATCCCTTGAAAAAATGGTGTAATCACAGGTCGTAACAGACAAGGACGCTCCACCTTAAGTAAATCACGCACGATGTTTTCATCCGTGTCTTCACGCTGAAGGGGAGTAATCCAAGAGGTGGCTTGAGGTGAAGGGGTTTCCTTCTCGTCTTGTTTTTCAGTCGCTTCTGTGGACGCTCCCTTAGCGAAAGCAAACAAGTGGCAAGGCGAAGGGGAGTCTGCCAATAAGACGCTTCTGGCGTGATGTTTGGCTTCATCGAGCATAAACAACCAAGTCCGCGCGTGCATGACTTGCATCCACCCCGCCATAAACGTCAATGTCATGACCACAGCCAACCCTTGCCAAAACCAAGCCAAAGTATTGCCAGACGCCAACTGCGCAGGGACAGGGCTTAATAAACCTGTAAAAAGCATAATGGCAAACAAAAGGTACATGGTATCCGCATGACGACCTGTTTGTAATAAAGCAGACTTTAAAATCCATCCCAAACGAAAAGGGGTATTCCAAAATGAGGCGTCCACACCATGATCCTTCTTGTCTACACAGGGATACCACAAGCAAATGGTATACGCCCACTAAAATAAAGACTTCAATAAATAAAAGTGTAGCATGAATTTTTTTTTCTGGTATCGTTATCTTAGCTTTTTATGCTAGACAGACGAAGCGTCAATCATACGATTTCGGCTGTTATTCATTCTATCTGCGAATTTGAAATGGAGATTCACCAATGATGATGTTCGATATGGCTAAAATGATGTCTCAAGCGAAGAAAATGCAAGACCAAATGGTCAAAATTCAAGAAGATCTTGCCAAGACAACCTTTGAAGGCAAATCCGACTGTGGGAAAGTAAAAGTGTCTTGTACGGGTAAATTTGAAAACTGGAAGGTGGATATTGCCTCTGGTTTAGACTCTTCCGTAACGGGTAAACTCGTGGTTGAAGCGTTAGAAGATCTGACAAAATCCATTATGAACAAAACACAGGATAAAATGGGCGATCTGACCAAAGGGTTAAATATCCCTGGCTTTAAACTTCCTGGATTCTAAGCTGAAATTTAAAATCATTTTAAAATAGACGCTTTTCAATAAGGAGCGTCTATTTTTTCGTTGAAGATCAATAGCTAAGACTTAAGTACTATGAAAGGGCTGCGACAGGGAAACGCTTTAAAAAGAATTTAAGTAAAAAAGGAGCCAACACGGTCGTTAGAATAACCACTACAATCAATAAATTGCTCCATGTTTCATCTAATAAGCCTGAGCTTTTGCCGACTTGTACAAAAATCAAACCGACTTCACCACGAGGAATCATCCCCATGCCAATCACCGCACGGTTTAGTGATTGATCTCTTAAAACAAAACCCACGACGCCTTTGGTGACAACCGCAAGTAGCGTGAGTATTAAAGCCAGACCCAGTATTTTCAATTGTCCTGGAATAAAAGGATTAAATAGTCCTAAATTGAGTTGCATCCCAATCCCCACAAAAAACAAAGGGGTAATGACGGAAGAAAAGGCCGCGACATCTCGTAAAACCAACTTGAATTCAGGGTTATTTTCTCGCTCTTTAAGCAATAAACCACAGGCGAAAGCCACCAAGGCCATAGAAATACCGATATAGGTTTGCACCGCCCAAGCCGTTAGTAAAATAGATCCAATAATAATCATTTGCTCTTTACTGGTACCGTCCACCAACACAAAAAAACGTCGCCCTAATAACGCCAACAAATGGCGTACAAAATGAAGGAGCCGTCTTCCTAAATCAGGAAAGCGCTTCCAAAAGAATCGCCCGAGTAAAATAGTCAATAACCCACACGCCATTGCCAAAGCAATAATTTGAACCGAATGGTTTCCCTCATGCTTTAGTAGAGCCAGACTTTGCATTATACCCAACACGGCAAGACCAATAATGTCATCCAACACGGCGGCCCCTAAAATGATTTGACTTTCGCGACAATTCATAAGCTTTAAATCACTTAACGTGCGTGCCGTAATGCCGATACTCGTCGCCGTGAGTGTTGCCCCTACCATGACAGACATCATCATACTCAGGCCATTAAAAAGGCCGAATCCAAGCCCTGACGCCCACGGTAAAATAACCCCAAGCATTGCCACCATAATGGCTTGAGGTCCAAGCTTCCACAAGTTTCTCCATTGCGTTTCAAGTCCTGTTTCTACCAATAATAGGAGTAAGCCCAACTCCATTAAGACATCCATACTGGGGCTGAGTTGTAAAACGCCTAGAACAGAGGGACCTAAGACGACTCCTACCAATAATTCCCCTAATAACGTGGACTGCCCCATCCGTTTAAAGGCTTCACTAAATAAGGCTCCAATTAAAAGCAGGAAACCCAGCAGACCTATTTCATGCGCAACTTCAATAGACATTAAATGCCCACTTTCTAAAAAGGAAGAGTGGCTTAAGAGGCGGCCTTCGTAGACTCATCGTCTTTTAAGACATCCTGTGGCACTTCAAGGGTAGGCGTTTCCAAAAGAGAAAGAATTTTCTTATTCTTGACCATTTCAGGCGTAATATAAATTTCATTTAAATCAGGACGACTCGGTGCTTCATACATAAAGTCCAGCATCATTTCTTCCATAATAGAACGCAAGGCCCTTGCACCTGTTTTACGTTTTGCCGCTTCTTGAGCAATGGTTTTAGCCGAATCTTCATGAAAATCTAGGCGAATATGGTCCATAGCCAAGAGTTCTTGATACTGTTTAAATAAAGCACTTTTAGGTTCTTTTAGAATACGAATTAAAGCCGCTTCATCCAAGGGTTCCAAAATAGCCAAAATAGGTACACGACCTGTAAATTCAGGGATTAAACCAAATTTAACTAAATCATCAGGTTCTGTTTTCTTGAGTAACTTGGCATTTTCCAACTCTTTTTCATAAGCCGTTTTAGGCGTTTTCGTCAGTGCCTCTCCAAAACCAATTTTAGAGGAAGCTTCTGCTCGACGGGCGACAATTTTTTCAAGTCCGTCAAAGGCTCCCCCACAAATAAAGAGAATATTCTGTGTGTTAATTTGAATAAATTCTTGTTGAGGGTGCTTTCGGCCGCCTTGAGGAGGAACATTTGCCGTCGTCCCTTCAATCATTTTGAGCAAGGCCTGCTGTACCCCTTCTCCTGAAACATCTCTTGTAATACTGGGGTTTTCACTTTTTCGAGAAATTTTGTCAATTTCGTCAATATAAATAATTCCGCGTTCAGCTTTGGCGGCGTCATAATCCGCCGCTTGATAAAGGCGCAACAAGATATTTTCAACATCATCGCCGACGTAACCCGCCTCTGTCAGGGTGGTGGCATCTGCAACGGCGAAGGGCACATCCAAATACTTGGCAAGGGTTTGAGCCAAAAGGGTTTTACCACTTCCCGTGGGGCCAATCAACATGATATTAGACTTTGAAATTTCCACTTCGGATTTGGCGTCACCATCATGTTTTTGTTGCACCGCATAGTTAATGCGTTTATAGTGGTTATACACGGCAACGGCTAAAATCTTTTTGGCTTCTTCTTGGCCAATAATATGTTCGTCTAACAATGCTTTTAAGGCTTTCGGCGTCGGTAAATTTTCAATAAATGTCAAAGCGGTATCAGGACTATTAGGGTCTTTTTGAAGCGCCGCCGCCTTGGAAAATTCCATAAATTCTTCCGCTAAAATGTCGTTGCACAATTCAACGCATTCGTCACAGATGTAGACTTCAGGTCCTGCAATCAATTTTTTCACTTGATCTTGAGTTTTACCACAAAAAGAACATTTTAAACGTGTGGCTTCAGATTTAGACATTATTGTTGGAACTCCTGCTCCGAAAACTGGGACAAGAAAGACTGAAATTTACTTACAGTACTTCAGTCTTTCTTAATTGTAGATAGAAAAAGACTCTTGATTAAAACACAAAGTTCTTCTTCACTACCTTAAAGCTTGGTGATGACTTTGTCAATCATCCCATAAGCAACGGCTTCTTCAGGGGTCATGAAATAGTCACGATCCGTATCTTGTTCAATTTTTTGAATAGACTGTCCTGAGTGAGACGCCATTAACTGATTTAAGGTACGTTTTAGACGACCAATTTCAGCCGCCTGAATTTCAATATCAGACGATTGCCCTTGCGCGCCCCCCCAAGGTTGGTGAATCATAATACGAGCATGAGGCAAAGCCAAACGCTTTCCTTTTGCACCACCAGAAAGTAGAAATGCACCCATGGAACAAGCCTGCCCTAAGCAAATGGTCGAAACGTTGGCGCGCACATGTTGCATGGTGTCATAAATAGCCAAACCCGCAGTTACACTACCACCAGGGGAGTTAATGTAGAGCATAATGTCTTTTTCTGGATTTTCAGAATCTAACAATAAGAGCTGGGCAATAATCACATTGGCGACATTATCATCGACCCCTGTTCCCAAAAAAATGATTCGTTCACGTAAAAGACGAGAAAAAATATCAAAAGACCGCTCACCACGACTCGACTGTTCAACCACCATGGGGATCAGAGCCATTTGCTCTGAAAAGTTAGACATCATCATCATGATTCGTCTCTCCTTCATTCATAATAAAACGTGCTTACAGATTCGCCACACAAATCTTAAGACAATATGCTTATTGTATCAGACTCTACGGTTTTGGACGACTCTTTTCCTTCATCTCCCTTGCTTGCAGGACTAAGGCGTTACCACCGTAGATTCATCCGATTCTAGAGCAGGGACTTTTGCATCCACCCAAGTAAAGGTCGCTTTTTCAAGCAAAACATTAACGACTTTCTGCGCCAACAACTGGTCTAAAATGGCTTGGCTACCGCTCGGCTGATTTGCCAATTGACGAAGAATACTACGTTCATCTGTGCCTTGAGCGTCTGCAATTTCAGAAACCTGACGATTAAATTCTGCTTCACTCACTACTAGCTGATGTTGCTTAGCAATTTCAGCAAAGGCCAAGCTCGTGGTAATGCGTTGAACCGCTTCACTACGGAAGCTTTCATTCATTTCTTCAGAACGCGCTTGTAGGAAATCATTAAAATTCAAGCCCTGCTGTTGAAAGCGTTGACTCATATCTTGAATAATTGAGTCTACTTCTCTTTGAATCATACCTTTGGGCAAATCAATTTTGGTTTGAGCGACAAAGGCATCCACCACCGCACGTTGCTTACGAAAAGTTTCATCTCTAACACGACGTTCTTCTAAAGTCTTTTTGACATTTGCTTTAAACTCATCCACCGTTTTAAAATCGCCTAAACGCGGGACGATTTCATCACTTAGAGTGGGAACCACTTGCTTTTTAAGTGCCTTGATCGTGATATCAAACACCACGACTTGATTGGCCAAATTTTCATCAAAGTAATCTTCAGGAAACTGAACATCAATTGAAAATGCGGTGCCGACAGACTTGCCAGGAAGCTGAGATGAAAAAGACTCAATAAATTGATTGTTGGCCAAGTCCAATTCAAAGTCTTCGGCTTTACCCCCCGCAATTTCTTCGCCATTTAAGCGGCCCACAAAATCCATCACCAACACATCGGACGCTTCAACAACATCACGGCCTTCTACCAGTTCTAAGCTAGACAAACGCTCTAAAAGCGCATCGATCTCTTTAGATTCTTCGTTTTCAATTTCAGGTGCTTTTTCAATTTCAACCGTCAAAGCCAAATCCGCAGGTAGTTCTACGGTGGGACGAATATCCACTTCAGCCACAAGCTTAATGCCGTCTTGCAAAGTGAACTCAAGCTCCAATAAACGCGGTTGCGCCACAACATCTAATTTTTTATCGCTAATAATATCAGCAAAAACGTAAGGCAGGTAACGATCCAAAGCTTCTTGCTTAATGACATCTTCACCCACTGTTTTTTCAATCATGCGTAAAGGTGCTTTTCCGCGACGAAAACCATGAATATTGACGCGCTGCCCGACACGGCGACAGGCTTTATTAAATTCTTGTTGTGCTTGATCAGCAGGCACATGAACGGTTAACTTAACGGCCGATGATTCAATCGATTGCAGTTCTACTTTCATTTGAAATCCTTCCCGTATCTTGAAAAAGACACACTAATCAACATAAACATTTCCAATAGCTTAACATAGACATTGCAAATTGGAACAGGGTCCTCTTCTGTAAATTTACAAATCTAGCGACGTTCTCAAATAGACGAGGGAGATCCGCCTAAAAAAAAGAGGTCAGGACACGCGTTTTGTGCTATAATAAATGGGTGTGTACTATAAGTGTGAGGCAAGTCACATGGGGCTTTTAGACAGCATCCAAAACACCTTATTTAGTCAGTCTTCTATTAATCAGAAGTACCAGTCGAGAGAGGGTTTTAAGACGGCCGAATTTTCGGTGGACACTCCCCCCATGACGACAGGCGTTCGTCCAGGCCTTCCTGTTTTAACCCCTCCCCCTGTTGGAGCCTTAACAGGCATTGGCAAAAGCAATCCTTTTTTAATGTCCAGTGATCTTTCAGGGAGTCTAAAACCGACCTCAATGGGGAATAATAAACCCCTCGAACAAGCCATGTTTATTGGCTATCATAATGAAAAAGCGATTTACGGCGGTGGGCAGATCTTTATGCTGGCTTAGTCGTCTAAGTCAGGACTATCTCTGTCTTGTGCCTTTTTTTTGTCCAGTTTATAATGACAATCATATAGACTTTTCAATACAAGTATGTTCTTCCACTATTTTTATCAAAGTCCACATCTTTTTATTTAAAGTCCGAACCATTTTAAGGAATATTTTCCATGACTGCAACCCTAGATTATTCTCCTGGCCTTGAAGGCATCATTGCTGGAACGACCAAGATTTGCACCATTAACCCTGAAACGCAAACCTTGTTGTACCGTGGTTATGATATTCAAGACTTGATGCAACATGCGAGCTTCGAACAAACGGCTTACTTATTACTCTATGGGGAACTTCCTACCCCATCAGAATTGGCGACCTTCACCCATACGTTAGTCAATGAACGAACCATTCGTCCTGAAGTCGCTACCATGATTCAAGGGTTCCCTCATGATGCTCACCCCATGGATGCCTTAAAAGCAGGCCTCGCGTTAGAAGCGCTGTATGATCCTGAAAAAAATATTCACACGCATGACAGCAATATGCGTAAAGCGATTCGTATTATTGCAAAAATGCCTGCTTTAACCGCGGCCTTTGTTCATGCCAAAGCAGGGACTCCCTTGCCCAAAGCCTTAGGGAGTGAACTCAACCATGCAGAGCACACCTTATACTTGTTGCAAGGCCAAAAACCTGATGCCTTAACGGCCAAAGTCTTTAATGCTACCTTGGTGATTTATGCCGAACATAGTTTTAATGCCTCCACCTTTAGTGCCAGAGTCACGACGTCGACCTTGAGTGATATTCATTCTGGCGTGGTCGCGGCAATCGGCACCCTAAAAGGCCCCCTACATGGTGGTGCGAACGAACAGGCCATGTTGACTTTTCTGGATGTCAAAACCCCTGAAAATGTGGATGCTTGGCTTGAAAAAGCCTTGGCGGACAAACGAAAAATTATGGGCTTTGGTCACCGTGCGTACAAAAATGGAGACCCTCGTGCGAGATTAATGCGTGAAATGCGTGAAGAATTCGTCAATGCCAAAGGGGCGGATTCACCTTGGCCCGCTATTGCGGATCGTTTAGAAACGCTGATGCACGAGAAAAAAGGGCTTTTCCCTAATGTGGACTATCCCATTGCCTATTTATATTACATGATGAACATCCCCACCGAAGTGTATACCCCTATTTTTGCGATTGGACGCGCTGCGGGATGGACGGCTCACGTGGTGGAACAACTGGACAATAACCGTCTTATTCGTCCTAAAGCCTTGTATGAAGGACATGCTCAACGTCCTTGGCAAGATTAATCCATTTAAAACGAAGCTTTACAAATTAAAAGGGGGAAGACCAATGAAGGTTTCCCCCCTTTTTTATGTGGATTCCTTTACTTTGTTTTTAATAAACTTTTTGATAAACTCTTCAATAGGCTAAAAATATAGAATAGGAAAGGAACGGTTTTAATGCTCAATACACCTGAAACAGGGATGGACTTATGGGTCAGTGAACGTAATGCAGGGACTGCCTTTAGCTTTCAGGTCGAATCCGTTTTACAATCTACACAGAGTGAATTTCAAAAATTGGACGTCCTTAAAACAACGACCTACGGCAATTTAATGCTACTGGACGGGCTGGTCATGACCACCGAGCGAGATGAATTTGTCTACCATGAAATGATTACCCACATTCCTTTACTGTCATTAGCGACCCCTCCTAAACGAGTCTTAATCATCGGGGGCGGAGATGGGGGAACCCTTCGTGAGGTGCTTCGTCACCCCAGCGTGGAAGAAGCGGTGTTGTGTGAAATTGATGCCGCGGTCATTCAAGCAGGGCGTGAGCATTTCCCCACCATTGGTTGTGCGTTTGATGATCCACGCGCGACGGTTTTGGTGGCGGATGGGGTGGCGTATATGAAAGAAGCCCCCGCGGCGAGTTTTGATGCCATTTTAATCGATTCAACAGATCCGATTGGACCTGGGGTGGGTTTGTTTACCCAAGACTTTTACCGAAATGCCAAGCGCGCCTTAACGCCTGAAGGAATTTTAACCGCGCAGACGGAATCCCCTTTTGCGGACCATGTCGGGATGTCTCGTATTTACGATGTTTTGCATGATGTTTTTGATCATGTCACGGGCTACTATGCGACGATTCCTACGTATCCTGGTCATTTATGGACGTGGAGCTTCTGTACGTCTTCTCCAGACCTGACCCCTTGGCGACCGATTACTTCTGCTGAAGTCGAGGCGCTTGAAACAGAAGAGAACCCTTTAAAATACTATAACGCCGACTTGCATCAAGGCGCGTTTGCGCACCCCACACTGGTGAAGCAATTAATACGCCCCACCTTGATTCGTCAATCGGTTCAAGTCTAGTTTAGTCGACTCTTTTTTCATATGACATCCAATGGAGTATCCTTATTGTGGTAAATATAGTACCTGTTTTTTTAGATGATGAACAGGCTGATTTTTTTACAAATATGGATAAGATACCACCCTACTTTACTTCTAAATTTTTATTTAGTTTTATAAACAATCAAAAAAACTTGTCAAGATCGTTGAGTAAATCTTTAAAAGACACCAAATGTCTTCGATTTACCACACCAAACAAAAAAACTTCACATAGAAGAGAATTAAAAGTTCCAAACCCTTATGTATACTTACAATTAGCTCATAAAGTATCAGAACTCTACACAAAGAAAAAAGATAAAGATGAAGATAATGTCCCAAATTTAAAAACAGATAAGCTCTTGAACCTTCAGTTTGAAAAAGAAAAACCTATCTTAAAAAAACATGACGTAATCAGTTCAAGGTGTTACAAGGATGTTCAAGGCTATTCTTATCATTTAAAAATAGACATCAGTCAATTTTATCCAAGTATTTACACTCATTCAATACCATGGGCTATTTTAGGAAAAGAGGACGCAAAGAAGAAGTACGATGATTCAAGTCTTAGATGTGATTTGTACAATCTAGGGAATGACATAGACAAATTACTACAAAATATGAATAGCAAACAAACCAAAGGTATCCCTGTTGGAGCGACGTTATTTCATTTTGTGGCAAAGCTAATTACAGACAGAATAGACATAGAATTTAGTACTTTTATTGAAACAGACAAGATAGATTGTGAGTTTAGTCATTATGTAGATGATTACTACGTATTTTGTCATAGTGAAGCAGATGCAAATCGTCTTCTTTCTGAATTCGGAAACATTTTAAATCGCTATGAATTACATATAAACGCTCAAAAAACACAAATTATTCATGTTGATGAATGGTCAGTTATTCCCTTTTGGCAAACAGTTATAGAAGAAGCATTACACATATTTAATGATTTTAAAAATGACTTTCTTTGGTCAAAATTAACCGAAAAAAGACTATTGCTCTGTTTTGAAAAAATAAGGAAATTAAGAAAAGGGAAATATAAATCGGAACATCATTTAAATTATTTCCTTTCCGCCCTATTGAGTCATTTAGAAAAACCTCTTCGAGAGTATTGGAGGATTCTTTACAGACTTTTTCGTAATCAAGTAAGGTTTAAAGCTTTTTTACAAAGTAATGTATTATATACACCTATTTTCATTGAGCCATTTAGAATCTTCTTAAAATCTAGTGAACTTCTAAATAGACTTCATCACTTTCAAACACTTTTAGAGAACTTAATTCTTCCTTTCGTTATGCAATGTATTTCACTAGAACCTTCCACCATTAGATACATAGCGGAGCAAAAAACTGTTAAAATGCTCAAACCTTTCCTTCAAAACAATGAAAAGTCTAAGAAGGTAATAAAAGCGACTCTTCAAAAAACGATAGACCATTATTATACTCAAGAGCTGATGTGGGTATTGTATGTTTTGATTGAATATGAGCTGTTGGATATTGTTTCTGATGAAGATGTTCTATATAAGAGCCTCAAGGAATATCCTAACTCAATGGTAAAATGTTTAGTTATGGAAATTGAACTAGACCCAAGTTTTTGTAGTTTTCCACATAGCTTATTCGAGGAAACAAAATCGGACTATGAAAAATTTAAAGATGAAGATTGGAAGAATCTATATAAAAGTGAAGATTGGCTTTTGTACTTTTTTATTCAAGGCAAGCAACGTGAACAAAACGAGGATTTCACACTCTGCGAAACAGGCATCCCATTAATAGATAATTTTTTCAAAGAGACGACAGGAAACAAAACGTTTTTTGATAAAGAGGCTAAAGTTCTCAAACGAAGCTATTATGACCCACATTTTCAGAATGATGGATCATTATCCTAACTAATCTCAAAATCCCACAAAAAAAAGGAAGAAAAACATGGCCAATTTAGAAGCCCCCCAAGGCGTCCCGCGTTGGATGGGAAGTACCGACACCCTCGCTGAAGCCGATTGGGTGATGGTGGGCTTGCCTTATGACGGCACCTGTAGCTACCGACCAGGGACTCGTTTTGGGCCTGCCGCTATTCGAGACGCCAGCTGGGGCATTGAAACCTATAGCCCCACATGGCACCGAGAATTAGGGGAAGACATTCTTTACTATGATTACGGTGATTTAGAATTGCCCTTTGGTAATCGAGACCGTGCCTTAGACATCATGCGTCAAGCCTGCGAAAGTGTTTTGAATCAAGGCAAACGCTGGTTTGGTATTGGGGGCGAGCATTTGGTGACCTACCCCGCCTTTACGGAATACGTCAAACGCTACCCGAATTTGGCTATTCTACACATTGATGCGCACGCCGATTTACGACAAGACTACTTAGGCGAAGCGTTGTCTCACGCCACCGTCTTAAGGCGCTGTATTGAATTGGTGGATCCTCATCACTTCGTGCAAATCGGCATTCGTTCAGGCACACGAGAAGAATGGGACTTTATGCGTCAGTACGAAACGACTTTTATGGAACCCAGCCCAGAGGCCTTGCTTCGCGCGCGAAAAAAATTAGAAGGTCGTCCCGTTTTTATCACCTTTGACCTAGACGGCTTGGATCCTTCGATTTTACCTGGTACAGGTACCCCTGAGCCTGGTGGCTTAAGTTTTAGAGAAGTGCAAACGTGGTTACAGTCCTTTGCAGGGCTCCATTTTGTGGGGGCGGATGTCGTGGAGCTTTCTCCTCATTATGATGCGTCAGGTGTTTCGAATGTCGTGGCGGCCAAAGCCATCCGCGAAGTTTTAATGCTCTTATCTAGCTCATGTTCACCTTCAGCCTAGCACTTTAGCTTCTTAAGCACGTGTAAAACATCGACAAAAGACTTGATGCTTTTTTAGAGCTGACGTATACTGTTAGTATGTTGACTACACAAATACGTGACGGGTGTACGGCAAGGCTATAGGAAGGATTACACTTCTTTATGAAAATTAAACTTAAAGACGTCGCCCGAGAACGCAAAAGTTGGAGCCTCTACAAATTAGCGAAAGAATTAAGCCTCCCACAGCAAACGGTGTATTCATGGGCCAGTGGACGAACCCAACCCAATTACGACAATATGGACCGCTTATGTGATGTCCTAGACTGTAGCGTTGGCGAATTGTTTGAAGCCGAACCTGTGCAACAAAAGCTATTTTAAAGGAAGGCTCATGCAAGCAAAAGCGAACTTTCACTTGGCAGAACTGTTAGAGATTACCCACGGCACGCTTCATGCCAAGGGGGAGAGAGCGTTGCTGGAGACCACCCGCTATACACTATCCACCGATTCTCGTCAAATCGAAGCAGGGACTTGTTTTATTCCCTTGGTTGGGGAACGATTTAACGGGCATGAGTTTCTAAAACAATTGCCTCGTCTAGGCGTCGCTTTAGCCTGTTGTGAACGGACTTACTATCAAACCCATCACCTTGAATTAGACGCCATGCCTGACTTAAGCCTGCTTGTGGTAGAAGACACGCTTCAGGCCTTGCAAGCCTTGGCTCAATGTCACCGTAGACGCTGCAAGGCCACCATCATCGCCTTAACAGGCAGTTCAGGAAAAACAACCTTAAAAGATTATCTGGCCCATGTCTGTGGGTTTTATTACAAAACACAGGCCACCCCTGCCAATCATAACAATGATATCGGCGTGGCGCAAACCTTACTGTCGATTCAAGCCGAAACGCAAGTGGCGATTATAGAAATGGGCATGCGGGGCTTGGGGCAAATCCGTCGATTGACCCTTATGGCAGAACCTGATATTGGTTTGCTCATTAATGTGGGCCCCGCTCATCTCGAACAACTCGGTTCGCTTGAAAATACGGCGCAAGCCAAATGCGAATTGGTTCAAGGTCTAAAACATCGGCTGATTTCAAATGGAGAGGATCCTTATCTTGAACAGAGGTTAGCCGAATTGGATTTAACGTCCTTGAGTCATGAACGCTACGCCTTGACAGACGCGTCTCAGCTGGTGAGTGAGGCAGATGGTGGCTTTCGCTTTACCTTTCAAGGGGTCACTTTTACGACCCCTCTACCAGGGAGGCATCAAGTCTCTAATCTTTTAGCCGTCTTAAAAGTGGCGACGGCTTTAGATATAAGCCCCACCCAAGTAGCCAAAGCGCTGGAGTCGTTTAGCCCGCAAGCAGGGCGCTTTGCACGCCTCGATTTAGGGGGAGGGCATCAGCTGATTAATGATGCGTACAACGCCAACCCTGTCAGTATGCAAGCTAGTTTAAACGCCTTGATGAATACGCCTTTGCCTCAGTCGCCCCACCAAATAAGCAAGCGCATCTTGGTTTTGGGGAGCATGAAGGAATTAGGCGAAGAAAGTGTGGCGTATCATCAAGCGCTTTTGGATGAAATAGATCAATTCCCACTAGATAAAATCGCTGGAATTATCTGTATTGGCGAACCTTTTGGCGATTTGGCTCCTCTTGAAGGTGACTTTTTCTATGCCTATTTTGAAGAAACGGCAGGCTTTGACCACGCCCTTCAAAAGGAAGCCTTTTTAGAAAAACACGGTTTAAACGATTCTTCACTTCTGTTAGAATGGTTTTTAAAGGGAAGCCGTTTTCATCAACTGGAAACCCTCATCCCCACGTTAGAAGCTTGTATGACGATAGAAACGCCTCTTTCATGGACGTCTGTCTCACCACTTATAGGACGAATTGTTTTGGGTTTAAGTTTGCTTGCTTTTTTAATTGCTCTACCAAAATCTCCATCTGAATTATTTCGACATTCAGAAGTTTTTTCGATGCTTCTATCTCAAGTTAAAGTGCTTCTTCTGGTGGGGATTGCGACCTTTTTGATTGGGCTGATTGGCTTTCCTTTCTTTATTCGTTTTTTAAAATCTTTAGGCGTGGAACAATTTATTCGTGAAGAAGGCCCGCAATCGCATCAAATCAAACAAGGCACCCCAACAGGGGGCGGGATTCTCTTTATCAGCCTTTGGGCAGTGATGTCCATTCTTTGTGTCTATCTTTTACCGCTGTTTCCCCCTCTGAAATTATATTATGGGCAGGCTCCCCTCGCTCCTGAAGTGTCCCCTTTTTACGGAAGTTCTCCTTATTTTTACGCCCCTTTAGGCACTAGCTTGCTATTAATGGGGCTTGGTATGTGGGATGATTTGGCCAAAGTCCTTAAAAAACAAAATAAGGGATTGAGCGCGAGAGCCAAGCTCATCGTGCAAGCAGGGATTGGCCTACTATTTGGGCTAATTATGGCCTTCGTTTTAGGGGATACCACCGTCAATGTTTTTGGTCATGGGGTCACGTTGACAACTTGGCAATACCTCCTCTATGCTACTTTTGCGGTCACCGCGTTGTCTAATGCCGTCAACCTTACGGATGGTCTAGATGGACTGGCGGGGGGGAGCACTTACATCACTTTAGTGATTTTTAGCCTACTATTAATGACTCAACAGGGACGCCTAGAAACTTATCCCAGCTTACTTTTGCTACTACTTGCCCTGCCTTGCTTAGCTGCTTTTTTACCCCATAATCGTTATCCTGCTCGCATTTTCATGGGAGATTCAGGAAGCTTGGCACTCGGGGGATTCATTGCGAGCATCGGTTTAATGACGCATCAAGATGGATGGCTACTACTGAGCGCAGGACTCTTCACCATTGAAGCCCTTAGCGTCGCCTTACAAGTTTTGAGTTTTAAATATTTAGGCAAGCGTATTTTTAAAATGGCTCCCTTGCATCACCATTTTGAACTCTGTGGCTGGAATGAGCAAACGGTTGTAAAGGTTTTTCTAAGTGTACATCTACTTTTATGCCTGCTTGCCTTTGCTTTAGAGCGACTTGTATAGGCTTATATGTCTCCTCACTATCATGCTAAGCTATAGATGACTTACTTCGTTTTAAGCTTGTGCTGTCAGAGACCTTTTCGCGGAAAAAGGTCTCCAACACCTCTAAATCCGTTCAAGGGGGGACGGGGTAGGACGCATTGCGTTTCTCCTCCCCTTCGTCCCCCCTTGAAAATCCCCCCTAAAGTCGAAAAAGTTCCCAACTTTTTCTCTTGGGAAAGAAAACCGTTGGTTTCCTCTCCCAACCTCTCCTTCCTAAAGGAGTAGATTCACTTCGTGAATAAGAAGGTTTTTGTCCCCACCTCCTCGCATCATTCACAACCACGACGTCCGCAAAATGTCTCGGACGCCTCGCATTTAGTGCGTTGACGTCTACTTTTAAAATGCTTTCGCAGTTTCTTGAGGGACCCTATTATTTTTTAAATCACTCTATAAATTAAAGCAAACTTAGGGCTTTCCCGCTTGAAGGGCTGCAGGAATTTGAGCTTCTTTCCACAAAATAGGCTTGGGCACTTGGTGAGCCAAAAGATCCCATGCAAACGTTTCATCTTCGGGGCGTTCTCGCTCTCCATACCAAGCGGCATTGGGGAGTATAATATCGTCTTGCTCCAACGATTTAAACGCACGATTCACATGGCCATGGGTCCCTCCCAAAATGGTGAAGCGCTCTAAAAATGGGGCCAAACGTCGATCCCCACGACTCACCATGGCTTGAAAGGTATCCCACTTGGCAGAAGAAGGGCGAAATTCAGCATGATGAACCAACCCTTTTTGAAGCATGGCCATTCGCTTTTTAAGCGCCGACGTCCCTAAACGAGGCATCCACTGAAAAGGCGTCCACGCTTTCGGCACAAACGTAGAGCAGCCCACCGAAAGCTTTAATCGCGGAAAGGCTTTATGCAAGGCCTTTACCAAGTCAATACTTTCCTGTATATGCTCGTCATTTTCATCAGGCAAACCCACCATGTGATAAAGCTTCAAGCCTTTTAAACCCGCTGCCACGACCATTTCAGTGGCTTCAAAAATAGCGTCTTGTTTTAAATTTTTATTGATACGGCGTCGCAGCCAAGGCGACCCACTTTCAATGGCAAGGGTAACATTGGTACTGCCACTGTTGGCCAAGGTTTGACAGATTTGAGGGGTGAGCGTATCCACCCGTAGGGCCCCAAAGCTGACACGGACATCCGCTTGTTGATCCAAAAATTTACAGAGTTCTGGAAAATCGGGATGATCCGCAATCAACGCCCCGACCAAGCCTATTTCACGGGTATGGGTCAAGCCTATTTCAACCGCACGCTGTAAAGCCCCCAAGCCCGCAGGACGAGCAGGCAGCGTCGAATAACTGGCCAAACAAAAACGACAACGATGCGAACAACCCCGCATCACTTCAATTAAAAAACGATTCCCAAAGACACTTGCTTCACTTAAAATGGGAAGCGTGGCCACATCCAAATCCAAACCCGTATAATTTTGGCGCTTCACCGCGGGAGGCACCCCGACTTGGTTTGCTTGAAGGGCTGAAACCTCGCCAGCTTCTGTATAGGTCACGTCATAAAAACGAGGGACATAGACCCCTTCTAGAGTGGTGGCCAATTGAAGTAAACGCTCGACTTTGGGCAGATGCCGATTTTGCCGTAAATTTTGCATCACCTGAACCAGTAAATCTTCCCCATCTCCAATAAGAAAAAAATCTAAAAAAGGCGCATACGGTTCAGGATTCGTCGAAGGCACGGGGCCCCCCGCAAAAACCAGTGGAAATTCTTCCCCACGGCTTTGGGCATATAAAGGAAATCCTTCGGCTTGAAAGCAACGGAGCATTTCCAAAATATCCAGTTCAAAAGAAAAAGAAAAGCCCACGACTTCGGCTTGCTTCAAGTGGGCCGTCTTGCCGTAATCTTCCGTACTGTAGCGAATGGGTGAAATGTCGGGGGACTGGTCCATACGGGCAAAAAGCATTAAATAGCCTAAACTGGCCATGGCAATGGAATAATTGGCAGGGTAACACCACGCCACTTGAAGGGGATCGCGTGCTTTGGCTTGCGTGACTTTATAGAGATAGGTTTCTGTCGGTGCTTTTGTTTGCGTCATAGGGATTCATTCACCTGAAAATAGGGGTTAAGCAATAGAATGTTCCGAAGCATAATAGCCTCCTTGAAAAAAGACGAGCGTCTTTTGAAACGCTCGTCTACCGTTTATTCATTCAAGACCATACAACATTTAGTTAATTTGCCCATTTAAATGCGCTTGTAATAAGTCGGCATGATAACCAAACGCGGCTTTTTGTTGTTTGGCGAGCATTGACTTTTGAATCGAGGGTTTTTGCGATTCTAATTGCTGGGCTTGTGCCAAATTAGAACGACCGATACTGGCGACGTTGTGATCAGCACCCGACATTTCACCATAGCCACCAATCCCTGCATTTTCAGGAGCATGCGCGGAATCCACTAAGCCTTGACTTTGCGTTCTAAATTGAGACAAATAGCTTGAATCCATCATCGCCCGTTGAGGATCTAACTGAGGGACAGACAAATTCACATGACCCGCCACCGTCAAACCGTTTTTTTGATTTAAAATAGGGCCACTGGTTGAAAGGCCTGCCGCACGGGCTTTTCCGTCATGGGCTTGTTCATGCGCCAAAACCCCTTGACGAGAATGATCCGCGGCTGTCACGCCACTACTATTTTTAAACTGAGACTGAGGGGTCCCTTCACTGCCGTAAAACGTATTGCCAAACATCGTTAAGCGAAACTGTTTTTGCTGAGATTTTTGAGCAGAAGACGCCTGAAGCGCCTTATTTTGAGCAGAAGGACCAAGACCTGAAGAAGCAGAAAGAGCCATCATCACGTTTCCTTATGGGTACACAACAGAGACATTTATTATAGACATTTATTTTTTATCATCCAAATAAAAAAATACCGCACTTGTAGTATTTTAGCAAGCCCTAAACGCATCCCCTGTTACATTTAGATACATTTTCAGTGCAAATGAACGCGGTCAAGCAGTGTAAATAATTGTATCTATTACGCATAAAACAATCAAATGTCGCCTTTATTTAGTTGTCCCTTCTGTGGATGCAATTTTCTCCCTTTTTATATCACTCCCCCTTAACCCTATGAAAGCTCTCAATTAATGACTATCAAAGCTACCCCCTTCCATTCCTCTCTACGTTCGTCTAATAAAATCGCTCAAGCTAACACCTCTACTGTTGACTATGAACCCCTTGGGAGTAATTCAAGCCGAAACAATCAAATCATCAACGCTCAATTTGAATTTAACCTCAGTGGCGGTGAGGGAGGCCTGCAATTAGACGAGGGGAGTCTGAAACTCAACTACAACCTTTCAAAGGTTAAACTGAACAATTCCAGTACAAGCAATAAAGATGTCATTGGGGGCATTACCCTCCGTCTCAAACAAAGAGAAGAAAAACCCGTCGACCCGAATAATAGAATTGAAGTCAAGACAGAAGACGGCAAAGGAGCCGTTCGAGCCGATGAAGGGAAAGACGCCCTTCATTTCAAATTCAAAACACCACTGCCAGAAACTGCGGTGATTATGGCGGTGAGAGTCTCCAAAGGGGGTAAAACCGCTATCGTCAAATATGATAAAGACGGTAATCTAGAAACCAAAGGGGATGTTTTTGTCAAAACAGCGACGCTGAGTCCAGAAGCTCCTGAATAATCCACGCAAACGCCTCTTAAAAATGAGAGGTACTCACCCTTAGGACTCTTGTTAATTTACGCTCGCTGAAGAAAGTCGAAACCTATGTCTTTTGTTGAAAATACCAATGCCACCGCTCAATTTAAAATCCAAGCCAATTTTGGCACCAGCAGTCGTCCTGTCTTTGAAATGGGGGCGTCGGTACAAGAGTGTAAAAACAATACCTGCCTTGGTTTAGGCGTGAATATTAAGACTCGCCCCCCTGCAAAAAAAGAAAAACCCTTGTTTGGATTTTCCGATGAAGCCCCCAAAAAATTCTATTTTGCGGAAGAAGGGAAACCTCTTTATACGTTTGAAGTGCCTAAAGCCCCTAAGGAGGGTTCTCAAGTCTTAAAGGCCACTCCCGATTCTGAAAATGAAACGATTGAAATTGAAATTGATCCCGATGCGAATCCTAAGACAAAGAATAATTACACCCTAACAGGCAAGCGTGTTTAGAGCTTTTTCTGTTATCGTGTAATTATTGTATAGAAAATAGATCCTCTGTAGCCCATAAAACAAGCGCTACATCATAAGCTATTTTTTGAAGAAGGGGTTAACCGATGAGACCATCACCCAAGTCAATTTCACTCGATTTCATCACCAAGGCTTGATAAATGACTTTCTCATCATCATAAGTAACCGCATCTGTTCCGAACGGATCTTGCTTGCGGCGTTCCCGTTGACTATCCATCAAACGCTTGGCCAAATCAGCAATTTGAAGGGTTAATTCATAGCGGTTGTCCACTTGATCATTTAAGTCACTGGCGATATTGGTGTGCATCACAGACATGGGGGGGATTCCTTTTTATTCAAAACCACAGAGCCATTATTTCACAAAAGCATAAAAGTCACAAGCCACGGTTCTATGAAAGATTGGCGAATAAAAACTCAGTCGACAGAAGCGTCTGTTCCTTTTATAATAAGGACTCACTGAATCAATATAGATCCGAATTTATCCGATAGGAATTTTAAAATCGTGAGTGCTACTTCTTCTCATCCCCTTTTAGAAACCCCTTATGCGCAGCATGTCTGTGACTTTGAATATCGTATTGCCACTGAAGTGGCCTTTGATGCAGAGCAACAATTGGCTTATGCCTTAGGGCAAGGTTTTTTAGATTTAGCACAGCTTAATAACCCCGATTTTATAGCCCGTTTGGGGATCCAGCGTATTTGGTTTGCGCGCTATTTTAAGCGTCACGTCCAACTCCCCACACTTACGCCCAACGAAAGTCGAGAAATCCCCCACAGCCAAATTCGTTTGGGCATTACCTTAATCGAAAATGAAACATGGACGCCTGAACGTGAAGCGCTTTTGACGACTCACCTTTATCAACATTTACCGATTCGCCCTGAAGAGGTGGATACCTTCACCATTGAAACAGATAAAACTTGTTGTCATTCTCCTTGCTTTGGATGCATGGATTTTGATGTCCATAGTGCCATTCAAACCCAAGGCCGAACCCCTTGGTTGGCTATTTTAGAAGCTAAAAAAAATGTGGCACAGGATGTCTTGGCGTGATGAGCATGAATCCTTTAGCGCCTATTGATTGGGACATTCCTTATACTCAGTGGATTTTAACCATTGTTCAAGGTCAGTCGGCTTTGCGCTGGCAGCCTCATCGAAGCGCCACAGATCGCTGGGAATACGTACGAAGCGAAAATATCCGTACCCTGGTTGAAGGTTTACGTTATTTTATGCCCTTAGACGTCATTCAGGTCGATTGCCTTAGTGAAACTCAGGAAACCGCGTGGGACTTTACCTTGGCGTTGGAAGAACCCTGTGCCTTTTTTGGCATGTTTCATTTGGTCAAAGACGCCTTAGACGGCTTTCAATTGGATTGGTCTTTGCACCCTCGGGACGCATCGTTTCCTAGAGTGAAAGCTTTAGTGCTAAGCGATATGGATTCCACCCTTTTAGAGGGGGAATGTATTGATGAATTGGCAGATTTTGTTGGACGAAAAGAAGAGGTTTCTCGTATTACCACGGCGGCAATGAATGGTCTATTGGATTTTGAAAACGCTTTAACACAACGCGTGGCCTTGCTCAAAGGCTTGCCTTATGAAACGGTCCATCAAGTGTTAAAATCCACCCCACGTATGCAAGGGGGCAGAACACTCATGCAAACCATGAAAAAACAAGGCAGCTTTAATGTTTTAGTTTCAGGAGGCTTCACCCCTTTTACAGAAGCCTTATGTGAAGAATTGGGGATGGATACGCATCAAGCCAACCACTTAGCGGTGGAAGAAGGTTTATTTACAGGTCATGTGTGCCCCCCTATTTTAGGGCAAGACGCTAAATTAGAGGCCCTACACTATTATGCCATGCGTTTAAACGTGTCTTTACAGGCCACCTTAACGCTGGGGGATGGGGCCAATGACTTAAAAATGATTCAGGCCAGTGGATTAGGAGTGGCCTTTCATGCGAAGCCGTCTGTACAAGCTCAGAGTCGTTGTATCGTTCGTTTTAATGATTTGACCGCGTTACTTTATTTTCAAGGTTTAGCTCAGTCGACGTGGGTTCATTAGTCAGGGCGTCTTTCTGAGTTTCGGATTTTTGAAGCTTAGATGCATGGGTCGGCGTGTTTAAATAACGGACAAAATCATGGGAAAACCGCGGCGCCAATAAGCCATTACTGGCCGTTTGTGCTGTTAAGGCAATACTTGCGGCCATTAAATTTCTTGCCCCATGACTAATTTTTTCAATTTGTTTTGGGTCGCTTACCCCTTTGGAAAGCCCTACCCAATTAAAGTGATGAATGGCTTTTAATGCAGCGATCTTGCTCGTCCAATAAATGACCATACCCAACCACGTATACGTAAAATCTCGAATGTAAAATTCATCTCGCTTGTCTTTGGGATCTCTCGCATAGCGGATGGTGGGTAAAATCAAAGACGGCAGCAACCACCGCATGACGTGATACGCTTGTTCATAATTATACAGTTTGTCTAAGGCCTTGGGATTATTATGATGCTTGAGACTATAGCCTAAGGCGGTTAAAGCAACCCCCATATAAGTCGTTGCAAGTATCGCAATGCCTAAGGCAGGGGCTCTCAGCTTGAATTCTACTTCGCCTGATTCATCCCGTTTGGCATGAAAAAAAGCGTGTTTCAGCTCCCCTTTTAGGGAGTGGTCTTCGGCGGCTTTATTGTCTACCTGAGCCGCCCCTTTATCGACCTTTTTTTTGGGGGGTGTTTGATGAGCATCCGCTAAAGTCGCCCCTGCCAAGCTCCCTAATCCTAGTCCCCCGAGTAAAGCACTCACCACGACAGGAAAGTCTTGATTCACTAAGGTGAGTACTCGAGAAGTCTTTTTAGGAGTCGGATGCTCAGGTAGTAGCATTTCTACTTTAGGGGCTTTGTGACGGAGCATCCAATAAGATAAAGGCAGCAGGCCTAAAAAACCAATTCCCCCCACACTGTTTTGAATCAATGCCCGTTTTTTATCTGCTTCGTCTTGAGACTGCCATGCGTTTTGTATAAAGCCTACTTTGTCTGGCGCTTGCATCCACTGCTGAATATGCTTTAAATGTTGCATGGCTTGATTGCCAATAAACGATCCCACCAAAGCGGAGGTGGTTAAGGAAATGATTTGCGCAGGGATATAGCTAAAAAAATGATTTTTATGCGGATTCTTGTTGGCATCCGCCGCAATTGCGGTAGCCAAACCTTTTAAGCTTGTCGGGACTTTGGCCATTACCTTGGGATTCGCCAAGGCATGTACGCCATTGGACAAGACACTTTGCATAAACAAATATAAGCAGGTGGCAGAGCCTAAGGCCGCTAAATCACGAGCCAATAGTGCATTTTTATCTTCAGGCGTGTCTTGGGTATAACGAATCAAAGGAACAAAGGCCAACGCTAAGAGCATAGACCCACGATATTCAATATGTTCAAAGTTCCAGTGAGGGGGTGGCTTCCACTGTAGGCCTTGTCGTTGCAACACCAAAGCACGTTTTGGCAAAGCGCCTAAAACGGGTGAGGATGAAGATGAAAAAGACGATAATTGCATGCGCGTGAAGATCCACCATTGAACGTTGCGTCTTGTGTTAGTCCACAAATAAGGCAAGCACTACGAATATTTAAAAGGAGACAAAAGCTTAAACGCCAATCAAGCGAAATTTATGCCAAGACTTCCGAAAGATAAAGCGCCCTGTAAAGAAAAAAGGAGGACGAGAAAACGCCTATACCTGTCCCTCTCGATTGACGTGAAAAGGCTTTAACATCGACATCCTTTAATCAAAGCCTCTTGAGCAGGTACCGCAATGCCTGGCCCCTTACCGTGAGTCTTCTCTTTTTTGGGGTGATACACATGCACCTGAGGGTAAGCCCTTTGTGGAATCACCACGGGGAACAGTCGCATTCGTAGAGTGGAGCCTTCCTTGTACACCACGGTTAAAGAATCCTGCGGAAGCTGTTGCCAACGGCTTTCTTGAAGCGAAAAACGTTCGCCTTGGCTATAGTATTCTTTCAAATTGGTGGGTTCACTAGCAAAAGCAATCGCCGTGGCCTGTTTATTTTTATCATAGTGCACTTGATACCATTGATCATACCCATGGACAAAAACAAAGGTAAATGCCCCATTACTCATAACCCAATTCTTAGGCGTATAGCGTAAAAATAAACTTTCTGCGTCCCATAAATCCGCTTGATTCCCCTGAGCATAGCCTCCCCCATTCACAAAAGGACGCATCACCTTAGGGGGGATTTTTCCTTGAATGGTTCCGTAGGTTTTTGAGAGAATCCCTGCTATTTTTTCGAGGTTTCTTGAATCAAAACCCAGACTTGTTTCCGAATCAGAGCTTATTAAAGGTAATACGGGTTGGAGTAAGACATGAAAGAGTTTTTCAGAATCCGTTAAGGGACTTCCTTGGGGGTGGGCCTTGAGTAAACGAAGATCTTTAATACGTTTGCTATAGTCTTGCTCAGAAATATTCGTACCGCCATTGGCCATAAAAGCCCAAGTGCCCCCTGCGCCGTCATGTACCTTGACGACAAAGGGGTGATTATTATCGACACTTAAATCCCCTGAGGTTTTGGCTCGAACATGCCCTAAAAGCACCGTGGCTTTTTGGCCTAAGGCGTCACTGGCTTTGACAAAGGCTTGAGAATCATCCGACAAAGAAGGCACTTGACGGTAGTATAAATCAGGTAAAAAATGAGCCGTCTCATCAAAACCGACCAGTCCTGCCCCATCCACCGTCGGGACAACGCCATCAACTAAATTGGTGCTTAAGCTTTGCCCCCCTACTTGATAAAAAGGTTCCGTGCGGTGCGCTTGATGTAAAAGGGAACGACTGTCGCTAAGCCAATACGTTTGGACTCGTTGGGGTTGGACCTGTGTTTGAATAACCGTCACCATACGGCAGGCCCATGCCGCATTGAGGGTAGGCCATAGACACATCAATACGAATAATACTCCCCGCCAACGACACCAGTTCAGTAAAAAACGCAGAGGAGGACGATCATTCATAAACGTGTATGTCCTTAAACATAAGGGAAATAATAAAGATAGACAAAATAGACAAACGACTGTGAAAAAAGACGAGGGAAAAAGAAAGGGGAATAGATCAATATTAAGCCTAAAACTCTACTGATGCTAGCACAGCTTCTTTATTTTTTCAAGTCACCTGTCTAACAAATATGCGGAGCATCGTCTCATCCTTTTATGTTTCTGTTAAAGTAGAGTCACAAAGTACATTGACGCAAAATGTATAAAAAACTATAAGAGACAAAGGATGCTCCCATGGCTAAAACAGATTTTCAAAAACAACAAGAAAAAGGCTTTACCTTAGACTATTATGATCCGTCCAAGTTGCCTGTTTTGGCAGTGGTCGGTCGGCCGAATGTCGGAAAATCCACCCTGATTAACCGCTTATTAGGGGGACGTAAAACCATTGTGGACGATCAACCTGGCGTCACCAGAGACCGCTCCTACCACCCTGTGGAATGGTGTGGGACACCCTTTCTATTGATGGATACAGGGGGGGTTCATATCGATCCCAATGATCCTTTCCATGCCTATATTAATAGTCAAGTCAAAGTCGCCATTGAAGAAGCGGATGTAATTGTTTTTTTGGTAGATGGACAAACAGGAGTCACGGATGACGATACGCGTCTGGCCAAATGGATTCGTCAATCGGGTAAAAAATGCCTATTGACCGTCAATAAAATTGACAACATCGAACAAAAAGCCCTAAGCTACGAATTTTTCAAGCTCGGCATGGGCGAACCACTCAGTATTTCAGCCTTACAAGGTTCTACCAGTGTGGGTGATTTATTGGATGACTGTGTGAAAATATTTCCTCTGCACAAGGGGCAATATTTAATGGAATCCCAAGATCAACCCCTTCGTTTAGCACTCATCGGTCGGCCTAATGTCGGGAAAAGTTCTTTACTCAATGCCATTGTCGGGCATACGCGTACGATTGTGAGTGATATTTCAGGCACGACTCGCGATGCGATTGATATTCCTTTCAGTTTTCATGGGTCTCCCTTTATTTTGGTAGATACGGCAGGCATTCGACGTAAAACTAAAGTGGATTATGGCATTGAGCTCTTTAGCGTGGACCGTTCAGTCGAAACAATTCGTAATGCGGATGTTGGCGTGCTTCTACTCGACGCTGAAGAAGGCATTACAGAACAAGACAAACGCATTATGCAAAAAGTCTTAGAAGCAGGAAAGGCCTTTGTCATTGCGATTAATAAATGGGATTTGATTCCTGATAAAACCCCTAGTTCCACCCAAAAATATCGTAAAGCTTTATTGGCAGACGTTCCTAGTATGGCGTTTGCACCGATGCTTTTTATTTCCGCAACCGAACAACAGCGGGTTCACAAAGTCTTGGAAGAAGCACAAAAAGTTTTTGTCAATGCACAACGACGCATTAGTACAGGAACCTTAAATCAAGTGTTACAAGACGCCATGAGACAAAATTTACCCCCGACAGTTAAGAATAAAAAACTCCGTGTCTTGTACGCCACACAAGTTTCCACGTGTCCGCCGACCTTTGTCTTATTTTGTAATGACCCCAGCTTGATGAAAGAAACCTACAAGCGCTACATTGAACGTAAGTTAAGAGAAGCCATTGAATTGACGGGCACCCCGATTCGTATTTTCTTACGTGAACGAAGTGAAAAACAAAACCGCAGGCCCTAAGCACTTGCACCTGTTATTTTGCTTTGCTAGAATAATCACACGTTTATCATTTTAAAGGACTGTATTGATGAAAAAGACCAACACACTGCTTCTTGGGGTTCTGAGTTTGTTAATGCTGACATTAACCGGCTGTGGCTCAGGAGTGACGTCTTCTGTTGTGAAGGTGAACAATCCTTTTACGTCATGGTTGGGGAATGCCGCTTCTTCGGTAGAAAATTTTCAACTTCCTTATGCACCGATTGGCTTGTCTTTTCATCAAGAAAATCCTGATCGCTACGCCAAGAACTTGATTATGCCTGTTGAGTTGGATCATGAATGGGGCCTCTTCGTTATGATGGGCACGTCAAAGGTTTTAAGCACGCAAGACGATCTACAAAGTTGGGTATGGATGCCTCTTTTTTCTCAAGATGACATCAATACAGGCACTTTAAAAAACTGGCAACCAAGCACGCTCAAAAAAATAATGGCAGAGGCCTCGCTCTCAACCCCTTCAGCGAGTTCATCGAAAAAAGAACAGGCACCCAAGACCTTTAAAGCCTTAGAAAAAGCGCTTTTTTTTAAAAATGAGAAATTAAACGAAACCTTAATTTTTCTCCCTGATCAAGGCGCTTTTCTCTTTGCGGAGGCTGCTCAAAACAAGCTACTGCCTGTCTTGAATGAGGTGGTTTTACTCAATCAAGACGGCTGGGGCAAAAAGCCCAAAAATCCGTGGCGATTGATAGAACAGCTTAAACCGATTATTAAAGATACGTTGAGCGAATTTCCTCAAATCGATCAAAATACTGAAAATTTTACTTTTATTAATTTGGGTGAATTGATCAACCTAAACATTAAAGGTAAAAGTAAGTCCTCCGTTAAACCGTCATGGATGGTTACAAGTGACTTGCTAAGCCCTGCTCATCCCAGTGGGCTAAAACGTAAAACGTCTCGTTTTCTCTTTCAAATCCCGCAACTTGACGATGCTCGTAAAAAACCTGTAGACCTTGCCACCTTAGAATACCTCTTCAAAGGAGGGGAACGTCCTCACTTGAACGTAGCGTCCAACGTGAATTACATCAGTATTCAAAACATTGATCGCATGCTTAAAAAGGGTGTCATCGACAATCTTCCCCAAGACAAACAAAATCAACTCAAAATGTTAAACCCCGTTTTGTCATTGTTTCACCTGAATCTTGAAAAAGATATTCTTGGATTATTCGCCAAACGAAGCTTCTTTTTGGTGAATGACAAAGGACAGCGTGCCGTTGTTTTAGAACCGACCTCTGACAAGCAAAAAACTTTAAAAGCGCTTGTGAAACATTTAGGCGAAGGGGGCTCTCTCAATGACGTCGTCTTAAAAGGAAAAACGATTTCTAGCAAGCACGTGATTGATCGTGTGGTATGGAAAAACAAGGACACCCTTTTAAAATTGAATGAGGGTTTAGGTTTACCTGTACTCATTAATCCTTGGCGGCTCTACCCTTCTGAGCATGGGATTTACTTGGCGAATCAAGCCTTTTTTACGCCCCTTACCCCGTCTGAACTCAATACCTATTTACAGTTTGATGCCAAACGGATAGAACCTACCCCATGGGTGTCTTTTCACTTCCCCAATCCCCTCAAACTGCTTCAAGTGGCGTTTCCCCCTGTTTTGAGAGAAAAAAATAAAGCGCTTTCGGATTTGTTTAAGGACCTTGAAGATTCTGGGGTTGTGGACATAGAGGGTTCTTTAAATCTCTCTCATCATGTTGCGTTTGCTCTTTCAGGCGAGACGACAAGCACTCTCGAAATCAAGCCCTCTACTGAAAATACACAAGTATTCATCCCTGAAGACTTCGTTCGCTTTGCGGTGGCGTCTGCCTTGACTCATGAAGAGGCATTGAAATTCACTTCCAATACGTCGGCGACTCAACAATCGTGGTAGCTGTTAAGTGCTGTGGTATACGACGTTTAGAAGATGTAGACCTCTGCTTGGAGGCAGGGGCGGACTACGTGGGAGTGATTCGTGTAGAAGGCACCCCTCGCTTTCAGCCACTTTCTTTTTTGCGGCAAGTGGTTAAAGATACGCGGGCTTTTCCTCACAGCCAAGTGGTGGCGGTGTATCAGAATCCCTCTCTTGTTCAGATACAGAAAGACATTCAGGCATCGGGGGTTTCTATTATTCAGCTTCATGGCACAGAATCCCTTCAAGACATTATACTATTCAATCAAGCGCTTAAAAATAAAGCCGTATTGTGGAAGGTCTTTAATCTCTTAGCCCCTCCTTCCCTCGACTATATCAAGACTTATGCCCCTTATGTGGATTCATTTTTATTGGATGCCCCTAAATCATTTAAACAAAAAATTCCCTGGGAAAGCTTAGCACTCGCCCCTATTTTAAAGGCTTGTCAGGACTTGGGCGTGCCTGTTTTTTTAGCGGGGAAGCTTCGTACTGAAAAAATACCGCTCGTTTTAAGTCGTTTTCATGTAGCGGGGCTTGATGTCGCCAGTGGCCTTGAAGACCCTGAAACGGGATTCAAAGATGCCGAAAAAGTACGTGCCTTTATAAGGGAGGCAAAAATTGGTGACGTCGCCGTGCCACCCACTGATACATCGGTCGACTAAGGGGTTTAAGTAGGGAAAATCCTAAACATAAGCCCACCCATGACCATGGCCAAATACAGGCTTGCAAGCAAACGGCGACGGCGTCTTCAGCGACGTCTATACGGCTACTTTCTGTATTTAATACGTGCATGGACTGGAGCATGGCGCCTTCATTTAAGCCTAGCCTTTCAAGGTAAGGGGAACAGTCTGTACTATGAATCCCCACAAAGCGAAAGAGACTCGGTTGGCGGGTCCATCGTTGAAAAAAAAGGCGACTCCGCTGGCATAGGCCACAGGTATCATCATAAAAGACAATCAACGTAGCGCTTTCTTTTTCCATTAGGCTTTTCGCTTAATGGATTCAGGCGCAATGCCTAAATTTTCAAAATAGGCCGTCCAAAAGGCTTCCAAATCTTCTTGCTTACGTTGAAGCTTTATTTTGTCCGCATCCTGCACTTCTAAATAGACACGCACCAAAGGTTCCGTCCCACTGGCACGGACCAATACCCAGCTTCCATCACTTAAATAGAGCTTAATGCCGTCTTGCGTATGGAACACCCGTGTTAAGGCTTGTGCTTCCGATTGAGAACGTGGCACATCCACTACCAAATTAGGTCCAAGGCTCCCCCCTTCTGAAAAGAGACTACGCGCTTGATTTAAAATCTGTGTTTTTAATTCCGTTTGAATGGACCATTCGGTAAAAATGAAGTGATGCGGACTTAAGGCTTCCACTTTTTCAACGATAGCAGAGAGGGGTTGCTTTTCTTTGGCGATGAGCTCGGCAATCAATAAATTGGCAAGCAAGCCATCTTTTTCAGGAATGTGGTGTAAAATACTCAAGCCCCCACTACTTTCCCCGCCCAATATAATCGGGGCTTTACTTGGGGTTGCGTCATGTTCAATAAAGACTTCTGCAATGTATTTATAACCGACTGGCGTTTGAATGACGTCAATGCCATAAGGCTTGACCATTTCATCCAAGGCGTGGGTCGTGGCTTGTGAGCGTACCAAGGCTCCCTGCGCCTGACGATGATGCACCATGAGATAGGCAATTAAACGTAAAATGGTATTGGGATGTAGAAACTGACCTTTTTCGTCTAAAACGCCAAAGCGATCGGCATCTCCGTCATTAGAAAAGCCCACCATGAGCGCTTCAGGCGCTTGCGTATGCCACTGTCGAATCACTTGAGACAACGCCTCTAGATTTTCAGCAGAAGGTTCAGGCTCACCCGTATACCCTTCAGGCCGTTCATCTTCTCCGTGAATGACTTTGACTTGTTCAATGCCTAAATCTTCTAATAATTTTGGGAAATAATAGCGTCCTGTGGCATATAAAGGGTCATACGCCACATGAAGATTCGCCTCCGCAAGGGCAGCAACATCAATTTGAATGACATCCCGCAGGTGTTCTAAGTAAGATTCATAGGGCAAGATATGGAAGACACGAGGCGTCGAATCTACCCCTAAGGCTTTGCGATTTAAGGTCAGGTTTAAGGGATTTTCTTGCAAGGCTTCGAACTGCTGGCTTAACGCGGAGGACGCCACCGCCCCTTCTGCTGTTAAAAAGTTATAGCCCCCATAATTCCAAGGGTTATGACTCGCGGTCATTAAAATCGCGCCTGCTGAACCGACGCCGTTACCTGCCAAGGTATCCAAATGAGCCGCCGTATACGCCAAAATAGGTGTGGGGACATCCCCTTGCACTTCATAAACATCCAACCCTTTGGCCAGTAAGACTTCAATAATCACGGGGATCGCCATTTTTGTTTTTTCACGCGTATCTCCACCCACTAAAATAGGCTTGGCCACGTGTGCGGCATGCATGGATTGAATTAAGGCATCCGCAATGGCGTGAGTAATTTGCTTGACCACCTCCACATTAAAGGCATCATCGGCATCATGCCGATACCCAGAGGTCCCAAACCGATAAACCTTGGCAATAGAAGACTTTGCATTCATAAACATAAAACCTTTACGCTGGCAATAATGAACGTGGACGATTAGTCATGACTATAGCACAAGCATAGAGAAAGCATAAGGTTTTCTCCTCTAAAAGCAGGGGATTCTATCGTTTAACGTCGTGAATGGAGTGTTATTTTAAGTGATGTTAAAAAATAGATTGCGTGTTCTTCGTTGACAAGGCATTATGTTTAACAGAAGATATACTTGTCTACATACATAGGCCACCTTAGCTCAGTCGGTAGAGCAGGGGACTGAAAATCCCCGTGTCGCTGGTTCGATTCCGGCAGGTGGCACCACTAAACCCCTTGCATCCTGTTAGGGGTTTTCTTTTTCCTTTGGCCTAGACAATGGCTTTCAAATCAACGCAGTTTTATTTCTTTTTTGGGTTTTGTCCTCATGACTCTCGCTTTCAATTTTCTACTAACCGTTTGGAGTTTTATTGAAATATGTCGATGACTATTCCCTCTATAAACGCTTCGCCTGCTTCGCGTGAGTATCCTACCCCTCGTCCAGCATCCAATTCTTCTACTCCCACTTCAAGTTCCCTCGCTCCCTTTACACGCTCTGAGAAAATCGAAATTCACCAAAATAAAATGCTTGCGGCAGCTTTGGCCTCTATCCCCGTGATTGGATTCCTTAAACCGATTTGGGATGCCTTATTTTATCACCCTGAAAAGGCAGCCGCTCGGCGTCCAGATGTTTTAGCGGGTAAGCGTTCTTTAGTGAATGCCCAACGACTCGAGCAGGAAAAGAAAAAATCTCAGATCAAAGCCGCGCTTTTACCCGCCTTGATTGTGGAACTGGGATTTATTATGTTTGGACTCAAACGTGTCAAACTCATCAATGAATTACTTCCTGTTAAAACAAACGACAGTATAAAAAAAGCGGTGGATAACGTCTATTACTTTTTAATAGGGGATCATATTGTAGACGATAAAATAAAAGACTCTACAAAATATCAACATTTAATGAGTCAAGAATTCATCTTCCAAATCTTGAATATTGTCACCCCCCTTGGCTTATATGCCTTATTTGAAAAGCCTGAATCGCCTGAATTCAACAAAGCGCTGTAATCGAGAGGGGCCTTTAGACTGACGCGCTAAAAGGGACGTAAATCAAGCCTGCGGAAACATAACGTTTCGCTCCCGTGCAAGCAGGCAGTGTATTGGGTAAGCCGTGCCATTTGGCCCACCCTAAATACGCAAAGCCTAAGGCTTCTTTCGCTTTATTAGGGACCCCATACGTTTCAGGGCGTTCAAGCTGAGGGAAAGGGCCTAGCCCTAAGTCTTGCCAATACCTTTGAAATAAAGTCAATAAATAGGTATTTTCTACCCCACCCCCACTAAAAATAATGACATCGACCTGCTTGACCTGTGGAAGAATCCAGCGTTGATAAGCCTGTGCCATGGTGTAAGCGGTGGCATGCGTCAAGGTCGTTACAATGGAGGCTTTCGGTTCTAACGGCGCATACGTTTGGACTAAGTCAAATAAACGCTCATCACTAAAGGCATCTCGGCCTGTCGATTTAGGGAGGGGTTCGTCATAAAACGGGTGATGCACCAAAGCTTCAAATAAAGCAGGGAGGCATTCTCCTGAAGACGCCACGTGGCCTTCTTCGTCATAAGGCTTGGAAAAATACGTGTTCATCGCCCGATCAATCCACAAATTAGCAAGGCCTGTGTCAAAGGCAAAGGGCTCTATTCCTAGCGCTTGCACCGGTAAGACCGTCACATTACTAATACCCCCCAAGTTATGGGCAATGACGGTTTTCTTTTCTTCAGAAAAGGCCAAGGCATCGTAAAAAGGAAGCAACGGCGCCCCTTGCCCGCCTACGGCGGTGTCTCCTCGACGAAAGTCCGCAATCACAGGAATCCCAAGAGATTCCGCCAAATAGGAGGGATCCCCTACTTGTAAGGTGAGCTGTTGGCCCCTTTGGCTTGCTTGAGTTACTTGAGTGGGATAAGCGTGATGATACAAGGTTTGCCCATGATTGGCGAGAGCGCGTATGCTAGATTTTTCTATCCCCCAGTCTTCAAGTGCTGAGCTCACCGCATGGTGATACAAGCGCGTTAAATCTTGTTCCAAGGCGAGCAAGCACGACAAAGTCACTTGCGAATTACGTTGCACGGCAAGGACCGCATCCCTGAGATTTGTGGGATAAGCGAGTTCATAGTGACGAATATTAGACGACTTTAAAGCTATACCGAATAAACTTTTAGTTTCTTTAGTTTTGACAAGGCTTAAATCAACCGAAACCACATCGATAGCATCCAAAGAAGTTCCCGACATCACCCCGATAAAGCGTTCCGATTGATTCAAAACAAGGGGGGCTTTACAAGGCGTATAAGCATGCTTTGGTGTCTTTAGGAACGCAGACAGGCAAGCGTTCCAATGTTCGTAAAAGGTGGGTAAATCCATGTTCATTTGCCCTCATCAATGGGTCAACCAATATCGTTTTACAACCGGCACGTTGTCCTGACCACAAATCGGTAAGGGGTCTATCTCCAATGACCACAACTTCTTCAGGCGCCAGTTTTAACCACTCAATGCCTTGTTTAATATAACGCGTACTCGGCTTTTTGGCAGGCCCTAAAACAGGCACGTTTAATAAGTATTCCGCTTCTTTTAGGTATTGTTTATTGTGATTATTACTCACCACTAAAAAGGGGAAACCTGCCTCTTTAATCTCTCCTAACCACTTGGCCACATAGGCTTGTAACTGCCGAGTATGGGGGGGAACGAGCGTATTGTCTAAGTCAAAAATAATGCCTTTTACCCCAATATGATGTAAATGTTCAGGACTTATTTTACTTACATCACTAAATATATAGCTTGGATTCAAAAACAATGGGATACCCTTTTTAAACTAAATAAAATAACTGTTTATTACCTATAGCTGATAGACTTTCCAAATTTGTTCACCAAAACGTTGCCAACTCCGTGTTTCTGCCGTTTGTCGCGCCTTCCATTTAGCGGCCTTGGCTTTCCCTCTATTTTTTTCAGACAAATTGGCAAGAAGTTTGGGGATTTTGGTCGGACGATCGGGGTGATAAAATAGCCCCCCTCCTTGTGCCATGAGTTCAAAACACAATTGCTTGGGAAGCACAATAGGCAAGCTATAAGCCAAGGCTTCTAAAAGTGTTGGGTAAAACGCTTCCCCTGTGGGACAAGCACAAAACGCCAACCCTTTGGGATACATCATCGCTTTATTATAAGGCGTTGAAGGTAACAAGCAAACGCGATCTTTGACAAAGCGATACAGCGCGTGTTGGTTTAGGGCATCGTAGGCCTGCTGAAAATCGCCCACGCGATAGAAGACCAAAATACGACGTTGGGATTGATATTTTAAGGCCGTCGTATTATGTTTCAATAAATACACTGCCAAACGTTCTATGCCTTCAGCTTGATCCTGATCTGCACGATCGGGCAAATAGCTCAAGGCATCTAAAATACCCATAAAGGCGAGACTTAAGGTACTTTCAAAATCTTCATGTTCCGCGTCTTGTAAAGAAAGAATCAAAAATTCAGGGGTCTGCTTGACTGGAATAGCGGCTATAGAATCCGAAACCGCTTCATCTACTAATTCTTTATTTTCTTTTGCTAAATCTTCAATAGAAATAGACTTTATTCCTTCTTCGTTTTCTTCATAATACACTTGTACTTCAATATCTGGATCCTGCGTCAACTCCAATAAACCTTGCATAAGATCCTCACTGATCGGTAAGGCGTCTTCAAACGTATTGAGCACCATTTCGGCTTCAGAAACGACTATATCCGGCCTATTTTCAACAGGCGCAATCGCGTGCCAATCATGTTGTTGACACCACGTTGTAAAATGCGCGTCTAATAAATCGGAGATATCTGTTTGCTTGTCCTGTATCAGTACTGGCGGTATTTCCATAAACCAACAGGGAGGCGCCACAATAATTTGTTCGGCATCGATGTAGGGGACTGCTTCTAGTAAAGCTTCCGCCGTGCCTGAATCCCATGTGATGATACGATGCGTTTCATTCAGATAATTTAATTGTTGACGGAGTATCGCCTGATTTTCGAGCAAGTGAGGCCTAGAAGTATGGGGCTTATGTTTAAGAATGGATAAATCAGCTAGGGTAATGACATCCACCCCGTGGGCATGTTCTGGCGAAATCGGGAGCCCTAAGCTATGAATCAGCGTGGGGGCTTGCGAAACACTGGTAAAACGAGCCAATTCAAACCCCGTGGCACGATGTTTTAAATAACGTTCTAAGGGATATAAGCGATCTTTCAAATAAAAAGGGAGTTGGGTGACGTCACAAACAGACTGCGCTTCAAGATAACGAAAGGCCTTCCAAATGCCTTTGGCTACTGGGGAATCATGCAAAAGTTCTTCTAAGCTAGGGTCCGATTGTCGCCATTGACGAATAATTTTAGGGTGTGTTTGTAAAAGGAAGATAAAGCCTTCCAGCTCTTGACTGGTCCAATGAATTTGTCCCGCATTTTCAGGGTGCTGGGCATAGCGTTCGTGAATCCAATGGAGCGAAATCAACATTAAGCGCCAATCTTCACGGCTGAGCGTCCCTGTTTTTAAGGCCAACGGGGTGGCCGTTGCATCTAAGACAATATGAGGGGGGGAAGAATCGTAAGCGTTCATAGGGACATTATAATGCAAGCCCCTCCATTCCCCTAGACCTTTAATAAAACCCGCACAAATTTTGCTTCAGCTTGTTTTATATGAGTATAGAAATCAAAGCTTATGGGTTTTTATGTATTATGTTGCAATCAGTTATTTATTGTTTTTCAAGTACTAGTTCAAGGCGTTTGAAAATAAAGCTGAAAAATAACAGCCCTTACTTTTAGAGTCCCCCCTTTAAAGGGACAAAATCTTAGACAAAAAATCGACACAAGGATTTTTTATGCTAAGCTATGTAAAGAATTGAGGTGCTTTGATGTCTATTCTACTCATCGACAATTACGATTCTTTTACTTTTAACTTGTTTCAAATGGTGCAGGCAGTTAGTCCTACCCCTGTTGTTGTGG
Source organism: Vampirovibrio sp. (assembly GCA_050916035.1). Lineage (GTDB taxonomy): Bacteria > Cyanobacteriota > Vampirovibrionia > Vampirovibrionales > JAJTHC01 > JAJTHC01. The sequence continues at coordinate 1,278,328 of CP050876.1, read as the reverse complement.
TGCGAAATGACGAAAAAAGCTTAGAGCAACTACTCGCTACTTCGCCTAGTAAAATTATTTTATCACCAGGACCAGGGCATCCTGATATCCCTAGTGATTTTGGGATCTGTCGCGCCCTGATTGAACGGCAAGCCGAACATCAAATCCCGATATTGGGCGTGTGTTTGGGACATCAAGGATTGGCCAGTGTCTATGGGGCCAAAGTCATTAAGGCCCCTGCTATCGTTCACGGCAAAATCTCTATGATAGACGTCTTAGATGAAAGTTGCCCCCTGTTTAAAGGCTTGGAGCGTCCTTTTCAAGCCATGCGATACCATTCCTTAGTGGTGGAAGAAGCCAGTCTCCCTGCCACCTTACGCGTGACCTGTAAAGATTTAACCCATGGCTTAATTATGGGACTTCAACATCAAATGCTTCCGCTTTATGGCGTACAATTTCACCCTGAAAGTATTGGCACGCCTCAAGGCTCTCTTCTTTTACGCAACTTTGTGGAAAGTCAATCGCCATGAAGCCGACGGATTGCCCCGACGCGTTGGCATGGATCTTTCAAGAACAGTGTCTCAGCGCTTTTTTAGAAGGAACGGCTCCCCCTGAAACGCTTTTGGCACAGTTAAGCACCTTACACCCTGATGCCTTAAATACAGAAGTCTTGCTTCATCTGCATCACGCAATTTGGCAGCGACAAGTGCCTGATTTTCACAATTTTTCTCACAAGCCTACCGTCTTGCTGGATACCTGCGGAACAGGAGGCAGTGGACGTTCTGGATTCAATACCTCTACCAGCGTGGCCTTTATTCTCGCGAGCATGGGGATTCCTGTGCTGAAATTTGGAAACCGAGCCGCGACGTCCGCTTCAGGGAGCTTCGATTTTTTAGACGCCCTTGGGCTAAAGACCCCTTTAGCGAATCATCAGGTCTTCCCCTTATTTGAAGCAACGGGCTTGTCTTTTTTAATGGCCCCGCAAGTCTACCCTTTTTTAGGTGCCTTGGCTCCCTTTCGTAAAGCTTTAGCTCACCCGACCGTCTTTAATTACTTAGGGCCGTGCTTAAATCCCACCTTGCCCACGCACCGTATTTTGGGCTGTTCACATGCGGGACTCCTCGGGCCTTTGGGGGAATTATTGAGTCAACCCCTCTTTCAGAATCAATATACGCTACTCGTCCGTTCGCAAAGCGGTTTAGATGAAGCGGATCCTCAAGACACGACCAAAGGGCTGTACATTCACCCAAATACTCGTCAAAAACGCCCGCTTATCCTAGAAATGTCCCCGTGGTCGATTCCAATGACGGCCGACCCCACCCCCGAAGACTTTAGTCCCCAAGCCAATGTGCTTCGGTTTTTAAGACTCATTCAAGGTAAAGACACCGAAAGCGTGACCTATGGGCAGGTGCTGTATAATACGGCCTTGGCATGGCAACTTTTGCATCCAAAAGAATCGTTAAATAGCGCGATGGAGCGAATCAAAGACGCCTTAGTTAGTGGGCAAACACAGCGCTATGTGGAACATTTTCAGTCTACGGTTCAGTGCTTTGCTTAAGGGCGGAACTTTGATGAGCTTTTTGGGCCTGTTTGTTCGCTTTTTTTATCTGGTTCTTCTTATTTTTCAGCCAATAGTCTGCTTCTTGGATACTTTCAAAACCTAAGCGTTCCCTTAATATTGCATCTTGAAAAAGTGTTTGAGCGTTCCACCTTTTGAGTGTCGCTTCTAAGCCTTCTGGTCCTGTTTTTAATTCTTCTATATACGCTCTTCTGGCTTCCTTAAAAGCTGTCTTTATTTTAGGAGGTAAGATTTTATTTTGTGTTTGCATGGACACTATTGTTTTTGTAGAACATCCCAAAGCCTGCGCAATCTTAGGACATGTCCAAGTTCGAGCGTTATGATCATCAAGAAAAGCGTTCATCTTCTCTTTAATAGTTCCTGTGTTATAGCCTTTACTTGCTAAGCCTTCTAAAAGAAGATTTGTATTTTCTAAACATTCCAAGACATATGGCGTTGCCATCCCCAAGCGTTTGAGAATAGTATTTAATGAAGAGGCTCTTCGCTGAATATCGTAATTTTCTTTTAGATATTCCGATAATTCCTCCGGAGTCATCGAAATGTGTAAAATCTCTTTATTTTGCCCTATCTTTTTTATTTTGCCCAACGTTAGAAGAAGCGCATCTAATTTTGCACTCTCCTTATTTTGAGCATATTGCCGAACGTTCATTTTCTCCAGCCTGAATTTCTGGACAAGCTCTTTATTTATACTAAATTTAAATGCTATCTCTTCAGGCGTATCCCCCTCGTCTAATAAATCTTGAATCATTTTTGCTGTAAGATCCCCTTGTGGAGTGGGTATATAATCTAATCTCCTAATGAGTCCTCCAAATTTTAATTGATTTATATGGATCAACTGACTTATAGCGTCTAGCTTATCAAAAAAAGTCTCTAGCCAATAGTGCTGCTTTGACCCTATTACCTCCTGAAACAAAGGGTAGAAAGTAATAGAATCTGGAATCGTTTTCGCATTATTAAGCAGGCCTGACTTCACTTGAATAAGTTGTGGCATGTCTTTTTCTATAAAAAGGGTAATATCGGCTTTTTCGGGAGTCATCTCTTCTAAACGTTTGCCCCATTTATTTAAGATCCCCCTATACACGGTTTCTACTTGATTACGAAGGCTGTTGTCTTGAGGGTCTAGTGGGATAGCGTATTTTTTGGCATTACGTTCAAGGGAATTCCTCACGACATTCTGTCTATTTTTGTAATGTTGCATAACTAGTGTTATTTCATTTTTTATCAGCGTATCGAGGACGGTATAGCTGGCTGGTGTAAGTCGCCCCCCGTCTCGTTGCGTGTCTCCCGCAGGAGGTGACACGCGTTGTGGGGAAGCAGAAAAAACAGGAAGACGAAAAGATGTTTGCATCGAAGGAACTCCAGTAGTGTAGAAAGAAGCTAAAATAACATAGCAGAACGAATTAAATCATTCATGTGTATATAAAACACCGTCAATCAAAATTTGTGCGGGACTCCTCAGTTTTTTGAGCACTTATTTTAGCTTTTATTTGTTTTCGTTGCTTAGAGATCCATGTTCGGAATGCTTCTTTATTACCGTCAAAACCTAAAGCTGGATTATTGAAAATTTCACCATAAGACGTTTGTTGTAAATGATCTAGAGCTTTTTCTAATCCCTGTTTTTCTAAGTTTTGTATATAGTCGAGTCTTGCTTGAGGTATTCCACTATATTTAGTCTTGGGCTTTGGAAGATCTACATCTTTCAATAAGTGGTGTATAGTCTGACGTGAAAGCCCTAAATCTTCAGCACCTTTTGTGAGTGAGCAGTTGTTCTCATCACAAAATTGAACAAAAGACGCCAGCCTGTCCACTAAAGAACCGGTCTTATGTCCCGCGTTGTGTAAGGTTTGTAAAATAATTAAGCGATTTTCAATGCTTTGATATGAATCAGAAGTTAAGATGTTCATTTGATGTAAATATCTAGGTAGTGTCGACATATAAATAATGATATAATAAATCCAAGATCTAGTTGTTTTGAGGGATTTATTATGAACGATTATATTCAATACGAGTTGTCTAAAGCCCAATGGAATCAGATAAAAGAGGCTCTACCTGGTCAGTCGCATCATAGAGGGCGCACTGCCGAAAACAACCGTCTTTTTGTAGAAGCGGTATTATGGATGGGGCGAAACGGGGGAAGATGGAGGTCGCTTCCCTATTATTACGGCAAGTGGAGCAGTGTTCACAAGCGCTTCATTCGTTGGGCGAAACAAGGCATTTGGCAAATGATTTTCAACACCCTTGCCACATCGGCAGATACCGAATGGCTTATGATTGATTCGACGATTATTCGCGCCCACCAGTGTTCAGCAGGGGCAAAAAAAGTGCCGGAAAACAAGCGTTAGGACGATCGTCAGGGGGCTATACGAGTAAGCTTCACGCCGTTTGTGACAGCCACGGCAACCCCGTTCGCTTTATCGTCACCGCAGGGCAGGTTTCCGACTCAACCCAAGCCATCCCTTTGTTAAAAGGGCTTGAAGCCACGGCGGTTTTGGCGGACAAGGGCTATGTTTCAGAACAAATATTTGAGGCGATTCACCTCATGGGGGCTGAAGTGGTCATCCCTAATAAAAGCAATGCGGTGGCTCCTCGTCAAGTCGATTACTTCCTTTACAAGGCTCGCCACTTGGTAGAAAACTTGTTTAAAGACCTTAAAAACTTCAGGCGAATGGCAACCCGTTACGATAAATTAGATGTGGCTTATTTGTCTTTTGTTCATCTTGCTTCTATTTGTTTATGGCTTAAGTAAATGTCGACACTACCTACATAGTCTCGATAGGTCGAATGATTCCCCTTTCTGAGTCAATAAATCTAATATTTCCTGAGTCTTAAGTGTCGTCACACGGTAGGATGTTGCATCTCCTGAAAATTTTCTTAGTTCTAAAGAAGGCTCAAGTAGTGCTTCCAATGTTTGTTTTTTTTGAATACTTTGTCTTGATTCAGGGCGTATACGAGTACCTGCCTTCTGTATCATAAAAGTAGAGAGAGTGCTTATGGAAGTTCCTGGGTAATTTTGTGCTATTTCTTTATAGCCTAAACCTGTATCACACAAGGCTTTAATGAAAGGAGCCGTGAGTTGGAAATCTTCTTTTGTTTTAATAGAGGGCTTACGCCGTCGTCCATTCTGACGAATGAACTCCTTCACCCACCATGTGACATCAATACTATCTTCTGAAGACGAAACGTTTTTAAAAGCATCGTGACCTTTAAGGCCTTTTTGAAAGGTAGTCAACCAAGGTGTAGAGGTGCTTATTTCTTGAACTAAAGGTAAAAAAGGAACCGCGACAGGAGGATTATTACGCTTCTTCACTATCCCCATTTGTATTGAAATCTCATTGGGGGCATCTTTATTTTTGGAGAGAGTAATTTCATCATAAACAGGTGTATTTTTTTCTAAGGACTCCATTAGCTTGTCCATGATACTTCGATACAGATAGGATACTTTGACGATAATATTGGAGTCTGGTATAGACTTTAAAAAGTCGGCGGGCAGTCCAAAAGCCTCTAAACTCGTAGTGATTTGACTGTTCAAAACTTCCGCTGAGACTTCCTCCTTTTTTAATTGTGTTTGAAGTGCTTTGACTTGCTCTTGTATCAGCTCATCGAGGACGATATAGCTGGCATCCGTGAGTTGGCCCCCGTCTCGTTGCGTGTCCCCCGCAGGAGGTGACACGCGTTGTGGGGAAGCAGAAAAGAGCGGAAGACGAAAATAGGTTTGCATCGAAAGAACTCCAGTAGTGTAGAAAGAAACTAAAATAACATAGCAGAACGAATTCAATCATTCATGTGTATATAAAACACCGTCAATAAAAAAATGTGCGGGTTTTATTTATAATGTAGAGCGATGTACTGGATTTACATCCTCTATCGGAAATTTTTTGGAAGCGTAGACATAATTTTATCCACCTTTATGATTTTAGCTTATTACAACATAATACATATTATCAGACGTTAAAATGGATAAGGTAATTCTCTATCTAAACGTTTAAGCAAAGCGCTTGGAAGGCAAAAATCCTTATGTTAAACTGAGGCTATGAATACCCTAGACGTCTGCCTTGAAAGACTTTATCGACAATCTATTCCTGTTATTCGTGCACATTCCACGACAGACGCGCTATGGATAGCAGAACAATTGATTCAAGTCGGTTTTCACTGCGTTGAATTTACCTTGACCACACCAGATATTTTGGACTTCTTTAATGAGCCCCGTCCCGAAGACTGGCCGTCCGAAATACTGGTAGGCTTAGGCACTTTAAGCACCGCCACACAAATCGATGCGTTGGCACAAGCGACTCACCCGCCAGATTTTGTGGCTTCTCCAGGTTTATTGCCTGCTCCTATTTTCAAAAAAGCGTTAAAAATTCTGAACGACAAAGAAATTCTTTTCATGAGTGGAGCCGCCACCCCCACGGAAGTCTTATACGCACTTCATAGCGGAATAAAAGCGATTAAGTGGTTTCCTGCCGAACCTTTAGGAGGCGCCCGTACCTTACAGACCATTAAGGCCCCCTTCCCAGCAGCCAAAATTATTCCCTTTGGAGGACTGCAACTCATACAGACTAAGGCGTATTGGCAGGCAGGGGCTTGGGCTGTCGGACTAGGTACGAGTCTTATGCCCAGCGCGGTAGATTTGGCTCAGCGAAATGACACATCATATCAAGACTATTTATACACCTTAAAAAATGAAACGATGAACTAAAGCTCCTAGACCTATTGAATAAAAATTTTGAACTATTCCTGTCTCGAATAAAGTGAACCACTTTTCAAAAACGAAAAATCTAGGAAATTCGCTCATAGCCTACATGGCTGATAACTTTGCTATCCATAAAATATTTACCTCTTTTCTCACCTTTTTACTTATGGTGCCAATCATTAGGGATACTTTTGTAAGTGAATGTTACAGTTTAGCATTTTAAAGTCATTTTAAATCTTTATTACGGTAAGAACTTTATCATTTCCATAGCTTATACATAAAAAAGGAACCTTCAATCATGTCAAGTATTTCTGGGTCATACGCCAATCCCGAATATAATGCCAAACCATGGCTCAATACTAATCGTACGTCTAGCCCACAAGCGGCAGGAATCATCACGACGCAAGCTTTTCCTGAAAATGGTGGTGGCACGGTTACGACTCAAGCATTCCCTGAAAACGGTGGTGGCACGGTTACAACTCAAGCATTCCCTGAAAACGGTGGTGGCACGGTTACAACTCAAGCATTCCCTGAAAACGGTGGTGGCACGGTTACAACTCAAGCATTCCCTGAAAACGGTGGTGGCACGGTTACAACTCAAGCATTCCCTGAAAACGGTGGTGGCACGGTTACAACTCAAGCATTCCCTGAAAACGGTGGTGGCACGGTTACAACTCAAGCATTCCCTGAAAACGGTGGTGGCACGGTTACAACTCAAGCATTTCCTGAAAACGGTGGTGGCACGGTTACAACTCAAGCATTTCCTGAAAACGGTGGTGGCACGGTTACAACTCAAGCATTCCCTGAAAATGGTGGTGGCACGGTTACCGCTCCTGGTGAAAATGGTTCAGGTACTCCTCCCTACTTCCGTGATAAAGGTAACGGTGTAGTTGAAGACCAATATGGTAACAAAAGGAAATTAACGCAATACCAAGTGCTTGTTAACGGAAAAATCAGGACGACAGGCCTAGCCCCATCGAACGAAAAAATGGTTACTGCTCCTGGTGAAAATGGTAGCGGCGTACCTCCAAGGTGGGATATCACTGCTCCTGGTGAAAATGGTGGTGGAATATATCCTGGTCCTATACAAACCATGAGAGATCCTGAAAATGGTGGTGGATTCCCTCCGATCATGAATGACTTGATCAAATTACTGACAATGTTTCTCGGTAATTCAGGAGATATTTCTGGAGTCATTCAATATCTTGAAATACCCGTGCCTCCCACCACGCAGGAACAGGCAGATACAACCGATACCACAGATACCACAGATACCTTAACGTATCTCTAAGCCATTAAATAGTTCGCAATCGTTTGACTGATGGGGTAGCCAGTGGCTACCTCATCGTATAAAAATACGGGCGACGGATTGGCTTCAAAAAACACATGCTCGCCATCATCTTTACGCTTCATGTCAATGCCTGCCATGATCAAGCCCAGTGCTTTAGTCATACTTAAACAATTATTTTTGATCGCTTCAGGCAGTTCAATCGCTTTACGAAAGGTATTGGGTGTTTCACGAAAATCCAATTTGTCTGAATGAATTTCAATGGCAAAGATATCGTCGCCAACGACATACGCACGAATATCCATGCCTTCAATACATTCTTGAATTTTAACAGGCACTTTCGTTAAATGTTCGGCAAATCCTGAATGATTAATGTCTTCTTGAGACAATTTAACCGTATGCTCCCCTCCATTGGGGTATTTCATAATAATAGAACCGTCTTGCTGATTATAAAAATCTTGAATATCTTCAACGGAATTGGTGACAATGGTTTTGGGAATACGAATGCCTAATTTGGAAAATTGATTGAGTTGAAACGCCTTATGACGATGGTGATTGAATTCTTCTAAAGGATTGACCCACTTACAATGCGTACTGAGTCGATATAAGCTCCCTAAAGCACATTCAATATTCCAGTACACCAATTCAGGCTTCATAAAGTCATACGGCTCGTTGGCTTGAATCCATTCGGACCCGCGACGAAAAACCCCTTGAATGTCCGAAAATAAAATCCAACCTTTGCCGTCATTTAAGTTTATTTTTCCTTTTTCGGGGGCTTCAGGATCATAATTGATTTGAATCCTTTGGGGAAATTGAGTGGTATCTAAACAGGCGGTATCGGCTCCCATGGCATCTAGGCGTTGTTTAACAAGCATTCCTGAAGGATCGGCGGGGGGACAATCAATAAGAAACATCAGCATAGTCCTAAAATAATTTCAAAATACAGGCTTGAATTCTTCAAGAGCAGAAACAAAAAGCCTCTGTATTTTGAGACAGTTATATATCTTTAGATTAACAAATAAAGTGGTTTATAGGTGCTAAAGAAAATTTTTTAAGCCCTTTTTACAGCATCAAGAGGAGCCAGCCCCCTACTGATAATCATGATTCAATTAAGGGACCATTTCAATGAGTGTTTTTCCATCTCCACCTAAATGGGCTTGTTCAGGATAAAAATCAGCGACCAAAGGACTCGCCTTTAAATAGTCCCGCACCGCTTTTTTTAAGGCCCCTGTCCCCTGTCCATGCACCACGGCTACGGTATTGAGTCCACTCATATGGGCGTTGTCGATAAACGCTTCTAAAGTTTCTAAGGCATCTAGGGTACGTTTGCCTCGCACATCGCATTCTAAAGAAAAAGAGCCTCGAATAGTGGGAGTGCCTTGCGAATGATGCGTCTGATAAATACGATGTAACAATTGTCGATGCTCTGCTTTTTTAAGTGCTTTTATAGAAACATCACTCAAGCCAAAGGGTTCAATTTCACTGGGTTTCACGACCAAATGAATCACGCCATTTTTGAGCGTTATTTTTTTACCATCACTCGAAATACTGGTAATGACAGAGCGTCCTGTTAATTTGGAGTGCTTCACGTCTTCTCCCACCGTGTAGACGTAAGGCTTTATTTCAGGCTGATACGCTTGTAATTCGGCGTCTAAGGGATTGATTTCTTGTTTAAACTGTTCGTTGACCCGTTGCGTTAAACGTTGAATACGTTCTTGCACAAAGACTAAGGATTGGGGGGAAGCTTCTGTGGCTTTGAGTTCTTTCTTAATCCGCTTGGCCTGATCTTCAAATTCTCTTAAACGGGATTTAAATTGGGCTTGATAAGTCGTTAATAATTGCTTTTTCTTTTCACGAAAGGCTTGCTGTTCGACTTTGAATTCCTCTTGACGCTGAGTGAGCGACGCCTTTAATTCGTTGAGGTCCTGCAAGGTATTTTCATGTTCTAAATTCTGTTGTGCCAAACGGGTTAATAAGGCGGAGGATTCATTTTGAACACTCCCCATATGGGCTTGAGCCGCTTGAATGAGTGCTTCATCCAAACCCAAACGCTGTGCAATGGCAAGGGCGTTCGAAGCCCCTGGAACCCCAATCAACAAGCGATACGTCGGCGCGAGGCGTTCGACATCAAAGGCGACACACGCATTGACATAGCCTGCTTGATGATGCGCTTCCTGCTTTAAGACCCCCAAGTGCGTGGTGACCATAATACAGGCCCCTTTGTCATAAAAACGCTTTAGTAGGGCTTTGGCCAAGGCACTGCCTTCAATCGGGTCGGTGCCTGCGGCGATTTCATCCAATAAAATAAGGCTTTGACTTAAATCGGTTTCAGGCTGAGCAAAACGAGCGAGACGCGTCATTTGTCCCGAAAAAGTAGAAAGGTTGTGCTCTAAGCTTTGAGAATCTCCAATATCAGCGAGTACCGATTCAAAATAGCTCATGGACGATTCTTCGGCCACCACTGGCAAAAGCCCTGCTTGAACCATTAAAATCGCAAGACCCACGCTCTTGAGTAAGACGGTTTTTCCGCCTGTATTTGGTCCTGTAATAATCATACAACGATCATGAATGCTCATGTCTGCTTCCGTTGAATTGCCAAGCCATACTTCATTACCGACTATTTCATGTCGGGCGTTTTGTAAGCAAAGTAACGGATGTTTGAGCTGTTTGAAATGAAAAGACGCCTGAGCAGACGCCTTTAACTGAAGGGGGTAAGCCTCCAAATCTTTGGCCAAACGCGCGGCAGCCCAATGGCGTTCCAAATAGGCAAGGGCTTTAAAAAAAACCAATAAATCAGGAGCATCAAGCGCTAAGGTATCACTCATGTCTTTCAACAGGCGTTCGATTTCTCGTTCAATAGCGGTGCGTGTTTCTTGTAAGCGGTTCGACAGTTCCACCACTCGTTTGGGTTCGATAAACACGGTAGATCCACTAGAAGAAACATCTTGGACAATCCCAGGCACACTGGTCTTATAAAAGACGTTCACAGGCAGAACAAAGCGTCCATTTCGCTGGACGATTAAAGGTTCTTGCAAGGCTTTTTGGACCGTAGGGTTTTGGAGCATTCCCTGTAAAGTGCTGGTGATTTCATTTTCCTGCGACTGCTTTCGCCTGCGTAAGTGAGCGAGTTCAGGAGAGGCGTTGTCACGAAAATCACCGTCAGGGGTCAGTTTTTCATTTAAAAAAGTCCACCACCCTACAGGCGAAGGTAGTTCAAGTAAGTGAGCAAAAGGCGTTTTTTGAGGTGAAACAGCCGTACGGTATTTCAGCACATGATTAATATAATGCCTGCCGTGGTGCAAGCCGTGGTATAAATCCATAAAATCCAAAAGACTTAAACGCCCCGATTTATTGAGCGTATCCAAGGCAGGAAGACTACTACGAAATTCACCCGTAGGCGTATGGGTAGGTTCCCCAAAGCGTTGTAAAATCCGCATTAAGCAGGCGACTTCGTCTTGCGTTTTTTGTAAGACGTCAATCTCTTTCAAAAAGACTTGGGTTTTCCAAGCGCTTTGCCCATAGACACTCGGACAGCGATTGATGACTTCTGCCAAAACTTGTGGCCATTCTAAAACGTCTAAACTTTTTTGTTGATCCGCAAAAAGAGGATGTGCTTCTTCTAGGCTACGCATTTTTTGACGCTCCTGATTTTAAAGGCAGAGGCAAAGATTCAAGTAGCTTCACAAAAGTGCTTGCCACGCGAAGAGGAGACAAATGACGGAGGCACGCGGAATCAAAATGGCACGGAACACTGAGTTGACACGGTTGACAGGGCAAAGCGCTTTGAAGAATCGTCACTGTGGCGTCCGATAAGGGCGTCCATCGCCACGGCGCACTGGGTCCAAAAATCAGCAAAAGCGGATGCCCCGCCGTCCCTGCCATATGCATCGGGCCTGAATCAATACCGATACTCGCATCTAAGTGATGAATAAGGCTCATGCTTTGGGGAAGACTCAATTGACCACAGCTGACATGTAAGGGAAAAGGTAGGGGGTATTGGGCTTGAAAATCGTGGTAATAGGTGCTGTCTTTTTCACTGCCCACCACAAAAAAAGCCAAAGCAGGTAAGGATTCTTTTCGAGCGTCAAGCGCTTTAAAAAAGGAGTCCCATTGTCTAGCAGGCCAAGCCTTCGCCGTATTAGACGCCACGGCATGCCATAAAATGCAATAACGGCCTTCCTCGTGATAGCGTTGAATAAGATCTCGCCATGGGGAGGGAAGGGGGTGAGCCTCGGTCAAGAAGGACCAATCCCCTGTGTGAGGGGGAGTCGTTTCCAAACCCACGGCAGACAAGCTCTGTAGAAAATTTTCCGCTTCATGAAGATCTTTTCGATAAGGGAGGGGGTGAGTGAGGGTCGCGGAACGTCCTTCTGTGGCGAATCCCACTCGAAGCGGGATCCCTGCCTTTAAAGCCAGTAATGCGGAGGACCATGAACGCTTTAAAACAAAAGCTAGACTATAATTCGCGGCTTTTAACTCGCGGAGCACTTGAGACGTGGATTCAAAGTAAATTAAACGGTTCACCGCAGGGTGCCCTTCTAATAATTCTCCTGATCCTTTGGCCACCAAGACATCAATTTTGCATGGTGGGGGAAGGTTCTGAGCTAAGTCTCTTAAAAAAGGTTCTAGTAGAATGGTGTCTCCAATAAAACGATGGCGAATGACTAAAACCCGCTGTATGTTTTGCCAGTCTATCCTGTTTTGTCGACGCACAAGGGTTTTTGCAAGTGTTTTAAACAGCGTATACATGGCCTAAGCAATACCTTCTTGACTCAAAACGGGAGAGAGATTTTCCCCCATGGATTGAACGGGCCCTTGACGTTCCCCTAGTCCCATAAACCGCTTAATTAAGGCTTTAAACCCTTCAGGAAGTAGGAGTTCAAACTCGACAACATAGAGCGATTCGGCAATCTCTCCTAAGGTTTCAGAGTGGAGTTTCACAGCATCCTTATGCGTACATAAGAGCAAGGGTTTATCGTGTGTCTGCCATAACTGCTTGAGTTGTGCCAAGGTCTGCCCTTCTAAAGTTTCATGATCCGCCAAAATAAGTGCGTCCATCACCGTGGCGCCTCGTTCTTTGATACTATCCACAAATTGCTGGGGATTTCCCAAGCCCGTAAACAGTAAGACCTTACGGTTGCTCAAAGCTTCAATGGCTTGTGTTTGAGACGCATCTAGAAAAGCCGTTAAGCCTGTGAGACGTTGCACAATCACATCCGCCTGTGTTTTAAAGGCTTTATTTTTATGAATAAGCTGTGATAAATAGCTCAAGCTGTCGATGGGATTAAGCGTGCGCGTCATCAGTAAAATATCCGCCCGCCTTAAAGCCACGAGTGATTCTCTTAAAGGGCCAAGGGGCAAGTTGTGACCATTACCCAAGCGGGTACTTTCATCAATTAAAAGGACGTTTAAATCTCTCGCTAAAGGGAGGTATTGAAAACCGTCATCCAAGACCAACACATCAATCGGGTGCTCTTTTAAAAGACGCAAGGCATTTTCACAACGTTTACGGCCCACAATCACGGTGGCAAAGGGGCAGGCTTCTTGAATCATAAAGGCTTCATCCCCAAAGTGTGGATGTTCTGCTCGGGCGTAGGTTTGAGGTTCAATGGCTCCGTAGCCACGGCTTAAAATCCCTACTTTTAAATCGAGTTCATGGTGTAGATAATGCGCAATGGCAACCGTCATCGGCGTTTTACCGGTGCCGCCTGTGGTGAGATTCCCTACACTAATGACAGGCACAGGCAGATAAACCGCTTTTTTAAAGCGTTGTTGATAAAGACTTTGTCGTACGGCCACCCCGAATCGATACGCCAAAGTCGGAAGCATCATCAGGTTCCACCACCACCACGGGGTAGGGCGTTGATAATGCAAACGGTGAATGGCTTGAATCCAAAAAGAAGGGGTCATCATCGCGTACCTACCTTTTTTGAAAGAAAATAACTGGTCTTCCACGTAGAAGCGCCGAGCATTAGTCCATAAGTCAGCGCCGCCAACGTAATACTATACAAGGTGGAAAAGGGCCATTCAGGGAGCAGATTTAAGGGCAACCAAGTAATAGACGTATATTGTTTTAGCATGGTCATCACGACACAAAACGCCCCTGTCGCCATAGCCGCTTGCCCTGCCTTTTTATGAGGGTTTTTGGTCAATAAAATCGCGAGGACAGGAATCAACATCACGCTGGCGTAAATGTCTGCCGACAACCAAAGGACTTTAATAATATTATTAAAACGAAAGGCAATCAGGACACTAATAATGCCTTGAAGGGGCAAAAATAAAGTATTCACCCAACGAAGCGAAGTCCACGTGGCTTGAGGCCAAAAAAAGCGTTGAACCAAATCGACCAGAAACGACTGAGACGCCACACTCATGGCGCTGTCCATGGTGGACGTGACTGCCGATAAAAAACCCAGTAAAATAAGGCCTTGCCATGCCAAGGAAGGTAAGAGTCGTGTCATCCACAAAAAGACGTTGCTTTCTCCTTGAGGCGTAAAATGAAAGACTTGAAAGACCCCTTGCGCCGAAAAACCCACCCACGCCACCATAAGACATAGAATAAGAATCATGCCTAAGGCAATGCCTCCGACCGCTTGGGCTTGTTGACTCGAATGACAGGCCTTCATACGTTGCCATATTTCAGGGGCAATCATCCACGCCAAGGCAAATACAAGGGTCAACGCGATTGAAGAAAAGGGATCTTTCCATAAATGCCAGTACTCTGTAGGGACCGCTTGCCAAGCGTGTTGAAACAGTGTAGGGTGCGCGAAGGCTTGAACCGTCACAAAGCCTGCCAAGCTTCCTAGGGCAATAAACATTAATACACATTGAAGGGTATCCGTAAAGGCCACGGCAAAAAAGCCTCCCCACAAGCTATAGGCAATCACAATCCCGTAAATACCTAGTAAAACGGGAGTACCCCACGCCCCAAGTAACGCATTTAATAATTGACGACTGGCCACCAATTGAGACGCCACCGTGGTGGTGGACGCCACGATAATGACGCAGGCCAAGAAGAAGCGGCCTCGTTTTCCAAAAGCGGATTCCACGGCTTGAGGCTGTGTCATATAAGGCAAGGCTTGTATCCGTTTACCCACGCCTATAGTCACCAATAACATGGTCAATAGGGAGGGAATGGCAATCATCCATAACGCACTCATGCCGTCTTTCCAGTAGGCATCCATAATGGCTTTGGTTGAAGTGGCGCCAAACCAAGCCGCCGCCATACTTAAGCCTAATCCCCACGTGCCTAATTGCCGAGGGTGTGTAAAAAACTTAATGGTTGCTTTATCGGAGGCCTTAACCGTCATGAGCGTGTACTTTCATTCGTCTTAAAACCGTGTGTTAAAAAACGACGACTTTCAATTAAAACAGGGAGCCCTCGTAACACGCAGAAGACAACGGCTCCCCACACACAGGTGTTCGCCAGCGCCGGAATCCAAGGGAGTCCCTTCACCCAAGTCTGACTTTCGGGCGCTTGGTGGGCCAGAATTAAGAAGGCAAAGGCCATGGCTTTGGTTACGGCATAGGTCCAACGACTAAAGCGAGAACTGGTCAGTAAAATACCCCACCATGTTTGCATCATGCTACTTTGTCCAAATGCGGTGTAGCCTTCTTGCAAGGCCAAGGCACGGAGCCCATCCACACAGACGCCTCGCGTCACCACAAGAAGCGGCATCCACAGGGGAATCCAACCCAAAACGGCAAAACTGATCCAGTAGACTTGCTCAACGATACGGTCGCTTAAAATATCAATGACGGCCCCCACGGGAGACGATTCCCCTAATTTTCGTGCCGCATAGCCATCTAGACCATCCATCCAAATCACCACAATCGTTAAGGCAAAGGCCAATGGATATGAATCCGCGTGGGAAGAAAATAAAAGGCTTACGACCACAAAGCAAAGCAAAACACGCAGTATAGAAATACTATTGGCGACACCAATGCCTAAAAAAGGGGTTTGAACTTTATGCACCCAGTGTATCTCCTTTGCGTCATGATTTAAACACCACTTACAGAACTCTCAGTATACTCGAAACAAAATGTCGGTGCTTTGCTCGCCAGAGATTTAAAAAGACTTTTACGCGATCTATGTTAAAATGAAGAAATTATTCTGACAATATTTTTTAAAATTTAAAATCCTTCTGTTGTAGATGAGAGAAAATACTTTGCATACCCCTTCTTTTTCAATCACCAAGCGCTCATCCCTTAATGCCTATTTTCAAGGAGTCACCCCTACCTTAATTTTGGCTTTTATCGGCTGTTGGTTAGGAGGCGTTTTTGATGGTTTAGATTCGTCCTTAATGCAAGTCACCATGCCTTTGGCTTTAAGAGATTTAACCGGAAAAGCCCCCCAAGACGTGGCCTACTTGGGGAGCTGGATTACCTCTATTTTTCTAGTCGGCTGGACTTTAGGAGGCATCGTCTTCGGTTATGTTGGGGACCGCTTTGGCCGTGTGAAAGCCATGATGGGCTCTATTCTCCTTTATTCCTTATTTACAGGCCTGGCAGGCTTTGCACAAAATTGGGAAACACTCGCGTTGTGCCGATTTTTAACGGGACTCGGCATTGGTGGGGAACTCGTCAGCATTACCACGTTTTTATCCGAAGTTTGGCCTGAAAAAAGTCGTGCCTTTGCGGTGGCCGTACTCATTAGTAGCTATCAAATTGGGCAAATGCTTTCTGGGGTACTGAATTTCTTTGTACAAGACTGGCGATATGCGTTTTTCTTTGGCGCTTTACCCGCATTACTCGTCTTTTTTTTAAGACGTAATTTAGGAGAAAGCGAAAAATGGATGGAATCGCAGCTTGAAGCCGCCGAAGCGAAACACGAAAAAACCTCTTTATGGGCTTTGTTATTTAATGCCCAACATCGTAAGAATCTATGGCTTGCGGCCATTGCCTTTAGTGCGTATTTAACGGTCTTTTGGGCGGGCTTGGCGTGGATCCCTTCTTGGGTGGAGACCCTCGCGAATCGTCCCAACAATGCCCGTACCATTCAAATTATGTTACAAGGCATTTTTGCCATTATTGGCTGCGCTAGTGCAGGTATTCTCACCCAAAAATGGGGACGAAAAGCCTCTATTGCTTTGGGTAGTTTCGGGATTTTAGTCTCTTCTTTGGTTTTATTTTTAGGATTTAAAACGTTTCATCCCGCCTTGTATGCGGTGGGCGGAGCCTTTGGGTTTTTTCACGGGCTCACGCAATCTTCTTTTTATGTGTATATTCCTGAATTATTCCCCACCAACATTAGAATGTCGGCCGTTGGGTTTTGCTTTAATACCGGTCGATTGTTTACGGCGGTCTCTGTCTTAATGGTCGGTGTGTTGGTCCAAAGCTTAGGCGGATTTGCACAATCGTCGTTGGTGTTCAGCCTATTCACCTTAGTCATTCTAGGGACTTTATACTTCGCCAAAGAAACGAAGGGACAGGCTTTACCTTAATCATTTACTCTATTCGTAACGATTAGGGTCTATGCTTAAAATTTCCTTTTAAAGGTAAAAGAATAGGGAGATTTGTCGTCCAAAGTGTTTCTAACGAAGTCCAAGCCTCTTGAAGCTTTGCCTCTTTTTGATATAACGTATAGAATTGTTGAAGCCTTTTAACTATTTCCTTTAGCGCCAACTCAAAACTGTGATATTTAATGATAAATTCATTAGGATGGACTTTCTTCTTGCTAAAAAAACTTAGAAGAGAGTCCTTTTTTTTAAAGTCTTTTAAAAGGCGGTTCAATACTTCTGTTGTATTTTTTATGAGGCTTAGGATCTCTGTTCGTTGCTTAAGTGCTGTTAAAGATATATGGTTTCCTAAGTACTTCATGTTTTCTTTTGTTATTTCCCCGACACGTAAGGACTGACTTACAGGTGAAACGTGGCGACGATTATGAGGTGAAAAATGATGAAGATACATACGCACTAAAACCTTTGAGTAATGAAAAAATGATGAACGCGTTCAGAAATTCAATTAAGAGAAGTCAAATTTATGGGAATTTGTTGAAGAATTGCTTGTACGCTAGGACTATTCAGGCTCGGATATTTATCTAAATAAGCGACAACTTCGTGAAATAAATCTTTTAACTTATTTTTAATACCGACTAAATGTGCTGGGGGCACTCGCTGCGATACGGGATCTAAGTACTGAAGATGCTGACATAAAGATGATAGTTGTGTCAATTTTTCTTGGAACTGCCTCGCTGCTTGAAATTTTCCAGTAGTTGAAACAATATTATTACAATGTAAGTTCCCCACTCGTAAAGACGGAAAAGAAGAGCGGAGTGAAGGGAAATTTTTGCTTACCCCTAAATACGGTTGCAGTTGCATGATTACCCCCTTTTTACCTTGAATAACCCCAAAATAATCATAATGCCTTAAAAGCGACGACGCTTAAGGAGATTAAACCTTCACAGTGCCTTGATTCGCCACCGCGGACATGGCTTCCGCAATCGCTGCCGCATCCCCTAAATAGTAGTGACGCAAGGGCTTTAGATTTTGATCCAACTCATAGACCAACGGCTGACCGGTGGGAATATTGAGTTCCAAAACGTCCGTTTCACTTAAGGCATCTAAATATTTCAGTAAGGCTCGCAAACTATTACCATGAGCCGTAATTAAGACGCGCTTGCCTGCTTTAACGTCTTGGGCAATCGTATTTTGCCAAAAGGGAACGACACGCGCGACCGTTTCTTTTAAGCTTTCCGTCAAGGGAAGTTCCGCTTCACTTAAATTCGCGTATCGAGGATCATGCCCTGCATATCGAGCATCTTCCTTCGTCAACGCGGGAGGGGGCACATCATAGCTACGTCGCCATATTTTGACTTGAGCATCCCCATATTGCTGCGCCGTTTCAGATTTGTCTAAACCTTGCAAGGCCCCGTAGTGACGTTCATTCAAGTGCCAATCTTTCACCACAGGAATATAGAGTTGGTCCATCGTTTCTAAAATAAGTTGCTGGGTTTTAATGGCGCGCTTTTGAACGGAGGTGTATCCCACATCAAAATGAAAGCCTTTTTCACGCAATAAGCCACCCGCGGATTGGGCTTCTTGAATACCTTGGGGGGTTAAATCGACGTCTTCCCAGCCCGTGAAGCGATTTTCTAAATTCCATGTACTTTGACCATGACGAATAAGTACCAGTGTATACATCGTAATTTGTCCTTCTTGAAGTATATTTAAAAGAGTCAATAAGGCTTAAGCCAACCACGCTAAAACCGTTTTTTCAATGGCTTCGGCATCAATCCCATAAGCTTTAAACAAGGCCTCGCCCGTTCCACTTTGGCCAAATATGTCTTGCACGCCGAGTCGTTTCAGTGGAGTGGGGCAATGTTCGCTTAGCGTTTCTGCCACCACACCGCCTAAGCCTCCAATGACGCTATGACTTTCGACACTCAGCACACGCTTTGTTTTTTGAGCGGAGCGGACCAAGGTTTCAACATCAAACGGTTTAATAAAGACCGCATTCAAGACTTCTGCGTTGATTTGATGTTGTTCATACAAGCGTTCAGCGGCCAGTAATGCATGATAAACCGTTTCGCCCGTTGCAATAAGAGTAATATCCTGACCTTCACGCTCGACTCGGATTTTATTAGGCGCTAACGTATAGGTGCTGGTTTTATGAATCACAGGAATATTAGGACGAACTAAGCGAATATACATGGGGCCTTGCGTTTGTGCGGCATAGCGAATCACGGCTTCGGTTTCCACACTGTCGCTAGGCACAATCACCGTCATTTCAGGAATAACCCGCATTAACGCGATGTCTTCAATCGACTGATGCGAGGCACCATCTTCCCCTAAGCTAATCCCGCTGTGGGTGGGGGCAATTTTTACATTTAATTGAGAATAAGCCACCGTATTACGAACCGCTTCCCAAGCCTTCCCACTGGCAAATAAGGCAAACGTGGACACAAAAGGGATTTTCCCTGTGGTCGCCAAACCTGCGGCCGTATTGATGAGGTCCATTTCTGCAATGCCTTGGTTGAAAAAACGTTCAGGAAAGACATTGGCGAATAATTGGGTTTGCGTCGAGCAGGCCAAATCAGCATCCAACACAACGACATTGGGATTTTCATGCCCGATTTGCACCAAGGTTTCCCCATAAGTGACACGGGGGGCCGCTTTTTGAGGATGTTCTAAGTTAATATCCGCTTCAAAAACAGTGCTGGCATTCGCTTGAACGGGACTTCCCATGGGGGTATTTCCTTTTAGAATTCAATTTAATAAAATAGTGTGGTAAGCGTATGACGAATAGAAAAAACGCCTTTGCACCTTTTTTAAGGTTAGCACAAAGGTTTATATTTCTCAAACGAGGACTTTTGGAAAATTTTGACGCGCTTGTGCCTATCGACGTATACAACTGATTGCAGCCGATTAAAAAAAGAAGACGCGCTTACCCTTGCGAAACGGACGCTTTTTGGTAGGCTTTTTTAAGCACCGATTCTGGGGCGAGGGCTTGCATCGCGTCCATGTCCCAAATTTTAATCACATTGTAAAAGGCATCTCGTTCAACAGGTAAACGGCCTGATTGACGAATCAAATGGGTTAATTGACGCATGGTTAAGCCTTGTGCACTTTGACTTCCTGCGGCATGGGCGATTTTTTCTTGAATGACGGTACCGTCAATATCGTCGACCCCAAAATTCAGCCCGACTTGGGCGATTTTTTCACCCATGTGAATCCAAAAGGCTTTAATATGAGGGAAATTGTCCAAGACCAAGCGAGACAGCGCAAAGTTTTTTAAATTTTCAAAGCCTGTTAACGCATATTTGGGATCAATACGGTTGCCCTCATAATAACAGTTCAGCGGGATAAAACTTAAAAATCCACCCGATTCATCTTGTTGCTGGCGTAAGGCGAGAAGGTGGTCAATACGTTCTTCTGCTGTTTCACCGAGTCCTGCCAGCATGGTGGCGTTTGATTTAAGCCCCATGCGATGCGCCAATCCATGAATCTCACACCATTGGGCACCTGTAATTTTATCGGGACAGACTTCTTTTCGAATCCGTTCGGCGAACACTTCGGCCCCCCCCCCAGGTAAGGCTTGTAGGCCTGCATCGATTAAACTTTGCAGAACCTGTTCAATCGGGAGGGCTTCAATCTTAGCTAGGTAATGGAGTTCTGCAACCGTAAGCCCTTTGACGTTGACTTGCGGAAAATGCTGGCGTAGTGCCTTAAATAAATCTACATAATAGGCCAAGTTTGCCCCTTTGTAGTGGCCTGCCACAATGTGAAATTCTTTTAAATTTTCAAAGTCAGGGTACGCGTGAATGTCCGCAATGACTTTATCAATCGCCCAAAAATAGGCGTGCGGTGACTGTGGACCTTTCTTAAAAGAACAGAAATGGCAGGTGTCTTCACAAATATTGGTGGGGTTAATATGGTAGTTGTGTACCCACCAGACGTAATTTTGTTCGGCGTCTGGCGTGCGTAAGCGCCGTGCTAAATCCGCAAGCATCCCCACGCCTAGCAAATCAGGGCTTTGGTATAAGGTAATGGCATCTTCGCGAGTCAAGCGTTCCTTGGAAATAATTTTTTCAAAGAAAGGTAGTAAACTGGCAGACCCTTGTGACAAGTAGTCTTGAAGATAAGCAGGTACGTCGTAAGGCATGGGTCGTTTCTTTCTTTGTCAATTTCAACGAAAAGGAGCAAGACGCTTTAAATGTTCTCTTTTTCATTTAAAATATAGCATAAAGCGACGCATAAAAGAAAGCGCCGATGTAGAGGATTCAGAATCAGACTAGCACATTTTAAAGTTCAGGGGGGTTTATATCCATATCGCTCGTTACATCCCCCCTTTTAAGGAAACCGATTATGATTTCATCCTCACGGCTTCTACTTGGAAGCTCACCGACTGGGACGCCAAGTTTGTCCGCCTCTACCACGACTCCTTCTGTAAAAGAAGCACCTTTTCCGCCTCAAGACCTTAAGGTGAATACACCGCCTTATAAAACTTATCCCTTTGTTTTGGGCATGAGTGGGGTGGCTTTAGGTCTTTTAGGAAGCAGCGTCTCAACAATCTTGCAACCTCAAGAATATAGTAAAACTCATGCGGACGGAACCAAGGAACGCCTTAAAGTTGTTTACAATCAATCGGGAACTAAGCCCCTTAAAGAAGCCCTTTATGAAAAATGGAAAGATGAAACCATCCCCAATGGAACAGGCGGGGGCATGAAGCAAATTCGTCGCTTCCAAGAAGGTTCAGGTTCTTTTCAATACAACCCCCATATTGGGACATATCAAGCCGTATATCCTATTCCGATTGCGGATCCAAAGTATACATCTGACATTAAAGATTATGAAACGGAAGTGGTCCATGTCCCAAGCGTTGAGCGTGAAATGTTGATTCGTAAGCATCATTTCCCTCAGCATTTAAATATTCAAGACTGGATGGAGCGCCCCTTACTCGAAGCTGAAAAGAAAAACGCTCCTGAAGGACTGACGCATCAAGTGGATATCATTTTGGACAAACCGATGAGTTTGGCGAATCAGAGCGCCCCTTCGGCGTCGCTGCGTATTTATCACGGAGGGGACGGGAGTCGTACTGCTCATGTCTTTCAAGAAGGAGGCGCTTCTCTAAAAGTCGCCTTGAATGAAGCGGGTCATATCGCTGAGGCAGATTTACCCGCACTGAATGGGCTACCTGTTTTGGTACTTCATCCGATGAAAAACATGAAGCCTGTTGTGCAGGACATTCCTGCCCATATTAAAAAATTAGAACAGTCCCTAGACTTGCAATCTAAATCGTGGTTAAACCGACTGGTTTTAGCGGCGGCTCTCTTCGGAGGAGTGGGATACGCCGTGGGTTGGGGGCTGGATTTAAAGAAACGCCATGACCGTAAACAAAAGCTGAATCCCCCCAAGCCTGAATTAAATCTCCCCACAAAAAAGACTTAAACTCAATATTTTTTTGTGGTGATACGTTTAGAAACGCTTATTCAAAAATGCCGATAAAAAAAGGGGATGTTTTTTTGACATCCCTCTCTCTGCAATCACACTAGAAACATTTCGCTTTATTTTGTAATAAGGTGAAATGTTAAAGAACGGGACGAGCTTTCGCTTATCCCTAATGTATTTACAAGGGGGTGTAAATACATTAGAATTCGAGTCACGTCATTTCCGTATGTCGTGACTCTATCACTTTAGCAAAGTTCCAAAGGTTTCATGAGGCGCCTTGAATCATCTACACCAAATGAAGGAGAAGGCCAATTCTCCACAAGTGTCAAAATTCTTAACGAAGGGTAATACAGCCCCGAAAATAAAACGTCATTCAAGCATTTTTCTCTTAAGCATCCGCAACGCTTTAATCTCATTAAGGGGACCCACATTCTTCAAATGAAATCATGCAAATGGCTGGCCCAATCTAAAATGAACATGCTAGAATGAAGTAAATTGTTGAATTAAAAATCTAGGTTGAGAGAAAGGGAATAGGTCCATGATGGCCGTAACAGGACTTCAAAAAGGAATCGCGGGATTGTTAGCCGTAGGCATGCTAGGGGGCTTATTTTTTATTCTCTTTATGGGAGGAGGAAGCCCTAGCGTGACGTCTACACCCGAAAGTACGGCACCTATAGAAGTGAGTAATACGGAAGGGGAAAGCAGTGGTTTTGACGGCTTGTATTTGCTTCCTACGGGTTCGATTGCGCCTCAAATTCAGGCAACATCCGCCAATGGCCAAGCGATTAAGATGGAAAGCCTTCAGAAAAAAGGGGAAGGTTCTGTTTTGATTTTTTATCAAGGGGTATTTTGTAGCGTCTGTGCCAATCAGCTTGAAGGATTTCAAGCACATGTCGCCGATTTTAAGAAAAAAGGATATAACCTGCTTGCCATTAGTGCGGACACCTTGCCGGATGCTCAAGAACGGCAAGGTAAATCGGGACTGAGCTTCCCCGTCATCCCTGATCCTGAACGCGCGATTATTTCCAATTACGGGGTGGCCAACGTCACGCGGGGCAATATTGCTTACCCAACGGTTTATGTGATTAACGCCAAAGGCAAGGTGGCTTTTTCGTTTGCAGATGAAGAGATGACACGTCTACAAGCCACTGATTTATTAAAAAAGCTTGAGGCTATGTAGTGCATTTCCCCTGCTTGACGTATCTTCAGGGGGACGTCTCTCTTTGGGTGGGCCCTTAATCGTTATAATAAATTTAAAATCCTCCTTAAGAAAATAAGCGGAATACTAATAATAATGATGATGCCACACGATGAACGAAAGTTGACTGAATATCAACTCAATACTCGTCCTGCTCAGGGGGTGGGGTCTCGTCATGCGGTATCACTTCAAAAGCGAGCTCACCTTGGCCAAGTTAAATCCAGAAGTACTTGGGAACTCTTTGTTGAAAGTGCTTCTTTTGATCACTTGGAAGAAACTCCTTCGGAAAATAATTCCATAAGCCTGCGGGCTTCGGATAGTATCATATTTCAAGAAAAAAACTTCGTCTCTTGTTTTGAACAATGCTTGCATTATCTTTCAGTTTTGGGCTATAAAAGGCGTTTTAAAGAGGCATATAATCTAGCGGAGTCCAATCAATATAATACCGATTTTGAAGAAGGCCAACGTCTACGCTTACAGGTGGAAGCGGTGTGGCATCGTTATTTAAATAACCCTGCTGTTGAATCTAAGTCTTGTATTCGTCGCTTCAATGAATTGTATGTTCAGATTCAAAAAAAATCTTCCCTAGAAGACATGGTCATCCTCAAGCCAATTATCTACCTCTATCAAGGTAGAATTCATTATGATAATCGAAAATATGGAATTGCCTTACGCTGGTATAAAGAAGGTTTGGCGCAAGGGGAAGCCAATACGCTGACTCAGGCCAGACTATTTGACAGTATGGCGATTTATTATGAACAAGCAGGGCATTTTACGCATGCCTTTCAACTCATGCAAACGTCACTTAAGATCAAAAGTACGACTCCTTTTATACATGAATGTGGTGTGAGTTATCAAATGCTGGGTCAAACCAGTTTGTTAATTGAACAATTTTCAGATGCCCAACGCTACATTGAACGTGCCTTGGCGATTGCCACCGAAATGAAAGAAGTTCGGCGAGAAACGGAATTGATCAATAATTTAATCAAGATCGCTATTATTAACAATCAGTTGGTTAAAGCGTTACATTTAGTACAGGAATCTTTGACACGAAGCAAGGCAAGCCAACTGTGGAGCGCCTATGGCACAGCTAAATTATATATGGGTTATATTCATTTTTTAAATCATGAATATCAAGACTGTCATAACGTATTGGTTTATGAAGTGATCCCTTTGTTCAAAGAACATCGTGAAGAAAAAGGCTATGGTGTTGCCTTTCGTTTAATGGGCGCTTTACTTCAAGCGATGGAAAAACCACGAGACGCCTTGAAAATGCTGAGTGAATCTATTGCCATTTTTAAAAAGCAGGGGCGTTCAGATGAACTGGCTAAGACCTATTATGAACAAGCACGTTTATACATTAGTATGCAACAAAAAGACTTGGCCATTCAAAGCTTATTTCGTGCGTTTCACGTGGCTCAAAAATATAATTTACTTTTCTTGGTTCGTCCGATTGAAGATGAACTCTTTATTTTAGCCCCTGAACAATGGGAAAAAATTGTCGAACATTGCCTTAAGCAGGACGCACTTTCCGTGCTTACCATGAAATCTGTGGATGCTTCAACGGACTTAGCTGACACGGATGACCCTGAAGCGAAAAACGAAGAGACCTTTCACAGCGAACATTTGGTCAACAATAGCCCCAATGCGTTGATGTCTTTGCTGCGTCTAGGACAAGCCATCGCGGCGGAACGAGAATTAGACAATATTTTAAGCTTGGTTCGTGAAGAAACGGTTAAGGCCTTGGAAGCGGAACGTTGTACGGTCTTTGTCTATGACAAAGAAAGCAATGAATTATGGAGTAAGGTGGCTTCGGGAATTGAAGGGAGTACGACACTACGTATTCGAGCAGACAAGGGCTTGGCAGGCCATGTGTTAAAAATGGGGGAAGCCTTAAATATTGTAGATGTTTATAATGACCCTCGCTTTAATCAAGATATTGATCGTCAAACAGGCTACCGTACGCGTAATGTGTTATGTATCCCCATTTTAAATCGAAATAATGAATCCATTGGTGTCGTACAAGTTTTAAATAAGCGCGTGGGTTCCTTTACGAAGGCGGATGAAGATCTCTTACGCGCCATTGCGGCAACCACGGGGATTACGCTTGAAAATGCGATGATGGCCAAAGAACAAAAACGAAGTTTTGAAAGTTTTATCGTGACCTTGTCGTCTACCATTGACGCGCGAGACCCCATTACGGCGGGGCACAGTGAACGTGTGGCGGATTATTGCATGCTGGTTGGCGATGAAATGCAAATGACCACGGCTGATTTAGAAGTGCTCCGCTTTTCAGCCTTATTACACGACATTGGTAAAATCGGTATTCGGGAAGATGTACTAACGAAAGAAGGGCGTTTAACTATTGATGAATATAAGCATATTCAAGAACATGCGCGCTATACGTTTGAAATTTTACAGAATATTCATTTTGCAGACCACCTCAAAGAAGTTCCCATGATTGCCGCGTCGCATCACGAACGGGTGGACGGCAAAGGGTATTATAAAGGACTCAAGGGAGATGAAATTCCCCTACTGGGCCGTATTATCGCCTTAAGTGATGTCTTTGATGCCATTACCTCTTTACGCCATTATCGTAGTCGTATGCCTTTTGAAAAAGTGCTAGCGATTCTTCAAAAAGATGCAGGCTCGCATTTTGATACGGAAGTGGTAGACATGTTTTTAAAAGTCCCCTTGTATCGTTTGGCAGAAATTTTGGTGAAAGAACGGGGCGTTAAAAAAATGAAGGACGTGGTGTCGATGGTCAAGTATATTGACCGTCATGTCACACTGAAAGAATTTAATATGCTTTTAAGTAAACCGATTAAAAGTTCTGCGGAACAAGAACTGGAACGTTATTTTTCAAATATTTATTACGTTCTTCCCCCTAAAAACCAAGACCACATATAAGGATTTTAACCCAAAGATCCGACTGAAAGGTGATGCAACGAATGACCAGTGTAGAAGAACAACGTCCTCATCCTGATCTGCCTGCCGCAGCGAGTATTCATTACACCATGGATGAATTCTTTCGTTTGTCGGCGCGTTGTGAAGGCCAAGCCGATCAAGTCCAAGCCGTGGCGGCTTTATTTCAAGCCCGTTTAATCAATTTCCGTATGGTGAAGGAACTGCTCCAGTTGACGGCCCCTCCCACCAGTTCCGCCCAAGACTAGTCTAAATGGCTCACACACTGATGAAACGCCGTGGCCTGCGGGGCCTTCACATAATACCCCACCCAGCGATAACCCATCCCTTTTTCGGTGACGGCGGGCGCTAAAATAAATTGCTCTTCTCCCTTGGCAAGGCGTTGGCGTTGGGTAGGCACATAAACAACATAACGTGGTAGCGATCCCCCTTTACTTTCTTTAAAAAACTGAAGATGTGAAACCTCGTAAGCTTCTAAGCGCCCTAAATGCTGGTCGGTACAGGCCAAAAATTCTAAAAAACGATTGCGTTGCAGATATTCTTGCTTTTGCTGACTCGATTGAATCGGCACAGGCAGTAAACTCGCGTAGTCCATCTGCTTCATACGAGCGAGATGAATCTTCATGTGTAGCGTCAATAAGGCTTGCTCTTCGGCAGAAACGCTGAGCAATGAAGTCATTTTTAATCGAGGCGTCTGCAAATCTTGAACGGAACGACACGCCGTAAAACCCAATATAAGGACCAATAGAGAAAGCGCTACCCCTGTTTGGTTTCGCATAAGGCACTTAAAAGGCGGTTTCATTGGCATTTAATGCCGTGCATGACAAGTCATTTGGCCAAAGAGAAAGCACTTGACCTTTTAAGTCATACGGTGTGACTTGCCCAATTTTAACAGCAATTAAATCACCCGGTAAGACATTAACAGTTCCCGCTTGAATGAGCACTTGATTGTCAATTTCAGGAGAATCCCACTGGCTACGGCCCACTATTAAGCCAGATGCTCGAATTTCATCTACGATGACAGGAAGCGTCTGCCCGATTAAGGCTTGATTCTTACGGTAGCTAATGCCCTGCTGAATTTCCATAATTTCGCGACGTCGTTGTGTTTTGACCTTGGCAGAAACTTTGTCAGGTAAATCTGTACTCGCCGCAGAATCGACATCACTATATTCAAAAACGCCTAAGCGGTCCCACTCAACGGCTTGAATCGTGTCTTTCAGGTGCTGAAATTCTTCGTCGGTTTCGCCCGGAAAGCCCACAATAAAGGTACTACGTAAACGCACCCCAGGAATGGACTCTCGCACCCATTTCGTCCATTCAACCGTGTCAATGACAGGGCGGCTCATGCGTTTAAGCATATCAGGATGCGTATGCTGTAAGGGGCAATCCAAGTATTTGACGACATGCTCCGAAGCACGAATGGCGTCCAACAAGGCGTCATTTAAACGATTGTTTGGATACGCATACAAAAAGCGCAACCACTGCAGGCCTTCAATTTGATTTAAACGCTTGAGTAGCGTTGGTAAATCCGTGTCAATGTCTCGGCCGTAGCTCGTGTTGTCTTGGCCAATGAGTACAATTTCACTGACGCCTTTGGCCACCAATTCTTTCACGCTGGCTTCAATATTGTCCACCGTTCGACTACGAAGGTTCCCCCGCATAGACGGAATAATACAAAACTTACAGCGATAATCACAGCCTTCTGAAATTTTAACGTAAACGCTTGCCCCCATAGTCACATGGCGTCTCGCGCCGTCGTCTTGCAAGAGGTAGGTGGGGTCTTGCTGAATGGCCAATACCCGCTCGCCCTGCTGGACTTTACGGACGACACTCGCGACATCCGCCACTTGATGAGTACCCACTACGGCATCCGCTTCAGGGAATAAATCGAGTAATTCGCCTTGAAATTTTTGAGCCAAGCACCCTGAAATCAATAAGCGCTTTCCCCCTTCAGCCAAGCGTACCAAGGTTTGAATACTTTCTTTTTGCGCGTCTTCAATAAAGGCACAGGTGTTCACCAGCACCATGTCAGCGTCGGTTTCATCCGCAACAATGGTATGACCGTCTTGTTCTAAACGACCCAACATCGTTTCGGTATCCACCAAATTTTTGGGACAACCCAAGTGAACAAATCCGATATTCAGGGGCTTGACGGTTTCAGGAGTCGCAGTAGGCATAAGGGAAGGGTCTCGTACAGGTTTAGGCACTTTCGCTTAAGGCCTATTTAGGGGGAATCTTCGTTAAGGTAGCATGAACATAAAGTCGCCTCAATCTTTGAATGTGCGGCCTTGTGCAATCGCCCCTCATAAAAGTAGATTCAAGCAGGCCTTATTTATTGATTTTCAAGCACAAGTATGCTATAAAATTAGGGTTACTTTTATTTTTAATTACGTTGCAATCATTCAATGAAGGACAATCCTACTGATGAATTTAATTTCTAGACAGTCCGCTATGCCGTTTTCGCCACAGCCTACCCATCGTTCTGGGGAGCATGGCCTTTTAAGTCGGGGGGGGGGTAGAAAAAGCTGTAGAATCAGCTAAAAAACGCCCAGAATTAGGACTCGTAGATATCGGTGAACCTTTAGCTAAACTGGTTCGTGAAAGAAATCAGCTTGAGTTTGAAAAATACCAGAGGCTTAACCCTCGGACAGAAGCACCTGAAGTCTCAACGCCAGCTAAAAAACCATGGTGGAAAATCTTTTAGGTTAAACTACGAATAGTGGTTAATGTTCCCCCTCACCGTCTCGTTCAGCGTTTAGAAATGAGGAGTACCCCCCTGCATGATGGATGTTCAAGACCCTCGCTTTGAAACGTATGAACGCCGCTTTATGGCCTTGGCGGAGGAGGCCCTTGTATGGGAAGGGGCAAAACCCGCTTTAAACCAAAGCTTGTATTTATGCCTATACGGAGACAACGGCTTAAGTCCAGACGATGAATTTGAACTCTTAGAACGCTTAAATACAGCCCATTTAAGCAGAGAAGCCTCTACACACTCTTTATGCCGCTTAGACATTGAAGCGGATTACTATCAGGATGTGATTCTCTTTTTAGCCGCCCCTGTGAACCACGCTTAACGCGCCGTCGTGACGCCATTCTGGACCCTTCGTTCGTTAAGGACAGGACTTTCAATACTTAGCCCAATAAGTGTTCCATCGCGCGGACGGTTTCGTAATCAAGCCCTGCTTCTAATAATTCTTCCGCTTCCACGGCGAAGAGGGTCATCCATTGTATGATCTGCGGTTCTTGTTCTAGGGCGAAAGAGCGCTTCGTTTTTTTATTTTTAGGCTTGAAGTATTGATAAATCATTTGAACCACATGCCCACGGCTGAGTAGGGGGAAAGACTCCCATTTACAGGTCGAGCCTTTGGCTTTGGCGCTGACGTTAAGGGTGGAATAGCCTGAATGTTTGCGTCCCATATGCCGTACCTTTTTCTCTTTCAACACGCATTTTAAGTTATAAAACAAAAAGTAAGGAGGGGAACGTGTCCCCTCTAATGCAATGTTTTTTCTAATCACTCTGATTCAATAGACTATTTGTATTCTCTCAAACAGCCCCTCAAGACCACCCTCAATAAAGACACACTCCCACCCAAGCTAGGGACAAACCCCACTAAGTACAGGAGACTTTAAAAGGAGTCTTGACGTGTGATTAGCATACTTGTTATGGTGTAAAAAACCAAGTAAAACTTTGTAACAACTTAAAGGATTTTTGCTTGACTCTTTATTTAAACTGCGGTTGGTTTCTTAGTTTTCTTTTGCTTGCTTCTCCTGCGTATGGGGTTATCGAAACGGCCAGTCCTTCGCTGTCTACTTTGCTGAAAGCCCCTGCTCCAGTGACGTTACCCACGGGTTTTTCTTTTAAAGTACGTTTACAACAGCCCTTGAGCTCTCGTTTTAATCGGGTGGGGGACGTGGTTCAAACCCAATTGCTTGCCCCGCTTGAATGTGAAGGACAAGTCATCGCCGCAGCAGGGTCTCGGGTCCACGGCCATGTAGAAGCGGTGTATCCCTTTACGATAAGGCCTTGGCATTATGGGTATCTACAAATTCGTTTTGAGCGTATTGAAGCGCTCCCCACTCGGCAAAGCATTGCCATCAATGCGATACTGGACAGTCCCACCAACACGAAAGGGCGCATTTTAGGGAATGCCGCGTTTCAGTCTGCGTGGGGGCGAGAGGTGGAACTTTCCAAGGGGAGCATTTTACCCCTTCGCTTGGCCCTTCCCTTAAGCAAAACCGCTCCAAAGCCTAACCCTGTATTGGAATAATCCACGCCAAAGCGACGATGAAGCAGAAGGGCTTTTTACTATGGATTCAGTGTGCGTCTGCCTCTTTACTATGCTATAATACGCCTATGAATACTGTTCCTTTGGTGTCTAAATTATTGGTGGTTGTTTTAGTCCTTGGCTTAGTGTCCTATGGCGTCTTGTTTTTTACTTGGCCTATTGCATCCCTTTTTCCCCTTCAGGCGGTGGTCTGGATCGGTGTGGTTCCGCTGACGCTTGAGGTACTCATTAAGCTCTTTCAAAAAGATTTTGGTGCTGATCTTTTGGCGGTGCTGGCGTTAATTACCAGTCTTTTGCTCCATGAATATCTCGCAGGCAGCCTCATTGTGTTAATGCTGGCAGGCGGTCAAGTCCTCGAACAGTTTGCCGTGCGTAAGGCCTCTTCGGTTTTAAATGCCTTGGCTCAACGGATGCCTCATACCGCGCATCGACAAGTCGACAATGAAATTGAAGAAGTGTCTTTGTCCGATATCGTCATTGGCGACAAATTAGTGATTTTCCCGCATGAAACGACGCCTGTCGACGGTAAAGTCTGTGAAGGCAATGGCCATATGGATGAATCCTACCTCACGGGGGAACCTTATCGGGTGGCGAAAGCACCAGGGTCCCAAGTCCTTTCAGGGGCGATTAATGGGGATGCCGTCTTGGTGATTGAAGCGGAAAAGCCCGTGGCCGATTCTCGATACGCAACCATTATGAAAGTCATGCAAGAGGCGGAAAACAAACGGCCTGCCCTACGTCGTTTGGGGGATCAAATTGGCGCCATCTTTACCCCTGTTGCTCTGTTGATTGCGTGTGGAGCTTGGTTTTTCACAGGCGATTCCAGTCGGTTTTTATCTGTTTTGATGGTGGCGACCCCGTGCCC
This sequence comes from Vampirovibrio sp., assembly GCA_050916035.1. Classification (GTDB taxonomy): domain Bacteria; phylum Cyanobacteriota; class Vampirovibrionia; order Vampirovibrionales; family JAJTHC01; genus JAJTHC01. Next base: position 1,246,630 of record CP050876.1, on the reverse strand, counting down.
ACTTTTAATTGCCATTCCGATTACCATTATTAGTGCCATTTCTTTGGCCGCCAAGCAAGGGATTATTATTCGTGACCCCGCCGTCTTAGAGCGCTTACCAACGTGCCGTACCGCTATTTTTGATAAAACAGGCACCCTCACCTATGGGGACCCTACTTTAACCGAAATACTGCCCCATCCCCCTTTTGACACCAAGACTTTATTACAAGCGGCCGCCAGCCTAGAACGTTATTCAAAGCATCCCTTAGCCAACGCCTTTATTGAACGGGCCAACGCCGAACATTTGGTGTTGCCTCAGGCCAGTGAAGTCTCTGAAAAGCCAGGCCAAGGGTTGTTTGGTGTGATTAATGGCCAGCCGTGGCATTTGACGAGTCGTCAAAAAATAGCGGCGAATTGGCCCCATTTACTGGCCTTACTTCCCCCTGTCTCCCTTGGTCTAGAATGTGTCATCTTGTGTCATGATCAATATGCTGGGGTGTTTCGCTTAAGAGATGAAGCGCGTGCAGAAGGGAAGTCGTTTATCGGGCATTTGGCCCCTGCGCATCAACTAAATAAAGTGATTCTTTTATCAGGCGATAGAGCTTCCGAGGTGGCTTACTTGGCCGAAACTTTAGGGATTCAAGAGACCTTTGCGGAACAATCTCCTGAAGAAAAAGTCGCCATTGTCCGACAAGAAACCGCCTTAGCACCGACTTTATTTATGGGGGATGGCATTAATGACGCGCCTGCCTTGGCGACCGCTACCGTCGGGCTCGCTTTTGGGTCACATAATAGTGTGACTAGTGAAGCGGCAGGGGCCGTTATTTTGGAAAACACCTTGCATAAAGTGGATGAACTCTTACATATTAGCCTCGCCCTTCGTCGTATTGCCATGCAAAGTGCTGTCGGGGGAATGATTTTGAGTCTCATCGGTATGGGACTTGCGACGGTGGGCTTATTATCTCCCGTAGAAGGGGCGTTGGCTCAAGAAGCGATCGATGTGCTCGCAATTCTCAATGCCTTACGCTTGGCGTGGCAACCCACCATTGTAACGGATATGGCACATCACGAGACTTAAAGCCCGTCGCTTCCTTTAAGTTTTCATCAGTCGATTGTAACGTCTTTTCAAGAACGTGCTTTGAATCGACGACAAGAAGGACAGTATGCCTTTGATGCTTAATCTTGTAAGGAGCCCTCTCGATGAAAAAAATGAATCCTAATCGCTCTTCTTTTTTCTTTTATACACTTTTAGGCGCCTTTGGTGTCGTCGGACTGGGGTTTTTAGCCCTGTCGTCTGCCGATTTAATGCCTCAATCCAAGCCTACGCCTCAGTTAAATAAAGTGGCGCCTCCTGTTGTGGCGTTGGATCAACAATTAGATCTTTCGCTGATTAAAGCAATGGAAAAGGGATTCATAACTTCGCTTTCAGCCTCCTCATCCAAGCCCCTAACTGAAGTCGCCGTGGCGCATTCCCCTGTGGTATTTTCAAGCATGCCCACCGCTTTAGGGACGCCTCGCATTAATGTGCAGGCTCAAATGGCTCAGTTGGCTTTTAATGCCCATGAACAAAAACTGCCGACGCCTTATAATTTAGGCTCTTATGGGTGTGCTGCAGCCATTTGGGAATACGTCACCAAGCCCGCTTTAAAGCAAGCTTACCCTGACAAAGTTAGTCAAATTCCTAGTGCATTGACCCATACGCAAAGTTTTTTAGATTTTTACAAACAGAATAAGCTCGGTAAATTAACGGTGATCTCAACGCCTAATTTAACCGCAGAGAAAACACCCCCCGGAACCGTCTTAATTGGGATTAAAAAAGGGACAGCGGATCACCATATGTTGGTGGCTGTCGATGTGAATTGGGGAGATGTTAAAAACCCCGAAACAGGGGAAGCGATTCATGTGGCAAAAGATGGGGTGACCGATGCCTATGCAGGCAATACAGGGCTTCCCCAATTTGGGAAACCCCATTTTAGAATCCAAGAATTTGCAGATCACTTGGGGTTTTTAAACAAACACCATGGGGCTATTAATAGTCTTTCTGAAAACAATTATTATGATCGCTTTATTGTGATGACCTTTGCACCCTAGCTCATGTTGACATTCAGCTGATAAAGAGTACTTTCTGTGTCAAAACAAGCCGTTTTTTCGTTATGTACGTCTCTGTACACGCCTCAAAAGCCGTTTATTTTTCCTTGAAATTCCTTCTTTCTTAACTAAATGTCACCACGAGCTAGATTCATTTTAAGGGAGCAATCCTGCCAATTGTTCTTCTAAGACGCGAAGCTGTTGATTCACTTCATTTAATAAGCCTTTATTCTTCGCGACCACGTCTTCCCCTGCCCGTTCCAAAAACTGTGGATTATTTAACATGCCTAAGAGTTTTTGTTGATCTTTACTCAGGGTGGCTTGCTGTTTTTTAAGTCGAGCCACTTCTTGTTCGACATCAATTAAGCCTGCTAAGGGAATCATGATTTTACAATGGCCGACGACACCTGTTGCCACTTGTTCAGGTTTTTGGTCAATTTGACGCTCCAAAATAATGTGGTCAAGGGCCACAAAATGCCGTAGAGTGTCTTCCGTTCGTTTTAAGACTCGGTAATCCTGACTTTCAGGCGCTTCAAAGATCACATCCACCGCTTTAGAAGGAGCGACATTGTATTGTTGACGAATTTGCCGTAGCGTTTTGACCACCCCCAACATAAAGCTCATCTCTTCATTAAGGTGACTGTTGTGATGATGTAAACTGGCTTGTTGAGGAAACTCACTCACACTAATACTCAGTCCTTTTTTAAGGGGAAGCCGCTGCCATAAAGCTTCCGTCATATAAGGCATAATGGGGTGAAGTAATTTCAAAACGCCTTCTAACACTTGGTGCAAAATCAAGCGTGTATTGGCTTTAAGCGCTTCATCGTCGCTTTTCATAGGGGCTTTGGCATATTCAATATACCAATCACAAAACTGATACCAGACAAAGTCTAAGAGCAACTGTGCATATTCACCTAAACGATGCTCACTTAACATGCGGTTCGCTTCTCGTACGACAAATTCATATCGCCCGAGTATCCACCGGTCCATGTCTCCCAGTAAGCTAGGGTCTATATGACGGGCAATATCGCCTGCTTCAAGGTTCATCAACACAAAGCGAGACGCATTCCATAACTTATTGCTAAAGAGCTTACCTTGTTCGATTTTATCTTTAGACAACTTAATGTCTTGTCCGCCGTAGGTAATCAGATTAATTAGGGCAAAACGAAAGCCATCGCATCCATTTTCATCAATCACCGCAACAGGATCCACCGTATTGCCTTTGGACTTGGACATTTTTTGTCCTTTTTCATCTCGAATCAAACCATGAATGTACACCGTTTCAAAAGGAGAAACCCCTGTTAACTGATGCCCAAACATCGTCATACGCGCGACCCAAAAGAAGATAATATCAAAGCCCGTCACTAACATCGAAGTGGGATAAAAATCATGTAAATCTTGGGCCGATTCATCAGGCCAACCCATGGTACTAAAAGGCCATAAGCCTGAAGAAAACCACGTATCCAAAACGTCAGGGTCTTGCGTCCACTGCGGGTCTTCCGTGGGGGGATTTTCCCCGACATAGATTTCCCCTGTGTCCGCATGATGCCACGCGGGAATACGGTGTCCCCATAATAATTGTCGAGAAATACACCAGTCATTAATATTGTTTAACCACCGTCGGTATTCTTTAGTCCAGCGTTCAGGAACAAAATGGATAGCCTCATCGTCCAAAGCCTTTAAGCAGACTTCCGCCATGGGCTTTGTCTTTACAAACCACTGCTTGGACAACAAGGGTTCAATGATTGCTCCACTACGTTGTGCGCGCCCTACACGATGGGCATGGGCGGTTTTATCGCGTAAATAACCTTGTCCTTTTAGTAAAGATTCAACGGCTTCGCGAACCTTCCAACGATCCAAACCATAAAGACTTTTAGGGATAAAATCCAAGGGTAACAGTTCAGCAGCGTCATTAAAAATGCGAAGCGGGGTAAGGCCGTGTCGTTGACCCACTTCAAAATCATTGGGATCATGAGCAGGCGTTATTTTCAATGCCCCTGTACCAAAGTCTATTTCGACGTAATCATCCCCAATAATAGGGATGCTACGACCCGTCAAGGGCAATAAAACCGTCTGACCAATATATGCAGCATAGCGGGGATCTTTCGGATTAACCGCCACCGCGACATCCCCAAACAGGGTTTCAGGCCGTGTGGTTGCCACAATCAACTCACCGCCACCATGGGTTAAGGGGTAGGCAATATGCCATAAAAATCCCGCTTCATCAGTATAATCCGTTTCAATATCTGAAATGGCAGACTCGGTGGCAGGGTCCCAATTCACGATACGTTCACCGCGATAAATCAACCCTTCATTATATAATTGTATAAAAGTTTTACGAACAGCTTGACTTAAGCCTTCATCAAGCGTAAAACGACGACGTGACCAGTCTGGTGAAATACCCAAGCGTTGAAATTGCGCTTGTATATTGTCTTGACAATGCGTGGCCCAGTTCCACACTTCTTTAAGAAAGGCTTCTCGGCTGAGTTCATGACGTAAGGTGCCTGCGGGGTAAGGGGCGACTTCTCCCGCTTTTAAACGACGCTCCACAATCGATTGTGTGGCAATGCCTGCGTGATCCATCCCTGGCATCCACAAGGTACGGTGCCCCAACATACGATGCCAGCGCACGAAAACATCCTGAATCGTATTGTCCAAGGCATGCCCCATATGTAAGTTGCCCGTTACATTAGGAGGCGGAATCACCATACTAAAATGTGGAATAGCGCTGTTGTCAGGACGAGGCTCCCCTTTGGCGGCGTACCAAGCATCCAACGCTTTATCTGGTTCAAAAAGCTCTTGGTCTAGCCAAAATTGATAACAGGTGGCTTCAATGGCGTGGGCTTGGTACGCGGTGGGCATTTCGTTTTGAGGAAAATCATGCGAAGGCATAGACAGGGTGGACTCCTTAAGCATAAGTGTCAGCAGAAGACAAATCAAACTTCTGCTATTATCACACAATACAAACGATTTCATTAAAAAAAATGAAATGTAACAAAATAAGCCTTTTTTCGTTTTTTACACTTAATTTTATGTATTTCCTCTATAATAGTTTATGTTCTTTAATACTATTGTAAACGTATCAGGGTTGATCCTCATAGAAAATGATTATGAAGGTCCCTTATTCCTTACAATAGTGGATGATGACTAACGTCACTAATTTTAAAATCCTTCGTCCTTTTTGAAAACAGGACGACCAACAAAAAAGGAAAATCGTTATGGCGACTCCTTCTGTCGAAACTCCCTTGAATAAAGTCTATCCTCAGGCGAATTCTGAAAACCTAGGGGTTTACCTCCGCAATGACGGGACTCCTTCCGCTTCTTCTCAAAAAGAATTAGATGTCTTATGGTCGCAGCAGTCTGACGCCCCAACCTTAACGCACATTAAAGAAGATCATCATCCTTTATTGACTTTTGTGGCTGGATTTTTAGCGGGTGCGATCTTAAGTGGCCTCTTCTTTTGGGTCTTTAATGCTCGTCCTCAAACCCCTGCGCTTAACGCGGTTGCAGAAGCCCCTGCTTTGATTGAATCTCCTGCTCAACCAGCAGAATCAAAGACGGTAGAGACCAGTCCAGAAAAAGCCATCGCCAAAGGCACTTTTTACAAAGTTAAACCCGACGATACCTTGGGGGGAATTGCTCACAAATTTTATGGATCCTATTCGCCTATTTATATCAATCGACTTCGTAAAGCCAATAATTTAAAGGGTGATAATCTGCGATTAAATCAAGAACTGGTGATCCCTCCTAAAAATTATGATGCCCTTTAAGCACTAAACTTTAAACGCTTTTCCTTTCTTTTTATGTATCACAGATGAGTCATCATCGGACAATTTTTTGTTTGATTGCATTTCTGGTTTGCATTGAAGACTAGCATTTGTTATAATGTAAAAATATCCCCTTTGATTTTAAACATAAAGAAGACTTTACCATGACCCTTTTTCCTGCAAACGCACCATTATTAGATTTGGATGCCTTGCCTGCTTTAAGTACTCAGCTCCGTATTGATGTCTTGCAAATGATCTTTACCGCTCAATCTGGACATCCAGGTAGTTCCTTGTCTTGTGTTGATTTAATCGCCAGCTTGTGGTTTTGTCGTTTACGTCATACGCCGTTGGACGCTGAATGGGTTGATCGGGATCGTTTTGTCTTGTCTAAAGGACATGCCGCCCCCGCTTTATACGCGGTACTTATGGAAGCAGGCTATATTGACAAGACTAAAATTTCAACCTTACGTTCGGTTCATAGCCACTTGCAGGGGCACCCTGCTTCTCGCTACATTAAGGGTGTGGATGTTTCAACAGGCTCCTTAGGGCAAGGTTTGTCTTGCGGGGTGGGGATGGCTTTGGGACATCGCTTAGATCACCGTAATTCTCGTGTATGGGTGCTTATGGGTGATGGTGAACTACAAGAAGGTAATGTTTGGGAAGCGATCATGTCCGCCGCGCATCATAAGGTTTCTCGCTTAACGGCCATTGTGGACCGTAATCGTCTACAGATTGACGGCAGTACGGAAAGCGTCAAAGCCTTGGGCCAAGTGGCGCCTAAATTTGAAGCCTTTGGCTGGAATGTTTTAGAAGTGGATGGTCATGACTTTAACGCTTTAAATGCCGCTTTTCAAAAAGCGGACGAGTGGGCAGAAACGACGGACAAACCCACCTGTATTGTGGCCAATACCGTTAAGGGTAAAGGCGTTTCTTTTATGGAAAACCAAGCGGGCTGGCATGGAAAAGCGCCCAATCAAGCTCAGTTTGATGCAGCGATTACTGAACTCAAGGCCAAACTTTAAATATCATAAAAAGCATATGAAAAGGGATAATCATATAGAGTCCCCCCTTTAAAAAAGGGAAGAGGTGCTTAATAATAAAAAAACGTGCCAATTACTCTATTTTCGCGTAAACTAAAGAGTAATATTATTTAAAATCCTCTGTTTAAGGAGCCTGCCATGATTCATGAAACCCCTTTACGCCACCCCCTTGAGCAGGACGCGCTCGTACCAATAGACCCTCATGACGCTATTGCTATCCGCCGTTTGCACCACGGTTTACTTAAAATACAAGTCAAAACCCCTGTTCGCGACAAAGAAATGCTTGCCGTGGTCTATACCCCGGGGGTGGCCAAGCCTTGTTTGGCGATTCAGAAAGACGAACAATTGTCCTTTCCTTATACCATGCGAGGCAATACCATTGCCGTGGTATCGAATGGATCCAGTGTGTATGGTTTGGGAACGGCGGGGGCGAAGGCGTCCATCCCCATTTTGGAGTCCAAAGCCCTTTTACACAAACATTTGGCTAATATTGACGCGGTTCCCATTGCCATTGACACCACCGATGAAGAGCAATTTGTGGAAACGCTTCGCCAGCTAGAACCCACCTTTGGTGCCTTTCAGTTAGAAGGAATTAAGGCCCCTGACTGTTATGTCATTGAAGACAAGCTTAAACGCGCGTTGAATGTACCTGTTATGCACGGAGAACATTCTACCGCGGTGGTAGTGGCCGCGGGGATTATGAATGCCTTAAAAGTCGCGGGTAAAAAATTGAAAGATGCCAAAATTGTGATGTTTGGTGTCGGCACCAGTGGAATTGCCACCGCACGCTTATTGATTCAACTAGGTGTGGGGGAACTTCGTCTGTGTGACGAACATGGCCGTATTTCTCAAAAACGTGCAGTGGGAATGAGTTGGATGAAAGCCCAATTGGCTCGTCATACGAATCCACAACATTTGAATCAATCCTTAGAATCCTGCTTTGAAGGGGCGGATGCTTACATTGGTTACAAGGATGCGGTGCATATTCAAGCCAACTTAATTAGAAAAATGGCGGAAAAACCTATTGTTTTTGCTTTTTCCTTGCCTGAAGCAGAGCTTTCTTTTCAAGAAGCGATTGCGGAAGGGGCGTTTATTTATGCGTCTCAGCAATTGGAATTTCCCAATGCCTTTAATGTGGCGATGGCGTATCCTGGTATTTTAAGAGGCGCCTTGGATGTTTCCGCCACGCGTTTGACCCGTCGTATGTTTGTCGCCGCGACCTTTGCATTGGCAGGTATGATTCCTGATGACGCCTTAAGTACCACGCATTTACTGCCTAGTATGGACGCCTCTGTGGCAGGGACGGTGGCTCGTGCGGTGGCACAGTCCGCTTTAGAAGATGGAGTAGCACGGGAATTGACATCTCCTCAAAGTATTGAAGCCCATGTGCTGGCATATAAAGAAAAAGGTAGTGTGTCTTGGGTCAAAGCCCCTTCGACTGAAAAAGCCTATGAATTAATGACCACTGATGAAAAAGCCATGGAATTACGCCGTCGCTATCAAGGGGTGATTGAAACCACCACAGCGGTAGAAATCACTAGTCAAAAAATTCTAGAAGAATTGCACGCCGTCCCCAATGCAGTCAAAGCCTGCCGAGCGATTCAAGAAGACCCCAGCGAAGTGTATAATTTAACGTGTAAACGTAATTTAGTGGCCGTCATTACCGATGGTTCGGCCGTCTTAGGTTTGGGCAATATCGGGGCGGGGGCGGGGCTCCCTGTTATGGAAGGTAAAAGCGTTCTCTTTAAAGCCTTTGGGGATGTTGAAGCCTTTCCTATTTGTTTAAATACCCAAAATGTGGAAGAGTTACTCGCGTCTATTAAGGCATTAACCCCTATTTTTGGGGGGATTAATTTAGAAGATATTGCAGCACCTCGATGCTTTGAATTGGAAGATCGCCTTATTGCGGAAACGGATATTCCTATTTTTCATGACGATCAACATGGAACGGCGGTTGTGGTGGTGGCCGCGATTTTAAATGCCGTGAAAGCCGTGGGTAAAGCGATTCAAGACGTTCGTATTGCAGTCAATGGGGCAGGCGCCTCCGCCTTGAGCGTGTCTCGCTTATTGTTGAAGGCAGGTGTGAAGGATATTATTATTTGCGACACCAAAGGCATTATTTATAAGGGTCGTTCGGTAGGGATGAACGTCTTTAAAGAAAAAATTGCGGAATTAACAAATTTAACGACTCAAGAAGGCAGCTTGGATGATGCCGTTAGAGACGCGGACATTTTAATTGGACTTTCAGTGCCGGGTGCTTTTACGCAAGAGATGATTCGTACCATGGCGCGGGATCCCATCGTGCTTGCAATGGCTAACCCCACTCCTGAAATTATGCCCCATGAAGCGCACGAGGCAGGCGTGAAAATTATGGCCACCGGCCGTAGTGATTTTCCCAACCAAGTGAATAATTGCTTGGCCTTTCCTGGTATTTTCAGAGGGGCCTTAGACATGCGCGCGGCGGTGATTAACGATGAAATGAAGCTCGCGGCGGCCTTTGCCATTGCCTCTGTGGTGACGGAAGACGATTTGGCCAATGGGGACATTATTCCCTCTATTTTTGATTTGCGTGTGCCTCCTATGGTGGCGGAAGCGGTGGCACAAGCGGCCATTGACACAGGCGTGCACCGTATTTTGGAATGGACGCCTGAGCAAATTTCCGAAAACTTAGCGGATTTTTTAGAGCGTGAAAATACCCCTTTTAAATAGGGGAGTTATTCTACAAGTTGCTGAATGAATTTATAAACAAACGTCTTCTTCACCAAAAGAAGGCGTTTTTTTCGTGGAATATGGTACTTTTCATATAAAACCTGAGGCCTTCAAATCGTTGCACCAACCGACGTCCACGCATTAAATTCGAGCGGGTGAGCGAATAGCGATTTTCCCTTCTTTCTTGAGCTGGTAGCGTCAGAGACCTTTAACTCGTTGCACCAATAGACGTCAACGCACTAAATGCGAGGCTTCCGAGACATTTTGCGGACGTCGTGGCTGTTTATGATGCGAGGAGGTGGGGAGGTGGGGACAAAACCTTCTTATTCACGAAGTGAATCTACTCCTTTAGGAAGGAGAGCTGGGGAGAGGAAACCAACGGTTTTCTTTCCCAAGAGAAAAAATGCCTAACTTTTTCGACTTTAGGGGGTATTTTCAAGGGGGGACGAAGGGGAGGAGAAACGCAATTGGTCCTACCCCCTCCCACCTTGAACGGATTCAAAGGTGTTGGAGACCTTTTTCCGCGAAAAGGTCTCTGACGTCGCCAGCTCAAAAAGAATCGAGAAGCCTATGGCTTCGCCTTTCCACATGTTTGCTATTATTTTTAGTCGTCGTCATTTTTTAACAAATAGGCAATCCAACGTTTATTTTTTTATAAGAACCAATACGGTAAGTTTTTGTTAAAATAGACCTCATTTAAGCAGGAAAGGAAGTCTCAGTGAACTGCCCCATTGCTCTAATCATACCATTAAAAACGGTTTTCTTCGCAATACACAACGCTACAAATGCAAGGTCTGCCATTACCAATTCACCCAAGCCACACTTCATAAAAAACCACTGGCTTTGAAGCACTTGGCGATTTATTTGTATTTGAACCGAATGACGATTCGAGGCATTGCTCGAACACTCAATGTTTCGGCGCCTTCGGTTTTAAAATGGATTAAAGAAAAAGCCATTGAATTACCAGAAGCTCAAGAAAAACGCTATATTCCTGAAGTGGAGGTCTCTGAAATGTGGCATTATTTAGAAACCAAGAAAAAAAACTGTGGATCTTCAAGGCGATTGATCGTACTACAGGAGAACTGCTCGCTTTTGCGTGTGGGGATCGCTCCTTAAACACCGTGAATGCCCTCTATGAAAAACGAGGTCATTTAAAGATAGGTCATTTTTATAGTGATGGTTTTGAGGCTTTTTCCAGTGTTTTTCCCTGCAATCAACTCACACAAAGCAAGCAATACACCCATGCCATTGAGCGGCACAACTGTAGAAATAGGCATTGGATGGCGCGCTTTAATCGTAAAACCATTGCTTTAAGTACCCTGAAAAACTAGAGCAACTTAAAACATTCTTAAGTTAACACTTTCGCGGATTTCCAGAAATCTATGTCAAAAATGAAACGTTTAACGCTTAAAACTAAAGAGACCTCGATATAAAGCGAGGTCTCTTGATGAATCTTAAAAAGGACTATAAACTAGGCAGAGGCTTTAATCTTCAAGGCTTCAATCCCTGGAAGCGCTTTGCCTTCAATAAACTCTAAACTCGCTCCGCCGCCTGTAGACACATGGGTAAACGTATTTTTGGGGTAATTGAATTTTTCAATGGCGGAAACAGTATCACCGCCACCTAAAACGGTTTTAGCCCCTGCTTGAGTCGCAGTGGCAACGGCTTCTGCGATAGCTTTGGTGCCTGCAGAAAAAGCATCCCATTCAAAGACGCCCACAGGACCATTCCATAAAATAGACGCGCTCTTTAAAATAACAGCCGTAAACGCCTCTCGAGTCTTAGGGCCAATGTCCATCCCTTCCCAGCCATCAGGAATAGCGGTCACAGGTACGGTTTGAGTCTGGGCGTTGGGATTGAAATCATCCGCCACCACCAAATCTTCAGACAAATACACGTTCACGCCCTTGGCTTTCGCTTTTGCTAAAATATCTTTCGCGGTGGGAACAAAATCAGGTTCACTTAAGGATTTTCCCACTGAGTAGCCTTGAGCCAGCAAGAAGGTATAGGCCATTCCCCCGCCGATAATAAGATTATCCACTTTGTCGAGCAAATGAGTCAACACGGCAATTTTACTAGACACTTTAGACCCGCCCACAATAGCGGTTAACGGTTTGGGAGCATCACTTAAAATACTGCCTAAGGCTTCAATTTCTTGACTCATCAATAAGCCAGCTACCGCCAAAGGCGCATAATGGGCAATCCCTTCCGTAGAGGCATGCGCACGATGAGCCGTTCCAAACGCGTCATTCACATAAATATCGGCAAAATTCGCTAAGGCTTTGGCAAGTGTCGTGTCGTTTTGCTCTTCACCCGCTTCAAAGCGAACATTTTCCAAGACCAAGACTTGTCCATTTTCAAGGTGTTGGACTTTGGCTTGTGCATCAACGCCTACCACATCCTGAGCGTGAAGAACCGTCGTTCCTACCAAGAGTGCTTGTAAATGCTTTGCAATGGGTGCCAAACTTAATGCGTGGCGATCCGTTTCCCGTACTTGGCAGGAACTACCTAAGTTCGTCGTCGTCCCTTCATGCTGAGGCCGCCCCAAATGGCTGACTACAATCACTTTGGCTCCCGATTCCAAAAGGTAACGCAAGGTAGGTAAAGACGCCACGATACGACTATCATCATCAATTTGTCCATTCGTCAACGGGACATTAAAGTCCACCCGAACCAAAACACGCTTGCCTTGTAATTGACTGGCGGACAACGTTTCTAGGCGATTGAAATTCATAAAAAACTCCCTTGACTTAACTGATGATCATGACGAATGTTCATACGGAACTTGTATACAAGACGGTCAAAAAACCCCTTATACCCAATTATTATACTGGAAAGTGAAGCATAAGCCAAATACTTGCCTAGATGCCCCCTTTACGCTACCCTAAGTATTAAGTATGTAGAGAAATGAGACAAGGGGCGCTTCGCTCATTGATTTTAAATCTCATTATCAAAAAAAGGACCCTATCATGACCACTTCTTTTGTAGACGCCCCCACACGCAGTGAATCTGATTCCTTAGGCATTCGCCAAGTCCCTGAATCGGCGTATTATGGGATTCAAGCCTTAAGAGGCTCCGAAAATTTTCCTATCAGTGGGATTAAGCCGTCTCAACAATATCCAGAAGCCATTTGGGCCTTTAGCCAAATTAAAAAAGCCGCCGCCCGTGTCAATATGGAATTAGGGCTATTAGACCCCACGGATGCGGAGCTCAATACCCGTATTGGGCAGGCCTTAATGCAAGCCTGCGACGAAATGGCGGAAGGACGATATGACCATGAATTTATTGTGGACGTCTACCAAGGGGGCACAGGCACCAGTAACCACATGAATTGTAATGAAATTTTATCCAACCGTGCCAACGAAATTTTAGGGGGAAGCAAAGGCACCTATGTACCTGTTCACCCCAATGACCACCCCAATTTTGGCCAAAGTACAAATGATGTCACCCCCACGGTTTTAAGACTCACCTTTTTGAAAAAACACCCTGCCTTGGTGGCCAGTATTCAATTATTAGAAGAAACGTTTCGTGCCAAATCGCTTGAATTTAAAGAGGTCCTGATTTGTGGACGCACTCACATGCAGGATGCCGTTCCCCTGACCTTGGGCCAACAATTCGGTGCCTATGCCAATGCTTTGGCTGATGCACGTCAAAAAGTCGAAGTCGCGGCTGAAAATCTTCACTATTTAGGTTTGGGTGCTTCTGCTTTAGGGACAGGATTAAACACGCATAAGGCGTACCGTCCACTTGTGGTTCAGTATTTGTCCGACTATACGGGGATGCCTTTGAAGCCAGCCAAAGACTACTTTCAACTCACTTCAAGCTTTGGACATTTTAGCGACTATTCCGCAGCCATGCGCTCCGTGGCCATTGAACTGGAAAAAATCACGCAAGACATCAAATTATATTCGTCAGGTCCTAAAACGGCGATTGGAGAAATCTCGATCCCCAGCTTACAACCGGGTTCTTCCATTATGCCTGGGAAGGTAAACCCTGTCTTACCTGAACTGATGAATCAGTTGTCTTACGCGGTTCAAGGCAATGATTTAACCGTGTCGCTTTGTTGTCAAAACGGACAGTGGCAGCTCAACGTCATGATGCCGATGATTCTGATTAAAGTCACAGAATCCCAAGAATGGTTGACCAATGGCTTACGTGAATATGCGGAACGTTGTATTGCAGGCATTGAACCGAATTTAGAATTCATTGAACAACGTATGAATTATTCGACTATTTTACTGACCGCTTTAAATCCCTTTATTGGGTATGCCCATGCCGCACAGATTGCCAAAAAAGTTTTAAGTGAAGGAAAAACCGTGCGAGAAGTGGCCTTAGCCTTGAATATCACGGACCGCTTTGGGCACGCCTTAGATGAAGCACGCCTCAATGAGATTTTATCGGTAGAAAGTATGACCCAGCCGAATGTGGGTTAGTCTTATTTAAGTCGACTGGCTTTGTGCTTTAGACGTTTTGTCTTCCCGTATTTTCTGTAAAATTAAAACTCTTACGCTGTTGAAAGCAGCATCAAAATGTACGACAATTCGATCCACCTTATTGAGACGAGCTAGAGATTCTTGTAAGTTTGGCAATATGGGGGGAGGGTCCGTTTCTCTTGACGCAAATAGTGCAGCAACAATACTGCTTATGTACCACAAGCTAGATTTATAAAAATTGGTTTTTGCCCCTTCCCCTCTTTGATACGCATTTCCGAGAACCGTCATACAATTAACATCACCGAGTTCAGCGCCTATTTGAGCCACTTCTACCGCTTTGCTGGGGTTTACCTTGACATACTGACCATATAAATACATATAACTCACTACATACGCAGCATAGCCCGACTGCTTAATCAGAGGATTCAGCAATTCAAAAGCCCTTTTTTTATCGGGCTTGAGACCGACTTCCCCGTAATAGTAATCAAAACCCAGTTCTTCTTGCGCCTTTGGATCACCCTGACGAGCCTTTTGCATTAAATCTTGTAACTGCATTTGGGTTTCAATTTTGGCTTGATCATTTAAACGTTCATACGAAAAAGCCATTAAGGGTTCTTGGACCACCATAAAGAGCATCAAAGCGATGCAAAAAAGTCTTTGAAGGGTCTTGGTGAACGTTGAATGAAACGCCATGGCTTCTTTATTCCTTTGATTTAAAAAACGACATTAAGAATCCTTCGACGCGAGAAACGCCTTATTCAATCGACGTTACATTTTTTTACATCTCCCGTATAATAAAATAAACCCATAAAAAGGAATTTTCTATGCAACTCGCCCTTGAATTTGAAGCCAAAGTCTTTGGCGTCAGCGAATTAACGGCTTACCTAAAACGTACGGTGAAGATGGATCCTGTTCTAGGGGGGACGGTCCTGCTTGAAGGAGAAGTCTCCAATCTAAAACCGTCGAATCGCGGGCATATTTATTTTACCCTCAAAGATGAATCCGCCAGTATTAATGCGGTGATGTGGGCCAGTACGGCGGCTAAAAATAAATTTAAGCTGCATGAAGGCATGGCACTGATTGCCACAGGAGATTTAGATTTCTATGCCCCCAATGGAAGCTATTCACTCGTGGTGAAGAAAGTTGAACCCGTGGGCATGGGTGCACTACAAGTGGCTTTTCAACAACTCAAGGATGCTTTTGAAGCGGAAGGCCTTTTTGCGTCCCAACGTAAGCGCGCCTTACCCCTTTTCCCTTTTCGTGTGGGAATCTTAACCGCTTCTACAGGAGCCGTTATTCACGATATGATGCGCGTCATTCGAGCCAAAAATCCTTTTGTAGATATTGTGCTGTACCCTGTGCCTGTGCAAGGAGAAGGAGCCAGCGATGCCATTGCTCAAGGCATTCAAAGCCTTGCGGATGAACGCTTGGCGCTTGATGCGTTAATTGTCGCTCGCGGTGGTGGTAGCTTCGAAGATTTGTTCTGCTTTAGTGAAGCCCCCGTCGTACGCGCTATTGCAGACTGCCCCATTCCTGTGGTCACAGGGATTGGGCATGAACCTGATTTTGGTTTGGCGGATGCGGTGGCTGATTTTTCCGCAGCGACTCCTACCATGGCGGCAGAAGCCTTAATCCCCGATGGCTACGCCATGGAAAGGGACTTGAAAGAAACGGCTCGCTTTTTAAGCAGCGAAGTAGAGCATCAGTTACTCTTGTCTGAAGAGCATATCGCGGCCTTGGCGGAGCGTCTTTTGTCGCGAATCACCCCTGAAGTACAAAGGGCCGAACATCATTTGGCACAACTGAAAACCAGCCTCGGCCATGCCATGACCCAGCAATTACTAAGTTTAGAAAATAATTTACAAGGCATGGAAGATGAACTCAAGGCCTTTAGTCCTTTACATATTTTAAAGCGAGGCTATAGTGTGCTCAGTAATGCTGAAACGGGAGAAATGATTAGTTCACGGGCGGATCTACACGCTTTGCCCCCACTAAAGGTGGTGCTCGCAGACGGTAGCATTCAGCTTCGGGGATATACACTTGACGAGCAGTCAGAATCTATGAGTTTGTAGACGTGGGTTGAGGCTGCTTTAAGGTGGATAAATCTTTAATCACAAGGCGTTTGGTAAGCGCATTGGCGACATTCAACAGTAGTGTCATCCCGAGACTATGAGCCGCAAAGCCCGTTAAAAAGATAAGGCTTGCCACATTGCCTGCCAGTTTCGCTTTTTTTTCGCCTTGTTCTGCGGAAACGTCATCCTCCACCTGCTGAATAAACTTCGCTTCACCACCTAGCCAAGACGTTTGCGCTTTTTCAATAAACGTATTGGCTTTAAAGTGACCTGCTCGGCTTAAGGCTTTATCCGCCATTTTGGCAAGATTTCCATTAAAAACACGGTCGCCATAAAAAAAGGAAGGACACGCAATACAGTATTTAATAAAGGTTTCTAGTCGTTCATATTGATCTCTCGCCCAGACCAGATCATTGACGTTATTGGCCATAAAGATGGCGAATAATCCGCCGAGAGACAGATAAATTCCGCTGGTATAGTCCATAGAATTTCTAATTTTTAGGAGCCAAGGGGCAATGGATTGACCTTTTTTTACGGCCTTATCAATAGAATGATGCGTTGCCCAAGCCACCGTTGCAGGAATCATCACCAAGCAAGCTTGAGAGGCTAATTTTAGGGGTTCTTGTTTTTTACGAGCCTCCGTATTCGTCAGTTTTTTGGAGTCTTCATCCGATAAATAATTTTGGGACCCTGTAAAGCGGTCTTGATGAGCAAATACTTTGGTCATGAATTGCTTGGTAGGGGAAATAAAACTCAATGCCAGCGTGGAAAGCAATAAATTAGCCAGTAAAACGGATTGTTTAGCCTTATACACTTTTTTAAGCGTGTTAGGGGTTTGAGTAATATGAGTGATAGCGTTTTCGAGCGTTTCTTTTTTTAAGGCGAGTTGTTTTTGGACCCATTTTTGTTGATCAAAAAAACCACTGGGGTTTTTAAGGCGTTTTTGGATTCGTTCTACTTCTTTATTTAAATGAGCCATTGCGCTTCGTTCTTGACCTGCATCAAGGTATGACCAAGGCAAGTTGAAAAGCATCTTATTTTTTGGGGTAAATGACGTGAAACTACGTGATTTAAGATGAGCGTAGAAATAGGTACCCAGATAAATCCACATATTGTGTTTAAGCTTACTTCAATGAAGCGTTCACGTTGCTCATCTTTATTTCTGGCTGACATATAAACAGGAATATCCCAAGCGGTGACATCTAAAGCCCCCCGATACAGTAAATCATTGCTTTGCACGGCATCGGCCGATTGTAGTAGCCAAGGGAGGGGCGTACTGCTTGAAGCAATAGGAGAAACAGGAGGCAAAGCGAATTCATCCTCTTCTTTGGAAAGCCTAAGTCATTGATTGAAGTCTTATTACTTTACATAGTTTCGCATATAAAAAGCACAATGGCAAGAGACACCGCTTCAAGTGTAAGCAACAAAGAAACTATAGACGGCAGCATCCCGCTTCGGGGTGATGAATGAGATGAGGCTTGAGCATCAAGCCCAAGCCCCTCACTAACGTCTAAAAGCGCAGAATATTCACGAGTCGCGAGCGTCACTTGACCCAGAAGTCGTCGTAAAACCACACAGGCTTCAATCTTATTCAAGGCCTATTGTGCTCCAAAAAAGCTTGACCAGCGCTCATCCACACGGGCCTTCATGGTGGGGCACATGGCAATTTCATTGGGCCATTCTCTCGTAAAGCCTTCGCTTTCCCATTTTTTAGTGGCGTCAATCCCGACTTTGCTGCCGTAGGCCCAGCGTGGCGTGGCGTGATCCAAAATATCCATGGGGCCTTCGGCGAACATCATATCCCGCTTGGGGTCGGTATTGTTGAAGACGTGCCACGCCACTTGACTCATGTTTTGCACATTAACGTGTTCATCCACAATCACGACATATTTACTAAACATCAATTGCCCAAAGCCCCACATGGCGCTCATGACTTTACGGGCATGGCCAGGGTAACGTTTTTTAATGCTCAACAACACACAATTATGAAACACCCCTTCCCACGGTAGATTCATATCCACTATTTCAGGAATGAAGATTTTCAATAAAGGTAAAAATAATTGTTCGGTGGCCTTACCCAAGTAGCAGTCTTCCTGCGGGGGTTTGCCCACAATAGTGGTCATATAAATGGGGTCACGCCGATGCGTCATGGCCGTGACATGAAAAACGGGGAAATCATCCGCCAAGGAGTAATACCCCGTGTGGTCCCCAAAAGGGCCTTCCCAACGGGTTTCATCATAATTGACGTAGCCTTCTAGCACAATTTCCGCATGGGCAGGCACGTCCAAATCCACCGTTTTACAGCGCACCGTTTCAACAGGATGGTTCATTAAAAACCCTGCCAATAATAATTCATTCAGGCCTTTCGGTAAGGGCGCCGTCGCACTATAAATCACTGCAGGATGAGCCCCTAAAACGACAGCGACTTCTAAGCAGGGCTTCCCCGATTTTTTAGAATTTTCGTAAATATCGTTTCCGTCATGATGCTTATGCCAATGCATGCCTGTGGTGCTATTGTCATATTTCTGTAGGCGATACATTCCCACATTACGGTCGCCTGTAATGGAATCTTTGGTAAAGACGCAAGGCAGGGTGATGAAGGGACCTCCATCTTCAGGCCAGCAGGTCAGAATTGGTAATTGGTCGAGCATGGCTTGACTAGGGTCCGTCACCACCACTTCTTGGCAAGGGGCCACCTTTCCTTTGTAATGACGAGGAAACACATGCCGTAATTCCGCATATTCAGGGAGCAACGCCACTTTGTCCCACAAGGATGAAGAAGACAAGGTGGCAAAATCTGGTTTGGCGTATTTGGCAATACGGGCTTGTAGCACTTCGTAGGAGCTTCCTCCCAAAGCCATGAGCACACGTTCATGGCTACCCAAGGCATTAATAAGTAGTGGCATGTCATAGCCTTCGACTTGGGTGAAGAGTAGCGCCTTATTCGCCGTCCCTTGAGATTTAGAGACTCGATCCGTAATTTCTGCAATTTCAAGATGACAAGACACGGGTGCATCGATTTCAATGAGTTCGCCCGCGTCTTTCAAAAGCTGGATAAACGCGCGTAAGTCATGGGTGGATTTAACAAAGCGAGTATCAGGCGTTGGAAATTTAGAAGCCGTGCTTGCTTCAGTCGTCGAATTTAAAGCGGACGCAAAGAATGAAAAAATCATGAAGTCAGCGACCTTTCATTTGACAGGTGTATTTTAAGCTTTTCTACAGTGATTATTGTATCATGAAGGCTTCGCTCTGGTGAAAGATACCCTTACTGACCTGACTAAATAAAGTCTTAAACTATCCTAAAATACAAGCGGGAAAAACCAAGACTAGGCGACGACTCTATTTTAGATATAATAGAGTCTAATTGATCCCTTTTCTCCAATGAATAATGAAAACCTTTATGCTTTTTTTTGCATCGTTTCCTACGGTTTCTCCCTTATCTGCACCACCACGACAAGGCCATAGGCAGGGAGCGGGGAAACCTCTCATGTCTCCTGAAGGTTCTGTGGCGTCTATAGACGATCATCATCGCTCGGAATCTTCTTCGGCAGTCTCTCACTTACCTAATAGCACTGAATTTTTAATGGCGACAGGACTAGGGGTCTTAGGTGCCCTATTGCTCGCTCCTTTATGGATGCATCACCCCTTGCCACACCCGAAAGCGACGTCTTTGGATGAAGTCGTCAAAGATTTAACCCATGCGCAGCCGTCCAAAAAAGCGGAGAGCTCAGGACAAGAATCGAGCGAATTTGTTTCTTTTTTATCTCACCCCATGGCTTTATTGTTAATGATTCCGCTTTTTTCTCCACGCTTAACGCGTCCTGCTATTGCGGTAACCGCGTTGCTTGGCTTGGGTTACATGGGAAGTAATGCCCTCAATGGGGTGCAGGAAGTCTGGCTACGCTGGCAAGAAAGTCGGATTCGTGCCAATTTGGTGGCTCATTTGGATCAGGCCTATCAACAGTCCATTGAAGCCAAAACGATGATTGATGAAGAGAATCATCGCTATGCGGAAGATCACATTCGTGCCTTATTAAAAGCCCAACATATTGAAGACACAGAACGCTATTTTTCGCGTAGCCCTTTGAATTGCCCCCCTTCGACAGATAGCCACCATATGCAAGATTTACGTCAAAAACAGAGTATTTTTGCCATGCTTCCTCAAAATAGAAAACCCCTGCCTCGTCAGGCACGAGTCGGAGAAACGTCGTCTACAGACTCAAAAAATGCACCCATGGCACCGCTAACGCTTCCTGCCGTTCACCCCACAAGCCCCGCCTTGGATTTTCATCAGGCGTCTCGTTTAGGGTTGAATCTACTCGGCTTAGGCCTAGGACTCAGCATGACCAGTATAGGACTATATGCCTTTAAAGTGACCCGAGATTTCATCACGCCGTTGAGTCAAGAGGTCCAAAAAAACTTAAAAAATAATCCCCAAGCTCGAGAAGTGCCTTTGATTAAAATGACTTTAGCGCCTCAAAATACGGAGGCCGTCTTATTACACTTTTTCCAAAAAAAAGAAGGTTTTATCATGGGTGGATTATTTATTACCTTTGGGATCATGCTGAAATTACTTCAGTTCTTAACGGAAAGTCTTCGTGAAATTGAAGTCACCCATTTAAATGCAGAAACCGAAAAACAATACGAAACCTATAAATTTACGGTCTTAGAACCACACTTTAAAGCAATTAGTGAACGTTCACAATTGAATCATGCACTACAGATTTTAGAACAGGATTTAAAGAAGGGGACTCTCAGTCCTGAAGACCTTCAACAACGTATTCAGAGTATTTTAGACAATATCGGTTATAATTGGTCCGCACCGAATTACTACCCCATGTCTCCTGTCGTGCAACTGGTCCCCGCGCGTTCGTAAATATATAGACAGTCCTTTCAATAGAGGATTTCATGTCTTCAATTCGGTCAGTATGTCCTTATGTTTTGTATCCTTTTAAAAGGAATACTCCCTTTAAAAAACGAAGGATTGAGATTTATGTCTTTTTTCGACTCTTTTTCAACGGCCAAGACTAATACAAAACCATCTTCTCCAGAATTAATGCCTTCCATTGAACTTCAAGGGGTATTTCCTTCATTACCTTCTTCTGCTAGTTTTTCTAGTCAAGAAGAGTCACAGGCTAGAGTAGATCGTTTGTCTTTAGTGCTGAATGAAATGGGACGCCTCCCGCTTTGGGTACAACAGGTCATTTATGCAGATTTAAAACGTAATTTAGATAAAGACGCCGTGTCTTCTCCACTTTCTGAGATTAAACGTCGCGATTTTTTACAATTATGGGTACCGATTTTAAACACGGAAGGGCAAGAAGCCTTTCGATCCATCGCCAGCGACTCCAAAGAAGACACACACTTATTGTTGACTTCTTTTCAGCTTAACGACAACATTGCAATGCTTTGTGCTCGCTATACGTGGTCTTTACAGTATGCGTGTCAATTAATTGTACAAGTTTTACGTCGTAATTGGATTCATCGTCCTGAATCCAAAGTCCTTGAAGCGTCCATTCGGTTTTTAGGAGATGAAATTCGTCTTGGCGAATACTTGGTCTACTTAGGATTAGTAGACAGAGAGCAAATGGAGCTGGCCTTACAGACTCAAAACTATATTGAGTCGACGATGGGAGAGCGTTCCAAAATTGCGGATATTTTAATTCGACTTGGCCTAATTACGATAGAAGACGTGGGGAGTATCTTGTTTTTAAAAGAAGAAAGCCGTAAGCCTTTCCAAATTTTTTAAAACTTCTTGATGTTTAATTAAATAGGGAATCCTGGTTATTTCAAAAGCCGTTTTACTAATTGGGACGTCGGACTTGTTTCCAAGGCATCTATCCATGCGTAGGCATCACGCGAAATACTTCCTTTAAGTTGTCTCACTAAACGTAGGGACAACCAAAATAAATCCAAATAGTCTTGCCAAATGGCTTCACGAAGCACCTGTTCTAAAATCGTCCGTAAGAAACATTGATCCGCTTGAGGCCATTGTTTACTTACTTTTAAAAGTTGCAACGTGATTTGCGTAAAATACTGACGAAATTCAGAATGTTTTAAGCGTTCAATAAGATTTTCATTTGTATAAATTGCTTTTAGCGTGGCCATAACTCTTTCATATAGTGCGGGTGATGCGTTTAAATACTGACTGGCATAGACAAATACCTCAAAGGCGCCTAAAGGAGCACTGGCTTGTTCATCCATTTCCTCTAGCAAATCCTTTAGATGAGGGGTTTGAGGAGACAGATAAGATAAAAGACTTAGAGCTTGATCCTTCGAATCAGGCTGATTCAAAGCAAGCTTTAATAGGGGAGCCACCTTAGGTAAGGCTTGTATCAAAATGTCTGGCGCGGTATTCTTAACGATAGTGGACAACGCATTGAAGCATTCGACACTTAAACAAGACTTTTCTTCTGTAAGAAGCGTATTGATGATTTCATTGAATGCGTTGGCCACCTTTTTGGGGGCACAGGGATACACCCTAGTCAAAAGGTCAAAGACGAGATTTTGTAAGCGCTCTTTTTCATCCACGGGGAGATTTTCCCAAGAGTGAAGATGCGTCATTAGCGTGGAGATTAAAGACGCCACCGTGTATGAATTCGCCTCTGCGTAACGGGTCAACCATATCTGTAGCGCGTTTAAACTGCTTACTTTTACCTTGAATTCAGCATGCGCTAAGGCATCCAGCAAGGTATTGAAGGCTTCTATTCGAGGCAGAACACTTAAGATCATCAGTGCGTTAGAGCAATGTTCAGTATTCTGAGCATTTTCCCATTTTTCTTTGAAAAAGCTCAGTAAGGTATTGATGAAGACATTGGCTTCTATATTAGAGGAATGAGCCATATGATTTAAGAGATGACTTATTTTTTTCGGGGTACAGTCTCCTGCTTCAAAGAGTTTAGGGAGCCAAGCCGTTAAAGATTCTGTCGGGGCTGTCATGGTAGAGAGAAAGGAGGCACACTCCTGTTGGAGGCGATCCTCAATAGAGCCTTCCGTTGTATTGAACGGCTCGCCCCAGTCCGTGTTTTTAAAAAACAAAGCGACTCTTTTTAAATCAGCGCGAGAGGTCATGACATAGCGAGGCTCCTGCTCAAAAGAAGACTCATTCGGTAGAGCCGTCAGGACCCCATACAAAAATAATTTTCGCAAAGCGAGTGCTAAATATTCTTCGCTAAGATTTTCCTGTGTTTCAGACAAACGCTGGGCGATAAAATCACGCACCAAAAATGGGACTTCATCTAAATAAGCCACGACGACTTCTAATGCCTTTAGAAAGGGCATACCGTATTGTAAAGCATCCATATGAAAACGCGCATAAATAAAATCATCTAAGTCTTGAACACTTTTAACGGCTAAAGCATTTAAGGCGTCTAAGCTTAAATACTTTTCTTCCCGTTGTGTTGCTTTTACTTCCCACGCATGAAAAAGACGAAAAATCGCTCGTGAAGACGCGCCTGAACGCGCGTAAAATTCGTCTAGGTATTCCATGGGGAAGGGATACGCAGTAGGGTAAAGCGCTAAAAGCGCAGGAACCTCTTTCGCGGTAAAGCCAGAAAGTAGCAGTTGTTCTGAAAATAAACCATAGGTGCCTAAGGCGAGTTGTTGAGACAACGCCTCGCTTCGGGTGGCCAAGATGAGTTGTAAAGGCATTCTTTTTTGCGTATTGATGCTTTTGAGTATCTGAGACAAGCACTGTAAATTTTGCCATTGTTGCGCTTCTTTTTGATGAAGTAACATCTCCCATTCATCAATAATAATACTAAAACGACTCTGGGTTTCAAGCGTAGGGCTATAGTGCTTTAAGTCTCGACCCAGTTGCGCAATAATTTCAGGGATAGAGGCTTGCGTATGAGGATCTTCTAAAGCCTCTTTCATTTTAAAGGCAATTAGTCCCCACGGATGATTAAAAACAGACCCCGCCACCGTGATGGAGGCCTGCCCACTTTTCATCCATTGTGCTAAACTATTTTGCCGTTGCGCAAGGGCTTGTGTTAAGACCATTTCCCACAGCGTCGTACGTTCTTCTTGAAGCGTTAAGGAAACGGCTTCTTTCAAGGTCTGATTCAATTCCGCCTCTGAAAGGATCAAACCCGTGGAGTGTAAGGTCTTATTACCTTGCGTGTGTAGAGACTGCAGTAGCTCTGTCGCCCATTGATGAAGCGCCTCTTGAAGTAACTGATTAAGTTCCCATTGCGTCCACGCCTTTTTAGGTAGCTTGCCTAGGTGAATTTTAACCCCTTGATGTAGAGAAAATTCATCCGAGCCTAGGGTATTGGCGGATTTGAAAAAAGCATTTAATAAAGCAGTTTTGCCGACGCCCTCATCGCCTAATAAAAGAAGGGTTCGGCTTTGTCCTAAAGTCAAAAACTTGTGAAGGACCTGCCATTCATGCCCTTTATTTACCAGTCCTGCTTCAGCAAGAGACGCTTCATGAGAGCGAATATTTTTGATATTTAAAGGTTCACCCGTCAGGCAAAATCCACTTACCTCAAAATGTACAAGAGGAAATGGTATACAGGGGGTGAAGGGAGGTGGAGCTAAAGTATGAGACATAAGCAAAAGTCATATACCCTAATTAAAAAGAGGACTGTACAGAGTATACTTTAAGAATACTGAAATGACAAAGGGTTCATTGGACAGAAAGAAAAGTCGTTACATTTTAAGTGCAATCCAGTGTTTATAGACCCTTATGAGATACACTGGGCGTATTTTTCAATCATCCAGTTAATCAAGGCGGAACACGACACCAAATACCACTTGGCAAAAGAAGCCTCTATTTCATGTTCAGCCCCATTACCATGTGAAATATACCCTCCTCTTAACGCATAAATTCCATCCGCTTTGCTTTTAATCTGTGTAGGAAGTTCATTTTTAGATTCTTTAATCCAGTCCCCAAGTGTGGCATTATCTCTATTTAAAATCACTTTAGCTAGTTTGTCTAAAGCATCCACACTTGCCATACAAGCTTCTTTATATTTTCCTTCAGGACGATGCTTAAATAATGTAATGGCGTTAGAAAAGTGATTTTTCACCCCTTCCCATTTACCTGTTAAGGTGAGCGTTGCTTCAAGACTTTCAAAAGAAGTGTCGTCCATTGTTGAAATAATTTGACCGTCCTTAGTGACTTTATACGCCCAACCAAGTTTTATAAATATAGTATTAAAGTCATCCTTTAATACATCTGGATTCCTATTTTTAATCAACATCTCTAAAATATCTAAAACTTGCCGCCATGTTAAGGTTTCAAAAAAATTTGTACATACCTCAGCAGATAATTTTATCCCCGCTCCCCGAGGGAATACCGGCATCTCCACAGAGAAAAATAGTTGCTTTTTAGCTTCTTCATAATGTCTCCAATAAGCATGATTAATTCCATATTCTACTAAATCATGATGAAAAAATTTAAATTTGCCTAAGGAATCATCATTATCTACTCTAAAAGTATTAAATAATCTAATAATCTCATTAGCCAATAGCCGACGAGAAGTAGGATTAAAGTCTTTGTCTTGTAAGATTTTTTGGGGGACTAAACCATTGCGTTCGGAGAATAAAACCATGCGCTATTCCTTTAACATTAAAATATTGAAAAAGGGAATCGGCATGACCGACACGCCTTCGGTCACATTATGGCAGAAATCCCCACCAACAGTTACATTGTGGCAGATAAAGGCTATGATGGCGAGCGGCTTCGTCGGCAGTTACGGCACAAAAAATGAACGCCTGTGATTCCCAAGCGACAGTTCAAAAACAATCCAAAAGTGAGGACGCCCAAGCCTGACATTTACAAAGGACGGTGGACCATTGAGCGGACCCTTTCTTGGTTGGAGGGTTTTCGGAAGCTAGTTTTACGCGATGAGCGAAAGCTAAAACATGGGCAAGCCATTTGGGAGCTTGGTTGTGCCATCCTGCATTTGAGACCGTGTAAGGTCTATAAATTAGTCTTATCGTACCTGAACGCTGTTGATGAGTGGTATCGTAGGATTGAGAAGCAGAATAGGAAGAGATAGACGTCATGAGAAAAGCTTTCTAAATGAATCACAAATGTTTGAGTACCTTTTACCGTACTACTATAGATAAACATAAGTGAATTTATTTTGTGCCTGTACACGGCTTTTTAAAAAAGCCGTTCTAAAATAAGAATATCCAGTGGAGTTTCCTACCGTAAGGCTTGTCTTTCTTCTGATTCTATTCACGCCTATTGCCTAGATTTTCTCGATTAAGGCTGGAAGGCTTGGGCTTGCATTTCCTGACTGCGCAAGCTGAGCTGGACTCGTTTTTTATCTCGTAACACATCCAACTGAAAGCGGGTACCAATTTGCTTCTGGCGAATTTCATTTTGAAAGGCCTTCGCCGTATGAGTGGTGACGCCATTGATACTTTGAATCACATCGCCTTCTTCTAAGCCTGCGGATTCAGCAGGGGAATGCGCTTGCACCTGAATCACTACGACCCCTTTGGTCGCAGGGAATAAATTCAACTGTGTGGCAATTTCGGGATTTAAATCCCCTAGGGCTAAGCCCACATAAGGGCGTTTAATGTGACCCGTGTGAATGAGTTGATCCGCCACCGTTTTGACGGTATCCGAAGGAATGGAAAAGCCGATATTTTGTCCTTGTCCTGCAATGGCGGTATTAATACCAATGACTTCTCCTGCAAGATTCACCAAGGGACCCCCTGAATTGCCAGGGTTAATGGCGGCATCCGTCTGAACGAAAGGAACCTCTTCATTCAAACCAGGGACTTTACGGGCCAAAGCGGAAATAATTCCCAAGGTCACCGTATGGTCAAAACCAAGAGGCGACCCCATCGCCAAGACCCAATCTCCTGTACGGAGCTGATTCGACACCCCTAGTGGCGCCGCTTTTAAAGAAGCGGAGGGGGCCTGTATTTGAATCACAGCCAAGTCGGTCAAGGGGTCATTGCCCACACGTTTGGCAGGGTAGGCTTTGCCATCATCCAAGGTGACAATCATTTGGCTGGCCCCTTGTACCACGTGATTATTGGTGATGATGTATCCTTTTTTCGCATTGTAAATAATGCCACTGCCTTGACTCGCCTGTTCTTGTGGGGTAGGGGGGGCGGCATCTTTCCCAAAAAAGTAGCGAAACATCTCGCTTGTGGCATTGTTTGCTTCTTTTTGGCGAATGCGAACATCAATATTCACGACGCTAGGGGCCAAGGTTTCAGCCACATCCGCCGTGAGATGAGAAAAGGGAGAAACCCCTTTAGACGCTAAACGCCTTGGATTTTCCGTATTCACCAGAGAAGCCGTCGCATGATTGGGGTCAGACTGATCTTTAAAGCGGGGGAGCAGGTCAGGGAAAAATTGTAATCCTAAACTCGTCGCCGCCAAAACCAC
Organism: Vampirovibrio sp.; assembly: GCA_050916035.1. GTDB lineage: Bacteria > Cyanobacteriota > Vampirovibrionia > Vampirovibrionales > JAJTHC01 > JAJTHC01. Next base: position 1,219,183 of record CP050876.1, on the reverse strand, counting down.
CGCAAAAAGACTTAAGATAAACGGATTGTACGGAGAGGGCGTAGAAAGTGAGTGGACTTCAGAACGGGGGATAGACATAGACGTTTTACTCCTTATTCGTTTAAATTCATTCAGGTTAACACGCTTACTAAGTAGAGCTTAAAGCAATTTTTTTAATTTATTTGTGCCAATTATTATAACCCATATACAAAAATGTGGGCTATAATGGGGAGGAATCCATTTTTTGTAGGAAATAACGGTTTATGACATCGACAGATTCACTGAGGCAAGCACTAGACTCCCCTACGCTTGCTCCCCCTCCTTTAATTCAAGTCACAGGATTGAAGAAATATTTCCCTGTGAAAGAAGGATTTTTCAATACCAAAGTGGGCGATGTTAAAGCCTTAGACGAGGTCAGCTTTGACGTCAAAGAAGGGGAAACCTTCGGTATTGTCGGGGAAAGTGGTTGTGGTAAATCGACTTTGGCGCGCTGTTTGATTCGTTTAGAACAGGCCGATGCGGGAGAAATCGTTTTCAATGGCGAAAACTGGCTGAACTTAAAAGAAACGGCCTTACGTGAAAAGCGTATTCATATGCAAATGATTTTTCAAAACCCTTATGCCAGTTTGAATCCTCGTCTGCGAGTGGGGCAAGCCATTGGTGAACCCTTAGAAATTTTCAAGCGGGCCAGCGGTCAAGCCTTGCGTCAAGAGATTTTGTCTTTGTTGGATATGGTCGGTTTGCCCGCGAGTTTAATCGACCGCTTCCCTAGTGAGCTTTCTGGCGGGCAGCGTCAACGGGTTTGTATCGCGCGCGCTTTGGCACTTCGCCCCAAGCTTATTATTGCGGATGAAGCCGTCAGCGCCTTAGATGTTTCCGTCCAAGCCCAAGTCTTGAACTTGATGGAAAGTCTCAAAAAAGACTTGGGGCTTACCTATATTTTTATTGCGCATAACCTGAGTGTGGTTCAACATTTTTGTGACCGAGTGGGCGTGATGTACTTGGGTAAAATGATGGAAGTGGGGACGACTGCCGCGATTTTTGAGACCCCTCAACACCCGTATACTCAAGCCCTACTCAGTGCGATGCCGATTGCGGACCCGACCTTGGCTCGCGCGATGAGAGCGCAGCGACACCCCTTGAAAGGGGAACTCCCCAGTCCGATGAATCCCCCTGCTGGCTGTCGTTTTCACACGCGTTGTCCCCAAGCCTACGCCCCCTGCTTAAGTGATGAACCCTTGCTTCGTCAAGTCGGCGCCCCCGATACCCCGCATCTTTCTGCCTGTCATTTGAATGATGAGGAGCCTTAATTTATGATGATGGCGAGTCCCGAAGAAGATTTCAAACGCTTTCTCAATACCTTTATGAACAATCAGTTTGGCGAAGCCTTTGACATGTTTTCCAAAGAAACGCGCGACTATTTTTTAAAGTATACCTTTGACTTATTGACCAAGCGCAATAAAGAAGCGGTTGAAACGTCTGGCATTGGCTTAAAAGAAGTGCATATGATGTTTCGTATGAACGAAAAAACCTTGATTCATACCTTTTGGAAGACGTTTTATTTTAGCAGTGGGACTCAAGAACTTTATCAATTTGGAAGCTACGCGCTGAGCGGGATTCAAGGCGATAAGGCGGCCATTTCATGCCGTTTACAGTACCCCAATGGCCAACAAGGCGAAGTGGATATTTGTATGGTCAAAGAAGGCACGGCGTGGAAATACGGCTATATTGAATCGGGCATGAAGCTAAACTAATCCCCTTTAAACGATTCAATATCGTATGGCTTTTTTAAAGGGGATAAGACCTATGCCACGATGATTTTGGAAGGCGCTGGAGTCGTAGGGGCTAAACTGCTGGGTAGCGCGTTGGGGTCTTGTTTTTTGGGAACGGCCGTAGCCACGGTGCTTGCCACGACTTGACTGGCTTTGTTTTGCAGATAGACCCACACCCCTGCGCCTATGGCTAAGGCCCCTGCGCCCACCGCGAGCACCACTTTGACGGGACCCCCTTCTTTTTCAAGGGTTTTAGCCCCTTCCTTCACGGTCTTTGAAACATTTTCAGGGACTTTTACGTCGGGAGCTTTGGGGACGTCCACGGGGGGATCGACTTTGGGTGCTTTTTTAGGAGAATACCCGCCGCCGCCGCCGCCATAGTAAGGCGTGGCTTTTGGTGACGTGGGCTGATTTCGCTCATCCAAACGTTTTACCATTCTGTTTGCTTGATCTGCGTCAATCCGTATCACCCCAGTAAAAGGGTTTTTAATACTAGAAGCGATTTAAGCGACTCCATCTTCAAAGTCCATCATAAATTTTAATATGGTATCAGGCAAAGGGTTGTTACTCTGCTTTTCTGAGTTCGTCTTTAGAACTTCCAAAAAACTACTTACTAATGGGTTAAATTTAGACTCAAACGCTGATATTTCTTCTTTTGATAAATTTTGAGTATGTTGCTCAAAAATATGTGGAATCCATTTATCAGCAAAATCAATCTGACTAGGATCTAAAATATAGTCACGAACGCCTTGTGCCTCTTTTCCATACTGTTGTATCAAATCTAAGGCATAATTATATACTGGTTCTGAGGGAAATTGATAAATTGAATCAAGGTGTATGTCTAAAATTTCAAAAATCGGAGCACTTATACCTTGAAAGTATTTCAATTGTGTTTCTGTAAACCCTTGTGTTAGAGTTTCTTCAATCCCCTTTCTTAGATCTTTTATGGGCTTTGGTAAGGTAGGGGACTTTTGCCAAGAATCTTCCTTCGCCAAAACTTGGGCAACACTATGGTCGACAAGACCTTCATAAGCCGTTTTAAATTCCTCTAGATGGGTAATCTGATTATTCTTATCCAAATATGGCGCCAAAGCGAAGGAATAGTTTTCAAATCTTTCAAGAAATAATTCGCTTTGTTTTTCTGTTAAGCCTTCTAATTTTTCTGGCAATAAAGTCTCCATCCACACCTTCGCTTCAGCTGTAAGTGGTTTGTCTGGAACATCTTCAATTTCAAGGCTTCTAAAAGGCGCTTCCACTGAGCCAAGAGTTTCTGAGGGTTTTACGGCGTCTGCGACGTCTGCCACTTGTGTTGATGGCTGAAAAACATCATTCTCAGGCTGATTAAGCGGGGTGGGGGTCGAAATCTCTAAGGGTAAGGGGACAGACTCAGACATCGGTTCAGGAAGAGGTGTTTCAGTAGGATGTATAGGGCGGGGCTTCAATTTAGGAGGGGGCGTTGAAGGAATGCCATCTGAGGGGGGAGGGGTAATAATTGTCATAGAAGAAAAGATCCTTATATTTTTAGAGAAAAAGGCTTGCACGGTAGGCCACAGCGCGAACGCCTGCCGATATCCTGTATACCCATATAAAACCATAAAGGCGTTTGGCTTGGAACCTTAAAGCTGTAACGTTATGTAACAAATTAGGGGGGCTTTCGTGGGGGCTTCGCGCCTAAGCGGTAATGAAAATCAACGTCACCAAAACGGATGAAAATCTGATTTTTAGAGTAAAATAATAAATGAATCGTTCTACGGTTGTTCTTGTCTAAAAAATAAAGGAGTTTTTTTATGATGACGGTTGAATCCCCCCAAGCCCTAAAAGTGTATTATGACCAAGACATTGATCGCAGTAAGTTGTTGTCTAAAAACATTGCCGTCATTGGTTTTGGCAGTCAAGGTTTTGGACAATCCATGAACCTTAAGGACGCGGGCGCCAAGGTGAAAATCGTTTTGCGTGCGGGGTCTAAAACGGCTGAAAAAGTAAAAGCCAACGGCATGGAAAGTATCACCTTTGAAGAAGCGGCTCAATGGGCGGATATTATCCTCTTTTTATGTCCTGATGTCGTGCAAGCCGACGTTTACCAACAGTACTTTGAAGGCAAGCTCCGTAAAGGCCAAGCCTTGATGTTTAGCCACGGCTTTGCCATTCACTTTGGCTATATTACCCCTCCTGCGGATGTTGACGTCTTTTTAGTCGCACCTAAAGGGCCTGGTCACTTGGTGCGTTCAGAATATGAACGCGGTCGTGGTGTGCCTTGTTTAATGGCGATTCAGCAAGACGCCAGTGGCGAAACCAAAGAAATTGCCCTAGGCTATGCGGCCTGTGTGGGCGGTGGTCGTGGGGGTGTGATTGAAACCACCTTTAAAGATGAAACCGAAACAGATCTTTTTGGCGAGCAAGCCGTGCTTTGTGGTGGCGCCGCGGCCTTGGTGAAAGCGGGCTTTGAAGTGCTCACTGAAGCAGGGTATCCCCCTGAAATGGCGTACTTTGAATGTTTGCATGAATTAAAACTCATTGTGGACTTGATGTACGAAGGCGGCCTCGACGATATGCGCTATTCCATTAGCGATACCGCTCGTTATGGGGATGTGACGCGTGGGCCTCGTGTGGTGGATGCCGACACGAAAGCTCGCATGAAAGTGATTTTAAAAGAAATTCAAGACGGCACCTTCGCCCGAGAGTTTACCGCGGATGTCCGCGCGGGTATGCCTCAACTCAAAGCCTTGGTGGAAGCGGATTCTAATCACCCGATTGAAGTGACCGGTCGTAAGTTGCGTGGCATGATGAGCTGGCTCAGCGAATCTAAAAACGTTCAACGTGACAAAAACTAGTCGCTCGTGACTTTGCATGAGGGGAGGCCACGTGAGTGTGCTTCCCCTTTTCTACGTTGAAACTTAAAGGAATAGCGCAGGGCTTTATTTTCCCAACGCGATGGTTTAGTCCCCGACAATAATAGAACTAACACGGTAAGTTTGTGTTAAAATCAGGGGGTTTTTTTCTTTGTTTTGGGAACCAATTGCAGGTGGGAAGAGCTTCCGCCTTGCTTTCCTCCTAAAATGACCGCGTTTTAACGGGTTCAGTACTAAGTTCTTCCGTTGCTTTTTTATATCCAAATTCACAAATAGTGTTACACTAGAGATGTCTCATTGTGTGTAGAGAGAGATTGTCGTGAGTTACAGTGAAGATTTGATAAAATGTGTGGTCGAGTATGTGAAGGAAGGGGGATCTAAAAGTAACGCATCCCGATTGTATAAAGTGAGCCGACCTACTTTATACAGATGGTTGAATGCTCCGTCCCTAAAAGCAAAGAAACCTGGTCCTAAAGCGAGGCGTTCGATTCACCTCATCGATTTACAAAATCTGATTGACGCAGAACCTGATTTATATTTAGCAGAGATGGCAGAATGCTTCAACACCAGCTATTCAACCGTTTGGCGAGGCTGTCGAGATTTGGAAATCACGCGTAAAAAAACCACGCGCTACCAAGAAAGAAATTAAAAAGAACGCACCCTTTTTAAGCAGGAATTAAACACCCTAGACCCTTGGCCCCGATGTATTTTGAGGGCTATTGCAATACGGAATTGGTGTGGACTTGGGTGAAAGAGGTACTGCTTCCAAGTTTAAAATCAGGCATGACGGTCATTTGGGACAATGCGAGTTTTCACAAGAGTCCTAGGATTACGGATCTTTTCACGGGTGTAGGAGTGAATTTAGTGTTTTTTACCGCCGTACAGCCCTGATTTGAACCCTATTGAGCAATTTTGGGCAAATTTGAAGAAGAAGATCCGAAAAATAACCAAGGGAGATTTTCACATTGCCCAGTCCCTTCATAAAGTGTTTCATTATTTATGAATTTAGCTATATTTTATTACAAACGGAAACCCTCTGATAGGGGGAGCTATTTTGAGGGGTACTTTGAGTCCAATTGTTTTTGACACGCCTTTAAAAGGCGCATTTGAAAAATAAAAATTCGAAAAGGGATGAAACACCTTAAAGCAATAGGCCTTATTCTACACAACGGAACACCCCATGTTACAAGTTCGTAACATGGGGCAATTCTTAAGGGAATCTTACCTTTATTAAAGCACGAAGACCTTACACACTTTTACACACCTCACACTCCTTCACACACACCCACACCCTATTGAACCCGTCAGAATCCTTCATGCACACCAGCACACCCTTTTTATGTCCCCCTTTGGCGTGCATTTTAAATTCAGAATGCCGATTTTAAATCCTTAACACCACCTCGTAATTTTTCCTTTCCTCTTCTTCCCGTCTGTTCAAAACCTAATAATTAATAGAGAAATTCCCACCATGATGAATGCTTTACCTGCACAGAACCCTGTTAGTCCTGAAACTTTGAAACGTTATGTTGGCCCCGAAGGCATTACAGGCCCCGCCCATGCCGCCAATTTAGCCTTACAAGCCATACAAAATAAAGAACGTCCCTTGGCTCAATTTTTTAGTAAAATTGCCACTGATTTCCCTTTTTCCAAAGCCCTTTCCGCGGTGGATGGCGACAACAGCACCATTAGCTGGAAAGATTTAGCACAATTGGCCCAAGGAAAAGACTACATTGCCAAAGCTGATGTCGGGACGGTACCTGATTTAAGCGAAGACGTTCTCAAAAATTTAACCGCCTTGAGTCAATTACAACCCATGGCCATGAGCCCGAAGGCGTGGGATCCTTACGCACAGGCTTCTGCTGCTTATCCCGCTTACCCAAGCTATCCTTCTTATCCAGCACCGTATGCAGGGCAAACCCCTGCCTATCCGCCTCAAGCGAGCTACCCACCTGCTTACCCTCCCACTTATCCACCAAGTTATCCACCGTCGTACCCCGCGTATCCTAGTTATCCTCCACAAGGTGGGGGGTACCCCACACAGCCTATGCCACAATACCCAGGCAGTGCTTATCCACCGAGTCCAACGTATCCTCCCACAGGGGGCTATCCTTCTCCTTATGCTCAGGCTCCTTATCCGCAAGCGCCTTATGGCGCTGCTCCCACGGATCCTTATGCTCAAGGCTATAATAACAATACCCCTTATCCTTCCACAGGGGGATATCCTTCCCCTTACGCTCAGGCTCCTTATCCGCAAGCGCCCTACGCTCAGAACGCGCAGATGTCTTATGGAGCAGACCCTTACAATAACGCTGGATTTGGAATCAACCAAGGCTACGGACAGATGTCTTCTTATCCGCAGGCCAGCTCCTATGGTCAAAATCCTTATGGCGCGGCTCCTTCGGCCTATCCCCCTGCCTACCCTCCTCCTCCCGTGATGAATGTGGTCAATCATTACAGTATTTATAATACGTACAATAACCAAGTCTATAATAATCAGTCTTATCAATATCCCACCAATAATAATCAGGTGTATAACAATCAAGCCTATAATAATCAACGTCCACAAATGAATATGAACTACAACCAGTTCAATCATTCAGGCAATACCATGGCCAATATGCCGATGAATTATAACGCCTCTTCAATGAATCAATTCAACACCTTACCCCCCGCTCCACCGATGAACGCTCCTTATGGGGGTGGAATGCCTCCCGCTTATGGCGCTTCTGTCCCTGCGATGCCTTATGGCCAAGCCTACGGACAAAGTAGGAATCCTTATGGTGGGAAGAACATGATGATGGCAAATCGGCCTTCTCCCTACGGTGCGGGGATGTTCCCTCGTTAATTTCTTGATCTTAAAAAAACAAGCTTTCTTGTATACTTCCCTAAGTTTATACTCACTGAAGTGATGAGTCTATACTCAGGGAACACAAGGAAGCTGTTTTGATGAGTACGGGGATTTCACCCTCGTAAAATAGTCTACACTATACGTCATGCTTTATAAATCCTTGACGTCGCACGTTAGTCGGTGTTATGCTGTCATTAATGAGAATGATTCTCATTAATGACAGCTTTTTGCTTCCCCTTGGACGATCCTTCCTTTGTTTTCGTTATATTAAATGGTGTGGATTGGCATTTTTGTGAATAAAAAATCTTTTTTAGGTTCCATGCGTCAATTACCCACTGTTTTTTGGTTGCTTTGTTTGGCGACCACCTTATTTTATGCGTCCGCTCATATTTTTACGACCATGCTACCGATTCATTTAGATGGCTTACATGTCCCTGCGGATGACGCGGGGCGTTTACTGGCTTTGTTTTTATTGGTTTCGGTACTGGTCAGGCCGTGGGTGGGTAAGCTGTATGAAGAATGGAATCCTAAAACGTTGTTTGTTTTGGGTCTGGGATTGTTTGGATTAGGGACCTTGGCCATGCTGTTTTCGCCTCATACCCTTTGGGTCTTGTGGGTTGCACGAGGCTTACAAGGCGTGGGTTTTTCTTTTTTTAATAGCGTGTCTTATAGTTATTTGACGGAAGCGGTACCACAAGCCTTTCGTGCCAGAGGCATCGCCTTATTTTCTAATGCGATTAAGCTTGCCATGGCCTATGCCCCTTTTATTGGATGGGTCATGGCCGCACGAGGCTTATGTGTGGCGAGTATGTGGATTTCTCTCCTCTTGTTGCTTTTGTCTTTTGTGGTGGTGCTGCAAATGAAGATGCTTTCTAAACGCCCGTCATGGGACACGCTCGTCAGCAGTGAAGATCCCGAAGAAGCCTTGGTCCTTTTACGTATTCCCGCCAAAGGAAGACTTTTTAATGAAAAAGGCGTGACCCCAGGCTTATTGATTGCAAGCAATAGCTTTGTCTTTGGCGCTTTAATCCCCTTTGTCCCCTTGATTGTCGCCAGTAAAGGGATTCACCATGTGGAGAGTTTTCACCTTTTTTATGCCTTGGCGCTGATCGCGAGTCGTTTTTTAGGGGGCGAAGCCAGTGACAAATATGGTCGTTTGTATATGGTCATTCCTGGTATGGCGGTGGTGGTGCTTAGTTTAGTGGGAATGCTCTACGCACATTCGACGCTTATCTTTTTGGTGTCGGCGGTTTTATACGGTTTGGGTTCGGGCGTGGTGCAACCTTCTATCGTGGCCATGGTCGCAGATCGAACGGGTGTGGAAGAACGAGGATCCGCCATGGCGACTTATACCATGCTTGCCGATTCAGGGCAGGGACTAGGAATGTTACTGATGGGATATATGGGGCATCATCACACCTATACGCAAGGGTTAGAACTGGCGTTTGTCTTGGCGTTGGCAGGCCTCTTTTTGGCGATGGGACTCAGTACACATGAGTCGAATCAAGCGAAGGGATTGTCACGCTCAGTGACCAATGGCTTAGAGGCTTAAAGGCTTAAAGGCTTCGTCTCTTGAATAATCATTTCACCTCAATGTCGTCGCTAGTATTTTACGAAAAAAAATATTTGGGGTATACTAAATCTAGACGTGTAAAAGCGATGTAATGAATAAAATAGGTTTACGACGTAAGCCCTGATGTAAAGAAAGAAGATCTTATTTTTATGATGATGTCTCAAGAAACCTTGACTCACCCCCAACAATCGGGTGAATTTGGAATTAGTTCCCCCGTTTTGGATGCCTTTTACCCCGATATGAAACGCGCTCAGTTTGAAATTGGTGGTAAGACTGTTTTTGTGGAAACAGGCCGTATTTCTCGTGCTTCAGGGGGTTCTGTTATTCTACAATGTGGCGAAACCACCGTGATGGCCAATGCCACCGCTACGGAAACGCCTCGCGCAGGGATTGATTTCTTTCCGTTATTGATTGATTACGAAGAAAAGCTTTATTCTGTAGGCCGTATTCCTGGGGGCTATAACAAACGTGAAGCGCGTCCAAGTGAAAAAGCGATTCTGACCTCTCGTTTAATTGATCGTCCTATTCGTCCTTTATTTCCTGATGGTTTTCGTAATGACGTTCAAATTGTTGTCAATGGTTTGACTAGCGATCATGAAAACCCCATGGATGCCTTGGCAGTTTTGGCGGCTTCTTTTGCATTAACCTTGTGTAAAAATGCGCCTTTCCAAGGTCCTATTGGTGCGGTTCGTGTCGCCAAGATTGACGGCCAGTTGGTGGCGAATCCCACCTATAAACAAATGGAATTAAGCCCTTTAGACTTAGTCGTAGCAGGAACCAAAGATTCTATTATGATGGTTGAAGCGGGTGCTGATTTTGTAAGCGAAGATGATTTGATTGTCGCTTTGGAATTTGCCCATGCGGAGATTAAAAATCAAGTGGCGGCACAAGAAGCCTTCGCTCACTTGTGTGGCGTGCCTGTGGTGAAATCCTTTACCCCTAAATTCGACAACACTCCGATTTTTGATTACTTAAAAGCCCATTTTTATGATCAAGTCAATGCCGCCTATCATCACGACGATCGTGATGCGCGCAAAGAGTTGGTCGCCACGATTAAAGAAGCGGCCAAAAAAGCGGTTGAAGCGTTGGGAGATACCCACGAATTGAATGTCTTAATCGCAGCGCAAGACGTGCCTGTTTTCAGTGAAGCGTTTAAGTCACTTGAGAAAAAAGTGATGCGTGCCATGGTCGTGAATGAAGGGGTTCGTGCGGATGGTCGTAACGCTGAAGAAATTCGCCCCATTAAATGTCATGTAGGGGTTTTGCCTCGTGTTCATGGCTCCGCCTTGTTCACACGTGGTGGGACACAAGTATTATCCATCGCCACCTTGGGTTCCCCAGGCGATTTACAACGTTTAGATGGCGTTGAGCCAGATACCGAAAAACGTTGGATGCACCACTATAATTTCCCCGCTTACAGTGTGGGTGAAGTTCGTCCTAACCGTGGCGCAGGCCGTCGTGAAATTGGTCATGGTTGCTTGGCAGAACGTGCGGTAGCCGCTTCTTTGCCCACACAAGCACAATTTCCTTACACGTTAAGAGTCGTCAGCGAAGTCGTTGCGTCTAACGGTTCAACGTCGATGGGCTCCACCTGTGGCGCGACCCTTGCGCTCATGGACGCGGGTGTGCCGATTGAAAAAGTCGTCGGTGGTATTGCCATGGGCTTGATTAAAGAAGGCGATCAATCGGTGATTTTGTCCGACATTCAAGGCTTAGAAGATTTCTTGGGTGATATGGACTTTAAAGTCACGGGTAACACCGAAGGGGTGACCGCCTTACAAATGGATATTAAAATCCAAGGCATTTCTATTGACTTGATGCGTCAAGCCTTAGAACAAGCGCGTCGTGGACGTTTACACATCTTAAGTAAAATGGCTGAAGCCTTGCCGAAGCCTCGTCCAGAATTGTCGACCTATGCCCCTCGAATCGAAACCATTAAAATTGATCAAGACCAAATTGGTACGGTGATCGGTCCTGGTGGTAAAATGATTCGCTCTATCATTGAAGAAACGGGTGCCACCATTGACATTGGCGATGATGGTTTGGTTCATATCGCCACGAATGACGGTGTGGCCATGGCCGCGGCTCGTAAGAAGATTGAAGATTTGACCCGTAAATTTGAAGCAGGCATGCTGATTAAAGGAATGGTTCAAAGTATTATCCCCATTGGGGCCTTTGTTCAATTGGCGCCTGGGAAAGATGGCATGATCCATATTTCTCAATTCCCTTGCCGAGTCGGTATTATTGAAGATGCCGTCAATGTGGGAGAAGACGTCGTCGTGCGTGTGGTGGCTATTGATGAGCGTGGACGTATTAATCTTTCCATGAAAGACGTCACCGATGAAGAACGTGCATCATTTGGCTTAGCGCCTTTCGTGATACCAGAAACATTGAGTGAGCGCCCTGAACGGGAAGAACGCCCTGACCGTGGTGGTCGTGGTGGTTTCCGTGGCGGCGGAGGCGGCGGTGGTCGTGATCGCGGAGATCGTAATCGCTACTAGGCTTCAGCCTCTACGTTGAGTAGCCTTCTATTAAACCCCCTCCTTTAATAAAGAGGGGGTTTAATCTTGGAAATTAATATTATTGTATAGGCTTTAATTCATTGGGGTGTTGATAAAATCAACAACTGTATTCTGTTGAGATTTGCTAAGAGGCAGGATACACTGCTTTAAAAGGAGGGTTTATAGGTCTTATTCGTTGAGCCTTAGTCAATATCAATGGGCATGCATTTATGAGTATTTATGCGGGTTTCAAGAAATTCATGTCAAAAATAAAGCCGTCTGCCGTCGCACTATGGGTCGTGGAATACGGTATATCGCCGTTTTGCAGACTGGGCGAAAAAAGGAATTGGGTACAAAATACTGTATTATTTTCAAGAAGATCCCGATATGGAGTATGTCATGGTGGATTCTACGATATTAAGGGCGCACGCCTGTGCCAGTCCCAAAAAACGAACAAGGCGCTGAAGGCTTAGGGCGCTCCTGTGGGGGCTTTTCTTCTAAAATACATGCCGTATGCGATGCGCTGGGCAATCCGTTAGACTTTATTGTCAGTGGTGGTCAGGTTCACGACGCGACTCAAGCCATTGCTTTAATTTCGGGGCTTCAGGCGAACGCCTTACTGGTGGACGATGCTAGTCGTGAGTTTGCGCGGAATCAGGAAATTGAACCTCATATCCCTCTTCGTCAAAACCGTGTAGAAACAAGGTTTTATGATAAAGAATTGTATAAAGAGCGTCACAAAATCGAATGCTTATTTGGATTGATGACGCATTGCCGACGGATTTTTTCTCGCTTCGACAAAACAAAAAGGAGTTTTACAGCCTTCTTGCATTTTGCAGCCGCCTTACATTGGCTAAAATTAAATCTCAACAGAACCTAATTTTACCCCTTTTTTTATTCATGTTCTTATTTGTCAAAAATCGACTTCGCCTTTATACTAAAGACACTCCATTTTGAAAGGAGGCGCTATGCCGTTTTCGTCATTTCCAAGTCGGGGTCCTCTCTTACAAGAATCCACACCAGACATGGCGGTTGAAAGTTTAAAGCGTTTGCCGATTTTTCGTGCACATTCCCGTGAAACTTTGTTGCGTTGGTGGCCTTTTTTTTATGAGAGTAATTTTACGCAAGAAAGCGTCTTATTCTATGAAGGGGATTTTCCTGACCCTCAAAAAAGCAAACTCTATTTTATTCTAGAAGGGGCGGGGACTTTACTGAAACATAGTACAGAAGGCGAAGGCGTGGTCTTTCGCTTGCTCAGTGAAGGCGATTTTTTTGGGCTCACCAATGCCTTAACCCATGCAGCTTACCCCTTCACGGCGAGAGTTCAAGCGCATACGCGTGTGCTTAGTCTGTATGAAGAAGATCTACGCCAAATGGTGAATGAGGCCCCTTCTTTAGGCCTCGATTTTAGTTTACAGTTAGGGCAACTGTTATGGCTACGTTACGAAACGCATAATCAAGTGCTGAAAAAAACAGAAGCCCGCTTGGCCAAATTACTGCTGTATCATTTTCATAAAACTGGGGCGCATCAAACAGATCAAGGTTGGATGCTTCACACCTTATTACCGCATCACTACTTAGCCAGTATGCTGGGCATTAGTTATGAAGAAAGTGTGCGCACACTCAGTCGTTTACGGCGACAATTTAAATGCATACACTATAAGCGTGGGGGATATATGCTGATTACGGATTTAGAGGGATTGAAACGCTTGTCAGAACCTACTTCCCCAATAAAAAGATAGCCTAAAAACAAAATCAGCGGGAGAGATAAAGCTCCCCCGCTGACTAAAATCTGTAAAAATCTTGCTTACTTGTATTCCACCAAGAAGTCGGCACCGTCCATTTCTTCTTTCATCCGTGTAAGTGCGGACTGTACAACACGGCTCGCTCGGCTGGCGGAAATTCCAAATTCGTCACCAATTTCACGCATACGCTTGTTTTTAAAGTAACGGGCTTCCAACAGTTTACGGTCTCTTTCAGGGAGGGTTTCCATACATTGACGGACCAATTTCGCCAGTTCGTTCGACTCGGTTTTCTCGTCAGGCGTTTGACCGTCATCCCGCAATTCTTGGGGATTGTCAGCTTCCATTAAACCATCCACGCTTAAAATGCTCGCGTATAAGGACTCCCGTACCGCATTTTTTTCAGGGACCAATACGTCTTCGTCTAATGGTGCAAAAAATTCTCCAAGGTCAGAAGCGTCCGCCTCCGCATTTCTTAAGCTGTACCATTTGTAGCGATACCGTAACTCGTTACGAACCGCCCACTTCATTGCGGTGGACAAATACGTGACATTAAAATCCCGTTCAGGATATTTTTCAAACAATAAGTGAATCGTCAACGCACCAATATTTACAATTTCACCAAGATCCATTAAATGATTAGGCAGGCGACTATGTTCAACACGCGCCACCGTTTCAACCAGTTCCATGTAATCTTTAATATCGCGACTCTTAACTTTGGTCGGTTCAATACTCGCACTTAAACCGTGACGTACCTGCCGACCAGTTCCTTTTTCAGTGGATTGTTTTGAGGAACGGAGTGGGAAACGAGACATCATCATACTCAGAAATTCCTTTTTCTTCGTATACAGAACCCATTAACATCTTTCGTTTAGACATATGTGTTTAGAATTAAATAGTTCAGAAGGACCATGAAAGAGAGAGCATCGACGTGCTGAAACAAAAAGATGAAAAGAGACTGCATTGTGGGATAACTTGCTAAAAACGAAACTCATTTTATTTTATAATAAACACCTGATTACACGAAAGAGAGTGAAATACTGGAAGTCCAGCGGTGCAAGGTGTATGAGATAAACGAAACGAGTGTGTAACAGAAAGTAAAGTACCGTAGGCAGACTTGTGTTATGAATCAAGCAGAGCAGGTATCATACTACTATTAGTACATAAATAAAGGTTCCTTTTCAAGTGTTTTTGCTTTTTCCTTACAATTCTTAACAAATCATTAAGAAAAAGCCGCTTTTTTATTAAGATTTCCAATAGTTCAACGTTTTATCGTGGGTGAACCGCCGACTTACGCCAGCATGTCGTAAAAGGTTTTAATGTTTTTTTTAAATAATTCGTCTTGCTTGGGACGTTCGGCTTGCACCATTTGGTATTCCATACTAAGTCGCATTTGAGTCGAATTGACACGTTTTTGCCATTCAAAAAGTTGACTGACCAAACGGTCGTGAGACGCAATTAAATTGGGGTTGTTGGGATCTAAGTTCCCCACGTTATAGACTTTGTCTAAGGTTGATTGAATACGTGTTTGAGCAGAAGCCAATTCTTGGAGCTGAAATTGAAGCGAAATTTCACGTTCCAATAAATAATTAGAACGTACCGCAGACGTTACATACATAAAAGGGGCATCCTTTAATAAAAATTGAAGAAGGGTCAACTGGCATAGGTTTCAAAAAAGAGGAAAATCAAAATAAGCGTCATGAACGCATCCTGTAAAGCAGGACGACGATTCATCCCTCGGTCAATGAAAAAGGCTTAATAGGGAGGGGTTTATTTAGGGAAGGTCCGTCAAATCGAATGGGTAAGGGTTAAAAAGGGAATTAAATTAAGAAACGAAAAATAGATTGTCTATTTGCATAAAAACAATCTTATATGAGTTTTGTGCGTGCCTTGTCCAGTCCTTAACAAAATGTTATAAAAGGCAACGGTTGAATGCAAATAGAACCCGCTTCAGTGGAAGCAAGTGTCGTGTTGAAAATAAACACTTTTAAATCAAGCCATAGAAAGGAAGAGGAATGACCCCAATAAAATAGAGTTGTTTTATTGAAATCTTCTATTTATTTAGGCCACTCCACCACCAATATAGCTGAAGGTCTGCTTAATACCTTCTTTAATGAGTTCATCTAAAGAAGACATTTCCGCTTTAATGGAATCTCGTTGTTGTTGCATTCTGGTCTGCATCAATGCAATGCGTTTGTCCTGAATCTGCATACGATTCATAAATTGTTCTTGCTGTTGTACGATTGCACTACTGGGGTCCAAGTTACGAGTCGCACTATAAACGCGATCTAAAATGCCTAAAATACGCATACGTGATTGAGCAATTTGCTGTAAATCAAACTCAATATTCATTTTTTGCGCCATTAACATATATTTACGGGCGCTTGTGGCGGCTAGTCCCATGTTGGTTGTTCCTCTTCGTCCTGTATTAGCAACTATTTACTCTGAATTTGATGTCGGTCGTCTTTGATTTGAGTTGCTGGTTTTGTTCTACATCCAAGTGCATAAAGGCTAAAAGAGGAAACTTTTGTGCTAGTTTATTTCTAATGTAACAATTTAAAAACGAAACGCTTACAAGAGACGTTGCGTATCGAGTTCTGCTAGGCGTTGGCCAATGGCGGGGGCATGCCTACTATGCGGTTCTAAGTGCAAGTAGCGGCGATACTCCAAGATGGCATGAGCCAAATGTCCCGACATATCTTGGGCAATGCCTAGACCTAAAATCGCTCTTGAAAAACGAGGAAAGCGTTTCAACACATGCCGAAACCCTGCAATGGCTTGTTCCCATTCATTTAAATTTAAATAACAGCCTGCTCGGTTATTTAAGGCCTGTAACGATTGAGACTCTTTCAATAAAATTCGATCATAACAGCGAATGGCCTCTTCATACTGCGACTGATGTTCTAAAGCGAGAGCACACCCAAATAAATAGGTACAGTCCTGTGGATAAAAAGCCAAATAACGTTGATAATAGGTGATCGCTTCGCCCCACAGGCCTAAGCGTTCCGCCAAAGGGATTATTTTTTTAAGACGTTCTATCGAAAAAGGATCCAAGCGAAGTGTCTGGCGAAAAGCATCATAAGCCTGCTGATAAAAACCAGAGGCGCTATAGGCCTGAGCCAAAGCCTCCCACGCGAGGAGAAAATGAGGGTTGTCTGCCACCAAAAGACTCAACAGATGAATCGCTTCGTCCCATTGTCCTTGCAAGACATGGTGCTGCCCCTGATAAAAGCGTTGTGTCGTTTCTTCAAGCAAGTGAGGGGAAAGCGTTATTGTACTTTGCGTTGAATTAATTTGCTGACGGCGCCCTTTGCTCCCCCAACGTCGAAACACCCGTAAGGACGTCGTCGTGGCTCCCTCATTTTTCAGATGAGACGCTTTCGCGATCCGTTGAGACGTAGAAAAATGCATCATGGTAAAGGGGTCTCTTTTGACTTGATTGGGCTATTAAAACCTATAAATAGGAATCACCCATGGAATAAAAATAAAAAACAGGGGGATTGCTTGAGTCAACGTCACAATCAGGGGAGCTAGGGTTTGTCGTTTAAGTGGGAGCCTGAACAGCAATCAGAAACCCCCACCTCCCTTTCTGGGAGTCCAGTTGAATGGCTTTTTCTCTCGTTATCTCTCGTCGTTGTGTGTAAGTTTTGTGTATATGCTTACTATGACTTTTTTCTAAAAGCAGTAGGAGCATCTAAAGATCAAGTTTTCAACGCAGGGAACTTTCACCTTAAGGTTAGGTTTATGTGTGTTTCTCCCTATTGAAAAGGCGTTAATCACGCGTCCTATTTGGTTTTTTCGTTTTTTCGTCAGGCTCAAAACACTTCATTTGTAACAAAATATAACAAAAAGGCAATCCCCCTCGACCACCGTACTTTATTACAGTAAGACGTGTGTGTATTTAAAACTAAGGAGTATTAAAAAGCCTTTATTTCAGGATGAAGTTTCGCTTTTTTAAATCAAAAGATGATCATCCTCATGGGATGAACGGCTTAAAAATCAATTTAAACAGGCGGCGCCAGCCAAACCTGTCGACAGATTTGACGAACATAAGCAAGCAACACGGTGTCACGAGGACACCGAATCATAGGGGGATTCCCCAGTTTGTGTCGTCAAAAGGCTTTGAAAAAAGCCATTTGGGTGAGTGTAATGAATAAGAAGATCTTAAGAAAGATCTCAACAAGGAAGGACGATGAAATATGATTGCCATTAATGGAAATGCACCGACCACTGCCCCCGTGGGAGCCTCTACAACGACTAGCTTAGGTGGTATTAGCTTGGCGCCTCAAGGAACGACAGGGGAAAACTTAAGACCCGGCGGCTTAAAGAAAAACAATACCCCAGAAGCAGCCGCCCCAGCACAAAACGGACTAGTAACAGGCTTAATCCTTTTACTGGCACAATTACTGATGGGCTCCCAAGCCAATGATGCAGGACAAACGGCTATTCCTATCGGTTAGATTGGGAATAAAGCGGTAGGGGTATTTTTTATCCCTACCCTCCTCTCGA
Organism: Vampirovibrio sp.; assembly: GCA_050916035.1. GTDB lineage: Bacteria > Cyanobacteriota > Vampirovibrionia > Vampirovibrionales > JAJTHC01 > JAJTHC01. Next base: position 1,201,410 of record CP050876.1, on the reverse strand, counting down.
CGGTTAAGTTCTCTTAGGTCAGAAGATTTTTGCTTCAATGTATGAAGCGATTGTGTGTGATAATGTGAAATACAACTAAATAGAAGTAAATGTGTGTGTGGGCGGCTTAAATCGCCTGATTTAAAAAAATAAAAGGTGTTTATTCTTTGAGGAATAAACACCACCTTTCTATCGGGAAAGAGAGAGAGAGAGAGAGAGAAGAAAAAATTTTGTTTTGCTAAACTTATATTTTTGTTTCGGCTCCTTTTCCCCAAAGCTTTGCGCGCCCCTCTAGATAGAGGATCAATAGTCTTCTAATCAATCGCCATTTGAATTTAAAAAGCCTGAAAAATAAGGGCGTGTCCACACAGAGCGTCTTTTTAGCAGGACAAGCCTAGACACGCTTTAGAGTCGTCTGTTTTTTTAAAATGCTTTGAATGAATTAGCTGGCCACGGCCTCTAATTGCCCTAGCATAAAGCGTTCCAAAACAAGGGGGTAAAGCGCATGCTCTTCCCGTAAGACTCTCCGCGCCAAGCTTTCAACCGTGTCGTCTGGTAAGACTTCAACTCGACTCTGTCCTAATATGGGACCTGAATCCACTTCATCCGTGACCATGTGGACGGTACAACCCGTATATTTTTCTGCATTGGCCAAAACACTCGCATGAACCCGATTCCCAAACATATGAGTCCCCCCATAGGCAGGGAGTAAACTGGGATGGATATTCGTGATTTTACCCGCATAGGGAGTGGTTAAAATGGGGGTTAAAATTTTTAAATAGCCCGCCAAGGCAATATAATCAATCTGTCGTGCCTGTAGCTCACTGAATAAGGCGTGGTCAAAGGCTTCGGGAGAATCAAAATCATGGGGGGCCAAACATAAAGTGGGAATATGATGCTCACGTGCGTATTCTAAGCCTTGGGCTTGAGGCTTTTGACTAAACACCAGTGCCAAGTCCGCATGAGTAAGGACCCCATCCAAAATAGCACGATGGATCGCTTGCATATTCGATCCTGTACCCGAAATAAAGACGGCTAATTGATAGGGGTTCGTCGTTGACATGCGTTATCCTTTATCGGTCATCGGTTGTGGGGTTGCTAAGGGGGTAAGATTTTCTTCTTCCAAGAGCAAATCCCCAAACATTTGATGCCACTGCTTTGCAATAAACTTAATTTGGCTCACGGGTAATGGTTTAAGTAAGGCCAAGGCCACCCTAAGATGTGGCAATTCGTCGTACCAACGATTTTGGCGACGTTCACAAGCGGGCACATGCTTAAAGGCTTCTTGTGCTTGAATCAGAGACAAGTCTAAGCGTTTACAGAGCGCTTTTAAAAATCGAGCGGTCAAGACTTGCTGCATCCCTTTGGGACAAAGATATAACAAATGTAAGGCCATTTTGAGATTGGCATATTCATCATACCAACGCGTATGGCGAATGGCTTGAAACGTGGTGTTTTTCAGAGGCGTATGAATAGGGGAGCTGGAAAGTTCGGGCTGGGGACGAGAAGTCATCATAGAAAATGTCCTCTAAATTAAAGTATAAGGACGTATCGTCCTCACAAATTCCAAGACTACGGTTCTTTAAGAGCTGATTATATATTATTTCATGCTTATGGTAAAGTAAAGAAATAACTTGTTTACACGAGAATGAGCATCTACATCGGTCTCATTCATAGGTAGGGAGCATTCAGCAAATGTCTAAGCCGTCACAAAGCGAAGTAGCCTCTACGATTCCCCCTATTATTGTCGCCTTAGACGTTCGAGGCAAACGCGAAGCACTCGCACTGGTGGAGCGTCTAAAACCCGCGGGTCTGACTCATGTGAAAGTGGGCATGTCTCTTTTTTACGAAGCAGGGATTGAGCTGATTGAATTGTTAGAATCGCAAGGTTTAAACGTGTTTGTCGATTTAAAATTGCATGATATTCCCCAAACCGTCGTTCGCACCGTCGATGTTTTGATTCGAGGAGGAGCCAGATTCTTAAACGTCCATACCCTTGGTGGCTTTGAAATGATGCAACGGGCAGCAGAGCAGGCCCAAAAAAGTGCGGACAGCTTGGGGATTCCTGCGGTGAATCTTATTGGCGTCACCATTTTAACCAGTCATCACCCCAAGGATTTTTTACAGGACTTACAAAGCCGCTTGACTTTGTCAGAAATGGTTCAACATTTGGCACGCCAAGCGAAAGACGCGGGACTTCAAGGCGTGGTCTGTTCCGCGGAAGAAGCGGCCCGTTTACGTAAAGCGCTTGGGCCAGACTTCTTAAAAGTCACCCCAGGGATTCGTCCTCTCGCCTATGGCCACGCGGACGATCAAGCCCGTGTCTTAACCCCTTTAAACGCTTCACAAGAAGGGGCGACGCATCTGGTGGTTGGCCGTCCTATTTATGAGGCAGACCGCCCTGAAGAGGTCTTGGCCACCATGCTAGGGGAACTTGCGACGACTTTGCTCTAAAGCAAAACAGGGTACTTCCAAAGAAGCACCCTGTTTGTAGACTATAGATCGTATTCGTTATTTATTTTAAAAGGTCGGCAGGATTCACACGAGGAGAAGCCGCTTCAGCATTGGCAATGGTAATATTGGCAACACTTAAGGCTTTTTGTTCACGTTCTAAACGATTACTTAAAAGGTCTTCTTGATCATGCCAATAGCTCAGCATTTGACGCAACTGCTCTTGATCGCCTGCTTCCGTCGTGGTGAAGGAAAGAGGAATATATTGTAACAGTGTGTTCGCTTCAGGCAAGGCCTTGACCACAAATTCTTGGCTATAGACATTGTCTTCGTCTTGAATCACTTGACTCAAGTCACTGGTATACGCTTGCCATAAGGAAGCGGTTGCTTCGGAATTATTGTCTTGGCTACTTAAATAAATGGCTTGGGCTTGACGTAGAGCGTTTTTTTGGATGCCTTGGCTATTCTTTAAGTTTTGCACACGGCGAGTCGCTTCTTGTTGATTTTGAGTCGCTTCTTCTAAAATACGGCTTTGTAACGCATAAGGAGAACGAGTTGTTTCAACAGTATTTAAAAAATTAACTTGATCCAAAGACTGAATACGCGTGGAGGCGATTAAGACTTGGGTCGTTTGACTTTGTTGCTTTAAAGGAGAAACGGTTACGGTGGTTTGTGAAGTAGTCATGATAATCAGCACCTTTAATGATTAAAGGGAAATCCGTTCCCACTGAGCGAGTAACAAGAGAGAAAAATGAATTCCAACTTACAAATAAAGTATCGAACCCTATGACAAAAGACTTGAGCAAGATGAAACATTTTGTTACAAAGTTAAAAAAACCTTGTTTTACCCTTCTATTTCCATTTATTTTTTTTTGAGGTAAACTATATTTGGATTTATTGTTGTTCAATCTTTCCTTTGCTTCACTATTTAGTTGTTTGGAGAACCTTACTATGTCTAAAGTTGGAATTAATGGATTCGGACGCATCGGACGCATGACCTTCCGTGCCATGTTACAAAACCCTAACGTTGACTTGGATGTGGTGGCGATTAATGATTTAACCTCCACCGATATGTTGGCGTATTTATTGAAATATGATTCAACCCATGGCATTTTGGATGCTGAGGTCACTCATGACGATCAAAACATCATCGTCAACGGTAAAGCCATTCGCGTCTACAGCGAACGTAACCCTGCGGATATTCCTTGGGGAAGCGCTGGTGTAGATATTGTGCTTGAATGTACAGGCTTCTTTACGGATGCTAAAAAAGCGCAAGCGCATATCGAGGCAGGTGCCAAAAAAGTGATTATTTCTGCCCCTGCGAGCAATGAAGACGGCACGTTTGCCGTAGGTATTAACCACACGGATTATGATGCCAACATTCACCACATTATTTCCAACGCCAGTTGCACCACCAACTGCTTGGCGCCTGTGGCGAAAGTCTTACATGAAAACTGGGGCATCGAAAAAGGCTTGATGACCACGATTCACAGCTATACGGGTGACCAACGCTTGATTGACGCGCCTCACAGTGATCCTCGTCGTGCGAGATCCGCAGCCGTCAACCTTATTCCTACCTCCACGGGTGCAGCGAAAGCCATTGGCTTGGTCTTGCCTGAACTGAAAGGCAAATTGGACGGTTTCGCCGTTCGAGTCCCGACCATTGACGTTTCTATTGTGGATTTAACCTTCACTTCCTCGAAGCCCGTCACCGTGCAAGCCATTAACGATGCCATGTTGAAAGCCGCTAACGGCGAGTTGAAAGGCGTTTTGGAATACATGCACGATCCTTTGGTGTCGGTCGATTTCATTGGCAATGCCCATAGTTCCATTTATGACCCCACCATGACGAGAGTCTTGGAAGGCAACTTGGTGAAAATCGGGGCATGGTACGACAACGAAACGGGTTATTCCAACCGTTTGGCGGAATTGACCCAGTATGTGGCCTTAAAAATGCCCGCCAAAGCCACCGCTTAGTTTCTAGATTAAAGACCTTTATAGAGGAGGGTTTTGATGATCCTCCTCTTTATTAAAAGAATTTAGCTTATGCCCAGCATCCTTGATGAAATTGTTGAACATAAACGAAAAGAACTGGCGCTTTGGAAATCTCAAGCCCCCATCGAGTATTGGCTTAATGTGGCTCAACCGAAAGCCGACGCTGATGCCTTTCGCTTTGAACATGCCTTGCGTGAAGCCAAAACAGGCTTGCACCTTATTGGGGAACTCAAGCCCAAGTCCCCGAGCGCAGGTGTTTTACAAGAAACGCCTGATGTCCCTAAAATCATCGGGGCATATAATCAAAACTGCTCCGCTATTTCTGTTTTGACGGACGTCCACTACTTTGGGGGAGGCTTTGACTTGCTCGAAGCAGTGAAAACGCTTACGAATAAGCCACTCTTATGCAAGGATTTTATTATTGATTTGTATCAGGTTTTACTGGCCGTTTCCAGCGGAGCGGATGCGGTGCTACTGATTATGAAATGCTTGGACGATTTTGACTATATTAGTCTCTTTGAAGCCATACGTAGTTACGGGCTAACCCCTGTCGTGGAAGTACAGAATGAAGAAGAGCTTAAGCGGGCTTTGTTGCCTCATCCTCCTGTCATTTTAATCAATAACCGTAATTTATCCACCTTTGACATTGAAAAAGAAACGACCACACGCCTCGCCCCCTTATGCCCCCCTGAAAGCATCATTATCACCGCCAGTGGTTTTCAAGATTTAGCGGATGCTCAGCCTTACCAAGATTTGGCGCATGCGGTTTTAATTGGCTCCGCTTTTATGAAGACGCTTTAATTATTTTGGAAATAGTTGGCCGTACAATTAATCGCCCACACATCACCCGTGATATGATTCAAAGCAAACTCAAAATGAAGAAGAGCTTAAGCGGGCTTTGTTGCCTCATCCTCCTGTCATTTTAATCAATAACCGTAATTTATCCACCTTTGACATTGAAAAAGAAACGACCACACGCCTCGCCCCCTTATGCCCCCCTGAAAGCATCATTATCACCGCCAGTGGTTTTCAAGATTTAGCGGATGCTCAGCCTTACCAAGATTTGGCGCATGCGGTTTTAATTGGCTCCGCTTTTATGAAGACGCTTTAATTATTTTGGAAATAGTTGGCCGTACAATTAATCGCCCACACATCACCCGTGATATGATTCAAAGCAAACTCAAAGCGATCACTACAGGTACTCGCTGTAGGGTTTATATTAGGTTCACCATTACCATTAATATCCACATAAAATACATCATATGCGGTGGCATTACTTAATAAGCCGTAGACCCTTATATCATCATTTAAAATAAAGGCCCCTTCATCGACGGCACTTGTTACTCCTGTAGGCAAGCAGGGCGCTAGGTCCGCTGCTGTTAATCCACAGGCTTTGCTATAATTGACTTTTGCTTTTAAAGCTTCCCAGCGGGTGCTTAATGTATTAAAAGCGTCACCTCTCGCATTTTCTTCATAGAATAGTTGTTCAAAATTATTTAAAACACCCAATATTCGCTCCTTTCTTGTTGTTTCTTGGCTACTCTGCAAGACCTTAGAAATACTAAACCCAAGAATAACAGTAAGCACTGAAAGCGTTACTAAAATTTCCGAAAGTGTAAAAGCATTATTTGGACCGCGCATTTCAAAATCCTTCATTAGTCTTAAGGGACAGGTGTTATTTCTTTATCGACGTATTTCAGATAAACTTAAATCCATACCCCTTTTTAAGGATAAAAGGATAATCTCCTAAAGATGTCAAACACGCTTTCCCTTCACAACGACTCTAAACGATTGAACCCCATGGTCGAAAAAACAGTGGCCTTTGTGACGTTAGGGTGCAAAGCCAATGCCTTAGAAAGTTCAGCTTTGGCGGATCGCTTTAGGGACCTCGGCTGGCAAGTCCTACCTTCGGAGCTTCCTGCGTCTTTATATATTTTCAACACCTGTACCGTCACTGAAAAAGCTGATGCGGAAGCGCGGAGACTCATTCGAAAATGTAAGCGTCAAAATCCTGCGAGTCGTGTCGCGGTGACAGGGTGCTATGCCCAAGTCTCCCCTCAAACCTTTGAAACGATGGGGGGCATTGACTTTATTATCGGCAATAATTTAAAGGACTCGCTCGCCGATTTAATTGTGAATCAATTTGCCAATTATTATGCGGATTTAAATGATGGGCCCTTGATTATGGTGGATGATTTTGAAAAAAGCCGTGAATTGGTCTCTCGCGTAGGAAGTTTTGCAGGCATTGCCCGTACCCGAGGCAGTCTTAAAATTCAAGATGGCTGTGACTATAAATGCACCTATTGCATTATTTGGAAGGGGCGTGGCCCTAGTCGTTGCCTTAGTGTGGAAGCCGTTACTCAACAAGTGCAACACATGGTGGCGGAAGGCTTTAAAGACATCACCATTACGGGCATTAACATTGGGCAATATGAATCGAATGGTACGGATCTAGCGGGACTGCTACGGCATGTTTATACGCAGGTGGGCGGGGACTATCAACTACGCCTCTCTTCTTTAGATCCCTTAGAAGTGACGGATGATTTAATGGATACCATGAAAGCATCCAACGGCAAAATCGCGCCTCATGTGCATTTGTCTAGCCAAAGTGCGGAAGATAGCGTACTAAAAGCCATGGCGCGTCGGCACCACGTGAAAGATTTAATTTATGTGTGCCAACGTTTAGAAGCGTTAATGCCCCATATTGCCATTGGTTCGGACATTATCGTGGGTTTTCCCACTGAAACGGAAGAGGCCTTTGAAGCATCTTTTCAAGTGCTTGCTTCCATACCGATGCACTACTTACATGTGTTTCGTTATTCTCCACGAGCAGGGACCCCTGCGGCAGAGATGCGTCCGCAAGTGCAAGACTCTATTCGTAAGACGCGAGCCACACGTTTAATTGCTTTAGCGGATCAGAAAAAACAGGCGTTTTATGAACGCTTTATAGGCAAGACGCTTTCCATGCTTTGTGAATCACTTCAAGCGGACGGAAGTCTCGACGGCATTACTGAAAATTATATTCGCGTCAAGCTTTCCGCTCAGGAGGTACGTCAATACCACTTAGAAGCCAACCAACGTGTTTTGGTGGAGATTGAATCGGTACATCATGCGGAATGGGTGCATGCTCGTGTGGTACAAGAAGCACCCCTCACTATAAAATAAACGCTTAATAAGTGGCCGAAGGCGATAGAATCAAAGTGCCTTCCATTTCCAAACGGTCGATATAATCATAAGCGTCTTGTTCGCTTTCATTGATCCACGTCAATAAAGCCTGTTCAAATACAACACCATTAGGCTCTAGTCCGTAAGACTCGCAACGCCCCATATAGGTGTGTAACAAAGCAGTACTGTCATTTAAAACCACTGCCATTTCACGGCGAGCGTGATCATCTAACAAATACAAGGCATTAAACGCACGATAGGCATACTTATTTTTGTCATACCAGCGTTTACGACCCATCGACTTCAACAAGGACAGATGTTTATCACTCCCATGTTGTAACATAAAATTTTCTTTATGCTTTAATTGCATTTGACTCGTCTGTTGAATAATGACCTTCGCATACGATTCCACTTGCCATTGATTCATACGTTTCATACTGGTGACCAACGCCAACACTTCTTTATCTTTTTCATACCAACGAGACCATACTTGTTTTTGAGACATGACACATCAGTTCCCTTACGTTTAATGTACACGGTACAGAACCTCAAACGATTCATATAGGTATGTTCGTATTATCATAAGATAAACTTAAACGTCTGTTACAATTTGTAAACGAGAAATTTGAATGATGACCCCTTCACCTTCTACGATGCCAGACTTACAGACTCGCATCAAAGCCGTTCGCCATTTTTTAAAACCCAAGCTTAAAAGTCCTTTAAAAGTTGTGGTTATTTTAGGATCAGGTCTTGGGGCTTTGGCTGAAAATCAAGCCTTTGACGTACAGGAACGTATTGCTTACCAAGAGTTACCTTATTTTCCTATTTCCACAGTAGAAGGTCATGCGGGTGAACTGATTTTAGCGACTTTAAAGGGCATCAGTGAACCCACCACTATTGCACTGATGAAAGGGCGCTTTCATTTTTATGAAGGCTATAGTATGCAAGACGTCGTCTTCCCCTTACAGGCCTTAAGTCATTGTGGAGCAGAAAACGTCATTATCTCAAATGCGGCAGGAGGCATGGATCCTCACTTTTACCCTGGCGCCTTAATGTGGATTAATGATCAACTGAATTTAACGGGCCATAGCCCTCTCATTGGGCCTAATCCTGATTTTTTAGGTCCTCGCTTTTTTGATATGACCACGCCATTTTGTCCTAAACTTAAAGAAGTGGCCATGGCCTATGCCCAAGAACAAGGCTTTAATTTATTTGAAGGTATTTATGCAGGCGTTACAGGCCCTGCTTATGAAACCCCTGCAGAAATTCAAATGATGCAACGTATGGGGGCGTCTGCCGTGGGGATGTCGACCGTTTCAGAAGTACTGGCCGCGCGTCATGCGGGTTTAAGTATCGCTGCGATTTCATGCATTTCCAACTTGGCTGCAGGAATGCAGGGCAAAGATTTAAATCATGAAGAAGTCATGGCCATGGCGACCAATAATACCGTAGGACTTCGCTTTCAAGGCTTAGTGATTCGTTTGTTAGATCATATGCTACGTTAAATTCACGGAATCCAATCCTATCTTTCCTTATGGAGTCTCCTCCTTTCAAAAATCTCCTCCCTTATATAGAGGGAGGAGATTTAAGTTTAAGTCCGTTTGGTCGAAGGTAAGTGTATCACACGCTGTATTTCACAACCTGTAGACAAGGGGGACACTATGTCATCTTTGCGTTACTATACTCAGTCTATTTGCCTGGTACTGGCATTCATCATGAGCGCGCTTCCTTACGCCAAAGCCAACACCGAGTGGTGGCAGGAGGCTTCGACCCGTGCTTTACTTCCCCCTACCCCGAAGGCTCCCTACGTCTATAGTGGGCTTAATCTTTATCAAGGATCGCAACGCCTCTATTTAGCCCCCCTACCCAAGCAGGCTGATATGGCGACTCGCGTTGCCGTAAACCCTATGCTCCCCTCACAAAAAAAATCTTATACCTTAGTGAACGTGTCGCCCCCCCCCTTGGCTTTGGAAGGTGTCTCCGCCATTGGTGTTTCTAAATCTTGGCTGTCGATTACGTCTAATCCAAAATTGGTCCAAGCCCTTGCCGTGATGTCTGAATCACCTGAAGGAGCCGATTCTTTACAAAAAATACAAAGCCATAAAGGGAAAGTTATTTTTAAAAACCTCAGTGAATTGTCGCTTCAATATAGCGATTTTGACGCTTTAGCGTGGCGAGATAAACAAAATAATTGGATGCTTTTCATCAATCAAAAACATGAAAGCGCTCCTATTTATGCCCTAGCGGCCTTAATTTCACATGAAGCCTTACATTCGGATACTCAAAATTCTAAAGCAGAAGAAGCCGAAGCGTGGGGTCGAGAAGCCCGCACATGGCGATATTTTACGAGTAAGCATCCTGATTTAAAAAGCGCTGCTTTAGAGTCTTTTCCCTTAGTCCAACGTTTAAATCGTATTGTTCGTGCCTTAAATGAAGAAGATTTACACCGTATGGTCGTCGAACATCCTAGTTATGCGTCCCTACCTGCTTCTTCTCCCTTCTTTACGGCTCAAACGACTCAGCCTGTTCAGAGTCTCATCACCCGTGCCCAAGCGCCTACTCTTCTAAACAATCGAGTGATTGGGACACTGCCTGCGTTGTCTACAGCTCAAAATAAGGCGCTCCTCATTCAGGCGAGTAAAAAACCTGAACAAGCTTCAAATATCGCGATGCTAGCCACAAGTTCTGCCGTACTACCCTTTAAAGCCCCCAGCCTTCCTGCTTTAGAACAAAGTGTCATCAACCAACCTTTACAAGGCTTACGCGTGGAGCCCCTCCCTTATCGTCAGGATGCCTTGTCAGCGGCAGCCCCCACCTTCATTTGGGAAGCCCCTGTCCCACAGGCTCCAGAATAAAAGCGGACACCCTAAAAACCCTATAAACAAAGGAGGCGATTTAAGTCTTTGCTTCTGCATAATGCCTGTAAGCCGTTGAGTTGAAAACCAATATTTAAGGGTTTACTTTCATGAATCACTCCACTATTTTAGACGATTTAATTAAGCCCTTCGCATTAGAAGAAGAGCTGAATGATTTTTTAAAGCCTCATAAAACCCCTGAAAAACCAATTGGCTTAAGCATTTCGAAGCCTTCTGTTGAAAATGTGTCCGTGAGTATTGGTCTTGCAGAAACGTCTTTAAATCAAGTCTCGTATCAAGCCAAGCACCCTGAACAAGCTTTGCTTAAACGCGTGCTTGAGATTGTCTTTTCTACAGTGGCTTTGGCCTTTAGCAGCCCCATTTTTGCGTGGGTGGCTTTTCTCTCTAAGCAAGACGACCCTGAAGCGTCTTTATGGGTACATTACACTTATGTGGGTCAGAATCAAGTGCTGATTCAAATTCCCGCGTTTCGTATTTTGGAAGAGGAAGATTTGCCTTGGGAACAGGCTTGGCTCAAAGCGTTGGGGATTCAACATCTTCCTAAATTATTGAGTCTGTACCGAGGTGAATTGTCCTTGGTGGGGCCACGGCTTTTGACGCAAAGCGACTTGCAAACGTTGAACGCTCAAGCCTTGAGTCGTTTTCAAAGTGTCCCTGGCTTATGTGGTTTAGAACAAGTGGTGACGAAGTATACGTCGTCCTGTCCTGCTTCAATGAAAGAACGCTTAGATTTAGACTATCTAGAGCGATGGACCATTTACTTGGATGCTGCTCTATTATGGATGAGCCTTACCACACGTCCTCCTAAGCAAGTAAAACCAAAAAATACGTCTGCTCGTCGTATTCAAATCACGGTAAGCTACTAGCACTTAAGGGCTAGAGGCCATGTTCCGTTTTGACCCATTTAAAAGGTGCATTAGGACGAAATAAAACTTTGCCAAAGCTGTAAAACACGATGGGAAACCACACGATCGTCATGTAGATGCCTGTGAGAAAGGCCGCATTAAGCGCTTCGATTCGCGGGGGCGCTTCAAATCGACGAATGGCGTTGTAAATGGTCGGAATAAAGGCCACCCCAAACATGGGGATTAAGGATAAGGCCAAGAGTTGATGAATCCGTGTGGCTTGACCTAAAATCGTCGCCGTGCCCACCACCAGAATTTCTAAAGCAATTAAAATGGGCATTAAAAAATTCACCCAATACGCAAACATATCTAAACGCGTTCGAAAACTCGCCTCACTAGACATGAGAATAGAACCCCCTAAATCTAAATAACGACGTAAAGAGCCTTCTGCCCAACGTTCACGCTGTTTTAATAAGGCCTTAAACTGCGTAATCCCTTCTTCTGCGACAGAAACGCGGTGCGCAAAACGAATGAGCCAGCCTTTTAAATGGAGTCGAGTAGACAGGTCTAAATCGTCGGTAATACTGTTTTCATTCCACCCACACACAGAGTCTAAAGCGGCACGCTTAATTAAAAAGCCATTGCCTCTTAATTCAACGGCGGAACCTGCCAAGTCTCTACACCACTGAATATGCGCGTCAAAGGTATATTCCCATTGCTGGCATTTCGTCAATACATTGTCATTGGCGTTGGTAATCATTTTACGGGCTTGTACGGCTGCGATGGAATCGTCTTGCTCTAAATAAACGAGCATTTTTTCAAAAAAGCCTGCCTCAATCCGAGCATCCGCATCAAAAACGGCCAAAACAGGTTGTTCCGTAAACGCGAAGGCATCATTTAAAACGGCGGATTTTCCAGGTACTGCTTCTAAAGGGCGATGAATCAAATATAAACGATCGAGCCAATCGGGTTGCACACGTGCCACACTTTCTCGAAAGGCTTCAAGCACTTCATAGGTGCCATCGGTCGATCGATCATTAATGACCCATAGCTCATAATGTAAGGGGGTATTTCGCATAAAGTGTTGAATGCTCGCTTCAATCACCGTCGCTTCATTGTGAGCAGGAATAATCACCGCAACGCCTAAGTCACTCGATTTATTTTCATCCTGCAAGCCATTTAAGTCGCTACCTTTTATTTTGGCATTCCAACGTTTCACCACCAAAATACCCGTTAAAAAAAAGAAATACACCACCATAAAGGCCATGAATCCAATAATTAAAGAAACCTGAGGGAAATAAATTTCAGTCCCCACAAAAAGCACCAGAAAAAAGCTAACCCCAATGGCCATGTTTCGTTGAATCCGTCGGCGTTCAAAAAAGGCTTTGATTTGTTCACGAGTCAAGACGCGTGGCAGGGGAAAAGGGGTTTTTAAACGCATAACGCTTTCTGCTCTCATTCAACACAATAGACTTATCATAGCACAATTTTCGCACTTTCAGAAAAGACTTATGCTAGAATTGGTATTGGAGCTTTGTTTATATGTCGTCAAATGAGGGTGAAATGTGTCACATTGGGAGCATTTGCGTTTAAGTGTCGTCCACCTATGTTTGCTGGGCGCCCTAGTTCTAAATCTTACCCCCCTTCACGCCTTTGGGGGAATTAAACCGTCTATACCCGCTGTGGCCTACCCTGCTTTGGACGCCTCTTTAAGTACACAACCCTTTGATATTGACAAACAGGGCTTTTATTTACTCCCGGAACGTTTACTAGAAAATACCCGTGCGAATGAAGCGCCTCGTTATTTAATGAAAACCAACCCTAGTAAGGATCAACTTATTTTAGAGTTTCCCTTTGCTTACCTCAAAAAAGGCTTGCCACAAGGCTATGCCGTGGGAATGCAAAATATCGAAAAGGTGGAACTGGCTCAGCAAAACGGGAGCTTGATTGATTTGGCTCGTGTGACCATTACCTATAAAAAAGGGACTAACTTAAAGACCTGCACCGTTAAAAATGTCAGTAATGGCCGTTTAATGATTCCCTATGCCTTAAGCGTTACCCAAAGTGAATCTCAACACGGGGGTGGGGTGATTGAAGATACCCAAAGCCCCAACTACGCTAAAACGCCTATTCCTAGTCCAAGTGAACCTCCTTCGCTTAGTCCGAAACCCAAGCCCCCTTCCAGTGAAACCCGAACAGTGATTGAAGTCCTTGAAGTGGAAGATGAATTTTTTCTACTGCGCCCTTCCAATAACGCCACGGCGCTGAAAGTTAAAAATCAGTTTTACCTAGAAAAACCGAACCGTTTTATTTTAGACATCGAACCTGCAAGTCTGTCGTCTCAGCTCTTTACCAGTGAAGCCGACAGCAAAGGAAAGGCCCCTTCTGCGGGGGTAACCGAATGGAGAGGGTGGGCGGTGCGTATTTCTCAAAATAGCCCCACCGTGGTGAGAGTCGTGATTGAAACGGAAGACACACGCAATTTTGAAGTCCTACAAGGGCAGAACAATACCTTTAAAAACAGTTTGATTATCCAACCTTTAGAAACAAAAGAAACCTTTTGGACGAAAGGGAAGCCCCCTAAATTAAAAGCGATGGGGACCTTGAAACAACTTTATATTTCAAAAGAAATCCCCCAAGCCCCCATTAAATTCCGCCTAGAATCGGAACACCCCCTACAGTACCGTATGATTAAAGAAAATGAACGACGATTTAGTTTAGATCTGCTTAATGTGGAAGCGCCTCCTGAGCCTTTGGCCTTTGATGTTTCGGCCTTTCCGTATTTAAAAAGCCTTAGTCATGTCCAAGCCGCACAAGGCAGCCGACTCACTATTGAACTCAATAAGCCTTACGCGGATTTAAGAACGACACCTTATACCGCTTCAAATGCTTTGGAACTTAGTTTTAGAATGGTGCTACCCAAGCCCGTTGTCGTCAAGCCGACGCCTCCTTCGAATCTTCCAACAGGCCGAAAAATTGTTGTCATTGATGCGGGTCATGGTGGAAAAGATGCTGGCGCCATACGAGATAGCGTGATTGAAAAAAACTTAAATTTAAGTGTCGCCTTAAAGGTTCGTAATGAATTACAAGCCCGAGGCTACACCGTTTATATGACTCGTAGCACCGATGCCTTTCTTAGTCTTAAAGCCATTACTGAAGTGGCCGCGAGCTACCGTCCTGATGTCTTTGTCAGTATTCATCATAACTCCAGTACCAATCCCAGTATCTATGGTTTGGAAACATATTATTATCATCCCTTTAGTCTGAATTTAGCGAAGAGTATCCATGCCAAGCAAGTGGCTGCGTTGCCTGTCGTGGACCGTGGGGTTAGACGCAATCAATTTTACGTGATTAATCACACCGTGGTCCCGAGTGTCTTATGCGAACTTGGGTATGTGTCTAATCCGACAGAAAGCCGTATTTTGTCGACCGATGCACGCCAAAAGCAGCAGGCTCGTGCCATTGCAGACGGGGTGGATGCTTATTTTAAACGCGGAGGCAATTAAGCACCATGCCCCCTTTAGACCCCATGGAGGCGCCTGCCTTTAAAACGTTTGATCCCGCTCTGACCGCTTTAGATTTACCTTGGGCAGCGGCTAAACCCGTACATTTAATGGTCATGGATTCAGGGGTTGGGGGATTAAATGTACTGAAAACCTTATGGCATGCCCATTTGGGATGCGACATTAGCTTTATTGCCGATTCGGCTTGGATGCCCTATGGCGATAAGGATCCTCAGGTTTTAGAAGCCCGCCTGCTTCAATTGGTCGGACAATTATTGACGCAATATAAAGACAACGCGTATATTTTATTCGCCTGTAATACCGCTTCTGCCGTCTGGGAAGGGATTCCCCCCGAAGTCTTAGCCCAACATGGGATTCGTCCTGATCGAGTCATTGACATTCTACGCCCCACTTTGTCTTTACTCATGCGAGAAATCGTCGCCTTACCTTCTACGACTTCTGCCTCTACCAAACGAGAGGTTCACGTCGGTTTAATGGCCACTCCCTTGACCGTCGCGAGTGGTGCCTACCCTCGTTTGGCAGAATCCTTATACGCCCAAACAGGATGCCCACGCTTACACTGGCAAAACGTGGCCTGTTTACATTTGGCTCAAGCGGTGGAGGGAAATCCTGACGTCGAAGCCGTAGAGGTCTTGTTAGATCGCTATGCCCGTCTGTTTCAAACGCATCCGCCTGATGCGCTTTTAATTGGTTGCACCCATTACCTGAACTTAAAAGCCTTACTGCGACAGTATATGCCCAATACCGTATTTATTGACCCGAGTGAAGCCTTGGTTTATGTGATTTGCGAACGCTTGGGGATTGAGCATCCTTACACGGCTGAAACGCCCCAGCTCCCGCCACTTGAAGGGGTACGATTACTGGCCACAGGGCAACGGAGCGGTTTAAGCGCTTACCTCACACAGCACTTGCCTGAACTTCAAACACTGGCCTTTGAAGCACTGACCTTCAAAGCGTGTGGTCGTCTTGAAGATGAAGACGCCTCCGTCGAGTGGGGGCTTTAGCAAGGCCTTATTTTTAACGTCACTTCTTTAGGAGAACTTTCTTGATGGTTTTTTTGATTTTGATACCACTTGTATTTATTATATTTTTTGCAGCCTTAGAAGGTTTAGGTCTCTCCCCAAAAAGATTTCTACTCTTTGTTCTCTCTTTTTATATTATTGTACCTATTGTTTTTTACCTCTCTTTTTATATTATTGTACCTATTGTTTTTTACCTCTCTTTTTATATTATTGTACCTATTGTTTTTTACTATTCTTGCCCTTTTGGTCCTTGGGAACACGCTGGTATGGGAGCCTTACTCGCTTTTTACATGATCGTATATTGGCTTCTTATCGGATTTCTAAGTATTTTAATCTATTACTTATTTTTCTGTCCTGACTCAGTATTCGATCATCCTAAATCAGTAGAAAAAGGCAAAGAATCGTTAGTCAAGCAACCCACAGACAATATTGAGCCATAAGCGTTCGACAATTTTCAACAGATTGCATGAATTTATCGAGCCAATTAACTAGGTAGTGTCGACATATAAATAATGATATAATAAATCCAAGATCTAGTTGTTTTGAGGGATTTATTATGAACGATTATATTCAATACGAGTTGTCTAAAGCCCAATGGAATCAGATAAAAGAGGCTCTACCTGGTCAGTCGCATCATAGAGGACGCACTGCCGAAAACAACCGTCTTTTTGTAGAAGCGGTATTATGGATGGGGCGAAACGGGGGAAGATGGAGGTCGCTTCCCTATTATTACGGCAAGTGGAGCAGTGTTCACAAGCGCTTCATTCGTTGGGCGAAACAAGGCATTTGGCAAATGATTTTCAACACCCTTGCCACATCGGCAGATACCGAATGGCTTATGATTGATTCGACGATTATTCGCGCCCACCAGTGTTCAGCAGGGGCAAAAAAAGTGCCGGAAAACAAGCGTTAGGACGATCGTCAGGGGGCTATACGAGCAAGCTTCACGCCGTTTGTGACAGCCACGGCAACCCCGTTCGCTTTATCGTCACCGCAGGGCAGGTTTCCGACTCAACCCAAGCCATCCCTTTGTTAAAAGGGCTTGAAGCCACGGCGGTTTTGGCGGACAAGGGCTATGTTTCAGAACAAATATTTGAGGCGATTCACCTCATGGGGGCTGAAGTGGTCATCCCTAATAAAAGCAATGCGGTGGCTCCTCGTCAAGTCGATTACTTCCTTTACAAGGCTCGCCACTTGGTAGAAAACTTGTTTAAAGACCTTAAAAACTTCAGGCGAATGGCAACCCGTTACGATAAATTAGATGTGGCTTATTTGTCTTTTGTTCATCTTGCTTCTATTTGTTTATGGCTTAAGTAAATGTCGACACTACCTAAATAGCTTTTATAATACTCCTTAAGTCTATTAAGGAGTACTATAAAAGGCAGTGTGCCAAATGTGGTAGTTTTGACAAAGTCAAAGCAGTATTTATTGGCGAAAAC
This sequence comes from Vampirovibrio sp., assembly GCA_050916035.1. Taxonomy (GTDB): domain Bacteria; phylum Cyanobacteriota; class Vampirovibrionia; order Vampirovibrionales; family JAJTHC01; genus JAJTHC01. Next base: position 1,184,114 of record CP050876.1, on the reverse strand, counting down.
CAACGCTATCAATGCAAAAATTGTCCCTGTTAATATACACGTTCTACCCCCAAGGGGCTTGCTCCGCACTTGTGGGAGCTTGCCAGAAATCTCTATTTGTCGGGGGTTTCCCTCCGCCAAATTGGGAAAATAATTGGGGTTTCTACAGTGGCGGTGCTTAAACAAATTCGAAAAATGGACAGCTCAGGCTCTCGGCTCGAACCGCAACCCGTCACCGTGCTTGAACTGGATGAGCTCTGCACTTTTTTGACTAAAAAAACGCAAAATATGGGTATGGCTGGCTCTGTGTCGAGAAACGCGACGAACCCTTGACTGGGAAGTGGGTTGTCGTGGCCTTAAAACCCTGAGAAAGCTATGGAAGGTGGTGTCTCGGAGCCTGAAAGACTTCATTCATGCGGTAGCTATTTACTTCCACCAAGTCAACTTAAAATATAGCTAAATAGTTAAATGTCTCACAGTTCTTTATCATAAAACCTTGTTTCTACACGGTTTTGACGAGGAGGGATATGAGGTTCAATTTCCTGATGCCGCGCAAACTCACGACTAGCATCGCTATCATAGCCCTTGTCCGCCAGTAAGGCGTTCACCTGAAGCCCCGAAATTAAAGCAATGGCTTGCGTCGCGTCGTGACCCTAACCACCACTGACAATAAAGCCTAACGGATTGCCCAGCGCATCGCATACGGCATGTATTTTAGAAGAAAAGCCCCCACAAGAACGCCCTAAGCCTTCAGAGTCTTGCTCGTTTTTTTGGGACTGGCACAGGCGTGCGCCCTTAATATCGTAGAATCCACCATGATATACTCCATATCGGGATCTTCTTGAAAATAATACAGCATTTTGTACCAAATTCCTTTTTTCGCCCAGTCTGCAAAACGGCGGTAGACCGTATTCCACGACCCGTAGTGTGACGGCAGACGGCTTTATTTTTGACATGAATTTCTTGAAACCCGCATAAATACTCATAAATGCGTGCCCATTGATAGGGGTTGAGCCTCAACGAATAAAACCTATAAACCCTCCTTTTAGAGCAGTGCATCCTGCCTCTTAACAAATCTCAACAGAATCTAGGGAACAAGATTTAAAATGAACGACGGATACCTGTGTTTGTTTTTATTTGTAACAAAAATTAAAGTCTGCGTTGTCTCAGCCGAAAGGTAAATAAAGTAATCTCTATTAAAACAATAGCATTAAATAGAACGCTGTTTGTTTTAATACGTATAGAGGATGCATATTTTATATATTTTTCGACAAAAGGCTTTGCATCACATTTAACACTCATCAGACATAGATGACATAGATAAGGAACCATTCATGTCCAAAACGCCTCAACAACCCACAGAAACGCTTTCCCTTCATATGGCCGTCAATGGCACGCAAAATATGCGACCCGCCACTCGGCAAGTCAAAGGCGCCTTTAGTTCTACAAGGCTCTTGCATGAGCAAGTGCTGGAAAATACCGCGACGCTTCAAGCCCCTATTCGCTTAAGCGTGAATGAATTACCTGAAGCGTTTTCTCTCAGTATGGGGGTTGGTAAAGATACTCAAATCGCAGAATGGTTAAGCGCTTGGATTCAAGCAGGTTTTGAACAAGCCACCTTGCATGAATCTCATTTACTTCCCTTGAAAAAAGATTTGGCCGATTATTTAGGCGTCAGTATTGGAACGGTTCAAAATGCAATTCGTTTTGTGGAAGACGAAGGCTGGGTGGAATCCAAGCAACGTATTGGAACCTTGTTACGCAATGCGTCTGATACGCAAGAGGTTTCACGTATTCGTAAGCAAACCTCTAAGCGGGATCAAGCCGTATTGGCCATTCAACAGTATATTGTCAGTGCGGGTTTCCAAGTCAATGATATTCTGCCTTCAAGCCGTGAAATGGCCAAAACCATTGATTCGGCTCCCAACACCACGCGATTGGCCATGGAATTTTTGGCCAATGAAGGCCTTTTAGAAGCCATGGGCAATCGAGGTAAAAAACCCAACTGGACGTTGAAACGCTTGCCTTCTATTGAACATGTGGGAAAAGTTTTTGCCCCGATTGAATCCTATACGTTGATTGATCAAGTGGAGCGAGACCTCAAAGCCTTGATTTCGGATCACTATGAAGTCAATGACACCTTACCTTCGCATCAGGAATTGGCGACATCGTTCAAGGTGTCGATTAAAACTGTGCATGACGCGATGCAACGCTTAGCGGAACAAGGCATGACCCATGCCAAACGTGGACGCTACGGCACTTACGTGACCCGCTTGCCTTTGTATACGACGCCTTTAAGTGATATTGAACATTTCTTTATCCCGGTGGAACAACACATTGAAGCGTATGATTATGAAAAAGCGTATCAGTCCCTGCATGCCAAGCTCTCGAATGAATTTCAGTCGGGAGAACAACTGCCTTCAGTCCAAGCCTTGTCTGACGAAATTGGCGTGACGGTCAATTCCATTCGCCGCGGTTTGAAACAGCTCGAAAGTGAAAAACGCGTCACGTTTAAACGAGGGCGCTACGGCGGAACCATTGTACTTTAAGCGGAATATAACTTTGCCTCAAGGGCTTGACTTGGATTCCTCCTACATTTGTGTCATACTACTACTTGTAGCGTGTGGTACGTAATCGCGGGGTGGGGACGGAACTTTTGTACTGTCCACCAACCTGAGGAAAGTCCGGGCTCCCAAGGGCGAGTCGCCAGGTAACGCCTGGTGCGGGCAACCGTGAGGAAAGTGCCACAGAAATGAAGACAGCCGATGTGAATGAACGGAAAACACCTTTGGGTGGATTCGTTTGGAACGCAGGCGAAGGTGCAACGGTGAGGTAAGAGCTCACCAGCATGGCCGTAAGACCATGGCTAGGTAAACCCCAACTGGGTGCAAGGCTAGTGTTTGTTAGAGGCTTGTTCAAAACGTCTGCTCGGCGGAACAAGCGAAGAACATACGCCGCTAGAGGAGTGAAGGGTGACCTTCCCCCAAGACAGATGATTACGATAAAAACAGAACCCGGCTTACACCACACGCTATTTTTTAAACAAGCCTCCTTCAATCACTTTAAGACGACGTTCACTTGTGTACGGTCACGTTTTTTAATTTATACTGTAGCGATGACTAGTTTAAATCATAGGAAAATGCTGACTATGCCGTTTCAATCCCAAATCGATCCCCATGAGACCAATTCCGAAATTTTAAAGCCCACTAAAATTGCAGATGAAAGTGCGTTTCGCTTGCAAGTACCCTTATTTAATTCGATGGTAGGGATACATGGGTCCGTGCCCGTAGGGGAATTGTTAAAGTTGATTGACATTGCAGGATGCATCCCCGTTAAACGCCATTTAGGAGCAAACCTTAACCCCGTGACGGCTTCAATTGATCGCTTGGATTTTATCGCGCCTGTTTTCCCTTGGGAAATTTTATCCTTAGATGCGCGTATGACGCGGGTATGGAAAACGAGTATGGAAAGTCGTGTGGTGGTCACCGCATGGAATTTCCGTACGGATGAAACACGCCTAGTGGCCACGGCTTATGTGGTGGCCGTCGCGACTTCTGAACAAGGCCAAGGCAAGGCGGATGCTAACTGCATTCCCGCCCTGCTTCCCATTACTCCTGAAGACCAGCTTTTACAACGCTCTGCGGATTTACGTAAGACGTATCGACAAGAAGAACTACTTCAAACCACATGGCACCCCATTGTAGGAAGTGAAGCAAGTGCGATTGGACAGTTTGTTATGACCGACGAAGACGGCAATGGTTTAGAGCAAAATATTTTTGGGGGGGTCGTCTTGTCTCATATGTTTGATGTGGCCCTGAAGGCGGCCACCTCCCACGTGGGGCATGACCAAATCCGATGTATCCGACAAGACCGTATGGATTTTAAGGCACCGACCTATATTACAGATATTTTAAGACCCAAAGCGGTGGTGACCAAAACATGGGACGGCGCTTTAGAAGTTCAAGTCGACTGTGAAGCCTTGTCTCAAGCAGGGAGCATGCCTCGTTTGGTGGCCAGTACCTATTTGGTTTTTGTGGGAAGGGAAGGACACACGCAGGTCCCTGAATGGGTCCCCTTGAATGAGGTACAAGTCCATCGTGGGGAGGATGCCTTGGCACGGCAGCGCCTTCGTGACGCAGAAGCCTCCGCCTTTGGCAATGCCTTGTAAAGTTTGGTCAATAGCGCACCAAATTAAATTGAGCTGTTTTTATACGATTATCGTATTCCTATTGAATATAAGAAATAGGTTCTGTTGAGATTTAGTAAGGGGCAGGATACACTTCTTTTAAAGGAGGGTTTGTATGTCCTATTCGTTGCGTCTTAATCCCTATCAATGGACACGCATTTATGAGTATTTGTGCGGGTTTCCAGAAATCTATAGCCAAGTAAACTAAAAACCGTATAATAAGAGGCTAAGTAGCCCTTGTCTTGCAAGACTTGTAAGTGTTGCCGTATTTTCTCTTGTATATGGTTTTTTCAAGCACCCCATTTTAGAGGCTTCGCCTAGCGACTAAAACTATCCTTTTTTTGTTTGGAATATAATCGAATTAAGTCCCTTTACACAATAGAAAGACACTGAAATGAAAAAAGAAATGACCTTTTTATATTGTGATGAAAGTTGCCACTTAGAACATGATCATCAACCTAATATGGTTTTAGGCGCTATGGCTTGCTCTTATAAAGATGTGGCTAAAACACATAAGGCGCTTCGAAAAATTAAAGAAGATCACGGATTAAAGGGCATGGATGTAAAATGGAATAAGGTTTCCCCTGCGAAGTTGGATTTTTATTTGGCGTGGGTGGATTATTTTTTTGATAATAACGCCTTACGTTTTAGAGGGTTGGTCGCTCATAAGGTTAATTTACAGCATGACCAGTTTTATCAAACGCATGAAGACTGGTACTACAAAATGTACTATTTTTTACTCGACCGCCACATTCATAATCAAGGATTTTTTCACATTTTTTTAGATATTAAAGACACCTGTGGATCCCAACGGCGAGAAAAGCTTAAGCATGTTTTATGTAATGCGAATCATGATTTTCAAATGGACTTAATTCGAGATATTCAAGCCGTGCATTCCCATGAAGTCGAACTGATTCAATTGACGGATTTATTATTGGGAGCCGTCATGGCTCATAACCGTCCGAACCCTCCTGAAAGCTTGGCGAAACAAAGGTTGATTCAGCATATCCAAAACCGTAGTGGTTACACACTCAAGCATTCCACCCCACTGGGCGAAGCAAAGTTCAATCTCTTTCACTGGCAACCCCGTTTGCAAGGAGGTCGTTAAGATGTCTCTCAATAGTAAATTGAAGCTACCTTTTTGGTTACCAGAGCGACTATCTCTCGATTCACAAGGTTATGATGCGACAATAGCCAATGCTTATCAAATTTTTGAACAAGATTTATGTTTAAACCCAATTCATTTCAAGAATAAGCCTATAAAGCTTTTTAGTACTAAAAGTTATCTTAATTATATAGAAAGTTTTTATCATGTAACAAGCAAAAATGCCGAACCTCATTCACAAAAAATTGAAAATTACAATATCAGAATACCTGATTTTGATAGAGTTATTCGCATCCCATGGATTCGTCCACTCTTAACTTATGGGTATCAAAACGATGAACTCTTGATTACTGAAACACGTTTTGTAAAAGAACGCTATAGATACACCTATGCATGGTGGCAAGGGGATGTTGCACACCTTATTGTATTAGAAGACCGAAATTACCATTGGCAACTTATTTCGTCATATCATTTCAACCCCAAGGCAAAAAAGTTTAAAACAACACTTGAAAAACAATATCCTCAAATTCAGTCTTTACAAAATCTTCAATCCTCTTCGAGCAAGTGTATCATATTTTTAAAAAACCAGAAAAGCGTCCCCTACTATAAGTAGAAAACGCCCACGGAACTCCTTTGACAACATGGTCAATGAGCCTCATGAGTATTTTGACTCACTAGAAACATAAAGTCAAGCAAATGACATAAAAATACACATTTTATTTGATCTGTCAAGTAAATGTTACACTTACTTGCTTCCCTTAAAGAGAGAAACCCCTTCACCACATGAGCGGTAAAGGCTAATTAGCCCGCATTTCGCAAGATTTGTGATTGTTGTCGTATCTTTGCTTGTATATTATTATTGTCGGGAGGCAAACGTATTTAGAGCCTTTCCTGTATAATTAAAATAAAGTATCCCTCTTGTCACGAAAAGTTTTTGCGTATGTCTCGATCCTCGTCCGAACCTTTATTTCCCTTGACTCGACGTTTTTTCGCGTGGTGCTTAGAACCCTTGTCAGGTATTTTAGAAACCATGGGCTTTGCCGTGATTGACGGGAGCATCATGTGTCGCTATATCCTAAAAGGGCATGGAAGCTGGCCTGCTATTCTAGAAAAAATTGCGTTTGTCGGGTGGGACAGCCTACCGATGTCGCTATTACTCACAGGGACTTTAGGGGCGGTGCTGGCGATGCAAGTCGCCAAAGATATGGCGGATCAAGGCGGAACACCGTTCGTAGGCGCCTTGGTATCGGTGGCGATGGTTCGAGAACTCGGCCCCGTGATGACAGGCTTTTCCGTGATTGCCATGGCAGGCTCCGCCTTTGCTGCGGAAATTACCGTCATGAAAAGTAATAATCAGCTTGATGCGCTAAAGGTTCTGCAAATGAATCCCATTCGTTACCTGATGATTCCGCGTGTCGTGGCGACTTTAATTGTATTACCGTTTTTAACGCTCATCGGCACCAGTTTGGGTATTTTAGGGGGAATGTATACGGCTAATTTTATTGCAGGCATTCCTTATACCACGTATTTAGACTCTGTGCGTGAATTTATTGAAATGAAGGATATTGGGGTCTTATTTTTAAAATCTGTGGTTTTTGCAGGTATGATTGGCTTATTATGCTGTAGTGTGGGCTTTACCTCTAGCCGTTCTAGCAATGAATCGGCCAAATCGGTGACCAAAGCCGTGGTCTGGAGTTTTATTGTGATGGCCTTGTTAGACTATATCATTAGTGCCTTATTTTACTAAATAGACGGTTGCATCGTCAATTTAATTCTAACGAAATGTAATATTTTATACAACAGTGTTGCATTTTGAAGATACTTGGGCTATAAGTAAGCTTAAAAGAAGTTTCGTGTTCGGTTTGAAAACTTTTTATAGTGTTTTTAATAATTAAGCAGACAGTAGGCTATTCTAGGAGCCTAGACTCGCAGAGGTGTGAAGTGTACTAAAGACGTACATAAGCACATCGAGAATCGTAGTGACAACGAAGAGACGCTGTATGGTTGATTATTAAAATACTATATGACCCACCAAAGGTATCTCTATGCGTGTAAGCTCTTCGTCTTTGACTATCCCTGTGGTTGCTTTGCAGCCACGCGTTGGGCATCAACATGACACGGCTGTACATGATCAACATGAACCTGAAAATAAATGGACTCAAGTAGGCAGTGGACTCCTGCTGGGGGGGGCCATCATCGCCTTGGGCAATCAAGAATCTGTTTTGAATTTCGCCCGTAAAAAAGTGGGAAAAGGGACGAATGTTCCCTCATGGCTTCGTCCTAGAGTCGAAAGTTCTGCCTTATTTCAACCCACGCCCTTGGCGGTTTTAAAAGCTTTGGGCTTAATGAGTGCGGTGTCGATGATCAATAAAGGCATCGGTTTAAGTCTGGCTTCTCCTTTACTGGCCTTAGAATTAGGTGCTGCATTTCATGCCATGATTCCTGGTAGCATCGGGATGAAAACGGCTCATTTTTTAACCATGGCCCCTTTACTCGCAGGGTCCGCTTTGGTCGCTAGTACGGCGCACGAAAAAATAGAAGAGGGTATTGATGATCAAAAGGACTGGTCCGCCAATCAAAAATCCCTCGCCAAGGGTCTTAGTGGCTTAGCGGTTTCAGGCGTCACCGCGGTAGGCGCTCTGGCCTTGTTTCCACGGGTTCACTTGGGCTTAATGGAACTTAAAAATCCCTTTGCCCACGCCACGACTGAACGCCCCTTATGGGGAGGGGAAAAAGGCTGGTACATCAATACGGTGCATCATGTGGATGGCGTCGTCAACGGAGTGCGGGAATCGCTTAAAACCGCGTGGCAGACTAAACGTTTAAATCAAGTGGGTCAGGTTTTTAAAAACGCGTTTGAAGATCCTTTCTTGGTACAGGGCGACCCCACACTCGCGGGGAAAGACAACTACTATCGCCGTCATGAACCCAGTATGAATAATCGCAAGGGCGTTGAACATGAGCTTTATAATATCTTGCGGGCCATCCCTTTAACGGGGACTTCCCAAGCGTATAAAGGGACTGTTTTTTCTGATGTTTTGGGGGCTTATACGTCGAAAGGGTTAAGCCGAGTCTTTCAGCCTTATTTAAAGTCTGAACTTGCGCATATGACCACCCAAAATTTAGGCGAAAAAACGGCTACCTTAGAAGCCCTTTTAGCACAAAAAGAACAACATCCCTTCCTGAAGATTCATCAGGAAGTGGAAGCCCGTTTGGCCAAAGAAGCCATCCCTGATTTGATTCGCCCTAGCCTAGTGGCGCGAGAGGTTTTAGAACAGGACGCCTTAAAAAAATTAGACGCGGCACACTCTGTGCAAGTGGCCTATAAGGCGGTGGCGTTTCATGGTCGTGCGGATCAAGCGCACGCCTATGATGAGCGTTTGCTTCAAGCCAAAGCGCAAAAAGCGTATGAGGCAGAACGTCAAGCCAAAATAGAGGAACAAGAAGACTTAGAAGCAGAATGGGAGGACATGGCAGACGGGTTGCATAACGCCCAATCTCAGGCGGAAGATTTAAAAATTCGTAACGAACTGCTCGAACATTTGACTTTTAATACGGTATCGAAAAACATACATACCCAAGTTTTTGAACCAGAAGATGATATCCATAATACGGAATTGATCGCAAAGGCAATGGCAGCAATAGCGAAGCACAGAGAAAAATCCGAAGCAGGCAGAAATGTAAACTCAGCCTTTGGAATGGGTAGTCTTGGTGCTACGATAGGTGTTAATGATCCTGTTGATGATTTAGAGGCAATATATACACGTCTATTACAACGGCATTCTAACCCACAAGAATATGAATCCTTTAAGGAAAACTTCGTTCACGCCTGTACGGATGCGAAATGTACAAGTAGCCATTCACTGAGGGATATTGACTTTTCAAAACAAAACACCGATTTTTCTAGCGCTTCTAGGCCCGAAATACACCATGACCACGCCCACTGCGAAGATGACCATCATCACCATGCCCCTGAAGCCCCTAAAAAAGGCACCTCCACCTTTGATCCGCATGATGCCAATGGCGGCGACATCTTTCACTGGGTGTTCAGTGGCGACGCTATAGCCAAACTCTTGAAAGAACAGCCTGATTTACTTCACGGTTTAGAACACGAAGGCATTGGAGGCTTAGCCAGTTTAAAAGCCATTGCTCAACACCTGCATGAAGCGCCTGAGGTCTTAAAACCGAAGTCCACCTTGGCAGACAATTTTAATCACGTCACCCGAGCCTTGGCCGTCCTGAAGCCTTTACACCAAGACGGCCATATCGCCCCTGACACGCAAGCCAACATAAAGGCCGTGCTGGACAAAAACAAGTGGTCGCCAGAAGCGCGGGATGCCTTTATTCAAGAATTACAATTGTATACCAGTAAGGCGGACCACATTAATGGGCATAATCCACAAGTGGTAAAAGCATGGGCGATTATGGCAGGAGCAGGCGGAGCCGTCTGTGCGAACGGATGTTGCGCGGGTTCGATTTTCTGCTTTAATGAAGCCATGGCTTTAGCAGGATCTTTATATTCTTCCGTGGTACAGGCTTTACATCACTCACACGCCAGTACACATGCTTCAGACGAAAAGCCCCCATTGCTCAAACCCGCTTCGGCAATCGCTCCCTTTTACCGAAACGTAAAGACTCAAAAAGCCTTGGCTCAAAAAAAAGCATCGCCCTAGAGTCCTCGCTTCGTTTTTGGCTTGTGCCGTCAGAGACCTTTTTGCGGAAAAAGGTTCTCCACCCCTTTAAATGAGAGTTTTTTTTGGATGGCTGGCTTTTGTTTTTAGCTGGCGACGTCAGAGACCTTTTCGCGGAAAAAGGTCTCCAACACCTCTAAATCCGTTCAAGGAGGGGGAAAGGGAGGACGCATTGCGTTTCTCCTCCCTCATTTCCCCCTCCTTGAAAATCCTCCCCCTTTTGACCCACCTCGTCGCATCATTCCTTTGAACGACGTCCGCAAAATCGCTCGGGGATTCGCCATTCGCTCACCCGCTCGGATTTAGTGCGTGGACGTCTGCTTTGAAAAGACTTCTGGTGAAATTCTATGGGGTCTCTATCGTTCGCTGGGGACGTAATCAGGCAAGGGACGACGCGCGGGTATTTTTTCAATCAAGTTAAAAAGTAAGGTTTTCACGTTCACCACATTTTGATTGAAAAATTGCATGACTTCACCATGGCTTACAGGAGGAATCCCATCCACCCCTGAATCATAATCGGTAATCAGCGCAATACTAATGGGGTAAAGATTGAGCTCTTTGACTAAATGTACTTCAGGGTATTGGGTCATGTTGATCACTTCCCAACCTTGATTGCGGAACCATTGACTTTCCGCCTTCGTCGAAAAACGAGGCCCCTGAATCACCACCACCGTACCTGTTTCATGTACCGTTAAACCTGCTTCTTTGGCGGCTTGAATCGCCCACTGGCGTCCCGCTTCATCAAAGGGATCCGCTGCGGATACATGGGTAATTAAGGACCCTTCATAGAAGGTATCTCCACGACTATGCGTACGGTCTACATATTGATCACAAATCACCACATGACCGGGGGCTACCGCTTTTTGAAGGCTTCCTGCCGCACAAGGAGAAATAACCGTATGCACCCCTAGACTTTTCATGGCCCACACATTGGCTTTATAGTTAATACGGTGAGGCGCAATATGATGTTGCTTACCATGGCGAGGTAAAAAAGCCACCCGTTTTCCGTGTATTTCTCCTAAGGTAATGTCGTCACTCGGTGAACCAAAGGGCGTTTCAAGACGAAGGGTTTTGGTGTTTTCTAAAAATTGATAAAATCCAGAACCGCCAAAAACGCCAATATCGGCCACGGCATTTTCTTCATTATAAAACGCAAAAGGTGTCGAAAGTTCTGCCATGTGCTTATCATCCTTTTCAATTGATACGTCAGACATTCAAATCTATGCTTAAGCTAGCCTAGCGGAAACATAGTGAAGCATCAATCTTAAAGTCTGCATTTACACTTTTACAAGACATAAGCCTTCCATGAATTCATAAGATCGCCCGAAGACACGGTAGAAATATCATCAAGCTGTTTTTCAGCATTATTTCGTTGAATTGAAAAATACTGCGCTGAGGAAGCCGTTTCTTTTAAAGCCTCTATGGGAAGTCGCCCTTCTGGGATTAAGGGTAAAACCACTTCAATCCGTTCCGTTTCCTGCTTATAAATCCGTAAAAAAGCACTTAAGTCTAAAGGAAGTTCGTCAGGCCATTGTAGTAAAGATTCTTCACACCATTCATTAATTTCGTGGTACAAGAGACATAAAAATTCTTCGTCATAGGCAATTTCTTCTAACGCGTCCAGCCAAGAATCCGCCGTAAGAAAATCTCCAAAACGAGAAGACAAACAAAGGCTGCCAAAGCCAATGCTTTCGCTATAACGTTGTAAGCCAGCGATAAAGGCAATCCCTTCTCTCACCACATAATGCAAGGCAATGATATGGCTGACATTGTTTTTTAGGTATAAGTAATTTTCAATGACGGAACGCCACAGTGATTCACCAAAGGCGTTGACCATCAAAGAGGGATGGGAATGCATCGAAAATTGATGGGCATCCAAACAAGCGGGTAATGTTAAATGATAACGGTGACAAACGCTGATCCACTGATTGAGATAAGACGACGACGGAGCGTCAAAAGCCTCCTGAATTCGAGTAATATAGTCTGCCGTACTATGTTCTATAATTTTATAACCGTTCAGTTGTCCGTTGTCCGCGGCTCCCAGTATGGCGCCCAATTGCTGACACGTTTGATGCTCTTTTTGCAAGTGGGTGTGGCTAATTAAAACATCACTGATAGGAAGAGGAGGCACATGAGGATATCCACTGCGAATGTGAATTTCTTTCGCCACTTTTTCTAAATCCGTATTCTCCAAAAAACCAGAATCAGGGGAAGCGCTCTCGTCTCCTTCCACACAAAACAGTTGACTAAGATATTGCATACGAATGGATTCGGCCAATTCTAAAGCCCCTTCCATCGCAAAAGGAGTCGCCTCTACAATTAGGGAATTTTTCTGGCATGATTTTTCATGATGTACTTGATTTAAATACTTCACAAAGCCGCCTTCCACCACAAAACCCGAATCTATATTTTCCATCAGGGCACTCACCGCGGAAACGGCCAGGTCAACTGAAGAAACGTCGTAGTATTGAGCAATGGCTTCTAAATGTTCTAAGAGACAAGGGACCCCTATGGTTTGGGAAGCTTCTGGACTAAGAAACAACGTCAACAAGGCAGAAGCCAAAGAAGGATGGCTCACTAAAACCGCTATTTGTGTGTCCTCATCCACTTGATCTTTAGGGTCATGAAGTAAGCTGACCAAAACCGCCATGCTGTATATTTCACGAGGCAATTCCAAATAGCGACATAAAGCCACCGCGGTGAAAGCCACTTTTAGACTATGGTCTACCGCATCTGCGAAGCCTTGTTTTTCCAAAAAAGAAAGGCCCCAAGTACCCACCGTTTCCACCATGGAAAGCTCCACAGGGGTAAAAGCATAATGGTCTTGAAGCATCCGAATCAAGTGCTTTAATTTATCGTCAATATCCTGCTGCTGGGTAGGCTTCAATGTAAAGGCATCATAATGCTGAATACAAGGAAGCCAACGCCCTAAATTTTCATATAAATCCAAACTATACGGTTGTATCACCTTAAAATAGTCTTGATGTTCTTCAAGCCGTTTGGCCACCGCTTCATTAGATAAGAGAGGAGAAAAAGAAGAATTTAGCAGCGTCATCAGAAGATACTCCAGGCACTTTACACACACGTTTAAATTTCAAGGCTCATAAAGACTTCTTTCGACGTAGGGAGTCAAAGTCTTTAACGCCCCCTGTGCTTGGTGGAGTGTAGGAGGTTCATTATTTTCGCTAATTTTTTAAATGATGTCGGGTCAATAAATGTCGTAAACGTTTAAGCAAGCGACGTTCTTTACGTTGTAAGGCTTGATAACTCACCCCTAAAATATGAGCCAGACGGCGGAGACTTTGCATAGAATCCTGAACATCTTTCAAGACATTCTGAGCACTTAAGGGAGAGTTCGGATCTGGAATCATACCAAAACGTTGAAAAAGGTAACGCTGTTCATCAGGCGTACAGTATTTACGTACCACTCCTTTTAAAGCGGTATGGGTTTCTTCTTGAATGAGGGCATCCAATTGATGAATACTTTCACAGAGCGATTGTCGGTTCATGGTGACCTCTAAAACATCGGATTGACAAGCCATACGATGCTTTAATTGCTGTTCTGCATATCGCCATAACGCAAAACGAATGGTCATGCGAATATAGCTTTGGCATTGTGGCGGTTCAAACGACTCATTTAAATGAGTCACCGCATGATGTAAGCCATGCAACGCTTCATTCCACAATTCTTCCACATCCAATAATTGTTGATGTAAAGAAGAGTGCTGACGAACACGATGCAGCGTAATAAGCATCCACGGTTTCCAGCTGTCCACAACAAATTGAAAGGCAGGAGCAAACCCCGCCTTAACACGACGGTACACATCCATAGAACATTGAGTCATATGAGCTTATTCCCTAAACGGTTACATTGATTGCTACAAAAAGAGAGATAAAAAAAGATAAAAAAAGAAAAGCTTTACACTTTATAATATGCCCTATTTATAAGGGATTTGCAAGTGCTTATCAGGGAGAATGAACATAATGTTACAAAGTGTAAACATTCGCGCACTTTTCGTATTTTTAAAACTTTATTAAGATACGAATCCCTTCCCTATGTTCAGATTTCCCTTCCTCCCTTCTCCTCCTCTCTCTCCCTTTACAGAATTCCCCTAATCAAACCCTTCATAAAGACATCATTAATTATGACTATGTTTAATCCCTATACCACCTCCCCTACATCCCCTTATATGCAAAATCCTTATCTCAATGCCACCAATAGCATGAGAACCCCTTACCCTCCTTATGCGTCGATACCCACCGATCCTCGACCCAGTTATGGCTTCACGACCAATACGGTACAGCAATTCACAACCCTAAACCCTTATTTGCATGCTTCGCAAGTGGATCCTCGCTTACGCTACGCGGTGGATCCTCGTGTTCAAATCCCTCGTGGTGGGGGCTGGTCAAGCGGTTGGGGAGATAATCCTGTCGTGCCTCAATATGCCAACGTGTACAATACCCCTATTAAAAAAGATCCACCACCACCAGTGACAATCCCTCCTGTGGTCATCCCTAAACCTAGACCTGTGGTAGCCGCCAACGAGCATAGTAGTTACTGGGGGGATCCTCACGTCGCTGATGCCGATCGTTCCGACAAAGGGAACCAGCGCCAAGACAACTTTGTTGTGAAAGGCGAAGGCATTTTCCAACTCTTAAAGGACACCAATATCGCGGTGAATGCCGAACATAAAAAATATGACCAATGGGGTATTGAAGTCACCGACAAAGTGGGTATTGCCCTTGGCAATGTAGGTATTACCTTCAGTGCCTATGGAGGCCCGATGGTCAATGGTAAACCCTTAGGTTCAGGCGAAGTCGTCACCTTAAGCGACAGCACCCAAGTCCGTTTTGACGGGAACAAACTCACCGTACGAACGGGTGAGACAGGGGAATATAACCTAGATGTTAGCATTGTCACCAGCGAACATAAAAATGCCGATGGTAGTCCCGTGAAGTACCTAGACACTGATATTTCAACCAAAAGCAAGGGCGTCAATAGTGATGGTGTCCTGCCTAGTGGAATTTTAGGTGAAGGTTTTGATGAAGACAACGAAGCTCGCAGTGGCTTAAAAAAAGATATTTCGACCTATAAAAAAGCCAGTCTTTTGGACGTGTAAATTTTAGCGTTCACTCTGAAAAAGCAGCGATTGTCTAAGGATTTAGGCCTTGCCTTTCATCCCTTTCAATCAAGAACAGGCTCTTTTTGTAACGAAATGTTTCAAATACGCAATTTGGATGCTTCCTTTCACTTTATTCAAGCAGAGGGACATCAATAAGATTTTGATAAGGATGTGTAAATACGCTTTTGTGTACGGCGTAAAACTTCAAGGATGAAGCTTCCATGTTTTTAATAGACGGTATTAAAAACAAAAGATCGTAAACGACGCTTTAAAATCATAGAGCCACGCGTTTGATCAAGGACGTTTACAAAAAACGGACGGCTTATCAAATATCGATTTAAAACAGGGAGGGACCGCATTTAAGTAACGGCTAGCTAAAGCCTATCGTTTTTTAAGATAAGGGAGCCAAGCACCTTATTTGTATTGAATGAAGCGTGTGTAAGGCAAAATGGGATAAAAGGAGTTTATAGAATGGGTTCATTACAAAGTAATAATTATATGAATGCTCTACCACAAGGATTTTTTGGGGTGTTTCCGCTTAATGGGTATTCAAATTCAAGCAATGCACTTGGATTAAATTACGGAGCCACCCCCCCTACCGACAACAGTTATGCTCCTTCGTTATTACAACCTCAATATGGTCAAAATAAAACGTATGGTGGGGGCTACACACAAAATCCAGCCAGTTCGCCTGATTTTATTAAAGGTTTTATGATGGCCAGCCGATTGATGGGCATGGGCCTGCAGCAAATGAAAGGCCAGCATCCAACGCCTTATGCTAATCCAACGACTCAAAACGATCCTTATCAAATGTTAAAGCCTCAAGTAGGATCTTACTGGAACACGCCCAACTATGGCCAAAGTGATTACAAGACGGGCAATTGTGATGCTAACGGCAATACGCTGGGGACGGCTCAAGGGAACCCAAATAATTTCTTAGGGATTTCTCTCCCTGACAACGTCAATGCCTTGATTTTGGTTGCTTTATCCATTATAAGTATTGGGAAATAAGTCTAAAACAAAATGCCACGGAATAGGCGACTCTTTCTCTCTCTCTCTCTCTTACGCTTAGGAAACTTATGCCATGAATAGACCTCATGTCCCCCTGACTCATGGCATTTATGCTCTCTTTCTACTGATAATGTTGTGATTTAATTGTTTAGAAATAAGATGAAATTTTACTCTCAATCTTTGTAGGTGATTCTCAACACTTATAAAGCCATGTTCCCTACCTTCGGAAGGTAGGGTTTTATTTTAGGTGAATTGATTATGCTAGGCATGTGGCTGTTGACTTTGAATTCTTTTCGCATATTTGTCTAAGCCTTCAGGACCCGCATCAAAGAAGAGTGTATTGCCAGAACCATGTTCCGCAATATATTTCATGGCTTCCACCCAACTGGTCAGCTGCATAATGCTGTAGTCTAAATTGGCATTTTTTAAACGTTCTGCCACTTTAACTCGTTCAATCGATAAAATTTCTTCGCGCTTGGCAATGCCTTCGCTTTTTAAAATCGTTGAAATTTTTTGAGATTCTGCACGTTTGGTTTCTTTAATTAAAACGGCTTCGCCTTCATTTAAGGCCGCTAATTTTAAATTTTCGCTCGCCACCACCTGTGCCATAGAACGCATTACCGCTTCATCAAATAAAATATCGTTGATTTGTAAATCAATTAAGCAATATCCCCAGCTCGCCAAGCGTGCGTCTAAGTGTTGTTTGACTTCTTGCACAATTTCTTCCCGCACACCGAGAATTTCATTTTGCTTTTTCCGTGCCACAAACGCCCGAATAGATCCTTCCACACTTCGAATCAACGCTTGCATAAAGTTGGCTTCATCAATGAATTTAAAGGCTACTTTTTTAATGGTATCTTCTGAACCATCCAAGGTGGAATACAAAAGCATTGCCTTAAAATCAACATTGGCTTGGTCTTCCGTAATCGCGGTAAATTCAATTTCAATGGCTTTATTTTGAATCGAAATGCGTTTGAAAATTTGTTCCGTAAAGGGATTCTTAAAATGTACACCTGGTGAGGCACTTCGTACATATTTTCCAAAAGAGGTAATCACCGCCACATTACCTTGTGAAACGGTGTATAAGCTTTGCCAGAAGAGAAGAAATACGAGACCTCCCGCACCAATAATGGAGGCTTCGAGTACAGTTAAAGCAGACATAAGTATTTTCCTTTCGATGATGATTACTAATTTAAGGGAGAGGCTAGGCTAAGCAGGAAATTCAGACGAGTGATGTTCCACAATGCACCAACTGTTCATATATTTTTTACACACAAAGGTATAACGTGCAGGCACTTTAATGACATGTCCACGCTTAATGTAGGTAAATTCATAGGAGCCTGACTGAACATATACATCATTATATTGGCGTGTTTCACCACTTTGAAACGTAACGGTTAAATCTTCAAGTTCTAAGAGATGTTCAAAATACTTTTTAATCGGGACATGGCCACTGCCTAGTTCTTTGGCAAAAGTCCCCCATAGCAACGCATCATAGTCATATAAATTAACAATTTGCAAAAGACTATGACTATTCAGTGCAACGGCCCAATCTTCAATAAAACGTTCAAACAATTTACGATCCGACGGTAACTTGCGCAGTGTGCGGTAACGTTTGCCGCCTGTAAAGGTATCCGTTTCAATGGCCGTATTGTCTAAGGCCAGTTCAATGGGGTCATCCATAAATTTTTCAAACAAGTGACGAAGCATCGTCATGGTAGGCGTTTGCTGGTGACGATACATCATATAAGTCACCAAAACATGAATCGCCAACGACAGTAAAAGCCCTTCAAAAATACCCATTTCAAAAACAAAGATTCCGCAGAATAAGGACAGCATAAAGGCATACTTCCCTTCTGCCGCCACATGGGTAATGCCCGCTACCATTTTAAGTCCAGCAAAAATCATCAAAACCGCAAGGGAAAACTGCGGTAAGTATTCCAGCAAATGATGATTAAATACAAAGAATAATAAAACCCCTGCCGTGATTAAATTAGACGTTTTGGTGATTGCCCCTGCGGTGGTATTGGTGGTACTTTTCGCGAGACCATCTAAATTGGTCATCCCACCGAATAAGCTCGACAGTAAATTTGAAATCCAAATCGCTAATAAGCTATTGTTACTAGAAACAGGGCGCTGTAAAGGATCCATCTTCCCAATGGCCACATTACACATGACTTGTTCAATGATATCAATGGTCGCTAGCATCAACGCGTAGCCCGCCATGTGAATTAAAACCGAAGGATGATGCATATCAATATTCGGCAAAGGCCAGTTAAAATGAATCGGCAAATGTTCAATATGCAACATGGGCAGTGGGAAAAAAGCAGCCATTAAGACCCCCACCACAATGGTGATAATATAGGGCAAACCAGGATTTGTTTTTTTAAAGGTATTAAAAAGCCACAAAAATAAACCCATAGACAGAAGAGAAATACAAATTACTTCTAAGCGTTCTTGGGACAACCAGTACTTTCCCGTCGACGCGTGAATTGTTTCATAGGTATAAGGCAAAAACTTCAAAGCAATTTTCGCCCCCACCCCTGCGAGTAAACCTTCCACTAAAAAAGAAGGAACGGCTTTTAAAATGTATTTTTCCCATCCATTGGACCAGACGAGCATTTGAATTAACGCTGTTAATGCAATTAAAAAAGGCATGTTGACCATACCAAATTGATGAATCCCCAACGCCAAAACAGGAGCTAAACCTGCCGCTACGCCAGGCACACCCGTGTGGTTACCAGGGCGAAAGAAAGACGTGATAAAACTAATGATACAGGCACAAACCACCGTCAGTAAACCCGTCTGTACAGGAAATTCAGACATCAAACAAATCCCAACGGTAATCGGGATAGCCATTAAGCCTGTAATCATGCCCGCCGTGACATCTTTTCTTAAAATGCTGGGATTCCAACGATCGATTTTTACAGTCATTTAGAGATCTCTCTTTCTCTCTATAACATTTACCCTTATATTTTTCTGTAAGAACAGAAAAAAAGTCAAAACACGTCATTAAAAAATCTTATCTCGTTGAGATTAGAAATAAACAGCGGACGACAAAATAAAACATCTTGACTCTTCCAATATAGCACATTTCCTAAGAACCGTTTGATGTATTCAAACATAAAGGCTAAAAGCGAATGAACTAAAATAACCCTTTAACAATCCAGGAATAAAACATTGATGCTACAATTAAATATACATTTGATACTTTTATTATTTTTGTTATAATACTACTGTCGCTTATGGTGTCTTATGCGCTTTAATCCCTCTTTTCTTACAAAGGTTTCGTCATGCTTACTTCTGTCGATTCTTCTTATTTAAACGCTTTCCCCCAAAAGGTGCTTGCACCATCACCCGCCGTGACCAAGCAAAACACCTCACAGGAGAAGCCTGAAATTACGGAAAGCATTCCTGAGCGAATTCAGTGGTTTCGGCAGTTGGAATCTCGTTTTGCCTCCGATCCCGCTCGCCAAAATGCGTTGCGACAGCTACTGTACCAAGGCGCCTTGAGCGATCAACGCGGAGATGACCAACATTCAACCCTGTATTATCTACAAAAACGATTAAACGAACCCTGCCTCCCTGGTCTGGATGCTGAAAAAACGGTCGGCGAAACCCTTGATTTATTAACGCGCCCTGATCACTTAACACAAAATACGCCGCCGTTAAGTCCCCTGTATCAATCGTTAATGCTCTCCGCTTATCTCAATCCGACTCATGATACGTATCAACAACAGCCCCTGCCCGTTCCCACAAGTACGGATGCTTTAGCCGTCAAGCAACTCAATACCTGTGCAGTCACTGCCGAAGTGGCCCGCTTGGCGGATCAACACCCTAAAGAAGTGGCGCGTCTCATTTATGAAGCCTCTGCCCCTAGTCACAATATGCATGAAAAGCTGAAGGCGGATGAGCTCTTCCCGACCGCGCCTATTTTGGCGGAACAAGTGCTGCAGGATTTAAATTTAGATTATAAAATCCTTCCTCCCCAGCATGAAGGAGAAGTCCCCAGCTTTCAAGTGTCTTTACCTGTGCCCACTCTAGGCACGCTTCGCGCCATGAACGCACAGGACGCTTCACTCTTAGAAAAAGGACCTTCTGCTTCAGGGGCTGAAACCTTATTAGAAACCGCCTTATTGTATAATTTTTCTGCCAAAAGTTACGATGCAGGAACCGACCAACGCGACAGCCTCAATCAAGCCAGTGCCACCATTAATCAAATGCCGTCGCTGACGCCGCGTGACAAAGAAGCCTTTAACCGTGTTTTGAATCAAAGTCCTCATCGACCCGATAAAATTGAAGCGCAAGTCAACGCATTACTCGCTACACTCAAAGACCTTTCCCCTCAAGAGGCTCAAACGATTAGGCAAAGCCTGACGCATCACAGTGCGGGCTTGAGTCAAGAAGAGCAATTGATGATGGAGCGTATTATGGAAGACCAAGTAAAGCTTGAAAATGTAAGCTTCCAACAGATTGACACCCTGAGTACAACGCCCAATCCGCAGGAAGCGACCTATCAAGTGGCTGGCTATACTCAACCCTTTAGTGCGATTAAAAAAAATGTCATCTCCGCCTTACAGAGTCCCTTAGGTCAAATACTCGCCAATGTGGAAGTCCCTAATAGCAGTGGTACCTTTACAGAAGGCCATGTGTTAAGAATTTTGGGGACGCGTCCTCATCCGAGTCAACCCATGACGGTCGATTTTAAAGTGCACGACACCGCCATGGGGCAAAGCCTCTGGATGCCTGAAGCCCAGCTCATTCCAAGGATTCATCATATTACCGAAATACAAAGCGATGCTGAAAAAGACTGGCAAGGCATGCACGACGTTTCGGTTCAGAATGTCAAGGGGGTTTTATCGCCTTCCGTCGCGAACGACATACAATACCCCCTAAGTATTCCCAACAGCCTTCAAAACGATCAAAAAGCATGGGTTAAAAAAGGGGAAGCGCCTGAAGCCTACCATAAACGTGTGCATCAATTTAGAGAAAAACAAGCGCAAGATTTACTTACGGCGTTGATTGCGAAACAAGTGGGTCCCAGCCAAAACAAGACTGAAAACGCCCCGGTGCAATGGGGCGCAACACCCCGCGCTTAACCAAATAGGCCACGCGAGCAGAAATTTCAGACAAGGTAGCCGTTTTAAAATCTTTCCCTTGAGGGGTCTGTATGTTTTCAGTAATCAGGTAGTCGCGGATATCCCTGGTGTGCGCTTGCCCCCCCTGTAAAACAACCGCTCTAAAAATTTCGTAATTCATCGATTGACGATGACGCAAGACCTCATCCGCTTCCTTAAACGCCAATTCAGGGAGAAACACCCCTGTCGCGCCAGACGACAATAATGAAGAAGACGTCCGATAGGACCGAGACATTTTTGGTTTAGCAGAAGGCGCTTCCTTGACTAAAATAGGGCTTAAGGCCTGCTGAATCCCTTGTTGAAAAGCCTTTAATTGTTCCACCTGATGACGAAGCGCTTCTAAATTTTCGAGCGTTTCTTCTAAGGTCACAATACGCGCTTGAACGTCGGCCAGTTCCGCTTCACTTTGTTCTAAAAGATTCTGAAGATGAGATGTATCAAGAACAGACATGGGGAAACACTTTCAAAACGGGAGATTTTAACAC
Organism: Vampirovibrio sp.; assembly: GCA_050916035.1. GTDB lineage: Bacteria > Cyanobacteriota > Vampirovibrionia > Vampirovibrionales > JAJTHC01 > JAJTHC01. Next base: position 1,162,396 of record CP050876.1, on the reverse strand, counting down.
ATCAATTTAGCTTAATTTTAACATACATTTTAAAATAAACGCGAGTCATTTCCCCACCGCTATAAAAAACTAAAGGACAGGCTTTATTTTTGTTTCGTCCTGTATCTCTTGCAACGCTTTTTCGACTTGTGAATCTAAAGCCAACGGGTCTGTATTATTCCAAAGCACCCGATTCGAATGCTTTATTTTTTCAGACAACGGCCATTGACTACTTAAACGACTTTGAATTTGAGGCAAGCTCATTTGACGATGCGTTTGCATGCGCTGAATCTGCAAAGATTCGTCACACGCCACACACCATACGTCGTCATATTGTCCTTGGGCTCCCCCTTCAAAAAACAGGGGAATCAACACAAAGGCAAGCGACTGGTCTTGGTGTGCTTGAAAAAAAGCCTCCATGCGCTCCCGCACGAGGGGATGCAAAAGACCTTCTAAAAAAGTTTTGTCCTGTGGATTCGAAAATACACGCTCGGCTAAAGCAGTTCGAGACGGTCGGTCTGTTTTCTCGTCAAAAACGCCCGCCCCAAAATAAGTACGCAAGGCCTGCTGAACCGTAAAATCCTGCGCCAAAAGTTGATGCACCAGTACGTCGGCATCCACCACTGCATAACCTTTTGCTTCAAGTAAACGCCCCACCGTACTTTTACCGCAGGCAATGCCCCCTGTAATGACGATTCGTTTCAGCATGGGTGCATCCCTTCTTTTTTATGCTATTATACAGCCTATTGTCTATTTCGTGTCCATTGGGCAAAGAAGCATCAATCATGAGGATTCCCTTTGAAATGAAGCTTAACTGGAAAGCCGTATTTCTCCCCAAAGTTCAGGGGGTCAACGAATCGGGCCTGTTGTATACGCTCATGGCGGTGGTGTTTTGTACCTGCTTAATGGTGGCCAACTTAACGGGAGCCGTATTAATCCCTTTAACGCTTCCTTTTTTAGGGGAACGCCTCATTTCCGCAGGGATTATTACTTTCCCCGTCACCTTTTTACTCACCGATTTACTCAATGAATTTTACGGTAATGCGGGAGCCCAACGTATTACATGGCTTGGTTTTATCGTGGCCATGGCGTTTTATGAGGTGTTTCGACTCTTAGAAATGCTCCCCATTGCGGAATATTCTCCCATTTCAGCGACGGCGTTTCATCAAGTGGCCCATAATTTTACAGGCATGATTGTCGCGTCACTCACTGCCTATTTAATTTCTCAATTTCTCGACATTGCCCTTTTCGCACAATTTAAAAAATGGACGGGGACTCGGTGGATTGGCGTTCGTGCAACGGGGTCTACCGTTATTTCACAAGCCTTTGATTCTTTTATTGTCACGAGTCTTGCCTTTTGGGGAAGCTTGCCGTGGTCTGAAATTTTACTGATTGGACGCTCCAATTACGAAGTAAAACTGCTTGTCGCCTTGGGCATTACTCCTATTTTATATCTCTTACATACCTTAATTCGTCGCCTTAAAAGGTGGTAGCCACAGCCACATAAAACAAGGGTTGACCCGCTTGAGGCATTTCCATTTCATATAAATGCCAGCCCAGTATCGTTCCACAAGGCGTCCTCGCACGGCCTGTAAATAAAAGCATGACAGAAGCATCTACGCTTAAGCGTGATGCCGCCACTTCCGTAATGGTGAGGTCCTTCAATAAACCCAAGTGATTATTTTTCCACGCCTTCCACAAGGCTTCTTTCACACTCCACAAGGCAAGGAGTGGTAAGGTTTTTACACAGGATTTTTCAAGGGGGCTGGGGGTCAATTTGTCAAAGAGCCTTGGATGAATAGGACGATGAGACGCTTCTAAATCCACACCGATGACTTGTTTCGGATCCTCATGCATCGCCATGACGGCAATATTTTCCCCATGGGAAATACTGGCGAAACGAGGTAAAACCGCTTGAGCCGTTTCAGGAAATTGCTCGCGTAAGTACAAAGCCAATAAGGCGTGATGACGCGCACGCGGATTGCTTAAGCGGGCAAGCTTGGCGTGATGCTCCGCTTTTAGGCAGGAGAGAGGCAGGGGAGTCTGCGTATAAAATAAAGACCACTCCTCCGTTTTTAAAAGCCTTCGTACAGGTGCCATACAATCAAACCTACAGTCCTTTTTTAATCTTGAAGCATAGTGAGTGCTTAAAGTGCGCTTGAACCTAAGCGGGCTTCCACCACAGACCAATCAATTTGTCGCCATAAGGCGTCCAGATAACGACTACGGTCCGTCCCATAATCCAACAAATAGGCATGTTCGTAAACATCCAGCACCAAAACGGGAAGGGTTCCCATCGGCGCATACGTGTTATGCGTATCTAAACCATAAAAATTCAAAGACTGATAACGAGGGTGATACGCCAAAATGGCCCAGCCTCTCATGGATTTGGCCGCCGCTAAGCACTGTCCTTTAAAGGCTTCTAAAGAACCAAAGGCCTTGATGAGCTTACTTTGAAGCGAAGCGGACATGGCTTGAGGCACAGGACTTAAATTTTCGAAGTAGGCTTCATGAAGCAGTACCCCATTGAGCGCGAAACTTTCCTCAATCAATAATTCACGAAAAGGATGGTAAGTCGCATTTACACCGTCTAAGGCTTCAGGGCTAAACTGTTTTAAAGCGTCGACAATACTTTGATGTTTTTTAACATAGCCTTCGTAAAGTTTAATGTGGGCTTGAATTTGATGAGCGCTGAGGCCTTCAATTCCATTTTCAAGACGTGTAAAACGTTTCGCGACCCCTAATGGAGGGAGTACTTCAACGGGGGAAGGTCGCAGGCGAGCAGACGACAAAGTCCCTAAACCCGAACTGGCTAATAAAAGGCTGGACAAAGCCAAGCCAGAGGCTTTTAAAAAGTGGCGACGGGTAACGCTTTTCGTTTCAAGAACGGGAGCGAGAGTCGGTTCGGGGTGTGTTGGGTTCATTCAGGGAGTCTCCTAGCTCTTTAAAAAGGACGAAAAGCAGAATCAAGCGTGAACCGGATTCTATCCAATTGGACAGTCCCCTGTCAATGAGGATGATATAGTAAACGACTCCAAGTATCCGTACCAACGTCTCAAGCAATTGAGTAGACAACTCTCACGGCTTCAACACATTTCTTAGTCAAGAGTTCACCTGATGACTAAAAATAAAGCTTAAACCTACAAAATAACGCCGCGATGTTAAAAATGTAACTGATTGTTACGATTTAGCAATTACTTAGGCACGTTTTTCTTTATTAAGTTAAGGGACTTTTTCAATACAAAAGCTATAGATAAAATCGTGTTTGAGTGACGAGATAGAGAAAAGGAATTCAAATATAATGTCAGGATATGGAAATTTAGGATTCAGTAATTATACCGCACCTTCTGGAATGATGCCGTTTGCGTCTAACTATCCTTCACAATACCCCAAACAACCTTTACCCCCGCCTAATAATCTTCAATTTATTTCTAGAACTGCTTCAAATGCTTCAGCCCTTCCTGTGAACCAAGTTAATTATAATCAGAGGCTTTACCCCTCTTTTTATTCTTCAGCAGTCTATACTGCAAGACCTTATGGGCCTATTTCTCCTCCTTACCAATTTAACCAAGGCAATGCAGGAGCAATTAAAAATCCCTCCACGTTATTCATGTTACTTTCCACGTTATTCATGTTATTTTTGTTGAAAAACACTCAAAAAGCACCTGTTGTTGAGCCTCCCGTATTAAATCCTAAGCCTATAATTTCAAGTGGTAACGATTCTAGCCTCAGCACACCTACTCAACCCCCTACTCAAAATTTCTTGGCACTACTTAAGCAGTTCTTACAACGACAGAATACCTCTTCTCCTTCTACGCCTGCGCCTGCGCCCACGCCAGATCCTATCGTTCAACTCACTTGGATTCCTACACCAACGCCGCCGCCTGAAATGATTGCGGTAAACGAAAGTGCTGCATATTGGGGAGACCCCCATGTGGTCGATCCAGATCGTCAGAATAAGGCAGATAACAGAGCCACCAGCTTTGACATTACACCTCCTGGGGAATTTAATTTACTCAAGGACAAAGACGTTTCTTTGACCGCGAAGCAAGATTTATTTCCACAATGGCAATTGGCTGTAGCAACAGAAGTCAATTTGAAATTAAAAGACGATGCCTTAAGCCTGAATGGAGAAGCCGCTAGCTTAAATGGTAAAGCCTTAAAAGAAGGTGAAATTGTTAAGTTACAAGATGGCACGGAAGTCAAATGGGAAAAAGACCAGTTGACCGCGACCAATACCAACAAAACGGAATATGATTTTAGCTTCACACTAATTAAAACCGGCTTAAAAGACAAAGATGGCAAGCTTATTAATTATATTGACACGGATGTTAAAACCAAAGATAAAGGGGTCGCCGCCGATGGCGTTAAACCTACGGGTATTTTAGGGGAAGGGTTTGATGCGGACAATAAAGAACGCACCCAATTAAATAAACCCTTAGACGACTACCGTGTGAGCGATTATAAGGCTCCCGTAAAGACAGAAACGCCTGCTCCAGCAGAAGCTGAAGAATAACGGACAGTCCTTTCTACACGAGACACGGTTCAACAAAATATAATTAAAGACACATGTGTTAAAAGACCTTTGTGCTAGAATCATACATACGTTATGGTTGGAGTCTAGCAATCAAAAGCTTTTAAAGGATGTGGATGAGTATTAAGACGTCGTCTCGTGTGGCCTGCCTACTACCGAATCGTATTGGGGATTGTCTCATGGCCTTACCCGCCGTAGCCACACTAGCGGAAACCTTCCCCCATCGTATAGAAGTCCTCGCGGATCCATTTCTACTTCCTTTGCTAGACACCTTTTCTTTTCCTTGGCAAATTCGCCCAATGCATTGGCAAACCAAAGCACGGTCTTGGGTGCATCCTTATGCCTATACCTTACATTTGTTGACGTCTCATACCACTTGGGGACTACGTAGTACTCTACATGCAGGTAAAAAGGTCCCTCAAAAATCGTGGATTCATTTTGATGAGTCGCTTCCTTTTTTAGACGTTCATACGTGTAAAACTTTATTATCTCCTTCTTTACAAAACGTTATCATTCAAGACTTGGGCTTGTCCTATTCGATACTGCAAAATATGGGCATTGGGCCTGCTTGTTTTGAACAACCTGAATCCATATGGGTAAACACTTTTAAAGATAAAGTCTATCCTCATTTATGGATTAAGCCTCCCGCCTTAGATTCAAAATTGATGCCTGCTCATTGGCCCCCTTGCCTATCTACAGCGAAGCCTTATATCACGATCTGCATGGAAGCCGCGTATGGGTCTAAGCGCAATGAAAATCGTCGTTGGGCGTCTCGTCATTGGGTAACGCTATTTGACGCTTTATTAGAACAGTTCCCTGATTTAGATATTCTGGTGCTTGGTTCCGAAAAAACACCGCTTCCGCTGACGAATCCTCGCTTGTGGGATCTTCGTAGGCAATTGTCTTTACTTCAAGTCGCCACCGTATTGACGGGTGCTTCTTTATACATCGGGAATGATTCAGGACTTTTACATCTCGCTAGCTACACCCAAACCCCGAAGATTGGTCTGTATCACGTGACGGATGCTCTACATTATGGGCCTGTACATCCCCAAACGCTTATGGCTTTTGAAGGGGACATCGCCTATGAGCAAGTGCTTCAAGCGGCTATTGAAGCACTTGCCAAATCCCTTTAAACCTGTTCAAGTTCATGAGTGTATAGAGATTTCTAAAATGCAGTCCAAAAAATTAGCCTTGGTAATCCATTCACTAGAAGCACTCTTAGACCCTACGGGTATTAAAGGGGGCGGGGATCGTGTTAATCTTGAACTGTTGAATCATTTGCTGCAACGGCCCGATATTGAACTTAAGCTCATCACGACTCAATCCAATCAAAAGGCTTACAAGTCTTGTCGTGATATTTTTTACTTTGACGGGTCTATTTATACCGACACGGCTTCGGTATTAAGCCAAATTCAAGCACATCATTTAAAGCATCCCGACTATACACTTTTATTTTCAGATTTTATGGCACCTTTTGGCCACCTATTAATACAGTCTCATTCGGTTAGGCATCGTCGAAATCGAGATTCCCCCCTCTTTCGGCCTTTTACCCTGTATCAAAATCGCCACAAACTCAAGAAACAGGCGCTTGCTCTAGAAGGGGAACCTCGTTTATTGATCACGGTTTCCAAGGCTCTGAAGGCAGACTATCTTTCCAATTTCCCGCTTAAGGCGCCTCAAATCAAAGTGGCCTACCCAGGGGTAGAGCAATCAGAAGTACTCTCGAATAAAGCGTTTGCTTCAATACCCGTTATCGGCTTGGTAGGGGGTGGTTCTTTAAATAAAAGCCTATGGTTATTTTTACTCGCCATCTTGTTGCTGCGCTTAAAAACAAAATCCTTTCGTGTCTTAATGATTTATGCCCCTAAACGCCCCAAAGCCAACGATCAGTTCATACCGTCACTACTGAAACTATTACGCTTAGCCTTTTGGATTGAAATACTTCCCTTTCAGGCGGACATGACTCATTTCTATACAAGTCTCGATTTTCTGGTCGTTTCTTCTTTAAATGAAGCCTTTGGCTTAGTGGTGTTAGAAGCCCTGTCTCAAGGCGTTATTCCTATTGTGAGTTCTACCGCAGGCGCCGCGGAACTTATTGAAGACGGCGTGAATGGGTTTCAATTTAATCGCTTAAAGCAGCCTCTCTTTTCACTGATGAACACACTTGAAACCGCGATTACCCTAGATGCTTATGCCATGAGTCGTCTGCGAGACAATGCGTTTAATACCGCCAAAGACTATTCATGGCAACGATTTACAGACACGGTGGTGACCCATTTATTTTCAAAGGATGAAAGCGTCTCATGATAAAAAAATTAAAACACTGGTTTTTTGCTCATATGATTCTACGTGTGTTTAAGCTGTATTTCAGACTTAATCTTAAGCCTCTCGCCTTAGATCTAAGCCTTTCTAAAGTGCTGGTTCTGGCACCTCACCCCGATGATGAAAGTATCGGGATGGGAGGAACCCTTGCTTTATTCCCCACCCAATGTGAAGTCATTTGTCTTAGTCATGGTGAAAAAGGCTTAAAATCAGAAGGAATTGAAGAAGTGCAAAGCATCCGTCAATCTGAATTTGAAGAGGCCATGCGTCTTTCTGGAGTTAAGCAGTTTTCTTATTTAAATATGCCTGATCAAGGGATTTTAACGCATCTGGCTCTGTTTAAACGTCTTGATTTTTCAGCGTATGATTATATTTTTGCACCCAATATTTTGGATCAACATAAGGATCATAAGGCGGTTGCTTTACATCTGTATCACTGCTTAAAAGAAGCGTGCTCCGCGAAAGAAGACTTAAAAATAGCCTTTTATGAAGTCTGGAATACGCACCCCTTACCCAATGCATTTGTCGATATTTCCACCGTGGTGGATCTTAAAAAAGCGATGATTCAAGCGCATGCCTCTCAAGTGAGTCAAAAAGCATATACTTCAAAAATGCTGGCTTTAAATGCCTATCGTGGATTACAACGAGACCTCCCTTATGCGGAAGCCTTTTGCATTGTAGATCTTCTAAGCTTTAATGAAATGGTTGAAGCCTTCCTCGTCTAAAAAACTTGCATTGAAGCCATGCTTGTCGTTTAATTAAGTTCTGTTGAGACTTTCATAAGTGGACAGTTAGCTCAGTTGGTAGAGCACCACATTGACATTGTGGTGGTCGCTGGTTCGAATCCAGTACTGTCCATTTTATTCCTTAAATCTGGCTTGTTACCCCATGAAGCAGGCCTTAGATACTTTTCGTCCAGGGGAAACAATTATGATGCGCCCTGGTGAAATCCTGTGTTATGATCAAGCTTGTGCGAATATGTTCAAGTAAAAAAGAGGGGGCCATCGAAAAGAACCTACACTTTTTTATTTTGCTGCCTGCTCAAGCGTCATGAAACACACACGAGACTCATTTATGAGGTACACTGGTAAGGTATTCTTCGCCGATGTGTTGAGAGGCTGATATGCGGATACCCCTTTGTGATGCTCACCTGACGCCAGACGATCAAAGCGCTGTGATGCAAGTCCTTCAGGCAGGCTGGTTGTCTTCCGTGGCGCCTGTGGTGGAGGACTTTGAAACGGCCTTCTTGGCGCAACTCCACGCATGGGGAGCGTCTTCTGCGCTGGGAACACTGGCCACACAATCGGGCACTTCCGCCTTGTGGATGCTCCTTTACGTGCTGAATCTCCCTGTGGGCACGGAAGTTTTATGCCCTGTCACGAGTTTTGTAGCGAGTATTCATCCTTTTTTGTATCAATCGTTTAAGCTCCGCTTTGTGGATGTAGATCCCCACAGTTGGGCGCCTACTTTACAGGCATTTCAAGCAGCCCAAACCCCTCAAACGAAGGTCGTGCTGGTGGCGCATCTTTACGGCTTGGCCATGCCTGAACTCTTGGCCTTAAGGCGTTGGTGTGATGAAGAAGGCCTTATACTCATTGAAGACGCCGCGGAAGCCTTAGGAACTTTGGTGGAAGGCAAACCGGTGGGGACTGTGGGGCATTACGGCGTGTATAGTTTTAATGTCAATAAAACGCTCACTACCGCCAGCGGAGGGATGTTGGTTTCGGAAGATCACGCGGTATTGGCTCAAATTAAACATCAAAGTACACAGTCCAAATGCTACGGGGAAGGCGAGCTCTTTCATGATGCGGTGGGCTTTAATCTCCGTATGAATGCCTTGCATGCCGCCTTGGGACTCAGTCAACTGAAACGGCTCCCTGAAATTTTAGACGCTAAAAAGGCCATTGCTTCACGTTATGCCACGGGCTTAGAAGGCTTAAATGGCCTAGATGTTGTGTATCAGGGTATCCCCTCTTATTCAAAGGCTTTAGCGCAGGTCGAACCCAGCTACTGGTTAAATCTCGCGTATGTGGATTCGCACGTTACACGTCGTGATCTACACAACTATTTAGCGCTTCATGGGGTACAGGTTCGTCCCGTGTTTATGCCTTTTCCCGAAATGCCTTATCTACACCCGTTTTGGGCAAATCCGAGTCCCAATCCGCGTGAGGTCTTTCCTCATGCCTATCGTTTGTGGGAGCGTGGATTGAACCTGCCGTCTTCTCCTCATTTAAGCGAGGTCGATCAAGCGGAGGTCATGGTCTTGCTTCAATCGTTTTTATCCGCGAAATCCTAAATTGATCTTTGTAATAAAGGAAGCCTCCTCTCATGGCCAAAATTAAGCGTAAATATATTTGTCAGGCCTGCGATTATGAAGCCCCCCTGCATTTAGGGCGTTGCCCTAATTGTCAAGCGTGGAATACCTTTCAAGAAGTGCAAGATGTAAGAGAATCTCCAGAAATTGCTTTAAATAGACCTGCCTATGCTCATATGAGTTTAGAAAGTGAAGCCGCATGGTCGGGTAATATCCCCATGGGGAAAGACAATGAAGAGACACACGCCCTTCTTAATGGGGCCAGTAGCGTCTTGCTGCCTTTGTCTGAAGTGGATATGACCACGGCCCCTCGCTTTTCAACGTTGATGCCCGAATTAGACCGCGTTCTTGGGGGTGGCTTACTGCAAGGGGCTTATATCTTAGTGGGGGGAGACCCCGGCATTGGCAAATCCACCTTGATGATTCAAGCGGCGGCTAATTTAGCGTCTACAGGTAAGAAGGTCGTTTATGTCACGGGTGAAGAATCGGGTGTTCAAATTAAGCACCGTGCCGAGCGCTTACAATTACAGGGCGCTAAGGATATTTTATTACTGGCGGAAGTCAATTTACAACGTATTTTACAAGTCATCGTTCAAAGTCGCCCCGATGTTTTGATGGTGGATTCCATTCAATCGCTGATGGATGCCAATGTTTCGGGGACACCGGGGGCGAATAATCAGGTCAAGGCTTGTGCCAATGCGCTGATGCAAGTGGCGAAGGGTTTAAATATTACCACCTTATTAATTGGCCATGTCACCAAAGACGGTCAATTGTCTGGTCCTAAATTACTGGAGCATATGGTGGATGCGGTCTTATATTTTGAAGGGGAACGTTATAAAGATTTACGCTTACTGCGTTCGGTTAAAAACCGTTTTGGTTCCACACAAGAAATGGGTGTGTTTGAAATGCAGGAAACGGGCTTGAAAGATGTGTTAAATCCTTCGGATGTCTTTTTGTCTGACGCGGCCTTGCATCCCGTTCCGGGTTGTGTCACGGTGTGTAGCTTGGAAGGCAGTCGCCCCCTTTTAATTGAACTTCAAGCGCTGGCGGGGCAAAGTGTGTATGCCTCTCCTCGACGTGTGGTCAATGGCGTGGAAACGAATCGTTTGCATCAAGTCATTGCCGTCTTAGAACGACGCGTGGGCTTGAGTTTTGCGAATTTGGACCTTTATATTAATGTCGTTGGTGGGATGAAAATTGACGAACCTGCCGTGGACTTGGGGATGGCCATTGCCTTGGTCACCAGTTTACGCGACATTAGTGTGAAATCAGGCACGGTGCTGATGGGGGAAATTGGTTTGACAGGAGAAATACGCAGTGTTCGTCGTTGGCGAGAACGCTTAATGGAAGCGGTCAAAATCGGATTTACTCGTATTGTCTTGCCATTGCCTCAGGGACGAAGTCCTTCTGTGGATGTGGAAGCCCTTCAACGGGAATTGCCGATAGGGGTGGAGCTTCACTTTGTGCGTAATATCCGAGAAGCGATTACGATTTGCCTAGACGCCTAAGTCATAAGCAAGAGCCTAAGACAGAAGCCCAAAGCGTTTTTTGATGATGAGGGGCTCTTGTTGATCTTGTAGATCTTTACGTCGTGGCCGCGTAGAGGCTTTACCCACTACAAGAAATACATTCTTCGGGATTGTCGAGCGAACAGGCGAGCTCTTCTTCTCGCTGTTCTTGCAACATTTTTTTATCCACGGTAAATTTAATGGCTTCTACTGCCGCATTGGAACGTAAATAATACATGCCCGTTTTTAAGCCTGCCTTCCAAGAATAGAAGTGCATGCTCGCCATCTTTGCAAAGTTAGGATTGGCCAAGTGAATATTCAAACTCTGACTTTGACAAATAAAGGGACCTCGATCCGCCGCCATGTCAATAATATCCCGCTGGCTGATTTCCCAAACGGTTTTATACATGGCCTTAATTTCATCAGGAATAGTAGGGATGGATTGAACAGACCCATTGGCAGACATAATACGCTGACGCATACGGTCATCCCACAGGCCCAAGGCAATGAGGTCTTTGACCAAGTATTTATTGATAATGGTAAATTCACCCGATAAAACCCGACGGGTATAAATGTTACTGGTATAGGGCTCAAAACATTCATTGTTCCCTAGGATTTGAGAAGTAGAAGCGGTGGGCATGGGGGCCAGTAACAGACTATTACGCAGGCCATGCGTTTGAATCTTCGCTTTTAGGGCGTCCCAATCATAACGGTCATTGCTGAGTTTTAGGTCCCATAAATCAAACTGAAGACGACCTTCACTGGCGGGAGACCCCTTAAACGTTGAATACGCCCCATCTCGCTCGGCCAATTCCATAGACGCTTCCACCGCGCCATGATAAATGGTTTCAAAAATATCGCGGTTCAACTGCTTGGCTTCTGGACTGTCAAAAGGCAAATGCAATTGTAAAAAGGCGTCGGCTAGCCCTTGTACGCCAATGCCAATCGGGCGATGCCTTAAATTAGAATTAGACGTTTCAGGCAAGGGGTAAAAATTGACGTCAATAATACGGTTTAAGTTACGGGTAATGACTTTGGCAATATGATGAAGTCGTTCAAAATCAAATTTACCGTGTGCCACAAAACGGCTTAAAGCAATACTGGCTAAATTACACACGGCAATTTCGTCTTTGGCGGTATATTCGACAATTTCTGTACACAGGTTGGACGATTTAATGGTGCCTAGATTCTGTTGATTACTTTTGAGGTTGCAGGCGTCCTTGTATAAAATAAAGGGTGTTCCCGTTTCGATTTGAGATTCCAAAATCGCAAACCACAATTCTCTCGCCTTAACCACACGCCGAGGCTTATCACTCGCTTCATACTGTTCGTATAAGCGTTTAAAGGCGTCACCATAAACGTCTGCCAAGCCGGGGGCTTCATTGGGACAAAATAAAGTCCATTCTCCATCGACTTCCACGCGTTCCATGAATAAGTCAGGAATCCATAACGCCAAGAATAAATCTCGGGCTCTAAATTCTTCTTTGCCGTGATTTTTACGCAAGTCTAAAAATTCGAAGACATCCGCATGCCAAGGTTCTAAGTAAATGGCAAAGGCCCCTTTGCGCTTATTGCCGCCTTGATCCACATAACGCGCCGTGTCGTTAAAGACCCGCAACATCGGCACAATGCCGTTAGACGTCCCATTGGTGCCACGAATATAGCTCCCTTTGGCACGCACATTGTGAATATGTAAGCCAATACCCCCCGCATTTTTAGAAATTAAAGCGGTTTGTTTCAAGGTGTCATAAATCCCTGAAATGCTGTCGTCTTGCATGCCCAATAAAAAGCAGGACGACAACTGTGGATTCGGCGTACCCGCATTAAACAAGGTGGGGGACGCATGGGTAAACCATTTTTCAGACATTAAATTGTAGGTTTCAATCACGGCGTCGATGTCTCCACAATGGATGCCGACGGAAACACGCATCCACATATGTTGGGGACGCTCAACAATTTGCCCGTACAAACGCAATAAATAAGAACGCTCTAGGGTTTTAAATCCAAAATAATCAAATAAATAGTCACGTTCATAACGAATGGAAGCATCTAAACGAGCGGCATTCGCTTGCACAAAGTGAAAGACATCTTCACTAATTAAGCTCGCGGCTTGCTCACTTTTAGGATCAATATAATGGTAAAGATCTTCCACCACGCCACTAAAAGAGGCTTTTGTTTTTTTATGCAAGTTGGACACCGCCACACGCGCCGCCAAATTGGCGTAGTCAGGGTGTAAGGAGGTCATGCTGGCTGCGGTTTCAGCGGCCAATTGGTCCAACTGTTCAGTGGTCACCCCATCATAAATGCCGTCGACCACGCGCTTGGCGACTTCAATGGGTTCAATATAGCGGTGATCCAAGTCAAAGCATAATGAATTGATGCGATCTAAAATTTCATCAAAGCGAACTTCAACACGTTGCCCGTTTCGTTTAATGACGTGCATAGGGGGGAAGTCTCCTCATAGACAACGGCTAGGGAATGACACATACTCAAATGCCAAAACCGTCTAATACATGTATGAATCTATTTTACGAGAATCCCTGTTGAAAACACAAGTAAAGTTAAGTAAAGTTCTATTTTAACAGTTTTATTGACTTTTCAGAAAGAATCCGAAAGAATAGAGGCATTCACTCAAAAAAAGTCAGTTGATCCCTTTATGCAAGAGTTTAATCAGTTGCTACAGGTCGTGGCCCAACGCTTGGGACTGGACAAAAAAACGCAAGAATTTGGTGTGTTGTCCGTATGGAACAGGATTGTGCCTCCTGCGTATCAGTCCAAGGCACAGGCCCGCTCGGTTTTTTACAAAGGCAAGCGTGCCGTTTTACGCGTACAGGTCAATCACCCCATTACGGCCACGGAACTGGCTTTTGAGCGAGAAGACCTTTTAAGCAAATTGAATCGATACACTCCTCAAACAGGGATTCATCTCAGCGAAATTGAATTCCGCGTGGGATCGGTCGCTTAAGCCCCACAAAAGAAAGTTCCCAAAAGCCAAAAAGTAAGCCCCCGAAGAAAGAAATTGGTATGACCCTTCCCTCCCTTCCCCGATTTTGGGTATCCGTCCAAGCCGAAGCCCATGAACCCTTGGGCAGACTTGAAATACTCATGGCCCTGTGTGAAAGCGTGATTCAAGGGGGAGCAGAAGGGCTACGCGTGGCGCATGTGGACTTGATTCGGCAGCTGAAACAGGGGTATCCTCAGCTCCCTATTATTGGATTGCATAAGTCTGTTCCCTTGCCTGCGGATCCTAAGGCGAGTGTCTATATTACGCGACACGCTTCAGATGCCTTAGCCCTTGCAGAGGCAGGCGCGGATATTATTGCCTTAGACGCCACGCCACGCTTTCGAGAAGACGTCTTAAAAAAGATCATTGCCACGGTTCAGGCGCAGTATCCCCACGTCTTATTCATGGGGGATATCGACACGCTGGCTTCTGCCAGCTATGCCGTGGAGGCGGGGGTTCATATCCTGAGTACCACCTTAAGTGGTTATACCCAAGAAACGGAAGCGTTAACGTCTACGGTGGCGGGAGAACCCGATTTTGAACTTTTAAAAGGTTTGATTCAGGCCTTTCCTTCGCATCCCATTTGCTTAGAAGGTCGTGTGTGGGACGTAAATCAAATCCGCCAAGCGTTTACTTGTGGGGCGACCGCCGTGGTGGTGGGCTCCGCCATTACGCGCCCTCAACTCATTACGGCACGTTTTAAGACAGGGCTTAATTAAATTGAGAGGCTTCCTCACCACACGGCAGACGTTTTTTTAATTTTAAAGCAGACGTCAACGCACTAAATGCGAGGCTTCCGAGACATTTTGCGGACGTCGTGGCCGTAAATGATGCGAGGAGGTGGGGATTAAGGGGGGATTTTCAAGGGGGGACGAAGGGGAGGAGAAACGCAATGCGTCCTACCCCGTCCCCCCTTGAACGGATTTAGAGGTGTTGGAGACCTTTTTCCGCGAAAAGGTCTCTGACGGCACAAGCTCAAAACGAAGCGAGAACTCTATTGCAAGCCTATAAATCAAAAAATTAGCGCTGTATGGGCTGCTTGACGGGTACAGTGGCGGTCGTTGTGGTGCTTTTCAGGGTTTCAATAGCACGTTCTAAGACCACATCTTTACCCTGTTGAATGCCTTGACGAATCTTCGTTTCCGAAACAAAGACATCGGGTTTTAAGCCCACGTGATTTAAGTCATACCCGCTTGGGGTAAGATAACGCGCAATGGTTAAATTCAAACCCACGGTTTCGCCTTGTAAAGGAATAATTTGCTGAACAAGCCCTTTCCCATACGTGGTTTGCCCCACAATAATGGCTTTGTTTAAGTCTCGTAGTGCTCCTGCCAACACTTCACTGGCACTTGCGGAACCTTGATTGGCCAAAAAGGCGATTTTTCCTGTGTAAAGGGTCCCTTCTTGTCCTTTTAAGGTGGTATCGTAAGCGCGGCCTCGACCATCAACGGTGACAATGGTTTCGTCATCCACAAAAAAGTCGGCAATTTCAACGGCATTATTGAGCATCCCACCGCCGTTGTTGCGTAAGTCAATAATCAAAAAGGGTTTGTTTTTCTGCATTTCTAAAATATGACGAAACTCATTAGAAATCCCCAAGCCCATAAAGGATTGAAGCTTAATATAGCCGACGTCAGGATGCTGTGACAACCCTTGTGCTTGCACGTGAAGCACTTTGATTTCGTCGCGTAAGACTTTGACGGTTTTAGACTCATGTTCAGGCGTTTGCACAGTTAAGACCAAAGCGGTCCCTTTTTGCCCACGAATGCGTTTGGCCACATCCAACAAGGACAAACCTGCCACCGTTTTACCGTCAATATGGGTAATGACATCTCCCAAGGCCAAGGATTTAGAACCCATGGCGGGGGAATTCGGCAGAATATTGATAATGGTGACCGCTTCATTGGTAATGGTAATTTCTACCCCAATGCCGTAGAGTTTGGAGGAAATACTTAAGTTTTGTTCCGTAAACTCATCGGGCTTAAAAAAGCGTGTATAGGGGTCATTTAAGCTCGCAATCACCGAGTCAATGGCCACATAGGCATCTTCAGGGTTTTGAATGACGGACTGATAGCGCTTTCGCCAAGTCGACCAACGTTGATGATTCAAGGTTTCATCCACATAAGAGCTTTCAATTTTTTCTAAGACATCGCCAAATAAGGCTTGCGCTTGACGAGCCGAACCCGTTGTCTGCAGGGGTTGAGGATGCGTTTGTAATTCAGGCCATTTAATCCGCGAGCTTTCTGCAGGAAAGTAATCCACAGACTTTAATGCCAAGTAAAGAAGAACCAGCCCCCAAAACAGAAGCGTAAGACCCAGTTTAACTTGAGGATGTTTCACTAAAAAAGATAAGATAGACGACATTAATAGGAGAATCTCATTCTGGTTTAAGTAACGTAATAGATCTGACACAAAATTAAGTTTTTATTTTAACTACAATCTTTACTACCTATTTAAGTAACGTAATAGGTCTAACACAAAATCAAGAATCTCCTTGAAGTAAGGGAAATGAAGAGGAAAAAAATAACCCAAGCTTAAGCTCAAGGAAATACAAATTAGTACCCAGTGTATAATATCAAGTTTTGATTCAAGACCGATAAACTTTTTAAAAAAAGATAAGATAGACGACATGAATAGGGGAGTCCCACTTTGAATCAGGTCATGCAAACAAGTATTCAACTTTTTTAGCATAACATAAATACGACGCTTTACGTCAAAGACACAAAGCAAAAGGCCCTTTATACCCGTTGATAGATATCTTCATAACGGACGATATCATCTTCTTCTAAATACGCCCCTGATTGTACCTCGATGATTTCCAAGGGGATTTTTCCTGGATTTTCTAAACGATGCGTCTGCCCAATAGGAATATAGGTGGATTCGTCCTGACTGAGTAAGAAGGCTTTATCCCCATTGGTGACTTGTGCCGTGCCTTTGACCACCACCCAATGTTCTGCACGGTGATGATGCATTTGAAGCGATAATTTTTGTTGAGGATTTACGATAATGCGCTTGGCTTTAAAGCCCGTGGACTCAACAATCGTTTCATAACTGCCCCATGGGCGAAAGACCTGTACATGTTCTAAGCGTTCATTACGGGCTTGGGCCTGTAAGGCTTCTACAATGTATTTAACAGATTCCGCGCGACGTAAATCCGCGACCAAAACGGCATCCTTACTTTGTACCACCAAGATGTGTTCTAAATCACAGACGGTGACCAAGGCATTCTCACTCACCACCATAGAGTTTTTAACATTGTGGAGAATCACATCGCCTTGAACGGCATTGCCTGCTTCATCTTGAGGCGACACTTCTCGTAGAGAAGACCAATTCCCCACATCATTCCAGCCCGCATCTAAGGGCACCATCATGGCTTTCGGTGTTTTTTCCATCACGGCATAATCAATGGAAATACTAGGGCATTGCTCAAAATGAGACGGCTCTAAACGAATGAAATCTAAATCCTTACGGCCTTCTAGCAGGGCGTGGCGCGCGTGTTTTAAGACGTCAGGACAGTAGCGTTCGGCTTCTTCCAACAAGACACGGGCTTTGACCAAGAACATGCCTGAATTCCAGTAGTAGCCGCCCTTCTGGATGAAGGTTTGCGCCGTGATTTCATCGGGCTTTTCTTTAAAGCCTTGTACCCGAAAACCACCGTCTACCGCTTCGCCCGCATGAATATAACCATAGCCTGTGGCGGGGTATTGGGGTTGAATCCCAAAGGTGACGACTTTGCCTGCTTCCGCGTGACGCTTGGCCACTTGAATGGCGTGGTGAAAGGCAAGCGTATCTTCAATGTGATGATCCGACGGGAGAATAAAAAGGCAGGCCTCCTTCGTGGGGGGGTGAGAACACGCCATGAGTGCGGCAATGATAATGGCAGGGGCGGTATTTCGTCCACAGGGTTCTAAAATAATTCTGGCATGATTAAGGTGGAGCGCTTGGAGTTGTTCGGCCACACGAAAACGGTGGTCTTGGTTTGCTACCACCCACGGGGCTTCTAAATCCGCCAAAGGGAGTCGCCCGAGCGTTTGTTGAAAAAGACTATGCTTGGCTTCTGCTTGTAGGGATAAAAACTGCTTGGGCATCCCCACGCGAGACCATGGCCATAAACGCGTTCCACTTCCCCCTGACAAAATAACTGGAATCAACATGGAGAGGGTCCTTCTTCGTTTCGATATTTCATAGGTCTCAATTTTAGCAGAAAAACGGAAACACTAAAATGAATCCTTCTTAAGCATTGAATCCCCTTTGAATGATGGTAGAATGAATAAGTCTTTTTCTAGAAGAGATAAGTGAGTCTTAATGAAGCGAGGTCTGCCTTCAGTTAAGCTCTATTTAATTAAGAAATCAGTTAAGAAAGTGTCTCCATGCCGATTCCCCACGTGAGTTTTGAATTTTTTCCGCCCAATACCCCTGAAGCCCATGAAAAATTATGGCAAAGCATTCAAAAGCTTGCCCCCTTGTCGCCTGATTTTGTGAGCGTGACTTATGGGGCGGGGGGCTCCACGCGGGAGCGCACTCACGATATTGTCGCTAAAATCCAGCAGGACATGGCCTTAAACGCCGTACCACACTTAACGTGTGTGGGGTCCACTAAGGCGGATATTCACTCCATTTTAGAACGCTACCACGCCTTGGGCATTACGCGATTGGTGGCGTTAAGAGGCGATATTCCCCAAGGCCAAAGCCCTGAAGAGGCCTTTCAGGCGTATCGCTATGCGGCAGATTTGGTTCAAGACATCCAACGTTTTGGAGGCTTTGACGTCGCCGTGGCAGGCTACCCTGAAAAGCATCCTGAATCCCCTGATTTCGAATCTGACTTGGCTTACCTGAAAGCGAAAGTGGATTTGGGCGCCACCGCCGTGATGACGCAATTCTTTTTTGAAGCGGAAACTTTTTTACGCTTTAGAGACGCCTGCCACGCCACAGGCATTCAGGTGCCGATTATCCCTGGTATTTTACCAATGAGTAACTTTCAACAAACTTTAAAATTTGCCACCGCCTGTGGGGCCACGTTGCCGCCTCGTGTGGTGGATTTATTTCAAGGCTTAGAAGACGACCCCGACACGCGCCGTTTAATCGCCACCAGCGAAGCCATTCAACTCTGCCAGAATTTGCAGGCGGAAGGGGTGAATCATTTTCACTTCTATACCCTAAACCGCAGTGATTTGGTTTACGGCATTTGCCATGCCTTGGGGGTTCGGCCCCCTTTGGGGAAAGAGCGCCTTAAAGGCGCCCAGTAAGGCTTTACGTTTTAGGCTTGCACCGCCTGATTCAGATGTTACAATTTCGTCATGATATTTACCCCTTGGCACAAGTCCCGCTTGAGGGTGTTTTATATGCTTGTGATTCACGTCACCGTATTCCCCCTTTAATCATAGAAAGTCCTTATCATGACTATTCGTCCACCATATACGGGATTAACATACACTGTATTGCATAACCCTAAGCAAGGATCTCCTGCCAAACCCTTGCTGGATGATTTGATCAGAAATCATCAAAAAACTGAACTCGCTGAAAAAGAGGCAAGAGAAGCATTTGTAAAGACATTTAACCAAAAAATATTTGTATTAAGAAATATGACTTCTTCTAATAGTCGTAGAACACGTGGGCAATTAGTGCAAGAGCTTCGAGAGATGTTAAACTCGCATAATCTTAATAACTTCAAATTACCTCAAGCAAGCATCGATGAATTTTACGAATTAATAGGAAAAGAAGTGAAAAAAAATCTTAACCACGTTATTAAAACATATGTTTAATCAGTCGCGTCGAGCGCTTCTTTGATGAGGCGGTTCAAGGTTTCGGGGTTTGCTCGTCCTTGGGTCGCCTTCATCGCTTGTCCCACAAAAAAGCCAAATAATTTGTCCTTCCCTGCTTGGTACGCCGCCACATTGTCAGGGTTTTGGGCTAAAATATCCGCAATAATCGGGGTTAATGCGTCTACATTGTCTAGCTGTTTCAGGCCTAAGCGTTCAATCCATGCGCTGGGCAAGCCCCCGTCTTTCAACAAAACAGGAATTAACTTCTTCGCGGTGGCGGAACTCACCGTTTTTTCAGCGGTTAAGGTAGCCAATTCAGCCAAGGCTTCTGCGCTTAAGGCCGTTTCCCCTAAGGTAAGCTTCTCATTTTTTAAGACGCCTGTAATATCGCCTTGCAAGTAATTGGCGATGAGTTTGTACTCAGTACTTAAGGCCGCTGCACTTAAGAAGAAATCGCCCATGTCTTTGAATTCCGTCAGCACATGCGCGTCATACTCGGACAAATCAAAGTCTTTCACCAAACGTTCATAACGCTCCTGTGGCAGTTCGGGTTGACTTTCACGCAAGCGTTGAATCCAAGATTCTTCAATATGGAGCGGTGCAATATCAGGGTCGGGGAAGTAACGATAGTCGTGCGCCTCTTCCTTAGAACGCATGGAAACGGTTTCACCTTTCGCTTCATTCCACAGGCGAGATTCTTGAATCACCGTGCCACCCGCTTCCACAATCGCCACTTGGCGAAGCACTTCCGCTTCAATGGCGCGTTCAATGGAACGAAAACTATTCATGTTTTTAATTTCCGCTTTGGTGCCGTATTCCGCTTGCCCCCAAGGCCTGACGCTGACGTTGGCATCACAACGCATGGAACCTTCTTCTAAGTTCCCGTCACACACGCCTAAGTAGCGGACTAAATTGCGGATCATCATCATGTATTCTTTGGCTTCTTGGGCGGAGCGCATATCCGGTTCAGACACGATTTCCACCAAGGGAGACCCCGCGCGGTTAAAATCCACCAAGGAATGAGTAGAACCATCCAGCCCCGTAGAGCCCACATGCACCAGCTTGCCTGCATCTTCTTCCAAATGCGCGCGTAAAATGCGCACCACTCGACCGTTAGACAAAGTCACTTCGCCTGGCCCGCAAATGGGGAAATCATACTGAGAAATTTGATACGCCTTAGGTAAGTCAGGATAGAAATACTGCTTGCGGTCAAACTTGGTATAGCGCGCGATTTCACAACCCAAGCCCAGCCCCACGCGAATGGCGGATTCCACGGCTTTTCCGTTTAAAACGGGCAAAGCCCCCGGTAAGGCATGACACACCACGGCCGTATTTTGATTCGGTTCTGCGCCAAAGGCATTGGCCGCCGTGCTAAAGAGTTTGGAGTCGGTATTGAGTTGCACATGAACTTCTAAGCCCAAGACCACTTCATATTTGGATTCAACGGCAACGGTGTTCATGGCGGACTCCTTCACAAATAGGTTCAATAAACGTATAGCCCTTAGCATACCATAAACGCAAGCGGAAGGGAGCCCTCCCCTTAGGATAAAAAATCCCCTGCCCCACCAAAAGGGGGCAAGGGATAAAGTGCTAATAAAGGCGTCCGCTTGATGAAACTTAAGGCAGGTAAGTTAAGCCACTGCCATTATTATCTTCCGTGGTCGTTGAGTTAAAGGATAACCACGCGGTGGAGTCAAGCGACGCAGGATTCGTGGTTTTCGTGCCCCACGCTTGCGCGCTCTGCGCTTCAGGGATGCTCGTTTTGGGACTTAAATCATCCCCTACCACGTAGCGATTGGTCTTGAAAACGGTTTCCACCAAGCGGGGCATCATGTCTAAATGCTTGTCAATTTCTTCAGGTGACGCACTCATATCAACGGTATAAATACTCCCTAAGGTATCCAGTAAGTTCATGGCCTCTGGCGTGTTCATCCCATTCAGCTGAGCCATGACCTTTCCAATAAGCGAACTGGGATTACTTCCCCTTGCTTTTTCTTGTTGTAAAACTGCTGTTACCTTATTAAGCTGGTTACCTGAACGGTCTATGTCTTGCTGTATTTGAGCAATGTCTTGTAAAAGCATCGGGATTTGAGGATGCTCTGGGGGCAATTGTCTCAAAAGGGCTAGGCGGCCATTTTGAAGCATACGGTTGGCCCCTAGTTCGCCTTTTAGTGTTGCTTGAAGAACATATGTTTGATCTATGTAAGCTTGTTTAGCACGTGGGTCACTATAATAGGGGTGCCCTGCTGGAAAAACACTACTATCTAGGCGTTCACTGTAGCCGGCTTTTAATTTGCTTATAAGTCCTAAGTTATTAAAATCGGAAGGATTGTCTTTGGGGTAATACTGCTCACTGATGGCCTTAATTTTTTCTAGATTGGCTTTTTCCGTTTCTGTAAAGGGCTTAACTAGATCTTGAGCTATTTGAAGTTCTGGATCTAGCTCTTTTTTTGCACCATTTTGAATAATCGATTGCCCAAAAATAGCCTTCCCATGAGACGCAGCCCCCAAGTATTCGTCTAGAATATATAAATTAGGGTCAATTTTAAGTAGGTCTTGCCGTGCCGCAATGTTTTTGTCCAATTCGGCTTGGGTAATAATGCCGTCAAAATTATCATCAAACGCTCTAATGGATCTCGCCCATTCAGCGGCGTTCAAGGTCCCACTCGGCCCCGCGTGGCAAGCAAATAAAGCCTTCGCCAGTTCTGGGCTAGACACGGTGGACTGTAACCCGTCAGTCAAGTTTCCGCCTGCGGCTTGGTATTCGTTAAAATTCAAGGTGCCGTCTTTATCGGCGTCATATTTCGCGATAAACGCCTTGCCTTGTGTGGCCATTTGACCCATTTGAAGCTGAAAGCCTGCAGGCGCGTTAGACGACGCCCGTATCAAAGAGGCATTGGGATTAAAATTAGGTGTGTAATTAAAACGATTAATGTTAGACATAATTTGGGTTCTCTCTCTCAATTGATCTCTATATCAAAAAATAAAGGAATGAAATGCGGTTCCCCTATATAAACGTTTTATATTTAGACAAATTGCTTAGGTAGTGTCGACATTTACTTAAGCCATAAACAAATAGAAGCAAGATGAACAAAAGACAAATAAGCCACATCTAATTTATCGTAACGGGTTGCCATTCGCCTGAAGTTTTTAAGGTCTTTAAACAAGTTTTCTACCAAGTGGCGAGCCTTGTAAAGGAAGTAATCGACTTGACGAGGAGCCACCGCATTGCTTTTATTAGGGATGACCACTTCAGCCCCCATGAGGTGAATCGCCTCAAATATTTGTTCTGAAACATAGCCCTTGTCCGCCAAAACCGCCGTGGCTTCAAGCCCTTTTAACAAAGGGATGGCTTGGGTTGAGTCGGAAACCTGCCCTGCGGTGACGATAAAGCGAACGGGGTTGCCGTGGCTGTCACAAACGGCGTGAAGCTTACTCGTATAGCCCCCTGACGATCGTCCTAACGCTTGTTTTCCGGCACTTTTTTTGCCCCTGCTGAACACTGGTGGGCGCGAATAATCGTCGAATCAATCATAAGCCATTCGGTATCTGCCGATGTGGCAAGGGTGTTGAAAATCATTTGCCAAATGCCTTGTTTCGCCCAACGAATGAAGCGCTTGTGAACACTGCTCCACTTGCCGTAATAATAGGGAAGCGACCTCCATCTTCCCCCGTTTCGCCCCATCCATAATACCGCTTCTACAAAAAGACGGTTGTTTTCGGCAGTGCGTCCTCTATGATGCGACTGACCAGGTAGAGCCTCTTTTATCTGATTCCATTGGGCTTTAGACAACTCGTATTGAATATAATCGTTCATAATAAATCCCTCAAAACAACTAGATCTTGGATTTATTATATCATTATTTATATGTCGACACTACCTAAGTATTCCTACCCCCTTTTTTTCTTAATGAAGAAGGGGGATACTTTAAGTCAAAGGGGCTTCTAAACGTTCGTGCGATCCACACACATACTGAATCGCGGCGTTTAAACTCAGCGGATTGGCAAGCCCTTGACCGACAATATCGCTAGCCATCCCGTGACTCACACTGGTTCTTAAAAAGGGCAGGCCAATGGTCACATTTACGGCTTCAAAACCCC
This sequence comes from Vampirovibrio sp., assembly GCA_050916035.1. Classification (GTDB taxonomy): domain Bacteria; phylum Cyanobacteriota; class Vampirovibrionia; order Vampirovibrionales; family JAJTHC01; genus JAJTHC01. Next base: position 1,138,869 of record CP050876.1, on the reverse strand, counting down.
CTAATAATTTCATGGCAATGAGTCCTTGATCATGATAAGGACTCACCACCGCGTCGTAGCCTTTGGCAGAACCAGCCTGAAAGCCTCTGAAAAAAGCATCCGCAGGCAGAGGTGACGACATCTCCACCTGGGGAAAATGCTCATGCACCCATGCTTGTAAGGGCCGTAAAATGCGGGCTTCTTCTGCTCCGCCAATTTCCCCTGCATGAGGATTCACTCCTAACAGCGCCAAGCGAAGTGGTTTTTCAGGCAACGACTGCCGTAAATGCGTAATTAAAGTACTTAACGACTGTTGCGCTTGCTCTAAATTTAAGGTCTGACTGACTTGGGCAAGCGGCACATGACGGGTTAAAAGCAATAAACGAAAATTTTGGTAGACAAAAAACATATCTGCTTGCATAGGGGCTTGTTCATGGGGGTGTGCCGCTTGAACTAAGGCTTCTAAGGCTTCTGTATGGCCTGTATAAGGGATCCCTGCCTGCCACCAGTTCGCTTTTGAAATGGGATTGGTCACCACGCCCAAGACGCGTTGATTCAAAGCGTCCTTTACCGCCTCCTTCACCGCGAGATAAGCTGCTTCCCCACTGTGGCGCGTCGGGGGAGTCGCTTGTAAAGTAATAAGTGTGGGGTATTGAGTCGCCAAGGTTTGTAGAGGCGTCAAGCCCAAGGAAACGGCAAGGGCATCCCCCGTGGGAATGTCGCCATAAAAACGAAGGGAATGCGAAGGCTTCGCTTGATTAACCCACGCATTGGCTACTTTTAAAGACAACTCAGGCCCAATGCCTTGGGTATCTCCTAGGGTGACGGCAATGCTCGGGGTCGTGGCGTTCAATGAAGCACAGGCTCCTTTGTTCTTTTGTCGCGTTATTTTAGATCTCTGTTGATTTTACTAGAAAGAGGCGTCTTTGACTAGGGGGAAGGGCTTTCTTTTTGAGCCTGAGAAAACGACTTCTAGAAGGCATCGCAAGAAAGAAGCCGTACTCTAAAATTAAGAAATATGAAGAAAGATAACCGAACGTAACAAAGCAGGCCGATGCCTTGTGTTCTGAGCGAAGTCCTGACTATACTAGACGTATTAAACCTTAATCCAATGTCGACACGACCGAGTCACCGTGGTTTGTTTCAAGGACGCTTTGCATGATGATGTCTCTTTTTTATACAGGTTCTTTCAAGCAGGTCAGTATCACGCTTGCCGCGCACCATGTCGTCAGCGCTTTGCTTCAGTTACAGGGTCGCCTCCACCAACTTTGCCTTAAAAAAGAAACCAGCACGACGATCAAATCGCTTAAAACGCATCTTCACTCCCATATCTTACAGACCTTGACACAGGTACAAGCCTTGGTGAAAAGCGCCACGGATGGAGAAGGCACCACCGACGCCTTACTGCTTCCGCTACAAAGTATTCAGCAAGAAAGTAAGCGTTTGGCTCGACTCATGCAAGCCTTAGATCCTCAGGCGCCTCGTATGGAAATGCTCCATTTATTGAATGCCGTTTTGCCGCTGTCTTTTTTAAATGACATGGACAGTCGGGTCTTTTTAATGGATAGTCCTAGTGCGGCCTTGGACTGGCCTTTACCCACGGTTTTGGTGGAGCGATTGCCTTCTGTTTACCATGCTTTACCGACTCAATGGATGGTTGCGTCTTACGCGTTTCTCAATACATGGGCCGAACAATTACAGCCTGCTTTAGAAGGCGAAAAGCAGAGATCGGTTTCAACATGGAAAACGGCGATGACGGCTCATGCGCTAGGGATTCGGGTTTGGGGTGCTGCCTATTATATGGAATGGATGGTGGCGCATCTGGTGAATCGAGATTATTTGGCGCTTGCCAAAGTCGAACCATTGCTCTTGGACGCCCTTCATTTCTTTGGCACGACGACGCCTCAAGTGCTTCGTTTACATAGCGTGGTAGAAGCGCTTAGTCAAGACGTGTCGTCGTTAAGCAAGCGTATGCGCGATGATGTCGAAGACGTAGATTTTAAATCTATTTTACGGATGGTCGACCACCAAGTCAGTCGAACCGATAGCTTTAGTGAACGCCACACGGCAGAAGCCTTGCTTTTACAAGCGCGCTTAAAAGAAGGGCTCCCTGTTTCAGCGATTCAGCATAATGATTTAAACGAAGTCTGGACCAAGCTTCAAACCCTTGGCCTGACTGAAGAAAGTACAGAAACCCCTGATTATGAAGCCTTGCACGAACAAGGCGCTATTTATCAACTCATTGCCCAAGTACGAGAAACCCCCGTGGGGGCCAAAGAAATGATGTTGGCTGGGTGGATGCATCGATTAGAAGACGCCTTTTTGACTCTAGACGGGATCATGCAAGTGGCGCCTGACGATTTTTCCGATTGGTGGGACGCCTTTTGGCCTTCACAAGACGCCTTTCAACAACGTTTTATGAAGTCCATTGAAACGGCGGATGTTCATCACGTTTTATTGGGACAGCCTCGTCGTCATTGTCGAAAATCCCCGACTCCCTCCAACCGTCATTCAACAAATGCCCAAGCGTCTGTTGCCTTAAAGCCTTTTAGTTTTGTGTAAGGAAATTGAGCCCTATGACGATTATGAATGAATCTCAAATTTTGGCCCGTTTGGTGCATCCTGACCCTGAAAAACGTTTAACCATTACCCCCCTCATCGCCCCTGAAGAACAATTTGGCCCCACGTCTTTAGATTTACGCTTGGGAACTGATTTTCAAGTTATGCGTCGATCCAACTATACGCATGTGGATCCTTTGGCGGATCCCGTTCAATTACAACAAGAAATGCATGAATTGTGGGAATGGGTTCATGTCCCTGTTGGGGAACCCTTTGTCTTGCATCCTGGTGAATTTGCCTTGGCTTCGACTTTAGAACATATCCGTATTCCCTTGGACTTGTCGGCTCGTCTAGAAGGTCGTAGCACGTGGGGGCGCCTTGGCCTTCAAATTCATGCCACGGCCGGCTTTGTGGACCCAGGCTTTTCAGGTTCTTTGACGTTTGAACTTTCCAATGTGTCTATGGTGCCACTGCCTTTATATCCAGGGGTTCGAGTGTCTCAAATTTGTTTTTATGAAGGGCGTGAAACTTTATTGCCGTACGCTAAAAAACGTTTTAGTAAATACAGTGGTAGGCCTTCAACGGCGTCTTCCGCCTTTTATCGAGACCCTGAATATGCACGCTTGCGTCAGGCCCTAGAAGGTGAAGGTCGTCGTGTCAGCGTCTAGCCCAGTGCGTGTAGCCCCTGTAGAAGAGGCGTTGCGTCGGGTTCGTCAGGCCCTAGATGCTCAGACCTATTTTAAATTAATTTGCGGGGCGAGTTTTCAAGACCTTCCCAAAATCGAAGCCTTGGTTGAAGTGTACGCCCACGCTGGGGCCGATTGTATTGATATTGCTTGTGAACCCCCTGTTTTAGAAGCGGCTTTGCGTGCCTATGAAAAACTACCCGAAAATATTTCGAAGCCTTTGTTAATGGTGAGCTTAGATGTGGATGGGGATCCTCATTTTCGTAAGGTACAGGTGACGCGTTCGCTTTGTGTGGACTGTGGAGATTGTCTTTCCTCTTGCCCTGTAGAAGCACTGTCTTTCGATACCAGTCAGCAATTTCAGATTAATGACGCCCGTTGCTATGGGTGTTCTCGTTGTCTGCCCACCTGTCCCACGGAGGCTTTGTCCTTTAAAGCCCTTCAGTATCTCCCTGAACAATTGCTCCATGTGTTGTCGCACCCCATGGTGGGTGCGGTGGAACTCCATACGCATCACTTGGACGTCTCCGCCTTGGGGCGTTTGGTCAAGGCATTGGGAATGACTTTAAACAATAAATGGATTTCTCTCTGTTTTCGCCCTCAAGAACATCCCCCAGAAGTGGTGGACTTGTATTTAAAGGCCTTTGCAGCCCACTGTGCAGAAATTAAGCCCTATGGCGTGATGTTACAAATCGACGGCCAAGCGATGCAAGCCAGTGAAGAGAAAGAATCTAGCCTGCCTGCTTTAGACGCGACGCGAACGCTACCGGCTTCCTTTGCGACGCGATGGAAGGTCACGGTATCAGGGGGCATCAACTTAGAAACGGCTCGTTTAAGGCGGCTCCCTCCCTATCGCACGATTGCGGGGGTAGGCTTGGGGACTTTGGCTCGAAAGCGGATTTGGTCGTATTTAGATCAATTGGAAGATCCTGTCGTTTTTCAGCATGCCATTGGGGTCGCTCAAGAGATGGTACAGGCGTTTCACTAGGCTTTTAGGTGTCATAAAAAAGAGAGGCTTCCTCATTAAACGGCGGAACGATAGTGCTTTTTGCTAAGACGTGACTTGTTTAAACCCTTGCACTAACCGACGTCCACGCACTAAATCCGAGCGGGTGAGCGCATGGCGAATCCCCTGAGGGGTTTTGCGGACGTCCCACGTAAGCAAGTGGAGCAAGCGAAAAGGATGAGAAGGGGGGAGGATTTTCAAGGAGGGGGGAAGAGAAGGAGAGCCGCAACAATTTCCTTCTTTTCACTCCTCCTTGAACGGATTTAGAGGTGTTGGAGACCTTTTTCCGCGAAAAGGTCTCTGACGTCACCAGCTCAAAACGAAAGCGAGGAATCTAGGGCTAAACCTTTCCGTATTATGGTGAGGAGCCATATTAAAATCAGACTTGCTTCTCCTCTTTTAAAAAATCGTGTGAATGAGACACTGTTTTTTAGACGGATAAATTTTGTATACTAATAAGACGACGCAGCTAGGTTTTTGGAAGCCTCTCATCTATAACCGACAAAGGACATACTGGACATGCCCACCGATCCATCGCTTTCTCTTCTTTTAGACCATCCCCCTTGGCAAATTGGATTATGGATGACGGCTTGCGGTGTGGGTGTTTTGTCTTGGCTCTTGTCTTTAAAAGTCTTTGTCTCTTCTGGGGAACATCAGGAATTAAAAGCCTACGTGGCAGAACATTATATCAAGCGTCAGGAAATTAGTGAACATTTAGGGGATGTTCAACGCCAGCTTCATAGTATGCAAGAACAACTCAATTTAATGCAAACCGCCTTGTTTCGTATTTTGGGAAAGGTCTAAACAAAAAGGGCTACAGCGCCCTTAACACCTTGAAAGTAGGACGGGTGCCCTCTGCAAAAAGCCTCAATACAGCGCGTGATGGATTCATCTGTAACAAAGGGTAACACAGAAGCAATTATTGAGAGAAACTTAACTTTATTAAAGCACAGAGCAATCAACCCGCTCTTCTCCTTCCTCCCTCCTTTCTTCCTTCACACATACATTTCCTTCTTACACACTCCACACACATGCATTAGGTTCCCCACCTCAGCGTGTGCTGGTGTCCCCTCTCGTACAGAAAAATAATGGATTTTTCGCATCAAGACCCCTGGCCTTGAAGGACAAATCCGTTGAAATGACTTTCCCTCCTCCCCTCTTTCCCTTTTCTCCCTTTCTTTCTTGTTCAGAAACCACGTGCTTTATTCTCAAGATTTCCTTTGCTACACACGTGTCTTATTTTCCCCTTATGTTCACCCCCCTTTCAATATAAAAGAGTCCATCACTACTATGCCTTTAACTGAGCCTCAAATTTCGACGTTGCTAGGATACATTGCCGAACCTGTTTGTAATAAATTATCTGCTGAAGTGTCCCAAGATTTAAAAGCGATTTTGATTATTTTCGAAGAATCTGAAAAACAAAAAGATTTACAGCTAAGACCCTTGGTTCAACAGCGCTGGATCGACTTCTTGCCATGGCATTCGATCAATTAAATGTTACAAAAGGGAAGCTCTTTGTGAGTTTCCCTTTTTGAGTAAGGGCGTTTTTTGATTTACAAAAAACAGTTCACCTTGTACACTACGAGGTATCCGAGGTAACAATTTGTAACCCTAAGGCAAAAAATAAAGACCTTTCGGTTTTATTACTACTAGTGGTTCACGTTAGATCCTTTGTGCTTTTAAAAATGGGAAATGGATAACAAATGTCTGAACACATCGTACAGCCTTACTCACCTTTGAATTTTGTTGCGCTGCCTGTTTTGCCCCGTTTGGCCCCCAGTGTTTTAAACCACACGATTAAAAACCAAGCAAAAAGTTCTGCAAAGCCTCGTACTTGGTGGTGGCTATGGATGATCCCGATCGCTCACTTCGCCATTGGAAGCCTATTGTCTTTAAACGTAGCCATGGCAGATTCCGTACTACCGATGATGGCGGAACAGAATGCCCACGACAATGTACGAGTGATTCATGAGTTGCTACAGTCTGATCTTGTCGAAACCAGCTATCAAGAAGAGGTCATTGAAAGCGAACAGTGGATGAATGCTTCCCCTCAAGCAAGTGCTGACATTTCAAAAGAAGCGAGCCGCGCTTCAAACGCACAGTACACCCCTTTATTAACGCCCGACGCGACGAGCATTCAATCCGCTCCTAACATTAAAACGGCCTTACCTAAATTTGTTCGACAAGACTCCTCATGGTTTAAAGCGCGTCACCGCAAGCATGTCGACGCAGTACGAGCCAATCCCTTTATACTGAAAAAACCTTTATTTCATATGCAGGCCAGTTCTCCCTTTGGTAGACGCGCGGGTCGCTTACATCAAGGATTAGACTTGGCTTCTCCTACAGGAAGTCCCATTATGGCATCCGCTTCAGGCACCGTGATTTTTAGCGGACGCCAAGGCAGTTACGGTCTCTTGGTTATGGTGGATCATGGTCATGGCCTGATCACCAAGTACGCTCACTGCTCTAAAACCGTCGTGACGCTTGGCCAACATGTTGAAGCAGGCGAAACGATTGCCTTGGTGGGCCAGACGGGTCGTGCCACAGGGCCTCATCTCCATTTTGAAGTGGTCCAAGCAGGACAGGTGAAAAACCCAGAAACCTATTTGCAAGCCTCTGTTTAATGGCCGTCTACAGGGGTTCCTTGATGAGGGATTAGTAATTGTTAACAAAGGTTTAGTTTAAGCCAGTTTTTAATAAAGGCCATCGCAATAACCGAAAGAAAATGAAGGTCAGACGTCTCAAAACGAGCCACCAAACGCTTCACGCTTCTGCTCCTTGATTCTTCCAAATAATAATTCAATATTTCTACGCGCTTTGTAAAGTTTTTTATCATACACAATAGGCGTTTTTCGACCTTCCCTACCTGGAATCACAGGTTTATTGTTTCGAGAAAAAAGTCTTTGACGATACGGATCGCTGTCGTAACTCTTGTCAGCCAAAACAGCGCAACCGTAAATGTTTTCCGTTAATTGGTCTGCAAAACAAACGTCATGCGTGTTGCCACCACTTAAAACCTCTTCGATGACTTGAAAGCCGCTTGAAATCAAGAGATGAAGCTTGGTGGTAATGCCTGCAACGGATTTCCCTTTGCTTTGAAACCCCCTTTTAACCGCCTCCGTGACGGTGAACTTTAAAGGTGGTGCTGTCTAGCATGACGACATCGAGGGTCATTTTTCTTTGCGATTGCAGGGTATAGAGGATTTTCCACCACAATCCTTTTTCGCTCCACCGTGAAAAACGAGTATAAATGGTGTGCCAATTGCCGAATTCCTTAGGCAGGTCCCGCCACGCAATGCCTGTTCTTAAAACATAGAGGACGGCACAAAAGACATTATAGTGGGATACTTTGGGGGGTCTCCCCTTCCAAATATAGGACTGCTGGATCAGTGGTTCTATTTCTTTAAGAAACCGAGTGTCTTCTAAGGGGTAAAGCCTTTTATCTAGAGACATTATAATACTCCTTTCGCTTCAATGAAAAGCATTATACGATAAAAACTAACCTTTGTTAACAGTGTACAGGCAAGGAAGAAGCCCTGCACGCCCACGAAAGCATACCCTTTAGGTTACTTAAACAAATAGAAACCGTAGGCGACACCCCCCACGACAACCTGTTGATACATGGGACAACCTAGAAGCCTTAAATGCCCCACTAGAAGCACTCCCCGAACTCGAAGACACCCCCTTGAATTTGTCGCTGTAGTTGACGCTTGAATCCCTGTATTGAGGAGATTATTTCCCTGATTTTCGGCGGTTGTCTTCTTTGCAAAGCATTTGGCAGTTTTTTGCATCCGTCTTTCCGCCTTCATGCCAAGGGGTAATGTGGTCCGCTTCCATGTCTTCAATTTTGAATGTTTGCTTGCACACCACACAAACGCTTTTTTGCCGTTCAAAGGCTTCTCGTTTTTGACTTGGGCTAAAGGCTCGTATATTGAGATACTTTTCTTTTCGGGTTAAAACGTAACTGTAAATACCGCTTTTCTTGGTGACATCTTCATCTTGCATCAGTTCGGAAACGTCTTGCTCTAGTTTTGCTGAATCAAAGTTTTGAGCTTTAAATTCGTTATAAAGGAATCCCCAATCGATGCCCTTCATTTCTTTACGATAGGTGGGAAAGACCACTTTTACCCAATTCATTACGCTTGTAAAATAAAGCCATAGTTCGTTGGCGTTGGGGTCGTGTTGATGTGTTGACATGTAGTCTTCTATTTTATCGGAGCTAATCCATTTGATGGCGGTTTCAAAATAATCTTGCCGAATGGCACTGCCGTTTAAGTAAGCCCCCCCAATACTATAAGCGGCACAACCGTTTTTACTGAAATAGCGTTTGGCATCCGTTACCCAAGAACCCGAATAAACGGCGTTTCTAAGTTCTTGTTCGGTGAGCTTTTCGCCCGCAATGTTAATGATTTTAAACCAGGCTAGTTTTTCACTATCGGTGCCTGTACACCAATAAATCATGAGTGTGTAGTTCAGTATTTTTTCTCGTTGATCTTTTTGTAAATTGTGAAAAGACAGCCCATTTAAGGAAAAATCGCCATTCACGTACTGAGCAATGGAAATGGTGCGTTGTTGACCGTCAATGACTTCAAATTTGCCGTCTTCACGCACTGCCCAATAGAGTACGTTTAAGGGAAAATCTTGGTTAATGGTTTCAATCACCGCGTCTCGTTGTTTGTCTTTATAAACAAATTCTCGTTGATAAGGGGGGCGAATATCGAGCAAGCCATTATACCCCACCACACCGCCTTCGGCGTTATCGGCGTAGCCTTGGGTCAATTCACGAACGGTAATTGCTTTGAGTTCTATTTGCATGTTTTTTTGTTCTTTATGATAATTCTTGCATAAATACTAGAATACAATTGTCCAGTTTCACAATCTTGGAACGCAGGAGGTTTTATGTCTATTATTGGATTATATATTTTATACAAAGTCCCTTTTGCGTTAAAAGTGAATTTTCCTGTGGGACGACCGTCTTTGTTTAATATTTCCATTTTTTTATTTTTTGTAAAATCTATAGATCCCACAATGCCTAAAGCAATAATATCAAATTGCTCGGGGTTATATTTATCTATGAACGTAATAGGCACACCCATAGCACCCTCATAATCCATTGGTATATCTTTGGTTTTGTCTACGTTAATGGCATCGTAATTATCATACTTGGGGTAGTCTTCGGGGATGTATTTTTTGTACAGTATCAAGTCTTCGTGTCGTTCTTTATAATCTAAATTTGTAAACCAACGTACACCTTTAACTCGAATGAACTTATTCCCATTTTCATCTACTCTACAGCTCGCTGCATTAAGTGGGTAGTCATGGGGGACGCCAAATTCTCTATCCCCACTTTTAATACTTGCACCAAACCAGAGCTTACCGTCTTTTATAAGTTTGAAAATTTCTTTATAGGTAATGGCATTCATATTTCCTAGAATAACAAATTGTTTGTCATATTCAATCAACTGGGCGACATATTCCCGAAATAATGAAAAGGGTGGGTTGGTGACCACAATATCGGCTTGTTTTAGCAGGGCTATGCTTTCTTCACTCCGAAAATCGCCGTCATCCTTCAAGGGCTTAATGTCTATCTCTTCCGTATCGGGTATAAAGTTACCGTTTTTATCACCTGTATACTCTAAATACACCGCTTGTTCCACATCATTTTGGCTAAATAAATCCACTTGCTGGCTTTTATAGCAGGTCGCCATGAGTTTTTTCAAACCCAGTGACTCAAAATTGTGTGAAAAATAATGAAAAAAGTTGCTGACTCTCGGGTCGTCACAATTACAATACACGACTTTGTCTTTAAAATGGTGCTTGTAGTGCTTTAACTCTCGTTCAATATCTGCAAGCTGTGTGTAAAACTCATCTTTTTTAGAGTCTTTTGCTTTGTGTAGGTTTTTGTTCAATGACATTCTGTGTTTCACATCCTAAAGAAACTTTTTATCAGTATACCATGCCTGTATCAAAATATCCCTTGAAATTGAAACCTTTTTACAACATCACCATCATTTAGCATAAATGAAACAAATCCTTTAAAACGCATTGTTTTTAATTGAAAATACGTTTATGCTAATGAGTATGAGACGTCATTGTATGTCTTTTCAATTTTAGAAGGAACTCCACACACCTTATGCCTATTCCATCGTTTATGGAAACACGGCCCTCTGCCTCTCCGTCACCCTTTGAAGCGCAGCTTTTTCCTAGCGAAGCCCTTAATGGGGGAGCCTTTCCGCAACTGGCTTCCAACGGGCGGATAAGTTTGCCTAGCGTGCCTGAAGGCCTAGATGTTGAACATTATATTCCCTTGCTTCACTTGTATACCTCCATTTTAGAAGCCGAGCGCTTGATGCACCCCTTTCGTAAAAGCCTGAGTCTTCGCTCCAAAACGACAGGGACTTCACTGCCCCTGCATGCCGTCACCGCCTTAGACGCCAGCCCCTTGACGCCGAATCTTTATTTTAAGCGAGAAGACCAAACCATTATTAAAGCCTATAAAATGAGGGGCGCCTTCTGCGGGATGCGTCGCGCGATGTTGTCTTACGGGGCGACTCAGTTTATTGCGGTGTCTACAGGCAACCACGCCATGGGGATTTTAAAAGCTGCGGAATTGTTGCGCCCTGCGTCGGTTCAAATTGTGGTGCCCAACAATACCGCGGCGCTTAAGCTGAAAAACATCAATAGCAAAGTTTTAGCCGTGCGTCATCGGGGGGTAGACGCCAGTGTCCTCTACATTGGGGATACCTTTGACGACGCCCGTGCATGGGCCATTGAACAAAGCTTGGGCGGGGAACGCTATTATTTGGACCCTTACAGTAACCCATGGGTGGTGTCAGGTCAGGGGACCATTGGACTCGAATTATTTCGACAGTTGACGCCTATTTTGGCTCAGAATCCCGCCATTACGGAAGTGGTGCTGATTTCCCCAATTGGCGGAGGGGGCTTGTTGGCTGGCACAGCCACGGCCTTGGCCATGGCCTCCGCGTGGGAGGCGCGCTTTCAGTCGGTGTCGTTGAAGTTTGTGGGTCTTCGGCTCCATAATATGTCCACCAAATATGGGGATGCCGTGCGTGTCAAAACCCCTGCGGCAGGTAATCAATCCATTTTTGACGCCTTAAATGTGATCCACACCAAAATGAATGACGAGCAAATGGCCTGGGGCATGAAGGAAACCTTGCGTCATTTGGGGGCCCGTGTGGAAGGCCCGTCAGGCGCGCCGCTTTATATGGCCATGCATCACGCCGAATGGTCCCCGTCCCCCACACGACTGGTGATTTGTATGGTTAGTGGCGGTAATGTCAGCGTCTTCCCTCATTAGTTTCTGAAAGGTTTAAACTTGACGACAAACACCAACCCTTCCCCAGAGCCTGTTGATCTGTTTACTGAAGAGTCTACTAACAAAAAATACAATTGGTTGAAACGGGCAGAAGATGAACGTGCAAAATCCGAAAAAGAAAAGATTAATTCGTGGTACGAAACGTGTAAAGCTTACTTGGATGGGAAACACTTCATTAAAGAATTCCAAAAATCAGGAAAGTTTCATGCCAGATAGTGGAGAGTATTTTTATTTATTTTTGATCGAGGGAGCTTTAAAATGCAATTATACCAACCTGAATTTATTATCTGCCCAGATGGTGTTCGACGTAGGATTATTGATAAGGCTACGTTCGAGCTTATCTTACAGAATCATCTCGAACAAATCTCTGAAGACAATGAACAGAAACCGTTGGATTTTTCTTTCTCTTATGTGATTTTTGAGCTAAATAGCTATAATGTGTCGATGCAATCTAAAGAATGGATTTCAAAAACACCTCTTATTTTAGGGATTAGTCCTAAACATCACAGTTGTAAAACTGGATTTGATTTCACAAATAGTATTTTTACGGAGAATGTAGATTTATCTAATACGAATTTTACTGAAGGTATAAGTTTTATACTCTGCCAATTCAATAAAAATCTAGAAATTAAAAATTCAATTGCAGACAATTTACATTTTATTGGGTCTAAATTTAGAGGGTCTGCAAATTTTAACAAAACCACTTTTATTAGGTAGTGTCGACATTTACTTAAGCCATAAACAAATAGAAGCAAGATGAACAAAAGACAAATAAGCCACATCTAATTTATCGTAACGGGTTGCCATTCGCCTGAAGTTTTTAAGGTCTTTAAACAAGTTTTCTACCAAGTGGCGAGCCTTGTAAAGGAAGTAATCGACTTGACGAGGAGCCACCGCATTGCTTTTATTAGGGATGACCACTTCAGCCCCCATGAGGTGAATCGCCTCAAATATTTGTTCTGAAACATAGCCCTTGTCCGCCAAAACCGCCGTGGCTTCAAGCCCTTTTAACAAAGGGATGGCTTGGGTTGAGTCGGAAACCTGCCCTGCGGTGACGATAAAGCGAACGGGGTTGCCGTGGCTGTCACAAACGGCGTGAAGCTTGCTCGTATAGCCCCCTGACGATCGTCCTAACGCTTGTTTTCCGGCACTTTTTTTGCCCCTGCTGAACACTGGTGGGCGCGAATAATCGTCGAATCAATCATAAGCCATTCGGTATCTGCCGATGTGGCAAGGGTGTTGAAAATCATTTGCCAAATGCCTTGTTTCGCCCAACGAATGAAGCGCTTGTGAACACTGCTCCACTTGCCGTAATAATAGGGAAGCGACCTCCATCTTCCCCCGTTTCGCCCCATCCATAATACCGCTTCTACAAAAAGACGGTTGTTTTCGGCAGTGCGTCCTCTATGATGCGACTGACCAGGTAGAGCCTCTTTTATCTGATTCCATTGGGCTTTAGACAACTCGTATTGAATATAATCGTTCATAATAAATCCCTCAAAACAACTAGATCTTGGATTTATTATATCATTATTTATATGTCGACACTACCTAACCATACAAGTTTAAATAATTGCGTTTTTTTTGAAAATTTAGATTTTTCCGATGCTGTATTTAAGGGGAATGTTTATTTTAAATCATCAGAATTTTTAGGTACAGTAAACTTTTACAGGGCTATTTTTAAACAGTGGTGTGATCTGGATGAAACTTATTTTGAGCTCCCCCTTAAATTTGAATATTCTATATTTGAAGGCTTGCTAGGGTTAGACAATATGAGACTTAAAAATACTGCTGATCCTGTAAGTTTTAAATCTATTTTTATAAAAGAAAGTTTTTCAACAATACTTAATTTTGAACAAGCGAACTATCCTAAATTGTTATTTAAATCTTTAATCTCTACAGAAGCTGTAAAACGTTTGACAATTGTGGCTTTAAAAAACAAAGAAGAAGATCAAATTGTTTTCGAGTCTTGTGTGATGCCTAAGAATAGTATAGATGTAACTTCGTCTCAGATGAAATCAATAACTATCAAAAATGGGAATTGGTTTCAAGGTTTAGATTTAGCTTATTGCACTTGGCCAATACTAAACGGTTATAGAACATTGAACAGTTTAACTTTAAAAGCTTTAGAACTAACTGACAAAGACACAAAAGCAGAAGTTTACAGCTATCTAAAAAAAATTACAAGTGAGTTGGGACAGGCTCAAGTTTCGAACGATTTCTATTTTCAACAAATGCAATCCACACATCAAACAGTTTGGCATCATCTATATAGAATAACTTCTAGTTATGGACTATCTTTTAAACGACCGTTGTTTTGTTTTTTAGGAGGTATTATTTTATTTATGCTGATCAATTTTTTTATTTTTGAATACAATAAATTATCAAAATATACTCTTGTAAACTATCTAATCATGCTCATTGAATTATCTCTTAAAAATAGCTTTATAATACCTGTAAATATATCTATAAATACTGTATCCAGTATTTTACCCTCATATTCTTTGCCGTCAATTATTTATGCAATCTCATCTTTAGTACAACATATAATACAAACATTTTTATTCATCCAAATGGGACTGGCGATTAAAAATAAAATTAGACGCTGAATTTTTAAATTCGCCGTCTTTAAAGTTGGTATTCAAAACAAGGGGTCTTCCGTGACGCCAGATCCGACGCTCACCCACGCGGCTTCCTAAACGGAGCGATTGTAGAGCCTTTTAAAAAATACGCCCTTGTGTGGATGAATAAACCCCTGCGCTTTGCCATGCTTATACGGAGAGTCTTCCCCCCGATTGAAGAGAAAGAGGCCCCCCATGAGTATTGGACGTATTGCCACTGGCATGCAAGGCACCCAAAGCACGCAGTGGTTTCAGCAGTCCCAGGTGCGCTTAAATCAATTACAGGAAAAAGCCGCCACCGGCAAAAACATCCTGCGCCCGAGTGATGACCCCTTAGGGCTCATTCAATTGATGGACGTCACCCGCAGTATGAATGAAGACGATCAGTATCTTAAAAATATTGCTACAGGCGTGTCGGAACTTTCTACCACGGACACCGCCATGACGCAGATGCTTAGTGTGCTTCAGCGAGCGTCTGAACTCGCCACGCAAGGGTCTAACGTCACCACAGGGGCTGCGGGCATGAAATCTATTGCCAAAGAAGTGAACGCCTTGGTGGATCAACTGGTGCAATTGGGCAATAGTCAACAAAGTGGGATTTACCTCTTTTCAGGCTCGAAAACGGGGACGCAAGCCTATAGCCGCACGGGGGATGTCGTCACCTATGCGGGGACGCCTCAAAGCCAGCCGTTTCAACGTACTATTGAAATTGCCAAGCAAAGTACGATTACCATTAATGTGACGGGCGATACGCTTTTAGGGGATACGACCTCAGGGGCCTTTAAGGTGTTGATTGATCTTAAAACTGCCTTGGATGCGGGAGATACGACGACCACACGCGCGCAATTGGATTTACTTAAAACGAATATCGACAATTTGGTGAACCAGCAAGCCAATATCGGGTCGACTTTAAATCAACTGAATTTAACCCAAGAACGAACACAGTCTAAGCAGGATGTGGCCTCCCAATTCTATAGTCAATTACAAGACGTGGATATGCCTCAATTGATTACCAATTTACGTTTCCAAGAACAAATCAATGAAGCCAGTTTGGGTGTGATGGGGCGTATTTTACCCAAAAGTATTTTTAACTTTCTAAGTTAAGCGTGGGTGATTCTTGTGAAGGAATATTTAAGGGAAGCGTTTTCCAAGGCAGGGGTTTGTGCTTTAATAAGTGAATAGAAGTGTATCGGTTGAATGAGATCTATTGAGGGTCTGTCGTCACCTCACCGATTGCTAAAGGACATAAGACTCGTTATGAAAGCCTACCTACATCATTTATTTTTAGACACCCTGCTTGCCTTGAAAAACGAATTCGAGGCGTGCCAAGCCTTGACTCAAGAAGACTGGCGCACTCACCTTCAACAGGGCTTGCGTAT
This sequence comes from Vampirovibrio sp., assembly GCA_050916035.1. Lineage (GTDB taxonomy): Bacteria > Cyanobacteriota > Vampirovibrionia > Vampirovibrionales > JAJTHC01 > JAJTHC01. The sequence continues at coordinate 1,123,303 of CP050876.1, read as the reverse complement.
GGAACAGCCCAAGCATCGGGACCATGGGGACTATGCCGTGAATGTGTCTTTTTTGGCACGGCATACGAAAGTAGCGCCTCCCTTAATGGCTCAAAAAGTGCTGGAAACCCTGTCGAATCACGCGGGCTATGACTTTAGTGTGGTGGGTGGTTTTGTCAATGTGAAAGCCCATACGCAAACGTTGACGCAGGCCTTGTTGCCTGTTTTGCAAGGGCATCAACAGGCGGGAGCTAGCTTGAGTAAGCAGCAGGAACGCATCCATTTAGAATTTGTTTCTGCGAATCCGACAGGGCCTTTGCACCTAGGACACGGACGTTGGGCGGCTTTAGGGGATAGTCTTCGCCGTATTTGGCAACATAATGGCGCCGTGGTGGTGACGGAATTTTTGGTTAATGATTACGGTCAACAAATGACGAATATGGCCAATAGTCTTTGGTTTAGAGGTTTAGAGCACTTGGGCTTGGCACCTTTCCCGAGTCCTGTAGAAGGTGAAAAATTTCCCTATTACCCAGGGCAGTACGTCAAAGACTTGGCGGCTGAATATCTAGAAGATGACGGACACGTTCAAACGTTGACCTATATGTTTGAACATCATGGGGCCAAACGTTTGGAGCATCTACCGAGTTTAGAACTGTTAAACGAATTACGAACCTTGAGTCGTGACGCCATGTTGACGCTTCAAAAAGACTTGCTTAAACGCTTTAGAACGCATTTTGATATTTGGTGCTTAGAAAGTAGCTTGCATGAGTCTGGCGTGGTGCTTCAAACGTTGGAACGCTTAAAAACAAAGGGCGTGACCTATGAAGAAGACGGCGCCTTGTGGATTAAATCCACCGAAATGGGAGATGATAAAGACCGTGTCTTGGTGAAAAGTGACGGGTCTTACACGTATCTCACGGCGGATGTGGCGTATCACGACAATAAATTCAATCGCTCTGATGATTTTACGAGTATTGTCAACATTTGGGGGGCGGATCATCACGGTTATGTCTCTCGGATTCAATCGGCCATGCAAGCCTTGGGGCATAATCCGAAGACCCTGCATATTATTTTAGGACAATTGGTTAATCTGGTGGTCGACGGTGAAAAAACGCGTATGGGCAAACGAAAAACCATGCTGACTTTGGAAGATGTGATTGAAGAAGTCGGGGTGGATGCCGCGCGGTTTTGGTTGGTGTCTCGATCCGCGGACAGCACCATTGAATTTGATGTGGATTTGGCCACTTCCGCCAGTGATGAAAACCCTGTGTTTTACACGCAATATGCCCATGCGCGCGCCTGTGGGATTCTTCGCCATGCCTTTGAACCCACTGTGGACACGGAATCGGGCGAACGCTTACCTGCTCGCTTTAGCGTGGAGCAATTTAAGGCCTTTAAGCAGAATTTGAGCGCCACGGCTTGGGTGGATACCTTACTCACGCCTTTGTCTGAACAAACACAAGCCTTTGCCAAAGTTCGTGAAAGTCTGTTGCTGCTCATTGCCTTTGCAGAACGCGTGGAAGATGCCGGTCGTGTGCATTCGCCGCATTTAATTGCTCGTTATGCCTTGGACCTTTCAGGGGATTTTCATTCCTTGTATGCGGCTTGTCGTGTGTTGTGTGCGGAAGATCAGCAGGCTTTGGCACGCTTGGCCTTGGTGGATTTAATCCGTATGAGCTTGGCTCAAGCGCTTGAACTTTTAGGGGTCAGCGCCCCTGAACAAATGTAGAAGGTTGAAACGCATGGTACGCTTACTGGATGCAAAGGGTCGCCCCGTGACCGAAGATCCCTCCGCCATTGAAGGGGCTTGTCAGCGCGCGGGTATTCATATAGGGACATGGCCCATGGCATACTTTAGCGACTTAGACGGGGCTTCGCTTCTATCCTCTCCCGACCTTCAACACTTAGCCTTAGAAGCGGTGGAAGGGCCTTTGACTGAGTTAAAACAGCGCTTTGCTTATCGTTATGAAGATATTGTTGGATTAAATCCCCAAACGCCGAAGCTTTCTGAGATTTTAAAGGCCTTTCGACAGGAACATCATCATACGGATGACGAAGTGCGAGTGGTCCTGTACGGGACGGGTATTTTTGGCTTTGTCCCTCAAGACGGGGAACCCTTTGAACTTTTGGTGCGACAAGGAGACTGGATTGTGGTGCCTGCCTATACGCGGCATTATTTCTACCTGAGTCCTGAATTAACGATTATTGCCTTGCGTGTCTTTAAGGATACGCCACAATGGGAAGCCATTTATGAACCATGGCTTCCATAGCTTTTTTCTTACATTTTTCGCTTAGGCTTTGTAAATTTTTACTTGAGCCGTACCACTTTTATCTATGCCCAGTTGTCGAGCGGCCGCTTTGGACAGATCAATCACACGGCCTTTCACAAAAGGGCCTCGGTCATTGACCGTTACAATGACGGATTTTCCGTTGCTTTCGACTCTTAATTTTGTCCCAAAGGGTAGACTTTTGTGCGCAACGGTCATAGCATTTTGATCAAATTTTTTGCCACTGGCGGTGGTTCTTCCATGAAAACCAGGTCCATACCAAGACGCGATCCCTGATTCAATGAGCTTACCCCCTGTACTGGGGGCGGCGGTACCCGTGCTCGGGCCTATTGCCCCTGTTGCGGAGCCTGTGCCTTTAGAGCCTGAGGAGATCTTGGCTGGGGGAAAAGCGTTTGGAGTTTCAGTCGTTCCCAGCGTTTCAGTAGGCATCGGGTCGCCTTGCTGATCATTCAAGTCACCTGCTCCTTCACCTTCTTCTGCTCCACCCCATGCGGGAGTAGAGTCAAGACGGACTTGTGTGTCTGGATCATCACCTTCCCCTTCTGCAAAAGTCCCTTCTACGGCTTCACCTTCTTCTACTTCTTCTGTTTCGTTAACAGGGCCTTCACCTTCAGACACTAGGGCATCACTGGGAACCTTATTGGAATCTTCTTCTATTTCGTTACTCGCTTCGTCATTCGGACCGTGACTAAAATCCCCCGTAAACAAGGCGTTTTTTTCACTTTTAAAAATAGGAGTAACGTTCCCCCAAAGAGAGGTGGCTGAAGCGCCTGAAGATGAAAAGGAATCTCCACCTTCTTCCAACGACGAGTTTGACGAGGGTTCTGACGATTTCGATGAGCGGGTGGTAGAGCTGCTGGATACTTGAGGTGCGAGGTAAGAAACCTTATGGTAAGGGACTTTCGCTTTGGGGACTTGCTTTTGGACAACAGGGGCAGAAGAAGCAGGGTGAGATTTCATTGAAGCACGGACGATCATGAGGGGAACCTTTATAGTTGAGTGAGAGTAAAATGCAAAATACTTGCTTCTTAATAAAAACAAACGTATGCTTCGAATTGTCCCCACGCCCCATGATTTAAGAAAGCCTTAATCTTTCCAGCTTTTTTAATTCGTTTCCCTCAGGCATACCCTTTCTATATGGATAGGCTATATTGACAGGCCTTTTCGTCACGGTATTTCGGCAAAACTGTATTTCTGCTACAATCAGCTTTAATGATTTCGCGTCCATTATGTTGTGGTGTGGGTGTCGGTTGAACAGCTTGTGTTTCCTCCCCTAACCACGCTTTGTCGTCGTTTGTTCAAATTAAAAAGGAACCGTTTTTATGGGGATTCTACTTGGGGTAAACATTGACCATATTGCAACGATTCGCAATGCCAGAGGCGTCCACTACCCTGACCCGCTGATCGCCGCCGATATTGCAGAAGCTCACGGGGCGGACGGCATTACCGCGCATTTGCGTGAAGACCGTCGTCACATTAAAGATGCCGATATGCGAGAATTGCGTCGGCGGGTGAAGACGCGTCTGAATTTAGAAATGGCCAACACGGAAGAAATGGTGGCCTTTGCGGAAACGCTTCGCCCTGATATGGTGACGCTGGTGCCTGAACGTCGGCAGGAAGTCACCACGGAAGGGGGCTTGGATGTCATCACGCATCAGGCATCACTAAAACGGAGCATCCAACGCTTGCAAGCGGTGAAGGTGCCTGTGAGCTTATTTGTGGATCCCGATCCCGCGCAACTTGAAATCAGTGCGGCTTTGGGGGCCTTGTACGTGGAATTACATACGGGTCGCTATTGTGAAGCTTTTGAAACAGGGCAGGGGCTTGATGCAGAATTAAAGGCCTTGCAGGCAGCCGCCTTGCAGGCGCAACGATTAGGACTTCGACTGAATGCGGGGCACGGCTTACATTACGGCAATGTGCGCCCTATTTTAGAATTGCCAGGTTTGATTGAACTGAATATTGGGCATAGTATTATTGCAGAAGCCGTTTTTATCGGTTTAGGCCCCGCGGTGAGCAAAATGAAGGCGCTTTTGGCGGATCAAGCATAGGCCTGCTTAAATCCTAAGAGGCTGCTTCATCTTCATGCGGGAAATCGGGTGAGGATGATTTTTGTAACAACTTGTAACGCCTGTCGCACAAACGTGAATCGAAAACGGTTTTATACTATCAGATGAAGGAAAAAACAAAAGATGAGATGACGCTCCTTCATGCATATGTACAACACCACACAGACGAACAAAGAGGACACGACAAAATGCCTGCAAATATAAATACCTCTAGCCCGAATGGGGCGGGCCTCCCTCCTGAGAACCCTGCTAATAACACTACTAAGAAGCCTGTTAAAAATGATGGCTTTGATGTCAAGACCACAGATGGTGGTAATATTAAGCTATACGACCGCAATAAAACAAGCTGGAAGGCGGCGCCTCTAACTATTGCTAATAGTAATGTTTCTTATATTAGTAATGGTAGTAGAGCTAAAAGTGCTGATGGACACTTCTTCGGAGGTGGTATTGTAAGTAAGACGGTAGAAGAATTTAAGACATTTAACTTCAAGCCTTCAAAAAGAACGACTTTTACTTGGGATACTAGTGGGAGGAGAGATCCAGGTACAGTCAAACCCATTTATAAATGGGTAGATCCAATGGATGGGAGTGGTGCCACGCAAACTCTGGTTGGGCTTGCTGAATCAGATGGAACGGGAAACTATAAATTTTATAAGAAGGGTGATTTCTCAAACCCACTTAATAAGTTTGATGATCTAATCTCATAATTCAGAATTTTTAGGATCCCTAATGTAACAATAGGTTTCCCCTCACGCAATGGTCGTGGGGGGATTTTGTTTATTAAGGGGTAGGCTGGGCCGTCTTGGCCTTATGCCTGTGTGTAAGGTCCGCAAAAGGGCTCGAACGCCTCGCCTTTACGACGTTGACGGCTGCGTTAAAATACGTCCGCCGTTTGGGGAGGCCGTATCAAACATAATCAGGCCTTAAAACGCGTTAAAACCCAACCGCTATAAACCTTCTGCGAGTAAGTCATGTAAGTGTAAGACCCCTACAATGGACCCTTCGTGAGGGCCTTCGACCACTAAAGCGGTAATCTTGGTCGCTTCCATTCGTCTTAGGGCGTCCACCGCCAAGGCGTCGGCTGAAATACATTGAGGCTTCGGACTCATGACGCGTTTAACACTCACCCCAATGACATCCCCCGCGTGATGCATCAAGGCTCGACGGATATCCCCGTCGGTCAAGACGCCTGACAACGCCCCTGAATCCTGACGCACCAAGGTCATGCCCATCTTTTTTTGGCTCATTTCTACCAACGCGTCTAAAATGCTGGTTTCTTCCAAAACATAGGGCAAGGCGTCGCCCGTGTGCATCAGATCCTGTACTTTTAGTAATAAACGCTTTCCTAAAATGCCTGCGGGGTGAAATAAAGCAAAATCAGGCGGGGTAAAGGCCTGACGGGTTTGTAAAACCACGGCAAGGGCATCGCCTAAAGCCAAAGTCGCGGTGGTAGACGCCGTGGGGGCGAGGCCCAAGGGACAGGCTTCTTCAGGGACGCCAACATTTAAAATCGCCACGGCATGCTTGCCTAAGGTGGAATGGGCTTTGCCTGTCATGGCGACAATGGGAATTTGTCGTTGGCTTAAGCTCGGTAAAATCCCTAACAACTCTTCAGTTTCGCCACTATTGGAAATGGCAATCACAACGTCATGGGTGGTAATCATGCCTAGATCTCCATGACGGCCTTCCGCAGGGTGCATAAAATATGCGGGAGTTCCGGTAGAACTTAAGGTCGCGGCTATTTTTTTACCAATATGCCCTGATTTTCCCATCCCAGTGACGACGACTCGCCCCCTTTCGGCTTGGCGGGCTTCAATGAGTAGGACGGCCTGAGAAAAGTCTAAATTCACCGCCGTTTTCATGGCGAGCACGGCAAGCGCTTCGACGTCTAAAACGCGATGAGCCGTTTCATAAATCGATTGAAGTTCTGAATCTAAGGGTAATGGGTTTATTGTAATCATAGTAATTCTAAGTATACCGTAAACTCAAAAAAGACGTAAAGCAGAAAATAGGGAGCGACGTTTATTTTAGTTTATTATTTTTTAAGTGTATAATGAAGACCGTAAATGTTTAATCGACTAGGTGAACCGTGCTGAAGGGCGGGTTTCGTCGCTTTATTTCTAAGCAATTTATTTTTAGGTCATTCTTAGGGAAAGGTTTTTTATGTCCAACCTCTTGCATGCGCACAAGCCTCGAATTTTAATTGTGGATGATGAACGTGACTTGGTTCGCTTGGTTAAATATAATGTGGAACAAGCGGGCTATGAAGTGTACACGGCCTATAATGGGGCGGAAGCGCTGGACTTGGCATGGACAAAGCAACCCGATTTGATTGTCTTGGATTTGATGCTGCCTGACTGTGGGGGCTTTCAATTGTGCCATGAAATTAAGCGCGCCTTGAATCCCAATCGGCCTAAAAATCCTGTGCGTATTATTATGCTGACGGCACGTTCGGCAGAAACTGATCGTGTGCAGGGCTTTGAATCCGGGGCGGATGATTACGTGACTAAGCCTTTTAGCCCCCGTGAATTGGTATTACGCATTAAAGCGATGCTCAACCGTGCCAAGGATTATGGCGAAGAAGACGTGGCCAATAAGGTGCTTGAAAATGGCTTGATTAAAATGGATCTTCAAGCGTTTCGGGCTTGGGTGGGGGAGACGGAAATTAATCTTACACCCATTGAATTTAAAATTCTACAGGTTTTATTGAAAGTGCCCAACACGGTGAAGACCCGTGAACAACTGTTGTATGATGTGTGGGAGGACGCCGCCACCGATGTCTTAGACCGCACGGTGGATGCTCACGTCAAACGCTTGCGCTCTAAAATGGGAGACGCCCGCCATATGCTTGAAACCGTCCGTGGGATTGGGTATCGTTTAGAAGCGTCAAACGCTATTTAATTCAATCGTTTGATTGATATGAAGAGAAGCGCGTTTAGTCGACGTCGTTTAAGTCGATGGAAAAGAAATCGTAGCCTTCTTGAACCGTGTCAAAAATATGCAACATTTTAGAAATACGGGTAATTTCAAAAAGTTGAAGCACCACAGAAGTCGGCTGTACCAAGGCAAGGTTCCCGTTATGCTTGGTGCAAAATTTAAAGACTGAAATAAGCGAAGCCAAGCCAAAACTGTCAATCGATTTAACGGCGGCCAAATCAATAATGACATTGCGCAGTGAATGGACTTCTAGTAGTTGTAGAATATGCGCTTTAATCATTTGTCCATTGCTGGCTTCTACACTGCGAACACTTAAGGTGACGCCAATGGTGTCATTATTTAAATAATGAACCGTGAAAAACTTATTGCCCAAGGCTTGTAACGTATCCATGTGACTCATGCTCCTTTATTGATGCAATCTACATAGTGATACGTTTAGTTTAAACGTTTAAATACTTTTTAATCGCATTTGTGGCGGCAATTCCTCCAACCACTGTACCAATGAAGACCATTAAACCTACCACGAAGTAGAGGTTCTGTCCGTTGGTGTCCCACTGAAAAAAGCTCAAGACTTGACGCACAAAAAATTGAAAACTCGCCACAGGGGTGTAGCTAAGTAAAGCCCCCACTAAGCCATAAAGCGCCCCTTGTAATAAGAAGGGCATACGAATATACCAATTGGAAACGCCCATCATCCGTAGAATTTCAATTTCACGGCGACGCGCTTGAATCAATAAGCTTAAGGTGTTGGAAATAATAAATAAGGTCAGAATCCCCAAGAAAATGGTAAACAACATACCAAAAATAGAAACCCCTTGGGCCAATTGACGAATATGTTGTAAAAATTCATACGGGTAACGCACTTCTTCGACTTCAGGCAAGGCTTTTACTTTTTGAATAATGGCTTGCACATGGGCAGGGGAGTCAATTTCAAGATGAATCGTGTCGGGTAAGGGGTTGGGAATGTCAGGGACTTCGTTTTGATCCTGCGCATAGGTTTCCCAAGATTCTGCTTTGGGGACGGATTCGGTATCGATGACATGGGAAAGGGATTGCAGTTCAGGTTCCATGTCGGCTAAGGTGGCGGAATCTTTTAAATAGACGCTAATGGCGACTTGGCTCCCCCATTTGTCGACGAGGTGTTGAGAGTCCAAAGTCAACAAGGTTAAGGAACCAAAAATGCTTAAAATACTGGTCATGGTGACTAAAATAATCAGGTTCATCCAACCACTTCGTCGAAAGCCCCCAAAGGTTTCAATGACAATACGTTGACCAATTCGTAAGTCTTTGGCAAAAGCGGTAAAAAAAGAAGAAAGATTAAACATAGGGGAGGGATTCCATTTTTCGACTAAAGACAAGGTCCTGAAAACGGGGATTATGAGGGATAGGAGGATTGAAAAAGACCGTCTGCGACAATTTGGCTCGCTTCAATCACAATCACACGCTTTTGCATTTGTTCGACCAAGGGGATATTATGCGTACTAATTAAGACGGTCGTCCCCCGCTGGTTGATTTGAAGGAGCAAGTTCATGACTTCTTCAGAACTTTGTGGGTCTAAATTCCCTGTCGGTTCATCTGCAATTACCAAGTGGGGTCCGTTGACAATGGCACGGGCAATCCCGACCCGTTGCTGTTCGCCTCCAGACAATTCTTCGGGGGTGGCGTCCACCTTGTCAATTAAGCCGACCACCTTTAAGGCTCCAATCACGCGTCGACGCACCTCACTAGGGGGAGTCCCCAAGGCACGCAACACGTAGGCCACATTGTCAAAGGCGGTATAACGAGGCAACAATTTAAAGTCTTGAAAAACCACGCCTAAACGTCTACGAAGAAAAGGGACTTGATCATCTTTCAAGGTAGACACATCAATCCCATCAATCGTGACCATGCCTTCCGTGGCTTGTTCTTCACGATAAATTAATTTCATAATCGTTGATTTACCTGCCCCTGAAGGCCCCACTAAAAAAACAAATTCGCCTGCATCAATTTTAAAATTGACATCTCGTAACGCTTCTTGGTTGCCGTAGCGCTTGGTGACATGGGTGAATTCAATCATGAAGCAGGTCTCACTCTCTCAATAAGAAGATATGCTTCTATTAAAGCATCAATCCACAAAAAAAACAAAAAACAAAACGAGCCGCTTCTTAAGGCAAGGGGAAGGCTTGTCGATATCTCTGTTCGAAGGGCTGAAGGGTAATGGTTTGATACAGTCGTGTGGGTTGAAGGGGCTTTCTTTCTATGGGGGAGGCTCCAAAAGTGGGGAGCAATTCAGGGAGTCCCTCTTGCGTGATATCCGGTTGAAGATCTGGCGCCTTGTCTTCTGGGGAGGTTTTGGCGTCTTTGACAGGGGGGGTATTGGCTTTGCCTTGGTCATCCATGCCCGCCCATTTCGCACGTAGCGGGCGAGTAATCAAGTTTAGACCAGTGGGCAATATGCCGTATAAGGATGCTGAAATCAACATTTTAGACAATTGTCCTGTGTTTTTGACACCCCCTATATTTCGCATGAGGCGTCTTGAAAGGGCATGATTGGGATTGTTTTTTATACGAGTTTCAATGAATCGACGAAGGGCCGTCGGTCCTGCTTCAAATGAAAACAATGCAATACAAGTGGCCATGATATTTTCAAACGCTTCTACAGGGTCCCGCATCGACGCCAAGTAACCCAAGTAACCCGGTAAAATCCAAGACACGACCAAGGGCAAGCCGTCAAAGTTGCTAAATTGGCCATCTTTAAATAAGACACTGGCATCGGGGTCTTTACTTCCGATAAACGGCAGGGCTTTAAATCCTTTGTCAAAACCACGTACGGCACTGCGTAAGAATTTTAAGCCCCCTTTAACCGCCTTGCCTTGTATCGCGTTTTCCATTCCACGACGGGCGGCCAAAGCCCCGACGAGTCCAATACCGAGCCCTGTGAGATTGGATCCAATGAAAATACCTAAATTTTTATGCAAGGCCTTTTGTTCTTCGGCATGATGTTTGGGATCCTTACGGTCATAGGACTGTAAGCCAGACATTTGTGCAAAATTGGTCGCCCCAGACTGCCATACTGTAAAGGCATTACGAAAAAAAGGCAGGGTAAACATCCACGGGACGACCCACCCAAAAAGGCCTAGCGTTTTGCCGATGGCGTGCCATTCTTTGGCCTCTCGAATTCCTTCTGGGGAGCCTTTCCCCTTCATCATCGCTTCGTAATGACGGGAGCTTTTAAAAATTACTTTTTCAAGGAATTTATCGTAGACGGCGCCAAAGCCCCAAATGCCTAAGGTATTGAAGAACTGCATGATGAATTGTTCACAGCGTTCTTTGGGGCCTGCCACCATTAAAAATTTGGGGATATTGCAACCCGCGACTTCCGTAAACATACTGCCATAATACGGATTGTTTTGAATAAAATGGAGGCCCTTGGCTAGACCTTGTCGCCAAGCGGCGGTGTTTTTTTGGGAACTTTTTTGAAAGAAATTGGCCAAGCGCAGATCCTTTAATCTAAAATGTACGGAATTGAAAAAAATTAAAAGCAGAGAATAAAGAGGGAAGAGAAAACAAGCATCACTTAGAAAAATAATATGCATCTAAAAATCCCACAAAATCAGTTAAAAGTCAAAGTATTCTAACTTATATTTAGGGAAACGGTTTTTTTTTGATGAGACGTTGTTTCTGTGTTATGCTGAACAATGTGGAGACCTGAATGTCAGGTGAGTGTTTGAAGGAACGTACATGCTTCGTATTGCATTGAAAATGCTATTTGGAGATAAAATGAAGTTCATGACCTTGGTCGTGGGCTTGACCTTCACCTGTTTTTTGTTGACTCAGCAAGGGTCCATTTTTTGTGGGCTCATGCTTCGTACGGCGACTAATATCTTTGAAACAGCGGCCCCGATTTGGGTGATTGATCCCACGGCTCATAGTTTTAATGATGTGGTCGACCTTAAGCTGAGTGAAGTGGCTCGGGTGCGAAGTGTGTCTGGCGTTCAGTGGGCGGTGCCGATGAGTCTGCACGGGGCGATTGCGCAAAGCGATGAAGGACAAACGGCAGCCGTACAAATTGTGGGCGTGGATGATGAAAGCTTAATTGGCATGCCTGCGGGTTTGAAATCAGGACATTATAAAGATCTGAATCAACCGAATGCCGTGATTATTTCTAGAACCAGAAGCGAACGTTATGGCGCTCCTGGCTTAGGCGATGAATTTGAAATCAATGACCGCCGAGTCAAAGTCGTGGGTATTTTAGATTCTAAAAAAACGTTTGCGCCTTTCCCTGTGATGTATACGGCGATTAGTCGTGTGCAAAGCTTAATGCCAGACAAGCAACGGATTGTTTCTTTTATTTTAACCAAGCCCAAAGCGGGGGTGGACGCGACCGACTTATGCCACCGTATTGAAGAAACGACAGACTTAAAAGCCGTACAACTTTGGGATTTTGTCTTTAGTACAATGAAATTCTGGGCTGCGAATACGGGAATTCCCATTAATTTTGGGACCAACGTGGTGATGGTTTTGATTATTGGCACGGTTATTTCCGCACAGACCTTATACGCCTTTATGCTTGAAAATATTCGACAATTCGGTACTTTTAAAGCGATTGGGATTAGTAATCCACAGTTGGTGGGGATGGTGGTGGTTCAAAGTGTGACGGTGGGGCTGATTGGCTATGGCTTAGGGGTGGGGATGGCGGCTCTTTTTGGTTTGTTATTGCCAGAAAGTGCGCCCTTGGCCTATTATACCCCCCCACAGTTAATCTGGATTATTCTTGCCTTGGTCATGAGCTTTTGTATGATCGCCTCATGTTTAAGTCTTTACCGTGTCTTGCGCATTGACCCTGCCATTGTGTTTAGAGGATAACGCAAACGATGATGATGAACTCCCACGCTGAAGAAACGCTTCATCAAAAGGCAGCGCCTGCCATTGTGTTGTCTCATGTCGTGAAAAGTTTTGACAGTGACGGGGTGGCCCAAACGGTATTGCATGACTTGAACGTGTCCTTCCCTGCGGGGGCCATGAGTTATGTGGTGGGGCCTAGTGGTTGCGGAAAAACCACCTTGATTAGTATTATCGCAGGCATTCTTTCGGCGGATCGCGGGGAGATTGACGTTTTGGGGCGTTCTATCCATCGCTTGACTCAAAAAGAAAAGGCGACCTTTCGTCGAGACAACGTGGGCTTTATTTTTCAACAATTCAACCTAATTAACACCATTAGTATTGCTGAAAATGTGGCGATTCCACTCTTGATTAAGGGGGTTTCTCATGAAGACGCCATGGCCACCGCGCTGCTATGGTTACAAAAAGTGGGTTTAGGGGACCGTCCCTACGCCACGCCTAAAGATTTTTCAGGGGGGCAACAGCAACGCGTGGCCATTGCTCGCGCTTTGGTGAACGATCCCAAGCTAATTATTTGTGACGAGCCGACATCCGCCTTGGACGGCAAGACGGGGCAAGTGATTATGGAGTTATTAAAAGCCGTGGCGACTCAAGCAGGGCGCGCCGTGATTATTGTCACGCATGACAACCGTATTTATAAGTACGCCGACTACTTGGTTGAAATGGAAGACGGGCGTATTTTAGGGGCTCATGAGGATGTGGCTGGGTGGGTGACGCGCGCCACCTCAACGGCGTCTAGTGCTTGACGCCGTAAACGACAGACGACGATTTAAACTGATTAACGATTTATAAGATAAGGACGTTTAAGATGTTCAATAAAACCCAGTGGAAGCTCCTTCCCTTTTCAAAAACCATTCCCCTTGCGGTGGTGGGTGTTTTGCTGATGTTCTATTTTGTGAATCATCAAGTCATTGGGGAACCTGAACGAGACCCCGTTCGCGCGCCTGCGTCTTCTCCTTATGAAGAGGCGGTGACAGGAGCAGGCATTATTGAACCCGTGGATGAATCCGTCAAAGTGGCGCCCTATTTTAGCGGAAAAGTCTTGGCCGTTTATGTGAAAGAAGGGCAATGGGTTCAAAAAGGGCAAGTCTTATTTAAGTTGGATACGGCCATTTTAGAAGCGCAGGAACGTCGTTTAAGGGCAGAAGCTCAAGCCACTCAAGCTCGATTAGAGGCGTCTAAAGCCCGTTTGCGTCGATTGAGTCAGGAACCGCGAGACGTTACCGTGCCGCCTTTAAAGGCAAAAGTAGCCAATGCGCAAGCCAGTCTTAAGCGCGAAGAAGACAAGCTTAATCGCTTTAATAGCATTGCAGACACGCGTGCGGTGAGCCAGCAGGAAGTCGCGCAACAACGTTTGGCCGTTGAGGAAGCGCGCGCACGCTTGCAAGAAGCTCAAGCCACCTTGGCACAAATTCAAGCGGGGGCTTGGCAACCTGAATTAGAAGAGGCGCGTGCGAATATCGCCGAACAACAAGCCTTAAAAGCGAGTTTAGACGCGCAATGCAAGGAAATAATGGTGCAGTTAGGGCAAGCCGTGGTGAAAGCCCCTAAGGCGGGAACCATTTTACAGGTGAATCTAAAAGTGGGGGAAACGCTTCAGTTGGTGCAGATGAGTGGTAAATCGAGTGATCCCGCGATTTTAATGGGCAATACCAACGCCTTACAAGTGCGGGTGGATATTGATGAAGTGCTCGCGCCCCAAGTACGCGCAGGGATGCATGCTCAAGCCTTTATTAAGGGCAATAGCAAGTTACGTTTTCCCTTGGCCTTTGAACGGATTGAACCGTTTATGATTCCCAAGGTCTCCTTAACGGGGGGCACAGCAGAACGTAATGATGTGCGTGTCTTACAACTGATTTACCGCTTTACCCCTCCTTCGGGCTTTAGTGTGTACCCCGGTCAACAGGTGGATGTTTACCTCGATGCTGCTCAAGCGCCACGTGAGCTGAGCTCTTCAAGCCCTTCCTTGCCTGAGGAGTCCGCCGAATGAGATCACACCGTTTTCTTCAATCCTTTTTTGGTGGCGTCTGTTTGATGCTCCTGTCGTTCCCGTCGCTTGGCTTGCTGTCGCAGGCTCAGCCTGAACTGGACTCTCCCGTGGTTCAGGGGGCGAAGGCGCCTCAAGCCATTGAACTTAAGCCTGATTTGACGTCTGAAATGGAAGCGCCTATTTCTCGTACTTGGTGGGAACGACTTCATCACGATGATCTCAATACCGTGGTGATTTCTGCTTTACTAAACAATTTAGAATTGCGGAGTCGAGAAGCGGAAGTCTTGGCCATGAAACAGCAGATTAAAAAGCAATTCGCCTTAGAATTGCCTACCGTGACTTTGGGGACGAGCTTTTTACGGCAAAAGAATTCAGCCACGTTGTTGTCGCCTAACGCGTCTCAATTTCGTTCAGGGGGGGCGCAGGTTTTTTCTCCTGGATCCACCTTTAATATTTATAATTTGCCCTTGTCTTTCAATTATGAGCTAGACCTTTTTCAAAAAAATCGTTTGATGACCAAGGCCGTGACCTTGCGTTATCAAGCCGAACTTTGTCAATTAAGGGATTTAGAACTCGCCTTGGCGGAACATGCCACGGCCACCGTGTTAAATGCCTTGGCTAATGATACCTTGCAATATTTGACCACCAAGCGTTTGGTGACCTTAGAAGAAATCCAGCATTTACAGCGGGTTCGCTTTGAATCGGGACTCACCGCGCAGGATGACTCCCTCAGTAGTGAAGCAGCGGTAGAGCATCTTAAAGCGCTGCTGGCTCAGCTGAAAAAAGACGGGCAAAGCCTTGAACATGAAATTGCGTATTTAAGCGGGCAAGCCATTGGAAGTTCCACTTGGCGAAAAACGAATCAAAACCCCAGTGCTTTTTTCCCTTCCCTTCCCTTGAGTCCCTTTTATGAGTGGACACGGATTAATTCAACGCTCTTGACGAATCGTCCTGATGTGGCGGTGCGTGAACTTCAGCTTCAAGCCGCGGGGATGGATGTCCAAGTGGCGCGTCGCATGTTTTTACCCACGTTTACCCTCACCGCACAGATTGGGCTGGCGTCTACCACGTTGAATAATTGGTTTGACTGGAGTAGTATTTTAACGTCCGTGGGGGCGTCTATGGCGCAGCAGCTCTTTGCGGGCGGGTCTATTCGAGCCAATTTAAAAGAGCAAAAAGCGCGTTATGAATCCTTCGGACATTTGTATCAGAATCAGTTGCTTTTGGCAGGTCGAGATACTGAAAATGCCTTAGTCGATTTGAAAAAAAACCTAGATACGCAAGGATTTGTTCAGAATCAGTTGGAACATGAACGCGTGAAGTATCAGCTGAGTATGGGGCGCTATCAAGCGGGCATCGAGTCTTATGTGCGTACCTTAGAAGAGCAAGATGCCGTTTTGCAATTGGCCGAGCAAGAACTCACCGCTCGAAGAGATGCGCTTTTGGCGTGGAACCACGTGGCACGTGAATTAGGCGGTGGCTTTTAATTGGGATTAAAAGAGCACTTGTGATAAGATAAACCCTGTGCTTTGTTTTGTGGCGTTAGGATTGAGAACATGCGTTATTTAGGGATGAACTTCACTCGATTAATCGTTTTGCTTTGTGGGCTCTGGACTCCCTTATGCTTGTCTGTCTTCGCGGAAGAGGCCCCCGTGTCGCAGGTTTCTCGTGAAGCTTTAAATTTTAGTACAATCAAACAAAATAAAATTGGGTATCATCCCAAGGCGCCTAAGGTATTGTGGGTCAAGCTTAAATCTGACTCTTTTATGGATTCAGAATCTGACAATCCCGTGGTGCCTCATCTTCACCCCGTGATACGCAATCCAGAACAAACGTTTTTTGATCTCATTAAGCTCGGTAGAGTGGTGTCTCACCCTTTTGTGGACCCCATTAGCACGGATTTAAGTCTTTTGGATTTGTCTCGTTTCAATAAGGTAGGGACCTTTAGGCTTTACCCCTTTGGACAATGGATTCAAGCACAAAACCTGAGTGATTCGACCCGACTGACGGTGTCGCCCAACGTGTTTCAGTGGGTGGGTCAAGCCGCGGCGCGTGCCTTGTATAGTCAACGGTCTGGGCAGATTTTATTGGACGGTTCGATTGGGCTCTTTCAGGAAGCGGGGCATTTAGAGAAAGGCTTGCCTGTGGGGGGCTGGTATGAGGGGGCGACCTATGATCGTCACCTTTTAAGCCATGTGATGGTGACCACATCCCTGATGACCATGTATGAACGTAACCCTATCTGGAGCCAGAAACGAGGCCGGCTGGCCTACCCTAAATCGGAAGATCTTTCCGTAGGGGTTCCTGAAATTTTGCATGAAGCGCGACACGGTTTACGCTGGATTTTGGCCATGCAGGACCCTGCTACCAAAGCGTTTTATACAGGTGTTGGGGCACCTAGTCCTTTTGACGGAAGGCGTCTTAAGCCTGAACAAGACAAAGACAAGCGACAGTTACTGGCCCCGAGTCAATTAAGTACGGCTGCGGCAGTGGCGACTTTGGCTCAGGCGGCGCGGGTTTATCAAACGGTGGATCCTGATTTGTCGCTAGACGCTTTGATGGCGGCTCAAGCGGGTTGGAAATCACTGATGAGTAGGCGTATGCTGCCGTCTCATGTGACGTTGCCGTGGCCGACGGAAGCGGTGGAAACATCCGCTTATAGAGAATCCTTTTGGTCGCAAGCCTTGCCTTCTGTACAACCTTATTTCTTATGGGCGGCCTTAGAATTGGGCCATAGTACTCATAATGAAAAACTCTTAGCGTTTGCCGCGACGCAATGGGAACAAGTCGCCGTGGATGATTTGTCTTGGTATTCACCGTTGTGGCGCTTGTGGACGCACCCTGTTTTAAAAGACGACGTCCCTGAAGGCATTCAAGCCCATTGGCTCAAAAATGCCGATATTTCTCGTACGTGGAGCCGTGCTTTGGAAACGCCCTTGGTGTCTCCCTTTGAATTTAAAGAATTTCCCGCCTTGCCTGCTTCTAACGACGGCTGGGTGCGTCATGCCTTATTTTGGATGGATGCCTATGACCGCACGAAAGACGACCGCTATTTAAACGCTGCTTTAGATGTGTTTAATTACCTGATGGGCTTTAATCAATGGGATGTCATTATGATGAGTGGTAATCCTGCTTTGGCGGATTTACCCTTTCAAGAACATCCTTGTAATCAAGTGGCTCGTGGGGCCAAGGCACCGCTTCCAGGTCTTTTATTGAAAGGCGTTACGCCTGATTTTCCTGTGAATATTCCTTTTCAAGACAACAGTAGCCTCTGCCAGTGGACCGCGACTCATATTAGTTGGCAAGGGCATTTGGCGGAACTGATGTTTCGTTTAGATCAACATTATTCACCTGAATTGGCTCAGGCGACGGTGATTAAATCAACCGATAAAGACATTCAAAAACTCAAGCTTTATCGGGAGGTTGAAGAAGAAGAGTTGCAAATTCTAGAGCGAGAAAAGCAAAAGCGACTTCTTTTACCGACGACTCAACCGTAATCCCCTATTCAGCCATTCCTTATTATCAAGCCCCTGAGAAAGGACGCCTCTATGAAATCAACTTTAACGGAAACCCAAGGCAAGCGCCTCTGTCGTACCTTGCGAGAAGTGGCCCATGACGTTTTGGCTTCCACGCCTTATCTCCCTTTGGCGGTGGAGGTGGATGACGCCATGGGGCGTTTGACGCTTCAAATTTTTATTGAAAAACGAGACACCCGTGTGACAGTAGACGACTGTGCCGACGTGTCTTTATTGCTGGAAGCCCCCGTGGCGGAACTGGCTGAATTACAAGCGCATTCTTATGTCTTAGAAGTGAGTTCCCCTGGTTTGTTTCGGCACTTGCAAACGGTACAGGAATTTGAATTTTACGTGGGCAAAACCGTCACGCTAAAACCCTTAGACGTGCCTGAATCGAAAGCCACCTCGGGGCTTTTCCCTAAATACCAATTACAAGGCGTGACGCCTGTTGCGGAAGATTTAAGTATTACGCTTAAAACTGAATCTGAGGAGATGGAAACCTTACTTTTGTCGTCTATTACGAAAGGACAAGGCCTGTGCTTGGCCCCTGCGATTCAGTGGCCGAATGATGAGGAAGCGCCTGATTTGCCTGAGGAAGAGGAAGCCTAGTGTTTCGTCATGCAAAGTGGGCGCGCATGAGATGCGTCCTTGCAATTTCTTATGCTTTGTTTAACATAGTAATAGGCATCGTGTAGGATGCCATATGTACAATTAAATACTCGACTAACGAGGAGTTCTTAAAACATGATAAAAGTCGGATCCGCCTTGATTGAATACGCTGAACAACTAGAACGTGAACGGGGTATTCCCAAAAGTTTTATTATTGATTCGTTACGTGAAGCCATGTTGGCCGCGTATCGTCGTTATGCCAAATTGCCCAACACTGAAGGCTTTTTATGTCGCTTGATTGAAAAAACGGGTGAAATTGGAATTTTTCAAGAAAAATTCGTGGTGGACAAAGTCATTGAGCTACAAACACCTGACTTGAATGATGAAGACACGGAAGCGAAACTGGCGGATGCCTTGGACGCGGTGAATGAGTCCATCGAAGCCGCGGCTGCTTTGTCG
This sequence comes from Vampirovibrio sp., assembly GCA_050916035.1. Taxonomy (GTDB): domain Bacteria; phylum Cyanobacteriota; class Vampirovibrionia; order Vampirovibrionales; family JAJTHC01; genus JAJTHC01. Next base: position 1,104,576 of record CP050876.1, on the reverse strand, counting down.
GAAGAGACGGAAGAAGATCTTACCTTGACGGAAGAAGAACGCCATGCGCGTGCTTTAGAAGCGCGTCAAGCGAATCCTTTTTATCAAATTGGCTTGAGTGATGCGCGTCATATTAAGGCGGATGTTCAATTGCACGATGTGCTTGAAATTGATGTAACTCCTTCTGAATTTGGTCGTATTGCGGCACAAAGTGCGAAGCAAGTCATTACTCAGCGTATTCGTGAAGCCGAAAAATTGCTGATTCAAGAAGAGTTTGACGAAAAGAAATACACGGTGGTCCCTGCGGTGGTTCAGCGGGTGGAAGGTCGTAACGTTTGGGTGAATATTGGACGTAATGACGCTTTATTGCCTACGCGGGAGCAGTTACCTGGGGAGTATTATCGTGTCGGTAATCGTATTCGTGCCTATGTGTTGGAATTGAAAGATTCTAATCGTATGCCGACGATTGTGGTGTCTCAAGCTCATCCTTCTATGGTGCGTGAAGTCTTTGAATTGGAAGTGCCTGAAATTGAAGATGGGTTGGTGGAAATCAAATCCATCGCTCGCGAAGCAGGGCACCGTACCAAGGTTGCGGTACATGGAACTGATGGGGATGTGGATCCTCAAGGGGCGTGTATTGGGACGCGCGGCAGCCGTATTCAAGCGATTGTCAGTGAGTTACGCAACGAAAAAATCGACATTATTCGTTGGTCGGACAATCCTGGGGAATTTATTGCCAATTCCTTGGCCCCTGCCCATATCTTAGAAGTGCGGGTGGATTCGGATCCCGAATTGCGACGCGCCCTTATTATTGTGCCGGATGATCAATTGTCTTTGGCGATTGGACGAGAAGGTCAAAACGTGCGCTTGGCTGCAAAGCTCACGGGCTATAAGCTCGATATTAAGAGTATTTCTCAGTTTCAGCGTTTACGCCAAGAGTTTTTAAATCGTCGTGCCACTGCGGAAAATGATGCGCTTGAAGAATCAGGTGAAGCCGCTGAAGCACTTCAGGCTCAAGTCTTAGAAGCCTCTGGTTTTTCGCCTGACGCTCCTTTGCCCGCTGAGGTAGACTAATACGTTTGGATTCGTGGGAAGCGCAATACCTTCCCACGAATTTTGATGGTTTTTTTGTTCCTTTACATTTGAATGATGAAAGCTGGGTGCTGTGACTTCTATTCTTCGAAACGCACGAAAATTTAAACGCCGCTGTGTCGTTTGTCGTACGTATCGGGCAGCTACCGAAATGTGGCGTTTGAGAGCATCGTCTTTCAAAGAAGCGCTCACGACTTCTGAAACGGGGCGGTCCGCTTATCTTTGTCGGGAAGCTCTGTGTTTGGAAACCTTAGTATCTAAAAAAGGTCGCCCTTTGTCCCATGCCTTACGTTGTTCCATTTCTATTGAAACCCTTAAATTAAAATTTTCCCTTCTTTAAATACGATTTTATTCAAGCAAACTAAAACATAAACGAGGTGCTGAAGCACATGACTGCAAAAATAAGAGTTTACGAACTCGCCAAAGAACTCAATATGCAAAATAAAGACTTGGTGGACTACCTGCAAAAAACCTTGCAAGTGGATGTAAAAAGCCATTCGAGTTCTATTACGGTGGAAGACGCCGTGAAAGTACGAAAACATTACGGTTCGTCACCTGTAGCGGTTGCGACTGTGACAAAACCCAAGGTAACTGCACCTCTCTCTACCCCTGATGTAACTGTTAAAAAGGACGCCTCTTTGCCCACTGCCACTCCCACGCCCCCAAAGTCTGAAGAAAAAATTGTAGCCCCCACGCCAGCTCCTGCGTTAACCCCTAGAAGTACTGATGCTCCACCCGCTCAACGGAGTTCGACGATATCGACGTATTCCCCTCAGCAAAACAGGCCTGCGCTCCGCCCTGCGTTGACGCCTCGTCCGAATACGCCTACCGCGAGTTCTTATCGCCCCCAATATCCACAAGGTTCACAGGGACCAAACGGAGCTCCCGCCAAGCGTCCTAGTTTACAACCCAAGGCAGGCACTATTAAGCCTGTTGATCAGCGGACGCTTACGCCCCAACAACGCGAACAACAAGGGGGTGCGCGTCATGGTGGAGGCGGCCAAGGCTATCAAGGTTATCGTTCTGGAGGCCCTGCCTCTTCAGGTACTGCGGGCAACCGTCCGTATACACCTCCTACACGTCCTGTGCCTCAGGGTAATGAAAGCTTAGTGTCGGCCGATTTTATTCCAGAAGTGTCTAAAGAAAAAGAACGGGCCAAAAGTTTTTCTCCCCAAGCCAAAGGGAAGTCTTCTGTTTCTAAATATGTCAATAAAAATGAAGTGGACAAAAACAAAGAAAAATTAACGGCTTTATTTCGTCCTGCTCGTAAGTCAGGTAAAACGTCTAAAGCGGAACGCCGTGCAACCGCTGCGGCCATTGAAGCAGAAAATTCAATCCCTCCCACGCATTTGGTCTTTGATCATGCGGTGACCGTCCATGAATTGGCTCAGTTGCTGAAGCAAAAAGACACCGAAGTCATTAAATACTTGTTTATGAAAGGGATTATGGTGACGATTAACCATACCCTCGACTTTGATGCCATGATTGATATTGCCCAGCATTTTGAAGTGGAAGCAGAAGTTAAAAAAGTGAAAGATATGACCGAAGTAGAAGTGGTCAATGTCTTGGACCGTAAAGCGGATGAAGAAACAAGGACTGAGCAATGGGTGCATCGCGCTCCTGTAATTTCTATTATGGGTCACGTGGATCACGGTAAAACGTCTTTGTTAGATGCCATTCGTGAAATCCGAACCAATATTGTCGATACGGAAGCAGGCGGGATTACTCAGCGAATCGGGGCCTATAGTGTTGAGAAAAATGGTCAAAAAATTGTCTTTTTAGATACCCCTGGTCACGAAGCCTTTACGGCGATGCGGATGAGAGGGGCACAAGCCACGGATATCGCTATTTTAGTGGTGGCGGCCGATGATGGAGTCATGCCTCAAACCATTGAAGCGATTAACCATGCCAAAGCCGCGAGCATTCCCATTATTGTGGCCATCAATAAAATTGACAAGGCGGGTGCAGACCCCGATCGTGTCATGGCGGCCTTAATGGAGCATGGGGTGATGTCTGAAAAGTACGGGGGCGATGTGGTCACCGTAGAAGTCAGTGCCTTACAGCGTTTGGGTGTGGATGATTTATTAGAAAATATTCTACTTTTATCGGAATTGTTAGAACTCAAAGCCAATCCTCATGTTCCTGCCGAAGGCGTGATTATTGAAGCCAAGCTAGACAAAGGAAAAGGCCCTGTGGCCAGTGTCTTGGTTCAAAAAGGGACTTTAAAAGTTGGCCAAAATATTTTAATGGGTGCGGTAGGGGGCCGAGTGCGTGCCTTAATTAGTGATACAGGTGAACGTATTCAAGAAGCGGGCCCGTCAACCCCTGTTGAAATTTTAGGACTGGAAGAAGTGCCTGTTTCGGGTTCTTTACTTCAAGTGATTGAACATCAGGCAACCTTTAAACAGCGCCTGAATCTAGCGCAACAAAAGGAACGAGAACGTCGTTTGTCCGCGCGTACCCGAAATGCGGGAGGCCTGACTACGTCCTTAGATGATGAGAATAAGAAGGAACTGCGGATTGTCTTAAAAGCCGATACCCATGGTTCTTTAGAAGCCGCCCAAGGCTCTTTAATTAAATTAGACACGACTGAAGTGCAAGTGAATATTATTCATACAGGAACAGGTGATATCACGGAGGCGGATGTGATGTTGGCCACGGCGTCTAAAGCGATTATTATTGCCTTTAATAGTCGTGAAGATGTCAATGCTGCTCGTATCGCCGAGTCAGAAGGCGTGGTGATTCATCGGTTTGATGTCATTTACCACATGGTGGAACGTGTCGAAAAATTGATGCTAGGTGAGTTGGATGCGGACATTATTGAAGTCGAATGCGGACAAGCTGAAATTCGTCAACACTTTACTATTGGTAAAACGGTTGTTGTCGCGGGCTGTATGGTGATTCAAGGTAAAATCATGCGCAGTGGTCGTATTGAAGTTAAGCGCAATGGTAGCATCATTCATGAAGGTTTTATTGATGTTTTAAAACGCTTTAGAGATGACGCCAAAGAAGTGGCACAAGGCTTTGAATGTGGGATTACTTTAGCGAAGTTCCATGATCATCAAATTGGAGACATCATTGTGTCGTATCAGCAAGAAGAGCGTAAGCGAACCAGCCTCTAGCGTGCCAAAGGAGTCGACAACGATGAAAAACGAACGACAAGAGTTTAGTCGGGTGGATCGTGTACGGAAAGCCATTCAGCGCGAGTTGGGGGACATTTTACGTACTGAAATTAAAGACCCACGCTTGGAAGACTTGGTTATTTCTATTACCGAAGTGGATTTAACGCCTGATTTAAGTGTGGCAAAGGTGTATTTTAGTATATTTTTAGACGACAACGATGAACGTCAAGAAGTGATGACCATTTTGATTTCACACCAAGCCAAGGCCCGTAAAGCATTGGGGCAACGTATTCGCCTTCGTCATACGCCTGAACTACTTTTCAAGTTTGATGACTCCTTAGAACGCGGTGTGCGTATGAGTCAATTATTGGATCAAATTGCTCGAGGGGAACTCGACTAATGGGCTGGTTTCTAGTCGTTTAAAGGAATTTTACATGGGACAAGGCAATACTTATCGATTAATCTCTTGGAATGTGAACGGTATTCGAGCCGCCTTTCGCAAGGGTTTTTTAGACTGGTTGGCCTCAGAAAGGCCTGATGTCTTATGTTTGCAGGAAACCAAGATTCAAGCCCACCAATTGACCGAAGACATGATGGCTCCGCCTGAGGGGTACCATGCGTATTATAGTCATGCCACGCGCCCAGGCTATAGTGGGGTTGCGATTTGGTCTCGTATCGAACCGCTTAACGTGGTGGAAGGCTTTGGGGTGGAGGCCTTTGACTGCGAAGGGCGAACCCTGATGCTTGAATTTGAGGAATTTATTTTATATGGGATGTACTATCCCAATGGGGCGTCTAGTGTGGAGCGCTTACGCTATAAAATGGAATTTTATGATGCCTTTTTAGAAGGGCATATTAAGCCCTTACAAGCCAAGACGACTAAACCCATTGTTCTGACAGGGGATTTCAATACGGCACACCACGCGATTGATTTGGCTCGTCCGAAAGACAATGAAAAGGTTTCGGGGTTTTTGCCTGAAGAACGGGCGTGGTTGGATCGTCTGCTTGAGGCGGGGTTTCTGGATACCTTTCGCCTGAAACATCCCGATGAGGCGGAACGCTATACGTGGTGGGCAATGCGTACTCGTGCGAGAGAACGTAATGTGGGTTGGCGGATTGATTACTTTTTTGCCTCTGAAGCACTTTGTCCCTACATCGTGGCGGCGGACATTCATGATCACACCGAAGGCTCTGACCATGCCCCTGTTTACTTGGCGCTTAATTTCCCCACTTGAGAGTGGCGGTGATTCAGGGTGTTTTCAAATCAATCCAATACCGTAGGCGCTACGAAGGAGGCTGTGGATCTGCCTTTTTTCGTTGGATGCCTTATGAAGCTTAAAGATCTGGGTAAAGTAAGGCTTTAATGGCACGTCCGCCCGCGTCTAAAACGTCTTCCACCCCTTTGGCCAAAACCGCGTGAAGGGACGGCTCATCTTCATAATCCTGATGCTGAATCAAACGCCAATGCCGTCTGACGCGTAAGCGGGCATCGGGCGATAATAAATCTAAAAAGACCTCAATGCCTGTAGCCTCCACCAAGGGTTTTGCATAACAGCCGAGGGGTAATTGACACCCCCCTTCTAGGAGTCGTAAGATTTCACGTTCCGCTTGTATCGCTGTGGTGGCAAGGTTTTTTTCTTTTAGTCCATCAAAGTGCGGAAAGAAGGGACTGTTCTGATGAAATTCAAGACCCAAGACCCCTTGGCCCACCGCCGGAATCAGTTCTGTTTCAGGGCAGAAGCGATGGGTGATACGCTGCGACAAGCCCAAACGATTTAGGCCCGCTACGGCTAAAAGTGTGGCATCATACTCGTCAGTTTCTAGCTTATGAAAGCGTGTTTGTACATTGCCACGGATATTGCGATACTGTAAGTCTCCTCGTAAACGCTTGAGCTGAGCCACGCGCCGTAGCGCACTCGAGCCTACCACGGCCCCTGCGGGCAGGTCCCAAAAGGTGCTATGTCCATTGGCGGCAATAAAGGCATCTTCAACGGCTTCGCGTTCCCCAAAAGGCAAAAGCTCCAATCCTTCAGGAATTTGAGAGGGCATGTCTTTCAAGCTATGAACCGCTAAATCAATCGTGCCTGACAATAAATGTTCTTCTAGTTCTTTGACGAATACGCCATACTGCGCGTTTGGACGGCCCACTTGAGAAAGGGGATCTGTTAAATTTAAATCGCCTAAAGATTTTAAGGCCATCTGTTCAAAGCGGATCCCTTGAAAGAGGGGATTTTTTTGAAGGATATTGATGACGTGTTGCGTTTGAAGCAAAGCCAAAGGACTGTCTCGAGTCCCCACTTTTAACACCTCTCGGGTCTGCTTTGTCACCGCTTAATCCTCGTGTTTGGGGGTTTGTGTCTCAAGAAACGTGGGGGAAGCTTCTGTGCTTTCCTCATGGGTATTACGGGAAGCTTTTAGGGAAAAGGGTTCACGCGAATAAGGTAAAGGCTGGAATAAATCCCTTAAAATGGACAAGTCTTTGACTTGAAAACGTCCTTGATTAATGAGCGTACTCGGACTGTGCAATAGACGTTGAATGAGTCCCGCGGACCATTGCGTGCTGGCGTCCTGCCACGCTTCTGGCGGAAGATCTTCAAGGGCTAAGGGGTGATTTTGTACATAGTCTTCATGCAAGGTTTCTACAAAGTCGCGAAAATGCTTTAGTTCTGCTTCACAGGCAATTTTATTCAGACAATTGGGGAGGTGATTCAAGGCCTTTTCAATTAAGGCTTCTGCACTTTGGCGTAATCGAGCTTCTTTTTGAGGGTCAAAACTAGACATGCCGATTAAGGCATCCGTGTCATACACGTTAATATGAGGATACGCTTCCGCGACGTCAGGACAAACATTTCGTGGTACGGCAATATCATAAATACTCAGAGGAGTGATGCGGTCTTGAAATTGTTCCGCATGAAAGAGTAAATGGGGGGCCCCTGTGGCGACAAATAACAGTTCCGCTTGATTAAGGAGTGTCTTCGCCCCTTCCCATGTCACGCCTGAAAACGAAAAGCGCGCTTCTAGTTCTTTTAAGCGTTCGGCACTACGGTTTAACAATTGAACATGGTGACGCTTTTCTAAAGGTAAAAGTTCATTGAGGCGCTCTAAAATTAAGCACGCCATTTTACCCCCGCCCACCACTACAATGTGACGTTGCACCAAGTCAGGGTGATGTCGCATGGCCAAGTCTAAGGTGGCTTTGCTCACGCTGGCATCTCGACTGGCAATCCCTGTTTTACTGCGGACTTGCTTGCCCACGTGAATGGCTTCACAAAAAATGGCGCGTAAACTGCGTTCAAGGGGAAAGTCAGGGGTGTGAGTGGCTTGAGCCATTTCTAACGCGGTTTTTACTTGGCTTAAAATTTGTCCTTCCCCTAGAATGAGACTGTCTAAGCCACAGGCAACGCGGTAAAGATGTTCAGGAACCGCTTGTCCGTAAAGGACAATCACCGCTTCGCTTTTCATAATGGCCGCGTCAATGCCTTTTTCTTCAATGAAGTACTGTTTTAAAGCGAGTTTAGCGTGCGCCACATTAGAGCAAAGGGCATAAAGTTCCACACGATTACACGTGGTTAATACCACTAAGGAGCGAATACCCGATTGTTGGGGGGCTTGCGTTAAATGTTCAATAATTTGGGTGACTTCATAATCTTGAAAGCTAAAAGATTCCCGAATATCTAAATCAGCCGTCGTATAATGAACACCTAACATCAGGTAGTCTTGATAGAGGGGTAATTCCACTGAGGGGTGACGTTCCACGTTAAGCCTTCCCATCATGTCAACAAACAATAAAGCAATCATTCAACGCCTTGAATTGAACTTATCTCATTATAGAATACAACAAGTATTTTTTTTTTACACGAAATGACACTAAAAAGGGTTGATTTCTCATGCGTATTCAATCGTCTTGATGAAAGCCTCCCCATTCATCGAAAAATTCTATGTCTAAGGTATACTAATCTTTAAAATAAAAAATAGACGTGGATCGCTTATCTTAAAAAAAATGTTATGATAAAGAAAGTCCCTTTTGCTGAAGGAGTCGTTATGTCTTATTTGACGATTGAGAATCTCACCAAACAATTCGGGGAGACTCGTGTCTTGGAATCTATTCATTTTGCCGTAGAAAAGGGAGACTTTGTCGTCTTGGTGGGCTCTAGTGGTTGCGGAAAATCCACCTTGCTTCGTTGTATTGCAGGTTTGGAAGACCCCACGGCGGGAAACATCCAATTAGAAGGGGTTAATCTGCTTCAAAAAGCGCCTCAAGATCGAGACTTGGCCATGGTCTTTCAAAACTATGCCTTGTATCCGCATATGAATGTCTTTGACAACATGGCCTTTGGCCTTAAAATGCGAAAAACACCTAAAGCGTTGATTAAAACGAAGGTGCAAGACGTCGCTGAAATTTTGGGTTTAGAACCTTTATTGAAACGTAAGCCTGCCCAATTAAGTGGGGGGCAATGTCAACGTGTGGCCTTAGGCCGTGCGATGGTTCGGAATCCTAAGCTTTTTTTGATGGATGAACCCTTGTCGAATCTAGATGCGCAATTACGTCAACATATGCGACATGAACTAAAGGCCTTACACCAAAAATTAGGGGCGACAACGCTTTATGTCACGCATGATCACACGGAAACCTTGACGCTGGCGGATAAAGTCGTGGTGCTTCATGAAGGACGCATCGCCCAATACGACAGCCCCGTTCACATTTATCAAGCCCCCGCCACCGTATTTGTCGCGAAGTTTATGGCCCAAATGAATATTTTACCTTTATATCAAGATCACGCGGGCTATCGCCTTCAAACCGACGCGGGTGACGTCTTAATGGACTCCTTTGTCTTGCCTGAGGCTTGGCAAGCGGCACTGGCTCCTGCTTTTGCGCGCAGTCCTGACCAAAAAATCTTATGGGGTATTCGACCAGAACATTTAAGATTATTTCCTGAAGAAGGCGCTCAGGCCTTTCACGTTTTTTTACAACAAAGAGAATTACACGGGGCTTACCAAACCCTACGACTTTCTGCTAAGGCGCATACGGCTTATGACTTAGTGGCGCATGCCTCTTTCGAGCTCGACACCAGGCATCATACGGAAGCGGCCCTTCCTTGTGGGTTTTTCTGGAAGGATGTTCAATTTTTTGATGCGCAAAGTCACGAACGCATTCCACTTTAAGGTTTAGACTTCTTTGCGATTGAAGTCTCAAGTGCTCTCTAGGGGTGATGGATTTACCCTTGTTTTAAGCGGTCGCTTGTTTTAGACTAAGTCACATGAACAAACGGTTTTCGTCCCCGTCTTTAGAGCTGTTGGTAGATACGTATCGTCCCGCGCAAGGGGGGAGTAAATCTAATTGGGGAATGATGCTGCTTGGTTTTGGCTTTGTCCTAGGGACGATACTCCTGTTCTTACTTAGTGTAAACGTAGGTTTTGTTATTTCAAATAGCCTAACTAAACTGCCTGACTTAAGTCGCTTGAATGAATGGCACCCTGCGGAATCTACCCGTATACTGGACGTCAACGGGACTTTAATTGCCACGATTAGTGGGGATGAAGACCGTACGGTGAAAACGCTTTCTCATATTTCACCCTATTTGCCTCGTGCTATTATGGCGATTGAAGACAACCGCTTTTATCAGCATGAGGGCGTGGATGTCAAAGGAACGGCGCGCGCTATTTTAAGTAATCTAAAAGGCGGAGAAGTCCAAGGAGGCTCCACCTTAACTCAACAATTGATTAAAAACCTCTACTTATCGTCTGAACGTTCTTTGGCGCGGAAATTGGCAGAAGCCTTGCTCGCTATGCGCATTGAAAAGCTCTATGACAAAAATAAAATTTTAGAACTGTATTTAAACGTCGTTTACTGGGGAAATCAGGCCTATGGTGCGGAAAAAGCGGCCAAGTGCTATTTTAATAAATCCGCAGAAGCGTTAAGCTTGGCGGAAGCGGCCTTACTGGCGGGTTTACTCAAAGCCCCCGAAGGTTTAAACCCTTATGTGTATCCAGAAGCGGCCAAAGCTCGTCAACGCTTGGTCTTGGAGGCGATGCAACATTTTGGATTCATTAATGCGCTACAGTACGAACAAGCCCTGAACGAAAAATTGCATTACGACAAAACGCCTTCCCGCCATTTATACCCTTATTTTGTAAACCATGTTCGACAAGAAATGACCACCTTATTCGGTGAAACCCTTGTACGACAAGGAGGCTTGCAAGTCACGACGAGCTTAGACCCCAGCGCGCAAAATGCCGCTGAATTTCGTATGCGACAAAGTTTTCAAAAAGCCCCTCTTACTTCGCATCTCAAAGAAGGAGCCATGATTGTATTGAATGTGGATGATGGCCACATTCTGGCCATGGTGGGGGGGCGAGATTTTAATATCTCTCAATTTAACAATGCGACCATGGCGCGTCGTTCCCCTGGTTCAACGTTTAAACCTTTTGTGTACTTAACAGGCTTTCGGTTGGGCAAAATTACGCCCGACTCCATCATTGAAGATCGCCCCATTGCTTATAATACGGGCTATGGCTATTGGCGACCTAAAAATTATGACGGCGTGTTTAAAGGTCGTATGAAAATCCGTAATGCCTTGGCACAAAGTCGTAATACCACCACGATTCAAGTTGGGGAACGCGTGGGTTTACCTGCCATTACAGAAACCGCGCGTTTAGCAGGGATTCAATCTCCCATTGCGCCCAATTTTGCCAGTTTATTGGGTGCTTCTGGCGTGTCCGTCTTAGAACTCGCCACCGCCTATAGCACTTTTGCTCGAGGGGGGACCTATCTCGCTCCTCAGGCCATTTTAAAGATACAAGACAGTCGTGGTAAAACGTTGTACCGCACTCCCCCGACTCCAGAGCGTCGATTACCGAAGCAATCTGTTCAAATGATTAATGCCGCCTTAAGCACCGTAGTGAAAGTAGGTACGGGTAAAAAAGCGCAACTCAAGAATAGAGAGGTTGCGGGGAAGACAGGCACCACTGATAAAACCAGAGACATTTGGTTTGCGGGTTATACTCGCGATTTTGTAGGGGTCTTATGGTTTGGGCATCCTCAAAATATACCGCTTAAAGGGGTGGGCAGTGGGTACTGCGTTGAAACATGGAAGCATTTTGCAGACGATTATTACAACACGCATCCCCTTCCCCCACGTCCTTTGGAGGGAGCCACGGCTCATTGGTAAAGGGGGCAAACCCTTTTCTGCTTAATCTAATTAATCTCCATTTAATCTAAGTGAATGCCATGCCCCAAGTGACGTTCGGCCACTTCCAGCCATGCTTCAGACAAGCTCGGGTGAGGGTGCACAGTCAACGCGAGATCTTCTACCGTAGCGCCCAACTCAATGGCTTGTAGCATTTGACTAATCAAGGCATCTGCATAGGGACTGAAGACTTCCGCTCCTAAAATAGCCCCTGTTGATGCTTCGACCACTAAGAGCACTTCGCCTGTTTTGGCTTCTTCAATACTCGCACGACCCAGTGCGCTAAACGGAAAGCGCGTTAGGCGAACCTGATATCCCTTGAGGGTCGCTTCTTCTAGTGAATCTCCCACACGAGCCAATTCAGGTTGTGTGTAAATCACCGCGGGGATTTGGGTGCGTTCATCTAAACCCTGTGACTTGCCTGCCAAGGTATCGGCTAAAACCAAAGCATGATGAGACGCGACATGTGCCAATTGAGGATGGCCGTGTGTCACATCTCCAATGGCAAAAATATGTGCTTGATTGCTTTGTAATTGAGCATTGACCATCACCCCGCCACTTTGTGGATGCACCTTCACCCCCGCGGCTTCTAAATCTAGGAAGCTTGTATTCGCACGACGTCCAGGGACGATGAGAACGCGGTCCACCGTCACGGAGCTCTCCGCTGCCGTTTCCTCTGACATCGGTGCCATATGCAGCACCACTTGTGAGCATGCTTCATCTACGGTTGCCGAACGCACGTCCATTCCCAAATGAAACGTGACCCCGTCTTGCATTAAGGTCTGCTGTAAAACGTTCACCATTTTACGGTCATAGCTGGGTAAAATTTGGGGTAATCGATCAAAAACCTCTACGTCGACTCCTAAACGTTGAAAGGCTTGTGCCAGTTCTAATCCAATTACCCCTGCGCCAATAATGCCTAATCGTTTAGGTAAGTCGCTCATATGGAAGACATCATTCACAGTAACGGCGTAGGGCGAAGGAAGATTTTTAAATGCGGGAGGCATCACGGTGGTAGCACCCGTGGCAATAACGAAGGCATCGGCTTGTAAGAGTGACGTTTTTCCCGTTGACGAAAGGACTTCTAGGGCCGTTGGGGACACAAAGCGAGCCTTTCCGGCTAAGACTTGAACCTTTAAACGCTTGAGACGTTGTTCAATCCCTCCCCGTAGCTGTTGAACGTTTGCGTCAATATGCGCTGATAAAACGCTCCAATCCAAATGACGTGTGACGGGTTTTGAAAAGGCCATGCCCCACGTGCTTAAGTGTTCAGGCTGCATTTGATGATACTGATGACTGGCGTGAATTAACGCTTTAGAAGGAATGCATCCCCAATTAAGACAAGTTCCTCCCACAAATTTTTCTTCCACAAGAGTGACTTTAAACCCATGCTGCGCTAAGCGAATGGCCATGATGTAACCCGCAGGGCCCCCGCCTATAATCGCAATCGTTTTAAACATGGGAATTGAGGATTCTGTCATGGCAAGGCTCCTTCAAGCAAAAAAAATAATTTTCTCCTATTTCATTATAGTTTAACTGAAACATACGGGCGCCATGCAAGTAAAACAGTTTACTGCATGAAAGGAGGCTTACTATAAAAAAAGCATTCACAGGCTCATTGGTTTGATTTAAATTAATAGGTGTCGAAGGCAATCTTTGGTTGCACTTCCTAAACATTGCATTTTATTATTAGTTTGTCGATTCACGTCGTAATGAGTGTACGGTGTGTTATTTAGGGTTTTGTTTTATGCTTTTTAGTTTACCTTCTTCCTATTTATTGCAAGATGTCAAGTTGACTTTTTTAACTCTCTTGTGTTTAAGTCTACCTGCCTTGCTTATTTTCACTACTTTGTCTTGGCTTTAAAGGCGCGTTATACCATTCAATCGTTTAAATGCTATGAAGGCCAATTCAAAGATTAAATAGCCTCTGGCGTCTTTGTTGTCGCTCATTTTTTCGCTATGCTTATGGGCTTTTCTGTACACTTCACACCTCTGCCAGTCTAGGCTCTTAGACTAGTGCCTGCTCAATTATTTAAAACACTAGGCGCATTCAACTAGACTTTATACGGTTAGTTTTCTCAAATGCAGGATGGCACAACCGAGTTCCCAAAAGGCTTGCCCATGTTCTCGCTTTCATTCATCGCGTAAAACTAGCTTCCGAAAACCCTCCAACCAAGCAAAGGTCCGCTCAATGGTCCACCGTCCTTTGTAAATTTCAGGCTTGGGCGTCCTCACTTTTGGTTTTTTCTTGAACTTCTTGCTTTTTTTGTTTGAATTGCTTGAATAATGCTTCAAAAAAACCTTCTTTTTGCCCTACTTTAAACCGGTCAAACACCGTCATTTTAGGGGCAAACCAAGGCGGAAGCTCTTCCCACCTGCAATGGGTGGATAAAACAAAGAGAATCGCTTCTGAACTTTCACGATTTCGGGTTCTTGGTCTTCCCATTTTCTGCTTGGGGATGTGGGGTTCAATGAGCGCCCCTTAACTGTCAGTTAAGGGTTTATAGGCCATTTTTAAGGTGCCCAAAACAAAAAAGAACACCCCTTATTTTAAGACAAACTTACCGTATTGCTTCTAGCCTTAATTTTGTTCCAGTTACCGTTACAACACGATCACTAAAAATTATTCTATTCAAGGGGGAGGGCTTGCGGTATAATACGCCTAGCCTCAGGAGTTTCCCGTCAAAAACGCAGGGAACATGCCCCAAAAAAGCAAAAGGAAATCGCCCCATGAAAAAAGAAACGAGTTTTTGGGATGAGTTGGACGCTTCCGCCGAAGCCGTTGAAGAGGCCGCGCTCGGGGATGTAGTGGGCCATGCGCGGGATTGGGATGCCTTCGCTGAGCAACAACACGCAAGCCCTTTCCCCCTGCCTACCTTGCTTGAAGTGACCCCTGCCGTTTCCAAAAGCCCTTCACGACGCCAAAACTCCTTCGCGACTTCGGAAAAAGGCGAGCAAAATGATGAAGAATCCGCCGCCTTAAAGGGAGAAATTGAAGCCCTGCTCTTTATGACCAGTCGCCCCCTTCCCATGGAAGAGTTGGCCCTGATGTTGGACGCCCCCTTGGATGATATTGTGGACGCTCTGTCTGAATTGCTCAATGACTATGCCTTTCGAGGGGATTCTTCCCTTGAAATTGAAGACAGTGAAGAAGGCTATATTCTGCAAGTACGGCTACCATACAAGCATTTGGTGAATAAAATGATCCCTATGGAAATGAGCGCTGCGGCGTTGCGGACTTTAAGCGTTATTGCCATTAAATCGCCTTTGCTTCAAAAAGAATTGATTGATTTACGCGGATCCAGCGCCTATGACCACGTCAAAGAATTGTTGGCGCATAAGTTGATTTCTAAAAACCGTCATGGGTCGTCGTATCGTTTAAATGTCACGTCGACCTTTCACCAGTTGTTTAAGCTCACTGGCGATAAAAAAGACTTGGATGTCTTGGTGGACAGCGAACTGGGCCTTGAGCGGGAGGCGCGCCAAAAGGCCTTAAATGCCCCACTAGAAGCGCTCCCCGAACTTGAAGACACTCCGTTGAATTTGTCGCTTTAGTTTATGGTTGAATCTCCTAAGACGTGCTTTCTTGAGTCGGCGTTTGACGGGCTAATCGAAAGAGTTGATAAAGACTAAAAAAGGCGCCAAGCAGGCTGACTATTTGTACGACACTCACGCTGTGATGCCCATGCTTTAGAAGATCCAAACCCATACGTAAGACAAAGTAGGACAAGCCAAACACATAGAATAAGGCCCCTGAACGAAACCGTTTTTGCAAAGGCGTTTGCATTCCGTAAATCAAGCCCATGATGGCCACGAGACCCATAATTTCAAGCATGCCCATGTTCCAGTAATAGCCCGAATGAATGGCTTTTTTAAAGAAGGGCTGGGCCTGTTTGATGAGTGCGGGGGAGGCAAAAACGCCCACACCGAAGGCTGACGCCGTTTTCCCCCAGGTGGAAGGCATCATTTGCCCGAGCATGCCATCAAAGACGGCAGCACTCGCACAACCCACGCGCCCGACGATACTGCCCCAAAGCAAGGGCCAGACCAAGACATCCCCTGTCGAGGCTTTAATGCCCAAGCGTTTTTTGCCCAGTTCACTCCCGACAATTCCCCCTAATAAGCCCCCTGCGAGAGACTTTCCACTAATGAGTGCCGCCCACCAGTAGGAGGCCCCCATGAGTTCCAGCACAGGCACGACTTTGGCCCCGATTATGGCCCCCCCGAGCGTCCACCATTTGAGGGCTTTGCGTTGCTCAGGTTTAAGGATGTCTTGAAGGTGTTGCGATTGATAAACATGAAAACTAGCGAGGTACCCTAACACTTCAAAGCCCAAGTGAGACGTGGGATGCCAAAACCCCCACTGCCAAGAGGCCATGGCGAATAGGTCATGGAGATGAAACATGGTGAGGGCTCCTTGTCACGAGTGTGCTTGATCAAAACGGGGGGAAGAACGCCTTGAGGCGGTCTATTTAGTCTAAGGTCGCCCTTTTTTATAGTAGAAGAGGTAGCCATTACACTCTAGTCTAAAAGATTCAAAATTTTGCCTCGAATACAGCGTACAGTCTGTGACATAGTCCTGTTTGTCTAATAAAAGATTGCTTGTCTCTTTCCATATGGGCGTAGTGAAATAAAACGCATTGTTAGGATTGAGCTTAAATTCTTTGGAAAGTAGTGTTCGAAAAGTTTTAAGAGGTATGTCTTGCTTGAGTTTCAATCCAAAACTTAAGAGTTCTGACTCTATTCCATGAAGGAGTGTCCTTTTGACACGATTCACACTATAATCCTTCGTTGTAGGCAGAACATGATAACTAAGTAACGCTTTGTTTTTAGAAGGATCTGTATAATCCTGTTGTAAGGCATCGAGCGCTTGTAAACGAGGCAGCAAGGCTTCCGCCATTTGAGATAAATAGAGCTGATTTTCTAAAAAATCGAGGTCTCTTTTTTTACGAGTCAAGGCTTCTTTACGTTCTCGAGCAGGTTGGGTAATTTCATTGTCTATGATATAGGGAGACAAAGGAAAAAAAAGTAAGGCAATGGGTGACCATACAATGGTGCTTCCAAAGGTGTTCAAGCCATCTTTAAACTGTTGACCTTGACTGGTTTCTTTTTGTAATTCGGCTAGACGATGAGTCGCATTTGTTTTGAGATCGTCTTTGATGAAATGCGGTGTATGTTTTTCCCCATACTGGGTGACGTCCCCCGTGAATTCAAAGAGGGTGGGGTCAGGGGTAAAGCGCACGTCGTAGTAATGATTTAAGATCTGTGCCATGGGGTCTGCTTTAGGGCTGAGGTCGTTGAACAAGGGCCGTGTTTTAACATCTAGCGTCCATAAGCCTTCCCATGTTTTGTTTTGATTGACGATACGTGCGGGATTAAGTAGCATCCAGCCGTCTTGAAGATACAGCACCTCTTCTGCGTGTGCTTGAAGCGACAGGCTGTGAAGCCCTAGGCTTGCAAGGTAGATCCCACATAAAGCAAGACGGACAAACGCGGTGATATTGAATTTCATGAAACGCATGAGGGAGACTCCTTTGTGGTAAACGTTATTTTAGTCTAAGGGTTTCGCTGGCTTATAGTGGAAGGTGTAGCCATTACAACTGAGTCTGAAAGACTTGAAATCTCCATTGAGGCCTAGTGTACAGTCTGTGACGTATTTTTGTTCGTCTAAGAAAAGATTGCTGGTATCCCTCCATGATGTCGTAGAGGCACTAAAAGAATTATTGGGATTAAGTTTGAATTCTTTCGCCAATAGGCCTTCAAAGGCTTTAAGGGGCATTTCTTTTTTAAGTTTCAAACCAAAACTTAAGACTTCAGGTAGCCTTCCATAGCGAAAGCGTTTCTTTTTAAGATCTAAATCATAATTGCGCGTGGTCGGCAACACATGATAGCTAAGTAACGCTTTATTTTTAGAGGGATCTGTATAATCTTGTTGTAAATCATCGAGCCTTTGTAAACGAGGCAACAATGCTTCCCCCATTTGAGATAAATAGAGCTGATTTTCTGAAAAATAAAACTCCTTTTTTTTACGATTTAAGGTCTCTTTACGCGATCGAGCGGGTTGGGTGATTTCACTGTCTATTATAGAAGGCACCATAGGGAAACAAAGCACTGTACAGAGTAAAATGAGGGGAATCGTTTTAAGGGTGGTCGTGAAGGTTTTTAAGCCGTTTTTAAAGTGTTGACCAGCATTCGTTTCTTCTTCCAGTTGTGCCAAATACTGTTGATACTGGGCGGTTAAATTGTCTTTGACGAAATGGGGGGTATGTTTTTTATAATATTGGGTGACGTCCCCCGTGAATTCAAAAAGGGTGGGGTCAGGGGTAAAGCGCACATCGTAATAATGGTTTAAGTCGCTTGCTAAGGGATGTGTTTCAGGGCTCAGGTCGTCGAACAAGGGCTGGGTTTTAACGTCTAGCGTCCATAAGTCCTTAAACGTCTGTGTTTGGTTTAGAATAGGCGGCGGATTCAACAAAGTCCAGCCGTCTTGAAAGTGTCGTACCTCTTCTGCGTGTGCTTGAAGCGACAGGCTTTGAAGTCCTAGGCTTGCAAGGTAGATCCCACATAAAGTAAGACTAATAAATGCGGTGGCATTGAATTTCATGAAACGCATCAGGAGGGCTCCTTGTTTACGGTATTTTTCGGCGCTTCTTTGCTTCACGACCATAATAATATAAGCCTATCGTAAAACCCAGTAAAACGACAAGCGTCCATAAGCCACCGCTTATCCATAAAATATTACCACAAATATACTGTAGAGAGTCTGGATCTGGATTTCGAGGAGAGACGATATCAGCTAAAAATAGAGCAGAAAAGCCCCATTCTTCAAACATCAAAAGCGTTACGCATTATTGTAAGGCAGCAGATAATTTTTTGAACAAAACATTATGAAGCATTTTGCAACAAAAAAAAATCAAAGGGGTTTGATTGTTTTTATTTTTAATGAGGAGTATACCTCTCTCTCTAACTATTTTTAAACCAAGGAATCTATTATGACTGTTTCTAAAACAAATCCCTATTTAAACAGCACGCTTAAAAAAACTGAGAATGGAGGAAAAATCCTTGTTTTAGAAACAAACGCTGAATCTCCTAGAATACATGCAGACATGGTTGTAGAAAACTTCGAACGAGCCATTCCTGGAACTAAAACCAAGCGGAAGAATAGCATGACAAACACAGGTTCTGTAAAAATAAAAGGTTCGAGCGTAAAAGAGTGGATTATTGAGGATGTTGTGGCTTATTATAATATCTATGCGAAAAAATTTAGGTAGTGTCGACATATAAATAATGATATAATAAATCCAAGATCTAGACCTTATACGGTAAGTTTTCTCAAATGAAGGATGGCACAACCGAGTTCCCAAAAGGCTTGCCAATGTTCTCGCTTTCGTTCATAGCGTAAAACTAGCTTCCGAAAACCTTCCAACCAAGCAAAGGTCCGCTCAATGGTCCACCGTCCTTTGTAAATATCAGGCTTGGGGGTCCTCACTTTTGGCTTGTTTTTGAACTGTCGCTTGGGAATCACAGGCGTTAATTTTTTGTGCCGTAACTGCCGACGAAGCCGCTTGCAATCATAGCCTTTATCTGCCACAATGTAGCTGTTGGCGGGGATTTCCGCTAAAATGTGACCGAAGGCATGTCGGTCATGCCGATTCCCTTTTTCAATATGAATCGCCTCAGGCAAGCCCGCTTCATTGGCAATGAGGCTTACTTTCGTGCCCTTTAATTTTCCTGCTCGTCCAACGCAATCGCCCTTTTTTTGCCGACTTAATCGTCGCATCGAGATAGTAGATTTCTTTGGTTTTTTCTTGAACTTCTTGCTTTTTTTGTTTGAATTGCTTGAATAATGCTTCAAAAAACCCTTCTTTTTGCCATACTTTAAACCGGTCAAACACCGTCATTTTAGGGGGAAAGCAAGGCGGAAGCTCTTCCCATCTGCAATTGGTGGATAAAACAAAGAGAATCGCTTCTAAAATTTCACGGTTTCGGGTTCTTGGTCTTCCCATTTTCTGCTTGGGAATATGGGGTTCAATGAGCGCCCATTGACTGTCAGTTAAGGGTTTATAGGCCATTTTCAAAGGTGTCCAAAACAAATAATAACACCCCTTATTTTAACACAAACTTACCGTATTGGTTCTAGTTGTTTTGAGGGATTTATTATGAACGATTATATTCAATACGAGTTGTCTAAAGCCCAATGGAATCAGATAAAAGAGGCTCTACCTGGTCAGTCGCATCATAGAGGACGCACTGCCGAAAACAACCGTCTTTTTGTAGAAGCGGTATTATGGATGGGGCGAAACGGGGGAAGATGGAGGTCGCTTCCCTATTATTACGGCAAGTGGAGCAGTGTTCACAAGCGCTTCATTCGTTGGGCGAAACAAGGCATTTGGCAAATGATTTTCAACACCCTTGCCACATCGGCAGATACCGAATGGCTTATGATTGATTCGACGATTATTCGCGCCCACCAGTGTTCAGCAGGGGCAAAAAAAGTGCCGGAAAACAAGCGTTAGGACGATCGTCAGGGGGCTATACGAGCAAGCTTCACGCCGTTTGTGACAGCCACGGCAACCCCGTTCGCTTTATCGTCACCGCAGGGCAGGTTTCCGACTCAACCCAAGCCATCCCTTTGTTAAAAGGGCTTGAAGCCACGGCGGTTTTGGCGGACAAGGGCTATGTTTCAGAACAAATATTTGAGGCGATTCACCTCATGGGGGCTGAAGTGGTCATCCCTAATAAAAGCAATGCGGTGGCTCCTCGTCAAGTCGATTACTTCCTTTACAAGGCTCGCCACTTGGTAGAAAACTTGTTTAAAGACCTTAAAAACTTCAGGCGAATGGCAACCCGTTACGATAAATTAGATGTGGCTTATTTGTCTTTTGTTCATCTTGCTTCTATTTGTTTATGGCTTAAGTAAATGTCGACACTACCTAAGGAAATTGCCAAAGAAAAAAACTCAATCAATGTAGTAAGTATATCAGAAGCAATGAGTGAATCCCTTATATTAAAAAACACCCTTAAAAAATCTGAAGAATTTTTTGCCATAGCGACCCAAGAAGAAAAGAAGAACTTATGGTCTTCTGAAGAGAATGAAACTCCTATGCTGAATCTCTTTGCGATAGAATCTTATATTGACGAATCCTTAGACGCTGGTAAACCAAAGATAGATCAAGCCAAAAAAGAACTGGAAATCGAAGTCGCCAAACTGAAGAAAGAAAAGAATATTGCTGTGCTGGCAGGTGTTGCTAATGAAGAAGAGTTTTTAAACATGCTAGAATCAAAAATACCAATTCTGTTTGAAAAAAATGAAGGCGAAAACTTCTTAACTAGTGTGGATGGGGTCATCGGTGCAGGGACGAGTGAGTCAAACGGAAAACTAACAAAGTATTCAAGCCGTGGCCAACACACCAAGTTTACTGCCGTGGTACCTTATGCCGATCAAGGTGATTCAGGGACATCGTTTTCTCCTGTTGCTTCAAAGGTTGCAGAATTGATCAACGAAGGAATGCCAGTCGCAAAAGCGATAAAGACCCTCGAAAATCAAGGTACAAAAATGACAAATGAAGAAGGCGATACCTACACCTATTTACCCCCTAAGCTTTTTAGCGGTAAAGAAAAATACGATACAGGAATACCTAAACAAAATAGACCTTCTACTCAATTAAAAAATAAACAAAAAGAAGATGTCCTAAAGTCTGGTAAAAATGAACGTGCTTAAGCAGTTTAAGACCCTGACCCACTAAATAAATCCCTCGTTTATCTTTGACAAATGGATTTCAAATAGAGTTTTACAGTGTAAAGCTTGTATACGCCTTTTGAAGGTTCTGTAAATCCATGGTGGCCACAGTGTCTTCTAGACGCACCGTCAAGGGACTTTGAGCCTCTAGGACTTGGCCTAAAGCCACGAGAGGGAGCCCTGCAGTGACGCTTAAGGTCTGAAGCGTTTCAAAGTGTGCAGGCGTGCAAGACAAGAGAAAGCTTCCATGGGTTTCGCCAAAACAGAGGGTATCTAAAGAGCCAGAGTCAGAGCCAGAGTCAGAAAAAGTGTCGCTAAGCAAAGGGGTTAAATCCAACGCCACCGCATGTTGAATTTGCTTAAAGGCAAGGCAAGATTCGATGATCGTAACTAATAAACCGCCTGTGGACACATCTTGCAGGCTAGCGAGCAAGCGTTGAGGCACCAAGACTTGCGTGATGAAATCTTGCAAGCGCTTTTCCATGTCTAAATCCACAGTGGGGGGTTCGCCGTAGCTATCACCCTGTACGTGCCACTGATAAACACTGCCCCCTAAGCTCGGTGAAAAACGACCTAAAACGGCAATGATATCCCCTGCCTTCTTAAACTGTGGACTCAAGGCATCGTTAATATCGTCTAAGACGCCCACCATCCCTAGGGTAGGAGAAGGAATAATGGCTTCCTCCCCATTGGTATTGTACAAGCTCACATTACCGCCTGTGACAGGGGTTTCAAAGGCGAGGCACGCCTCTTTAATCCCTCGCACGGATTCGGCCAATTGAAAGGCCACCAAAGGCGTTTCAGGATTCCCAAAATTGAGGTTATTGGTCACGGCAAGGGGAGTCGCCCCTGTGCACACGATATTTCGTGCCGCTTCAGAGACAATGCCCTTACTACCTTCATAGGGGTTTAACCAAACGTGTAAAGGGTTGCCATCTAAGGTGGCGGCCAAGGCTTTATGACGCTCGTGGTCTGAATCATGGTTTGAATCATTTGCTTTTAAGCGAATGAGCCCCGCCGTGTTATGGTCCGAAGTCAGGTAGGTATTGAGCTTGACATGACGGTCATACTGTTCATAAATCGCTGATTTTTCTACCACGTTAACCTGCCCCATTAAACGCGACAAGGCGAGAGGGAGATGCTCCATGGTAAGTGGGGGAAGCAATTCATGGGCGTTGCGTTGACGACGACGCTGCGTTTCTAGTGGTTCTTGCACTTCAAAATCAGGCGGATAAGTGGGGGCCTCTTCGGTTAAAAACTTGGCGGGTAAATCCACCACTTGCTCCCCTTTAAAAGAGATTTGAATTTGCTCCGCTTCAATGACTTCACCAATAATAGCAAAAGGAACCTGCCATTTTTTGAAAATCGCAAGCACGGGGGCTTCTTGGCCCTTTTCAAGTACCAATAAAAAGCGTTCTTGACTTTCGGACGACAAGTATTCCCAAGCGGCCATATGGGGTTCTCTCGCAGGCACAAGGTCTAAATCAATACGCATGCCCATGTTGCCTTTGGCCGCCATTTCCGCAGTAGCACAAGTTAAGCCCGCCGCACCCATATCCTGAGCAGACACGACAAGACCTGTAGCAAAGGCTTCTAGACAGGCTTCCATTAAGCATTTTTCCGCAAAAGGGTCCCCCACCTGAACAGCGGGTCGATCGCTCGCACGAGAGTCTTCATCCAAGGCTTTAGAGGCAAAAGACGCCCCCCCCATACCGTCTTTCCCTGTAGGAGAACCCACATAAAGCACGGGATTCCCCGCCCCTTTCGCCCCTGCGGGCATCATGCCCCCTGCTTCCATAATCCCAATGGCCATGGCATTCACCAAGGGATTCCCTGCATAACTCGGGTGTATAAAGACATCTCCGCCAATCGTGGGGATTCCCATACAATTGCCGTAGTGCGCAATCCCTGCCACGGCTCCGCTTAAACGTCGTTTATTGGCTGTGGCGTCTGGGGTGTCTTCTAAAACACCAAAACGCAGGGCATTTAAATTCGCCACAGGGCGAGCATTCATGGTGATAATATCTCTTAAAATACCGCCTACCCCAGTGGCCGCGCCCTGAAAAGGTTCCACATAGGTGGGGTGATTATGACTTTCGACTTTAAAGGCCACGTGAATACCATCGCCTGCATCCACAATACCTGCATTTTCCCCTGGTCCTTGCACCACGGCCTTGCCTTCTGTAGGGAGGGTCTTCAGTAAGTGTCGAGAATGCTTGTAGGCACAATGTTCGCTCCACAAGGCGGAAAACATGCAGAGTTCCGTAAAATTCGGGGGCCGTTGGAGTCGTTCACAAATTAGGGCGTATTCGCTGTCCCGCACATTTAAAGCCCGTAACTGGGTAGACAAGGCGACATCCAAGCTGGCAAGACTCATAAAGGGATTCCTTTTTATTTGAAGAGGCAGTAAACGCTAATAGTCTAGCATAAAAAGAAGTGCATTTTGGTTTTATGCCTTTGAAGACTTAAAGAATTTTTTCCGCTTGGGCGTGGTGACACGTAGGCGCGTAAACACAAAACACACAAGGGGGGGCCGTCGTGACAGGGGGCTCCCCCTCGGGGTTTTGCCACAAGGCTTCAAGCGCTTTGATTTTGGCTTGCAACCACGGGCTTGCTTGCGTACTGTGGTGAAAGGCCTTGGGCAAGGGCAAGCGTTCCGTGGCGTGGCCATAAGGCAAATGCACCAATTCACATTGCATGGCTTCCACTGTGACATGGGGGTTATTGATTTGAAATCCCAGACGGTACAAAGCCATTTGCTCATAATACTGTTCTAATTTGGCCCCCTCTAAACGGCGATTGGTTTTAAAATCCAGCAGACCATAGGTATCGGTAGGGCGGTGGTAGACAATCGCATCCACTTGTCCCTTCACCACGGGGGACCATTGTCCGCCGGTGTGTTGGGGACTTAATCTAAATTCAATGACTTGCTCTGGGGCTAAAATGCGGTAGCCTTTTTCATGGAGTCGTTCTAAACTAAAGTCACTGGCTTGAAATTGTGTATACATGGCGAAGGCTTCGGCTTGAATCTGAGCTTGATTTTCATGCTCTAAAGCCCCTAGGCTTTGCGCGGTCACTTCCTCTAACCGTTCACGAAGCAGGGTCGCTTCGGTAAAGGGGGCATAACGATAATAGGTTTCAATGTATCGATGCAGTAATTGGCCTCGAATCGCGGCACGCTCGACAGGGTTCAGCGTGGCTTGGTCCTTTAATGGCGGGGGAGTAGGGATACCTTTGACGTATTTTAACCAATATTTAACCGCACACTGATCGAGTTCGACCAAGGCGGAAAAGCTTAGGTGAGTAGGCAGCGTCGGCGTGGGGGGAGTACTCGCTTTTTGCTCAGAAGTGGGGTAAACAAACCTAGACGGCCATGGTAGCTCCCCTTCAAAAGCCTCCGCAAGGGAATCTTCCGTGTTTAAGGGAAGGCTTTTTTGAAAAGCGTCGTATCGCGCTTGAAAGGCCTCAGGTTCAAGGGCTTCTTCTTGAATCTGCACTTGTTCAGGGGCATTTTGATTTTCCTGTAGCTTGAGCCACGGTGCTTTGTCCAGCTGGCTTGCATCGACATAAAAATAAAGGCGATGCTTGGCGCGTGTTAAGGCCACATAGGCCAAACGTCTATTTTCAAAATCTTGCCGAGGGTTTTGCCATAAGGCTTTATAGAGTTGATAAGGTAAGACATCTTTTGCGGGGGTGCTGCTGGTTTTATGGAGCATCAAGCCCACGCCCGTTTTGGGCTTGAATTGGGGGTCAAAGGTCATGCCTGCTTGATTGGGGGGACTTTTCCCAAACCATAAGACATGCACTTGTGGAAATTCCAAGCCTTTGGCCGCATGAAAGGTCATTAAACGCAGGGCATTGACTTGATTAAGGGAACGCATTTGATTCAAGGGCAAGCTAAACTGAGGGTTGGCTTGGTCTCGTTCAAGGGCTTTAAAAAGTTGACTGAGACGGTACCCTTTACCAAGTCGTTCATAATGGCGTTGGCACAAATCCGCAAAGGCCAAAAAGCGTTCTTGGGCTTTACGGGGGGATTCCGCAGAAGGGCCTGCAACCGCACTAAGGGCCAGTAGCACGGGTTGCCATTGGCGCAATAGGTTTAAAGGGGCTTCCAAACGCTGGTGTTGGTGGGCCTGTAAAATGGCGCTTGCCAAGGTGTTGATCGTCTCTTTGGTGGCGGGGGGGAGCTCCGCTTGCTGGAATAAAGCCTCTAAAAAAGCGGGTAAAAAAGGACGCGGTGCAGGGACGGGAGATGCCGTGCTTTGAAAAGATTGTGTCGTAAGGGCGTGAGCCGCTTCAACCGCATGGAGCAAACGCAGCGGGGCAACGAGCGATGAAAGTAGTTTGACGATCCAGAGCGCTTGATGAGGATTTTCTACGGCGTGTAAAAAGGCGATGACGTTTTGAATCATGGGGTGCTGAAATAAGGACGCATCTCTGTCAATGAGATAGGGAATGTTTTTCGCCTCCAATAGACTCGCCAAAGCACTTAATTGGCTATGACTTCGTCCTAAAATGCAAATGTCTCGCCAGGCGTAGGGAGCGTCCGACGGGGGAGTATGGGTGGTATGCGTGGCATAGTCGTTTAAGAGATGATACACCACACTCTGAAAGGCATGCTCTTTTTGTTGGCCCGCGGATTCTTGTATTTTGCCTGTTTCATCTCGTGTGCCAAAATAATAGGTGGTCACTTCCGTGGGTACTTTAGGGTCAGAAGGATGAAAGGCCTTGAGGTGAGGGTCTCGCGTGGCGGTGGTTTCCGCGGTCGCGTCTGCCATTTGATTCGCCACATGCAAAATCCCTGAACGAGAGCGATAATTTCGAACCAAAGCCACCCGCTTAGGACTTAGTCCCTCAAAAATCAAAGAGACATTTTCTTTCTGAGCAAAACGGAAGCTATAAATCGACTGTTTGACATCGCCCACCACGGTGAGGTTCGCGTCCTGAGACGGCTTATTTTTTTTATGTTCTGGATCATATTCTGGGTGACGCATCAGGCATTTGAGTAAGTCTAATTGGCTTCCGTTGGTGTCTTGAAATTCATCCACCATCACGGCTTCAAACCAGTCTTGGTATTTTTGTCGCAAGTCGTCGTGCTCTTTTAAGGTCTGAAGTGTTAGATTAATTTGATCATCATAATCAATGGCGCCATCCAATAACAGACGTTCTTGATACATTGCATATTGAGCGGTGATCAAGTCAATGACACGCAGCTCTTCTGCGCTGTGGGCGTCTAAGGATGACCAATCCCACGCATCAGGCGGTAAAACCGCTCCTAATAAGGGGGCCCTTTTAAAATCAATGGCGGGATGTTCTTTAAAGAGTTTATACGCTAAAACGGCTTGGTAGGCTTGACGGTCCCATTCCCCCAAAGCCGATAAATCAGCCTGCCACGCGGGGGTACTTACCCCTTCTAAGTGATGGGCCCACGCGTGATAAAGTTCACGAACATGGGTAAAGTCGCCGTCTCCTGTAGGCAGTGTTTTAATCTGCTGAGTAAAGGCCCTGCTTTGTTGACGTGCCAAGTCTCTAAATGCCTTTGGGGTGAGTCCATAGCTTTTGGCTTTTTGAATGATGCTCCAGACGGCGGCTAAAAAAGCATCAGGGTCTTGGTGTCGTCCCCACGTTTTAAACTCTTGAGGGGACAAAACATTTTTAGAAATGGACGCGTCAGGGGGAGCATTTTTGTCCCACAATCCAAAACGGGCCAAGGTCTGTTCAAGGTTGTGGGCTTGCCCTTTTAAAATGCGCTCCATAACCGCAGTTTGAATGACGCTTTGATCTAATTCATCAAGCACCCACACGTCTTGACGCAAGCCCGCGGCTTCAGCATGACGTTTTAAAAAGCCTTGTCCAAAACGATTGAAGGTGGTGATATTTTCATCGGGTAAAGCGCCTGTATAGCCTGCTTCTTTTAGGTGATGATGAATCCGCTCCTTCATTTCGCCCGCGGCTTTTTTGGTAAAGGTCATCACCAAAATACGACTTTCCGCTTGTGGCGTGCCTGTTTCCAGCAGTTCATGTAAAAGCGTTAAATAACGAGCGGCAATCAACAAGGTTTTACCCGTTCCCGCCCCTGCCAAGACCTGTAAAGGAGTGTCCTTAGCAGTAAAGCACGCGTCCGCCTGTTCAGGATTAAGCGACAGCGTGTTGTGAACGTAGCGCGCGAGTTCCCCATGATAGTGAGACGTTCGCCCTTGTAATAGCTGGTCGATCCAAGTGGGAGGCATGCGACGTTCCTTTAAGGTCAATACTGTGCTTAGTTTAGCATTAACGACATTAAAAATCCGTGCTGATATCATGCGGGTATGAAGCTCGGCGAGACTCACTTTAATAATGTAAATTTAGACGAAGTCCCCCACGACACGCGGAGCACCCGCCATAATGCCATTAATACTAGAATGCTTAGGGTGTCATCGCCTTTATATCCACTCTGAGCAAGATTCTAAGCGAGAGAAAGAGTCACGCACATCTTATGGATATTTTTTCAATCATTGGTATTGTCTTGGGTTTTGGCTCTATTTTAGGGGGCCAAGTCTTAGAAGGTGGCTCCATTATGGCGATTGTTCAGCCCACCGCCTTTATTATTGTTATGGGCGGGACTATTGGGGCGACGGTCTTGTCCTTTACCCCTTCTGAATTGAAAGATGGACTCGGTACGCTGTCTTTGATTTTTCAAGGGCATGCGCAAGATCCCAAATCCATGATGATGCTTTTGATTGACTTGGCCACACGCGCGAGAAAAGAAGGCATTTTGGCCCTTCAAAATGAAATCACCAAAATTGAAGACCCTTTTTTAAGAAAGGGCATGGAATTGATGACAGACGGCACAGATCCTCAATTTTTAAGGGATCTTTTGGAAACGGAACTGACCATTTATGAAGAAAAAATGGGAGCCGCCGCGAAAGTTTGGGAAACGGCGGGGGGCTTTACGCCAACGGTCGGGATTATCGGGGCCGTTTTGGGGTTGATTCACGTGATGGAAAACTTAAATGACCCGTCTAAGCTGGGTTCAGGGATCGCCGTGGCCTTCGTGGCAACGGTTTATGGCGTGGCCTTCGCGAACCTTTTGTTTATTCCCATGGGCAGTAATGTGAAATTTAAAACCAAGCACATGGTTCATGAACGCACCATGATGATTGAAGGTATTATGGCGATTCAAGCGGGGGAAAGTCCCAACTTCATTCAAGAAAAATTAAAAGTCTTTTACCCTGAGATTATGAAAGAAATAGAAGCCGAGTAGCTTTTCTAGGCGTTTAGGGGATTGCCCATTCTGCTTGATGACGTTTTGTAACGGTTTAAGGCTAAAATAGCACGACCTAGCACACGAGACGATTCAGTGGGCTTTGTGCACTTGTCTACACTACGACAGACACTTCATTCACTCAGCAGAAAAAGGAAATTTTTATGAAAATGAAGCCGTTCGTCATCTTTGGAACCCCAATTTTTCTTGTTGTAGGTCAAGGTTTAACAGGATGTTTCGCTGCATTATCAGTCGAATGCCACAAAGCGCGTCTAATGCCGTGTAAACCTTTGTAACACATTCACGCGTCAACACGAAAAAAAGACAATTTTATATACTATTTTAACTTTATTAAAACAAGCCTATTCTTTCAAAAAGAAAAGGCGTTTTTTTTCTCCTGTAGTCCCCCCTTAATCCTAATAGAAATGGAATCTAATTAATGTCTGATTTTTCCTCTAAAATTGATAGATCTTCTTCTCATTCTCCTCGTTTATATGCACAGAATACTCCTAAAGTCCTTGATCGTCCGTACCTCCCTAAGCCAGAAACCGAGCCAGAACTGTTATATCCTAACCACGATGTAAAGTTTAAGGCTAGTCCCAGAACGCAACCGCTTGATCGTCTTTACCTCCCTACACCAGAAAAGACAGATGCTAATTTTATGAAAAAGAAGTTTCATTATTCCGCTTAAGCTAATCAGGGCGTTTTGGAAATACTCAAGACGCCCTTTTTTCGTTTACTTCGCCAAGCGCGGGTCCAAGACCACCAGCAAAGCATCGGCGACCGCATTACCTAAAACCAGCATCACGCTAGACAAGACCAAGCTTGCCATCACCATATTCGCATCGCCTGCCATGGCCGCTTGATACATTTGTAAGCCAATCCCTGGGTAGCCCAAAACGGTTTCCACCAAAATCGCCCCGCCAAAGAGTCCTGCAAATTCAAAGCCTAAAATCGTCACCAACGGGTTCAACGCATTACGAACGGCGTGCTTCCACACGACCTTCCATTCTAAAACCCCACGGCTACGGGCGCTAAAGACATACGTTTGAGACAGTACCTCCAGCAAATTGGCCCGCATCAAGCGTTGCATGGAAAAAACGCCCCCAAAGGCCAAGACCACCGTCGGTAAAACCAAATGGCCTGCGACATCCGTCCATTGCCTCCACCACGGCCACTCAAAGGCCTGCGGACTGGCAATGCCTCCATAGGGCAGTAGGCCTGTTTCGACTATTTTAACGCCTAGGACCAAGGCCAAAATAAAGGCAGGCGTCGACAATGACACGGAAGTTAAAAACGCCATGACTTGATCAAAAAAACCGCCTCGCCCGACGGCGGCCCAAATCCCTAAGGGAATCCCCACGCACCACGTCACACTCAGCACACACAGGTTCAATAAAAGGGTATAGCCCGCGGCTTTACTGAGTAACCATGCGACGGATTCGCCTCGATTATTCTGGCCTAAATCACCGTGAAGAAAGCCTAAAATCCAATGACTGTATTGAATCAACCAAGGTTGATCTAGGGCCAAGCGTTCGGTTTCTTTGGCCAAGGCTTGCGGACTAATTTGCGGATTTTGCCTCATTTCCGCCAAAGGATCAATGGGTTGACGCAACTCAATTTTATCTAAAATGTGCAAGGTTTGCGCCTTTCCCCATGGTAGGGGGACTTCAATCGGGCCAATCTGCAAGTGATAACGCATTAAAAAAAAGCCCAAAAGGGACACCAAAAAAAGATTTAAAGGCAACCACAATAAACGTTTCAGTAGGGTATTGACGACTTGCATCACGAGGCTTCTTTCACCAATGAGACCCTTTTAAGTATAGCGTATTTGAAGTAAAAAGGCATGAGCCAAAACGCGCTTTTTATGCGACGCGCTTTTATTCACCGACAGGGGTCGGTGCAGCGGCACCCGTTAAACGCCCGCCTGCGTTTGTCGTAGGAGTGGGAGGAGGAGGCGCCCCAGACTCAATCGGCTTAGGCGGATCTTCTTTCGCAGGAAGGGGATCATCCCCGGATTTTCCTGTTTTGGCAGGGGGAGTCGCTGTACTGGGAGGCACTGCCGTTGGCGTTTCAGCGGGGGGAGTGGTCGTTTCTTCTGAAGGGGGAGAGTCTCCCTCAGGCGTGGGGGTTTCATTTTCACCTGTCGGGACAGGGGCTTGCTCCTCAGGGGTAGGGGTGGTAGTCGAATCTGATTTCTGAAGGCGTTTGAAACTTTTTTGTGGGAATTTAGCTTCACTCATAAAAGAACGCCAAATAACAGCGGGCATAGCTCCCCCTGTAAAAGTTTTAGGCATGGGGGTGTTGTCGTCATTGCCTGTCCACACGCCGGCAACGACTGTGGGGGTATAGCCCACAAACCACGCATCTCGATAATCACTACTGGTGCCTGTTTTTCCTGCCGCGGGGCCTCCATACTGAGCCGCAAGCCCTGTGCCATTTCGCACGACGCCTTGTAGCATTTTGGTCATGGTATCCGCCACTTGAACATCCAAGACTTGCATTTGTACAGGTTCTTGCGTGAAGAGATTTTCCCCTTGGTTACTGTCAATACGGTCGATAAAATACGGATTCACCCTCACCCCATGGGCGGACAGTGTCCCAAAAGCGCGGACCAATTCAAACATACACATAGAACTCCCGCCTAAGGTAGCAGATAAATTAGGGGAAACCGGCGATTCAATCCCCATTTCTTTGGCGGTGGCAATCACGGATTGAGGCGACAATTCATTCATGAGTTTGACGGCAATAATATTATTTGAAATGGCCAAGGCACGAGACAAGGTCATGGCGCCTCTGAATTTTTTATCATAGTTATTGGGCACCCAATCCCCGTAGCTAATGGGTTCATCCACTCGTACATCATAGGGAGAATAACCTTGTCGAATGGCTTCTGTATAGGTAAAGACTTTAAATAAGGACCCAGGAGAACGTGGGGAGCGTTGAATGCGGTCATATTGACTTTCTTTAAAATTCTTACCCCCTTCATAGGACAAAACCGCGCCTGTTTCCGTGTCCATCGCCATCAGCGTGACTTGGTTTTTTGGAGCGGTTCGCTTATAGCGTTCAATCTGGCGTTGAATGGATTTTTGAGCCGCTGTATTGGCACGGGCATCCAAGGTGGTATAAATGCTTAAGCCTGCTTGCCAAAATTCTTGTTCATCCAAGGCCAATAAGTCCATGGTTTGTTGACGCACCACTTGGTTAAAATAGGGCGCTTTATCAGTAAGCGCCAAGCGGTCCAAATTGGGCTTTAGCTTGAGCGGTTCTTTTTGTAAGATTTTGGCTTCGCTGACGGTAATGGCGCGCACTTCCACGAGGTTCTGAATGACTTCATTACGACGCGCAATCGCTTTTTCAGGAGAAACCAAGGGATTGTAAGCGGAAGGGGCTTGGGGAAGTCCCGCGAGCAAACAGGCTTCGACCACGCTTAATTCTTTTGGACTTTTACTAAAATAGACTTGAGAAGCCGCTTCAATCCCGTAAGCCCCTTGTCCAAAATACACATAGTTCATATACAATTCTAAAATTTGAGACTTGCTCAACTGTTGTTCTAATTGAAGGGAAAGAATCATTTCTTTTAATTTACGAGACATCGTCCGTTCGTTGGTTAAAAACAATAAACGAGACA
Source organism: Vampirovibrio sp. (assembly GCA_050916035.1). Taxonomy (GTDB): domain Bacteria; phylum Cyanobacteriota; class Vampirovibrionia; order Vampirovibrionales; family JAJTHC01; genus JAJTHC01. The sequence continues at coordinate 1,072,583 of CP050876.1, read as the reverse complement.
ACTGCTGTGTGAGGGTGGAGCCCCCTTCTTTGAGGCCTCGTCCTTTGGTGTTTCGTAGCACCGCACGAGCAATGGCGACAGGGTCCACCCCTTTATGGGCATAGAAACGGCGGTCTTCTGTCGACACCAAGGCTTGAGGGAAGGCGGGGGCAATTTCTTCTAAGGTGACAGGACGAATACGAAAACGTTCATTTTGCAGAATGATGGTTTTGTGGTCGTTGGCGTAGACTTTGGTCGAATTTTGAGCCGACATAATTTGGGATTGGCGCTGTGCGATGAGTTCTCTGACACTGGGGATGTCTTTACTCAGCTGTCCCCATGCAATGGCGAGGCCTCCCACCACGGCGAGTAAAATCAAGAGAAGTGAAACGCCCAAAAACTTCCACATGGTCGAGCTTCCTTTTTGATAGATCTGTTTGCTTCCTTTATTTTACCTTAAAAATTAAAAATAGAGGGAATCTCATCGCGGCACGTTTGGGTGAAAGGGTGAAAGAGAAAGGCGTAAACTAAAACGAAGAGGAATATACAGGACTTTTTCTGCTCTTCAATCACAAAGCGACAAACCTAAGGGCTTGTCGCTTTGCATTTGAATCATTAAATCGCTATACCAGAAAAGATAGGTAATTAGCCTTTTAGTCTTTTAATCATGGCATTAATGTCATTTTTAGGAGGGTAAACACCGTCCTTAAAGCCTTGAATCATTGTTCGTACCTCATCTAAAAGTAAGCCATCGGCACCAGTGCCACTGTTTGAAGTAAGCTTAATACGCTCAAACTCGGCAAATGCTAGGTAAAGATTGCTCAACTCGCTTGTGGGCATCGCATTTGAAGCCAATACATCCGTATGTGCTTGAAAATAAATATCATATGCCTCACTTGCTTCCGCCTCTTTGTTTCTTGCATCTTGAAGGGCTCTAGTCGTTTCTGCACTAACTGTACCCGTTGCGGCCTCTTTTTCACTTTGAGCTTTCCATTTATCTACATCGTACCCTGAAGTTCTGACATTATTTGCCAAATCCCATGATGCTAAGTGAACTTGATCAATTCGAGACTGTCTCTTTGTCGGCGTCCATTCTTTGGTTAAAGACGGATCCACAGGGGGTGGGTCCACAGGGGGTGGGGAGGGTTCTAATCCCATTGACTCTAACATTTTTACTTCATAGCGGACTTTATTGCTACCTGTTGTATTAGCTTCTTCATTTTTAAACCTTAAATCTGCTGCATTTAACTGACCATCTATATTAAAGTCAAATAAAGAAACGGCGGTTTTTTCGTTACTAATACCCCTTTTCATAAAAAGGTCTTCACCACGTAAGACGCTTTGTATCAAGAATATTTCATTCTGTATTTTTTCTCTTCGTGCCTTTATGGGTGCTTCAATAGTAGGAGATGACAGTGATCTGTATTCTCTTACTTTTGCGAGTAGATCGGCACGATTAAACTTACCATCATTGTTAAAATCTAAAATCATGGTCCCATTTGATGCGTGGGGATTTTTTTTAGATTCTGCAATTAAATAGCCAACGGCCTTATTCAAAGGAGCATACCCCGTTTTGGGTGTGAATGGTAAAATAGGTAATCCATTCTCTTGTGGTCCGATATTAATAGTCATGATTACTGATTCCTTTTCTCTCTTTAAATAACTTACGTGTTCATCATTATTAAATAAACTTAATATAGTATTAGGTCTAGTAAACTTTAATGAACTATATAAATAAAAGTATGGGGGGGTAAAAATTGTCTTTTTGTAATATTTGTTACAAGCAGGTTCTCTATCTTTTGTTATACTACGGTTTACATTGGTCAGTGGTATTGGAAAAGCCGTATCAGGAAAGGGGTATGCTTCAAAGTTGAAATCCACCGTTTAAATGAGAAAGCAAGCACTAAGGCTAGTGTCGAAATGAATTAGGCATGCACAACGCCCAAAGTGCGAAGAGTTTGTGGCGGTCTATTTTGAGTTACCAAAGGAGAACTTTTTTGTTTTTCAGCCGCCTCTTTTTCTTGAAGAGCTTTCACTCGGTCTTTTCGAGTAAAGAGGCAAAGTAAAAGAGGGAGGGGCCGCATACAACAAGGCCCCTGTTCCCACTTTGGTTAAAAAGCTGTACACGGCTTTTTTATCCGTATTACCTTGCGCAAGGTTGTTTAGTTTTTTTCTAATCGTTTTTCAACCGCATGGGGGATAATCATATTCGCAAATCCGTACCACGCAAATTTAACAATCCCTTCCCAAGGTTCGACCGATTTTCGAGCTGCAATGATAAATCCACCAAAACCAAACGTACCAAAGGTTGAAAAGACTTGTCCTCCATTGATATGGTCCATGTTTCCGTCTTTAAAACTAAACCAATCATAGAGTGCTGTTTTTTAGGGAAAAACGGGATTTTGAATTCACGGGTTAAAAACTTAGGTAAATCCGCAGAACGCTTCATTTGCCTGTAAGCCCAACCTGAACCTAATGCCGCGGTCAGTAAACCTAAACCGATGGCCGTACCAATGATTTTAAGCTGTTCATGTTCGAATTGAGTGCGCTCTTTTTTCGGAATGCTTATGGGCTTTTCTGTACACTTCACAGCTCTGCCAGTCTAGGCTCTTAGACTAGTCTAAGGCTGCTCAATTATTTAAAACACTAGGCGAATTGATGTAACAAATGTAACGAATAGGCAATAGTTAAGGTGAACAATTTTTTATTAAGCTCTACGTTCTTGAGAAACGTTAAATTAGTATGTGTATTTTATTTATTACTTCAGAGATTTATTACTTTAGAGAGAGGTTACTTATGATTAATTTAAATTCGAACCCTTCTTACGGTTCTGCTTACTGTTTTTAATACAAAGAATAGTGCTGGAAATATTCCAGCATATTTTAGAGGCTCATATCCCCAATATCCGAATCCTATCAACCCGCGACCTCCCATCAATATCTGGGGAAGTTTTCCCTACCCTTCTCCCCCTCCTGTTAGACAACCAGACGGTGTAAATGCACTTACAGGCAACAAAGATTTTCAAACTTTGACTACCGCTCTTGGTGCCGCTGGTTTAGTGGATGCCGTAACAAAACTAGACACCAAAGCTCCCATAACCGTTCTAGCTCCTACGAACGCAGCATTTGGGAAATTAGATCCTACCCTGCTTCAATCTTTACTAAAGCCAGAAAACAAAGCCTTTTTACAACAAATTTTGCAATACCATGTCAGCGACATGAGTCCCCCTTCTATTGGACAGGCAGGAAGATTTGGCTTTGATTCTTTACTCAGTAATAATCAGGATGATACCATCATCAATAGCATGAACAACGGTGAGATCATCTTGAAAAATGGAGCACAAAACATCAAGGGTTCTAGACCTATTGTCGCTGCAAACGGTAGTAACATTATTCCTGTAGATCAAGTCCTCATCCCACCCGAGTTTGATGTGGATGCTCTAAATGCCGACAAAAAAAGTGCGGTTTCCTTTGTGAGTACCAATAAAAACACAGCGACCTTATTTGCGGCGATTAAAGCAGCTGATTTAGGTGGAGCGGTAGCGGGTCTTGAAAATTCAAAAAAACCTGTTACTATTCTAGCGCCTAGTCAGGCCGCTTTTCAAAAGTTGGATCCTAAATTGTTGGCAGCCTTACTTAAGCCTGAAAACAAAGGGATACTCCAACAGATTCTTAAGTACCATGTTAGTGCAGAGAAAAACAACGCTGGTGGATTCGATTCACTTTTAGACAACCAAGATGACAAAACCCAGATCTCTACTGCAAAAAATGGTCAAGCCGTTATCGTCAATGGACGTCAAGTGATTAAGGGATCTAACACTGTAGAAACAGCAAATGGGTCAAAAATCATCACAATTGATGAAGTATTGATTCCTCCTGGTTTGGATGTCGCTAGCTTGTTGTCCGACACTCCTAGCACACCTCCATTTGATCTCCATTATGTGAGGTAGAAGAGACAATCCTTCATTCACACAACGAAACAGATAAACGCATAACAGTACTTCATTGGGAGTACTGTTAATGCTTTTTATTTCAAAAAAAAAAAGGGGAGCCTTCAGGGGGCGACGAAGGCTTTTGAGTCGTTTGTAGTTCTCGATGTAAGTGTTGTAGAATCTTAATTTTTTGCTCAATATGGGGGACCTGAAAAATCGATTTAGGATCCAATATTTCCTTTTTAACGGCTTTATTGAGCAATTCTTCCTGCTCCACTAAAAAATGGTCTACCGTGTTAATATACTGAAGAACTCGTGGGTGTTCTCCCAAAACGAAGGACAAAAAGGTCTTCATATTGTCATGGGTACGTTGGCATTGATGAAAAAGCCGTACGATATCTGACCCGCGAATCTGTCGATTTAAACAGGTATAGAAGGTCCGTAAGGCATGATCAATCATGTTGAGTGTGACATAAAGCATTTCTTCTTCACGGGTATCAAACCCATCAGACGGTAGAGACAGGGGCATAGGAAGGCCTCCCTCTGGTTTGGAGTGGGGGATGAAAAATACATTGAAAAATACATTGATTCTTTAGGAGATTTGAATAGGGTTGAACATTATCTCTCGTGCAGTTACTATATAATATTTTTTACAAAAAGGCAAGGGTTATTTCTCTGGGAAGCACTGAACGGGGTGACTTATGTTAAAATAGCTCTGTTGTTCTTGTCGGGGCGCTTTTATAAAGGATTTTTGCATGATGTCACTCCCTTCCCTTGCTTCCAATGGTCTTCCGCTTGCTTTGGCCCATGTGGATCCTGAAATGGTGCAGCGGGCGCAAAAAATAAAGCTGGTGGCCATGGATGTCGATGGCGTTTTAACCCCTTCTACGATTATTTGGAATGATCAAGGCATTGAAGAAAAAGTCTTTAACGTCAAAGATGGGTGGGCCTTACGTAAAATGAAGCAATTGGGGTTTCACACGGCCATTATTACAGGCCGAAAAAGTCACATTGTGGAAAAGCGCGGGCAGGAATTGGACTTTAGTCATATTTTTCAAGCCGTCCCCAATAAGAGCCATGTCTTGGACGAATTACTCGCTTTATATGACCTAACGGTAGAGGAAGTGGCCTATATGGGAGATGACATCCCTGATTTAAGTGTCTTGCAACGGGTTGGCTTTGCGGCTTGTCCCTCCGATGCGAGCTTTGAAGTGCGGGACATTTGCCACTATATTACAACACGCGCAGGGGGAGATGCCGCCGTTCGAGAATGGTTGGATATCATTCGTTATGCCTCTTTGTCTAAATCCACGTAAATTTTAAAAAAAAGAAGTATTCTAGGAAAGGATCATCTATGAAGCTCTTTTTTACAGCCCTGTTGATGGGCTTTAGTGTTTGGCTTGGCCTACCTAGTCACGCGAGTGAAACTCCTTGCTTCACTTATCAAATTGATGCGACGAATCCTAATGAGCTCAATAATCCCCTTGGGGTGGGATTCCCAGGGTATCGGGGGGTGAATCAGCTCATTCGCTATACGGCAGCTTTCCCCAAAAAAAGTACAGAAACCAATGAATATGGCGCTGAAATGGTGGTGAAACATGGCCAAATTATTCGTATCACAGGTGCCAATACGCCTTTAAAACGGGGAGAATTTGTCCTTTCAGGCCATGGGAAATCCAGTCGGTGGTTGCTGGGACATGCTCATATCGGCAGTCGTGTTCAAATTAAAACGCTCATACTTTCAGACGGCATAGATGTTAAGAATCGTAGTCTCTTAAATCAAGGAGAGAAGAAGGTAGAGGAGCTTACCCTTTGTGAGCATCCCAACGCGGATCGTTTAAAAGTCAACGCCCTGCTGAATTATGCACATCAACAAAAATATGTGCATGAAGAAAATTATCTTTATAAAGAAGGGGGGGAAATGGATGAGGTGGCGAAACGCTGGAAACGCCAGTCCGTCAAGGATTTCCCTAAGGGAAAAATTTCAGGCCCCCTTGCGAGTGAAGCCTTAGAAAATGAGTTATGGGGGGTGGCCGCTCCTTTTGAGCCGACCCAAATACAGGGGGTGTGGCATCGTCCTCGTGTCGAAGAATCCTCAGAAGCCGCGATTGAAAAAATCTTAGATCGCTTCATCGACATGGGGATTAACACCGTTTTTCTAGAAACCTTTGTCCATGGTTACACCCTGTATGAATCTAAAGTCTACCCGCGTTATGGCCTTCCCAGCAGTGCCTACCCCGCATTAGGCAAGGTGGATCAAGAAGCCTTGCTCACCCGTTGGCTCCGCTTGGCTCATGCCAAGGGTATTAAGGTGCATGCATGGGTTCAAGTGTTTTACGTGGGCAATACGAGTTTAAATAAGGTGGCGTCTGCATTGCCACCTATTTTGGCGGTGCACCCTGACTGGGCGAATCGTCAACATGCTTATGCGGAAGATCCCCACCCCCACCCTAGCCCCATTGAAGCAGGGCATTGGTTTATGGACCCCGCGCATCCTCAAGTGCAAAATTTCATTGTCGATTTAATGGATGAACTCGCCACGACTTACCCCGTCGATGGTATTCAACTTGACTATATTCGCTACCCCGCGAGTTTAGAAGAAGAGGCTCCTGGGTATTTAGACTCCACTTGGGGCTATACGCCCACGGCTCGTCAAGCCTTTATCGCCCAATTTAGAACGGATCCCTTAGATATGGAACTTCAATCTTGTGCGGGAGAGTTTTGGGAGGACTGGAAGCAATTCAAAGCGCAACAAGTGACGAACCTCGTCTTACGCATTCGCCAACATCAAGAACAGCAATGGCAAAGCAAGCGAGAGGCTCAACACTTTCCAAGCCTTGCGTTGTCCGCCGCGGTATTTCCTGATCCTTTAGGTGCCTCGGGCATTAAACATCAGAATTGGTTGTTTTGGATGCATACCGCAGCACTTGATTTTATTAGTCCCATGATTTTAAGTGCCAATGATGCGCCTGTTTGTGAAGCCTTGGAAGAGATGGAAGCCTTGACGATGGGAGACCCCCCCGTGGTGCCGGGCCTGTTTTCACCGTTTTACCAAAGCCCGACGTTTTCTCAGCTTAAACAATTACAAGCGAGCTATCAATGTGGGGCAGACGGGGTGATTTGGTTTCAATCCAATTTTATAGGCAAAGACTTAGAAAATCGCCTACATCACCGTAAGCTTTCTTTGTATGAAGGATTCGATTGAACCGCGAAGGTCACTAGAGTGAGGGACGCTTCAATGCGTTTCCTGTTTAAAGCAGCGTGTTTTTAACAGGGTTCGCTTGTTGCGCTTTTAATTGTTGATAGGCGCTATGTATGGTATTGGATGTTTCAAACCAGGCTTTCATACGTTGAGGAACCGCTAAATCAAGCTTCATGTCCTGTAAAATACGAATCATTTCATCTAAAACAAGGGTCATGTTATCCGCATTATGGGCATAGATGGGCGCCCACATTTCAGCGGGACTCGCCGCCAAACGCAACTGGTCGTCAATGCCCCCTCCGTGAAAGGCCAATAAATGCCCAGGGCGATGCTGAGCAATTAAATTGGTTAAGACCACCGCGTATAATTGAGGTAAATGACTCACATAGGCCATGGCTTCATCATGCTCCGCGGCATCCATCACCACGGGAATCATCCCCACCAATTCGATAAACATTTTAAGCTTATTGAGCAAAGGTCTCGCTTCAAAGTCGGGATGAGGCGTTAACAAAAAACGTTTATTGAGAAATAAGAGGGAAGAGGCATGTTCAAAGCCTTTTTTTTCACGCCCCGCCATGGGGTGCCCCCCAATAAACTGCTGAGGCAGTAACTGAAACCCAAGATCTGTCATACGTCGCTTACAACTACCCAAATCGGTCACGACCACGTCATTGCTTGCAATACGTTTAGCCACTTCAGTTAATAAGGCTTCATTTCTATCTAAGTGTGTGGCCAAGACCACTAAATGAGACCCCGTAAACGTTTCAGGTAAGCTTAACTGAACATGGGTGGCAATGCCTCGCCGTAACGCCATTTGCAACGTGGATTCATCAGGATCCACCAGCGTGATGGTCAGTTCCTCAGGAGAGAAACGTTCGCGAAGTAACCAAGCAAAGGAACCGCCAATCAAGCCTGCCCCAATAATCGTCACCGCTTCAAAGGGCGACGGGTGTTGATTTAAAAAAGCATCTTCAAAAGACGGGGTGAACGACATGATTTGGATTCCTCGCTCCTAAACAGTATCCTTATAAGGTAACCTTCTTGAGAGAGAAGGTCAATGCAAAAGCTATTTTTGAGGCGCGGGATTTATTTTTTTAAGCACAGGAGGGGTCGTCGGTCCTGTCATCAACGTACGACTTTCTTCCAACATGGTATAGTCTTCACCCAGCTGACGTTTTATTTTACTTAACTGAAAACGTGCTTTATTGGCATAAGGACTTTCAGGGAATCGCTCTATAATGGTGGAATAGGCGTCATACGATTCAAACCACATTTCACGATACCCAAACAGCAAGCCCAGCTGATACAAAATCGGTGCCACATCCTTGACTTTGGCGTAACGTTCTTGAAAGTCATCACTGACTTGGCGTAACTCATTTAAGGTTTCCCCGTCTTGAGGGGTGAAAAAACTTTTATTTTGACTTTTTTGTAGCAGTAAAGTCAACTTTGGCGCATAAGGTCCCCATTCCTTGGGAAGGGTTTTCGCCGTCCCTTTTTTCTTTGGTTTGGCGGCGTCTGCCTCATTGAAGTCTAATACCGCTGAAAATAGCGATAAAACAATTAAAGTCATTGTAAAAAATCGTTTAAACCAAGAGGTCATGACATCCCGCTCCCTTTTCAAATGGCTTAGATCTATCGCCCCTTCACCCATTAAATTCGTGGGGAGCCTTTAAAGGTTTTTCCCAAAACAACATGGGAACATCCTGATCCCCTAATTGATAATCCAAAAAGCCTACTTTTCGGTACAGCGCCAATGCGGGTTCGTTGTCTTGACGGACTTCTAAGGTGAGCTTACAGGCACCAATCGCACACGCATAGTCTTCGACTATCGTCAGGAGTGCTTTGCCCACGCCTTGACCGCGTGCCGATTCGGCGACAATTAAATCATGGATATTGACCACAGGCGCCGCTTTAAAGGTACTAAACACTTGATAAGCAATCAGTAAACCCGCAGGAGCTTGCCCTTCAAAGGTGGCTAAAAACGCATGAGCCGAGGGACAGGCTTTTAAACCATTAATAATGCGCTCTAACACCTGTTTTTGCAAAGGAATAGATCCACCCATCGGATCGCGCGCATGCTCGTCAATGAGCTGAGGAATCCAATGGGCATCCTGAGGATCAAAAAAATTGGCTTTATGTAATTGAATCATACCGTTGCAAGTGTTTTGGGAGCAAGTGACTGGGGTAAATACGCAGAAGGTGCCACCACTACGGTAATGGATTCCTTACTGAGGTATTTTTGTGCGACTTTTTGAATTTGCTCCGCCGTGACGGCCTTGATGTTTTCATCCAGTTCTGCCAATTTGGTGACGTCATGTCCTGCCATGAAAGCCGAACCCACGTAGGAAGAAATTTGTCCCACGGTTTCTAAATAAACGCTACGCTTACCAATGAGGTTACGTTTGGCATTTTCTAATTCTTCTTCACCGACTAAAATATCTTGTAGTTTTTTGATTTCATCCGTAAAACCAGACAAACATTTTTCTACATTAGACGGTTCCGTGCCAATGTATAGGGTAAACGTCCCACGGTGCTTGAGTAAATTCAAACTAGAACGTACACTATAGGCCAAGCCTTGTTTGTCTCGTAACTCTAAAAAGAGACGGCTACTTAAGCCTGCGGATCCTAAGAGGTTGTCCATCACCGCTAAAGGCAAGTAGTCTTTGGAGGTCGCAGGGGGCATCAGCCAAGACTGTAAAATCTGTGCTTGTGCCGCTTCTTCCCAAGGCATGGTATATAAACGGGATTCTTTAAGGCGATGTTCCTTAAAAAGGCGCCCCATTTCCATTTCACCATCGGTTCCCTTGGCTCGAGGCAAGCTAAACGCCGCTTCTAAAGCGGAAATCAAACGTTCACGATCCACATCTCCCGCAACGGAAATCACCATACGGTTCGGGCGGTAGGCTTGTTGATAATGTAAAAACACATTGTCGTTACGCCATAATTTACTTAGGCTCGTCAACATGCCTGTGGCAGAAGTTCCATAAGGCAAGCCATTCCAGAGCTTTCGACTTAATAGATCTCTCGCAAGCGCCGTAGGAGAATCCAAACTCATTTGAAGCTCGCCTTTGACCTTTTCTTTTTCTTTTTGCAAACCTTCCAGTGTGGAATAAAAAAGTAAATCACGAATAAAGGCCAAATTGGTTTCTAAGTCTTCTGCCTGCATAGACGCCGACATCAAACTGTAATCTCGAGCCGTATCGGTATCTAAATCTAGGCACAAATCATCCAACTTCACCGCAATGGTTTCCGCAGAATCGGCATAGGTACCCTTGAGTAGTAATCGATCAATCACGTCCATTTCACCAGGGAAATAGTCGATGCAATTGCCCCCTTTGGTATAGATATTCATCGAGATGCGAGGCGTCCCGACTTGACGACTAAAGAGCAAAGTGGGCCCTGCAATCAAAGAAATAAGTTCAAGTGATTCAAGTGTTTTAAGCATGTTGAGGTACCATTACAGCAGTATAGGCTAACGAAGGATTCAGATACGTGTTGACTGCTTCAATCACGTCTTGACGCGTTAAGGTATTTAGGCGATCCAAGGTTTCGGTGACGGCTTCTACACGTCCGGTCACGGTGAGCGCGTCCCCTAAGGCATCTGCAATACCGGCACAGGTTTCAAAACCACGTGCGAAATCGACTTTCATTTTTTTGACCGTCCGTGCGAACTCTTCTTCCGTAATAGGCGAATCGCCTGAAAACGCGGTGAGTATCGCCGTGATTTCTGCCAAGGCTGCGCTGTTGTCGGCGCTTGTATAATTGGCACTGACATAAAAGGTATTGCCTAAACGTAGCGCATATTGAGAAGTACTAACGGTTGTAAAGGCTGAAGGGGTTTGTGTTTCAACCAAAGACTGATGGAAACGACTGGCTCGACTTTCGCCTAAGACGTGGCTTGCAACCTCTAAAGCCAAGGTATTTTTAAAATCACTGGCCAAAGGCCCGTGAAAGCCTAGCATGGCAAAACGGGTACTAAATTCGCTTTTTGCTTCGGAAAAACGTTCCCCTGTCGACACTTGGCCGATAAAACTTTCAGGAGCAGCTGGTTCCTGATAGGCATCCAAAATAGTACCGACTTCAGGCCGTTCGCTAAAATCAAACGCTTTTCCCACTTTTTCTTTTAAAGCATCCCATTCAAAATCACCCACTACTAAAGTGGTCATATGATCAGGCGTATACCAGCGTCTATAGTAGGCTAAAATTTGTTCACGAGGAATCGTCCCTACAATATGACGTGTGCCAATGACTTCACGACGATACGGATGCGTTTCCGCATACATGAGTTCATTGACTGTATTGCAAACCCGAGACCATGGACGGTCTTCATACAGGCCAATTTCTTCAATCACCACGCCACGTTCACGCTTTAAAGCAGGGGTTTCGCCTTGATCAGGATCATAGGCTTCTCCGATTTCAGATTCAGGCAAATCGGCATGTAAAATCATGTCCGCGTGCATGTCGACCACGGTATCAAATTCATTAAATTCACTTTGTGGCCCTGTGACATAGTAAAACGTGTAGTCTTTCCACGTGGCGGCATTGATCATGGCCCCCATACTTTCCATTTTTTTGTCAAAGACCCCAGGCCCAAAGCGAGGCGTTCCCTTAAACATCAGGTGTTCCAAAAAATGAGACACGCCATTGTTCGTGGCATCTTCATTCATAGAACCCGTTTTGACCCATGTACTAATATTAAAGACTTGGCCTTTACGTGGCACAAAAACCAAGGTATGCCCGTTTTTGAAGGTGTGCTTGACTGCCTTTTGTGGCAAGTACGGCAAGGAAAATGCCTCTAAAGTGGGAGCGGCTGTCATCATTTGAATACGTCCTTTGCTAACAAGACCATTAAGCCTAAGGGCTTTTAACCATATCCCTTCATTGTATCACTGTTTTTTATTTTTTAGCACGCTTTTTATTTTCCTATCCCCTAGGCAGGGGGGATCTCACGCTTGACAGACGGCACCCCAATAGCACAAAAAGAGGGAAGCTTTGGTTTTGTATAAGTAGGACAAGAATCAAATTATTCGAGAAGGATTTGGAAAAATGACGACCCTATCGGGATGGCTTCCTCAAAATAACCTTTTCGAGACAATTGTACCATTTGTAGCTTGTTGCTTACATCTACAGCAGAGTCCACTTGTCGCGATATCAGGAAACGTGGGAAAAATAAGTAGCTTGGTTGATCCTATTCAAGAAGTACTGGTAGACACGCGAGCAGCAACACGCACCTTTAACAGCGACCCTTCTCAACATAATTTAAGCACAGTTTTTTTAAGTACCGTGCCTAAGTCGGAGGATTCAAAAATTCTAGAAGCGACCATCTTTGGCGTCTAACACGTCAATCAAAAAGCGAAGACGATCGGTCTTTTCAGGTTGATTGAGGCGCTGTAAGTTTTTGGCAATATAGGCTTGAGATGCAGCGGGCAAATCGCTGAGTAACCTAGACTTCCAGCCATTATTGTACACCGCAATGCTTTCCGCATCGGTCTGTTGACCCTGAGCCACCACCCATTCCCCAATGGCGGTATCATCAGCACCTGTGGCGACATAGGCTTCAAAGGCATGCAAATCCAGCTGAAAATGTTTGAAAAATCCACGATCGGCAGGGGCCCCATACTCGTAGAGGTCTTTATTAGGACTTAAACCCACCAACTGAGCCCGACATTTGTCAATCACCCGTGCCAACAACAAAATACCTGCGACTTCGGTTGAATACGCACTACGAGGCGCTTGCTTTCCTAAATCTTTGGCTTGTGCTTTGACCAATTCTAAATTTTTAGCGAGGGTGACCATGGTGTGCTCCTTTGATTCTAAAAACAATTAAAACAACAACTCTACCTTATCATACGAACCTAAAAATGCGCAAGACAAGAATAACAGGGTTTGACTAAAAAAGATTATCGAAACAGTTTAATAATGTCGTTGCCTAAGATGAAAATCATTAAACCCATTAAAATAACAAACCCTGAAAGATTCAACCCCTGCTTAAAAGAAGGGGGAAACGGACGCTTGAACAAAGCTTCATAGCCAATATAAATCAAATAGCTTCCATCTAAAGGGGGGAAGGGCAGTAGGTTCATCACCGCTAAAATAATCGAAATCACCGCCGTAAGCCACAAACCACTTTGAATCCCCGCGCGTTCAATGAGCTCACCCCCGACTTTGACCACGCCGACGGGACCGTCTAATAGGTCAGGAGAAATTTGTCCCGTAAACAGCTTGCCTAGGCCGATAAAGTTTTGCTCGACCATGCTCCCTAACACTGAAAAGGTTAGGCGAAGGGTGGTGCCTAGATCGACGGCGACATTTTTTTGAAGCATTCCAATGTAGATGCCTAACTTATGAGACGAATTCATCTGAAAAGGCAGATTTTTGCTGGGGGAAGTCACCCAAGGGGTTCCCTCTAAAGGGGCGCTGCCTACCTGTAAGGTTACTTTTTCTCCGACAGGGACTTGGCTCAGAAAGCGAGGGAAGGCCTGTGTCGGTTCGCCATAATATCCGTCAAAGTGATGACTACGAGAAGGGTCAGCCTCTTCTGTGGCGGATAAAATCACATCCCCCACTTGTAGTCCCAAGGCTTGAGCAGGCGAGGTCGCATAGGTTAATAAAATTCGGTGAGGTGATTTCGTCGGGGCTAAATCTAAGGATTGGTCTTTATTATGCACCGTATAGCCACGAAAGGTAATGGCGCGTTCAAGGGGCGTCATGGCTGATGTATACAGGCGTTTGCCTTGTTCATAAAAAGACAAAGGTCCTAAATCTGCGTTGGGAGAGGGTGCGCTAGGGGCAGGAATCACCACGGGAGAAAACCCTGTGACTTGCAACTGCGATTTTATAGCCCCCCAAGTCCCCAAAACAAAGGCCATTAAGCAAACCGCAATAACCGCATTCACAGTAATGCCTGCCATAGCGATGGCCGCCTGATTGAGTAACGGTTGATTTTCAAAGCGCTGAGGGGAGTCTAGCGGTACATCACTGTCTTCGTTGTCATCCGGGAAGCTGACGTAGCCTCCTAAAGGCAAAAGGTGTAAGCACCATTTAATGCCTTTCCATTTTTTTTCAATTAAGGTGGGCCCAAAGGGTAATCCCAAACCAAAACGTTCTACTTTAACCCCACAACGTAAGGCCACAACCATATGCCCCACTTCATGCAAAATAACCAATAGACTAATCAGCAATAACATAATGAAGTAGGACATAAAATTTCCTTCAGAAAAACAAGATGAACCTTGTCGGTTATAACGCATCAATCCTCTCATTGTAGACAAGCTTGAGTGAAAAAGCAATGGATTTGAACTAAATCCACGTATAAAAACCCCCTGCCAAGGACAGGGGGTTTGAAAAAGATAATAAAAGCAAATTAGCGCTTGGAAAACTGAGGTTTTTTACGGGCTTTGTGAAGACCGTATTTCTTACGCTCTTTTACACGAGCATCCCGCGTTAAGAAACCTTCCACACGCATTAAGCGTGCGTAATCAGGATTCAACTCAGCCAAAGCACGAGCCACACCCAAACGAATCGCTTGAGACTGCCCTACTTTTCCGCCACCTTCGACTTTACACAAGACCGTGTATTGACTTTCAACACCTGCCACGACCAAGGCCTGCTTGACTGAGACATGCAAGGCGACTCGATTGCCGAGGTACTCTTCAACGCTTTTGCCATTAATTAAAATGGTCCCTGAACCAGGGAGTAAGCGCACACGTGCAATCGCACTTTTGCGACGACCCGTACCACGTTGTCCAACTTGAGGATAAGACATAAACCGTCTCCTAAAAATTAACCATGTTCTAACATAACGACTGTGCTAAACGCTTATTGAGGAAACGCTTTAGGTTCTTGGGCTTGGTGTGGATGTTCAGCACCGACATAAACATGCAATTTTTTAATTTGCTGACGACCCAAACGGTTGTGAGGTAACATGCCCCGCACCGCAATTTCCATAATACGTTCAGGCTTACGATCCATCATTTGTCTGAAGGTAAAGGTTTTTAATCCACCACCAATATAACCCGTATGGTGACGGTAAAGTTTTTGTTCAAACTTTTTACCTGAAACCACTACTTTTTCCGCATTGATGATAATGACGTTATCACCACTATCAATATGTGGGGTATAGGTAGGCTTGTGCTTACCACGAAGTACATTGGCGATTTGAACCGCCAACCGTCCTACCGTCTGACCTTCGGCATCAACGATATACCATTCTTTTTGGATGTCATCGGGTTTTGCAGAATAGGTTTTCAACATCAGAAAACTCCTTTTCAAAGGCATGACTTAAAATTTTGACACGCGCATCATTAAACTGTAAACAAGGGGACTGATAATGAATCGCCATAAGCGTTAAACCTTGGGACGGGGCAGTCTGCAAAGATGCTTGACGATTACATTGTGCCAAAACCTCTTGGGGGGAAGCCTGTTGAATGTTTAAGGAATTCAACGAGGTACGACCACACTCATGAAGATAGGCAACCATGTTCCTTACCATTTTATACAAAAAACGATTTCCCACAACATCAAAATTGATTTCATCTTCAAATTGTTGCGAAAATGACGCATAATGTAACAAACAAGTGTCATTTGTAACAAAACTACCTGAAGATTTGAAGCTACTAAAATTATGGGACCCCAAAAAAGACTGGGCAGCGGACTGTGCTGCTTCCACATTAAAAGGCTGATGGAGCCGTAGGGCATAGTGGGGATGATGAGGACTACGGTGTTTTGATAAGATCCATTTGTAACGATACCACTTGGCCACGGCGTCAAACTGTACAGAAGGATAATGACCTTGCTCATCGGGCGACATTTTGTTCAGGATGTCTACCACCGCTAAATCTGTGGGGAGCTTTGCATTTAAGGCCTGCTTTAAATCAGGGATTTCTGCCATAAAATCGGGGGTAACATCCAGTTCGGCCACTTGCCCATAGGCGTGAACACCTTTGTCTGTTCGAGACGCAAAATGTAAACGCTTGACTTTACGTGTGAGTCCTAAGGCATCAAAGGCTTGCCATAAAGTTCCCTGAACCGTTCGACATGAATGGCCTCGCTGGGCTTGACTCCCTGAAAATAGGGTCCCATGGTAATGTAGCAATAAATACAGCCTCAACGATACCTCCCCTTTCACGGTGTACTTTTACGAAAAAAAAAGGAAAACCCGCTTAACGACAAAGGATCACGTCAAGGCGGATTTTCCTTTTTAAAGGGATGTAAAACCACTAAACCAGTTGGACAATCGCCATTTGCGTGTTGTCTCCGCGACGGCGATGGGTTTTCAAGACACGAATGTATCCTCCATTGCGATCAGCGTAGCGTGGACCAATTTCCGCAAAAACCTTGCGTAAAACGGTTTCTTCTACGGGATTTCCCTTCGCGGATTCAAAGACGCGTCCTGTTCTAACGCGTTGCAAGCGTTTGGAAGCCATACGAACATCCGTTAGGTTACCACGTTTCGCATAAGTAATCACAGGACTAGCAAAAGAAACTAACACTTTTGCTCGTGTGACTGTCGTTTCAATTTCACCATGTAGAAATAACTCGGTGGCCAAAGAACGAAGCAATGCTTTACGCTGATCAACAGGCAAACCTAGTTTTTTAATTCGATTACGGTGTCTCATAATCTTGATACTCCATTTTATTGTTAGGCACTAATCAGCAATAGGCATTAAAGCATCTTCAGGGCTAGGTTTTAAATCTAAACCAAAAGCCTTCATACGCTCGATGACTTCATCTGCCGATTTTTTACCAAAGTTTTTGATATTGAGTAAGTCATGTTCAGATTTCAACATCAATTCTTGAATACTGTGAATATTGGCCCGCTTTAAGCAATTAAATGCTCGTACAGACAATTCCAAGTCTTCAATGGTGATCGACGTCGTTGCTTCTTCCAAAATGTCTTCTTTTTCGATGACGGGCTGTACGACAATCGTAGGCACGCCTGAAAGTGAGGCAATAGGTAACAAGTTTTCAATCAGAATATTAGAGGCTTGACTCAAGGCGGTGGTCACATCAACACTACCGTCAGACCACAGTTCAAGTTCCAGACTATCAAAGTCCGTACGCTGACCTAAGCGAAGGGGCTCCACATTGTAGGAGACACGACGAATCGGCATGAAAGAGGCATCTAAAGGTAAGGCATCATGATTCGCGTTCAAGGCGGATTGTGATTTTTCAGCAGGCATGTAACCTGTTCCCGCTTCAACCGTCAATTCAACTTGTAAACGGCCCCCTTCACTTAAGGTGGCAATCAACCAGTCGGGGTTCAGCACTTCAATACCCGCAGGCAATTCCAAATGCTTCGCCAACACTTCACCCGATTGACTCACGTCTAAATTTAAGACCGTCGCTTCCCCTGTTTCAGACTTCAGCACCACGCCTTTTAAATTCAAGAGAATATCCAAGACGTCTTCAACCACACCGTCGACCGTGGAAAATTCATGAGAAATTCCCTGAAAACGAGCCGAGGTAATCGCCATTCCCTCAATGGAAGACAACAAAACACGACGTAAGGCATTCCCTACCGTCGTACCGAAACCACGTTCCATCGGTTCCAAGACAAATTTACCATACATAGAACCGTCATGCTCAGTCGTTTTGGTAATACATTTTATATTTAACAAATGTTCGCTCATAGTGAACACTAACCTCCAAATAACTTAAAATCTTGTAATAAAAAACGAGTCTTAAAATTCTAAATTTATCGAGAGTAGTATTCAACCACCAGCTGTTCACGAACGTTAGGATCTAACTCTTCACGTTCAGGCAAGCGATCAAAACGAACTGAAGCCGTTTCTTTGCTCACGGTCAACCATGTGGCCACGGCCACATAGGCTTGTGCCGATTCAGAAACACGACTAACAAAATCAACACTATTGGGACGCACTGAAATAACCGACGCATCCTTCACCAAAATAGAAGCAACCGTCACAGGTTGACCATTCAATAAGAAGTGACCATGAGACACCATTTGACGGGCTTGACGACGCGTTTCTGCCAAACCAGCACGAAACACAACGTTATCTAAACGACGTTCTAAGACTTGCAATAAAATGGTACCAGTGTTGCCTTTGCTACGGTTCGCCATGTCATAATAACGACGCAACTGCTTTTCACGAATACCAAAACGCATTTTCAAACGTTGTTTTTCTTTTAATTGCTGAGCAAATTCAGAAATCTTTTTGTGAGCCTGCCCATGCTGACCTGACGCATAGGGACGACGCTTCATAATGGCGTCAATTTTAGGGGTTTCTGTTAGATTGACCCCAAGGTTACGAGACACTTTAGCCGCTGGGCCGTTATATCTTCCCACGTGTATTACTCCTTAACATCTTTTCGTATTAAACGCGACGGCGCTTAGGGGGGCGACATCCATTGTGAGGAATCGGTGTGACATCCTTAATTAAGGTAATATCCAAACCTGAAACCTGCAAAGCACGAATGGCTGTTTCACGACCCGACCCTGGACCATTGACATAAACCTTAACGGTTTTCATGCCCTGTTCCATCGAACGTTTTGCCACTAATTCAGAGGCAGACTGAGCCGCAAAAGGCGTACTTTTACGAACCCCTTTAAAACCCGCCACGCCTGAACTCGCCCACGCAATAACATTCCCTTGAATGTCTGTTGACGTGACGACCGTGTTGTTAAACGTGGACTGGATATAAACCAAGCCTTGTACCACGTTTTTCTTTTCTTTCTTTTTTGGCTTTGTTGCTTTTGCCATCATAACCATGAACCCTTCACATTACTTTTTGTTTTTAATGGGAGACGATTTACGCCCACGACGCGTCCGAGCATTCGTTTTAGTACGCTGACCACGACAAGGCAGTCCACGACGATGACGAATACCACGATAACTCGCAATTTCCATTAAACGCTTAATGTTCATAGCTTCTTGCCGACGCAAGTCGCCTTCTACCGTGTAATGAGATTCAATGGCTTCACGAAGCTTGTTTACTTCGCTTTCCGTCAAATCTTTTACGCGCTTATCAGGGTCAATGGTAGTTTTTTCTAAAATTAATTTAGAAAGACTATAACCAATACCATAGATGTAAGGAAGTGCATAAAGCACTTTTTTGTTTTTCGGTAAATCAACACCGACTAATCGGGCCATTCAGGGTATCTCCTGCATCCTTTTCTAACTGAAAATTAAGACACTATCTGTAATTCGATAGTATCAGTGGCCAATAAAGGCACGAAGAATAAATCCTTCATGCTACACCATAAGAGAAACATGTAGAAAAGACAAGCTGTTACATTGTAACAAAATAACACCCTTCAAAATGAAGCGCCAAAAAATGAATGACTTAGGCGTTCCGCTTTGGAATTAGGCAGGAATTTTAAAATAACTAATATACGCATCAGGGTCATTCAAGACGGCGGTGCGTAACTGCGCATCGCTTAAATCGACATTGGCCTGATATTGCGTCTGAGGTAAATTCTTAAACCCACCCTTAATGTCGGAGTTATTTAAGTCCCAGCTCGACGCTTCGCGATCTAAAGTCCACGCGTGAAATGTGCCGACATTGGAATAACCTGAAACGGTGGAGACGACCCCTTTTTGAGCAGCAACCGTTAAGGCTTCTTCACTGGATTTCAAATAACGGGCATCGACTCCAAAGAGTTCTTTATAAAAATCATGGGCGTAGCCTCCCGCCTGTTTTTGATCGGGATACTTCGTAAACCACGCCAGTTCCGTGGCAATGGTTAAATCGCTGGTGGGCAAGCCCGCATATTCGCTTTGCCGATATTCATCTAATTGGGACTTACGAATCGTCATTTTTTGACCATTCGCCCATTGAAAGGTGAAGTCTCCTGTTTGTGGATTGGGTTGAATCGCTTGAGTCATTTTATTCATCAACCAGCCGTTGGGGTCTTCATCTCGAGTGGCTTTGACCATACTATTTAAGCCTGCATGAATAAAACAAGACGATAAACTAGAGGATTGCTGTTCCGTTAAATTGAGATTGGACATTAAAGATTTCAAATAGTTCGCACTGACATTTGTATTGGCGGGACTTGAGGGAGCAGAAGTTGCTTCTGTCTTAGGTGTTGTGTTCACAGGAGTGCTCGGATTTCCCCAGTCGTTGAGCATGGGATTTTGGAAGCCTTCTGGTGCACTAGGGTTAGGCTCGCCTACCGCGAAACGAGGTGTATTAAAAGCATTTGAAAACGCCACGGGTCTACTGGTGTTGGGATAAGGGAAGCCTTGAAAGCCAAAGTTTTGAGACGTCATCCAAGGGGCGGGCTGGAAAGACGTTTGAGGCGCCCATGAGGATGACTGGGTAGACGGTAACGTAGGGACGCCTTGGAAGCGAAAAACGGGGATGTTCGGCATGGCGCCTTGTGCGTAATTCGGTAAAATTTGACTTGGGAAAGAAGGCATTTAAAAATCCCCATTATTATGGTTAGAAGGTTTTAGTGTTTTAATAAAGGGAAAAGTCGTTGTAAATTTGCGAAACCGTTACAAGCGGTTACACGTTATGAGTGAAGTACATTGATGTTTTAGTTTGTTACATTGATTCAAGATTGGCTTTTTTTGATCGATATCTCATGTACGAATATATGATATGGAGCTATTGCCATGCAAGCAAACCCCGAAATAAGCCAAGCCCTGCAAGATGAAGCGGATGCTTTATTTGAAGCGGTAAAAAGTGACCATTTAGCTACTGAAACTAAATTAGGGCAAAAAGAGTTTGACTATGAAAGCACCGAAGCTTGTCAAGCTGTAAGAAAAGCGATAGAAGGTTACACTAAAGTCCTTGAGCTAAATCCTAATCATAAGCGTGCCTACAACAATCGTGGTATCGGCAAGCGTTATCTTAAAGATTATGAAGGAGCTTTAGCCGATTTAAATCAAGCCCACGCATTAGATCCGAATTGGCCTATAGTTTATGCTAATCTTGCAAATGTTTATCGTAGCTTAAAACAATTCGACAAGGCACTTTGTTTGTATTGAAAAACGTTTTACACTCACTCATCCAGAACCTCAGCTGTATTCAGCGAGAGCTTATATTTACACAGAATCCCAGCAATATGAAAAAGCCTTGCAGGATTATAATAAAGCCATTGAGCTCGGTGAAAATGATAATTGGATTTATAATCGAGTGGCTTATGCGTATGATCAATTGCAACAGTATGACAAAGCCCTAGACGCTTATAGCAAAGCGATTGAATTAGACCCTGAAAATGCGTGGGCTTATACTCATCGAGCCAACGTATATACTCAATTAAAACAAGAGGATAAAGCCTTGGCCGATATTGAAAAATCAGAAAAGTTATTGGCCAAAGATAACGATACACCCGTGATTTTGAAGAATAAAACGGCTTATACAAAGAGAATACAGACCAAGAAGCTTTAAAAATGGAGCGGGCGGGAAAGACGTTTGAGGCTTAGTTTCGTGCCCTTTAATTTTCCTGCTCGTCCAACGCAATCACCCTTTTTTGCCGACTTAATCGTCGCATCGAGAGTGTAGATTTCCTTGGTTTTTTCTTGAACTTCTTGCTTTTTTTGTTTGAATTGCTTGAATAATACTTCAAAGAAACCGTCTTTTTGCCCTACTTTAAACCGGTCAAACACCGTCATTTTAAGGGGAAAGCAAGGCGGAAGCTCTTCCCACCTGCAATGGGTGGACAAAACAGAGAGAATCGCTTCTGAAATTTCACGGTTTCGGGTTCTTGGTCTTCCCATTTTCTGCTTGAGGATGTGCGTGTGCATTGAGCGCCCATTGGCTGTCAGTGAAGGGTTTATAGGCCATTTTTCAAGGTGCCCAAAACAAATAATACGTCTTACTTTAACATAAACTTACCGTATTGGTTCTTATAAAAACAAAAATGAACGTTGGATTGCCTGTTTGTTACAAAACGACGACGAAAAATAGCAGTAAGCACTTTAAACCTTTGTAGAAACCGACGTCCACGCACTAAATGCGAGGCATCCGAGCGATTTTGCGGACGTCCCACGTGAGTAAGTGGAGCAAGCGAAAAGGATGAGAAGGGGGGAGGATTTTCAAGGAGGGGGAAAAAGAAGGAAATTGTTGCGGCTCTCCTTCTCTTCCCCTCTCCTTGAACAGATTTAGTGCATGGACGTCTGCTTTCAAAATTTTGGTGAAAAGCCTAAAAAATAAAACGCTCTACAGCGAGGTCATCCCCAAATAATGAGTCTTTAAGGGCGGAGCATTTCCACGGGCAAGGTCTTGCCAATGCGTGATAATAAAGCGCTGTAACGCTTGAGGTTGAAGCGTTTCACGTTGAAAGGTCTCCGCGTCCAGCCAAGCAATGTGGTCGATATTTTCAGGGTAAGGGGGCACCCACGTTTTGCTCCCCGCACGCCAGCGCCCCAAAAAAGTGACGTCTAAAACGTGACGCGTGGCATCACTAAATTCAGACAAGGCCAATAAGCTCAGCACTTCAATGTCTAAGCCCACTTCTTCTTGAAGTTCTCTCACCGCGCAATCAACGGTAGATTCCCCTTCTTCAAGGGTTCCACCCGGTAATACCCAAAAAGGTTTGCCGTTTTGCTGCATTAAAAGGATTCGCTCGGCATCAAACAAGACCACGCCTGCCCGTATTTTTAAGGTTTGATGATGAAAGGTATGCAAGGCCATTAGTGGTTAAAGTGCCTCTAAACTAGCGCCTGTAGAAGTGGCGGTCTGCTTGGCAGTGTCTTCATCCGTATAGACCCCCAACTGAACTTCAAAGCCTGAATTCGTTTGCTTTAAAATAGAAGAATAGCCCTGTGCTTTTAAACGACTCTGCGTGGCTTCTGCGTCTTCACGACTGAAGAAACCTCCTAGGTAAACTCGATATTTTTGAACCGACACCGTCGTTTTAGAACGCAGGCTAGGGCTCGTGGCTTCAGAGTTTTCATCACCAGGGACAGGGACGCTTGTACTTTCTTTGACAGGGAGCTCTTTTTTAGGGCTGGCCCCGTTTTTCTTCGTTTCTATACCGACATAAGGCACAGATTTGCTCGTCTTGCTTTGGCCAGCGTTTTGATTAAACCGCCTCAAACGGCCCGCTTCTTCAGGGACATTCACATCCAAACGTTCTTCAAGCGTTTCTGAATTCACCACATCGGCTTCGTTGGGATTCGTCGTCGATTCAACCTGAACGGCTTCTTCTAAACGAGGCGCTTCTTCAAGTTCTTTGGTTTTTAGATTAAAGTCTAAATTTTTAAAGAAAAAGCTAAATAACAAAACCAAAACCAATAAGGAAATACCAAGGGCGGAAAAAAACAGAATCCCAATATTGCGAGAATCTAATGGTTTTAAATTTTTTGAAGCCGACACAGCGCGGTTCCTCCTAAAATAGTGAGTCAAACATTAGTCATTAGTATAACATAAGTTTCTTCCGTCGTCGTCTAAAAAAGCCTTCACGATCAAGCGTGGACGAAGCCCTACACGAGAGTGTGAAAAAATGGTCTGCTCTGCCTAGCACAATTTTAGGACTCAGCCGTGTTTATGCTTATACATTATTGCGTGGTCTAGGAATAGGCTATTGTTTTAGCTCCATCACAAAGGGTTTTATTTATGTCGTCGATTAATCCCAATACACTGCCTTTAGGACCGAATGCCGTTGTACGAGCGAATAATCCCTATGCAATTCCCCCGCTACAGCAGAACTTACAAGATTCTTTACAAGACGCGGAAGAAGTTCAAAAAACGGCGGGGGCAGCGGCTCTTGATTCTGGGAAGTCTATGTTGAACTTTGTCACCACCATGATGTTTTTTGATGAAGAATCGTCTGGTCAACTTTCTGTAAAAGAAAAAATAAATGCCGTTTTATTAGGCTTGGTCTCTTTAATCGGTTTTAGTACAACGGCGAGTTTACTGGCGGGGCTAGATCCCAATATGGGGACCATTACCCCCCTCAATAAAGACGCGGCTAA
The DNA here is from genome assembly GCA_050916035.1 of Vampirovibrio sp. GTDB lineage: Bacteria > Cyanobacteriota > Vampirovibrionia > Vampirovibrionales > JAJTHC01 > JAJTHC01. The sequence continues at coordinate 1,048,582 of CP050876.1, read as the reverse complement.
AAATAGCATCGTGGGTCGAGTCGCTCAACGTTTAGATCAAATCGCGCCTGACTTGTTTAAGCAAGGCAGTTTAGAAGGTAAATCACCCACTTGGCTACGTGCTTACTTAGGGAATCTCAATACAGAAGAATATACTCAGCTATGGTTAAAAAATCACCAAGACGCCGTCAATAAAACCATTACGAAACTCTCTAAAGCAGGCAAGGGCACTGCTGCAGAAGGATCCTTACCCCAACGCTATGCCGCTCATTATGAACAAGTGGCAAACGTGCTTAAAGAAACCACGCAAACGGGGAATTATGAAAAATATTTGACCCCTGAGCAAATGAAGCTGGTGGCACGGGAAGTCATGGACCCCTTCTTAAAGAATAATGTAACAGATTATGTACAAGAACCCCGATTGAAACCCGCTTTTGAGGGCGTTTTTAAAGCCCAATGGCAAGCCTTGGAAAATGGCGAAAAAAAGGTGCTTCAATTGAAGGCCGACTTATTGACCCATGCGGAAGGCAGCGACGCCCATACGAAAATTAGTCAGGCCTTACACCAAGCAGAAGGGCAGTATCAGGCTTTACGGGAAGGCTTTCGAGATGTGTCGCAAGGGCATGGATTCTTTCGTGCCAAAGAAGGAGCCACTCCTCTTATTCGCGATTTTGAAACCTTTGCCAAACAACAACCTCATCGCATCGGCTATCTCTTAGATACCATGGAAGACGGGCATCCTGCTCAGCATGCGATACATAAAGCAGGTATTGACTATGCCACGGAATTGAATGCTCCTGCCGTGAAGCATACGTATCTCAAAGAAATTCATAAATCCTTATGCGACCAATTCCAATTCTTTACGGGTTGGAATACTCAGCCTTGGCGAATCAATGCCACGACAGGCAAAGCCCTCACGGCGGAAGAATTGGCGACGAATCCCACCATGGTGAAGGATCTAGAAAAATCTGTCTATCGCTTGCAAGAAGTGGGCAATTGGGCGAAGAAGTATCCTGTGCCGTTTAGTCGTCTAATTTCTAAACTTAGCACGTCAGAACAGGGTTACGACACCTTACGTGAACAGGCCTTAAAGGAAATTACGGACAATCGTGGTCATTGGGAGGCTTTATTGGGGCCTAAAGCCGTAGAGGAACACTTAGGACACTTAGGAAAGGTTAAGTCTAACGCCGACTTCTTTAAACTCAATAAACACTTTACGGATCATGCCCGATTAACGGTCAAAGATTTTAAATCGCTACATGAAGTGATGCCACGTTCCTTGAAGCGTTTAATGCAAAATGTAGTCGAACATGAACAGTTTATTCACAGCCAAGAATCTCTGTCCAACGCATGGGGCGTGAAAGGTTTAGGGCGGGGACTCGCCTCTGCGTGGCATGGGATGATTGATATGGCGAAGTTTAATATTCATGAAACCCCAGGGGAAGTGTTAGAGCGTTGCGCCATTGGAATGTCTGGCACGCTCAAGCAAGATGCAAGCCATGCGGTGGCCAAATACGGTAAAAGTTTTGCCAAAGTCTTTTTAAGTAACCCCATGCGCTTAGGCTTTTTTATCGGTGCGGTACAAGCCTTTAGTGCGGGGTGGGCGGCTTTTATGACCGCAGGGAAACCTTCGACAGAAGCGGTTATCAACACGCCTGAAAAGGGCATTTCAAATCATGTAGCGCCGTCTCAAAACGCCGCAAAGCCTATAGAAAAGAAAAATCGCTTGGGTGAACAAACTAAGTCTTTCTTACGAGCCTTTGTGGCCTGTACGGTTCCTATGGTCGCTGCTCAACAGCTCTTTATGTTTTTAAATCGTGGGAATCGCTTGGCTAAAATTTTAGGATCTCATTATTTAACCAGTGTTCGCGTGCCTGGGGCGATGATCGCGGGGTTTGGATTTATTGCAGCCCCTAATATTTTGGCTAAGTTGGCCTTATTACCCTTGGCCATTGTTCCCATTGGCCCCCATTGGATGACGGGGGCAGGGGGGATTATCGGTATTGGTGGACAATTTGTAACGGGGGATGCCTTGCGTAAAGTCCTTGAAAAAATACAAGATAAAACCATTGGCAAGCCCCAGTATTTAATGACCCAAGAAGAAGGCCAAAAAGCCGTAGATGCGGTTAAAAGTATTCAAGACCGCGAGTTTGAATCGCTCAAAAAAGAAGACTTGGCCCTGATTGCAAAATACCCTAACGCGCTTAAAAAAGCCAAATTAAAAGCCCCCAGTCCAACGCAATTGGAAGAAGCGTATCGTTTAGCAGGGCATAAAAAAGCGAAAGACATTGCCCCACAAGAAGCGGCACTACTGTATACCTTAGCCACAGCGTCGGCTCCTTCGTCCTTGCCTACGCGGGGAACAGCCCCTGTCTCCACCGCTCGGGTTTTGAGTCCAGAAGAAGCGGCGTTTCTCTATATCTTAGGCATGCAGGGGAAAGCAAAGCCTCAAGCCTCTTAATCGGAGGGATTCATGCTTATCCATGATAGAATTTAATGGTTGGGACTTCGTCAAAGTCGGCCATGCTGCCTAAAATGGAAGGGAACTCGTCTTATGTCTCTCTCTCGCCCCTCTTTCTTGAACCCTCTTGTTCTGCCTCCCCCGCCTTCACCACCGTGGAGCGTCCCTATGGCTTCCGCAAGGCAGGATGCTCGCTTTCAAGGGTGGGTGGTGGATCCTTATCAGCCTTTTGACCGACTCAATCGCGTGCCTTTGGTGGATTTACCCCTGCTGAATATTGCGTATCAAAGTCCCTACTTGCCTTATAAGGGGTATGATTTAAAGCGTTTAATGTTCCCTCAAAACACCTAATAATCCCTGTTCCTTCTTTTTTGTATTATAATGGGTCTCGTCAAAAGAATGCCCCTATTGTTCAGGGGGCTTAACGTGTTGAGGAATCCCCCCTATGTCGAATCCCCCTGTTCGTGTTCGTTTAGCGCCTAGTCCTACAGGAAATTTACATGTGGGGACGGCTCGTACCGCCTTGTTTAACTACTTATTTGCTCAACATTTTAACGGCACCTTTATTTTAAGAGTAGAAGACACCGACAAATTACGTTCCGAAGCGCATTATACGCAAAATATTTTTGATGGCTTAAAAGCTTTGGGTTTACAGTGGGAAGAAGGCCCTGATGTCGGCGGTCCCTACGCCCCTTACGTCCAAAGTGAACGCGAAGATTTGTACACGCAATATGCGGAGACCTTAATTAAAAAAGGGCTGGCCTATTGGGATTATACCTCTCCTGAAACGCTGGATGCCTTGCGTGCCAAAGCCACCGCCAAAAAAAAGCCTTTTATTTACCGTAATGATTTAAGCCCTGAAGCTCAAAAAGCAAACGCCGCGCCCGAGACAAAACCCTCTTTACGTTTTCGTATTCCTCGGGATCAGGATGTCGTCACGGTTGAAGACTTAGTGAGAGGTGCCGTTGATTTTGATGCGAGTTTACTCGGGGATTTTGTGATTCTTAAATCGGATGGAGGTGCGGCCTTCAATTTTGCCTGCGTGGTAGATGATCACCTGATGGCCATTACCCATGTCATGCGTGGGGAAGACCACTTGCCCAATACCCCTAAACAATTATTGATTTATCAAGCCTTGGGGTGGGCACCGCCTGCTTTTGCCCACTTGGGTATGATTCTTGCCCTGGACCGTTCGAAACTATCTAAGCGTCATGGGGCCACCGCCGTGGATAGCTTTATGAATGAAGAAGGCTACCTGCCCGAAGCCTTTGTCAACTTCTTGGCCTTATTGGGGTGGTCCGCCCCGCATGAAGAAGAAATCATGACCTTAAGTCGCATGGTGGAACTCTTTAGCGTGGAGCGTATTGGGCATAGCGGTGCTATTTTTGATCGTGAAAAATTGAATTGGATGAACGGTCAATATATTCGTCATTTGCCTGATGACGTTCTTTTAGAGCGACTCAAGCCTTTTTTGACGGATTACGATTTAACTCGCTATACGCAAGCTGAACTGATTCAATTGGTTCAAATTACCAAAGAACCCTTGGTCACCCTGAGTGATGTTCGGCGAGATTGGTCCTACTTTTTTGGAGACGATGTGGAGCGAAACCCCCAAATCGTGGAAGAGGTTTTGGCGAATGAAACCGCTCAGCAGTTGCTCGTCCTTATGCAGTCGCAGTGGCTCCCTGATTTAAAAGTTGACACTTTAGAAGAAGCACAAGCCAGTATTAAATACTTGACCAAAACCCTCGCCAGTGAACATAAAACCAAAACGGTGATGTGGACCCTGAGAGCGGCCTTAACAGGGCGGGTTCAAGGGGCTGATTTGGCCACGACGCTTAGTCTTTTAGGGAAAACGCGCATTGCCTTGCGCTTAAACTCCGCATTGGCGAATGTGCATGCCTAAGCCGATGTTATCGTCTCTGTCGGCGCGTCGACACTTCCTGGGGATTGATTTGGCCACGGGTCGACAGATGGCAAACCAGACGTGGTTGTCTCACATTCTTGAACGAGACGGACAATGGTGCTTGCATAGTCTTGCGTCCCTTAAAATGCAAATGACGGCAAAAGGCCTCAGTACACACCCTGCATTAAAATTATTTGAATGCTTGCTTCAACACGCGGATGCCTTAATTGGTATTGACGCGTCTTTTGGGATTCCCCTCGCCTTACAACCGTATAAGACTTGGCAGGCATGGCTAGAAGACTTCCCGAATATAAACCCCACTCCAGAGGCCTTTCGTCTAGCCTGCCAAAACGCAAGCCCTTTAGGGAAGGAACTTAAACGACAAACCGACCAAGAGGCTAAAACGCCGTTTTCTCCATATAATTTAAGACATTACAGGCAAACCTTTACCGTCTTGCATGACGTGTTACGTCCTTTTGTCATGGCGCAAAAAGGGAGTGTCTTACCTATGCAAGCTCCACTGCTTCATAAGCCCTGGGTCTTAGAATCTTGTCCTCGGAGTATTTTAAACGGCTTAAATCTTTCGGTTTCACCTTATAAGGGTAAAGACGCCTCTCATCAAACGGCGAAGGCCTTTATTTTAGAGGCCTTACAGGATATTTTTCCTGTGGTAGTGAATGCCGAGCAACGTGACACTCTATTGACTCAAGCAGGTGGAGACGCTTTGGATAGCTTTATGATCGCATGGCATCTTTGTCGTCAATGGCAAGACAATCCTGAGCAATTTACGACTCCCCTTGCGCTACCTTATACCCTTGAAGGGTATGTCTATTAGAATTAAGCTTCTTTAAACATGGGCGTCTAATAAGGTAGGCTTATATTTGTGAGCCTCCGCCTTATAATTTTTAATATTTAAACGATCGGGTAAATCTTGCCCTGTGACTTTTTCAGACAACCAACTTTGAATCAAGGGAGATAAACGGCCCATGACAATAAAGCCTGCGGCTAAACTGGCGAAAATCCCCACGCTATGCCCGATATAAGCCGCTTTAATCCGATGCTTCATCTCTTGTAGACTCACTTGGCTGGATTGAGACAAACGATAAATTAAATTGGCCACCCCTTTTTCACCGTGACCATCATCAAACGCAGGCATGCTCTGGGAAATATCCATCCCCAACACTTTAGGATTAAAGAAGCGTCCATGACGCAACGCATTCCACCAGTTTTCCGTATGAACCGGCATCACCCCTTCACTCATTAGTAAATCAACCAAAACGTTGTCATGACGTTGGTAAGGCGTTGTTGAATTTTGTAAAGCCTCCTTGATTTGTATGACCACCGGTTCCATAACGTGGCTCAGTTTTTTGGAAGCCTCCTCTTTTTCACTGACATTTAAAAGGTGATGATGCACGGTATATGTTTCAAAGGCGTCTTTTATATTTTTTAACTGTTCAGGCGTAATACCAAAGGCCTTGAAGGAAGAATCCAAAGCATGCTTGAGTTGTTGAGGATTTTTTTCAGATTTCAGATGATGATTTAAAATCGACAAAGTATTGAAATTTAACTTTTTAAGTTGTGCCTGTTCACGAAAGCAGGGTAATTCCATGGTACCGCTTTGAATCATATCCCGCACTTGTCCTGAACCAAGGTACATCATATACAAGAAAATCGCTTCGTAAGTCGCCCATCGAATTTTGTCGTTATTGTCTTCCGCGGTTAAAACCCGACTCGCTGTTACGGCGCTGTCCACCAAGACCAAGTTGGTCATATTGGGGTTTTCATTAAAATAATTGACGACCTTGGCAAAGGCACTTCGAGGTTTACTGGAGGGGGGGCTACTCGCTTCAGTCGGTTCTGTGGCTTCCGTCGTGTTTTGTCCTTGTCGTAAGTCGTTGGCTTCGGCATCGGTATAATAAGGAAGGATTTGGGCGTCTTTCCATTGTTCACTTAAGGCTTTTCTAGGAGATTCTTCCTGTACGACGAGTCTTTGTTGAGGGGCTACGGTGTTTTCTGAAGCATTAAGCGTCGCTTCTCGCCCTAATTTTCGCTTGGAACGTTCTTGGGCAATTTTAGGAAGTACCAAACCTGTTAAAAAAGCGGGGATGCATCCTGCGAATAGAAGGCCTCCAAATTTAGCGAGGTTCATTTGATGCATGAAGGTTTTTGTGTTTTTTTGTGCCAATTGTCGGTATTGCTGTGCCAACTGATGCGCCTCATGCTGAAGTGATTTCTCTTTCCCCGCAAAGCGTTGTTCGAGTACTTTCGCATAGTTAAGGGCTTTTTCTTGGGTCAACTGCTGATGACCTTGGCTCGTTTCCATAATATTACTATTGGCTTTTTCTGCCATGGGAAGTAAGGGCTTCAGTACATTGAAATAAATGCGTTTTAGTAGGAAGCTTCCTCCCCCCCAGATCAACCAAGACCCCCACATGATGAGGCTGATTTCTTTACCGAGATTGGGGTCTTCTTTCTTAGATTCATCCACAATCCCGTAATTTTGCAGTCCATCCCGTACCAAAAGACTCGCCGCCCCTTCTTCACTCAAGGCATGGAGTGAGCCGACAACAGCAGGATTAAAAAATAAAGAAGACAGCGAACCCATGAATAGAAATGTCCTTAAAACAATACGGTATGACAAGCACAGGCAAGATCGCCTGAGTAAAAACCTGCACAACCTATTGCAACGTGTAAAAAAGCCGATTCTTTAAAACGGGTGTCATTCTGTAAGTCGAATGAGTCATTGTCACCTTAGCAATACTGTGCAGGTGTACTTCGTCGTCGAAAGTGTGAAAAAAGCCCAGTCGTTATCAAAGTCATAAGACGCATTTTATCCTTCATATTCAGCTTGAATCGCCAAAATAGAGCAACTTGTACTAGAGACACCTAAATCAAAGAATAGTGTGTCATAGGCATAAAGTAAAATCAAGGAAAAAAAATGCGGGTTCTCTGTAAAAAAGCCCTTTCACAACAGAAATATCACGCGATGTAACAAAAAATAAAGCAATTGCTCCTCCCTTCCGAAGTCTAAAACGACGTTTACTTTATTTCTGAGTAGAAAGCCGAAGCGGAAGGAGTTTTGCATGTCTTTTGATTTTTTATGTCGTTTGCGTCAAAGGACAGGGCTTATAGGTTTAATAATTTTACTTTGCGTTGGCCCCTATGCTTTGGCGGGTACACAGGCCGAAGAATTGTCTAGGCGAGCGGCTGCTTACCTACAGTCGGGTCAAATTTCAACCGCTGCACAACTGGCGAAAGACGCCATTGAACAAAGTAATACATTGGATGAACAAATGAGGGGTCATATCACGCTTGCGTTAATTGAAGCCAAACAAGGCAAGGTCAAGGAGTCTCAAAAACGATTACAACTGGTATTGACAAAAATACCCGAAGATCATCCCTTGGCCATTAAAGCTCAAAAAGCACTAGATTTAGTCTCCCAAAGCACGGCCATGCAAAGTTGGAAGGCCTCTGCGAGTCAATTGAAAACGACCAGCATGACTCAAAAAGATTACTATGAGTACGCCATTACTCCTCAAAATGTCGTGCATTGGAATTTAGCGCGTATGCCCTTGAAGGTGTACATTCAGGACCCCCCTGCTGATTTTAAACAACGCTTACCTGCCTATCAAAGCTTTCTTTTAAACGGGTTTAATGAATGGCGAAAGGCGGATCCACGACTTCAGTTTGTGGTGGTGAAAACGGAGCAAAGCTCCGACATTCGGGTCAAGTGGAAGCACACCTTAGAACATAGCCGTATTGGGGAGAGTCCTAGCGTCATTATTGGGGGAAAGCTGGTTTTGGCAGATTTAGTCTTGGCCACCCATTTACCGAATGGACAAGTATTACCTCAAGATATTTTATACCATACGATTACGCATGAATTTGGCCATGTTTTAGGAATTCAGGGTCATAGCCCTTATGCGGAAGATTTAATGTATTGGCAGGTGACCGGTGAACAAAAAGGGCTCACCGCTAAAGACATCGCTACCTTAAAACGGCTCTACCAGACCACCCCCACCTACACCAATGATGCCTCCACTTCTGTAGCCCAGTCACGAGAAGACGCTAAAATTTTACTCACCGCTCAATTACTGTTTCAAAATAAAAGATATACCGAAGCGTTAACGAAACTCGCACCGCTTTTGGCCAAGAATCCTAAGCATAAAGAAGCCATTATTATTGCGTCTTTATGCTATGCAAATTTAAACCAATATGAAAAAGCCGCGAATCTGTATGAAAAAGTGATTACCATGAATGACCCGAATCCTTTAAATGTGTATCATTTAGCGATTTTCATGATTAAACGCGCTGAACTGAAGGGCCGTAGCAATGTGAGCTATAAAACGGATATGCAAAAGGCACTGGTATTTTTAAATAAAGTGACCCCTCAGCTAGAAGCGCCCTATAAAGACCAAGCTGCAGAAGCTATTCAACATTGTAAAACAGAACTACAACGAATCGGCTAAAAATATATTGGCTTCACCGTCGCTGTGTGAGTGCTTCAATCTGTGCGATACGAGCGGCATCAGGCGGGTGTGTTTTTAAAAAGTCAGGGACCTCCGATTTATTGTCCTTATTAGCTGCTTCTAGTAATTGAAAGACTTTAATCCCTGCCCGTGGATTATAACGTGCCTTGCTCAATAAAGCCACGGCATAACGATCGGCTTCCAGTTCTTTGGATTGACTATATTGCATCGAAGACACATTTAAAAGGCTCGACAATTGCCCCGTTGCTTGAGGCAAAATAACGCTTGCGGGTAAAATCAAAAGTCCAAAAATGACTTTTTCTCCCATAGCTTGCAAGCTATGCCGATGATACACATGCCCCATTTCATGGGCCAAGACAAAGCGTTTGGCGTCCTCATCATTCAGTTGCCCCATCAATTTTTGATATAAAACAATATGTCCGCCAGGTAAGGCATAGGCATTTAAGGTATCTCCCAACCCTTCGTAGACGTGCATGGCATTTTGTGGAGGGGGGGACACATAGCGCATTAAATCTGACAATAAGGCGGTATAGGTGCTAGACTCTTGAATCTCTTTTTTCTCTCTTAAGCTTTTAATATAGGATGCTCCAATAGGCGCCAGCCATTTTTCAGAAGACGGTGGAAGGTAAGGCACCAAAGAGGCAATCCCTGATGTAAACACCCAGAAAAAAGCCAAAACCCCAAAAATAGTCCCCACCGTATATTTTAAAAACGCGAACAAATGATTTTCTGGACTGATGTTGATGGAATCTGGGATTTCAACATACGTTTGATTGTGTGGAATCGGTCTTTGAGGGTGTTGTGAATTCATGGAGCATTAACTCACTTCTACAATACTTTTAAAGCGCCCTACCGTTTCCAAGTCGGACGATTTTTTAAGTCGAACGGCCGTACCGTAGGCATATAAGGCAAGGGGACGAATCGGTAAATTAGGGATGATGGGGTCAAGTTCATCCATCGCTAAATGCGTGTTAACGATGATATCCGCCATGGGAGCCGTTTCTTTCATCCGTAGAATGGCTTCTCGACGTGCTCGGTCTAAAACCGATTCGTAGGAACCGATTTGCCCACCAAGAATGTTAATAATGCCGCCTAAAACATGGCGGAAATAGTCAGGAGAAATCACCACGGTTCCCACCACCAAGCGAGTCGATTCAATTTGTCCCCAATACGGTTCAGGCAATATTTTTTTGAGTCTCATCGTCACCGCGGGCATTTTAAAGAAGAATTTTTCACGTACTTTGATGGACTTCATGTGCCGTTTTTCAAAAAAATTGCCCACCACAAAACCTAGTATCAACAAAACAACGGTGAGAATAAATTCCTGATTTTGTAAATACGTAAATAATAAATCATCCATGATTGAAGATGTTCCCTAATTAGAGGTTTTTTTCTACAAAAACAGCGGTGCCATACACGTAAATCTCCGCCGCCCCTGCCGCAACGGAAGACGTTGAAAAGCGTATATTGGTCACGGCATTGGCCCCCATAAATTCCGCCTGCGCAATCATGCGTTGAAGGGCGTCATTACGGGTTTTATTCAGCAGTTTGGTGTACATGCCCAATTCCCCGCCAATAATACTTTGAAAGCCCGCCGCCCAATCTGAAAAAATATTTCGTGAACGAACCACCGAACCCGACACCAAACCGTAATGATGTTTTACTTTCATACCAGGGACTTCTTCTAAATTGGTAATATGCAGAGAAGAATCATACAAGCGTTCTTTGGAAATCATGAACTCCATACTCCTTAAGCAAATTGAAGGGGTGGAACTCTATATCCCCCAGATACATACATTCAGTATAGAAATAAAGCGCTTCGGGCTTAGGCTTTGTCTTGAAAGATCAATTCTTAGGGGGATTTGTGATATGCTAGTCAAATCAATAAAGGAATCTGCTGTCGTGCTTAAATTCTTAAAGCAAATCAATAAAAAGTATACCCTTTTTTGGATGCTCTTTTTAAGCGTGGCCTTGGGGACTGGTCTGTTTTATTACTTCCAAGCTCCTCCTGAAAAGCAAGTGGCCCCTTCCCCTGTGGATCGAGAAATGATTCAGCCTCTAGAAAGTGTCTCCCCTTTATTAAGGTCTAGTGTTCAAAAATGGCAACGCTATTTAGCGCAAATCAAAGCAAAAAACAGTACCCTGACCTATGCGGAACATCTTGAACTGGTCTTAAGTACAGTGGGTGAAAATACTTGGTATATCAAAGGGAAAGCGGGTATTTATGAAGATGCGACACAGCGTCGTTTGATGATGCGAAATGTGCAAGGACGCTTAGAAGCCAAGGGAAATCAACAGAAAGAGCGCACGGTTTTAACCCTAAGCTCAGCTTTTGCGGACTACGATGCCCAGACGGAACGACTGACCTTGAGAGGCCGTTCACGAGTCACCATTCATCCCTAGTCCTACAGATAAGGGACGTCGTATAAAAAAAATAGGCGCCGGCCGAAACATCCTAGGACCCACTTGGTCATTCAATAGGAGTTTTATTTATGCCGAATCCTTTTTCTTCCCCTCTTTTACTCGTTGCTTTACTCGTAGGTGGCATATTGGCTTCTGGACTAGGGCTTTGGTTGTTTTTAGGGCCCCTTAAAATAGCACGCATGTTATACCATTTTGCATGGGGCTTTTATCAACGAGAGCAATATAAACCTGCCTTGTTTTTACTAGAACAAGCCTTCAAATTAGACCCTAGCTTTTCCGCTATTACCTATACCATTGGCGTCATTAATTTGGATTTGGAACATTTAGGACTGGCGAAAGATGCCTTATACATCGCCTTGCTTCAAAACACAGAAGATCCTTTATGCCTATATCACTTGGGTGTTTTAGAATATCAAGAAGAACATTATGCCTTAGCCATTGAGCACTGGGTTAAAACCATACAATATAGTTCTAATCCGGATGCGGATATTTACTATTATTTGGGATTGGCCTATGAAGCATTAGAAGAATGGCAGACGGCTTATGAAGTGTATCAACAAGGTTTGGAAATGTTGCCAGGCAATTCAGATTTATTGGCACAGTTGAGCATTATATGTATACAATTAAACCGATTGGGTAACGCTCGATTTTATGTGGAAGAGGCGTTGGCCTTACCCGTTCCCCCTGTGGATGCCATTCATGTAAAAGCCCTCCTTGAAGTGGATGCAGGTCGTTTAGAAGAAGCCTATACCTATGCAGAAGAAGCCGTAAAACAAGACCCTGAAAACCCAGAATATTTAAATACACTTGCCGTTTTGGGTACTATGTTAGAAGTGGACGATCAAGAAGCCGTTCTAAAACATTTTATTAAAGCATCTACTTTGTATGATAAAGGACAGGAAGCCGTGCTTTACAACTGTGCCATTGCCTTTGGCATACGAAATCAAAATAGCGACGCCAAAAGCACCTTACGGAAACTAAGTAAAACCAAGTTACCTAGTGACATTCGTGCCAGTGCGAACCAAGCGCGTTTGATTCTAAAAAAACAAGAACGTAATGCAGTAGAAAATGCAGAAACAAAAGAAGAAGAACTGACGGAGCCCGTTGTGTAAGGCTCTTTCTTCTCGTCGATATTTATGCTAGTGTTAAAATATTCAAGCCTGTTTGACGCGTTGTAAAGTGAGGCGAAGCATATGCCCAAAGAACCCGTTTTGGTATTATTGTCTGGTGGTTTAGATTCTACTGTTTCTTTGGCAACCGTGATGAATGACCCCACCAAAGAAGTCTTACGTTGTATTGCCTTTGATTATGGCCAACGTTCATGGGTTAAGGAACAACAGGCCGTTCGGCAAATTAGCGCCCACTATCACTTACCCCTACAAACCATTAAGTTGGATTGGTTAAAAGCCTTAGTCCCTGAAGGCTATAGCCCTGAATTTAAAGGGATTGCGACTCATTTAACAGATGTATGGGTGCCCAATCGAAATGGGGTCATGCTCAACATTGCCGCGAGCATTGCTGAAAGTATCGGGGCGAATGCCATTGCCTTTGGTGCCAATTTAGACGAAGCCGATGCGGGATTCCCTGACAATGGGGAAGAATTTTGGCATCTTTTAAATCAATGTTTTAAACGTTCGACGCTAAAAGGCATTAAAGTCTGGGCACCTGTTGGGGATTTAAGAAAAACAGATATTGTACGACGTGGGGTCCGTTTACAGGCCCCCTTGAACTTGATTTGGAGCTGTTACGGCAATGGAGCACTTCACTGTGGGCATTGTTCATCTTGTCTACATTTAAAGCGAGGCTTGGCTCACCTGGGGGAGGCAAGCCCACTTCGCTTTGCGGAGCACCACGATGCTTATCATGCTTAAGCGATGCTTTTTTTCTCCTAAACAACCGCTTAAATACGGGCTTGTTTTTTGGGCGATAATTTTTTCGCTAGTCGAGAATTCCACTAGGCTGGAATTTCAGGCCTATACCAAGCTTTCGCCTCAATGGTATGCGAGTCTCGCTCAGGAAGAAGGCCAAAAAGGTCACGCATTTCTTCAAGCGGGGGATTATCTCCATGCGTATGACGCTTTTAGTCAAGCCATTGAATATACGCCTGTGGGCACGATGACGGCGACTTGGTATAATGGTTTAGGTCTGACCTATTGGGCCATGGAGCAACCCGCTTTAGCCGCGGCTAGTTTTCAAAGCGCCCTACGCTTACACCCAACCAATCTGGTGTATTATCAAAATTTAGTCAAACTCTATCAATCCGATACCCATACGCCTGAACGTTTGCACACCTTGCTAGACTACCTTGCCTATAACCCTGTTCATGCGGAGGCTTGGTTTCTACTGGGTTTGTTTTATCAAGCGTTGGACGATCCCGCCGAAATGTCCAATGCGTGGAAGCAGCATTTGCTACTGGCACCACGTTCAGCGTTTCGACCTAAAATTTGTAAAGAAAGCCCAAAAGCCTGCCAAACTTAGTGAGTCACCTTAAAAATTTTTCGCTGTCTTTTATCCAAGAGTTCATAAGCTTTTGAATACGTACTCGGCGGCACCCAAAAGGTAAGCGTTTCATAGTCAGAGGAAAATGCCCCTTTTTTTCGTCGAACCACCACTTCTTGTAGACCTTGAGGAGACGTCGTTTTCTGCAGGTCTAGGTAATCGCCTTCTTTAATGCCTATTTGGTACGCGGCCGTGTCTTTACGAATCTTTTCAATACGAAGCCCTTTGCGAGTGGACTTACTTTGAAAGGGGTCCACCGTGCTGAACTGATTTTTAAGATCTTCTAAGCCTTTTTCTGAAATGTAAGATGGCGTTAATAATAAACGGTCACAACTCGAACCTGAATGTCGGACTTGTGTGATGAGCGTATTTTGAGCATCCACGGTAAAAGACACATCACAATTGATGCTCTGCCAATAGCCCGGCGTGTAATAAGAACGCGTCACACGACTACGGTTAGGGTTATTATAATCAGGCACATAGGTATTGGCATAAGAACCACTCACCCAGATACGGTCCGTTTTTGAATAGGTGATCCAAAAACTTTTTTCATCTGAAGGCTTTAAATACTGAGAAGGAGGCCCCCAGCTCGACAATAACTCATCTTTAGAGCGCCCGACCCAAGACTGAGCCACAAAGTCTTCCGTCAACATAGAAAAAGCAGGGACGAGAGAGAGAAAAAATAACACCACGAACGACAAGACCAACACGCGTTTTTGCAGCATCATACGTTGAAGCTCCTTGAATACAAGAGATAAAAATTACTACTTATATAATAGCAAAGACCTGCTTTACAGACAAGGCTTCGCCCTGCGTTTAAAAGAAGTGTAGAGATTTTATTTCTCTAAATCTAACAAATTGTAACCATTTGGGCGTGACCCACACAAAAGTCTATTTAGGGAACTTGATGCTCCTAAGAAGCCTTGCTTTGTTGCTTACTGTTTTTTATGATCATAAATTCCTTAAGGAGATTACAGATGAAACTGCATTTTGCCCCCCCCCTCGGCGTCACGTGCTTACCCTAGTCCTTCATCGACTGACCGTGTAGGAACAGATGTTCTCAGCACAAGAACTCTGCTCTCTATAAAAAAAGAAGCCATTGAGGCAGAATTAAAGAGTATAGAAGCTTTGAGCCAGCAATTCAAAGCAAGTGATTCGTTACCGAATGAGTTTATAAATGCATGGGATGCTTTAAACAGAAGTATTTCTGATTACGAAACATTCTATCTTCCAAGAGCGGACGGCTTACTACCGATAGACCAAAAAGCTCACCAAGACTTTATAACTAATATTCGGCAGACTCAAAAAAAGATGGGGCTTACTGGACATTAAGTAAAATACTCAGTATTGAAAATACGCCTTTAAATAAGACAAAGCCCTTGCTTAAAGTGGGGGCTTTTTTAGTTCAATACTCCAGTTTTGTGAAATGGTTTTTCGCGTGGAAATCAAGGCCTGCCGAACATCATCACTAATGACGGACTTACTGGGTTTTTGCATAATCAACTTGTCCACCAAGCGTAAATTCACGCGACTCACCTGCTTCAAGAGGTCATGTTCCACAATGGTTTTCATCAAAGAACTGGAATCATAGTCGTAGTTTCGCTTTAAATTGGCGGTTAAAATTTCCCCGCCTGTGGTGCGAATGGGGTGGCCTCCTTCGGCGAAATAAAGCTTGAACACGTCTTTCAAATCAGCCATTTCAGACTGCAAGGTTTGGTGGGCTTTTTGTAAGCGTAAATAACGTTCGAGCAAATAATCAATATTGTTGAGTTGGCTGTATTTCCACGCATGTTTCTGCAAGTAAAGCTTACGTAATTGGGGATATAACTGTGCTAGTTGCATGGTGTCGTCTAAGGCACGGTGGGCCACATGCGGTTCAAATCCAAACTTACGCGCAAGCGAACTCAGTCCATGCGAACTTTCTTCAGGAAAGAGCGAATAGTACAATTCTTGCGAACAAATGCGAGGATTCAAAAAGCGTTTGCCCAAATGCTTTTTATACGCTTCGGTAATAAAGCTGTAATCAAAGACCACATTATGAGCGACATAGGGTAAATCCCCAATAAAATCTGCAAAGGCTACAATGGCTTCTTCAACCGAAGGCGCCTCTTCCACCATTTCATCTGAAATACCATGAATTTTAAAGCTCGAATGACGAATCGGCACCGCGGGTTTAATCAAGGTGGAAAAGGTTGCGGTAATTTCTCCATTTTCAAGGCGAACCGCCCCTATTTCAAGCAAAGATTCTGTTTTATGGTCTAAGCCTGTGGTTTCCGTGTCCAGCACAATCACAGGGCCTTCATGCATAATGGCTTTGGGGGAAAAGGGTCGAGACGCATCCCCTGCTAAATCCACTTGCTGAGAAAGGGGAATCCATGAACGATCCCGTATTTCAGGGACATCTGGGTTTTCAGGTTCTTGGACGTCTTCTCGCGCGGTGTGATCTTCTTCACGATTCATTTCAGACATAACGTGGACCTTATTTATTTTAAGGAAACTAAACATGGTGAGACGAAGGAACACATTGGCGCTTATAGTCTAAAAAAGCCGCTTGAATCGTTGCCACAGTTTCCTTGACTAGCCATTTTTCTCCATTACTTAAACGGATGAGGGTATCGGGTCGGGCTTCCAACATTAAAATATAGTCAGGATTAATCCAACAGGTATGGCCGTCTAATAAGGTCAAGGGAATCATACGTCTTTTATCGCCTAATGAATTCAGTGTCAGCAAACCATTTTGTCGCCTTCAGCATTTATAGGTTGAAGTCACAAGAGCATCAGGTAAAAATACCCTGAAACTTTTGTGACTTCATAGGCCAGTTTAACACAAAAGAACCCATTTTGTCTAAAAAAAAGGTTCTTTCATATATTTGGATCTAAAGCAAGAAAACTACCCTTGGCGTTGCTTGTGCTTAGGGTTTTCACAAATTACAGCCACACGTCCACGACGACGAATAACTTTGCATTTGTCACAAATTTTCTTAACAGAGCTACGAACTTTCATATTTGAAATCCTTCCATAGAGTTTAGTGAAATAACAAAACGTTACTTCATACGATAGGTAATACGGCCACGGGTTAAATCATAAGGAGACAACTCCACTTTGACTTTATCACCTGGCAAAATCCGAATAAAGTTTTTGCGAATACGCCCAGAAATGTGTGCCAACATTTCGATTCCATTTTCAAGCTTAACACGAAACATGGCATTGGGAAGGGCTTCTAAAATTGTGCCTTCCATTTCAAGAACGTCTTTCGACATAAAACATAAAACCTTTCATTTTATAATGAATGCTCACGCCTTCATTAAGACTATATTCAAGTTAACACAAAGGTATTTTGAAGCCAAGCCCCTATTTACAAAGGGTCATGTTGACTGTGAAATATGAAGTATTCAGGCTATAAAACTTCATTGGGTGTAGGTTCACCTGCCAAAACCTTTTGAATATTGTCCAAGGTCGTCGTGGCAATATTATGTAAGGCTTCTTGTGTTAAAAAGGCCTGATGCCCCGTAATCAATACATTGGGGAAGGTTAATAAGCGACTGAAAATATCGTCCTGAATAACATCACAAGACAAATCTTCAAAGAAAAGGTCGCCTTCTTCTTCGTACACGTCTAAGCCCAAGGCGCCGATGCGACCTGATTTTAGGCCATCAATGACGGCTTGTGTTTCAATTAAGCCCCCACGACTTGTATTAATCAACATGGCTCCTTTTTTCATTTTTGAAACAGACGTCGAATTAATCACGTGATGCGTCTCACTCATCAGGGGGCAATGCAAACTAATAATATCGCTTTGTGCCAAGAGTTCATCCAAGCTGACATAGCTTGCTCCCATGGCTTTAACCGCTTCATTGGGGTAGGGGTCATACGCCAAAAGGTGACAACCTAAACCTTTCATAATGCCTGCAAAAATCTCACCAATTTTCCCCGTGCCCACAATGCCCACCGTTTTACCGTGCACATCAAAACCCACTAAACCATCGAGCAAAAAGTTACCTTCTCGCACGCGGTTAAAAGCTCTAAATGTTTTACGGTTCAGTGTCATTAATAAGGCCAACGCATGTTCCGCAACCGCGTAAGGAGAATACGCAGGCACTCTCAGGACTCTAATCCCCAAGGCTTTGGCGGCGGAAAGATCCACATTATTATAACCCGCACAACGCATGAGTAGATATTGAACCCCTTGCGTGGCAATGGCCTTTAAGACGTCTGCGTCAATCGTGTCATTAACAAAGGCACAAATAGCCTGATGCCCCTCCGCCAAACGAGCGGTCTTGACGGTGAGGTGAACCTCCAAATAATCCAAATGAATATGTTCAGGACACAAAGCATTAAACGCTTCTATGTCGTACGGTTTGGTGCTGTAAAAGGCAATATTAAGATCTTTACTTTGAGACATCAAAGGAACTCCTTTATTTGTGAACAGGCTTCGCTTAGCTTTTATTCTACGCCTGAAAAAATAGATTGTATAGATCAAAAAGGATTACGTGCTCGATTATTCAAAAACAAAAAAGTGGGCACTAGCACAAAACGCTTTATAAATTGTTTTTATATAAATAAGAAGTTTTAAAAAGCTTTCCTTTTCTATCCTCAGTCATTTTTCTCCTTTACCGTTTATATTAATCCCCAAGAGGTATTTTATTATGCTTAATCCTAACCTATTGTCTTTAATTTCTGGTTCACCAATTTCTGCTTCACCCGCCATAGGGACTAGCAACCCCATGATGAATTCAGGTTTGGTCGGTGCTACCACCCCTGTGAATAACACCAATCTTCTTCCTGCGAGCGCCTTTACGGCAAATACGATGAGATCAGCCAGCGTGAGTCCTTTAGCGACGGCAGAGACGTCCGACCCTCTCTTGGCTTTGTCCAATGCGGCGTTTAATCGATCCACGAATCTTTCAACGTCAGGAGCTGGTAGTGTTTTTCAAGGAATGACTAATCCAGCAACGGGGGGTTCTAATCCCTTCGTTACACCAGCTCCGATTGTAGGCATCAACCCCAATCCTTCTACTCTAGGGGACGGGAAGACCAACAGCACCACCCTTGATGGATTAGGGCTTGAGGGATTGTCATCATTTTTGGATCAAATCTCAAGTACCTTACCCCAAGGCACTACGGCGACGGGTTCACTTCCAACAGGCATGATGAATGCTTCAAGGCCCTTAGGATCCAATGCTTCTAGTAACACCAATCCAATCTTTATCGTAGACCCAAGCGTTTTTAAAAATCTTTCAGCAGAAAATACAGGTGCCCCTCTAGAAGAAAATCCCCCAAGCGTGGCGAAGACGGAATCAAATCAAGCCGTTCTTACACAATTAGACGATCTACAAAAATCAATCGATGCGTTCAAGCCCCCGATCATTACAGGGGCTAAAACTACCCCAACGGTGACTTATGCATCAGCCAGTACCGTTACTCAATTATCCAAGGAACTAACCGACTTAAGGGCCTCCATCAATGCTTCAAATACGTCCAAAACAAATCAAGAGTCCAGCACTACTCAAGCAAAACTACAGAAACTTCAAGAAACCTTAGAAGACATTCAGGCAAAATCTAATTCGGTTGCAAACAATACGCCTGACGATTCAAAAATAGACACTCCAAATGCAACGACAGCAAAAAAGCCTTCAACACTAAAAATACCAGTGGCACCGAATAACAAGAAAACCACCAATAAAGACACATAAGTAAAACCCTTATTTAGAAAGGTTCTTGTCCTTGAGGCGAGAACCTTTTAAGGGATCAAAGACGAGGGGGCTTGAATTTTAAGCAAGACTTCGTCAGGATGCACCATATCCAAATAGTCCCGAGCCAATAACTCGGCATCTTCACCTGTTTGAATACGATGAATTTGCGATTTCAATTGGGTATTCTTATTTTGGTGTGCTTGATAAATCTCTTGCAAAACAGGGATTTCCATATGAATATTCAATACATTACCAAGCAAACCGAAAGAAGACACCAATAAATGAACAGAAACTAAGGTCAACGCAACCGCAACGACCGCATTTTTAACCCAAATTTCAGATTTTGTCCACGCCTTAACAAGGGTCTGAAGTCCCATAATGGCCAGAAGGCTTGCGCCCACTCCCATTTTAACGACACGCACCGCCACTTTTGAAAAATGATGAGGACGACGCTTACGAAGGGGTGCTTCATCAGGCCATACATCTACGGAAAGAGGGAGAGAAGACCCTTCAGCCAAAAGTAAATCCACCACTTGCGAATGCCTCGAACGACGACGCGCCTTTAACTTTGGCTTAGAAGCAGTAGGCATCCAGTCGGGTTGAACATACTGAGTCGCGGTGGAATCACTTTGATAAGGAGGTAAAGCAACCGAATGTTTGGCCACATCTAAACTTTCTATATTTCATAGGGGGATAATGGAGTGAAGAAGTAGGTAAGACGTTTAAACTGAATTTCACCAAGATTATAAAACACAGGACTGAATCGTTAATAAAACCTTAAGTTCAAATCATACATAAAGTATAACAAACAAATTAAAAGTTGACACACTCTTTTTAGAGTATTTTTACAATATCCTCTACATAGTGGATGCAGAACACGAAGAGGCTTATTGTAGGTGTGACACCTTGACGTAAAAATATCTTTAAAATCAATAGCTATTTTTTATATAATGAGTCAAACGCTTAAAAAACTAAACCTTTGGGTGCAAATTTTTCAATCTTAATTTGTAACTAATTGTAACAAATTGATTTTACTTCCCTGACAAGAACGTTTTTAGCTTACTGAAAAATGGAGACGCGTGACCTTCTTCATGCTTTAAGTTTTCAGCCGTCATCCGTTGCCGATGCACGTCATGTAATTGCTGAAGTAAGGCTTTTTCATCCCCCTGTATTTTTCGAGGAATTTGAATGTCTAAGCGAATCAATAAATTACCCCGTAGTGGGGGCTGATTCAAAACAGGAATGCCTTCGCCTTTTAGCGTAATTAAATGTCCGTTTTCCGTGCCTGCGGGTATTTTAAGTTCATAAAATCCCTTGAGCAAAGGAATTTTAACCGTGTCTCCCAAAACCAGTTGGGTATAGCCTACAGGGACTTTCATCAGCACGTCGTAGCCATCTCTTAAAAAATGCTCGTCTTCTTGTACTTGAATAATCACGTATAAATCGCCAGGGGGTAATCCATTAGGGCCTGCGTCTCCTCCTCCAGAAACACGTAAACGCGTGCCTGTATCGACTCCTGCGGGAATCGCTAAGGACACATTTTCTTCTTTCGGCGCAATGCCTTGTCCATGACAGGGAGCACAGGGATTTTTAATCATTTTACCCGCCCCATGACAAGACGGACAGGTAATGACTTGCGTGAAATTTCCAAACATGGTTTGAGCAGATTGCCTGACTTGTCCGTGTCCACCACAATGTCCGCACAATTCGGGGGCACTTCCTAGCGCTGCTCCTGTTCCTGAACAGGTCGTGCAATGGTCGAAGCGGCTTACTTTTATTTCTTTATTACAACCAAATACCGCGTCCATAAAAGTCAGTTCTAAAGTACTACGACGATCTTCACCTCTGGCGGCTTGCCTGCCACGACCGAAGCCCCCGCCGCCTCCGCCGAAAAAGGCAGAAAAAATATCACTAATGTCACCAAAATCGCTCATGAAGTCCCAGTTGGTGCCATCACCCCCGCCATAGCCGCTGCCTGCCCCGTTGAGTCCATCTTTACCATAGGTGTCATAAATACGACGTTTTTCAGCATCACTCAAGACACTATACGCTTCACCGAGTTCTTTAAAATGGGCTTCCGCATTGGGGTCATTACTGGTATCAGGATGCAACGCTTTGGCTTTTAAACGGAAGGCTTTTTTAATTTCTTTGGCATCCGCATTACGCCCCACCCCTAAAATATCATAATAATCTCGATTAGACATAGACTCACTTTTCTCGATTCAGACAATACAGTACGCACAGAAGACAAAAGGAAAGCCCTAGTTATCATCCGTGATGGCTGTGGCGACAATGACTTGAGCAGGCCGTAAGACTCTGTCATGCAAGACATAGCCCGCTTGTTGCTCCGCAATGATGCTGTCCACAGGGTAATCCGCATGGGGCAATTGACTGACGGCTTCATGCACGGCGGGGTCAAAAATCTGACCAA
Source organism: Vampirovibrio sp. (assembly GCA_050916035.1). Taxonomy (GTDB): domain Bacteria; phylum Cyanobacteriota; class Vampirovibrionia; order Vampirovibrionales; family JAJTHC01; genus JAJTHC01. The sequence continues at coordinate 1,026,698 of CP050876.1, read as the reverse complement.
TCACATTACAACGCTTCAAGCCTGTTTCTTCTAAGGCTTGCCCTAGCTGTTGTTGCATGAGTTCTAGAGTTTTGTATAGCGTGGCCGCTTCACTTTCAGGTGTAATCGATTTTTTAGCCCGTTCAAAATTATCCAAAACAGGGAGAAAGTTTCTTAAGAAATGTTCTGCTCCATACTTACGGCTTTGTTCCATTTCACTTAAACGACGTTTGCGAAAATTATCAAAGTCCGCGGCTAAACGCAGGTACTGTAGATGCAATTCTTCATTTAAAGCTTTTAATTCTTCAAGGGTTGCTTCAGGGGCTGAAGTCTCCACATTTTCCACTTCAGGGTTAGTAATTTCAGGGGTTTCCTGTTCCATCATAAAAAATAATCCTTTGTGATTTAGTCGTATTCAAGTATTTAAAAGAAAGCGTACACAGACTTTTGAAAAAATAGCTGAATTGATTTTACCTCAAACATTATACGCGAAACAGGAATCCCTTCAAGCTGATGAATTACATCTCAATGGATTCTTTATTTTTTCGACTCATCACATCTTAAAAATGCATTGTCTAAACAAGAACGGCACTGTTTTCCAAATCCGCTATCATCGCATCAAAACTAAAAAAGCTTGGGCGCGTTTTGATGTAATACGGCAGTTCCGTTTTGAGTTCTTCAGGTGTCATCAAGCAGGCATCCAACGCAGACACAAGGGCGGATTCATTCATGTCACGGCCAATGAACACCAATTCCTGCATACGGTCTCCCCATGATGGATGCCATGTCGCGCGCACGTCGTCTCGACTCATGCCTTCCTCAGGTTCCCATTGCTCGTCGGGTAAGCAACATAGCCATGGACTTGCGGGCGTGACCTGCAATAAGGAACCCGCTTGACTCCACTGAATCATCCAATCCCATTGATGGGCCATCCACACAAAGCCTTTGGATCGAATAACGCCAGGGGTGGCTTCTTCAAGAAAAGAGCGTAACCGTTCAGGGTGAAACGCCCGCTGACGCTTATAAATAAAGCTTTGAATGCCGTAGGCTTCTGTTTCTGGGGTATGCTCGCCCCTTAGTTCAGCCAACCAGCCTGCACTATGAGCCGCCTCTTCCATGTCAAATAAACCTGTATTTAAGACATGAGTCAAGTCCACCTGAGCGCGAACCGTTTGATGAATCTTCGCCGTGGGATTCAGTTTTTGAAGTAAAGCGTTTAAGCGTTGAAGTTCTTGAGCAGAAACTTCATCACATTTGTTGAGCAAAATCACGTTGGCAAACTCAATTTGATCCAACAATAATTCGCTAATGCCACGGTCATCTTCGTCATTAAGGCCCAATTGTCGATCATTTAAAAGATCGACCCCCTCTAAATCACGAGGCAAGTGGACGGCATCCACCACGGTGACCATCGTGTCTAAAGTGGCGACATCACTTAAGGAAGACCCCGTTTCATCTTCAAAGGTAAAAGTTTCCGCCACAGGCAAGGGTTCAGAAATACCTGAACTTTCAATTAAAAGATAATCAAAGCGCCCTTCTTCGGCCAAACGACGGACTTCCAGCAGTAAATCTTCCCGCAAGGTACAACAAATGCAACCATTGCTCATTTCAATGAGTTTTTCTTCTTGCTGACTTAAATGGGCAGAGCTTTGTTTCACTAATTTGGCATCAATATTAAGTTCACTCATGTCATTAACAATCAAGGCCACTTTTAAGCCTTGACGATTATTTAGAATATGAGACATTAAAGTCGTTTTCCCCGCTCCTAAAAAACCAGAAAGCACGGTGACGGGGAGTTTTTTTACTACTGTCATCATAAACCTCATTTCGTTACTTGAATAACTATAATTTGAACCTATGCGTGCTATGGTAACTAAAAAGCACCAAAAACGCAACAGTGTTGCAATTTTGATGCTTTAAGATTAAGACGACCCGACTAAAGCGTGGAGGCTAGGCAGGAATCCACTAAAGGAAAACGCGTAAATAGGTGGTCAATATGTTGAAGCATCGGGGTCGGGTCAAAACAGGCTTCAATCGCTTCTGAACTGATTAAAGTGCTTAAGGTTTCATCTTCTAAAAGACTGGCTTTAAAGTGACCGCCTTCTACATTCCACGCCGCATGGGCATGCCGTTGAACCAAGGCGTAGGCAGATTCTCGGCTAAGGCCTTGCTCAATCAAGGCGAGCAATACCCGTTGACTAAAAATAACCCCACCGTAAATGTTCATATTACGCTTCATATTTTCAGGGAAGACGACCAAGTCTTGCATGACGGTATTAAAGCGATTCAACATGTAATGTAAGGCAATAAAAGCATCAGGCAGTACAATACGTTCAACAGAGGAATGGGAAATGTCTCGTTCATGCCACAAGGCCACATTTTCCATACAAGGTATCGCGTAAGAACGAATTAGCCTTGCTAAACCCGTAATGTTTTCACTGGAAATAGGATTGCGTTTGTGAGGCATCGCTGAAGATCCTTTTTGTCCTTTTGCAAAAGCCTCTTCCACTTCCAACACATCGGTACGTTGCAGATTCCGTATTTCAATCGCCATTTTTTCAAGTGAAGACGCCAGCAAAGCAAAGGCATTGAAGAGGCTCGCCAAGCGGTCCCGCTGAATGACTTGGGTCGATGCTTTAACGGGATTCAGACCTAAGGCTTCGCAGGTTAAGGCTTCTAGCTCAGGACTGGCGTGCGCATACGTCCCCATTGCGCCTGACACCATTCCCACACGGCATTCTTCAAAACCTGAATCTAAGCGAGCGATAGAACGTTCCAGTTCATCCACCCAAACCAATAATTTAGCACCAAAGGTAATGGGTTCACCATGAATCCCATGACTACGCCCGACCATCACGGTATATTGATGTTCCCAAGCGCGCTTGAGAATCGTTTGCTGGAGCGTGTGTAGGCGTTCCATTAAAACAGGGCGAGCCTTCTGAATTTGTACATTTAAGGCGGTGTCAATTAAATCGCTAGAGGTCATCCCCAAATGGATAAAACGACTCGATTCTCCCACATATTCAGCCACATTACTGAGAAACGCAATGACATCATGACGCACTTCCGCTTCAATTTCATCGATGCGTTGAAGATCAAAGGCGGCTTTGCTTTGCACTTCCGCGGTGACGCCTTTAGGCACATTCCCCAAACGTTCGTGAGCCTCTAATACCGCGATTTCAACCAAAAGCCAAGTGTCAAATTTAGCGATAGGGCTCCATAAGTGGGCCATAGCAGGCAAGGCATAACGTTCAATCATCGGGTATACTCCTAAAGGTGAAGGGGAAACGGCATAAATCGTGTCATTATGGTAAAGGAAACAAATGCGAAACGCAAAGTGCCGTCGCGAGGCACTGGAGATTGAGAAGGAAGCCACCAGATGAAAAAATATGTGTTTGCCTGCCTAGGGGTTACTGTGTGCATCATGCTAGGAACGGCAATGGCGCAGGCCGTGCTGCCTTCGTCTTCTCCGTCTCCCACTTTAGCGAAGGGGGCTCCTCTGATGCTTCCCAATCCAGAAACGCGACCAAAGGCCACCTTGGTACTTGCCGTGGAGCCTCAAGCGAAAAAAGCCAAAGCCTATGGAGACTTGGGCAGCCTGCTCGGCGGACTCATTACAAGAGATTTAGCCTTAGCACTGAAGGGACGAGGCCAGCAGTCCTTTATTTCTCCTCAACAAGCGGATGAAGCCTTTCGCCTCGGGGGGAAGCTTAAAGAACGCGAGCAGTTTTTAGATAAAATTAATCACAAAGCCAATTTTGCCCTTACCGACATGAAGGGCTTAAATACCGCCTTATGTCATACCTATAAAGAATTGTGTGCGTCGTCTCAATTGGCGTATACGGGAGCGGACCGTATTTTAGTCTTGCGAAGCGACTTGGATTTTACCCGTCCTTATAAGCCCCCTACCCGCGCAAAGCGATGGATATCATGGTTAGCAGGCAGTCTCAACACAGAGGCCATGGGGTATGTGGATGTGGACATTCAACGCTTTGACCGTGGGGCCAATGGTATCTATCAAATTGTGCATCAATGGCAGGGAGAATTTCGCTTGCCTACGGACCGTATGGTCGGGGCTGTTTTGTCGGTCTATGACGAACCTTCGGCCAACACGTGGGTGAGTCGCTTGGGGCATGAAGTCTTTCAGGCCTATTGGAAGGATCGTTCAGGTGACTACGGGATGGTGCATAATGTGAATCCATTGAATAAAATCCCGATTCCCCCGAAAGAGGCTTGGGATTTAAACGAAGCCAAACTCGATTCCTATCGTTAATTCAGGCTTTTATTGATTGGTTTATTTTTTATTAATGAGACGCTTTCTGACACAAAAAACACGTATAATGCTAATGTGTTGCCGAGATTAAATAGCCCAAAGGGAGCCTGCGTCTCATGTTTGATTTCAATCGTTTTAGTCCTGATGCTCAACGTATCTTACAAAAAAGTCATGAACTGGCCCTGCAGTTTCACCATAGCGAAGTGGATGTAGAGCATGTCTTATTGGCTTTATTAGAACATGGTGAAGGGCGCACCACGCAGCAAGCCGTGATTGAAAAGCTTGGGGCCTACTACCCTGTTGTGCTTGCAGAACTCGCGAAGTATTTGGCAGGACGACCTCGTTTAAATCAAAATGTAGAATCAAATCTCTATGTGACCGATCGTTTAAATCAAGTAGAAAAAACGGCTTTACGCTTGGCGCGTCAAGATCAGCAAACGGAAATTACGCCTGAAAATATGTTTTTGGGTATTTTAGAAGAAGGAGGCTTGGCCGCCACCTTATTGCGCCGTTCAGGGGTGACGGCACTGGGCTTTTTAGAAGCCGTCGAAACTCAGAAAAAAACAAATGCGACCAGCGAACATAGTGCCTTGCACAAGTATGGACAAAATCTAAGTGAAGCCGCCAAAGCAGGCAAGCTTGACCCCGTTATTGGGCGACAAGAAGAAATTCGTCGTGTGATTCAAGTCTTAAGCCGACGCACCAAGAATAACCCTGTTTTAATCGGTGAACCTGGTGTGGGTAAAACCGCGATTATTGAAGGGCTGGCTCAGCGCATTGCCAAAGGGGATGTTCCTGAAGGCTTAAAAGACAAGCAGATTTTTTCCTTGGATATGGGCATGCTCCTCGCGGGGGCTAAGTATCGAGGCGAATTTGAAGAACGCTTAAAAGAAGTGTTAAAAGCCGTTGAAGAGTCCGCAGGGCAAGTGATTTTGTTTATTGATGAACTTCATACCGTGGTTGGTGCAGGAGGAGGAGGCGAGTCAGGCGCTATGGATGCCAGCAACCTCCTGAAACCCAAGCTCGCTCGTGGTGAACTCCGCTGTGTGGGGGCCACCACCATTACAGAATATCGCAAATACATTGAAAAAGATGCCGCCTTAGAACGTCGCTTTCAACCCGTTCGGGTGGATGAACCCAGCGTGGAAGACACCATTAGCATTCTACGAGGCTTAAAAGAACGTTATGAGTTGCATCACGGGGTGCGTATTACGGATTCGGCCTTGGTGGCCGCGGTGACCTTGTCCAAACGCTACATTCAAGACCGTTTTTTACCCGACAAGGCCATTGATTTAATAGATGAAGCGGCAAGCTGTTTAAGAACGGAAATTGATAGCCTCCCTAATGAGTTGGATGTACTGAACCGTCAGGTGCGTCAACTAGAAATTGAACAAGAAGCACTCAAAAAAGAAGAAGATCTGGCGTCTCAAAAACGTTTACAAGACTTGCAGGAAAGTCTGATGACACTCCGTCAAGAACAGCAAGACTTACAAGCACAATGGATGAAAGAAAAAGAGCATCTTCAACAGATTAAAGAGCTTAAAGAAGCAATTAATGACTGTCGCTTTCAAATTGAACGGGCAGAGCAAAGCGCCGATTTGTCTCGTGCGGCAGAGCTGAAATACGGAGAATTACCCGCTTTACAGAAACAATTGGTCGAACTCAACACGCGTTCTCAAGGCAATACTTTGGAGCATACCTTGTTGAAGGAACAAATTGAAGTGGAAGACATTGCCGATGTGGTGGCCAAATGGACGGGAGTCCCTGTAACACGTTTGGTAGCGGAAGAGGCCAAAACCTTATTGAATTTTGAAGACTCGATTCGACAACAGGTCATGGGTCAGGAGCATGCCATTAGCGTTTTATCCGACGCGATTCGACGCGCCCGTGCAGGTTTGAAAGATCCTCAAAAGCCCATGGGAAGTTTTCTTTTATTGGGCCCTACAGGGGTAGGGAAAACCGAAGTCGCGAAAGCCATTGCCACCTTCCTGTTTCACGATGAAAGTGCCCTGATTCGTTTGGATATGAGTGAGTACGCCGAAAAACATACAGTGAGCCGTATGCTGGGCTCTCCCCCAGGGTATATTGGCCACGACGAAGGCGGCCAGTTGACCGAAGCGGTGCGCCGGAAGCCGTATAGTGTCTTACTATTAGATGAAGTGGAAAAGGCACACCCCGACGTCTTTAATACCTTATTGCAATTGCTGGATGATGGTCGTTTAACCGATTCTAAAGGTCGTACCGTAAGCTTTGCCAATTGCTTGATTTTAATGACCAGTAATTTAGGCGCAGGGGCGTTAATTGAAGCACGTTTGGCCAACGCCTCGAGCAGTCAAGTCTTGGGGAATGATGTCAAAGAAGCCGTCATGCGCGAAGTGCGCCACTTCTTTAAGCCTGAGTTTCTGAATCGTTTGGATGACACGATTATTTTCGAACCCTTGAGTCTTCAAACGTTGGAAGCCATTGTGGAGAAAGAAATGAAACACCTCAAAGAACGATTGGCTGCACAACACCTTGCGTTGGAACTCACTCCTGCCGCCACAGAATGGCTGGCACGACGGGGGTATGACCCTGTGTATGGGGCCCGACCTTTACAGCGGGTGATTCGTCAGTATGTGGAAAATCCACTGGCCAGCGCTATTTTAAAACAGAGCTTCGCGCCTGAAACAGTGCTTCATATGGATGTTCAACCCGATGAATCAGGTCTTGTGATAATCGAAATGGCGGGCGTCTTGTAATACCATTTAAAAAGGTTTCAATGGTGTAAGTCTATTTAAAACGGTTTCAAAAACAAGGGTTGATCCGCGGGAAGGGCAGGCAAGTGCTTTTCAAAAAGAGGAAAGACCCCATACAATAAGTGACTTGCCTTTAAACGATTGGTCTTGGACGTTTCAATCGGTTGAAGTAAACGACCTTCCACCACACGAAAAACAAAGGGCTTGTCGTCTCTTAAGGGGAAGAGTGTCATGACATTCAGGCTCTTGCCCCAGTGTTCAAACAGCGATTGAACGCCCCCATCCGCATCATAAATCAAACGCTGGTTTTGGGTATCAACCGCCAAAACCCCGAAATGTCGTTTGTCCATTACCGTTTTATAGCAATGGACCGTTCCCCCGCAGGCCATCGTTTTGGCGTCATCCCCTGAAGAAATGAAGTGTGGCAGTGGCATCGGCGCCATTAAGGGCACGGGTTGCCCTTCAACAGTTTTTAGGAGGTAATGCACGGCGTCTTCAATCGCTCTAGGCGTTTTTCTTGGTTTACCGGTCCATGCTTTATCGTCATACACTCTAAGCTGGTCATGCCACATGGCAAAGTGAATCCCCATTAAAACCGTGGTCGTATCAACCGCGTGTAAGGAAGCATCCGCCGTGAATTTAATCGGCAGCAGCAGCAACGTATAAACAAGGGTAAGGGTGATGAGTCCCCAACGAAAAAAGAAGCCATAAAAAGACTTCATCCGAAAGGCTTGCATCCCTTGCGTACTCAACAGGGCTTGAAGATCTGAGTGGAGGGTCATGACGAGCAGATTCCATAAAAAGCCATAAATGGCGGAGAGGAAGGGATTCGAACCCTCGGTGGAGCTTATGACCCCACAACTTCTTAGCAGGAAGCCGCTTTCGACCACTCAGCCACCTCTCCATTTATGAGTATGCGTAAAACACGGAGAAAAGGCAAGGGCTTCTTTTTATTTCTTCAAGGTATTGAGTGGCGATGTAATGATATTGAATTGCACCAGTAGCGTATGATTCACAAAAGACTTCCCCTGCTCAAAGCGGTCGCCTAGTACGATTTGATAACCTGCATCGACATTCAAATGGCGATTAAAGGCATGATTCACCCCAATAAAATGGCGTTGTTGTACCAGCCCTGCCTTCACCGTTTCCACACGATTGATATGAGCCAATAGCTCTGAAGATGCCACAGCATGGGTTTTGACGGATTCAAGCGAGGTGCTTTTCTTCTTAATCGGCACCCGCACCCTTAATCGGTAACGGGCGTACCACAGGGGATCTTCAATGTCTGTTAAGAGCCGTTCTTCGAGCCGGAAGCGGTGATCGACCTTAATCGTTTTTAGCATCGTGTGTTTATACGCCACCTGCTGATACAAACGGTTTTCATAGGATGTCGTGTCAGTGAATAAGTCTTCATTGTTACGATGGCGCGCCGTCCACATATGCCCAACCGTTAACCTTGTACTTTCGTTGATGTCGTAGTTCAGGGCATTACGCCATTGTTGTTGCCCTGCCTGCGTGCCTTTTTCCGTCCAGCGGAGTTGGGGTTCTGTGGTGATTGAAAATTTTGGAGTGACGGGAATTTCTAAGTTTACAACGCCCCACGCCCCGACGTCTTCTTCTATTTGCGTGGCGTAAGCAGTGGAATGAAGCGAACAAAGTATGGCGAGAGTAGATAAAAACGCGTAATTCACAAACAAGCAGTTGACACCCCCTTTTGTTCATTATAACGTATATGAAGTGGTTGGGGAGCATTCCCCGCAGGTGAGGGCCTGTAGCTCAGTTGGTTAGAGCGCACCCCTGATAAGGGTGAGGTCCCGTGTTCGAGTCACGGCAGGCCCATTTTTAAAACCCGATTTTCCTAAAGAATTTAGCGGTTTTACCGAACCTTTATATGGATTCAGCAATTATCCTGATCCTATAGAGGTTTTTACTACATGAATAGCACATCAAAGTTCCGCAAAACTTCCGCATCCAGTTCCGCACTGTTACCGGAGTTATTCAAGCCCAACTACAGTATTGCCGAAGCAGCCCTCCTGATCGGCAAATCCGAAGACACGCTCACCCGTTGGTGCAAATCCGGGAAGCTACCCGCCATTCCAGAGCGTTTCGGGAGCCGCCAGAGCTTCCGCATTCCGCAGGCATCCCTAAGGGTATATTTTCAAGAACGGACGCAAGAGGCCGCCCTTGGCGAACAGCTCAAACTGGTTCGCCAGCAACAGCGTTCGGCGATCCGTCAGGGCGACCTTTTAGAAAAGTTCCGCAAATCCTGCCTGCAAGGTGTGATTACAGGCCGTCCGTTTTCTGTTTACACCGCCACCTATTACCATGACCACATGCGGAAGTTCTTTGACCAGTTCAGCCGCCTGTCCTATGTCAGCCTCAAAGACCGCCTGCTGGATATTCCCGCCGAACGCTTTGCCACCCGCGACAAGCTGTTCAAGGCGGCGATCTGTTTTGCCAAGTTTCTGATTCAGGAAAAGCAGGCCGAAGAGGCGTTGATTGATGAGCTGAAGCCCCTCAAACCAAAACGCCATCTTCCCCCCAAGCGGATCAGCGTCGATGATGACGGGTTGGTTGCCATGCTCGAAGCCGCCAAGGCCGATCAAGAAGACCATCTCATCGTGATGCTACTCGCCCAGACAGGCTTGCGGGCAGGGGAGTTCTGCAATCTCAAAATCGGCGATCTCGATCTTAAAAACCGCGTGTTGACCGTCACATGCGGCAAAGGCGGCAAGAGTAGGGTTGTCGGCCTCACAGAAACGCTCACAGAGGCATTGAAAGGTTTTCTGGTGCTCAGGGAAGAGAAAAGCAGAACAAGGCCTCTGGCGGCCTCAGAATGGCTATTTTTGAATGATCGCGGCAAGCAGATGGACAAGGACGGGCTGAACCAGCGGATCAAACGCATCGGCAGGCTTGCCGGAGTCACCGTCACCACCCACGCCATGCGTCGAGCCTTCGTCACCATCAACGCCAACAAAGGCCGATCGCTCGTCATGCTCCAAATGGCTTGCGGTCACGCCGACATCAAAACCACCCGCGACTATTGCCGCACCTCCGAACAGGAAATGGTCAAAGCCATGCAGGAATGGGGGTAAAGTCAAACGCCCGTTGAATAACAGGATTGTCTTTTGAAGAAATAGGCGGCATAATCGGTTTCACAGACTTTCAAGGCTCTGCGTAAAGCGTATCCTCAAAGCGAAAGTCGGCAGACCCCCCAAGGCTATGGCTCCGGCTATCCTCAAATGTGGGGGTTGCTTTTTATGTTTTCGCCTTCTGCTTGTCGTAAAAGCGCATGGGCGATCTGGAAGAGGCGGCAACTTGTGCCAATTTTGCACAGGCTCAAACCTGGAGGCAATCCAAGTATGTTCCATTTTGGAACACAGTGCTGAAGCCGACGCATTTAGCAAGATATTGCCCATTTTAATCTGGGTGCGATTATCTCCGTGGGCTTTGGGGATCCGCCACACGGGTTATCCCGATTTATCGAACATTCCAGTTTAGATTGGCCGGATTCGGCTGGGTCACGCATGGCATTTTGCTGTGCCTGAGTGCCTTACGGTTGGCTGAATTTGCAGCGGTCGTTTGCGATGGCTGTTTCCCTTCCTTTCAGGCAGTGCCTCACTTATCGGGCGTTATAGCCGTGGTCGTGGCGGTGTCAATGGACGCTGCGCTCTATCGCCTTTGACACCACCCCTTTAACCCCCGGCTTTTGTTCCGCCCGTTGAGACACACCCTGAAAACGGAAAGGAACAGAACCATGACTCGCACCGTAACCACCCGCAAATCCGCCCAAAGCGCCAGCCCTAGCACTGACAGCCCACGCGCCGATATTTACACCCGTGTCACCGACACCATCGTGGCACAACTGGAACAAGGCGTTCGTCCCTGGATGAAACCCTGGCAGGCTGGACACACCGCAGGCCACGTCTCCAAACCACTCCGAGCCAATGGCCAGCAATATAACGGCATCAATGTCCTGATGCTTTGGGTGCAATCCATGATCAGCGGCTTTGAAGCCCCCATCTGGATGACCTACAAGCAAGCCCAGGAGCTTGGCGGCCAAGTCAAACAAGGCGAGAAAGGCTCCATGGTCGTCTATGCCAACAGCTTCCGCAAAGAAGAAGCCAACGACAAAGGCGAAACCATCGAGCGCGATATTCCCTTCATGAAAGGCTACACCGTCTTCAATGTCGAGCAGGTCGAAGGCTTGCCTGCCCATTTTTACGCCCATCATCAGCCAGAGGTGCTAAACACCGCCGAACGGCTGGAGGCAGTCGAACGCTTCGTTCAGAATACCAAAGCCCTCATCCAGCATGGTGGAGCCTCAGCTTTCTTTTCACCCGGCAAAGACCTGATCCAGATGCCACCTTATGCCCAGTTTTCATCCCGTGAAGGCTACTATGCCACCCTGGTTCACGAGTTGACCCATTGGAGCGGTGCAGAATCCCGCCTGAACCGTGACATGAGCGGACGTTTCAAAACCGCCGCCTATGCCGCCGAAGAACTGATTGCCGAAATGGGCGCAGCCTTCCTCTGTGCCGATCTGGGCATTACCCCCGACATTCGGGAAGACCATGCCGCCTATCTGCAAAGCTGGTTGACCGTGCTGAAAGACGACAAGAAAGCCATCTTTACCGCCGCCGCTCACGCCCAACGCGCCGCCGATTATCTGCACGCCCTGCAAGCCTAATCCTGCTCGCCATTTTCTAGTGTTAAATTCACTTGGGATAGCCATGCTTTTTATCCTTCTTCCAAATCCAGTGATCGTCCCAGATTTTTTAAAGCGGCTTTTCGTTTCTCATAATCTGGCATAATGCTTGCCAATAATCGCCAAAAATGTTCCGAATGATCCGCGTGAATTAAGTGGCAAACTTCGTGAGCAATCACATAATCGACCAATGACATCGGAGCCATCATAATCCGCCAGTTAATACGGATGTTTTTTTGAATATCGCAGCTTCCCCAGCGTTTTTGTTGATCGCTAATCCGTATTTGATTGAAAGTCGCTCCTATTTTATTTGCCCAGAATACCCCTCTTTTCGGGAGGTGCTTTTCCGCATTGACGCAATACCATTGCCTTAGCGTTGAAGCGATCAGGGGCTTATTACTATCACTGCCTTTTGTCGGCAGATACACGGTTATCCAGCGGCCTTTCATCTTGCAAACAGAGTGAGTGCCCTCAGTGTTTTCAAGACGTAAGCGATATTGCCGCCCCAGATAATAAATACTTTCACCGTTTACATATTCACGGCGATGGTGTTGCTGTTCCGCTTCCTGAATCTCGGAAAATCGTTGAGCAATCCAGCCGGATCGTTGTGATAGCATCCGTTCAATCGTTACATTCTCTGTGTTTTCCGGTGCAAGAATGGTTAAGCCAACCGTTGCCTCCAGTGTTATCCCAATTGTTCGTTTGCGCCGTGCGCTTCGCACAATCGCATAAGGTAAAGAAAGCCCCGCAATAGATAAAATCCCGTTTGAATCCTGAAGTTTCATCTTTCAAACCTCAGCTTAGTCTTGCTCTTGCGAGGTCAATCAGGCGGCTGGTAGTCTCTTCAATATTATCTTTTATGCTGGCAATTCTCAGATACCGCTTAATTTGGCGACGCATTTCCCGCTGGACATCTTCCTTGTCCTGCCAATCAATCACGACCAGTTTTTGCAGGTTTTCCAGAATTAACCCTGATAGTTCTTCTGCCTGTTCCGATCCAAGGCTAGAATCATTCAGCAAGCTATAAAAAGCATACTGATCTTCACTCATTCCTTTGGTAGCCGCTTGCTTATGGATGTTCCTTAAATCATCCCGGACAGCAGCAAAGAGTTTTAACTGTTCCACCGCGCTAATCGTAGCCTGTTTTCGGGCTTCAATAATGGCTTCAAGCCGTTCTTTCAAAGACTTGAAAATTACTGGATTTTCTTTCAGCTTCACACTGATTTCATGCTTCAGGGCATGTTCCATTTCACTAGCTTTAGCTTCTGGTGATCCCAGTGCTTCTACTGCTTCGTCAAACTCTTGCGAAAATATCGACAGCGGTTCCATTAAAGACTGAATGCCAATGGTTCGGACATATTCTTCAATCAACTTTTTGACTTTTTCAGCACATCCAGTCAAATCAAGTGTGTCATCCCGGAAGCGATTACGCGCCGTCAGTCGTATATCCGATAACCAGCGCATATCAGGCATAAACTTCAAACCGGATGGATCGGGTAACACCATATCCAGACTACTGGCAAAGCGTTTAAAGGCCTGATCAAACTCCGCTCGGACATCTTCAGGTTCAATTACCCGCAAGATGCCTTCCATATCATCACGTTTTTTCCCTTTAAAGAAACGTAAGATGGCCTGATGACGGGATTCCAGACGCGGCAATTCATCGCTTTTAGGTTTGAGTGCCCCTTCAATCTCTTGCGGGTTAAATACTTTCAGGGCATCTTGCAGATTTTCTGAAATGCCCCAATAATCCACAATTAGCCCGTAGGTCTTGGTGTCGTCTGCCTTTCGGTTTACACGGGCAATGGCCTGAAGCAGCGTATGCTCTTTGAGCGGGCGATCAAGATACATGACTTGTTCAATCGGAGCATCAAAGCCCGTCAGCAACATATCGCAGACAATCAGAATCGATAGAGGGTCATTTTTTTTCTTGAACTGATCTTCAATGACGCTTTTGTGATCCTCTTTTTTAGTGGCCAAGGCTTTATATTCAGCCGGATCGTTATGATTAAACGACATGATCAATGCCGATTTAGGTGCATTCAGGCTATCCAGCGTTTTCTTATACAAAACGGCAGTTTCACGATTAACCGCAACAATTTGTGCCTTGTACCCGTTTGGATGAATATATTGCTCGAAATGCTGTAGAATATCCAGGCAGATTTTCTTGATTCGGTCAGGACTTCCAGCAATTGCCTCTTCGGTTGCGTACCGCCGCTTGATCTCTTCCAGCTCTTCTTCAGTATTATCTGCAAAGACCCTTTTCAGAATGGCATCAATCGAAGCGTCGACAATGAATAATTCCGGCAGTCGTCCCTCATAGAAAATCGGGACGGTCGCACCATCCTTGACCGCCTCTTCTATCGTATAGGTATGGATATACGAGCCAAAGGTTTTATGAGTGCTACGGTCATTTTTATCAATCGGCGTACCTGTGAAGCCAAGAAAGCAGGCATAGGGCAGGGCAGCCCGCATTCGGGCTGCCAGTGTTTTATATTGCGTTCGATGTGCCTCATCCACCAGCACAAAGATATTATCCGCCGCTGTAATCTCATCGTTGAAACCGCCAAATTTTTGCACGGTTGTCATAATGGTTCTGCCAGCAGAACACTCTAACAGTTCTTCGAGCGAACCAACTAAATTTCTTGAATCGATTTTATATTTTTGTTTATCGTCTTTATCAAGAATAACTTTGCCCTCTTTTTTATAGTGGGATCGTGTTGCCTGATAAGGGTCTGGAAATCCTGCATTTCTAAAGGTTTTGGTAATTTGCCGATCCAGATCGGTACGATCCGTGACAATAACCAGCGTAGGATTATCCAGAGCAGTCAATCGGCGCAGTTTCGTGGCCAGATAAACCATCGTTAAGGATTTACCAGAGCCTTGCGTATGCCAGACAATCCCCCCACGATCATGCCCCTCATTATGGGTAATGCGCTGAATGGATTCATTGACAGCGATAAATTGCTGATAACGTGCCAGTTTCTTGACCGAACGCCCGCCATCGACTTCAAACACAATAAAGTTCTGGATTAAATCCAGCAGGTTTTCCAGGCGAAACAGGCCATACAATAGCACATTCTGGCTATGGCTGTTAAAGCCGCGTTTCTCAAACTCATCCAGTGAAAGCGGGTAGGGGGATTTCCATTCGCTCCAGAAAGCCTTTGGCGTGCCCACCGTGGCGTAATGCGCCTTGATACCGCACAGGCTGACCAGCACTTGCACCGTTTCAAACAATTTCGGCGCACCTCTATCTACATATCGATCTTCAAGCTCCTGATAGCGGGCAAGCTGTTTAATGCCCTCACCCACTGGATCGGTGATTTTGGGGCTTTTACATTCCAGTATTGCCAGCGGCAGGCCATTTACAAACAGCACAATATCAGGAATGATATGCTGGTTTTTGACGTTTTGAACGGTGAATTGCCGGGTAAAAACAAACTCATTCTGCTGAGTCTGTTCAGGATCAAAACCCAGCAAATACACGCTACGGCTTTTCACGCCCATTCCGTCGCCCGTGTCTTGTGTGACGCTCACAGAGTAGGTCATGGCGTTATAGAGCTGTTCGTTCGCTTCCAGCAGGTTTGTGGCCTGTGGGTTGCTGATGGTGCGAATAACCCGCTTGATATTATCTTCACTAATCCACGGGTTCAGCCTGCGTATGGCGGCTTCCAGCCGAGGCAGCAGTAAGACATCACGTGCAGAAGCCCGTTCATTGTCCAGCCGTTCGGCAGGCACAAACTGCCACCCTAGCGACTGGAGAAACTCCGCCGCTGGCTCTTCCGCTTGATTCAGCTCATCCCAGTTACTCATCTTCAGACACCAATGGTGGAGAGGCAAGTAGCTTTTTCTCATCCTGCTTTAATTGTCGTTCTAACTTTTGAATATCCTCTTCCGCAGGTAACTCTTCGGGCTTAATGCCCCGTTGCAACAACAGTTTTCTGACTTCTCTATTATTTTTGACATGCTCAGTCGTTATTTTGGTTTCTGTTCGTAAGTTATCCTTCTTGACGTTGAAACTGGTGATTTCATTGGCAAAATCTTTGGCTTTCAAGGTAATAGTGGGTAAAAAATCATCCAACGGACGTTTGTCGGGAACGGCCAGTCGTTTTTTCATCATGGCGGTGGAGTTACCGCCAAATAACGCCTGATCGCCCTTGCTTTTAATGGTTGCGAAGGTTTTTGAATCTACGCCGTGTTCAAACAATACGCCCGATAGCTGCTTGTTGGATTCTTTAAGCTGGTTCCTGGCTTGCAGCCGTTCCCATTCATTAAGGCGTTGTTCAATCAATTCTATTTTACGGGTTTGCACCGCGAAATAGGTCATGGCAAAGGCTATTTGTTCTTTTTTAGAATCGCCATTTTGGGCAATTAGGTAACAGGCATAGCGGGTTACGGTTATATCATCGATTTCCCGATTACCACCTTTGCCTATCTCGATCATTTTCGTGACATCACGAAAATGATCCATCACCTTGCCGCCAGCCTTTTCGCAGGCGATCTTTGCCTTTTCAATCACCTTGATGAAGTTTTCCCAACGGGCATAGCCCAGTCGTTCCATTAGGTCACGGGCAAACCAGTATTCCACACTGTCATTTTCATAGGCGCAATCTTCCAAAGCTGTGTGCAGCGTAAGCAATTGTTGTTTATCCATTTAACTTTTCATCCTTTTTTTACAAAACCCACACAAACCTGACAGGCAAAGAAATTCTGCTGCTGGTTGTTTCACCTTGTCTCGCTCATTCCACTTTTCAGTCATTTTAGGTTCTCTCAAACTTTTCTTTGGATGTAGCTGTAAAACACTCGTTTGTCCGCTCATCTTCGTAGATATTGCCCAGCATACTGTTCAAGGCCGCAAATAAGTCTTTTGAATCTTTTGGCAGGCAAATCATACCTTTTTCAATAGTAAGGGTTAAGCCTGTGTCTTTTTCAACTTTTTTCTTGAGATCGCCGGCTGAGGCTTTCTTAACGTAGTCATCGACGGATAACGCACTAAACAGTTTTCTTGTTTTTTGAGCAATGCTCTTCAATGTGGCTTCTCTGTCTTGGAAAGTAAAGTTATTCAAGCTATTCACTACCTGTTCTATCTGATCATTGGATAGTTCAATATAATAATTTTTCATGTCAAATATCTGCTTCACAGCATGAAAACTTTTGAATTTCAGCATACCATCAATATAAATTGCAGACAGGTGGTTGCTAATCCCTATAAGATAATCTTTGTTTTTCTCTAATGTGTTCCCTTTGAATCCCAATATGCCTTTGCTGGACAGAATGTTTTTTTGCGTAAAGTGCTGAAGACAAACATATTTATGCCCGCCACTATTTATAATGATTCCTAATGCCTTTGGCTTGTGTGTATTAAAATCGTTTCCATTAAAAGCATTAAAACTGTCTTGATTGTCGTTTAGTAATTTATCAAGAAGGGCTTTTTCTGTGAATGTAGTTATCCTGTATAATTCATCATCATGTGTTATTCCATGAGGATCAAAATCTTTTTCCTCTTTAATCTTGCTTAAGAAGAAGCCTTTTTGTTTTTCAAATTCAGTCACAAGCCATTGTTGTGTCTGCTGGTCACTAGCCAGTGTCTGAGCCTCAAGTGCTTGACCATTGTCAAACAAACCAAAAAGAACATTTTCCATTCCTATCTAACCTCCAGCAAGAGTGTATGTGCTAAACGAACTGTTTTAACTTCACCTGATTGATTTTTTAACGGGCGTCTTGTGATTAAGGTGTGTTCAAGCCCATTATTATGAGAAACTGAGTATTGTCGCCAACCAAGAAACCACAAAAGAAGGTTTACCTTGAAGTCATTCAATCTTAACGACAGTATGCTTACAAAAATGATTAGCGTTAACACCCAAGGATAATTTAATTCGTTTGAAGTGCTTAAACATAATGCTAAAGCCAGAAAGAAGTTCATCGCTTCGCTGTTTAGGTTTCCAACGGAGTCGTAAGAAAAGTTTTCTTTCTGTTTGGCTTTGGACTTGTACAAGACATACACAAGCCCCATCACTGCCACAATTGCCGAAAGGGACAAAAGTATTATAATTTGCTTTGAATGAATGGTAGAGTTTATGGCAAATTCCCAACCTTGAACCTTGGTGTAGTCTGAGCTTGCCAGGAACTTTACGAATAAATAAATTGAATACATAACCAGCAAAGGTACGACAGAGGTTAGTAAATACAGCAATTGTGTCATAGTTAAACCTTTGCAAATACGGGATTGAGACGACGGTCAAGGGGATTGTAGTCCGGGCGATTATTTGGGAACACACGGTCTGTCACAACTAGGTTGCGAATTTTCTCAATGCTGAAGGTTCGCCAAGGCGGATCACCATGAGACTTAGATTGCCCGCCAATCTGATACCCAACAAGAACCGTTCGGCCATTCTCAAAAACACCACAAGCATGGGGTTCCACCTCTCTATATAAAAACCCTTCCCGAAGGTCGCCATAGTCAAAGGTGACAATCTTGCGTTCCTGAACTGCATGAAGTAGTTCGAGCGAGGGCTGGATGGTTCTTATATGGTTTTTTTGTTTGGTACGAGACTGGCCGAACTTTCTTTGCATTGTCTCTCCTAACCCTTGGTTTTTTCAGGATCGTGGCCGTAGGTGTTACGCTCACGGATTTGACCCTGACGGTTTTGCAAATAGGCTTCACTTTCGTTTTGCCGTGCCCGTTGCTGGGTTTCTGCCCACGCTTTGGCTTGGGTGCTATGTACCGATGTTGCCCGCTCGTTACCTTCGCCCTTGACAGCCCAACCTTCTGGGTGTGGAGTCGTCCAGTAGCTTTTCTTCTCTGCCATGTCACATGCCTTTCTATGGGTTGTGCCAAGGCCTAACGACTCGCCTTAGCTTACCAGTATTATAGCAGATTTCACTAGGCGTGCAAGCATGTTTGAATGTCAGGATTGCATTACATTTTTTTGTAATGTCATACATTATTTTTATCTTGAGACTTGGCGGACGATCTCACGAACGGCGATAGGGGAGGTTTCACCGTATTCGGCAGGGCGAGACACGCCAAGCGCAACAGGCACGCGCACCTCACCTGTGAGCAGGACTTGCATGAGGGCGGTTTTCAGGGTTTGCAGGCGGGCAAGGCTTTCCGTTTCCTTTACAAGGCGGGCATCCACCGTGTTGAGAATACCGACAATCGCCTCTTGTTCGGGAAGGGGAGGGAGAAGGATTTCCAAAGGGCGCAGAATCTCTAAATTGATGTTTTTTTGAGCATTCTGTGTTGCCAGTCCGTCCAAATGTTCTTTTCTTTCTCTCAAGCTATACAAAAGCCATGGTTGAGTTACTTTGTTATGCTTTCCAGTAATAGCAACAACGCTATCAGGGCAGGCGCAATCAAAAGAAGCAATTCCAACATCACCGATATTTGCAGCAATAGTTATAAACAGTGTGCCTGCTGGGAAACAACGACTAACGGATAGCCCTAATTCATTTAAAGTTTGTTTATAGGAGTCAATTAGCCCATTAGAGGATGTAATATCTCCTGTTTGTATAAATGGAATATTGCCACCGTAAAATTGTGGGTCGTTCCGAGGTCTTGCTGAAAACTTACCTCTTTCTACTTGCGCAACATCTCCCAGCTTGACCACTTCCCAGTTGGCGGGGATGGTGCCGAGGGGGGAGGGTTTGAATTGCGTATGCTGGCCGGGCAGGCCACGGGTTAGCAGGGCTTGCATCAAGGCGTGTTTAAGATGGCGGGTTTGGGTAATCACCTGTTTTGTCGCGTCTATCGTGGCATCCACACTCCCAAGCACCGCCGCAATCCCCTCTTGCTCGTTCAGGGGCGGTAGGAGGATGGGGAAATTACGAATAAATCCCGTTCCTAAACCCGGTTGCGCCGAACCCGTAATTTTACTGCCGACCTGTTTGCTACCCTCTGGCGAAAGCAAAGTGTAATACAGAAAGCCCTGATCCAGCTTGCCTCTATAGCCTCTGATTAAAAAAACATGTTCATTGATGCAGGCCTGTTCAAACGGCGAGTTATGGTAAAAACCAACTTTGCCCGTGTTTGCGCCATCCTTATTGATAAGTACATCGTTATCTTTGAGCAAACCTTTGCCCATATTGCCGTGAAACTCTGAAGAAACTAATCTCACAGGCGAAAATCGTATGCCGCCATCCTGTAAGATGTTTTCACCGCCAAGACTAGGAATGTCACCCGTTTCAGTAGATGCTCCGCCTTTAGGTCGTGATCCAGATTCAAGGGTTTCAATTAGCGTGTCTAAGTGTGCCTGTTTCCATCCATGCGGTACGGGTCGGGTCATGCGGTTGCCCCCCCGTTTCTTACGTTTGTAGGGGCGAACGATGCTTCGCCCGCTGGTGTGTTTATCCGCAAACTGATATCGGGCGAACCACTGACCCAAGGGCACTTTTTTTGAATCTCAGAAAACGTAAATACGCCGAAAATCTCATCCAAAGACTTCATCGGGCAACCTCATAGCCGAGTTCCGCCAGCAGGGCATTCATGCGGTTTTCTGCCTGCGCCCGTTCGGCTTCAATTTCCCGCAGCTTGACCAGTTCCGCCGCTACATCCAGCTTTTCTTCGGGTTCGGTAATATCCACATAGCGGGAAATGTTGAGGTTATAGTCATTTTCGCGGATGGTCGCCATATCTACCACGCTGGCAAAGCGTTCCACATCCTCAAAGCCTTTATAAGCGGCGACAATCTGTTCAATGTGCGGCTCTTTCAGGCTGTTCTGGTTTTTGCCACCTTCGTATAAATCCGCCGCGTGGATAAACAGTACCTTGTTACGGCGTTCACGGCCTTTATGGCGGTTAAAGATCAAAATAGCCGCCGGAATGCCGGTGCCATAAAACAGGTTACTGGCAAGTCCAATCACCGCCTCTAGCCGATCATCCTCTAAGAAGCCTTGGCGGATTCTACCTTCTGCCCCGCCTCGGAACAGGACGCCGTGCGGCATGACGACGCCAACCATGCCATCGGTTTTGACTGTGGCAAGCATGTGCTGGACAAAGGCCAAGTCTCCCTTGGTTTTTGGGGGAATGCCATAGCCAAAGCGGCCATAGCCGTCATTTTCAGCCGTTTCAGATCCCCATTGATCCAGACTGAAAGGCGGGTTGGCAATCACCCGATCAAACAGTATCAGGCTACCGCGTTCGGTCAGCTTGGGATCACGGATGGTATCGCCTTTTTCAATGCGGGCATCCACAAGGCCGTGCATAATCATATTCATTTTGCAGATTGCCCATGTCCCAAGGTTTTTTTCTTGCCCAAACAGGGAAAGATTGCGAGGATTGCCCTTTTTATGCTCTTCCACATAATGGGCGCACTCAATCAACATACCTCCAGAGCCGACTGTGGGATCGCAAATCCGCATCCCTTCAGCAGGTTCAAGCAAATTGACCAACAGCTTAACCACCCCACGAGGGGTGTAGAACTCGCCCCCCTTTTTGCCTGCATCATCGGCAAACTTGTCAATCAGGTATTCATACGCACCGCCCAGAATATCAAGGCTTTCAAGGTTTTCATTGCGAAGCGATATTTTAGAAAAATGCTGTACCAGTCTACTTAGTACATCATTCTTGGCTTTCGAGTCACCGCCTAGTTTGCGGTCGTCATTAAAGTCAATGCTGTTCAGTACGCCTTCAAATAGTGCTCCGTTGGCATCTTCCAATGCCGCCGCCGCTTTATTCAGGGCTTCGCCGACATTGACGGAAATCTTGGTCAATTCCTGCCAACGAGCCGCTTCTGGCACAAAAAAGCGGTGTTCATCGGGGTCTTGATAAGCCAGTTCCGTGGCATCTTTTGGGGACAACCCATCTTCCAGGGCTTTGCTGTAAATCTGTTCCGCCTCTTCCTCAAAGCGATCTGATAACCGCTTGAGAAACAGAAAGCCAAAGATAAAGCCCTTGTAATCAGAGCTATCAATCGAGCCGCGCAAAATATCCGCCGCCGCCCAAAGTTTTGTTTCCAGTTGTGCTTGATTCATCTTATTCGCCTCATCGGTTGTAGCGACATTGGTAAATATTTTGCGAGGAATGGGAGGATTAGCCATTGTATGCAGCCTTTTCAAATGCTTGTTGAATAACAGAGAGTACGATTTTTTGACGGGATTCAATCGTAGAACGCGCCGAGTTGATAGAAATCCGATAAGCTTCAGCCAGTGCGTTAAGGGTTTGAGCTTGTTGCACGGCTGGTAGCGGAATCTGAATCTCACCCAGCCCTTTGGGACGAAGATTAAGGATGCTACTGCCTTGGCTTTGAATCTGAAGTTGCCCAAGTCCCGCAGAAGATTCTAGCCATGCCTGAAGCAGGGCTGGAGAAATAGGGGAATCTGACTTCAGCCGAATGGCACAAAGATTAGAACTGAGGATCATAAAATTAGGGGTTTCAGGCACAACGGCAATCTTGAAACTACTCCCTTTGGCCGTAATCAGTACATCCCCCGCCTTGACCTGATACCGTTCCAGCTTGGCTGCCTCATCGGCATAAACTGTTTCCAGCTCGGTTAGATCAAGGTTGCCGCCTTGAATGTCTGTAATGTTGATCATAGCGACAGGAACGCCGGAATTACGGATCGGAGATCGACCGTAGGCCGTTAGTCCTGAAAATATGGTTTCGGCTAAGCCGTTTAGGGTCGTGATATTATTCATACTATTTTATTTATCACATTATCATCTTGAAGTCAATATGTTTATGTCAGGAATAACTTACCTTAATTTTGTAAGTTTTTACGATTTCAAGCCGTCTTTCGATTTCCGGCTGGATTTTTCCTGTCACCTGCCAGGCAACCCGCCGCGTTAGAGGGGGGAGGATAAGGCCAGAGGGCAGCCGCAAGGCACGGACAGCGGGCTGTCCTGTAAACGCCTTGACGGCTTGGCCTGATCTCTTGGCCTTGTGGAGAGGGCATGAACGCGGGTGAAGGTTGCCCGCCAAGCCACAGGAGATACTCCCATGAACAAATCACAATCCGCTTCCCCTCAAGCCAGTGCCAGCAATGGCAAAGGCACAGCACCGACACACATCGTCTATCAGGTGCTGGATCGCGAGAGTGACAAATCCGCTATCTGGACACGGATCGGCGCAGCTTGGCCGCACAATGACGGCAAGGGTTTCAACATCACCTTGACCGCCTTACCCGTCGATGGACGGCTATCAGTTCGGGTTGCCAGCGAGGCCAAGAACTAGCCAATGGCTATCACCGCCAATTGTGCAGGCAATCCCTGCACAATTGGCTTTTTTCTTTATTCGCCTGTCAGGAGCCAGTTTTGCAGTTGGGGAGGCAGGGTAATCAGCCCGACCAGATGGCGTTCAGTATCGTCAGCCGGAGCAAGGCTTGTGCCAATCTCAATGTAATCTTTCACGGGTTCGATCTTGGGCACATGATAGACAGGCTGCACCCGGATCACATCCCGCCTTGGCACACGCGCACGGGTGAGGACTGCCAGAGCGGTATTCGGTTCAGCCAGCAGAGTTGTCATCTCGCCTGCAAAGACCGTCGGTAAAACGCCTATCTGCGTGCTGAAAGGTGATTGCGCCGTGCCTTGACCCAAAGCCGCCGCAAGGGTAGTCATCACGCCCCTTGTGCCGCGTTTGAATTGGCTAAACAGATCGCCATCGGTATAGGTGAGCGAGCTTTGCAAGGCCGCCGCCGACCTGTCAGAGGTCATCACATCGGCACGGATAGCATCCCGAATGGCCATGCCCATCGTGCCGCTCACAAGGCTTTTCCAGGTCAGCCCGACCCGTTCAGCCACAAACTGATCGCTCATGCCGGAGCGGTTCGGCAGGGTAATGACATTGCCGAAGATGCTCAGCCATTTGGAGGCCGTGGCACTGCCCAGCTTTTCGTGAATCCCTTCCACGGTTTGACTGGCTGCGATAAACGAGAATTGCAAGGAACGGCCAATCGCCAGCATCGTGGCATCGTCATCGGTGGTAATCTCTTGCGCCTCATCGGCGATCATGACGACCGGAGTTTCCAGCTCTTCCAGCTCCCGATCCGCCCGGTTTTTAAGTTCGGCAAAGACCCGCGCCTTAATCAAAGACGTGACCAACGCCCCCGCCGCCCCATAGCGAAAACCGGGAATATGCAACGCAATCCGCGCCCCACGCATACAATCGAGCGGGTTTATCGTGTCGTCACCCTCTTTAGCCTTTGCCCAGACGGATAAATCAGGATGCTGCATGATGGTGGCGAGCCAGCTTTTGAGCGTGCCAATAATCGAGGACTTGACCCGATCATCCATGTCTTGCCATTCATGGCTGAAGAAATCGAGCGCATCCAGCACAGGCGCAGGCAATGCGCCTATCGCATTCTCTTCAATCTTCTGAATCACGGCTTCCCGGAAAGCAGACTGGCAAGCGGTTTTGCCGATCACATCGAGCGACCAGTAACCTTCACTGGTGAGGGTTTTACAGAGCCACGCCGCGTTATAGAGCAGGATTCGGGCACTATCCGTCCAGAACCGATCCCCGCCCTTCTGGCTAAGGATTGCGCTAATCGTGGAGGCAATCGCAGCCGGATCAAGCCCGCTGACCAGAGACAGGCAATGTTTAGTCGGTTCCACCACGACCATATCCGGTAAATCGGCCAGCTCATGCGGCAGCGAGCCTTTACCGTCCATGACGATCAAGCCAATGGCTTCCTGTTGGGCAATCTGCAAGGCCAGCGGGCGAATAATGCCCGAAGTCTTGCCCGACCCCGTACCGCCCAGCACCAGCAAATGCTGTTGCAAATCGCGGAGGCTTAACGCCATCTCTAACCCCGCCGAGGGGGCAAAATCATCATTGCGAGCGGCGAGAATACCCGTGGAAACGCCCAGCTTGAATAGCGGGGTTTCATCCTTAATCGCTTCCTGCATTTGCTTTTGGCGAGCAGCCTCTACTGTTTCGCCGCGTTGGTGACTGCCAGAAGATAGTGCAATCAGGGCTTCCACCCCCTCTTGTGCTTCCAGCTCCTGCATCCTTTGCCCCACTGGTTCGTGATCCAGCGTCATCTTGCCGAGAATAATCGCCCCCAGCAGCACCGACGACCCCAGCCCATAGCCAAGCAGTGAGCCAAAGACACAACCGACCGCGACACAGCACCAGAGGAATTGCCCTGCCCTATGCCCGCCTTCCCGGTTGCGAAAATCTGCTTCTGAAACCTCTAAGGATAAGGGATTGCCTTGCGAGGTGAGCCAGCCATAGCGATAGGCATCGGCCAGATCGGCAGGCGTGCCATCGGGCACATCCCGCAGCATCGTGCGGCGCACGATAGCCCGCGCTTCCTTACGCTCATAAGCCTTTACAGAGTCTTTCATCACATAGGGAACCAGCCAAACCCCGCCTACGACTGTACCGATCAGAAAGCCAATGACTTCCAGCCCGACATGCACGGGAACCCATTCCGGCCAGAGCTGCGGCACGGCATGGCCGAGCGCACAGCCAATCGCGCAGTAAATCAGCACCCACCATTGCCGCCAATACAGGCGGCTACAGGCAATCCGCACCACCATGCGGTGATAGAGATTGCGGGCGAGCTGTTCAGGTTGCCCCAGATGCACCGGACGGCTAAACACCAACGCATCGACCTCTTGATCACGCCAGACATAGGGTGTCCACCAATACAGCAGCAATTCATCGAGATTCAGTTTCATGGCAGGGTTCCTCTCATTAAATCTTATTCACCATCCATCGGAACGCCTGGAGCGCAGTAGTCCAGATAGAAACGATAGTCTTTCTGGTTCATGCCTTTGGGCAAGCCCGTTGCAGGGTTTACAGGCGTTATGCGATTGCGAAGGCCAACGCAGTCGGATCGCCTGGGTTCAGATGGTGCGTTAGGTGCAGAGCTATAGGAACGGCTCATTTCTGGATCGGACTGCGAGCTTTGCTGTTGCAGCAACCGCCGGGACTCAGTTTCCTGTTTCTGTTTCTGGAGCCGAGCGGCTTCTGCTCGTTGGGCATCGAGCCGTTGCTGTTCAGCTTTCAGCCGTTCCGCTTCCGCCTGTTTTTTGGCAGCGGCTTCCTCATCGGCACGCAAGCGGTTGAGTTTGTCCAATTCAGCCTGAACACGCTGTTCTTCCTGCTTGCGTTCAGCTTCCCGTTTGGCTTCCCCCGCCTCATATTCCTTGCGGGCTTGCTCTTGCTTGAATTGCGTCTCAACTTGACGCCAAGCCTGCCCGGCCTGGTCGGAGACGGTACGGAAGCCGACGGTCAGGCCGATGCCTATCGCCCCACAGACCAGCCCGACAATCACCGCCACCAGTAGACCAATTTGCAGCAGCATCATTTGTCGGATCAGCGGATTCGGCGGTGCGATGCTCAGACGGCTTTCCACCGTCGCAATCCGATCCAGTGTCGCTTCGGTCAGGGGACAGTTAGCCAGTTGGGACATCGGGTTCCCCTCCTGTAGGTTTGGGCTTCTCAGGCAGCGGCGGCAGGGTGAATAGCTCCCGATCCGCAGCCTTGGTCAGACAGTCATCGAGCAGGCGGTAGAGTTCGGTTCCAAAGTTGGGATTGTGTTGGCAATGTTCCAACGCAAGCGCACCTGCCAGAATCTTGCGGCGGGTGTCCTGTTTGCGGGTGAGTGATTTTTGACGGTGTTCGAGTGTGGCAAGCCGCTTTTCGAGCGCTTCCTTGCGTGCCTTGAGTTCGGCCACCTGTTCGGCGATGGGGCGGGGCATGGGCTGATGCTCTCCTGTTCTTAGGGGGTTGGTTGCCAGCCCTGCCCCGCCCACTGCGAACGGAAAAGGTGGCCTTCACGATTTTTTATATCGGCATATGTTACAGGTTCTTGAAGTGTTCGTCCATCGTGCCGATATAAAAAATACAGTCACGCGGCGTAAGCCAAGTGCGCGCTTATACGTTGTGCCAACGTGCTCGGTCAGGGTTGCCCCCGACACCCCGCCAGATTGCCCTGGCACAGTTCCACCTTCGGGTGGAGCAGTGGGCAATCTGGAGCAGGTCAGTTTCGCCCTGTGGAGGTTGGCAATCGCCACCTTCCATCGGTCAAAACTAGCCCCGCAGGCGTTCCGGTACGAACGCCAGAGAAGGATAGACTGCCCGTCTATCCGCCGCAGAAGGAAAGGGTTTCCTTCACAGATTAAACCACAAAAACGGAAAGGAGTGTGTTCACATGGCTATTTACCGACTATCCGCCAGCGTCATCTCCCGTTCGACCGGACGCAGTGCGACCGCCGCCGCAGCCTATCGGGCTGGCGAACGAATCCGCGATGAACGCACCGCTACGACCTTTGACTACACCAAACGCAGCGGTGTCGAGCATACCGAGATTATCGCCCCGGATTCCGCCCCTGACTGGATGCGGGAACGCTCAAAGCTCTGGAACGCCGTCGAGATTGCCGAGAAGCGCAAGGATTCCCAGCTCACCCGCGAGGTGCAGCTTGCCCTGCCCCACGAGCTGACCGCCGAGCAGCGGCTGGAGCTGGCACGCGGCTATATTCAGGAAACCTTCGTTGCCCACGGCATGATTGCCGATCTGGCAATCCACGCCCCGGACAAGGGCGGCGATGATCGCAATCATCACGCCCATATTCTCTTGACCATGCGAGACATCACAGGCAACGGCTTTGGCGCAAAGAACCGCGACTGGAATGACAAGGAACGGCTGGAGCAATGGCGCGAGAGCTGGCAGGAGCATATCAATCAGGCATTAGAGCGCACGGGCGAGAAAGACAGGGTGGATCATCGTTCCTATGAGGCGCAAGGCATCGACAAGGAGCCTGAACCCAAGCAAGGCGCGGCTGCCACAAAATTAGAAAGACAAGGCATTGAAACCAACGCAGGTAATGACCGCCGGGCTGTTCAGGAACGTAACGCCGAGCGGCTGAATATCAAGGCGGAGCTGATGGAAATCGAGAACCAGCGGATAGACCTGGCGAATGCTTTGCGTGAGGAGCAAACCAAAATGGCCGATTATGAAAAACGTGCTTTGCAAGTCGAAAAAGAGAAAACCCAAGGAGGCCGTATGGAACCATTACGCCCAAGCCAAGACCTATTCACCCCCCAACGGGTCAGCCAGGATTTAAGCATCTTCTGGGAGCAGAGCGAGCGCAAGCCCGTGCAGTTTCAGGAAACGATGGAGCGGTTCGGCTATCGTCTGGCCGAAACGAAAGATCAGCGGCTGGTGATTGTCGATCCGGCAGGCGGCTTGCGCGATTTACGCAGGGTGAAGGGGGTGGATGAACACGCCATCACCAAGCAGATGCGCGATCTGGACAAGCCCATTCCCGACATCAAACAGGCGAAGATGGATCAGGAGCGGCAGTTTACTTACGGCACGACTGGACAGCATAAAACCCCGCTGGAGCAGAAGCACGGGCAGGAAAAGCAGAACCTGAATGAGCAGCAGAAAGCCCGCCGCATGGCCGAGGAAAGCCGCCAGAAAGAGCTGGCCGATCACCAGCGCAAACAGCTTGAAGACAAGCTGGCACAAGAGCGGCAGCAGGCCGAGCGCACTGCCCAGCAATTCCAGCAGCGGTTCGGCGGCAATCGCCTGAAATCGCTGGCACTGGAGTATAACCCGTTTACGCGGAAAGATTATCTGGCAGAAAAACAGGGTGCGACCGAGGCTGAGAAACGGCTGGCCAATCGCCCGCAACAGGAGCAGCAACGCCGCCAGACGCTGGAGGACAAGCTGAAGAAAGACAAGGATGGACAGGACAAACGCTTGAGCAACACCGAGAAGACCGAACGCCTGCAACTCGAACGCCAGCAGCGGCAAGAGGGCATCAAGGAGCGGCAGGCCAAGATGCAAGATCAGGCCGAGAAACGGCAGGAACAAGCCCGCAAGGACTATCAGCAAGACCGTGACAAGGCGAAAGAAAAGGATACCCAGAAGCCTTCCCAAGAACAGGGCAAGGACGACCCGAACGATCCCCGCCGCCGCAAACGCGATCAGGGCTGGGAGCGTTAAACGCAAAATAAACGCAGTTTAATGACAGTTTATTGTCATTTTATCTGACATCGGCTATACTGACAGCAGGAGAAAAATCCAGATGTTTCAGCCCCGATTTAACATAAGCCCTACCGCAACCCGCGCCTTGATGACGATTGAAGCCAGCCGTCAGGTACTGGACACCTTGCCATTCACCGTGGAAATGCTGGCATCCTTGCGGGAAACCGCACGGCTGATGACCACCCATTATTCCACCCAGATTGAGGGAAATCGCCTCACGCAAGAGCAGGTAAAAGCAGTCGTGGAAGGGAAAGGCCGCTTCCCCAATCGGGAACGCGACGAGCAGGAAGTCCGCTATTATTATCGCGCCCTGGAATATGTCGAGCAGGCCGGGCAAAGCCCTGATCCGCTGGATGAGCAGACCCTCCAGACCATTCACGGACTGGTGATGCACGGCAAGCCAGCCCCGACCCCGTATCGGGATGGGCAGAATGTGATTCGTGACAGTGGCAGCGGACGGATCGTGTATCTGCCCCCTGAAGCCCCAGATGTGGCGGTCTTGATGGCCAATCTGGTGGAGTGGATCAATGCCAGCCTGGTCGAAGGCGTCTATCCCGTGCCTGTGATTGCTGCCGTGGCGCATTATCAGTTTGCCACCATTCACCCCTATTATGACGGCAACGGACGCACGGCCAGGCTGTTGACCACGCTGATTTTGCACCGAAACGGCTATGGCTTGCGCGGGATTTATTCGCTGGAAGCCTATTATGCCCAGAACCTGCAAGCCTATTATGAGGCGTTGAGTGTCGGGGAATCCCATAATTATTATATGGGGCGAGCCGAAGCCGACTTTAGTGGCTTTGTCACCTATTTTTGTCAGGGGATGGATACCGCTTTTGCTAAGGTACGACTGCAAGCCACCCAGCAGGAGGCGCAAGGCAAAGGGGATCAATCGCCTTTGTTGCGGAATCTGAATGCCAAGCAACGGCTTGCCTTGATATGGTTTCAGCAGCACCGTACCGCCACCACGCAGGAGCTGTCCAGCCAGCTAGGGCTTAATCCGCGTAGTGTTTCAGCCCTGTGCAAGGAATGGCTGGAATCGGGCTTTCTGGAGCTGGAAAACCCTTCCCGTAAAGCCCGAACCTATCGCTTGGCATCAATCTATGAGGCGTTGCTATTAAGCTAGATGACGGTACAATAAGCCATCCTCGATGCGGAGAATAGCGGGCTTAATCTCCGCATGATTTAATGAGATTAGCTTGCGGATGCGGAGAATAACTGTTATAATATCCGTATAAAATGCGGAGAATATGCCAGTGTTTATCCATGAACAACCCGAATGGCCACGCTTTGTGTGGGACGAAAAGCAGTTAATGCCTGCGCTTTTGGCGTTTCGTCATGCCCAAGGCCGCCTGTTGGGCAAGATGGAAAGCCTATTTTCCAACGAAGGCAATGGTTTTCAGGAACAGGCCTTGCTGGAAACCCTGACACAAGATGTCATCAAAACCAGCGAAATCGAGGGTGAAAGCCTGTCCAGGCTGCAAGTGCGATCGTCTGTGGCGCATCGCTTGGGAGTGGATATCGGCGGGCTGTTGCCAGCGGATCGGCATGTGGACGGGATTGTCGAGCTGGTGCTGGATACAACCCAACACTGGCAGAAGCCCTTGAACGAAGAACGGCTGACAGGCTGGCACGCCGCTTTGTTTCCGACTGGACGCAGTGGCCTGTTGACCATTCGCACAGGCGCATGGCGGGATGATTCCCACGGCAGGATGCAGGTCGTTTCCGGCGCGTATGGCCGCGAAAAAGTGCATTATATCGCCCCGGAAGCCAGTCGCCTGCCCGCTGAAATGGCGGCTTTTCTGGCATGGGTGAATCAGGATGGCGGGCTGGATCTGGTGCTGAAGGCTGGCATTGCCCATTTCTGGTTTATCACGCTGCACCCGTTTGACGATGGAAACGGGCGGATTGCCCGCGCCATTACCGATTATTTTCTGGCAAAATCCGAGCAGACAGGCAGACGGTTTTACAGCCTGTCGAGCCAGATTCAGCAGGAACGGGCAGACTATTACCGGATATTGGAGGAATCGCAGAAATCGACGCTGGACATCACGTCTTGGTTAGCCTGGTATCTGGCGTGTCTGGGGCGGGCGTTGCAGGGTTCAGAAACCCTGTTGCAGCATGTAATCGGCAAGGCCAGTGTCTGGCGGCAGATTGCGCCCTACCCCGTTAATGAGCGGCAGCGCAAGGTGTTAAGTCTCTTGCTGGAAAGTTTTGAAGGCAAGTTGACCACTGGTAAATGGGCGAAGCTGTGCAAATGTTCGCAGGATACCGCCGCCCGTGATGTGGCGGCTTTGGTTAAATGGGGTGTGCTGAAGAAAGGCGACGGCGGAGGCCGCAGCACCCATTACGAGCTGGTCGATGCGATGCTGAAAGATTAAAAAAAGGGAGGCAATCGCCTCCCTGATCAATTGTGCATCACTTCGAGCGTTAAAAATCGTGACTAAATGTCACGATTGAGCGAAAAGCTCTGATGTGTCGAGCTGCCGAACCGGAAATTATGGTTTTTTGCTAAATTGTTGATTTGTAACGATAATATGATTAATTAATTATAACGATATAAATAATATAAAACAAAAAACAGGGTTTTTTAGGGTGGCGTTTGGGGTGTTGATGCAATGAGTATAGGGGTTTTTAGGGAATAAAGCAAGAAAAATATAGGTCATTGCGTTTTATCTTGACAGGGTGCTTGTCATGCTGTAGGTTATCCGCAGTTTAAACCTCTTAACTTTTATAGGTGTTGATATGACTGCAAAGATTTATAAATTTCCATCTGGTAAAGTTTCTACTAAAATACAGACTAAGCAGTTTTGCGGTGATTTTTCTGACTATGCCGCTGGTGATTCTTCCAACTATGCCATCGGTGATTCTTCTAACTATGTCATTATCCCTTGTGCAGTTATAGCAGCTATTTGTATCCTTCTATCTATTTCTCCTGCCCACAATGAGGTTAAGGACGGCCACATTCAAAGTAAAACTCAAACCCAAGTATATTCAATTCCCAAGTTTTAACGGGTTTTTTTTATTGGGGTTACGTCTGGCACTTTTCGCGTCTTGCAATCGGTACTAAATGTCACGATTTAGCGAGAAGCTCTTATGTGTTGAGCTGCCGAACCGGAAATTATGGTTTTTTGCTAAATTGTTGATTTATAAAGATAATTCTCTTAATTGATTATAACGATATAAATAATATAAAACAAAAAACAGGGTTTTTTAGGATGGCTTTTGGGGTGTTGATGCAATGAGCATAGGGGTTTTTAGGGAATAAAGCAAGAAAATAATTAATATTATATGTGAATCCACCTGCCTGCCTTCGCAGGCATGACGATTCGGGAAGTTTTGCAACAGCTCTAACGGTCTTTAAGGCTTTAATTAATTTTTGGTGTGTTTTTTTCTTGACCGCAGAAAGTCGAAGAATTGCATTGAACCTTAGCTTTTTGTTGAAATACAGGCAAGGTGTCACTCGGCATATCTGGCCTAATATTTGACATAAGTATTGGAAGGACAGTACCTGCAATAAGCACAAAGCCGCCAATGAGGCATGCTATAGCTGTGTCCATTTGTTCAGATGTTAATTTTTTCATGGTTTATCTCCTAAAATTAAACTTGTGTCTACTGTACCTGATATAAAAATGATATTCAAGTAAAATCGATTTCAAAGATTTAAGGGGGTTCCACCCCCCGCAGGGGAAAGGTTCACGACCCTTGCGGGCGATGCCGTGCATCGACCTTGCCCCTGCACCCCCCGCGTTCGCCACGTGGCAGGTTTTCAGCAGAGGCTGAAAACTGTTTTTCATTCTGAATAAGCGGCAAGCCCCTGTCAGAATGCAGGAACGCGCGGATCAAGTCGAGTAATGCGTTATTTCCTTCTTCGACTGCCAAATATTGCGCAGTTTCATCCGATTGGCGGCATTTAATACTACTCCATCCTATTAAAATAGTTGAATTGTGACCCTTACTTTATTACCAGCGACTATTTTTTCTTTCTTACGAATATCTGCCTTAATTGGTAACAGATATGCCCCCACTTTTGAGTCGGGAAAAATAGAAGTTTTCCATTCGCTCTTGCCAACCTTCGCAGCCACCCGCACCGATCCCCAGCCGCGACGTTTGTGGTTATTAAAGAATTTTATTTGCTCGGACTCATCTTTAGGAATGGTAACAAAAAACCATGCACCCTTGCCCTGATACATCCAAATTTTGCCTGAAAATGTGAATTCCAGATCCATCACTCTCCAGCAAGTTTTTTGATTGATTGTAACTCATCGCCGCCAATGCTGAGTTTTTTAGCAAGCGCTGAGCTTGGAGAAACGGTTCTCCAGAAAGGCGCAACGCTGCTCAGTGGCTTGCCTTGGTTGTATTCTTCCAGTGCGGCTTCCGTCACGATTCGCAGAAAAATGCCTGTGGAAACAGGGCAAGTCGCATCGGCCTTGTGGCGCTTGGCCAGTATCTGCCGCATCTCTGCGGGTTCCACCTGTTTTCCCTTGGGAATATCCCGCACAAACGCGTCAATCTCCAGCGGCGACGAAATGAGCAGCTTGCTGCCCGCAGGAATACCTGCAAATGCTTTGTCAATCACGGTGACGTGCGGCACTTTGCCGCAATCGCGTTTTTCAATCCAGCTTTTCTTTTTTGATGCCATAGTAAAATCTCCTAATTATGTTCTCCAATTTGTCTCAGATAATCCTGATAGGTTTTGCCTTTTTCGGCTTTAAAGCGCCTATCCATTGTCTCGCATTTTGATATGCGATCCAGCCGAAAAACTCGAAAATATTCTCTAAGCTCGCACCACGCCGTAAGAGTCCAGCATTTCCCCCAGTATTCAAGGCCAAGTGGCCACACATGCCGCAAAGTCGCCTTGCCTGTTTCATTGCGATATTGCAGTTGCACCACCTGCTTTTTTTCCAGCGAATGACGTAGTGTGGGTAGGTATTGCAGCGTTTTAGGGTCGCTTTCGAAATAGATATGCGCCAGCGGCGGGTGATTCGTCGCCCGGCTAACATCCGGCAATACATCGCGAATTTTAAGCTCCACTTCTTTGGCGGCGGCGGTCACTTCTTCGTCTGCAATCGCTTTCACCATATTGATACCAAGCTGAATAGCCTGTAGCTCGTCGAAGACATTGCAGTTGCGAGTGTCAACATCATTCCTATCAGCAAAATGCCACCTGCAATTTGGCTAAAGTCCATCCATCTCTGAGATGTTTCTTGTTGAGTTAATTTTTTCATGGTTTATCTCCTAAAATTAAACTTGTGTCTACTGTACCTGATATAAAAATGATATTCAAGTAAAATCGATCTCAAAGATTTAAGGGGGTTCCACCCCCCGCAGGGGAAAGGTTCACGACCCTTGCGGGCGATGCCGAGCATCGACCTTGCCCCTGCACCCCCCGCGTTCGCCACGTGGCAGGTTTTCAGTACAAGCTGAAAACCGTTTTTCATTCTGAGAATTGGAAAGCCCCTGTCAGAATGCAGGTGGAGGAGTCGCCACGCCCCCTGCCCTGTTTTCTTGCCGTCATGGATGGATTGTCTTGATTCCAGTGCATCCCTAATCGGGTCTAATCGGGTATGTAATCCGGTATGGTTGGCAGCCAGAGCAAGGTTACATCCTTGCAGCTTCTGGCATAGCCAGTCTTTTATTGCCCGTGATAACGGTTTGGCGGATCGGGCATCGAGTATCGCCAGCAGGTGAAATCATCCCCCCTGCCCTGCCCGCTTTTTGATGGAAGCCTCTACCAGCACAGGATGAAAACACCGTTATCGCTAATGGACGCACGCCCCAGCCTCTTGTGATCTGGATTGCCTGTCAGAGTAAGGGAAAGAGAGGCGCAGCAAGTCACCTGTTTTATCGGTTGTCTGTTTTGGGGTGAACGACCTTCTGCCTGAATAAATCCCGCAAGCGCAAGGGCTGGCTGGCACGCTGGAAAGGTTTGGTACATTCGCGGTTTCCCCTTCTGCGGTTGTTTCACACTATCGGGCTTTTTAGCCGTGGGCGGAGGCGTGTCAACCGTCTGCCCGCTCCATTCGCGCCCTTTGGTTGCTCCCGTGTTGACAGTGGACACCCCTCCTATGCCGCACGGCTTGTTTTGCGCCCGTTGAAACAAGCCTCAAAAGGAGACCTATCATGAGCACCGAAACCAGAATCTATGTTGCCTGCCTTGCCGCCTATAATGCGGGTTATTTACACGGCGAATGGATCGAAGTCACCGACACCGACAGCATAAACGAACAGGTACAAGCCATGCTGAAAGCCTCTCCCATTCCCAATGCTGAAGAATGGGCAATCCACGATTATGAAGGCTTTGGGGGCTATTCGGTTAGCGAATATAGCGGGTTTGAGACCTTGTGCGAGCTGGCCGAGTTCATTCAGGAAGCGGGCGAAGACCTGGCAGGTGAATTGCTCAGCCATTTTGGCGGCGACATCGAGGAAGCCCGCGAAGCCTTTACCGAGAATTATCAGGGCGAGTTTAACGACCTCGGCGATTATGCCGAGAGCTTTTCCGAGGATTGCGGCGATCTTGCCAGCGTACCGGAACGCTACCGCAATTACATCGACTTTGACGCGATTGGCCGGGATATGGACTTGAACGGCGACATCTTTACCATCGGGAACGGCAGCAAGATTCACGTCTTTTGGAGTCGCTAACGCGACTCCCTTCCCTGCCCAGCACCCCCTATTTATAGACTTTCCGTAAGAAAGCATTTGTATATCATATTGAAATCTGTTAGAAGCGTATCTGCAACTATTCACTAGCGGAGCGTATCAGATGATTCTGGCTGTTGGCAACATCAAGGGCGGTGTGGGTAAAACCACACTAGCCGTCAATTTAACCATTGCCCTTGCCCAGCAGGGACGAGATATTTTGCTGGTAGACGGTGACGAGCAGCGCACCGCCACCACCTTTACGGAACTACGCACCGAACAGCTTGGACAGACTGGCTATACCGCCGTCAGCTTGCACGGTGCAGCTATAAGAACCCAAGTCAGGCAGCTTTCCCCAAAATACAACGATATCGTGATCGACATTGGCGGACGCGATACAGGCAGTTTAAGAGCCGCCTTAACTGTAGCAGAAACCTTGCTGATTCCAGTGCAGCCCCGCAGCTTTGATATTTGGGCAGTGGATCAGGTTGCTGAACTGGTAAAGGAAGCCCGCGAAATTAACGAGGGCTTGCGTGCCTTTGTCATCCTCAATGGTGCAGATGCCCAAGGCCGAGACAACGAGGAATCTGCCGAAGCATTAAGAGAGATCGAGGGGCTGGAGTTTCTGCCCGTGAGCATTGGCCGCCGCAAGGCATTCCCCAACGCAGCAGCCACAGGCCGTGCCGTGACCGAACAGACCCCCAAGGACAGCAAGGCCGTAGAAGAGCTGACAGCCCTGCTTTCTGCCATCCAATAACGCAATCGGAGTGCAATACAATGGCTATCGCAAAAAGACCAAACAGTAACACAAAAGACACCCTTCCGAAAACGGATGATCGGGCAGCACAGGCCTTTATTTCAGGGGCTGGACGCATCGAGGAAGAGGTAGACAGCCAGCGTAAACCCGTGATGATCCGGTTTGCCCCTGACTTACTGGCGAATGTGGATAAAGCCGCCAAGAAACGAGGCATAAGCCGGAGTGCATGGATTCAGTTTGTTCTGAGCCAGAGCCTTGAAAAAGGTAAGGGCTGATCATGACTAGGCAAAAGAACCTGACCCCAACCGATTATCATCTACTGGAAACAGGCACACTCATTCATCAGGAGCCGCCAGAACGGATAGACTTTCTGCACGCCATCATGTGCCAGGTCGGTATGCCCCGAAAGACAACAGATGAACGTGTTTTTGAACGACACAGCGGATCAGCCGTCATCAGGCTGGAAGCTGGAACCTTGTTTGACGGCAAACGACTGGTCGATCAGCCCTTGCCGTATGGCACGCGCCCCCGTCTGGTAATGGTGCATATTTCAGGTGAAGCGATCCGAAAACAGCAGCGCATCATCGAAGTCGGTAATAGTATGCGGGAGTTTCTGGTTGCTTTGGGAGTAAATACTAGCGGTGGAAACAACGGTGGCTACACCATGTTCAGAAAGCAAATGCAGGCTTTGGCGGCTTGCCGTTTGACAATGGGTATCGCTTTGCCAGGTCGAAATGTTACGGTGAATACCCAACCCATTTCACGGTTTGAAGCATGGCTGAATAATGACCATTTGCAAACATCCTTATGGCCGGGTGTGATGGAGTTATCCCACGAGTTTTACGAAACCCTGAACAGTCATGCCGTGCCGTTGGATCATCGGGCATTGGCAGCCCTGAAGCATTCGGCCTTGTCGCTGGACATTTACACATGGTTGGCACACCGCCTTTGCCGCATTGAAAAGTTTAGCGGCACGAAAGTAAGCTGGAATAACCTGAAGGAACAGTTTGGGCAGGAATACAAGGAAAGTAGGGATTTCAAACGGCAAATGAGGCAGTCCCTGCATCAGGTGCTTGCCGTTTATCCCGATGCACGGGTTGAAGAAACAATCGGCGGGCTGTTGTTGAAGCCGTCATCCCCCCCGATCCCCAAATCACAGGTTTCAGTCAGAAAAATCATACTCTGATTCTGTGAATAACCCTGTTGAAAGGAAAAGTTATCCACGCGTAATCACCCCCACCCGTGCGCGTAATCACCCCCCCCTCGACTCGAAAAAGTGCGCGTAATTACCCCCCCTAACCTATAAACATACCTATAATTTTTTTACCTGTAGTTGGGAGGCTGTTTTTGTGGAAAAGTTTTCTGAACGATTCGGATGCCAAACGACTTACGCATTAACGGTCACCCCCCTATCTTTCCATCAAAGGGTTCCACGGATCATTCAAACGATTTTTCAGGCGGGTAGGGGGCTTGGCTTTGCAGAGGGGTGAAGGTGGTCATTTTACGCCTAAAACGGCAATCTTCCGCAAAACTTCCGCAAAATAGTTAAAATTTAGAAGAGGGGGTGGCGCAACATATTGTTTTTGTGGTACATTATCTGTATAGCTGTATCCCTGATAAGGGTGAGGTCCCGTGTTCGAGTCACGGCAGGCCCACCATTTTTATTTTTTAGAACCTTGGGAATTTTGATGGATTTTAAAGTTTTAATAGATGTAGTGGTTGATAAGATTTTCAAGAAGTATCCTATCCCTACTTTATTTGTCTTCTTAAGTTCAGCAGTACTATTGGCATCGTTTTTTATTTTTCCAGACTTTTTCATCAATACTGCTTGTATTTTTGAAAAAAAGCCCAATCCCACTTTAATTACAGTGTACTATAAATCAAACGGAAATAATCCTGAACTAGAAGCCTTAGAAGGTTTTGTAAAGAAGAAAAATGCTTATATTGTACCTGTGGCTTCAGACAATTTAAAAAATATTAACGTCATTCAATGTACAGATAAAACGGAAAAACTAGGTAGTGTCGACATATAAATAATGATATAATAAATCCAAGATCTAGTTGTTTTGAGGGATTTATTATGAACGATTATATTCAATACGAGTTGTCTAAAGCCCAATGGAATCAGATAAAAGAGGCTCTACCTGGTCAGTCGCATCATAGAGGACGCACTGCCGAAAACAACCGTCTTTTTGTAGAAGCGGTATTATGGATGGGGCGAAACGGGGGAAGATGGAGGTCGCTTCCCTATTATTACGGCAAGTGGAGCAGTGTTCACAAGCGCTTCATTCGTTGGGCGAAACAAGGCATTTGGCAAATGATTTTCAACACCCTTGCCACATCGGCAGATACCGAATGGCTTATGATTGATTCGACGATTATTCGCGCCCACCAGTGTTCAGCAGGGGCAAAAAAAGTGCCGGAAAACAAGCGTTAGGACGATCGTCAGGGGGCTATACGAGCAAGCTTCACGCCGTTTGTGACAGCCACGGCAACCCCGTTCGCTTTATCGTCACCGCAGGGCAGGTTTCCGACTCAACCCAAGCCATCCCTTTGTTAAAAGGGCTTGAAGCCACGGCGGTTTTGGCGGACAAGGGCTATGTTTCAGAACAAATATTTGAGGCGATTCACCTCATGGGGGCTGAAGTGGTCATCCCTAATAAAAGCAATGCGGTGGCTCCTCGTCAAGTCGATTACTTCCTTTACAAGGCTCGCCACTTGGTAGAAAACTTGTTTAAAGACCTTAAAAACTTCAGGCGAATGGCAACCCGTTACGATAAATTAGATGTGGCTTATTTGTCTTTTGTTCATCTTGCTTCTATTTGTTTATGGCTTAAGTAAATGTCGACACTACCTAGCTAAAGAAATGGCGGTTTACTTAAATAAAACTCATAAAAGCATAAAAATAAAAGCACTATACGCTATTCCTCCTTCCAAATATCCTTATCACCTTAAAGAGAATAGTATTGTTCTTAATTATTATAAAGATTATGAAAATAGAGAACGTATAACATCTGATAATATAGATAGGCATCATTGTGTTTACTAAAAACTTGAGTTTTAGACAAACGCCAGACCAATCAAAACATATAAACACGATATGCGTGTCAGTTTAAATCAAACATAAAAACAAGGGATGCCCCAATAGAAGCATCCCTTGATCAATTTAAGTCGGCTAATGTTACGGATTAGAGCCGTGTGAACCCGAAGGGTTTTCGGGGTTTAAAAGACCCGAAAGAATTAAAAAGGTGGGTGCCCAAAGTCCTACAAAAATACCGAAACGCTCTGCATGGGCTTGAATATCGGGTTGATCGCCACCCGTGGTATACCAAATAACGATCGATCCTACAATAGAAGCGAACCCCAAAACGAAGCAGACTTTACTCAACATAGCAGATTTCATTTACACCATTCCTTTTATTATATCTTCATACAACACAACAGTATAGTTTGTTTATTCTATCATTGTAATATAAGGAACTCGTCATTATTTCTTAATTATTAACTATTCATAGAGGCTACAGAAAAAGCTTTAGTGGGATGAAGATTCAAGAAAAAACCAAGGACCTCTCCACCCTCGACGCGACGATTAAGTCGGCAAAAAAAAGGGTGATTGCGTTGGACGAGCAGGAAAATCAAAGGGCACGAAACTAAGCCTCATTGCCAATGAAGCGGGCTTTCCTGAGGCGATTCATATTGAAAAAGGGAATCGGCATGACCGATATGCCTTCGGTCACATTATAGCGGAAATCCCCGCCAACAGCTACATTGTGGCAGATAAAGGCTATGATTGCAAGCGGCTTCGTCGGCAGTTACGGCACAAAAATGAACGCCTGTGATCCCAAAGAGACAGTTCAAAAACAAGCCAAAAGTGAGGACACCCAAGCCTAAAATTTACAAAGGACGGTGGACCATTGAGCGGACCTTTGCTTGGTTGGAGGGTTTTCGGAAGCTAGTTTTACGCGATGAACGAAAGCGAGAACATTGGCAAGCCTTTTGGGAGCTTGGTTGTTCCATCCTGTATTTGAGAAAACTTACCGTGTAAGGTCTAGTAGTTCTCTAGCTTTCCAAACATCATCTATTGCTATTTTTTGATCTTATCTATGTCTTCACTGGTACTTTGTAAAGCTCTTGTAGTTTCGTTGTATTGCACATTTAATTCTTGAACTTCTAAAGTCAGCTTTTCTATTTGATCATTTATGTTTGTATTGGTCTCGTCTAACGTAACAATAGCATTAAAACTACTACTGCGAACTCTAAAATTAGCTTTTTTGAAGCCTTCATTATAAACGTGGATGCAATAGTCATTGGGCGTTGATATACCAGAGCAATTAGCAAAGAGATCATCTGATTCTGATGCTGATGATTTAGACATTGAATGAAAATAACGGGACAACGTGCTTTTACCCACGCCGTTTATACCGTAAAAAACATTTACTTTACCAAATTTTTGTATTTAAACAGGACTTGAGTAACAAGAAATTCTTGGAATATGTAATGTTATAGCTTCAATAGGTAAGACCTTTTGTATATTGCTAGTCACAAATCAAGTTCTCCCAAAAACAAAGAAAAATACACTTGGTTGGAAGCATTTCGAACTTCTTTAACCGAAACTTCCCCCACTTTAGGGCGTCAAATGACACGGCTTCTTTCATCGGGATGACCTGAAGGAGCAGGGGTAATGTTGCTTTTCTGTTATAATAGAAAATGATTTTTATATTTTTTCAAAAATTACCTATTGTTCTTTGTTATTCAAGATGAAAGACTTTAAACACAATGAGTGACAATAAACATCCTGAACAAAAAGCTAGAGATATTATTGATTCTAAGCTCCATGAAGCAGGATGGGTGGTTCAAGATAAATCTGCTATGAACTTAAACGCTTCCATTGGAATCGCAGTAAGGGAGTTCCTGACTGATGCAGGTGATGTGGACTATGCACTTTTTGTGAATAGAAAACCTGTAGGGGTGATTGAAGCAAAAGCAGATGGCTTAGCCCATAACATTACAACCGTTGAAGAACAATCCGCACGATATGCCAAAGCAAAATTAAAATGGGTGAACAATACAGATCCTTTACCCTTTGTCTTTGAAAGTACGGGTCAAATTATACGTTTTACAAGTAAGTATGACCCAAAACCTAGATCCCGAGAGCTTTTTCAATTTTTTAAGCCTGAAACATTGGAAAAGCTCTATTCGGAAAAGCCTTCACTGCGTGGAAGACTAACGAATCTCCCTCCGTTAGATACCGAAGGCTTAAGGGCGTGTCAAGTAGAAGCCATTAACAAGCTTGATGAATCATTAGGACTTGCAAGGAGTCATTCGCTGATTCAAATGGCGACAGGAGCAGGGAAAACGTTTACGGCGATTACAGCGGTCTATCGTTGGATTAAGTTCGCTAAAACCAAGCGAATTTTATTCTTGGTGGATACCAAAAACCTTGGCGAACAAGCAGAGCAAGAGTTTATGAACTTTGTGCCGAATGATGACAATCAAAAATTTACAGAGTTGTATAATGTACGTCGCTTGAACTCTCGCTTTATTCCACAGGATGCTCAAGTTTATATCAGTACCATTCAACGCATGTATTCTATCCTTAAAGGGGATGACTTGGATGAAAGCTTGGAAGAAACCAGTTTGTATGAACAGAAATCACTTGCAAACGCACCCTTGCCTGTTGTATACAACGCAACGATTCCCCCTGAATTTTTTGATGTCGTGATTGTAGATGAATGTCACCGTTCTATCTACAACACTTGGCGACAAGTGCTGGATTATTTTGACAGCTTTATTGTGGGTTTAACTGCAACGCCTGATGAACGTACCTTTGGCTTTTTCAATAAAAATCTTGTGAGTGAATATACACACGAAAAAGCGGTGGCGGATGGCGTCAATGTAGGAAACGAAGTCTTTTATA
Organism: Vampirovibrio sp.; assembly: GCA_050916035.1. GTDB lineage: Bacteria > Cyanobacteriota > Vampirovibrionia > Vampirovibrionales > JAJTHC01 > JAJTHC01. The sequence goes on along the minus strand of CP050876.1, from coordinate 984,743 downwards.
TTGAAACTGAAAAAAGTGCGTATGGTGGAAAGTTTGAAGTAGGGCAACTGGTTCAGCATCGGGAACGATTGACACGAAAGAAGCGATGGGAACGACAAGACGACGTTGAAACCTATGATATGAAGCGGTTGGATCGTTCAGTGGTGGCTCCTGATCAAATTCGTACCGTAATTCGCACGTTTAAGGAAAGCTTGCCCACACTATTTCCGCACCGAACAGAAGTCCCCAAAACACTTGTTTTTGCTAAGACCGATAGTCATGCGGATGATATTATTCAAATGATTCGAGAAGAGTTTAATGAAGAAAATGAATTCTGTAAGAAAATCACCTATCAAGCCACAGATGATCCTAAAACGGTCTTAAGCCAGTTTCGGAACAATTTTCACCCCCGCATTGCGGTTACAGTGGATATGATCGCCACAGGCACGGATGTAAAACCGATTGAATGCCTGCTTTTTATGCGAGACGTCCGAAGTCGGAACTATTTTGAACAAATGAAGGGACGGGGAACCCGTGTACTAGACAAGGAACATTTGCAAAAAGTCACGCCTTCGGCGACTTCGGCGAAAACCCATTATGTTATTGTAGATGCTGTAGGCGTGACTAAATCGATCAAAACAGCCAGCCAACCTTTGATTACAAAGCCAAGTGTTTCACTGAAAGATTTAGCCATGGGCGTCATGCTCGGTGCGACGGATACCGATACAGTGACGTCTCTTGCAGGGCGTTTAGATCGTTTGGATCGTCAATTAGAAGATGTTGAACACACGAAAATAGAAACACTCACAGACGGAATCCCCTTACGGCACATCGTCAAATCGTTGCTAGACGCTGTAGATGCAGATCGTGTTCAAGAAGAAGCGTGTCTCACTGAAGGCTTGGCTTTTGATCAAGAACCTTCTGAAAGTGCAGTTCAAAGTGTACAAGCAGAACGAGTCGGGGAAGCGTCTAAGCTGTTGACAGGGGATTTAATCACCCTTCTGGAAGGCATACGGCGAGATAAAGATCAGAAAATTGACGAAACCTTAGACACGCTCATTGATGCGAGTTGGGCGGGAAATCCCAAAGAAAATGCCCAAGCCCTTGTTCAATCGTTTCAAGATTTTATGGAAGAGCGAAAAGACGTCATTGAAGCGTTGACTATTTTTTATCGACAACCGTACCGCAGGCAGTACTTGACGCTGTCGATGCTGAAAGACACATTAGAGACATTGCGTCGAGAACGCCCGAACCTTGCACCGCTTCGGGTGTGGCAGGCGTATGTTCAGCTAGAAGAAAGCAAGAGTGAACGCCCTGAAAGTGAACTTCAAGCCTTGCTGACGATTATGCGTCGTGTGAGTGGGGTTGATGAGGTATTAACCTTGAATAAAAAACGCATTCACCATAATTTTCAACGTTGGATTATGGATGCTCATAAAGGCGGTACGACCAAGTTTAGTACAGAGCAAATGGACTGGTTGCGTATGTTACGAGACCATGTGGTGACATCCTTACGCCTAGAAGAGGAAGATTTAGACAACGCCCCCTTTGATGCCCACGGTGGTTTGGGTAAATTGTATCAATTATTTGGTGAAGAGTACAAAGTCTTACTAGGTAGTGTCGACATATAAATAATGATATAATAAATCCAAGATCTAGTTGTTTTGAGGGATTTATTATGAACGATTATATTCAATACGAGTTGTCTAAAGCCCAATGGAATCAGATAAAAGAGGCTCTACCTGGTCAGTCGCATCATAGAGGACGCACTGCCGAAAACAACCGTCTTTTTGTAGAAGCGGTATTATGGATGGGGCGAAACGGGGGAAGATGGAGGTCGCTTCCCTATTATTACGGCAAGTGGAGCAGTGTTCACAAGCGCTTCATTCGTTGGGCGAAACAAGGCATTTGGCAAATGATTTTCAACACCCTTGCCACATCGGCAGATACCGAATGGCTTATGATTGATTCGACGATTATTCGCGCCCACCAGTGTTCAGCAGGGGCAAAAAAAGTGCCGGAAAACAAGCGTTAGGACGATCGTCAGGGGGCTATACGAGCAAGCTTCACGCCGTTTGTGACAGCCACGGCAACCCCGTTCGCTTTATCGTCACCGCAGGGCAGGTTTCCGACTCAACCCAAGCCATCCCTTTGTTAAAAGGGCTTGAAGCCACGGCGGTTTTGGCGGACAAGGGCTATGTTTCAGAACAAATATTTGAGGCGATTCACCTCATGGGGGCTGAAGTGGTCATCCCTAATAAAAGCAATGCGGTGGCTCCTCGTCAAGTCGATTACTTCCTTTACAAGGCTCGCCACTTGGTAGAAAACTTGTTTAAAGACCTTAAAAACTTCAGGCGAATGGCAACCCGTTACGATAAATTAGATGTGGCTTATTTGTCTTTTGTTCATCTTGCTTCTATTTGTTTATGGCTTAAGTAAATGTCGACACTACCTAGAAACCCTTAACCAAGAATTGGCAATTTAGGATAAAAAATAAACACAAAAATAGGAAGTGTTATACATGGTACTTGAAAACAAGCTAAACATCCTCAATCAGGTTGAATTGAATCAGACGGAAGAACGTATTAGTAAGCAAAAAGCCAAGCAACTGTTTGAATCAGGCGACATTGAACGCATTGAAGTCGGTACCTTTGCAGGGCTTTCCTCTATTCATGCTTACTTGTTTGCGGAGGTCTATTATTTTGCAGGCTTAAGTCGCACGGCGAACCTAGCGAAAGGCAATTTTCGTTTTGCCCCTGTGATGTACCTAAAGCAAGCCCTCGAACATATTGACGCTATGCCACAAGGCAATTTTGATGAAATTATGGATAAGTACGTGGAAATGAATATCGCTCACCCGTTTAGAGAAGGCAACGGCAGAGCCACCCGCCTTTGGCTGGATGTGATTTTAAAAAAAGAACTGAAGCAGGTGGTGGATTGGAACGAGGTAGATAAAGACGCCTATTTAAGTGCGATGGAACGTAGTGTGGTGAATAGCCTTGAAATTAAAACCTTGCTGAAAACGGCGTTGACGACCCACATAAACGACCGTACCCTGTTTATGAAGGGGCTAGATGCGAGCTACTTTTATGAGGGTTACACGCAATTCAGAACGGAAGACTTGTAAGATGAAACAACAAGAGAACGCCTTACCGCAGGGCTGGGAATTATGTTTGTTGAAAGAAGTTGGTGACATTATTTCGGGAGGCACTCCATCAACAAGTCTTCAGGAGTATTGGGGTGATGAAGTGAATTGGATTTCTCCAGCAGACCTTACGGGCTATCAAAAAAAGTTTATAGCCAAAGGGGCAAAGTCTATCACTTTATTAGGATTACAAAAATCTTCGGCTAAGTTGATGCCAGCAGGGAGTATTCACTTTTCTTCTCGTGCACCGATTGGGTATGTGGTGATTAGTGAACAACCACTATCCACGAATCAAGGCTTTAAAAGCATTGTTCCTGCTCAAAGTGTGTTCAATGGGTACCTATACTACTACTTAAAAAGTATTAAACAACTTGCAAACCAGCTAGCGACAGGTACTACATTTAAAGAACTTTCAGGAACAGCTTTTGGTAAATTGCCTATTCCCCTACCCCCCCTTGCGGAGCAGAAACGCATCGTGGGGAAGATTGAAGCCCTGTTCAGCGAGCTGGACAAAGGCACGGATGAACTCCGCATTGCCCAAGCGAAAGTGAAGCAGTTTCGGCAGGCGTTGCTGAAGCACGCCTTTAGTGGCAGGCTCACCGCCGACTGGCGAGCGGACAAAACTCGTCATCCTGAGTGCAACGAAACATCTCCCCCCCCTATCTCGGGAGATCCTTCGTTGCACTCAGGATGACGGCGACGGCTTGCCCTCGGGGTGGGAAGAAAAATCGTTGGGAGATTGTGGTGATTGTCACGGTGGGGGGACTCCAACGAAATCTAAACTAGAATATTGGGAGAATGGATATATTTTGTGGGTAACCCCCAAGGACATGAAAAAAAATGTTATTACAGATTCTATTTTGAAGATAACCGAACAAGGACTAAAAAATTCATCGGCTAAGTTAACAAGTAATAAAGCTATTTTATTTGTTCTTCGAAGTGGAATCCTGAGGCGTGTATTACCTATCGCTATGGTAGAAAAAAACGTTTGCGTAAATCAGGATTTATTAGCTCTCAATACAAACCAAAATGTTTTTATGCCTTATATCTTTTGGTTTTGCATGGGTAATGAAAAGGATATACGTGATAAGTGTTCGAAGGATGGAACAACCGTTGAAAGCGTGGATTCTGATAGATTGAAAAAATATACTATATGCCTCCCCCCTCTCCCCGAACAAGAAGAAATGGTGCGACGCTTAGAAGCCCAGTTCAGCGTGCTAGACGCCCTAGAAGCCGATCTCGCCCGTAATCTTAAAAAAGCCGAAACGCTCAAGCAAGCCATTCTCAAAAAGGCGTTTGCAGGCTTACTCGTCCCGCAAGATCCGAACGACGAACCCGCAAGCGAACTGCTCAAACGTATACAGGCGGAAAAAGCCACACAACTTAAAGCAACAAAAAAGAAAATTAAAACTCGTCATCCTGAGTACAACGAAGGATCTCCCGAACAGGGAGTCGCAGGTGGTGGGGAGATCCTTCCCCTTCGGCAGTCTCAGGGTCAGGATGACATAAAAAGAAAGGTTTAACATCATGATGATGACCAATGCCCTTGTTTCCAAAGTGTGGAGCTTTTGTCACAGCTTGCGAGACGACGGCGTAAGCTACGGCGACTATTTAGAACAAATCACCTATTTGATTTTCCTTAAAATGGCGTATGAATACAGCCAAGCCCCCTACCGTCGCAATGTAGGGGTACCCGCCGAATACGCTTGGGATACCTTGACGTCCAAAGTGGGTTCAGAATTGGAACTGCATTATTCCACCACTTTACGAGAACTCGCCACGCATAAGGGCATGTTGGGGCAGATTTTCATGAAGGCTCAAAACAAGATTCAAAACCCAGCGTTATTGTTTCGATTAGTCGCCATGATCAACGAAACGCAGTGGGTCGTGTTGGGTGCGGATGTGAAGGGTGACATTTACGAAGGGCTACTCGAAAAAAATGCCGCCGATACAAAATCAGGGGCAGGGCAGTATTTTACGCCTCGTCCGCTGATTAAGGCGATGGTGGAATGTGTGCGTCCGCAACCCAGTAAAACCATTGCAGACCCTGCCTGTGGGACGGGGGGCTTTTTCTTAAATGCCTATGATTACATCGTGGCAAAAAACGCATTAGATCGGGATCAAAAGACTTTTTTAAAACACAGCACGTTCGTGGGGAATGAAATCGTACCCTCTACCCGTCGACTCTGTTTAATGAATATGTTTCTGCACAATATCGGTGAAATCGACAGCGAAAGCATCCCTGTGTCTTCGTTGGATGCCTTGGTGTCTCCCGCAGGACAATTGGTCGATTATGTGTTGGCGAATCCACCGTTTGGCAGTAAAAGTAGCATGACGTTTACGAATGAAGCGGGTGAACAAGAACAAGAAGACCTTACCTATAACCGTCAAGACTTTTGGGCAACGACGAAAAACAAACAGCTTAACTTTGTTCAGCACATTGCTAGTATGTTAAAAGTAACAGGGCAGGCATCTGTGGTATTGCCTGACAACGTTCTTTTTGAAGGTGGAGCGGGTGAAACCGTTCGCAAAAGACTGTTGGAAAACTTTGAGGTTCATACGCTTTTACGTTTGCCTACAGGTATTTTTTATGCCAATGGTGTAAAAGCAAACGTGCTTTTCTTTGATGCAAAGCCTGCTTCAGGCGAGGTGAAAACGTCTGAAATATGGGTGTATGATTACCGTACGAATGTTCACCATACGCTTAAAAAGAAGCCTCTGCAATTTGAACACTTGGAAGAGTTTATGCAGTGTTACCATCCTGAAAATCGTCATGTTCGTCGTGAAACATGGCATGAAGTCGAAAACCCCGAAGGTCGGTGGCGTAAGTTTAGCTATGATGAAATCATTCAGCGAGACAAAACCAGTCTTGATATTTTTTGGCTAAAAGACAAAAGCTTAACGGATTTGGACAATCTCCCTGAACCTGAAGAGCTGGCGGAAGACATTATGGAAAGCATTGAAGCGGGCTTGGCAAGCTTTCGTTCGGTTGTATCTGAATTAAGCAGGTGATTTAGCTTAGACTCTATCAAGATAGTTCTTTAAAGAAGGTGGTACCTCTAAGCGATTTTGTTCATTTAGTACGTCTTTCAACTTCTCAAGGCTATAGCCCGCCTGTGTAGGATTGTAGGGCAAGTAATCACTTAAGAGATTACAAAACGCCGTGAAATTAGCTTGATCAAAGGGTGTAAGCTGTTCGGTTTTAATTCGCCACAAGAAACGAGAATGAGAACCGTCTTCCGCTCGAACGATCAAGCCTTCTTCCCTTAGTACATCACTAATTTGCTGACAATACGTAGGGTATTCCAACGCCAATTCTATAAAAGCCGCCGTTTGCTCTGCAGTATGTTTTGCTTTTTCTTTAGGCCATCCTACTTTGAAGAAAGGCATTACTTTTCTGTTGAAAAAATCTTCATTCATCACAAAATGAGTGTCCAGATTTTTAGCCACCAGCGTTAGGTTTTCAACAGGCATTTCTTTAAGCCATGCGTGCATGTCTACAGTCGTCATTCTTCTTAGACCTGTGGGCGTATCAGGGTGAACAAAATAGGTGGAAAGCATTGTATTAGCGTAGCGGATAAATAGGTTGCGATCTTCTGCCTTAAAATAGGCTTGGAAATCGAGATTTCGTAAGGAATCACGTAAGGCACTGAACAAAGGAACATCAAAATGACCATAACCCACCAAGCCTTCTAATAGTGCCTTACCCTTTTCTTTCTCTTTTTTGTCAAGCGTTGACAATAAGGGGATGAGGTGATCTTCCGTCCAATCCTGATGCACTTGGAATAAAAAGGCTAAATACGCCCCCAACATACTATAAGTATATTCGACGTTTGGAATTTGTATTAAGTCATCTAAATAGCGTTGAGTTTCACTTAATAGAGTAAACGTATTTTTCTGTTCTTTAAGCTTGTCTTCTTGTTGATGTTTACGAGCTCGATGAAGTTCTAACTTTAATAAGCCTTCTACGAGTTTGCCTAAGGGTTGATTCAACACTTGAGTGAAGTACTTTTCACGGCTTAAGGTGTTTTCGGCTAACGTTTTTTTGCTACGTTGCCACATTTTTTCAAACAACGCTAATACACGAGCTTGATCACGGTCGGCTAGCCAAGTGATTTCATCGTTCATAAAGCTAGTCCCAGAATACAAAGGCTGTGAGGGATCATGCAAAGTGTTTAAAGCGAAAAGAACTTCGTAAATGCCTAAGAGCGGGAAAAGTCGTGCTTGTTTTTCTGTTTCACGTACTTCATTCGTCTTTTCTTGAGAGGAATCATCTTTACGATGAAAAGAACTCAAGCCCCAATCGAGAGAACGCAAGTAGCGTTGGCTAAATTGATCGTCTTTTTCAAGCAACCTTAAAAATACCTTGAACGCTTTTTGTGGTTCTTTTGTGACGTATTCTTGAAATTCACTCGCTTTATCTCTCGTTGCTGTTAAATCATCAAAGTATTTAAAGGCATCGTCTTCAGGACTTTTGACTAAGTCTCTAACATCAGGGGGAGGCACCCGCTCAAACCCTGTAGAATAGATTGAAAATTCGTCGTCACGAGAATACGTTTGAGTATAGCTATTATAAAGCGTTTCCAAGTTATCGGGGAGTTTGAGTTTTTTGTTGTTTTTTAAGGATTCTAAAACGCTGTATTTTTCACCATCATGCCATGTAGATTCGTTCTTTTTGTCATAGTCTAAACGTAGTTGTGCATAAATTGCCTGTAAAATATCTTCGGGTAAAGTCAAGCCTTCTTTTTCAAGACACTCAAAAAATTCCTGTTTGATTCGCCAAACCTTTTTAATCGCAAGGTAATCGTTTTGTCGTAAAATCTGCCATGCAGGAGCGGGTTCTAAAGTAGGATACTGTGTTACATACGCTAAAACCATGCGATGCCATAGCCATTCAGGTTTCGATGCCCATCGAGCTAAAACTTGGTTGCATAACGCCCTTTCCGTTTCGTGAAGCTGGTCAAAGCACTGTTGAAACAAGGGAATTAGAAGAGGTCGTGAGTCAAACTCTTCGTTTTGAGGATGATTCAAAATAGAGGTAACTTCCGAAGCAAAGTCAAAATAGTTACCTGCTAGGGTAGTCGAACTTTTCTTTGTGAGTTCAATGTACGTTTCTAAACGACTTTCTAAAATAGCTAAAAGGTCTTTATAAAAGTGAGAAAGATCTTTATAAAATGGAGGATCTGTCGCTCCTAATAATTTTTCTATATTATCCTTTGTATATTCATTTCCAATAAGGACTTCTGCTCGATATAAAGATGAATCAGATCCAAAACTGTAAGGCGGATAAAATTTCAAATAAGGAGACAACACTTTTTCTAACCATAGTTTCACTTCTAGCGAATAGCCTTCTTTCGCCATTTTAGCTTCTATAAAAAATGATGATTCTACACTCATACGTGGAAGTAAATTTTGATTCAGTAATAACAATTCCCACGCTTCTTTTAAATCAGGTGCTATCAAAGATTCTGTATCTGGGCGTAAGCGTCTTACCAGTTCCGAAATAAGGCTAGAATGCAAAAAATCACCCTGCTGAATCAACCATTGAAATACGTCAGGGTCATTCATATGTTTACCAATCAGACGAATCCATACCTCTGAAATCGGATGAAGATGCTTAATGAAATAGGAATCTGAAATAAGATGTCCGTAACTAGAATAGTAGCTGGAATAGTTTTTCTGGTCGGGTTTATAATCAGGATGAATTAAATTAGGTAAATCCTTTATTTTCTCATAGTACACATTCGGAAGTTTTTGTCTTTCATCTTCCGTCCGTTGCTGAATGGTATTCACCATTTGAACCGCTTTTAATAAGCCAAATGGTAATGTTGCAAGATGTTCAAATAAGTTGGAATTGATGAAAGCACGTTGATACGATTTGCCATTTAAGGGGTTGTCTTCACCAAAATATAAATCGGCAGGGGGGACTAAATTCTGTAAAACATAGCGTTGTAAATCTGTTAACGTTTCCTTGCTTTCATCAAAGTCTTGAAACGTCTCTTGGCATAGTTCTATAATATCTCGATTTTGTAGCTCATACCATTCGTTGAGCATCTGCCACATTGCTGAATACTTAGGAAGAGAACTAGGGAAAGAAATCGGGGTTAATCCTAAGCTTTCTAATTCTTGAGACTCTTCTTCTTCTTCATAAGGAGATTTAGGTTCTGATTTTTTTTGTTCTTGAAAAATATAAAGCGGTTTACTTACATTGTCGGGGTGTTCTTCGTTAACAGCTTTGATACCTGCAAAAATATATCTCATAATCGGGTCATTCATACTATACCCTATGAAACAAATATAGTAATTTCGAGCCAATTCTGTTACAAAGCGAGAAGCCCAACCATCCGCAATATAAGCTTTCCCAAATTCTGAAGTTGAATAAACCCATTTTGGTTCGGGATTCTGCTTGTCTACACCACCATGCAAATACGTAATAGAAGATGGGTAGTCCTTTGGTGAGCGTGGAATAGGCAAGCGTGGTGCGTAGAACTCACGAATTGTGTCATCACCTGCCAATGCCTTAGTAAATAATGTATCAAAGTTGGTGGTTACAATTTTAATATGTCCACTTGGATTTTGCTTCGCTAAATTGATCAAAGTTTGATGTTGGGTAGGCTCTAATTCAGGTAAGTTTTCTTGAAAAAGGTTTTTAGGTAGTGTCGACATTTACTTAAGCCATAAACAAATAGAAGCAAGATGAACAAAAGACAAATAAGCCACATCTAATTTATCGTAACGGGTTGCCATTCGCCTGAAGTTTTTAAGGTCTTTAAACAAGTTTTCTACCAAGTGGCGAGCCTTGTAAAGGAAGTAATCGACTTGACGAGGAGCCACCGCATTGCTTTTATTAGGGATGACCACTTCAGCCCCCATGAGGTGAATCGCCTCAAATATTTGTTCTGAAACATAGCCCTTGTCCGCCAAAACCGCCGTGGCTTCAAGCCCTTTTAACAAAGGGATGGCTTGGGTTGAGTCGGAAACCTGCCCTGCGGTGACGATAAAGCGAACGGGGTTGCCGTGGCTGTCACAAACGGCGTGAAGCTTACTCGTATAGCCCCCTGACGATCGTCCTAACGCTTGTTTTCCGGCACTTTTTTTGCCCCTGCTGAACACTGGTGGGCGCGAATAATCGTCGAATCAATCATAAGCCATTCGGTATCTGCCGATGTGGCAAGGGTGTTGAAAATCATTTGCCAAATGCCTTGTTTCGCCCAACGAATGAAGCGCTTGTGAACACTGCTCCACTTGCCGTAATAATAGGGAAGCGACCTCCATCTTCCCCCGTTTCGCCCCATCCATAATACCGCTTCTACAAAAAGACGGTTGTTTTCGGCAGTGCGTCCTCTATGATGCGACTGACCAGGTAGAGCCTCTTTTATCTGATTCCATTGGGCTTTAGACAACTCGTATTGAATATAATCGTTCATAATAAATCCCTCAAAACAACTAGATTTTGGATTTATTATATCATTATTTATATGTCGACACTACCTAATGTATTTGTCAACAACATCGTGATCATGTTTATTTGCTAAAAATTCAAGTAATTCGTCATAATTAGGCGATTTTTCTTGAAGAAGCTCTTTAATATCTATATCATCTACAACAGAACCATACCTGTCTTCTAAAAATTTATGTAATTTATCAAATAGTTCTTGCTGAAACCATTTATATTTAATCGATTGTCCGCCCGCTTCCCAAGACGGATCAAACTTATCTAAAACCGCTCTCGTCAAATTTTCAAAAGAATGATAATAATCAGGCACAGCTTTTCCATAATTAGAAACCCCTGCCCCACAGAAAAACAGGAGCTTCCCTGATTGAAAGGCTTCTCTAAACTCTAGTGGAAAGTCCGATGGGTGTTCAATTACTGTCAACTTCGCTTGTCCTTATTTTGAGTTTAAGCGTATCTCTCCGTTTATATCTTAAAGCATAATCTATTTTAACATAAAGCCACATGACGGGCTTTGTGGTGGAAGGCTTCATCTGCTAGACTAAGGTAATGATTTTGGTAAATCCACACGCAAAGGAGGCTTATACATGGGAGGCTATGGAAGCGGTCGGCATGGCTGGAACGGCACACCCAAAGGCTTTGTGGAACATTGCTTGCCTTTAGATATTATTGCCCTGAACAAGCAAGGCTTTCTTAAGCCATGGATGTCGGGTTCAACAACAAGGGGGAACAATTCTTTTGGCTGGTGGGTCATTGAAAACGATGGCTTGAAAATAAAAACCAACTACACCGTTACAGATAAAGAAGGTACAAAAACCCCTTACGCCTTTACAATTGACTGTCAACAAACGACGCTGGCACACGGGGGGCATCGGTGGTGGTTGACTTGCCCCGCTTGCCATAGCCGTCGGGGGATGCTGTACTTGCATCATCAAGCCTTGTGGAAGGGCTTTCACTGCCGTGATTGCCACGACTTAGTCCATTATCGTTCACGGGACTCAAGCTATTATAAGAATCCCTTTTATGTCCTGTGGCGTGATGCCAAGAATGAAAGCCCTGAAGCCCTTTTACGTTGTGAAATGTGGATGTATCGGCTGGCAATGGGGGAAGGCTGAAAATCTCAATTGGGGCTATAGCTTTTCCCTGCGATTTACGAGCGTCCCTTACATATAGAACGCCTGCAAGCCACGCTCTTGATGCAAGGCATCCACGATTCACACTCTTAAGAACGTACAAAGGCAAGCAAGGCGGAAATATCTCCCTTGTCTGCTTTTTGAAGGGCTTGTACATAAGTCGTGCGAGTGTCATTCATAGACGTTAAGGTGACACTTCCCCAAGTAAATCTTGCCTGCCCGAGTTGACGCAATAACAAATCTGTTGCCAAGCGAGCATGACGACCATTGCCATTAGGAAACGGATGAATCCACACCAAACGATGATGAAAACGAGTCGCTATTTCATCAGGGGGGTAAGTGCCCTGCTCGATCCAAAACTGAACATCATCTACGAGCTTTCTGAGTTCCGTTTGAATCAGAAACGATTCCACCCCGATATTGCGAGCCGTTTTACGAAAACTGCCTACCCATTTCCACACGTTACCAAACATCTGTTTATGAAGCTTTTTAAGAAAGTGTATCTCTAAAACCGTTTTGGGCTTGCGAATGAAATAAGCACGTTCGGCTTCAAGGATGTTGCTTTGCTCAACGGCGTTGAGTTCATCTCTAAATGTGATGTAAGAAGGAATTAAATCGCTTTTTTCTTCTTCAGTGAGTGGGGTGGATGCCTCATCGGTTTGAAATAAATCGCTCATTCCGCATCCTCCCACAAGCGAGAGGGCTTGCCTGTTAGGAAGTCATCGATCAGGCGTTGAAGCTGTTCTTCTTGTTCTTCAGGCAATACGCCTTGTGCTTCAAGATTCATGCTATGGCTGGTTTGAGCCAGTAAAGCAAGGGCTTTTTGTCGGGCTTGTGCGTGGACTTTGGCTTGCAAGCTGGTTTCAGGAATCAACGCATAAACAAATCGACACCCCAAGGCATTGGCGATACGTTCCATGGTGGCAAGGGTGACACTGCCTTTGAGTTCGTCTTGCTCTAAATAGCCGACCTGTTGCCTTGACACCTTCATGCGATTGCCAAGCTGTTCTAGCGTCATGCCTAAGGCTTCACGAATGGCTTTAATCCAACCCTTTACAGGGCGTTCAAATAGGGTGCTTGCCGTTATCGATTGGAAGCGTTTGTCGAGTTGTCGACAGGCTTCAAAAGAACGAGACTTCATTTTGTCAACCTTTAAGTTTCTTTTTTGTTATTTAATAGTAACCTATGAGTTGACAAAATACAATACTTTGTCAACTCATAGGTTGACTGTTGTCTTCATTATTTACGGCTTTTTGTGGTGTAAACAACCCCCTAGCCAAGCTAGTGAGGGCAATGGAGGACTTGTCGTCTAAGAGCCATAGCTGGTGCTTCAGGTGCAACGCTACCGCCTCCACACGAGCCACCTGCCAGTTTAGCCCGATTGACACCCTGTACGTCGACACAAAACCCTTCGGCATCAAATAGTGAATCAAGGTGTGAACATCCGCTGGTGAAACTGGTGTATTTTTTTCAAAAGGGCTATGGGGGGAAGTGTCAAAAGGGGGTTTTGTCACTTTTGGCACTGGGTGTATGGTCTGTTTTTCATTTTTCAATTCCGCTTTCAATACGGCCAACCAAGTACCCATGTTATGCTTCCCCCTGCCATAAAGGGTTCATGTGATAGTGAACGGTGGGTCTGCCTTCTGTACGTCGTTCTTCTCGTAGGATGTAACCGTGCTCTTCTAAGGTATCCAAGGCTTCTTCAATCACCTTTTGGGTATCAAAGCCTTGCCAATGCTTACGTTTTAATTCCCGCAAGGTAAAAGGGTTATTTAACTTTTCAGCTTTCAGCTTTTTTAAAAGCTTATGAGCCAACTCCACATGATAACTACCCCCCATGGCGTAAATTCGGTGTGTATGGATAGCTAAGTAATCGCTCCACGCTAGGGCTTGAATTAACGCTCGTTTACTTACGTTTCCCGTACCGCCATTGGCAAGATGACAAATTAACGCTAAAGAAGGCACTAAAGACGCATACTTAGTAAAATGAGCTTCTAAGGTCGGGTTTTCATTGCCGTTCAGGTGGGCTTTTCGCCACGATAAATGCCAATCATCAAATAAGGGTTGAGCCTCTTCGGTAAAGCGTAAAAATGGGATGCTATCACCTGCCACGGTATAACACCCAAGATTTTGTGGGGTTATAGTGGCTAGTTCCTGAATTAGCGTGTAATAATTTTGTTTAGCGACTAGGTTGGGGGGTGTATCGACATGGATAATGGCTTGTAAAGTATCAGGATACACCATTAACTGAAAGCGTTGCATTAAACCGTCATCTTTCCCCGTTTGAGTTAAGGCATCTGACAACCATTTACTAATGACGCTTGGCTGAATCCCTCCAAACACGGAAAGACAATGCCCTTCAATGTAAACAGTCCCTCGTGTGATACGGTCAAAGGTATAACTGCCTGTACCATTCCAGCTTTCAAGATAAAAGGCTCTATCGCTTTCGTATCCTTCTTTGTCGAGCTTTTTTAAGAACCCCGCCAACTCATCTCTAAACAAAAGTAATCCATTAGGGTTTTGTGAAAGCAATTCACCAACTTTTTCAACCGTTGGATCATTACTCATATAGCGTTTGCAAACGGGTGGAGGGGGTAGTGTGATTTCCTTCCCCTGCACGGATACGCTTGAAAGCGTCGCCGTCCCAGCACTTGCTTAAGCCCGTGATCGTGCCTGTTTGGTTGTCGTCTTTCATGGAATGTACTGATAAAAAAGTTATTTGTGTTGAAGTGTTTGCGATTTCTTAATTTAAACAGCATTTTTTATATTTTTTGCCACTTCCGCAGGGACATATATCATTGCGTCCTATTTTTTTCTTTGTCTTAATACACAGTGTGAAATCGTGGATTCAGAGCGTCTAGTTTGTATCTTCAAGCTGTTTTTGTAAAGCGGTTATAATGTTTAATGCGTGCCGCGCACACTCTTTTAGCTCTTGTGTGGTATAATTAGTATTTGGTGGATCACCATGTGCAACCTTGTTTCTTTCTTCAGAATAAACTCCAATAAATTTGTCAAGCTGGTCCAAGAAATAAGGATCTTCAACTTCATTTGACTTTATCAAATAATAAAGAATTTTTCGAATGGGTTTTTGATTTTGAGATTTGCATTTTTTTGTAATTTTTTCTTTCTGTAATAAGTCGTCTGTTAAATATTTTTCAAAATAGTCTGGATGCTCACATTGTTTTATTAGTTCCTTATAAAACACGGATAAAGCATTTTCCACTTTTCCATAAACAAACAATACAAATAATGCGGAATATCCACCTGAAAATTTCTCAGCTTCAAGATTGATAGAAATTATCTCTTTTTTATGAGAAGCAAAGTCATTACTCACTAAAAAGCACCTTCCCACTTTCAATACCTTTTAGCATTCTTCCAACTGAACTAATAGTTTCTTTTACCAACAAATCTGAGTTGTGATAACGCTCAGCCTTTTCTCTAAGTTTTTCAGGGGTAACAGAATACTCTGGTGTTTCCTTTATTTTAACGGCTAAGCTTATTGGGAAAACAGCCAATCTCGAAAGAGCAGTTAGCCCAATAAACATATTGTTTTTAGGCTTTTTCATGATATGCTCATCTTCATTATTTGAAAAAGCATTGAGAGTTTCGAATGTTTTGCGTGCAAGATCTTCAATATTTGTTACAGTAGTATGATCAGCTAAAGATTTCTTTGCAAGCCTTAACAGAACAGTATCTACAAACTCTTTCTGACTAAATTTTTGACTTTTAAAATTTGAAATTTCATTTTCGTCACAATAAACAAACGTAATCCATCGCGAAAATATTTCTTGATCCTGTCTTATTTCAAAATCTTCATTTTTGAGATAGCTAAAAAACTTTTTAAACCATTCTTCTGTGGTAACTTTCTCAAACCAATCATAAAATTTTTCACTCACCTCAATTAATTTACAGTTTCTTAGCTCCTGCTCACTTAATGATTTCCCCGCAGTATTTAATCTATCAAACAAGTCAAATTTTACTTCAATGTCAGTACTTTTTTCAAGAAAATATAAGTTGACCTTGGCTCGTTTAAAGTCTCGTTTTAATGTTTCTGATAATGTATTCCATTTAAGCTCGTGAAGCTGTGACAAATACTTCCCAGTTAGTAGCCCACTACTTGAAATTAATTTCTCTGTATCAATCGAATCTTGAATATCTAGAACTTCCATAAACTCTAAAATTGTTGAAAGTCTTTGCAGACCATCAATCACCTCCCATCTCCCGTCACTATCTATATACATAAATAATGGAGGGATTGGCAAGCCTAAAAAAATGGATTCTACCAATCTGCTTTTAGTCAACAGATCCCAACGGAAGAATCTTTGGAATTTTGGATTTATTACAATATCACCATCTCTGTAAAGATTTGACAGTTCACCAATAGACATAGGATACTGTTCTCCAGAAATTTTTTTTCGATTTTCCACTATCTCGCTAGCTAAATCTTGATGATTCATAATAAAGGCTCCTGTATATCATACTTAACCGAAAATACTCCAAAAAGATTTGAATAATAGCAAGAGGTCTTTGCTGTCATTCCGTATTTTTGATTGTCATTATACTATAAAATATAGTGCAATGTAATTTCCTCCAGCTTTTGAAACCCAGTACGTGGCAAGGGCGGTGCTTGTGGTACCAAACAGGGTCGCCAGCATCGGGATGCCGTCTTCGTTGGCAAGCATCCACTGGTTTTCTTCGTTGCGTTCAAATCTTGGATGCGTCCATAGTGCCTTCATGCTCTCCTATTTAGACGAACGTACCGAAAAAAAAGAGACCTTAATTTAAAAGGCGAGTAATGGCTTTGGTTCTAAAATAAAACAAAGAAAAATACTCCCAAGGGGATTCGAACCGCCTTGTTTAGACTTTATCATAATTCTATAAAGTTTGATAGTATTTGATTTTATTGGTTTTTTCGGTTTCTCTTTGTTTGAATGTTTGATGTAATTCGACTGTTTTTGATACGTTTCGATGCTAAGTGTCCCCAAAACGTCCCCTAAAAAACAGGGGACGTGTTTTTGCCTTTGCATGAGATTTACGCTACAATCACACAGGGTGCAAGCAAGGAATTTTAAATACGTATGATTATAAAAACGGTACATGACGATCACATAAGCCCTGATGGTAGTTTTTTACCTTTACTGCCTGTGCCTGTCGAACTCGAAAGCAAACGAGTGTTAAAAAAGCTACAAGAAGCGTCTCGTGCCTTAGCAGAACTTAAGGGCGTCGCCTTAACGATGCCTAATCAAGACATCCTCATCAATACGCTTTCGCTTCAAGAAGCCAAAGATTCTTCCGCCATTGAAAACATCATCACCACGCATGATGAATTGTATCGCAGTAACCATAAGCTTGGCCATTATGCCAGTATTTCGGCGAAAGAAGTACATTGTTATGCGTCCGCTTTGCGTAATGGATTCGATACGGTTAAACGCAGTGGACTTTTGACGAATAACCATATTCAAGTAATCCAAGCCGAATTAGAAGGCAATAATGCAGGCTTTAGAACGCAAGCAGGCACCGTTCTAAAAAACGATCAAACAGGCGAAGTAATTTACACACCGCCCCAGCATCCGCAAGAAATTTTACGCTATATGCAGAACCTAGAAGCCTTCATCAATGAAAATGATTTATCTGATTGGGATCCCTTAATCAAAATGGCGATGATTCATCATCAGTTTGAAAGCATTCATCCTTTTTTTGATGGCAACGGTCGTACAGGACGCATCATCAACATTTTATATTTGGTGAAAGAAGGCTTGCTGGACACACCGATTCTTTATCTTTCACGTTACATCAACCAAAACAAAGCAGATTACTATCGTTTGCTACAGGAAGCACGAGAAAATGATTCGTGGCAAGAATGGGTTTTATACATGCTGGAAGGTGTAAAACAAACATCTTATCAAACCATTCAATTGATTCATGCCATTCGTGAATTGATGCAGGCACACAAAACAAAAATCCGTAGTGAACTGCCAAATGTTTACAGCCACGAGCTATTGAATCACTTGTTTAGTCATCCGTATACGAAACGTATTTACGTAGAAGAAGTGCTTGGACTTTCACGTCCCACCGTAAGTAAGTATCTGAACCAACTAGTCGAAAAAGGCTTGTTGAGCATCTATAAAATAAGAAACCAAAATCTTTATATCAATGATGATCTATATGAATTGCTTCATAATGTAGGTGCCAAAAGAATTGAAGAATCCTTAGAGCAAGGTTTTTAGAACGTGTAAAGTTTTTCTCGTTTCTTTTACATTTCTTTGATTTAATGTAAAGTAAATCCTTATTTCTTTACATGATGTTAGTTATCTGTAAAAAAAAGCCGTTTTTTTACACTTGTTTTTAAAATTGCCTCTATTGTGATTGCGAAACCTGCGGAAGCTCTTGTCTGTTTTAATAATCACAATTGAGAGGATTTAGCGTTTTCCCCAAATTCCCGAAAAACAGATGCGTGAATGTTGCCAACATGCGGTTTACACTATATTTTCAAATTGTTTTTACCCCGCCCCCCCCCCTCTTTTATGAAAATAAGAAAAGGGGGATAGGTGCGTCTATTTACTAAACGATTTTTCAAATCGCCCCGCCTGCGATTGCGAAACCTGCGAAACTTTACGACTCAATTTCATCGAGTAACGCCTTACATTGATTCAATAACACCCGCACTTCTTGACGTTCGGCGATCGCTTCTTTCGTATACAAGCCCGCCTTCAGATTCGCCTGTCGTTGAGCTTCCTTGCCTTCGGGCGTTTTCGCCCCTGTCGACTTGCCCCCATGAAAGCGACAGCGACCGTTCTTCATCGCTGGTTGCGAGCATGGCAAGCCTGAACGCTTACTGTTGGCTCCACAAGGCTTGAAAATTAAAGTTTTGGGGACATGGGGTAGGACTTCCATTTTTTACACCTTTTTACGTCCCTTGCGTCACGAGCGCTTGCCCGCCGTCATTGACGTTCACTTGTTGCAAGAAGGTATTGCCCGACTTGCCCCGTAGTTTAGCGAGGGCATCGGCTTGTTTGGCAAAAGCACCACTTAATTTTGAAATACAATTCGTGAATTTGACAAAGCCATCGCCATATTTCGTTGTGGCGAATCGTTGGCTCACTAAGAAGGTTTGCTCTTGAAGCAATAGCATGTTTAAGGCAAGCAAGGCTTCGGTGTTGGATTGTGCTTGAACATCTTTGAGGTATTGCACCAATAGGTTTGGATCCATTTCGATGGAGGAATCTTCTGTCGCACTAGGAAAGGCGTTTAGGTATTGATCAAGCCAGTGCATGGCAAGGGCAGGGCTTGTGGTGCCAAACAGGGTCGCCAACATCGGGATGCCGTCGTCGTTGGCAAGCTTCCACTGGTTTTCGTCGGTGCGTTCAAATATCGGATGTGTTGCCAGTGCCTTCATGCCATGCCCTCCTTGTTGGTTACGCCCATTATACCACGCCGTGGGGTGGGTTGAAAGCAAGAGATGCCTTCTCGTTTTGTTGATGTTAAGCTGGCTCTCATGCGTCAAATGAAGAAGGACAAGCCCCATGCCACACTTGGAACAAATCCTAAAAGATTCCGACTATAAACTCACCCAATTTACCCCCGCTCAAATCGTTGAACTTGAAAGTCGATGCTCCGAAAAAGACGGCAAGGGGATTTACACCGAATGCTTGGTTCGTAAAAAGCAGATCAAAATGACACCTGAAGAAATCATTCGCCAACTGTTTATTTTGAAATTGACGCAAGATTATCAATACCCCAGCGAACGCTTACAAATTGAGCATGGTGTTCATTTCGGACGTGAAGTTAAACGTGCCGATATTGTCATTATGGACAAAGACCGCCCCACCATTCCCTATATTATGGTGGAAGTCAAAAAGCCCAAACTCAAAGACGGGAAAGAACAACTGAAAAGCTATTGTAACGCCACAGGAGCCACTATGGCTGTGTGGAGCAATGGTGAATCTATTTCGTATTACCATCGCAAAGATCCTAACTATTTTGAAGATATTCCCGATATTCCAAATGCCAATTAAAAATTAAGAGACTTATTGACAAAACGTTGGACTATTCAAGATTTAATTGATAATGACAAGTTAGTAAATGAATATAAATCTCTCAAAACCATTATCACAGGCTTGGAAGACGAAGTTCTTGCCAATGCAGGGGTAGATGTCTTTGAAGAATTATTCAAACTAATTTTTGCAAAACTTTATGATGAAATGCTAAGTGGACGAGATAAAAAACGCTATTTAGAATTTAGAAACTATGCGGAAACAGACACTGAGATAAAAGAAAAAATAAACGACCTTTTTGAAGGAGCTAAAAGAAAATGGTTGGGCATTTTTGAAGATAGTTCGAGAATAACTTTGTCCCCTTCACATTTAGCTGTATGCGTAGGTAGCTTACAAGACATTAAGTTATTTAATTCTAATTTAGATGTTGTGGATGAAGCCTTTGAATACTTAATCAATCAAACCAGTAAGGGACTAAAAGGGCAGTATTTTACACCTCGCTATGTTATTGATATGTGTATTAAAATGTTAGATCCTCAAGAAAATGAAAAACTAATTGACACCGCTTCAGGTAGTTGTGGATTCCCCATACATAGCGTTTACCATGTATGGCATAAAATTGCTAAAAGAAGAGGAGACAAAATCGATTACTTGTGGACGCTACAAGAAAAACCACAAGAGTATTTAGATTATGTACAGGAGAATGTTTTTGCAATTGATTTTGATGAAAAAGCTGTAAAAGTTGCTAAAGCCCTTAACTTGATTGCAGGGGATGGCAAGACAAACGTTTTAAACATGAATACACTAGACTGGCAAAGATGGGAAGAGACAACAAAGGACACAGAGTGGATTAACGTTTATAATGAAGGTTGGAGAAAACTACAAACTTTACGGAAAGACAAAAAAAGTAATCGAGATTTTAATTTTGATATTTTATTAGCTAATCCTCCCTTTGCAGGTGACATTAAAGAAAATCAGATTATTCATAGTTATGACATTGTGAAAAAAGCGACAGGTAAATATCCTACCAAAGTTGGGCGAGATATTCTATTTATTGAACGCAACCTAAACTTTCTTAAAGCAGGGGGCAGAATGGCGGTCGTTTTACCGCAAGGACGTTTCAACAACAGTAGCGACAAAGCCATTCGGGACTTCATTGCGGAACGATGCCGTATTTTAGCCGTCGTGGGCTTGCACGGTAACGTATTTAAGCCCCACACAGGCACCAAAACCAGCGTGTTATTTGTGCAAAAATGGGACGACACCCTTTGCCCCCGCAAGGACGATTACCCCATATTTTTTGCCACCATGCAAGAACCGAGTAAAGACAATAGCGGTGAAAAAATCTATGTGAAGAACGCTGAAGGGCAGAACTTGCTAGACGACCACGGGCATTTAATTGTAAAGCACGACTTGTTTAACCACGACGGACGAACGCAAGACGGCATTGCGGAAGCCTTTTTAGAGTTCGCCAAAAAGGAGCAACTTTCTTTTGTGGGAAAGCCCTAGGCTCTTTTGATGAGGCGAAGTACACCGCCTTATTAGAAGAGCTTGAAGCCGTTGAACTATTGAAAAGCGAAGCCTTGAAAGACAATGCGTCCTTTCGTTTTGATGCCGAGTATTTTAAGAAGGAATATCTTAAAGGCTATATTAAACTTGAAAGTAAGATTTATGAATATGGAAAAGAAATTGCAACAATAAGAAGTGGGACGACTCCAAGCGAACGAGATGATTTATTAACAACGGGAGTTATTCTATTAAAGACCAACGACATTAGAAATAACCTGTTACTTAAGAACGAAGCCTTTTTTTACATAGATGAAGATACTAACAAGAAAATGAAATCTACCCAGTTAAAGCAAAATGATGTTTTATTCAATATAGTTGGGGCAACAACAAAGGTGATAGGAAGATCTGCTATTGTATTAGAAGATTTTCCTAAATCTAACATTACTCAAGCAATGGCTTTTTTTCGTTTGATTAGTCAAGACTATACGCCTTCTTTTTTATTCATCTTTTTACAGACATACTACGGACAACTTCAAGTCAGAAGATTAGCTAGACCAACTGGACAATTTAATTTAAATTTGGAGGAGCTAGGTAAGTTTGTGTTTCCATTACTTTCCAACGACTTCCAAAAACAAATAGAGGTATTGGTAAAGCAAGCATATTCAGACTTGCAAGCTTCCAAACAAGCCTACGCCGAGGCGGAGGCGGTCTTGCTCGACGAGCTAGGGCTGGCGGACTTCACTCCCAGCACCGAAGCCGTAAGCATTAAAGGCTTTGCGGAATCCTTCGGCTCCACAGGCAGGCTCGATGCGGAATACTATCAACCCAAGTATGAAGCTTTAGAAAAGCGATTAAATGGTTTCCCTACGTTACGGTTAAAAGACTTAGGTAGTGTCGACATTTACTTAAGCCATAAACAAATAGAAGCAAGATGAACAAAAGACAAATAAGCCACATCTAATTTATCGTAACGGGTTGCCATTCGCCTGAAGTTTTTAAGGTCTTTAAACAAGTTTTCTACCAAGTGGCGAGCCTTGTAAAGGAAGTAATCGACTTGACGAGGAGCCACCGCATTGCTTTTATTAGGGATGACCACTTCAGCCCCCATGAGGTGAATCGCCTCAAATATTTGTTCTGAAACATAGCCCTTGTCCGCCAAAACCGCCGTGGCTTCAAGCCCTTTTAACAAAGGGATGGCTTGGGTTGAGTCGGAAACCTGCCCTGCGGTGACGATAAAGCGAACGGGGTTGCCGTGGCTGTCACAAACGGCGTGAAGCTTGCTCGTATAGCCCCCTGACGATCGTCCTAACGCTTGTTTTCCGGCACTTTTTTTGCCCCTGCTGAACACTGGTGGGCGCGAATAATCGTCGAATCAATCATAAGCCATTCGGTATCTGCCGATGTGGCAAGGGTGTTGAAAATCATTTGCCAAATGCCTTGTTTCGCCCAACGAATGAAGCGCTTGTGAACACTGCTCCACTTGCCGTAATAATAGGGAAGCGACCTCCATCTTCCCCCGTTTCGCCCCATCCATAATACCGCTTCTACAAAAAGACGGTTGTTTTCGGCAGTGCGTCCTCTATGATGCGACTGACCAGGTAGAGCCTCTTTTATCTGATTCCATTGGGCTTTAGACAACTCGTATTGAATATAATCGTTCATAATAAATCCCTCAAAACAACTAGATCTTGGATTTATTATATCATTATTTATATGTCGACACTACCTAGTAAATTATCCCATTTCAAGTGGTATTACACCAAAGGCAGGTGGGGACGATTATACTAACGAAGAAGAAGGAATCCCTTTTGTAAGAGCGGTTGATTTAATAAATGGCATAGTGAGTTTAGACAAAGTAAATTATATCAAGCAACACATACACGAAAAAACATTAAAACGAACACAATTACATCAAAATGATGTTTTGTTTTCTATTGCAGGAACCGTAGGAAGAACGGCTTTGTTTAATGTTGATATTCAAGCAAATATCAATCAAGCGGTTGCTATTTTGCGTTTTGATGAAGTTAAGATCCAACGCTTATATTTAGTGACCTTTTTTAACTTTTTTGTCGGGAAACTCCTTGTTGAAAAGTTTTCTAGGCAGGGCTTACAAACAAACCTCAATCTTGAAGAGGTGGGAGATTTATATCTTCCAATTTTGGATGCTAAAGTTCAAACGAAAATATCTTCGACAATTTTAAAAGCTTTAGATCTAAAAAACCAAAGCGAAAGGTTGCTAGCGATTGCCAAGCGTGGCGTGGAACTCGCCATTGAAAGCGACGAAGCCTCCGCCCAAGCATGGATGCTCGAACAGTCGGGGGGCTTGGTAGATGTCTAATGTGACGTTTGAATGGAAACAAAAAGCAGAAATTGATTATTTTGCTCCATTTATCTTATTATGGCTTTCTTTCAATGCTTGGTATCGTTCCCATTATTGTGAACTTGCAGAAAAAAGTGATCGTATTTTAATTAACAAGGTTAAAGAAGATACAGCCAGTGGAAGAAACCCTATTTATAGGAACTTAAAAAATCATCTAGAAAATAATTATAAACTTGCACAGTACTTTAAACATGACTTAGAAATGTTTCATAAAGCACTAAAAGGGGCTAGTCTGAAACCTCAAAAAATTATATATTTAAGTTTAGATAAAGCATTAGTTCAATATAGCGATATAAAAAAAGACTGTTCTTATATCGATTTAACAATCCCTGTAAAGAGTCGGAAGTCGAAGATTAAAATAAGTGATGATTTTGCTTTGATAGAGGATAAAGAGTTGATTTTCAAGGGATTGATTGAAACAATATATCAATTTCGGCATTTACTGATTCATGGGCATGTAACCCCAAATAAAGAAACTTTAGACGTTGCTGAATATGCCTATAAAGTTTTAAAAGCTTTAATGCCTGATAATTAAAATCGCAACTTAAACGCTTCTTGCCGAGTATACCCCTTGATCGCCGTGGGTTCGTCGAGCGGTGCTAGCCAGCCATAGTCGACCAGCACATCAAAGGCGGTGTTTAGCTTGGCTTTATTTCGGAGTTCATTCGGTACCTTGTTTTGAATGCACGGCTTCGACACAGCGGGTTCATCCCACTTGTCATCTAGCCATTCCTTTAACTTCTTCGCAAGCCGTATGCCCTCATCATCGGGGTGCGATTCGTTCAATCGTAAGGTTTCGGCTAAATAATACCGTGCCAACATAATCCCCGCTTTTAGCGCATTTTCTGTCAATTCCGTGACTTGCGGATTTCGAATGAAGGTTAAAACCACCGCAATCCGTGTGGCGTGTTCGGGGATCTTATTCGCAAAGCCTGAAATATGGCGTAAGTCGCCATTTTCACCCAACTGTGCTTCAATTTCATCATGCAAGGCAACCAACAAGCTTTCTGCTTCGGGTGTGAGCTTTAAAACACGAGGCTTAAGTTCATTCGCATGATTCATATCCGTGGGCGGTGGCATGTTCAAAATAGCGAGTAGGTGCTGGCTATACGCATTCAGCAAGCTGGTGGATTCCGCCGAGGCTTGTTTAAATCTTCGATGCCCCATCGTTGAATCGGGGTAAATCACCAGCATTCGAGCCAACAAGCCTTGTTGTTGATTGAGTTTGTTTTCAAGCAAGCCTTCCGCCACGATCGGTTGCATCATCAGGTGTAAGGCAAGGCGTTTGCCTGAAATGGTGTGATTCCCTTCCCCTGCACGGATACGCTTGAAAGCGTCGCCGTCCCAGCACTTGCTTAAGCCCGTGATCGTGCCTGTTTGGTTGTCGTCTTTCATGGAATGCCCGCCTAAGGACATACCTCCTTCATCGATAAACAAGCCTATAGTAGGTTATACCAAAAGAAACAACTTGTACAAGACTTCAAAAAACAACAATGATTTAAGTTTGGATCTATCTATTAAAGAAACGCCTACTGTATCTGCAAAATTTCGACACTGTTCTCAATACCTACTCGACTAGAAGCTTGAAACCATCCTACTGGGGTTAAGTGGTAATCAAAATATTCATTACACTCTGCTATTTTAAATTTTCCAACCACTAAATTATACAAGTTCCAGTCTTAATTTTTCACTAAATGCCTAAATTTTTTGCCGTGATCCATATTAGACTGAAGCTGTTGTTCAGAAACGGCAAATATATCTTCATTAGAGTGCTTGCTATATCTGTCTTTTGCATTTTTTACATTCCTAGCGAAGTAGAAGGTGAAAGTACTTCCAAGTTTAACTTTTTCGGATGAAACAGTATGACTACTTTTATCATAGCCTAAAATACCAGTACCAAATCCTGTATAAGTTCCTGAGCCTTCATAGAAGGCAAGCCCCTCAATGTTTTGGCCATTTTCACAATTCAATACTCCAGTTTTATCTTGTGAATATGCAAAGCCATAGGCATTATAAATAATATTTGAGACTAGTTTACCTTGACATTGGGTAACTTTCTTTCCTGTTTTTTTATCGTAGATATAGGCCTTAACGTATGGGAAATAATGTGAAGTGGACTTTAGTGTAGTTGCGGTTATGTATTGAGTATGGTCATCGGTTTCGCCATAGGATTCGTAATGATTATATGAACATCCAGAAATACCTAAAACTGATAGTAATGCTAATGATAAGCATAATATTTTATTCATTATGATAACCTCACGTGTGTTAATAATACAGTCATCCAGAGACTATACCACAAATATCTCCCCAAACAAATAAAAATACTCCCAAGGGGATTCGAACCCCTGCCGCATCCGTGAAAGGGATGTGTCCTAGGCCTCTAGACGATGGGAGCATTTAATTGTCTTGTGCCAAAGTCTGCTTGGACTTCAACCATTTCATCTTCTGATAAACATAAGGGGGCGTCAAGTGCTTTTTTTAAAATGTTGAGACACCGTAGGCGTTAACCACGCGCTGTGGCCTCCTTCTCGAATGGCGGTGGCGTTCATGACATAAGGCGCGGGGAGGCGTAAGCGGGTCATCCCCAAGCCAAAGGATTGACGCAGCGTCGTGGCCAAGTCTAGGGAGGCCTGCGGAGGATAATGCGTCGGACGAGGCAAGACAATACAATGCACATGGCGCATTAACCATGAGGCCTTATACCAGTGGGGCAAAGTCGCCAGCGTGTCTTCACCCATGACCAAATAAATTTTCTGTTGGGGGGCTTCTTTTAAAAAATCCCCGAAATAATACTTTAAGGTATCCACCGTGTAGGAAGGCGCGTCTAAAGCAGTGACCGTGCCTTCTAAAGGGAGTGCTTTAAAATAATTGTCCAGCCCCAAATCTTCAATAGAGGCCTTTAACAATTCTAATCGCATACGCACCGGTAAAAGCGGATACCCCTTGGTTCGCAATTTTTCAGTTTTATTGGGCGGACTAGGCGTGGGAATAAAAACGACTTCTCTAAAACCTTGACTATGCATGACCGCCAGAGCATCCTTCGCAATATGAAGATGCCCCATATGCACCGGATTAAAACTCCCAAAGTAGTAAATCTGCACCAAGGGATTTAATTCAAGGGCAAAATCGCCTTCACCCTTTAAAAGGGAGGCATTTCGTTTTGGCTTGAATAAAAATGAAAAGGCGGTCATGTCGAAAACATTACCTTGTGAATTACGTGAGAGAAAATAAAATAGCGCTTAGGCGTTTAAAGGAGATTCATTAAAAAGCCCTTCGGCTTCCATTTGTTGGCGAAGAAAGGCTTCTCGTTGACTTTGTTTTTGTTGCCGTTCTTGTATTTCTTCATCATATTCTTTAAGTTTTAAAACTTGTTCAACATCCAATCCATAGGCATTTAAGGTCTGTACATAAACAGGAGCAGCCCCGCGTAAATGAATAATCGCGCCTTCTTCAAGGGCCACAATTTTGTCATAGACATCCACCATCAAGCTACGACAAAACACTTCATTGTTTTGAGCATCACTGACATAAAAACCAACGACTCGTTTACGTTCATAGACCAAGCGACTTAATAAGAGAGGCCATTCTTCAGGACAGGGACGAGGGATTTGAATTTCAGCCAAATTGGGTTGAATAGGGAGATGTGCAGTCAGTAATTGATAAAGCATAAGCGAATTCATTCAAAAACCCTTATTTTATTGAAACGAAAAGACATTGAAGTAATTTTCAATAAAATCAATATAATATAGAGTCATCCATATATCAATCAGAGATTTTAAAACCGCTATCAAGGATACAAATCAAGCCCTATATCAATGGGAGGAGCCCCCAAAGTAATTTGGCTACTTGAAATAATATCCGCCCCCGCTTCGGCATAGGCCTTCACATTATTCAGCGTCATTCCTCCTGATACTTCAATCACCGCACGCCCTGCAATAATTTGTACCGCGCTTTGGATTTCATCGAGCGTCATATTGTCGAGCAAAATAACCTCTGCATGAGCGGATAAAGCCTCTGAAATTTGAGCCAAAGAATCACATTCCATTTCAAGCTTGGCGGTATGGGGAAGTCGCTTTAAAATCCAATGGGATAATTCTTGAGGCGTTACCCCTACCGTTTGAAGTAAATTGTCTTTAAACATGGCGGTATGGCTGAGGTTATATCGATGCGGAGCGCCACCTCCATCTAAAACGGCTTGCTGTTCTAAATAACGCCAAGCCGGCAAGGTTTTTCGTGTATGGGTGATTTTAGTAGACGTCCCCGCAACCGCTTCTACAAAATGTGAGGTGATCGTCGCCACCCCACAAAGATGCTGCAAAAAATTTAAAATCGTGCGCTCTAGGGCCAAGACTTCCACCAAGCGACCTGTTAAATACCCCATGGGGCTTCCTGCGGGGCATTTTTCTCCTGATGCCAGTAAGGGGTGAAACTCAACGGCAAGCCCACTCACATGGATCAACACCGAAACGAGCTCTAAAGCGCTCAAGACACAGGGCTGACGAGGCACCACATGCAATTGAACATGCTGTTGGGCTTGATGAGGGGCATGACGACGTAAGGCATCCCCCACGACGTCCCCTTGACCCAGATCTTCTTCCAAGGCCAATGCCAAGAGTCGTCTCACATTTGGTGGATAAAACATCAACTCCCCCTAAAGTCTACAAAATACCAGGGACAATCCATTTGTCGATGTCACGGTCCCAACCTGTTAAAACTTCTTCAGGCTTAAAGTATAAAGCAATTTCACGCGTGGCACTGTCGGTGGAATCACACCCATGAATCACGTTACGCTGAGGGGCCTGCCCAAAATCAAAGCGTATGGTACCAGGTTCTGCTTTTTCAGGGTCGGTATTGCCAATGACACGACGACAGACGGCAATGGCGTCTCTCCCTTCCCAGACCATGGCGATGAGGGGGCCACTGGTAATGAAATTAACCAAGCTGGGGAAGAAGTCTTTGCCGATATGTTCTGCATAATGTTGATGCGCCAAGGCTTCGGTGACGCGTAACATTTTCAAGGCCACCAATTTCAAGCCTTTTTGTTCAAAACGTAAAATAATATCGGCGGTTAAGCCTCTTTGTACCGCATCCGGCTTAATCGCCACAAAACTTTGTTCAATATGGTCCATGATTAAAAGGTCACTTTCACAACACGACAACATGGCTTGATTATACCACGAGGTTATTTTGCTGGCACACTCGTTTATAGGGATCGCTTAAAACAATCAAGAGGGCGTTTACCCTCCTGAATAATCATGACTTTGAAACGATCACGATACCACACCTTTTATCTTAAAATACCATAGCTCCATTGTAGTCGTTTCTGTTACGCTAGGAAACGCACATTTTTTTGAGAGTGTTAATTTAGAATGTTTTTGTTAAAATCGAATGACGATTCGAGGCATTGCTCGAACACTCAATGTTTCGGCGCCTTCGGTTTTAAAATGGATTAAAGAAAAAGCCATTGGGTGGCGCGCTTTAATCGTAAAACCATTGCTTTCAATACCCTGAAAAACTAGAGCAACTTAAAACATTCTTAAGTTAACACTTTTTTACTAGGGGGTTTTATGTAAACATAAACACTGTAGACGAAATTATTAACTTGGCTATAAACGAATGTAACAAAAAGGCAATCTAGTTAAGTTTTTTGATTTTATATAAACAGCTGAATAAACAGCGAACCCCTTAATAGTCCCCTATAACCAATAAGAAAGAACGTTAATTATGTCATTTAAACTACCTCGATTGTCAGATCTGAACTTTGAACAACAACGTCTACGACAGGACTCGAGACTTTTAAACAAGAAAACTGAAGAGTTGTATCCTAAAACTACTCCTAAACTAATTTGAAGCATTTTGAAATAATGAGTTAAACCGCATAGCCTGCCGTGCCTAGATGCGACGGGTGGGCTTTGCTAAAGGCGATCGCCTGCCGTAACCCTTCTTCGAGCGTGAGCTTCGGCTCCCACCCAAGGAGGGTTTTGGCTTTGGGCATGTTCTAACAAGTGATTGACCTGCTTTCTGTTGTTGAACAGAAAGCAACGCCATATCATACGCTTGTTGAGGGTTCCCCACGAGTTTAGCAATAATCACTAGAAACTGTTAACAAAGGTTTAGTTTAAACCAGTTTTTAATACGGATTTCCCTTTGCTTTGAAACCCCCTTTTAAACCGCCTCCGTGACGGTGAACTTTAAAGGTGGTGCTGTCTAGCATGACGACAGCTAGGGTCATTTTTCTTTGCGATTGCAGGGTATAGAGGATTTTCCACCACAATCCTTTTTCGCTCCACCGTGAAAATCGGGTGTAAATGGTGTGCCAATTGCCGAATTCCTTAGGCAGGTCCCGCCACGCAATGCCTGTTCTTAAAACATAGAGGACCGCACAAAAGACATTATAGTGGGATACTTTGGGGGGGTCTCCCCTTCCCAATATAGGACTGCTGGATCAGTGGTTCTATTTCTTTAAGAAACCGAGCTTCTTCTAGGGGGTAAAGCCTTTTATCTAGAGACATTATAATACTCCTTTCGCTTCAATGAAAAGTATTATACGATAAAAACTAACCTTTGTTAACAGTGTCTAATACCAACATCGCCTGAGTCTGCTTTGCTTCTCGCAAAGGATTAATATCCCCACCTGCTATGTAAACAGGCTCTCGAACAGAATACCCACTGAGTCCCCAGCCCATTTTAAAATCTCCATTAGTGTGTATTCGATCAAACAGACCTAATGGCATTAAAACCAATAAATAGTACAAAAATGCTAATTTAGAAAAACGTGACTAAAAATTCGCTTTTAAGTGTTCGTAGACGTTTTGAATAATCCAGTCGGGGGTAGAGGCGCCTGCTGTCATCCCGATGCGGGTGGCCTGCGTTAACGCCACCTTCAAAGGTGACGGATCAGACAATTCTTCTGGGGTTTCAATATGAAAGGCAGGGGTCCCCAATTCCGTACATAATTGAGCCAAGTGTGTGGTATTAGAACTATTTTTTCCGCCAATAACCACCATGACTTCCACCTGTTGAGCCAGTTCTGCGACGGCATGTTGTCTAAAAAAAGTAGCGGGACAAATCGTATTATGCACTTTAAGTTCTTTGGCGACGCGACTCAAGTGTTTAACCATATCAAAAAAAATATCTTCCATTTGCGTGGTTTGAGACACCACCCCAATCCGCCGACGAGGGAGGTCCTTTAAGGTGTCTTGAATATCCTTAGGGTGTGCAATGGCTACCACCTTGGCCCCTGTGACTTCTCGTGCATAAGCAGTAATCCCAATCACTTCAGGATGATTCGCCTTACCTACAATCACCACGGTATAGCCTTCTTCGGTCAATTCCACCGCCTTGTTCTGTACCAAGCGCACATCAGGACACGTGGCATCACTCACTTCAATACCGCGTGCTTCAGCCATTTTGACCAATTCAGGAGAAGCCCCATGGGTACGAATCACGCAAACGGCACCGTCAGGAATCTCCTGCAACTCTTGCACCGTTCGAATCCCTAGGGCTTCAAGGCGCTGAATTTCTTGTTGATTATGAATGAGTTGCCCCAAGACATAGGTAGGGCGCTCTTCATAATGTTGATGCGTTTCAACGGTTTTATCCACGGCTTTCTGCACGCCATGGCAAAATCCTGCATGTTGGGCCATATAAATGGATTTTCCAGAGGCGGTCTCCCCCTTCGGGGCTAAAATACTTTTTGTTGCGCTCATCAGGAAGCAACCTTTCTATAGAAGTTTAGGAACAACATCTTTAGCATAACATAAGTAAAAAAGCCTTAAACGCCTTAGTTAATTTCATCGTTCACTAAAAACGTGATCAATCCACTTAGCATAAAGAGAAAGGGAAGCATAATCGGGGGACGGTACAAGATCGTATCAAAAAGACCATGCCCCATAAAGGCGATCAGCCCAATGGAAAGACTCAGCACACTCAATTTTTGAGCCAAAGGTTTGCCCGTATTAAAAAGGGCTTCTACCGTTTTGTGAAACAAAGTGCCAAGCACCGTCAAAAAGACGGAAAAACCGAGTAGGCCTTGCTCCACCAAAATTTCCAAAGGTACCGAATAAGCCCCTAAGGCATTGAATCCAGGGGTCATATAGTAACCATAAATTTTCTTAAATACCGTGTTTGAAGGTCCAATGCCAAAAAGCCAATTGTCTACAAACATCCGCCATGCACTGTGATACACGTTTAAGCGATACGAAATAGACGAATCTTCCCGAAACGCAAAGATGCTGGTCACACGGTGGAGAAGTTTTTCACTACTGAATAAAGCCCCCGCTACACCAATGATTCCCAAAAACGCCGAGCCTAACCATAGTCCTTGTAGCGAATGGTAGCGCTTTAAGGTGACATCCGTCCTTAAAAGCGGGTAAGTGGTGATGAATAAGCTCAGTACGGAAACAAAAATAGCCACATAAGCCCCACGACACCCCGTCATTAAAATCCCGTAAACGACGAGTCCCATCAGTAAAGCACTTAAAATAATGAAGGGCCACACATAACGCCACGGCTTCAGCGCGATTTGTAACATGCTCCACAGGCCTGCTCCTCCACTGGCGACTAAAAAAGCAGCTAAAAGATTGGGGTTATAAGGCTTTAAGCTCCCGTAGACTCGGTTGAGCTTGAGTTCATCAGGGGTGTTGGCATCCGTCCAGCCCGCGAGTTCTCCTGCATAACCGTGGACTTGCATCCAGCCCAAGACGGACTCCACACCCCCCAGTAAAAACAACAAAGGTAAGCCCCATCGCATGAGTTGAGGCGCATGGTGCCACGTGGAGCGAAACGTGATGTACGCTACCCAAAAAATCGACTGTTTGGCAAGCCCTATAAAGGCTTCGGGTTGCACGCTAGAAAAAGCAGCCGACACCGCATAAGTCACAAAGAATAGGAGCACCAACGCATCCAAGACATGAGCCTGCTTTACCCATGCATTACGCCCCGTCCACACACTGAAGCCCCAGACCCAAGCCCCCAAGGCAAAGACCAGAGCCCCTAAAAACCCCGTTTCTAAAAAACTTGTCCCTAGCAAAAGCGCTAAAATGCCTAAAGCAGGAAAGACCCCCAAGACGGGTGCGGGCACGCTCGTCGCATGGCGAGAAAAAAGGTTTTGAATCCCGCGGCCCATAAAAGAATGCGACCAAAGGGTATTCCAAAGGGCCTGCCCCTTACCGTGGATTTGAGTCATGCTTTGAAACACGCGGGATTCAGCCAAGACGGAAGGAAACATAGAGAAAGACGTCGTCACGATTTAGTCCAATCCAACAGGGGTAGTGGCTTTGACATTTTGAAGGGCTGTCACATCCACAATGCCGCCATGCACGGAATATTTAAAGCCTTCTAAATTCACGGGAACCCCAATTTTGACCTTTACCCCTTCCGCGACGTAACCTTCTTTGGTCACGGTGGCGTGGTCTCGTAACGTCAGCCAATAATTCATGACCTTCGCTTCTGTGGTATCGGTTACCGCGGTGGGTTTGGCGCCTACGGCCAGCATGACTTGTACAGGTTCTGCCTGAACCGCCACAATTTTCACTTCTCCACGAGGCTGGTTCCGCACCGTGATATTGGTCATGTCTCCGACTTTAAACAAAGCAGGGTCTTCACTACGCAAGGTAAACATCACGCGGACATCAATATCCGTTTCTCCGTCCACCATGGCTTGAGACGTGGCATGTAGATTACTTTGAACCAAAAAAATACCGAGTAGTCCTAAAGTCAGTAAAGCCATCAGTCCTGCATCCAACAAATTAAAACGTCCGAATAAACGACCTTGCGCATCGAGCATTGACATCGCATGACTCCCTTTTTATCGCAACCTACAACCTTATTGTAGCTTATCATAAAGGCGTAAAAATGTTGCAAAAATCAGTGCCAAAAATTTTATAGTGTTTTTTAGATAATACAAAGTAAGCCGTTTGACCCGCTTCACTTTAAACCTTTTCACCAACCTACGTCAACGCACTAAATGCGAGGCTTCCGAGACATTTTGCGGACGTCCTACGTGAGTAAGTGGAGCAAGCGAAAAGGAAGAGAAGGGGGGAGGATTTTCAAGGAGGGGATAAGAGAAGGAGAGCCGCAACAATTTCCTTTTCTTTCCCCTCTCCTTGAACGGATTTAAAGGTGTTGGAGACCTTTTTCCGCGAAAAGGTCTCTGACGGCACAAGCTTGAAACGAAAGGGAAGAATCTACAAAGCCTTTCAAATAACACTTTAAATTATCTATAAAACCTAAAAAATTCCTTTAGCAAGGTCGCAATCATAAGGTGGGATTCCTTTGAAGATCAAGCAATTGAGACGTCAATCAACAACGAGAAAAACCCATCGTAGCAATTGGGGGGAATTTGGGCAAGGTTGATGTAACAAAGTGTAAAGCCCCCGCATCATTTCTCCTTGAGGGGGCTTTATCCCTGTATCAGACTTTCTGTGGCCTTCGCGCCCTGCGGAGTGTCCCTGACCCGTCTCACTCTAAAAACAAATAAAGGAAAATGATAATGAAGCCCTTGGTAAAACAAAGTATCGGTGCTGTTCTTGGTGTGATTATAGCATTCCCAGCTGTGAATGCTATCAGACACATTGGTAGTGGTATAAGTAGTGGTATAAAGGGTAACCTAGATAAATCGGCTCAAGAGGCGAAGCTCATTCGTGCTCTTGAAAAAGACATTTGTAACCCACGAGCTTTTTCGAAGTACAGGACGCCTTATCAAGTAACCTTAAAAGACTTGAGCGATTTAAAAAACCCTTATTCTGCTCCGAAAATATGGTCAGTAGGGGGTGTAAATATAGGTGTTTTCAGTAAAGGCAAAAAAACAAATGAGACGGTTGTATTTAATGCTCGTGTAATTAAAAAGGGTGAGAACACAAACTCTTCAATTAACAAAATCTACACTGACCCTACTAAGCAGGGTAATGACCGTGCTATTTTTTGCAATAAAGACGGTACCTTTAAATCTAGCATACAAGCATCTCATTTTAAATTTCAAACAACGGAAAAAGCGCAAGAAACACAAGAGCAAATTAGGAGCCTCAGAAAGAAAGGCAGCCAAGCAACTTCGACAGAAATCAACCGCTTAGTCCCTAATATATTAGACGGGATATATTAGGCGGGCTTTATCTATAAATACAGAGGGATAATATCTCTTAGCCAAAGGTCTTCTTGAAAAAGACCTTTGGCTTTTTGGCGATTTAAGGGTAGAATAAGAGCTGTCGTGTATGGTTGACAAGGCCTATAGAATAAGGCCTAAGGAAATAGCTCGATGCCTTTGCGTGAATTAAGTCTTCATCAGGTCGCGGTGTTTCAACAGCAACGCTTGAGCGTCCCCTTGGGTATGACGGTGCTGGCAGGCGAAGCGGGCGCGGGGAAAAGTTTGATTACCGATGCCTTAGACTGGGTCTTCGGGGCTTCTGTTTCCGCGAAAGATGTTTTGCGTCAAGGCTGCGATAAGGGACAAGTAGGCTTGCTTTATGAATGTACCCCTCCCCACGTCCCCGCCGTATGGCAGGCCTTAGAAGCCGAAGGCATTGACGTGGAGGAAACCGCACACGGCACGTTTTTCTTAGAAATGATTCGTGAATTTAGCTTGACAGGTAGTCGTTTTAGGCTCAATGGCACGTCGGTGTCTCGTGCCTTTATGCAAGGGATTCGTCCGTATTTAATGGAATTGCAAGGTCAACATAGTACGGTGACCCTAATGCAAAGTGCGGTGCAAGAACAGGTGTTGGATGCTTATGGAGGCGTGCCACACCACGGCTTACTGCAAGCCGTGCAAAATGCGTATCGCGACTGGAAAGCCGCTACGCTTGACTTAGAGAGGTATGAATCCCAGAGCCAATTCAATCAGGAACGCGTGGCGAGCTTACGCCTTCAGCAGGAGGATTTAGAAGAGGCGAACGTGCAAGATCCGCAGGAAGATGCTCAGCTGGAACGGGAAATTAATCGCTTGGCGCATGCTGAATCCTTACAAAGCGCTTTTCAAGACACCTTATCCACCTTAGGTTTCAGTGAGCAGGGGGCGGAAGAGAGGCTCAACGTGTTGGATGCGGTCGGAGAAGGGCGAAAACGTTTGCAGTCCATTGCGGTTCAGGATCCTCAGGTCGACGGCGTTTTAGAACAGCTCGACGCCGTGAGCGTTCATCTCAGTGAAGTGGGGCACATTTTACGCCGTTTGGCGGACGGGGTGGAATTAAATCCGCATCGCTTGGATGCCTTACAAAGTCGCCTCAATGATTTGCAAAAAATAAAGCGGCTTTATGGCCCTAGTTTAAGCGATGTTCTACAGTTTCACCACAAAGTGAAAGACGCCTTAGAACAGCTTGACTGCGAAAATCAGAATCCACAACGTTTAAAAGAAGCCGTTTCCGCGTATTTGAATGTCTTTAAAATTGCGTGTGATGCTTTAACACAATCGCGCCAACACTTGGCCCAGACCTTAGAATCGCAAGTGGCCTTGTCTTTGCAGGATTTGGCCATGCCTCATGCCACCTTTAAAATAGAGCTTGCTCCATTAGAAGCGCCTGCTGCTCAAGGGCAAGAACGGGTACAGTTTCTCTTTTCTGCCAATCCAGGGGATGACCTTAAACCCTTGGGAAAAGTCGCCAGTGGCGGAGAATTGTCTCGCGTTTTATTGGCCTTAACGGTAGCCAGTTTACCTCAGCCCCATGAAAGAACAGACGAAAAGGCTCCTTCAAAGCTTTATATCTTTGACGAAATTGACACCGGCACCAGTGGCCAAGCGGCCAAAACCATTGGGCAGCAGCTCCAACGCTTGGCGGGAGCAGGGCATCAGGTCTTGGTGGTGACCCATCAGGCGGTGGTGGCTGCCGCGGCGCATCAGCATTGGTGGGTACATAAAGTCATTGAACATGGGGAGGCTAAATCGCATGTTCAGACCGCCTTGTCTCTGCCAGAGCTCACCGAGTTATTAACCCACATGGCCATGGGTGTTTCGGAGGACCGAGAAGCATTTTCTCCTGAATTTGCCGAAAACCTATTACGTCGCATGCAGCCCACTAGCAATTCAATGCGGCACACGCCTCCCCTCGTTCAGTAAAAGGAATCGTTTATGTCTGAAGCACAAATCTTCAAAGCCAATCATCGTCCTTCTCCCTTTAAAAAAGCTTTAATTGTGGTGAAGGAAAGTACGGATCCTGATGGGGAATATGTGTCGCGTACGCAGCGTTTTTTAAGTATGGCAGGCCTTGAAGTACATGTGGCCAAAGCCAGTTTTACGGATGGCTGCGTCGCCTTGTGGGAAGAACGTAAGCGTTGGTCGCCTGACTTAATTATTGTCGTGGGGGGAGACGGAACCTTTTTACGTTCTGCGCAATGTTATGCGTCTCAAGAAATTCCCATGATTGGGATTAATCGGGGGAATTTGGGCTTTTTAACCCGTATTGAAACGGACGCGATTGAAAAATATCTTGCCCAAGTCTTGGCAGGTGATTTTCATCGAGAACAACGCATGTTGCTTGAAGTACAATGCTCCCCTTATGCTGACGAAGAAGCACCGATGATTGCTTTAAATGACGTGGTGGTTAAAACAGCTAATCCTAGTCAAATGGCACGCATGCAGCTTTTTATTGACGAATTTCCCGTCGCGAGCTATGATGCCGACGGCTTAATTATTTCGACCCCTACGGGGTCAACGGCTTATAATTTAGCGGCGGGGGGCCCCGTTTTAGTCCCTGGGGTTTCTGCACTAGCGATTACTCCGATTTGTCCGCATAGCTTTACGGCGAAACCGATTGTGGTCCCGTCCACGTCAATGATTCGTATTGAAGCGGTCAAACGTAATATCCACCCCATCATGTTTAGTTTGGATGGGCAAGATCCCCTCCCGCTTCCCAGTGGGCACAGTATACAGATTCAAAAATCAGCGAGCTACTTACAGCTTTTAGGCTTTGATCAACCGGAAGACAATTTTTATTGGTTACTTCGGCAAAAATTGCAGTGGGGATCCAACCCCCGCACTGAACTAAGGGTTTAAAATTAATCCTTTATGGCTCAACATGCAAAATCCTTGACCGCCATTTGCTTAAAAAGTATCGACTATACCGAACGTGCGCGTATTGCGAGCTATTTTAGTCGTGAACAGGGCCCCTTGGATGTTTTAATCCCCTACGCCAAAGGGCCAAAATCCAAGCAAGGGGGGGCAAGCGAGCTGGGTCAAATTTTTACCCTTCATGTCAAGGCGCCTCAAACAGGCACAGGCTTATTTCGTTTAGAACAATATGAGCTTTCAAGCGTTTTCACCTTTCCTAAAGCGTTAAATTATGAAGTGTATCAAGCCTTAATGCCTTGCTTAGAGTTAATGCGAAAATTGGGCAATGTCTTCAGTCATGATGAAAGTAAGTGCCCGCGTGTATTTGCACAGTATGAGGTGCTTCTGACCTTATGGCAACATGCCGAAAGCACCGCTTTTTTACGCTGGTCGATGCTCTGGTTTTGGCAAGGTATTTTAAGTCTTAGTGGGCAAGTCCCCTCGTGGGCTTGGGATCTTCGACATCAGCGCCCCCTTCAGTGGGAGCATCCAGAAACGACTTCATTGTATTACTTACCCCTAGAAGGGGGCATCGTGGCATCGGACTTGCCTCACGGTAAAGCAAGCACACCAAGCGAATGGGGCCTGTCACACGGGGTGTGGAAGAGTTTATGGATCCTAGAACACTTACAAAAGCAACCCTTTAAAGCGTTTTTAGAGGTTCCTATGCCGCCTGAAAAAACCTTACAGAAGCTTGAAAATTTTTATCGAGCACTGCTGGAGTCACAATCGCTTCCCTTAAAAAGTCTCACCCCTTTCTAAAAACGTGCACAAAAAACGCCCCTTATTTAAAAATAAGAAGCGTTTTTCATTTTTTGGATTACGTTTTGTAAAATGTAAAATTTAGGCGTAACGAACGCTATGGACTTCAGCTTCTGCAAAAGCGGCGGCTTCATTTTCTTCCATTAAATCCAGTTCAACAAAATAGGACTCTTTGGGGTCTTGAAGAGGTGCGACCAACTCTAAACCATGGGAACGCAAGGTTTCACCCCCTTGGCTTCGAGCCGATTTTTGGCGCCCTAAGTTCTTCGATTTATATTTGGTCAAGGAACGCATCATCTTCGTCACCAAAAGATCCAAAGCCGTATAGAGACTTTCACTCGTGGCTTCTACTTTAAAGAGACCTCCATTGACATGAATCAAAACCTCCGCAATGTGTGCGTCACTAATGCGAGGATTTTTCTGAACAGACAAATGCACATTGACACTTTGAATAAAATCGAAGTGAGCAAAAATGCGATCCAACTTTTCAAACACAGCACTTTTAATCGATGCGGTGAGTTCAATATTACGACCATGGAGGGATAATCTAGGCATCATCATACAAGAATCTCCTATTGACCAACTAAAATCGGGTGTTTCCACCCAAAACATTTTTAATACTACAGATGTAGCTTCTCATAAGTATAACTTTTTTTAGGGACTTCGTCCAGTCTTATTATCAAAGTTTAATAATTGAACGTCGTCGATGATTAAGGGGTTAGGTACCTATGATTTTTAAGCTTGTGTTAAAATAAAGCACGGTTGTAAACAGGCCCTATTTTAAATGAATTACTTTAAAATAGCTTGATTCGTTATATGGTATGAAGGATATTCCTATGTTCATGATGTTTGATCCCATTCACAGTCTAATTATGCTCATGGGCTTACCCTTGGTGTTGCTTCCCCAGCTTTGGGTTAAGAATACATTTAATCGTGTTTCTCAAATCCCTAATAAACGTGGGATTACGGGGGCCTATGTCGCTCAGCAAATGTTGTTGCGTCACCAAATCACAACCGTCGCGGTGGAAGAAACTCCTCATTATTTGGGAGACCACTACTCCCCCGATGAGCACATGGTCCGTCTTTCTCCCGATGTGTTTCGCGGCAGCTCGATTGCGGCCGTTGCCATTGCGGCTCATGAAGTGGGGCATGCCATTCAGCACGCCACTGAATATCGTCCTGTCGTCTGGCGAAGTAAGCTTTTCCCTGCCGTATCGATTGGCAGTCAAGTCGGGCCTTTATTACTGATGGGGTCTTTTGTGTTAAGTATCATGGCCAAGGGCTTTAGCGAATTTGCCTTTCAAATCGGTGTGATTGGGGTCTGTATTTTTTCTGTCGCCGTTTTGTTTCATTTTGTTACACTTCCCGTGGAAATTGATGCCTCCTTACGGGCCTTAAAAGTCCTTAAACAAGACAATTTTCTTTTTGAAGACGAGTTGCCTCAAGCCAAGAAAGTTTTAACTTCTGCGGCCTTTACCTATATTGCCACCGCCTTATATGCCTTGCTTGAATTGGCGGGCTATGTGTATCGTTTATTGGCGATGTCCTCTCAATCTCAAGACGAATAAGTAAGACTATTTTGGACCTGTCATTTAACCCTTTGAATAGACCGCTCTATTCAACGTGCCAGGTTTTTTAAAATCGTAGAGATCATAAAATTATAAGTTCTCCTCACCAAATGGCGGACGTATTGTCAAGGCAGACGTCAACGCACTAAATGCGAGGCGTCCGAGACATTTTGCGGGCGTCGTGGCTGTTTATGATGCGAGGAGGTGGGGACAAAAACCTTCTTATTCACGACGTGAATCTACTCCTTTAGGAAGGAGAGGTTGGGAGAGGAAACCAACGGTTTTCTTTCCCAAGAGAAAAAGTCAACACTTTTTCGACTTTAGGGGGGATTTTCAAGGGGGGACGAAGGGGAGGAGAAACGCAATGCGTCCTACCCCGTCCCCCCTTGAACGGATTTAGAGGTGTTGGAGACCTTTTTCCGCGAAAAGGTCTCTGACGACACAAGCTTAAAATGAAGTGAGGAGTCTAGGATTTAGGCTTTCCACATTATGGTGAGGAGGTACAAAATTCTAAGATCTTCTAAAATGAAGAATCCCTTCCCCTTCTGGCATTTAAGCGTTAAAATACAGAAGTTACGCGCGCCATATGCTTAGGCGTACACCGTAGTGAAGAAGGACTCCCCATGCTCGATATTAAAACCCTACGTCAAGATCCTAAAGGCATTGAAGCCTTACTGCAACGACGAAACCCCGATTTTTCAATCGCCCCTGTTTTACAATTGGATGAAGAACGTAGGCAATTACTCCAAGAAGAAGAAGGCTTACGCAATCAACGCAATCAGCTCAATAAGACACTTGCAATCCTTAAAAAAGAAGGAGCCTCCACGGAAGTCACCCTAGAAGAAGCCAAAGCCATTTCAGAGCGAATCAAATCCATTGAATCGGAAAAAGAAGCCTTAAGCGACGCTCAAGACGCTATTCTAATGAGGCTTCCGAATCTACCGCATGAATCGGTCAAAAGCGGTGCCAGTGACGCCGACAATGAAGAAATTCGGCGTTGGGGCTGTGAATTTAAAACACGCCCCATGACTGAAACGCCCCCCCATTGGGAAACGGGCGTGGCGCTCAACTGGCTTGACTTTGAACGGGGCGTTAAAGTGGCGAAGTCTCGCTTTTCCATTTTTAGGGGTCAAGGCGCATTGCTCCTACGCTCACTCATTCGTTTGATGTTAGATGTGCATACCACGCAACACGGCTATGAAGAACTCGTGCTCCCTCTCTTGGTCAATGAAGCGAGCATGAAAGGGACAGGACAGCTGCCTAAGTTTGGAGAAGACATGTATCAAGTCCGTGACGACGACTTGTATTTAATTCCCACCTCTGAAGTGCCTATGACCAATTTGTATCGGGATGAAATTTTAAACGCGAGTCAGCTCCCCTTGCGTTTTACCTCGCATACCCCTTGTTTCCGCAGGGAGGCAGGCAGTGCAGGGCGTGATACCCGAGGCCTCATCCGCCAGCATCAATTTGACAAAGTCGAACTGGTGCAAATCACGCGTGCGGAAGACTCCTTTGAAGCTTTGGAACAGTTAACCCAGCATGCGGAACGAATTCTTCAGCTTTTAGAGCTTCCCTACCGTGTGGTGTCTTTATGTACAGGGGATTTAGGATTTTCCGCCACCAAAACCTATGACTTAGAAGTGTGGATGCCTGCTCAAGGCGTGTATCGAGAAATTTCTAGTTGTTCCAACACCCTAGACTTTCAAGCCCGACGCATGAACTTACGCTATAAAGCGAGTGAAGGGGAAAAAGCACAGCTCTGCCATACGCTTAATGGGTCAGGGATTGCGGTGGGTCGAACGGTAGCGGCGATTTTAGAAAATTACCGAATCAATGCGGAAACCCTCCTGATTCCCAAAGCACTACACGTGTATATGAATGGACTGGAATCCGTTTCGTTGAAGCCTATTGAAGTCCCTGTTGCGTAAAAATCGACTAGGCGGGTGATGCGTCACCCCTTGAAGATCCGTCAGACTAAGAAAGCCCTTCTCTTTTTCAGAACGGAGTCTTTTTTAGATGTCTCAAGTGCCTTCATCCTCCTCGCCTCCTGAAACCCTTTCTGGTACAAACCCTGAAAATCCTATAACCGATTCTGCTCCGGAAAAAAACGTACCTGAAAGTATTCGCGCTTTAGCGAGTAAAGTCTTAAGATCTCAAGAAGAAGAAGCCAAGGCAAACGCTATACCCACCGCAAGTATTAATGCCCAAGTGGCGATGGTGGAAGCCAAGGCGCGTCAAAATTTAGGCATTGACACTCATGCGGAAGCCTTTCTGAAGATGGCAGTAGCGCAAGAAGTGAGTGATATTCATAT
Source organism: Vampirovibrio sp. (assembly GCA_050916035.1). GTDB lineage: Bacteria > Cyanobacteriota > Vampirovibrionia > Vampirovibrionales > JAJTHC01 > JAJTHC01. Next base: position 942,467 of record CP050876.1, on the reverse strand, counting down.
TCGAGTGGGCTATCCTCCTATTTTTCGATTTAATGGGGAAATGATGTTTACCAAAATGGGATTGGTCACCGCCCCCCAGATTATGAGCTTTCTACATCGTTTTGTTTCCTCTGACATTCGGGATCAATTAGACCATAAAATGGATTTAGACTTTAGTTTTGAAGTCAAAGATTTGGCACGTTTTCGGGTGAGTTATTTGCATGAAATGGACAATCCCGCCTTGGTGTTACGGGTGGTTAAAATGAAAATTCCTGAATTTGCAGACTTGGGGTTGCCTCCTGTTTTGCTCAAGTTTACGGAAATGTCCAAAGGCTTGGTCTTGGTGACAGGCCCCACGGGTTCAGGAAAAACAACGTCCTTGGCCTCTATTTTAAATCACCTCAATCGCTACCAGTCACAACATGTCATTACCCTAGAAGACCCTATTGAATTTGTCTACCACAATCAACGTTCCGTCTTTACGCAGCGTCAATTGGGTATTGATACCGCCACCTTTGCGGCAGGAATTAAATACGCTTTACGTCAAGACCCTGACACGATTTTAGTGGGAGAAATGCGGGATAGAGAAACCATTCAAGCCGCCCTACATGCCGCAGAAACAGGGCATATGGTCTTTTCAACCCTACACACCATTGATGCGGTTCAAACCATTAGCCGAATCATTAACCAATTTGAACCCCATGAACGAGAAACCGTCCGCATGCAGTTGGCCTCCGTTTTGGTGGGGACTGTTTCTCAACGCTTGGCTAAGCGCTTAGATGGGCGAGGTCGCGCTCCGATTACAGAAGTCATGTTTGTGACCTCTACCGTCAAGGACTACATTGAAAAAAATCAAATCGATGATATTTATCAACTCATGACGGATTCTAAAAACGATGAACTCATGTCGATGAACAAATGTTTGTCTCAAGCCTATGCCAATAAACTCATTAGTTATGACGAAGCCATTGAAATTTCAGAAAACCCCCATGAATTGGGTATGATACTCAAAGGGGTGTATAGTTCGGGTGAAGACGACCTCTACGACTAAGTCTTTATCAAAGGGTTCGTTTCTCAGTATTCCTTCATTTAAGCGCCTTAACGTATGAAAGCACTGCTATTTTAAGCCGTCTTGGCTAGAGCCTTGTGCAAAAAAGGTACCCTGTAGCGATATGAAAAAGAGCAGAACAGGGATAATCGCCATCGTGGCAGACGCCATCAGTAGGGGCCAGTCGATGACGTCTCGATATTGACTTTTTAGTTGTGCCAAATAAACGGGAAGCGTCATCAGGTGGTCGTCTTGCACGGCGAGTAAAGGCCATAAAAAACTCCCCCATAATCCGATGAATCCTAAAACCGCTAAGCTCACCATCGGGCTTTGTGCTGTGGGTAAGACCACATAATAAAACGTTTGCCACGGACTCGCGCCTTCCAGTTCGGCGGATTCCTTTAAAGCAGGTGGGAAGCTTAAAAACCACTGTCGAAATAACAGTACGCCAAAACCGCTTACTGTGGCAGGTAAAATTAAGGCGGTATAGGTATTTAAAAGTCCCATGGATTTAAACAGTAAAAACAAGGGAATACTGTTGACTTGCGGGGGCAGTAACAAGGTCAAAACCACGGCAAGGGTGATCAGAGGTTTGGCCCGTAAAGGAAGGTGAACCAACGCATAGCCCGCCATGGCTGAACTCAACACATGCAAGGCAGTGGCCACGACCGCAACCGCCATTGAATTACACAAGGCTTGCCATAATTGGGCTTCTCCCCCAAGGCTTTGAAAGGCGTGAAGCGTTGGTTTTAAGGGCCATAATAAAGGAGCGTGATGATGTAAGACGGCTGAAACGTCTGAAAAAGCAAGGCTCAGCATCACCCATAACGGTAAAAGCGCCAATACCACGACAGTCGTCAAAAAGAACAACCGTAGGGTATTTCCCAAACCACCAAGAAAAGCAGTGGGCTTCATGAAGACGTTCCCCCTTGTACATAGGCGTCTTGCACTTGCGCTTCTTGCCAAACCCAATGTTTTTTAGCCCACCACTGTAAAGCGGTAAGCCCTGCAATGAGGCTAAACATGACAAAGCCCAAGGCGGTGGCTTGTCCGATTTCAAAACGTTGGAAGGCGGCTTCATATAAGGCATAGGCCAAGACCGTGGTGATTCGGTTTGGTCCGCCTTGCGTGAGCAAATAAATCGAATCAAAGGCCTGTAGCGCATGGATGCTAGTCATCAATATCAGTAAAAACAAAGTCGGGGCCAATTGAGGAAGCGTAATATACCACCACTTGCTCAAGCCTTTGGCCCCATCTAAGCAAGCGGATTCATCCACCGCGGTGGGTAAGGCCTGTAAAGCCCCTAAAATCAAAAGCATATTATAACCCGTGCTCTTCCAGACTTCTAAACTCATGACGGCCACTAAGGCCGTCCACGGGGTAAAGAGCCACGCCACAGGACTTTTTAAAAGTCCACAAGACAGTAAAAGGCTATTAAATAGTCCCTGTTCGGGTTGATACAACCAGGCGAAAATTAAGCTCACCGCCATGGCAGGCGCCACATACGGCACAAAGCATAAGACCTGAAAAAATCGTTTGCCCCGTGTGAGACGATGCAAGGCGTGGGCAATCAGTAGTGCTCCTAGGACTTCCGCAATCAAAACGCCCCCTACATACAAAGCCGTGCTTTGAAGGGTTTGGCCAAAGGTGGGATCCCTTAGTAAGTTGTGATAATTTTCCAGCCCCACCCACTGGGGAGCATCCAACAAATTCCACGACTGAACACTCAAGACCAACGCATAAAGCGAGGGAAGATAATTCAACGTCAATAAACCCAAGACAACGGGTAGGATAAAATACAGACCCGCCTTCGACTTAAGGGGAGGGTTGCGTCGCATGGGGCAGGCCTCCTTCGAGTTGGGCGTGATCTAAAGCATCCGTCAAAGGGAGACTGGGGGTATTGAAGTAGGCGTCCATGGCTTGATTCACGCGCTGGCCCATATTTGTCCACTGTTTAGGGTACGCACTCGGTATGCCTGTGGCCATGGCGTCTAAAAAAACGGAGGCCTGCTTCGGAGGCAAGTGTGGCTGTAAAAAAGTGGGGCTTTCCGCCAGTGATTGACGCGCGGGAATAATTAAACCTGAGCGAACCCAGCGGGCTTGGCTTGAGGCGGTACTTAAAAAACGCAAGAACGCTTCCGCTTCTTTGGGGTGACGACTCTGGGCGGAAAGGCCGTAGCCTGTGGCATCAATCCCCACACGACTGCCTGCACGCCCCCGTGGAAAGGGCAGTACATCCCACTGAAAAGTGGCTTCTTGCCGAAGTAAAGGCACACTCCAACGTCCACTGAGTAAAAATAACAAGCGCCCCTGTAGAAACAAATCCGTCATGGTGGTGTTGCCGATGGCGTGTCGATTCGGGGCAAAAGCGGGGGTCTGTCGTAGGGCTTTATAAGCGCCTAAGGCTTTGACGGCAGGGAGATCCAAGGCAAACGTATCGTGTTGAAAGGCATGGCCTCCTTGACTCCAAATAAAGGGGAGCCAAAATAAGGCGGGGGCTTGATAAAAACTTAAAGTCCAGCGATCCGCTAGACGTGGCGAGCCTACTTTTCTTTGACGCTGGCGTGTCGCTTCACGAATGGCCACGGCGTGAGCCAAGGTGTTGAGATCCTTAAACGTCCAAGTGGGCTTCACGTGGGTCTGTGCGGAAGGGGGCAATTCCTTTAAAAAATCCTGATTGACATAGATGACCAAATTAGAGACATCTCTAGGAAGGACGCACCAAACGCCTTGCGGACTTTTTAAACTGGCTAAAGCCGCAGGGAAATACGCAGCAGGTTCCAGTCCTGCCACGGTATTTAAATCCCGCAATACCCCGCTCTGGCAAAAACGGGGCACGTCTAAACTATTGAGCATCATGACATCAGGCGCTTGCTGAGACACCATCATCATTTGCAGACGTTGTGTATAAAAATCAGGCGTATGCTTGATCTGGACATGAAGATGGGGATGCTGGGCTTCAAAATCGTGAATTAATTCCTTAAGCGTTTGTAATTCTTCCGTATTGCCCCAGACACTCATGCTGAGCGTGATGTCCGCATCGTTTATAGGTCGATGGCTCCACGTTTGCCACAGCAGCCAAGCAAGACTTAAAAATAGAAGTAGAAGCCCCCAGCCCGTTAAACGACGGAAGGCAAAACAGCATTGTTGAAGTACTTGAGCGACCTGATTAAAAAATAGCATGCGTTTATTATACCGCATGATGCTTAAGCCATTATAAAAATCCTTTGTAACAAAAAGGCAATGGATTGAATTCTTGGGTTTTTATTAACGAGAGAGAAATACACACGTATCTTTTTAAGTCTTTCGCTGAGACGAAAAAGAATCAAGTTTTCAACAAAAAAGGAACATCACCTCATGGGCATTAATCTAAACAGTAGTAACACGCCTGCCATCACCACGACTAACATTATTCCCGCGGGTCGCACCGTGGACGCCAATGGCCTGACGTGGATCACTTCCACCGAAGAAGCAAACACCACGACGCCCATCACGCCAAGCGCTGAAACCGCTGAGGTGGGTACTGTAGAATTATTGAATGCCTTAAAAGCCCTACTGGGTGGGGACCTTAACCCCGCAGGTGCCACCACTGCTACGACTGCCACGACCGCCACGACCGCCACAAAAAGCTACCCCACCTTAGCACCTGAATCTATTAAACGTTTGATTGCTCTCAATACAGATTTTGGTGACGACAACCCTAGCCCCTACTTAAAACTCAGACTCATTAATCAAGCGTCCAAACAAATACAAGCAACTATGCAGGCCTTAAACTCATTACGGGCAGATCTTGATCCAAAAAGTCCTACCTATCGAGCACTTACCCAACGAACCATTGCCCTTTTTGAAATAAATACTTCACTCCAGCAACAAAAAAATATGCTTCAAACGTTTTTGAATCAAGTAGATGATGAAGCTAGAAAGCAAGGACTCACGGTTGTTGACTATCCTCAAGAACAAGCAATGAAGAGCAAAATAGGCGCCTTACAGAAACTGATTGATCAACAAGAACCTGAATCACCCTACTATAATCACCTAATGTCACAATTACAGGTATTATATAAAGAGCATGTTGCCATGAAAAACCAAGCCAATCCTGAAGTAAACGCACTGGTCAAAGACATTAGCTCAAAAAATAAGGCCGCCATTGAAAACGGTACCTTTGACACTCGACCCATGCGTGTATTTGAAATACGTAACGACTCAGGGCGTTTAAGGACCTTAATGGCGGATTTAGACCCTAGGAGTAATGCGTATTTGGCACTTGAAGAAAAGATAAAAATGCTAGATAAAGAGCTGATATCTCTTACACTTCAAATAGATACGGATCGTAACCCAACAAGAGACCCAAAAGCATGTCAAGCCGAATTAGAAGGTATGTTGGTTGATTTAGATCCCAAGGGGGGTGCTTATCTTGCCGTAAAAGAAGAATTAGACCGACTCACCACCACCACCACGACTCCAAATGTTGAATTAAAATACCTCTAAAACGGGGTTCTGGCTTTTCTTTCACAGCTCGACAGGGGGCGCACGGCTTTAGTAGCTAGGCGTCCTCTGTTTGCGCATATTCAAAATCCCAAGCGGGGGTGTCGGCCGCACGTGCCGCCAAGCGACCCATGTCGTAAATCACTTCGCCGTCTAATCAATCACTATGTTTAAGTCATTATAAAAACCCTTTGTAACAAAAAGGCAATTGGCATAATCCTTGCGTTTTTATTAGCGAGAGAGACATACACACGTAACTTCTTGATTCTTTCGCTGAGACGAAAAAGAATCAAATCTTCAACAAAAAAGGAACTTCACCTCATGGGCATTAATTTAAACGGTAGTAACACGCCTGCCATCACCACAACTAACATTATTCCAGCTGGCCGCACCGTGGATGCCAACGGCCTGACGTGGATCACTTCCAGCGAAGCAGATACCACGACGCCCATCACGCCAAGCGCTGAAACCGTCGATGTGGGTACCGTAGAACTATTGGACGCCTTAAAAGCTCTACTAGGAGGAAATCTTATCTCCGCAGGTACCACGACCACTACCGATACGACCGAAGTAGACACGCCAAGCGCTGAAACCGTCGATGTGGGTACCGTAGCACTATTAGACGCCTTAACAGCTCTATTAGGAGGAAATCTTATCTCCGCAGGTACCACGACCACTACCGATACGACCGAAGTAGACACGCCAAGCGCTGAAACCGTCGATGTGGGTACCGTAGCACTATTAGACGCCTTAACAACTCTACTAGAAGAGAATCTTATCTCCGCAGGTACCACTACCGATACGACCGAAGTAGACCCAGCTATTGAGCCAGACCCCACCACCACGCCTCCAGATGCTGAATTTAAATTAGAATACATTTAAAACTGGGTTCTGGCTTTTCTTTCACCGCTCGACAGGGGGCGCACGGCTTTAGGGCTAGGCGTCCCCTGTTGGCGTAACGCATTATAAAATAAATAACCCTACGTTGTCTCTTCGTTGTCGCTACGATGTTTTTGTTTGCTTGTGGTCGTCTATGTACACGCCCGCACAAAAAATCTAAGCTCCTAGAATAGTCTAACGTCTGCTTAATTCTTTTACAATTCGTTTAAATATTTAAAGTCCCAAGCGGGGGTGTCTGGCGCACGTACCGCCAAGTGACCCATGTCGTAAATCACTTCGCCGTCTAATAAATCACTCAAGCAGGCTTTCACCGTAGGCGCTTCTTGGGCGGACACACACAACACAAAGCCAATGCCCGCATTAAAGGTATGTAGAAGACTGAGCATCTCCAAATTACCTGCTTCCGCCAACCATTGAAAGACAGGAGGCAACGGCCACGCGTCCACATTCACCACCGCTTTTAAATGGGGCGGTAAAATACGCGGAAGGTTGTCCTGAAAGCCCCCGCCTGTCATGTGAACCATGCCCTTAATCGCCGAACGGTGTTCTTGCAAGAGCGCTAAAATGGGCTTGACATATAAGCGCGTGGGCATGAGCAAGGCGTCATACAAAGAGTCTTGCGTATAAGGTAAAGGTAAATCAGCATCGATCTTGGCTTGCTTTAAAATATGCCGAATCAACGAATAGCCATTGGCATGGGGACCACTAGAGGCCACCCCCAATAAGACGTCGCCCACTACCATGCGGTCTGATTTAGGGAGCAAGTGTGCTTCTTCCACCACGCCTACGGCAAAACCCGCCAAATCATATTGATGCTTGGCGTAAAACCCAGGCATTTCCGCCGTTTCCCCCCCCACTAAAGCACAGTTAGACGCCTGACAGGCCCCCGCGATACTCTTTAAAATCGTGGCAAAGACCTCGGGTTCAATCCGTTCGGTGGCGAAATAATCCAAAAAGACGAGCGGCTCCCCGCCTTGGGTCAGTAAGTCATTGACGCTCATGGCTACCAAATCAATGCCAATGCCGTCATGACGCCCCAATTGTTGTGCCAATTCTAGCTTGGTGCCCACGCCATCCGTAGCGGCTAAGAGCACAGGGGACTCATACCCCTTGGGCAAACGAAAGGCCCCAGAAAATCCGCCAATCCCGCCGAGTAAGAGCTCCGCACGGGCTTGGGTGGTGGTGGCGTCTTTTGCAATGTCAACCACCGCTTTGGCACGATCTAAATCGACCCCCGCTTCACGATACGCCTCATCACTGGCCGGCGAGCATTGAGAAAATTGAGAAGACATCCACGACCCCTTTCTTTCGGCTTTTATTTCAAAAGCTAATCATGACTTAAACATTGAGGACATTTAGCCCCTCACAAAGACCTTGCAATACCGCTTGCACCTCAGAAGGGGATTCCAAAGCATACAAGGTGGATTGCTCTTCAGGCGTGAGTTGCGTCATTTGATCAGGCGCCACCTGAACCGCCACACCCACACCATTTAAGTCTAAGACCGCTTTCAAACCCACTTCATCCGTTTGATCATCCCCCGCAAAAAGCGGCACGAAAGCCAAATCAGGACTGGCCTGCTGCCAATAGTTCATACAAAAGCGGACCCCTCCTCCTTTATTAAAGGCTTTAGGCACGACCTCAATCACGGCATGGCCGGCTTGTAGACGAAAGGCCTCCTTTAAAAGCAGATCCGACTCAAAAATGTCTTTAAACACGGCCACGGCTTCTTGCCCAATTGGGGCAGACGCCAAACGATAATGCAAGGCAAAAGAATAGCCTTTTTCTTCGATGAGGAGCCCTTCTGGTAGGGAGTGAGCCTCTGTACTGAGCGCCGCTTGCAGTTGTTCTAAAAATGAGTCCTTCAACGCCATTAAAGAGGGAGACGGCGCCTGAAGAAACGCTTGCGTTTGGGCATTGTAGACTTGCCCTCCATGTAAACCTGCTAAAAGCATGGGTAAAGGACTAATAGACTGTATAAAATGTTGCAGCTGTTCGACGGAGCGCCCTGAAATTAAGGCCACTCGTATTTGCGGATGCTTAATTAAACGTTGTAAGCAACGAAGGCCTGCTTCATCGAGCTGTGCGTCTTGAGGACGAGAGACAATAGGCGTTAAGGTGCCGTCATAATCCAGCATCAAGGCTAAAGTCTTACCTGCGTCCACCTGCTGAATGAGTTTGGTGGACAAGGCCTCTATCGTTTTACTGCAAGACGTTAAGGTGTTGTGCTTCATGATCATGGAATTCCCTAATAAACTGATTCACCCAATCAAAGACCGTAAACTCTTCAATACGCGCACGTAAAGCGCCCATCCGTTGCCGTTGTTCGCTATGGGTCATGGTAATGGCTTGATGAATGGCATCCGCCATGGACTCTAAATCATAGGGATTCACCATCACCGCTTCCGTCATTTCTTCAGACGCTCCCGCCATTTCACTCAAGACCAAAACGCCGAGATCATCCTTACAAGTCAAACAGTATTCTTTTGCTACCAAGTTCATCCCATCCCGTAGGGGGGTGATTAAACAAAAATCACTGGCCGCGAAATAAGGCATCAACTGTTCATGGGTAAATTTACGATAAAAATACTGAATCGGGCTCCACGCTCCTTCCGCTAAACGACTGTTAATACTGCCGAGCGTGAGGTCCACTTCATCCTTCAGCTTTTTATACATGGGGACATCCGTCCGCGTGGGGGAAGCGATTTGAACAAAGGTCATTTTGGTTTTGTATTGCGGATATTTGTCAAAAAAGAGTTCAATGGCCTTAAAGCGTTCGACAATACCTTTGGTATAGTCTAGTCGGTCCACCCCAATCCCCATAAACTCAACGTTGAACGCCTTTTTTAAAACGTGAGCCTGACTCAGTACGTCTTTTCCTACGGTGAGTGCATTAAATTGGTCCGCATCAATACTAATGGGACAAGCAATGACTTTAATGGTTCGCCCTTGGTAAAGGATAGTCCCGTCTTTACGGTTGACTTCTACAGCATCCAGTAGACAACGCTCCACACATTCTAAAAAGTGATTCACATAAGAAGGGACATGAAATCCAATTAAATCCGCGCCTAAAACGCCTTTGATTAAATCAATACGATTCGGTAAATGGCGATAAATTTCATAGTTAGGAAAGGGAATATGGCAAAACCAACCAATACGAGCAGACCCCTTCACCTGACGAATCATATCGGGCACAAGCATTAAGTGATAATCATGCACCCAAATCAAGTCTTGATTTTCGGTACGTTCGAGCACGCGTGCGGCAAATTTTTCATTGGCACTATAATAACTAGGCCAAGCTTTTTCATCCCAAAACGTACAATAGCTCACTAAGTAATGAAACAACGGCCATAAAACGCGATTGGCATAACCATTATAATAGTGATTGATTTCATCATCCGTCAACGGCACAGGCAAAACGGCAAAGGGAAAGAAATTTTCATGAGGCGACTGCGACCATTCGCTAATAACGGAAGACAACTGACTGCGCGAACCCGCTTCCCCTTCCCAGCAGACCCACAAACCATTGCTCTGCTTGACCATGGGTTCCAATGCCGAAACCAAACCCCCTGCGTTTTTTTGGACAGCCACGCCATCCAGCGTCAATTTAACGGAATAGGGTTCCCGATTAGAAACCACCACAATACGTTCTTGCGTTAAAGACATATCCTATATTCTTTCTAGCCTTAGCCTATCCATCTGCGTGAGCCAAACCCACTGACGCAAATGTCATTTTGCATACTGACTCCTTTAGTATACTCCTTTTAGGGCCTTATGGCTTGTCTTTTTTTATACGTGTTTTAGGGTGTCTTGCCCCAACGCAAATTCAGGGGGTAGACATTCAAAAAATCCGCTCAATATAAAAGAGGAGGAACCGAAGGCTCCCCCATTTTTAAGATTGAAAAGACGTCATTTCTCTAGGTCCTGTTGACCTTCAGCACGACCCAGAAGAAAAACGTTTACTTTGATTCGACTAAGAATTCAACGTTTAAGACTTCACGAGACACCGAGTGAATTTGCACTTGGTGAGCTTTAACCGTTAAATCTAAGCCTTGTAAGTCAAAAATTTCATTGCCTTTTAAATACGCTTGACGAAATTCATGGGCAGGGACTTGGATGGATTTTGAGGCAAACTGGTTGCCGTAAATCGTCGCAGGAGTCAAGCCGGCCGCACGCAATTGGCGTGGGTTACGGCTCGTATCCCGCTCTTGGGCTTCAATCGTAAATGCCGTCATAGGGTCATTTCCTTTCATTTTCCCGCAAGGGTGTAGAGCCTTATACAAGGAATCTTCTTTAAATGAAGAATTCCTTCCTGTATTGTAATGGAAACAGTGTAGAGACGCAAATAAAACAACACTTATCTATCAGATGAGGGCACCACTGGCGACACCACTGCCTTGCGTTTTCCCAAAGACTTGAGCACCACAAATAAAACGGGAACAATAATCAAAGTCAAAAAGGTGGACAAAAGCATCCCAAAAAAGACACTGGTGCCTAAAGATTGTCGAGCGTAGGCGCCTGCCCCCACGGCGACGACCAAAGGCCATACCCCAAATAAGAAACTAAAGGAAGTCATTAAAATCGGACGAAGTCGAATCACGCTGGCTTGAATCGCGGCTTCCACCAACGGCATACCTTGTTCATGTAGGTGATTCGCAAATTCTACAATTAAAATACTATTTTTAGAGGCCAGCCCAATCAACATGACTAGGCCCAATTGACTAAACACATCATTAGGTAAGCCACGAAGCTTTAAGCCAATAACAGCCCCCAATACCGCTAAAGGCACCGACAGCACAATAATAAAAGGATCTAAAAAGCTTTCATACTGTGCCGCAAGGACCAAGTAAACAAATAAAATGCCCAAAGCAAACAATACTATTTCCGTACTGCCTGACTCTCTTTGCTCTAGAGATAAATCCGTCCATTCATAGCTAAAACCAGGGGGGAGCCCTTGATTCGCCAATTCTTCCATTTTAAGAAGCGCTTGCCCACTCGACGCATTGGGCGTAGGCCCCCCATTGATAGAAGTCGAGCGGAACATATTATAATGGCTGACCACTTGCGTCCCTGTTTGACGCGTTAAGGACACAATCGTTGAAAGGGGAATCATCTTCCCGATATTGTTTTTAACGTAAAGCCCTTCGAGTACGTCAGACTTATAGCGAAAGGCTTCATCAGCTTGAGCCATCACCCGATAGACCCGACCATTGAAATTGAAATCATTGATATATAAAGAGCCTAAAAGCACTTTGAGCGTTGAAAAGACCTCTTCAATCGAAAGTCCTAATAAAACGGCTTTTTCTCGATCCACGGTCATATGAAGCTGGGGCGTATTGGCCGTAAACCCTGAAAACGCGCCTGACACCACACCAGAACGATTGGCCCCTGCAATCAAGTTCCACTGTTGCGCTTCGAGTTCAGAGGCGCTATGGGTCCCGCTTTGATCCTGTAAGACAAAGCTAAAGCCTCCCAAGCTACCGATGCCTTCTACCGCAGGGGGTTCAAACGGCATGACCATGGCCTCTGTCATTTGCATAAAGTGAGGGCGAAGTCGTTGAATAATGGCAGCGGCCCCTTGATTGGGCCCCAAGCGTTCACCAATGGGTTTAAGGGGGACAAACATCATGCCACGGTTGGGGGCAGACCCTAAAAAGCTCCACCCATTAATGGCAAAGGCCCCTTCCACTTCAGGTTGCTGTAAGAGCAAGGCTTCTACTTTTTGAATGACTTTTAACATATAGGCAGAAGACGTGCCTTCAGGGGCTTGGGTCGCCACAATAAAATAGCCTTGATCTTCTGAAGGTACAAAGCCTTTGGGAACCGAAATAAACACGGCATAGGTAAGCATTAAAACCGCCACAAAACCCAATAACACTAGATTTTTAAGCGCAATACTGCGAGTCAATATTTTTTTATAAAATACCGACAAACCATTAATGCCGTCATTCATTTTACGAAATAGAATAAAGCTCGGGGGCTTAGTGAGCGCTTCTTTTTTAAGAAAAATAACCGACAAGGCAGGCGTTAGGGTGAGGGCATTAAAGGTGGAAATGAGAATGGTAAACACAATGGTCAAGGCGAATTGTTCGTATAATTTACCCGTGGTTCCTGGGAACATGGCCACAGGAATAAAGACCGCGCTTAATACCAAAGAAATGGCGACCACGGCTCCAAAGACTTCTTTCATGCCTTTAATGGCCGCGTCATAGGGGGAAAGTCCTTCTTCTTTAATCAAGCGAGCAATATTTTCTACCACGACAATGGCGTCATCCACTACGAGGCCTGTGGCCAAGGTGAGTCCAAACAACGTTAAATTATTAATAGAATAGCCAAAGGCCTTAATCAAGGCAAAACTGCCCAATAAAGACACGGGAATCGTTAAGGCAGGAATCAAGGTGACCCGCCAATCGAAGAGAAAAATCCAGATGGAAAAAATAACCAAGCCAATCGCCAAAAGTAAGGTAAAAATGACTTCTTTAATGGATTCTTCCACAAAATGTGTGGAGTCAAAACCTGTTTCATACGTTAAGCCCGAAGGAAATTTCTGACTGACACGTGCTAATGTTTCATGTACTTGATGCGCTACGTCTAAGGCGTTGGCTTCAGGCAATTGGCCGATGGCCAGTCCAATGGCGTCCCCACGTTTCCACCAGACGCCTCTTCCGTAATCTTCGGAACCCACTTCTAAGCGTGCCACATCTTTTAATCGAATTGTACTATAGCCTTGACCCGCTTTAAGGACCACATTACCGAAGGCTTCGGGGTCATGTAATTTAGAATCGACCAATAGGCTGAGCTGATAATTCAAGGGTTTTTTAACCGGTGGGGTGCCCAAAGATCCTGCAGCCACATCCGTATTTTGTGCGCGAAGGGCTTCGGTGACTTCACTGACGCTTAAGCCTCGAGACGCCAACTTCATCGGATCCAACCAAATACGCATGGCATATTTGCGCTCTCCAAATAACTGGACAGTCCCGACCCCTTTAATGCGTTTGACTTCATCCAAGACAAAGCGGTCCACATAATTACTAATAAAACTAGGGGACAGCTTCTTTGTTTGATCAAAAAACGCAAAGGCCAAAATTACTTGCCCTGAACTTTTTTCTGTTTTCACCCCTGTGGCTTTTACATCCGTAGGCAAGCCGCCTTGTGCTTGATTAATACGGTTCTGCACATTTACCACGGCATCTTCTAAGTCGGTGCCTTGTGCAAAGGTAATGGTAATTTGAGAGGATCCATCCGCCGCCGAATTCGACGACATATAGCGCATACCTTCCACACCGTTAATGGCTTGCTCTAGAGGGGTAGTCACACTATCTTCCACGACTTGGGCATCGGCCCCCGTATATTGTGCGGTGACCACCACGCGAGGCGGTGCTATCGTGGGGTATTGAGCAATCGGAAGCGTGGGCAGGGCAATTAAGCCGATGAGTGTAATCACTAAGGCGGATACAATAGAGAAAATAGGACGCTTAATAAAAAATTCGCTGAGCATACCGTTACTTCTTTTTGGCTATTTGAACGGGGGAACCGTCTTGCAACATTTGAATGCCCCCTATAATAATGGGGTCTCCTTCTTTTAAAGAAGCGCTTTTAAGCACATAGCGATTTCCGACTAAATCCCCGAGCATCACGGGGACCCGAGACGCCACGGCTTGGCCTTGAGCATCTTTTTTAGTGGTATAAACAAAGGCTTGAGTTCCCATAAAAACCAAGGCTTCTACAGGGAGCACGGCTTGCTTGCCTTGAGGTTCCATGACGTGAAGATGGACACGCTGAGCACTTAAGAGCGCTGAAGCCTTCGCTTGCGTTTCAACAGAAGACTTGACTACCACGCTTTGAAGCCCACGATTAAGCTGAGGCGAGATAAAAGTGATTTTCCCTTGGTGAGTGAGGGTACCTGCTTCATTTCGCAATTCTATGCGTTGTCCTTTTTTGATATAGGACAAGGATTCTACAGGGACTTCAAAAACCAGTTGCGTTTGTGCTTTGGCCTGCGTTAAAGTCGTGACCACATCCGTACTAGAAACCAATTCCCCCACCTTAAAGGGCAAGTACCCGACTACTCCTGAAAAAGGGGCTTTAATCCGAAAGTAGGCCAAATCTTCTTCTAAAACTTTTTCATTTTCCAAGGCTTGACGATAATTACTATGGGCTTGAGCAATGAGAGTATCCTGCACTTTGATTTTACTTTGAACACTTTCTAACCGTGCCTGTTGAACATCTCGTTGTGCTTTAGACTCTTGCCATTGCTGAGGACTCACCGCTCCCTTTTGATGCAAGGCATCAACACGTTGAAAGGTCGTTCTTGCTAAATATGCTTGGGCTTTGATTTCAGCCACTTCTTTTAAAACGGATTGTCGTTGTTGAAGCGTCGTTTCTATTTGACTGGCAATGCTTTGCGTGCCTGCTTTAGCGCTAGCCACTTGGGCCGCTTGCTTTTGGGCATCCAAAGCAAGCAGTAATTGTCCTTTTTGAACGACATCACCTTCTTGAACCAAAATTTGATCCACATAACCCGCCATGCGTGGGCGAATATCAATAGCGCTACGGTTTTCCACTTCCGCTATATAATCATGCGCCACGGACAAGACTTCACGCTGCAAAGGCTCAACGTCAACCGCAAATCGAGGTATGGCAGGGGGTGCTGGCTTTTCCCCACACGCTTGAAGTCCTAAGGCAAAAAGCATAAGGCAAAACCCCACCCCTAAAGTAGTAGGCGTGAAACGAGAAAAACAGTAAAAGCGGGTCATCATTCATTTATCCTTTTTTAAAGTAAGTAGCGTCCACAACCCAAGGCCTTCAGCAGGGACACTTCATCAATCAAGTGTTGACGACGACGTTGAACTGCTTCGATTTCAGCATTTAGCGTATTTATTTCACTCGCCAATATATCGGCCTCTTCTTGAAAGCCTACCGTCACTTTGTCACGTTCTAAGGCGACTTCTTCACGCAAATGGGTCAATGTGATAGCGTGTTGCGCTTCCGCTTCTGTGCTTTCATTTAAATACACCAAAGCATTTTCTACATCTAAAAATGCACCAATCACCAAGGCGTGATATTGACGAAGCGCCTCTTGCCGTTCGCTTTGCTTGAGTTGCCAGCCCGCCTTAATACTACCCCCTTGAAAAATAGGCTGTACCGCCGAAGCTGCTAAATTATAAGCTAGACTGTCCCAATCAAACCAATTTTGGAGCTTGACAGACGTAAATCCTGCACTCCCCATCAGGTTAATGCGGGGTAAGATCATGCGTTTGGCAATGCTCAGTTCTAGTTCTTTTTGACGCAAAAACCTCTCCGCGGCCTGTAAATCAGGGCGGCTTTGTACCAACTCACTCGGGGTGCCTGCATCCACCTGAACACTGGGCTTTAAATGCATGAGCGAGCTCTGAACCGACAAGGGTTCCGCAAAAGTAGGAGCGTTTCCTTGTAAGGCATTTAGGATATTAGTCAATGCTAGGCCTTTGGACTTCAAATAATTCAAATCATTCTGGGCCTGCTGTACATAGGAGGTTTTACGATGCAAGCTTTGGGCATCCGCCAGTCCTGTGTCCACCCATTGCTGTTGACGCGCGAGGTCTCTTGTCATTAAATCCAAACGTTTGGCTTGCCAATACTGCTGTTCACGGGTTTCGAGCAAATAAATATATTGGGTACAGAGTTCGGCAATCAATTGTTCTTTAAGGGATTCCATCTGCAAAAGCTGAGATTCCACCATGTGTTGCGCCACTTTGGTGGCATCCCGATTTACGCCCCATAAATCCAGTTCATAACGGGCCACGACAGGGGCATCATAAGTATAAAAAGCAGGCAAGCCATTGAAATCATTTCCAAAAATAAATTGGTGCTTCGAATATTTTTGCCGTACCACAGACGGTTCAAGATTAACGCTAGGCAATTGTTTCGCGAATTGAATTTTCTTCATCAATTGAGCCTGCTTCAAATGTTCTTGAGCAATGGCCATACTGGGGTTTTGAATCAGAGCGACTTTTAACAAATGCTGGAGTTCAGGGGTCACCCACTGAAAGGTGCTTTGCCGAATGCTTTGAAGTGTCACTTCATTTAAAGGGGATCCATTTTCAATACCAAGGGCCTTCCAGTAATTGTCTTCCGCGTCTTGCGACCACTTCAAACCCGCTGTTGGAGACAACGCCTCCACCTTAAAGGGATGAAATCCTTTAGGCTGGGCCCATACAAGCGAAGACGTTCCAAGACAAGCCCATAAAAAAGACCACATCAACAAAGCAGGTAAAAATAGTCGCATGGGGCTGATGGGGATCCTCTTCACAAAATTTAAGATCTGATACTAACATAGTTAGGGGTCAAGCACAACTCCGCACACGTCAAATTAAAGCCAACATAAACCCCCAACATAAACCCAAAGTGTCAAAAATTGACTAAGCCCACAGACCAGGGGGATAATACCCTGGTGCTTCGGGGAGATTTTTATTTCGCCACCCTCGAGGGGCAGGCAATGCTTGGAAATTGTCGTGTAAGTTCCCCCAAAGGGCATTGGTCAAACTGTCGTGATAAGGCACATCAGGCGGTAGCGGTAAAATGGGGGGCGTGGCCACAGGGGGGATGAGGCTCCCTGTTAACATTCGACTATAATAGGGATCTATCATCCCGCCACCGTAGCCACCGTAGCCACCATAGCCGCCGTATCCACCGTATCCGCCATAGCCGCCCATCATCATGGGGTTCATCATCCCGCCACCATACCCACCCATCATCATGGGATTCATCATCCCGCCACCATACCCACCCATCATCATGGGATTCATCATCCCGCCGCCGTACCCACCCATCATCATGGGATTCATCATCCCGCCGCCGTACCCACCCATCATCATGGGATTCATCATCCCGCCGCCGTACCCGCCCATCATCATGGGGTTCATCGTCGTAAAAGGAAGAATAGCTCCCATGATTCAAAAACTCCTATTCGGCATTCAAAAACAAGTAAAAGAAACGACAGTAATAGTATACTTATCTAAAACACGCTGAACCTTTTTTTGGAACCCCTTGCTTTCAATACCAAGACGCCCATTTTAAAATTGTAACGATTAAGCCGTGACGATGCCATAGTTTTTAGACTTGGATTATACTAAATACAATACTTCCGTATACAGAGAGGATAGAAGGGACCCCTTTCATGACATCACTTGCAGAATCTGAAACAAAAGCCCCGATAGTGGCTAAAAATAACGATAAGGTTAAACTCGTGGATCATCAATTCGAACCGCTCTTGGTTGAAAACAAAAGTCGCTTTGTGCTTTTCCCGATTAAGCATGACGCCGTGTGGAACATGTACAAGCAAGCGGAAGCGTCTTTTTGGACAGCAGAAGAAGTGGATTTGTCTGAAGACTTAGACCACTGGAAAAACTTAAGTGCGGACGAACGACATTTTATTTCACATATTTTGGCCTTTTTTGCGGCAAGTGATGGCATTGTGAATGAAAATTTAGCCCAACGTTTTGCCACAGAAGTTCAAATTCCTGAAGCCCGTTGCTTCTACGGCTTTCAAATCGCCATGGAAAATGTACATTCGGAAATGTATTCCTTGTTGATTGATACTTATATTCAAGACAGCTATGAAAAAAATCGTTTATTTAACGCGATTGAAACCGTCCCTTGTGTGATGGAAAAGGCGGCGTGGGCTTTGAAATGGGTCAATAACGCGGATACCTTTGCGGAGCGTTTAATCGCCTTTGCTTGTGTGGAAGGCATCTTCTTTTCATCGAGTTTTTGTTCTATTTACTGGCTGAAAAAGCGTGGACTCATGCCTGGACTCACCTTTAGTAATGAATTGATTGCGAGAGATGAAGGCATGCACACCGACTTTGCTTGTCTGCTCTATAGTATGATTAAAAATAAATTGTCCCCTGAACGCGTCCGTCAAATTATTACAGATGCCGTTGCCATTGAAAAAGAGTTTGTCACCACCGCCTTACCTGTAGAACTCATTGGCATGAATAGTCGCTTGATGTGTCAGTATGTGGAGTTTGTTGCAGACCGCTTATTGAATGAGTTGGGGCAAGCCAAAGTCTTTGGCTCGACTAATCCCTTTGCCTTTATGGAACATATTTCTTTGCAAAATAAAACGAATTTCTTTGAAGCCCGAGTAGGCGCCTATCAAAAAGCAGGCGTGATGAATAAATCTACCGACGAGCGTAGCTTTTCCCTCGATGCCGATTTTTAACCATACGTTTAAAATAATTAATTTTACTATCCTGTAAACGTTTTTCGCTTGACCCAAAGGGATCGTGTCACGTATAGTAAAAAGTGACGCTGTCGTAAAGTGAGAGAAAGGAAACTTCAAGCCTGATGAACGTTGTCATACAAAAATTTGGAGGATCTTCCCTCGCAGACACCGAAAAAATTAAGCAGGTGGCCGATATTATCATCAAAGCGTATGACGCTAATCCCCAAGTCGTGGCCATTGTTTCCGCCATGGGAAAGACCACCGATGCTTTGGTGCTTCAAGCGCAAGAACTCACCCCGAATCCCAGTGGTCGTGATTACGACATGCTTTTGGCCACAGGGGAAATGGTTTCCGCCTCATTGCTGGCCTTGCATCTTCAAGGGCGTGGGTATAAAGCCATCGCGTTAACGGGATTTCAAGCAGGGGTGGTCACGGAGGACGTCTACAATACCGCTCGTATTAAAGACGTTAAAACAACCTATTTAAAACAACTACTTGCGGATAAAACCATTGTGATTGTGACGGGTTTTCAAGGCTGTAATAGTCATGGTGAGTTTTGCACCTTAGGGCGTGGGGGATCCGATACCTCCGCTGTTGCCATTGCAGGGGCATTAGAGGCGAGCGTTTGTGATATTTATACGGATGTAGAGGGCATTTATTCGACGGATCCTCGTATTGTACCGTCCGCTGTTAAACTCAATGAAATTGCTCATATTGAAATGATGGAATTGGCACGCCTAGGTGCTAAGGTCTTGCATCCTCGTTCAGTGGAAGCCGCGCGTCGTTGGGGTGTAAAAGTTCGTGTACGTAGTACCTTTAAACAAGCAGATGAAGGAACCCTTGTTGTGGATGAAGCCATGATGTCTCAAGACAGTACCAGAGCCGTTGCAGGCATTGCCTGTGACAAAAATCAAGCCCGTGTGGCGGTGATTGGTTTGCCAGATCAACCCGGAATGGCCGCCCGTCTCTTCAAACAATTGGCCGAAAAAAGTATTAGTGTGGATATGATTATTCAATCCATCGGGCAGGATGGGGCCACCAATGACATTGCCTTTACCGTGAATACGTGGGATTTGCAAAATGCCGAAACGGTTTTAAAACCTATTTTAAAGGAATTGGGTGCCCAAAAAGTGTTGTTGGATGATGCGGTCGCTAAAGTTTCTATTGTGGGCGTTGGTATGATTGATCGCCCTGGGGTTGCGGCCTCCATGTTTCAAGCCCTGGCGGAAGCGGGTATTAATATTGGCATGATTGCCACGTCTGAAATTAAAATTTCGGTCTTGGTGTCCAAGGCGCAAAGCGATGAGGCGGTTCGTACCTTGCACAATGCTTTTTTTAGTGAAACGTCCACAGAAGAACTTGTTCCAACCAAATTGGGATACTAATCCTACCTTTTTTCTTATTTTAAGCCTACTCAATCAATCTTGTAAAGCCTTTATACATGACTCTTATTCCATTGAAGTCTTTGGGGAGTACTTCCCAAAATAGAAATCAAATCAAGTCTTCTGATCTGCAACGACAAGGGCATACCCAGCAGGTTTTTAGGGCCTTCGCTTCTAAATTTGATTTTTATAGTTCCCAAAAAACAGAGACGCTCATGACACAAAGAGCTTCAATCCAAACACTAGAAACAGAAGTGGAAGGTATCCTCTACGACTTGGTTGAGGTATGGCGATACCGCTTAAATATACTAAAACACGATGCAATAGATAAGATCGCAGATCAAAAATACCTCCAAAAAATAAAAACTGAAGTAGCACCTGAAAACCAAATCAGTTTTGATGAAATGTTGGTACTCGCCCGCAAAGATGTGGGCTATTTAGACAAAATAATACCCTTATATGAAGACTTATTAAAAAACATACAAGACGGCTTGGATGTAATACTAAAGGTTTCAGCAGAAGACGACTCGACTAAACATTCTTAGGACACCGACAATCGCTCGTAAATTCTTAATTTTGCAGAACGAGCGCGGGGATTCATCTCTTTTTCCTGATCATTCGCTTCTTTCGCTTTACGGCCTATGGCTTTAAAGACAGGGACTTGCCCGCACGTGCAAATCGGGAAACGCGGCGGACAGCGACACGCCTCTATCCACGGTTTAAAGTATTGCTTCACCAAGCGGTCTTCAAGTGAATGAAAGGTCATCACCACCACACGACTCCCGCCTTCCATCAGGGTGGGAAGCCCCCTCAAAAGGGATTCCAAATGCTCTAGTTCGCCATTGACTGCCATACGCAGGGCCTGAAAGACCCGAGTCGCGGGGTGTTTTAGCTCTTTGGCTTTTCCTGATTTTTGCTTGAGCCGATAAATACGCTCCACCAAGTGAGCCAAAGCGAGTGTGTCTACCCACGGCGTTTTTTCACGGTCTTCCACAATGGCCTTGGCAATCGGGAAGGCATATTTCTCTTCACCATAGACTTCAAAAATATGAACCAAGGCTTCAAAATCAAGCGTATTCAGTAAGTCCGCCGCAGTCAAGCTCGCGTGAGGGTTCATTCGCATATCAAGCGGACCACTTCGCATAAAACTAAACCCACGCTCTGGGGTATCGAGCTGAAAAGAACTCACCCCCAAATCCAAGAGTAAGCCCCCACTAATCGTCGAAACCCCTCGTGCCTGAATCTGCTGAGGCATCTCACTATAGTTGGCTTCAATAAAATGACAGTGAGGCGTATTGGGAAAGGCCTCCAAGCGCTTGGCTAAGCGCACGCGAGCCATTGTTAACGCGTGGGCATCTTGATCCACTCCAAACCAAGTGGGGGCCAAGTCCCCTTGTTCATGTAAAACCTGTAGGAGGGCCTCACTATGCCCGCCCATCCCCAAGGTGCCATCGACATAGCTTTTACCCGCTTGCAGATTTAATCCCCTTAACACGTCATCTAACAAAACAGGAATGTGCTTGCTTGCAATGAGATCGTTTTTGGGGAAGCTTTCTTTAGGCATGATGCTTCATCCATTTTTTGGCGACATGCTTCCAGAGGTAATAGCCCCCCCCCAGTAATAAAACCAGCGCAATGGCCACATCAAATTGATGCCAGTAATGCTTAAACGCATTCAAATTATTTCCAAACACAATCCCCACGTAAACCAGTAGATAACTCCACACCCAAGACCCTATAAACGTATACAGGGTGAAACGCCAAAAATGAGCCTTCAGTACGCCCGCAGGCACGGAAATAAAGGTACGTACAATGGGCAGCATACGGCAGATAAAAAAAGCGGCATCCCCAAAGCGTGCGGTCCAGCGTCGGGCGTCCTTGAGGTCGTCTTCATCAATCAAGACCCACTTTCCGTATTTTTGAATAAAGGCTTCACCTCCCCATCGTCCCAACGCATAGCAAGGTAAAGAGCCTAATACACAGCCCAAGGCACCCGCCAGACTGGCCCAATGAATATTCATTTGCCCCTGTTGAACCAAGTAACCGGCATACGGTAAAATCATCTCACTCGGTAAGGGAATATTGGCCGATTCAATTGCCATGAGCAACGCCACGCCGACATAACCCAAGGCTTCAATGACGGCGTGAATCCAAGTTAAGAGTCCACCTAAAATCCATTCTATTCCGTGAACCAGCCAATCCATACCCTGCATTCCTCGCTATTCATACGTTTTTTAATCCATTACTCGTCTTTTTGAATCAGCCTTCTCAATTATATTTTTTATGAGAACGCCCATAAAGTCTTATACAGCCACGCAATTCCCCCACTCAATAAAAAGGTAACCGGAATGGTTAAAATCCATGCCCATAAAATAGAGCCTACCAAGGTCCATTTCACCGCACTGAGCCGTTTGGTTGCCCCCACGCCCATAATGGTTGAGGTAATGGCATGGGTGGTCGACAAGGGAATCCCCCAATGACTCGCCAGCATAATCACTGTAAAAGAGGTGACTTCTGCAGCAAAACCATGAATCGGTTGTAGCTTAATCATCTTACTCCCCAAGGTACGAATAATTTTCCAACCTCCTGAAAGCGTTCCCAAACCAATGGCAATGGCACAAGGGATGATAATTTCAAGCCCGACATGAAATTGATCCGCAGGCACCTGCTTATAGAGCATTAAAGACAAGGCAATAATCCCCATACTTTTTTGGGCATCATTCATGCCGTGACTTAGCGCCATGGCACCGGCGGAAACAATTTGTAATTTCCCAAAAATTCCGTTGATTTTATTGACCGTCATACGGTACACCATCCACGTGAGTAAAGTCATTAAAATATACCCCACCACAAAACCAATCAAAGGTGAACTAAACATGGGGATAATTACTTTTTCTAAGACTTTTTGCCAGTGCACGACATTTTCACTAAAGTCGCCTACCCAAAAGCAGGAGGCTCCCATCAATGAACCAATCAAGGCGTGTGAGGACGAACTCGGTAAACCTTTCCACCACGTCAATAAATTCCAAGTAATCGCACCGATTAAGGCACATAAAATCGTTTCAAGATTAATCACACTGGCTTCGACAATGCCTTTGCCCATCGTTGCGGCGACTTCAGTCCCCATTAAAGCGCCCATGAGGTTAAAAAAGGCACCAAACAACACGGCGGTTTTAGGGGTCATCACCCGAGTCGCGACCACGGTTGCTATCGCATTGGCCGCATCATGAAAACCATTAATATAATCAAAGACAAGGGCCAGTGCTACGATAAGCACCAAAAGTAGAAAGTGAGGATCCAGCATCAACTCCATCCTGCAGACTCCTGACTAACTATGCTTGAGAATAATACGCAAGGCAATGGCGGCAACATCTCGAAAGGCATCCGTCACATTTTCAAGATTTTGGTATAAATCCTTG
Source organism: Vampirovibrio sp. (assembly GCA_050916035.1). Classification (GTDB taxonomy): domain Bacteria; phylum Cyanobacteriota; class Vampirovibrionia; order Vampirovibrionales; family JAJTHC01; genus JAJTHC01. Next base: position 919,048 of record CP050876.1, on the reverse strand, counting down.
CGCACAATGAGATTTAAAGCGTCAGGAATGGGGTCATGCTTAAACAAATTATGTTCAAGTTCTAAAGCCGTTTTGTCGGCTTGATCTTCTAAATCATATAAAACCGTGACTTTTTCTTGTAGGATACTGGCTTTTTCATTACGATTGAGCCCTTCAATTAAGGCCACCAAATGTTCTCCTTGATGCACGCAAATCTGCGTCATGCGTTGGAAGTCCCCGTCTAAGGAATGAAGATGATGAATGTGCATCCGCTGTTGGATTGTGTCCACCATGCCACTAATGCGGTAGAGCGCTTCCGCCAATTCTTGTAGATCTTCACGGTCAAACGGCGTAATAAAGGCACGGCAAATTTCTTCAATCAAGGTTCGCAAGGCTTGTTTTGCAGCAAGGCGAGCATCCGACATGGGCTGACGCGTGGCATCCCCATATTGCACATAGGCATGAAGTGCTTGGCTACTGGCGTTGGCTTGCTTAGCCAGCTCACTAATTAAATTGTAAAAGAGTTTTTCATTGGGCAGAAAGTTTAAAAATTTCATTGAATCGTATCGGCTCCCAAAATAGGCTATTGTCGAAAAAAAATCAGGAAAAAATCCCTACGTCGTAGTTTATAAAAAACATAGCGGAATCACAAGATTTCATTTCAAAAGAAAAACGGACACCCATGAGGTATCCGCTTTTAAAGTATCTTTTTTCTTAAAGGGGCTTAAATAAGAAAGGGAACCAATAATAAAGCCACCAAATTGATGATTTTAATGACGGGGTTGACCGCAGGTCCCGCCGTGTCTTTATAAGGATCGCCAACCGTATCACCTGTAATGGCCGCGGCATGGGCAAAGGACCCTTTACCGCCATGGTGACCATCTTCAATGTACTTCTTGGCGTTGTCCCACGCACCCCCACCACTGGTCATGGAAATACCGACAAACAAGCCCGTAATAATACTACCCATCAACATGCCACCAATCATTTTAATACTGGCAAATTCTTGAGTGGTGAGTAAATTACCCACGAGTAATAAGGCAATCGGCACTAAAACAGGCAATAATGCAGGCACTACCATTTGTTTCAAGGCGGACTGGGTTACAATGTCCACGCAACGCGCATAATCTGGCTTTTCAGTCCCCGCCATAATACCGGGCTTTTCTTTGAACTGGCTACGCACTTCTTCAACCACAGAACCCGCGGCACGACCGACGGCCGTCATCGCCATGGCACTAAAGAGGTAAGGCACCAAGCCTCCCACAAATAGACCCACCACGACAAGAGGATCCCCCAAGCTGAAGAGACCTTGCACCGCCCCTGGTACCGCTAAAATAACGTTACCCGCGACTTTGGCGGCTTCTTGCAAATCAATAATATAAGACGAGAATAAAACAACCGCAGCCAAGCCTGCAGAACCGATGGCATACCCTTTGGTAATGGCTTTAGTGGTGTTACCCACCGCGTCTAAAGGATCGGTAATCGCACGCACTTCAGCCGGCATACCCGCCATTTCGGCAATACCGCCTGCGTTGTCGGTAATGGGACCAAAGGCATCTAGCGCAATGACAATCCCTGCCATGGAAAGCATGGCAACGGCAGCAGTCGCCACCCCATAAAGTCCCGCTGTCATAAAGGAGGATAAAATCCCGATACAAATTAAAATAACAGGCAGTGCTGTTGCTTCCATCCCGATCGCGAGACCTGCAATCACGTTGGTGCCATGACCCGATTCAGAAGCCTTGGCCACTTCACGGACAGGACGATATTCCGTCGCCGTATAATAGTTGGTAATATAAACTGAACCCAAGGTCACCAAAATACCAATGGCAGAGGAAATCACCAAATGTAAAGCCGATAAAGTGGCAATACCATTAGGAAATAACCAGTAGGTGGCACCTGTAATCATAAGCGTCGACAAGGCAATGGCCACATAAAAGCCTTTATACAGTGCGTTCATCGGATTATTGTCAGATCCTACTTTCACAAAGTAAGTCCCTACAATAGAGGCAACAATCGACAAGGCACCGAGCAATAAGGGATAAAGCAAGGCATCAGGATTGCCCTTAAAGAGCAAATGACCCAGCAACATCGACGCCACAATCGTCACCGCATACGTTTCAAACAAATCGGCCGCCATTCCTGCGCAATCGCCTACGTTGTCGCCCACGTTGTCCGCAATCACCCCAGGGTTACGAGGATCATCTTCAGGAATACCCGCTTCAATTTTACCGACCAAATCCGCTCCCACATCCGCGGCCTTGGTGAAAATCCCCCCACCCAAACGGGCGAATACAGAAATCAAGGAAGATCCAAAAGCCAAGCCTGCCAAAGTAGGGATGAGTTCAGGGCTGTGTTGCACTAGCATATAAAAAGCGGTTACACCAATCAAGGCCAAACCTACCACCAATAAACCCGTCACGGCTCCACCTTTAAAGGCCACGGCCAAAGCGGGGTTCATTCCATGACGCGCCGCTTCTGCGGTACGAACGTTCGCATTAACAGAAACAAACATGCCGATATAACCCGCCAAACCGCTTAAAAAGGCGCCTAGTAAAAAGCCACCCGTCATAAAGCTCGCGTAATTTACCCCTTTGACGCTACTATACATAAAGAACATTAAAACAGCCAAAACCACGGCTGCCACTGAAATCGCCGTATACTGACGATTCATATAAGCAGAAGCGCCTTCTTTAATGGCGTTGGCAATTTCTTGCATTTTTTCTGTTCCCGCGGGGAGGGACAAAATTTGCTTACGGGTGACAATGCCATACAATAGGGCTAAGACACCAGACCCTAAAGCGACATATAATAAGGCTTGTTCCATGTGTGAAATCTCTTTATACTTTAATTGACTATGACGAACCAAGACGTTAAATCCGTTTTGTAAACGCCAAGGGAATGATGATTCCGTCCCGTTTCAAGCATGAAAATGAACGTATTGATCCCCCAACGATACAAGATTCACTTAATTTAATCTAAAACACATGAAAAAGGCAAGTCTTCCCTTTTATTTTTTTGATTTCAAGCCCCCTGCTCCCTTAAGCTATTTGATCCGTTATTGAAAATCTGAACCACTTACAGCGAGTGTGGATTCTAAAAATTCACCTATAGATCAATGAAGAAGGGTACGAGCATGGTTATACTGACGGTACACTTGCGCTAAAACTTACGTCAATATTATGAGAGAGACCTTGCCATGGATTTATTTCGTTCCTTAACGGGGGATGTCATTGCCAAAAGTTTAGATGGCCATTATGCTCGCCAAAAAGCGATTGTTTCCAACATTTCTAACGCTGAAACGCCCAATTATCAAAGGCGTGACGTCGACTTTCAAAGTAATCTTCGCGATGCCATTAAAATGAGTAAAGCAGGGGAGCCTCCTTCCACGGAAGCTACGGCCCCTAATTTCAATGAACCCTTGAGCATGCAAGGGACGAATCCACTGCACTTTAATTATCAGGCTCCAGATGCCTTACAACAGCGAATAGGGCAAAGTGCCTACCAAGGGACAAGCCCCGTGAAAGACTCCAAAATCAATGATTTAACCAATGAAATCTATCGTTACCGTAATGACGGTAATGGGGTGGACTTGGAACGTGAAATGGTGGCCATGACCAAAAACACCAGTCGTTTCCAAGCCCTAATTACCTTTCAAAGTCGCTTGAATCAACAATTAAAAGGGGTTTTGTCTGAACAATAGGGAGCATTTGCCTCTTTGATTTAACCCCAAACGGATAAAGGACTTTTGTGATGATGGATATTTATGATGTCACGGCCTCTTCCATGACGGCACAACGTTTGCGTATGGATACCATTTCCGCCAATTTAGCCAATGTTAATACCACCAGACAAGCCGATGGACAAATTGGGGCGTATCGACGAAAAAGCGTCACCTTCGCACCGCTCTTGGCGGCTCAACAAGAAGGACGAGACAATGTCATGGGACAAAACCGTATTCCACTTGCCAATACAACAGGTAGTGATGGACATGCGGGGAGCCAAGGCTTAGGCGTGCAAGTCTTACAGATTACGACGGATACGCAAACCCCGATGCGTATGGTCTATGACCCTAGCCACCCTGACGCCAATAAAGATGGATTTGTAGAATATCCCAATGTCAATGCCGTCACTGAAATGGTGGATATGATTTCTGCCAGTAAGGCCTATGAAGCGTCTGTTTCGGCCTTTAAATCCACCAAAAGCATGAATGACACCACTCTTCAAATGTAAAAAAGAGGAAGGGAGTGGGTTATTTAGAGGATTTCATCGCTCTTAAAACCTCAAAACACCCCTAAAGCATCTGAAAAAAACTAGAATAGAATCACCGTAATACGCCCGTCGTGACAGGGAAACCCTTTCCCGTTCATCCTTAAATACCCTTAAAGAAAAGAGGCTCGTAACGCCATGGATGCCCTTCAAAATACATATAATGCCCTTGCTTCAGGCATTGCGATTCCCACTGATTTTAATACCGCGAATCAAGCGTTTCAAGCCCGTTACCGAACAGGGATTCGAAAAAGTAGTGAGGACGTCAAGGCGGAAGGCTTAGAAGAGCATGTGTCCAGCGAAAATAAGGCTTCTGCCACTTCAAAAGAAGGGAGCTTAGGCAATTTTGCCTCCATGCTTAAAGGAGAGATGCAACGGGTGAATCAAACCCAATTACAAGCGGGGGACGCGATTCAAGACTATGCAACAGGCGGAGACATTCCCCTTCACCAAGTCATGCTGTCTATTAACAAAGCGGAAATGTCGCTAAAAATGGCCACACAAGTCCGTAATAAAATCGTTTCCGCTTATCAAGACATCAGCCGTATGCAGATTTAGTCCCTCCTGATGTGTAAAAGGCGAAGGCCTGTATCCGTTGTGACGCCTAATGACGTCGTCGTGGTGAAGAAAGTATCCGTATCGTCGTGAATGAAACCTTACAATCTATATTAGATCGTTTGTCGACCTTAAGCTTGGTGCAAAAGGTGACTTTAGGGACGCTTATTTTAGGAATGGGTTTCGCGGGATTTTTTCTCTTCAACAAGGCCAATGATCAGTATGATGTCCTTTATTCCAATTTGTCTTTGCCCGATGCGGCAGCCACCGTCAACAAATTAAAAGAAGCCAAGGTTCCTTATCGCTTGGCGGATGGAGGCACCACGGTTTTGGTCCCTCAAAATCAAAAAAGTGAAATGATGCTCGAAACCGCCAATGAACTCACCAGCAGCGAAGGGGTGAGTTTGTCTAAAATCCCCCCTGTTTTGCAAGGGGATGTGCAAAAAGAATGGCTTAAAAAATTCAATACCGATCAAATTTCCGTCACCTTGCAATCGATTCAAGGGATTAGAAATGCCAAAGTCATGATTTCTAGCCCTGAAGAAAGCGTTTTTTCCGAAAATGATGATCCCATTCGTGCCAGTGTGATGCTCGTGGTGGAACCGGGATTTCGATTAGAGCAAAAACAAATTTCAACCATTAAAAATCTGGTGTCCCACTCCGTGTCAGGCCTCACTCCTGAACAAGTGGTGCTTTCAGACAATTACGGCAATTCGTTGGATGATTCCCCCACCGCCAACGGCAGCATGCAAACCCGAGAAACTCGACAAAGTCAGTTGGAAACCGCCCTACAGAAAAAGTTGATGGCTTTAATCGAACCCATTGTAGGGGAAGGCAATGCCGTTTTGTCTGTTTCAATGGATTTGAATTACGACCAAGCCCGTGCCAACGTCAAAACGATTCAACCCGCCACCACCACGGAAGCACAAGCCACAGGGGTCGTCGTGTCTCAGCAAACTGAATCTGAAGAATATGACGGCGCCAAACAAGGGGAAAAAGGGACCCCTGGCGTAGAAACCAATACGACGCCTAGTTATAAATCCAAAGAAGAAAAAGACAAAAAAGACAAGCATTACACGGCGAAAAAAGAAACCACCAACTATGCCCATTCTGAAGAGAACAAGGAAATTGTGTATGCCAGTGGCGGTGTAGAGCGTGTTACGGTGGCAGTGGTCATGAATAAAGTCTTGACGGAAACTGAGACGCTAGAAATTAAAGAGATGTTGGTCAATGCCGCGGGCTTAAATTTGGAACGGGGCGATAGTGTGGATGTCAAAGGCTTTAAGTTTAGTGAAGCCCCAGGTAAAAAGAATGAACAAATGGCTGCGGCTTTTAAAAGTGCTCAACAAAATGAGTTGTTTCTACAATTAGGCTATATTATAACCGTTTTAACCTTGGGTATTTTGGCACTCATGGTCTTGAAAAAAGCATTTGAACGTCCCTTACCCATCACCACCGCCAAACTCATTTTAGATGATGAAGGTAGGCCACTTCCCCAGAAAATTTACAACGCCAGTGGCGAAGAAATCGCAAGAGAAAGTCTAGAAATTGACAATGCGACGGGTCAATTATTATTACCAGAAAATAGCCCTATTTATAATGAAGAAGGCCAAATGATTAAAATTAATCATGCACTTCCTAATTCAGCCCATACAGGGAAAGCCGTCTTAAATTTACCGCAAACCAAAATGCCGAATGCCCCTGAAATTGAATATATGCGACAAAGTATTTATGCCTTTATTCAGGAAGATACGGTACAAGCCGCTAAAATTCTGATTGCGTATATGGGGCATGATACAGACTAAAAGGCTTGAAATTTGTTTTATTGATTGGCAATATAGTTACAAGTGGTAGCCACAGGGTCTGCGGAACATTGAATGGTTTCATTGCTTTTAAGCGTATAGTAGGCAAAGCCAAAGAGTTCTAAGGGGCAGACATCTCCACAATCATTCACGCGAAAACGAACCCCACGAGCGTTGTCAAACGATTGATTCGAAGTCACGCGTACCTTTACCGTGACTTCGGGATCTTCGGGGGTGGGTGTTGCAGGAGGCGTCCACTGTATTTTTTCACTCGCTTCAATGGCTTCCACCACTGAAGCCAAGTTGACGTCTTTAGGGGATTGATTTAAACGGTCACTCCCTTCAATTAAAACGTTCTGAAAAATGAGTAAGGCCCCTTGTAAGCCTAAGGCATCTCGATCTTCATAGGTGCGTTGAAAACTCACCAAAACAAAAGCCGTTAACAACCCCAGAATGGCTAAAGCAATCCCGATTTCAATTAAAGAATAGGCGGGGTGTTGAGGTGATTTCATACGTTGGCGGCTTCTCTTACGATTTCATCCAAAGAGGCCGTCTGGGAGGTGTCCCAAAAGCGAATGGCTTGGGCAGATTTTTCCAATAGCGCCCCTTCCGCCATGACCACGCGACCGTGAATAATCGTAAAAATGGGCCAACCCGTCACGCTTTTATTGTCATAAGGACTCCAACCCACTTTGGATTCAATCCATGCATCTGTAATGACACGTTTGGCTTTTAAGTCCACTACGGTAAAATCCGCGTCATAGCCTAGCGCAATACGTCCCTTTCCTTTAAGGTTAAAAATACGCGCGGCGCCTGCACTGGTTAAATCCACAAAGCGTTGAAGATTCAAACGCCCCGCATTAAGGTGATCGAGTAAAAGGGGCACTAAGGTTTGCACACCCGTCATGCCTGCAGGACTTTGGGGATAAGGCTTGGCTTTTTCTTCCAGTGTGTGGGGCGCATGATCACTCCCAATGACATCCACAATACCGCGTTGTACACCCCACCATAACGCTTCTTGGTGCTGTCGACTACGAATCGGTGGATTCATCTGCGCCAAAGATCCCCAACGTTCGTAATCTTCATCATTCAGCGTCAAGTGCTGGGGGGTGACTTCCACCGTACAAATATCTTTTTGCGTGGCAAGGTAAGGCATTTCATCGGCCGTGGTGATGTGTAGCACATGAATAGGACGACGTGCTTGACGCGCCAAGCGTGTAATGCGTTGAGTGGCGAGCAAAGCCGATTGGGCATCTCTCCATTCTGGGTGTAAACGAGGATGTAAATCCCCTTGTTCGTGCAGCCACGCCTTTCGCTCTTCTAAGCGAAAATCATCTTCCGCATGAATGGCCATACGTCGTTTCCCGTGGCTTAAGACTTTTGAAATGGTGGCGTCGTCTCTGACCAACAAATTGCCTGTGGAGGCCCCCATAAATAGCTTAACCCCACAGACTCCCGCCATTTGCTCTAATTCAGGCAAGGCTTCAATATTTTCTGCGGAAGACCCCACATAAAAGGCATAATTACACCATGCGGTTTCTGCCGCACGCTCCAGCTTGGCTTGCATCGCTTCTTGAGTCGTTGTACTGGGATTGGTATTGGGCATTTCAAAAATACTGGTCACCCCACCCGCGACAGCGCCTCGAGTACCCGACTCTAAATCTTCTTTATGGGTCAAACCAGGTTCTCTAAAATGCACTTGGGTATCAATCACACCAGGTAAAGTGGTGAGTCCCTTTGCGTCAAGGCGTTTTTTTGCAGGCCAAGCAAGTAAAGAAGGTTCTAAGGCCACAATTTTACCGTTTAAAATGCCGACATCCAACGCTTCCAAACCATTGGGCGTATACACCTGACTATTTTCAATAATTAAATCAAGAGGCTGAACACCCAAGGCATAAGGATTCTGAAACATAAAATACCCTCACTTTTAAGCGCTGCAATGCTAACAAGTCTGGTTAACATTTAATATAAACTCCGCTAAATTGATTTTACCTTCAAAACATAATCTAGCCAACTGAGTAGAGGGAGCAATTTATAAGGCTTGGGTAAAAACGCATTGGCCCCATTGACTAAGGCCGCTTCATAATCGTCATGATTACAAGTGGCTAAAATAAACGAATAAGGAATCAATCGCCGAATATTTTGTAAGGCTTGCCATGGACTATTTTCCCCTGTTGAAGAGCGCTTTGTTCCGACTTGGATAAAAGGATCCACCACCACGGCAGACGGTCGACGCTGTTGAATGGCCAGTTCCGCATCCATCATGCTCGGCATCACATCCACTTCAATGCCGTTCATACTAATGGTTTGTTCCAATAAAAAGGCAAGGGCGGCATCCGGTTCTACCACAATCACATAGGGGCGATCCCCTTGCGTTGAAAGGGAATCATCCGTTTCTGTTTCTCCTGTTAACAAAAGGCAGTCACTTAACCATGCCGTTTCTGGACTGGCCAGTTGAGACAAGGCTTTTAAGGCCAATTGAATGCCCTTGGCCAAAACAGGGGTCAGATGGGTAAAATGGGTCACTTGGGTGGACACCACGCCCGCCCCGATACGAAGCATGGGGACACGTGTAAAGAGGGAGTCTTGCTTCCAAATAAAAAAGTCGCGTGCTTGGTCCTCTGACGAAAGAAAGTGACGACAACTCGCATCCAAACGTTTCATGACAATCGGCATCATGCGGTCCAGCCGTTCTGGGGTAGACAATACAATAAAAGTATTTTCTTCAATATGAAAAATCCAATCGGGCACGTGAAGAATTTGTCCTAAAACGGTGGCCACTTGTTGCAAGACTCTTATTTTGGCTTCTTGCCCGTAAAGTAACCCATAGGTATTGAGCGAATCTAAATGAAAGACGGCCATCGCCCATTGATCCGCCTCAGTTTTAGAGTTATCCGCAAAGGCATTGTCGTCTTCGTTTTGAAGTGTAATTCCCACCCCTTGACGAATACGACGGTTAAACATGCGCTCTAACAATTCACCATTGGGTTGGCGGGTGATTAAGGATTGATATTGGTCCAAATGGCGTCGAATGTGAGACAAAACTCGAATACAAAGTTCTTCTCCCGACATTTCAGTGTCTAGTAATTCATCCGCCCCTTGCACCAACGACTGAATACGTGCTTCTTCGACTTCGCCACGGCTTAAATTTAAAATAACGGTGCGAAATCCTTCTTGCACGGACCATTGACGAACACGGCGTGTTAAATCCAAAGGAGACAACACCGCTTGTTGAGCATCATGAAAAAGAAGCTTTACCCCTTGAAACAACTCACTATTTGCTTCTTCTTGTATAGCTTCAAGCAGGTGATATCCTGGGGCATCAATCAAAACCGCATCTGGCAGAGTTTGGTGATACACCGCTTCTAAGGCTTCAAAGCTTGCAGGGTGCATTAATCGAACGGAAATGACATCATCCCCTTGTAGTCCGGCAATAAAGGCATGTAAATAGCGGTGATATTCCCCCCAACGGGCTTTTTCATCCAAGTGATTGGCTTGCTCTTCCAGTACTTCAAAGTCCGTAGACGGCGGCAAAGTAACCTCCCCCAGCTCATGAAAGGTAAAGGGCGTTAACACCAACAATTCTTGCAATTTTTGAAACTGTTGGATGCGGGTCACGATGTTTAAATTCCTTGCTTATAGACTTATAGATTATTGAAAAAATAGGGATTAAAAGGAAAGCGTGGTTCAGGGTTTGGCCAAATACAATGGCTTAATCGTCTTCAAGGGCTTCACCACTCACTAAAATGCTCTGGCGATACTGATTTTGCGTTTCAAGGGTATTCATCGGTACCGTAAACCAAAAACGTGTGCCTTGCCCCACATCGCTTTCTACCCCAATTTGCCCACCCATTCGTTGTACTAAGGTTTTGGTAATATAAAGACCTAATCCTGACCCTTCCACCTGTTGAGTCATGTGGTTGGCGGTGCGGTAGAATTTACCAAATAATTTTTGACGTTGGGCTTCATTAATCCCTTCGCCTTGATCTTCTACTACTATTTTAAGAAAGCGACTAGGATCCATTTTACAAGGTTCTACGCGTACGGTAATGGATTTGGATTCAGGCGAATATTTAACGGCATTGTCCATTAAATTCAATAAGACTTGCTCTAGGCTATCGGGTTCAGCCCACACGCTTTCCGCCGTGTCGATGCCTTCAAAATGAAAACGCTTTTCCATATTCACGCCTTTGCCTTGTAAAGCACCATTGACTTTGGCGACAATATTTTTTAAAAGTAAAGGCCGCGCTTGAGGCTTCTTTTGTTCTTGGCCGAGCTTGGAAATAATCAAAACATTTTCCACCATGCGGGACAAACGATCCGATTGATCTCGTATAATTTTGATAAAGCGCGTTTGCTGTTCTCCCGCGAGTTTATCCCCGTAGTGGAGCATGGTGTCCGCAAAGCCACGAATGCTGGTTAAGGGCGTACGGAATTCATGCGACATAATGGAAACAAAATCATGGTGGGCTTGGGTTAAGGCGACATCTTCTTGAAAAAGGCTTAACACCCCTAAGACATACGTATTATTTTCGATGTCGTAAGTGTAGAGCGACAGCTTGTAGCGTTCATTCTGCAAGGAACGACAGGTCACGGCAAACGGGAACTTTTCTTGTACCAGTGCAGGCCAGTCTCGTTGTTTTTTTCCGCCTGTTTCATCCAAATGGAGTAGCGTTGGCAAGGCAGGCAGGGGTTGAAAAGAGTGGTCTCCATACAATGTTCGCCATGCGTTATTGTACAATACGGGTTGAGTCAAGGCCGTCAAGGGGCTTAAAAACGCTGCAAAAGGCAAGGCGTCCAAGACGGCTAAGGTGTGGGGAAGCGATAAAGCATCAAGGGGGTTGACGTCAGGCATCATGTAGGGGGATCTCTTTATGGCATTTTAAAAATAATAATCACAATATATTATAGGCACATTATACAGGAATTTAATGTGAATGAAACCTAGTTTTAGTATGACGCAGGGAACCGCTAAAGTGATAAAAGCTTTTCCTTTTCTTAAGAATTTAAAATAGGGATTGCTCCTAAAATAGAAAGGCATCGGCTTTTTTCCTATGCTATAGTGATACAGGTTCATGCTGTTATTCTCCTTGACAAAGGTTGCTCCTGTGAAGACTCATCCGTTTCCTCCCTCCTTTTTGGCCTTAAGTCTTGTCTTACTCTTCGCCTTTTTAGGCGCCTACCCCGTGGTTTTATTGGGAGCCAAACCTTTTTTAATCTCTTTTTGGCACGTGCTTCTTGAATTGGCACAGGGCAAAGGTCTCAGTATTCCGTTTCATTTTACGGTCAAAGGCTTGGCTTTTGCCTTACTGGGCGTAGGCAGTCTGACGCTACTTCGTCTGCGTTTAGAAGTGGCTTACCTCAGCCATTGGAGCCTTACCCTGCCTCGTCCTCACTCACTACATGTGGATTATAACCCTCTTGAACCCGAAAGCGTTTATGCCTTAGGACGTTGGGGGGTGTATCGATTTCTACAAATAACGGCTTTACCTTTAGGGATATTCTGCGTCATGGGGGCAAGCCTTTACTTGCAGGTTTGGTTTTTAAATACTTTTTTGGAAGCCCCCTTCATGGATTTCCCCTTAATTTATATGATCGGTATTTTTTGGATTTTTCTGCTCGGATTTTTAGGCCTTTTGGCTTTAGTCTATGCCCTGTGGCAAGCGGTTGCCTCTAGCTTAGGCGCTTGTGTGGTAGTAAGTGAACCCTTGCAACGCTTGCCTGTGATCTGGAATCGTTGTAAACGGCTCATGTTATATCGTCCCTCCCTGGCTTGGCAAATCACCGCATGGTGGTTCTTTGATTGTTTGCTCCATGGAGCGTGGTTGGCTTTGAGTGTATGGTTGCTCGGGCACTATGATTTAAAAATGTTGTGGACACCGCTTTTTCCTTGGCTCACGATACTCGGGGGACTCGTTATTCTGTGGAGTCTAGAAGGGGTCGTGAAGTATCGACGTTTCATTTTGTATCACACCGTGCTTGGGGAATTTTATGACGGTCTCCCTCAAGACGTAAAAGCGACGTACAAAGCGTCTAAATCTTTCATCCCACAGGAGCTTCCACGCGCATGATTCGTATTTTATCGGGTCTTTACAAGGGACAGGTCTTGAATACCCCCAAAGGAAGCGCTGTTCGACCGACCACGGCGCGTGTTCGCCAACGTGTTTTTGACACCCTTTCCGCCTATTGGACGGATTCTATTGGCGTTGATGCCTTTGCAGGCAGTGGCGCCATCGGCTTTGAAGCCTTAAGTCGAGGGGCGAGCAAAATCTACGCCACCGAACGACACGCCCCCCATGTACGCGTGATTCAAGCCAACCAACAGCATTTAAAGCTCGCGGCTTCTCACTATCGCGTAAGTCCTCAATCTTTTGAGTCGTGGTGGCAGGCCCAGTCGGATGAACTCATCAACACGCTGGATTGGATTTATCTCGACCCGCCTTATCAGTACTCCATGCTTGAGTCGCTTTTAACGTCTATCCTCACGCATCCTGCTTTCGCCGTGGGTGCTTTGCTGATTGTGGAACATGGGAATCATCCCAGTGAAAAAGCCATATTAGCGTCGTTTTTGCTTCAAGAAAAGGCAGACGCGTATAAGCAGATCGATTGTGGAGATACAGGCGTCTGCATCCTTGAAAAACGAAACGTTTGACCCAAGGCCTAAGGGAAGGATTGACCCCACCCCCTGTTTTAGAGAAAATGTTTTAAAGCAAAGTAAGAATAGGCAAAGAGGTGCCTCCGCCTTTCCCTCTCCCGTATCACACGCTTACCCAACACCTACAAACGCATAAAGGTCTTGCCATGTCCCTATTTGAAGATGAACTCCATTATACGGTCCTCAACCGTCTTGAAAAACGAGATGCCTTGGCAGAAGCGGGGCATACGCCTTACCCCTATCGTTTTGAACGTACCCACCATACGCAAGATCTACACACGCATTATAAAACGCTGGAATCAGGTGTTGAAACCCCTGACTCGGTTCGTTTGGCAGGACGTATTATGGCGATGCGTAATACGGGCATGTTTATGGATGTACAAGACAATACAGGTAAAATTCAAGCCTTTTGTCATAAAGAAAGTCTAGATGAAGCTTTGCTTCCTATTCTAAAACTTTTAGATGTCGGTGATTTTATCGGGATAGAAGGAACGGTTCGCCGTACCCCTCGTGGAGAACTTTCCGTGCGGGTGACGCATTTTGAGGTTTTGTCCAAAGCGCTTTTGCAATTGCCTGAAAAATATCACGGCTTAAGTGATGTTGAAATTCGTTACCGCCAACGTTATTTGGATTTAATTATGAATGCGGAGAGCCGTCAGACTTTACGTCAACGTTCTCAAATTGTAACCGCTTTACGTCGTTATCTCAGTGATGCCGATTACATGGAAGTGGAAACGCCCATGTTGCACCCCATTGCAGGGGGAGCCTCCGCCAATCCTTTTATCACGCATCACCACAGTTTGGATCAAGACATGTACCTGCGTATTGCCCCTGAACTGTATTTAAAACGTCTGATTGTAGGCGGCTTAAGCGATAAAGTCTTTGAAATTAATCGTTGCTTCCGTAATGAAGGCATTAGTACGCGTCATAATCCTGAATTTACCTCGATTGAATTGTATGAAGCTTACCGTGACTATAACGATATGATGACGCTTACGGAAACTTTAGTCCAAGTAGGGTGCTTGGCCATTCATCCTGACTTAGACGTCACCTATGGTGAAGAAACCCTCCATTTCAAAGGCCCATGGAAACGTGCGTCCATGGTGGATTTAGTTACGGAATATACTCATATAGACTTTATGCCTCTCAGTGAAGAAGACGCACGAAGCACGGCAAAAGGCTTGGGTATTTTTGTTGAAGACACGGATTCTTGGGGGAAAGTGGTCGAAACCGTTTTTGCTGAAAAAGTAGAAGCTCATTTAATTCAACCGATTCATGTCACCGATTTACCTCGAGATATTTCCCCTTTGGCGAAAGTGCATCGGGATAATCCTCGTTTAAGCGAACGCTTTGAAAGCTACGTCAACACGTGGGAAATTGCCAACGCTTTTAGTGAACTCAGTGACCCGATGGATCAAAAAAGTCGCTTTGAAGATCAAGCCAAAGTCCGCGATTTGGGAGACACGGAAGCCCAAGTCATGGATGAAGATTTTGTAAACGCTTTGGGCTACGGGATGCCCCCTGTCGGAGGACTCGGCTTAGGGATCGATCGTTTGGTCATGTTACTGACCAATTCCCCCTCGATTCGAGATGTCATTCTTTTTCCTACCCTCAAAGTCAAAGCTCAATCCGTCTAAAATGTCGGTTTAAAACAGGTATAAAACGCGCTGTCTTATCCCTATTTTTTAATCCAAGGGATGATTTGTCCCCAATGAGTGCCCCCCATGCAAGAATCTGATGTTTGGCGTATTGCCCAATCCTTAATGCCCCCTGACGCGTGGAAAGACGACGCCTTTCACTCGCCTATTTCACCCACGCTGAAACGGGTCTATAGTATGGATACCTTTGTTGAAGGAACCCATTTTAACCACCAATGGCAGTCTTGGCGAAGTATTGGGTGGCGCTGCCTTTCCGCTAGCCTGAGTGATTTGGCCGCTTGTGGCGCCAAGCCCTTGGGATTTTTAATCGGTTTGACCTTACCTACAGAGGTCGAGCCAGAAGCGGTTACGTCTTTCTATCAAGGGCTGGAAGATGCCTGTCAAGCCTTATCTCCCAGCCTTAAACTTTGGGGGGGAGACACCACGGGGGGAAAGGCATGGGTCATTAGCCTCACGGTTATTGGAGAAGCCTCCACCACTGTAAGCCTTAAACGGCAAGAGGCCCAAGTCGGGAATCTCGTTCTGACTACAGGGCATCATGGTTTGTCAGGCTTAGGCTGTTGGTTGCTCAGTCAAAAGGCGGATACTCGAGCCTTCCCTGAAGCCTTAAACGCCTTCAAACGCCCCATGGCTCAGATTGATGCGGGATTAACCTTGGCGCACTATGTCCCCACCGCGTCTTTAATGGATACCAGCGACGGCTTGGCGGATGCGGCCTTACAGTTCGGAAAAGCCAGTCAGGTGCAGGTCGTCTTAGACGCCACGCGCATTCCCCTCCATGCAGAATTACAGCACGCGCAGAGGCTTTTCCCCACCGTTAAGGCCCTTGACTTCCTCCGCTACGGGGGTGAAGATTTTCAGTTATTGGCGACTGTCCCCCCCAGCGCGTGGGAGACTCATCACACCGCTTTAGAAGCCGTGGGGTTTTTCCCTATTGGAGAGATTAAAGCGCTTCCCTTCGTTCCGTTATCTCCCCCAAACGCCTTGCCTTTATCGTCTTATGCCACTTGGCAAGACCGTCAGGGGCACTGTGTAGCGCTTGATCCCACTCAACGGTTTCAACACTTTGACGCCTCGCCAATAAAGGACTTGCCATGAAGATTGTCGCCATTGTCACTGCGGGGGGCCGAAGTCAACGCTTTAATGCGGGGGAGACTCAAAATCCCAGACAGCCTCAAAATAAATTATTAATGCCGCTGGCAGGCCGCCCCGTCTTGGCACACACCCTAAGAGGCCTGCTTCAGCTCACGCAAATAGAACGGGTGATTTGTAGCGCTTCGCCTGAAACCCAGCGCGATTTTTTAGCACTTCATCCCATTGGCTCCTTCTCGCGCGTGACGTGGGTAGAAGGGGGGCAGGATCGACGCGCTTCCGTCTTCGCGGGACTTCAAGCGCTAGATCAAGACAAGTTTCCTGATCTCATCATCATTCAAGACGGCGCGAGACCTTTTGTGGATGTCCCCTACTTAGAAAAGGCCTTCGCGTGCTTGGCTGAGTGTCCAGCATTACAGGGGGTGATTGCAGGCCGGCCCGTCACCGATACCTTAAAATACGTCACCAATACCGAGAAGGCTTCCCCTATGATTATCAATACCGTGGATCGTCGTCATTTATGGGCGGTACAAACCCCCCAAGTCTTTCGCGGGCGAGCCCTCTTAGAGGCGCATCAGCAGGTCAGTCGGGATCAAATGTATACGGATGACGCCCAATTAGTAGAAGCGTATTACGGTCCACACGTCAAGCTAAGCTTAGCAGTATCTGACTCTAAAAATATTAAAATCACCACCCCAGAAGACCTCCACCTTGCGAATCTATGGCTTACCATGCAAGCACAGAACCCCTGACAGACGAGTAATTATTACATAAACGTTACAAAAAAATAAGAATTTCAAAAAAGGCTTTGTGCTTCAGAATGTTCGTAGCAAAATAGAAAAGAGTCAAGCCTACTCATTTATTTGAATGAGTGTCTTGCTTTTTTATTGTTTTTTGCTTTCAGGAATCATCATGTCCCTACCCATCACCCATTTAAAATGGTTGCCTTCTTTCCCTTTGCGTTTGTCATTGGTGGAAGGTGTTTTTTGGATGAGTTTCTTTCTTTTGCTCGTTATGACGGTGGTGGATGCGTCCTTTATTTCTCATACCGAAATAGCCAGTGATCAACTCTTGTTGACCAAATTAAAAGCTCAAAAAGTGGTGGTGGCGCAAGATTCTGTTTTTAGCATGACTACCCCTTAGCTCTAGCGTCTTTTTTGTTAGGGATTTCTCGTCCGAGCGATAGTTTATGGATTGCCTTTTCCTCTTTGAATGAAATGCTTCAGTGTTTTGGAGAGCTTTTGACTCAAATTTTAAAAAAGGCTCTGAGCTTTGAAAAAGGCCCTAACTTAGAGTTCTTTACTTGGGTTTTTTTTCCGCCTTGAACAAAAAATGATTTTAAACCATCACCACCATAGGGAGGCTTTTTAAGTTGAGATGTTTCAACAAAAATAGGAGGCTCTTCGCTTCTGTTATTTTTGAAAAATTCAGAACCTTCCATTTTCTTATCAAATTTTGCACCGCCTACTTGGGTATCATGCAACCAAGAGTTTATAAAGCGCGCACCTTGGCAATCGGCGTCTGTCCAATCAGAGTAAGAGAACAAACGATTTTCGAAGATGGCCCCTCTGAGATTCGCCCTCGTAAATTTTACCCATGATGCATAGAGTTGAGTTTCGGAAGGACTGGCTTAAACCAGACCTTTGTTAACAGTGTCTAAACCTTATTCAAATTGAGAAATAAAGGAGGAGAATGCCCCTGTTTAAACAGTGTACCTGAATAACAGACGCCAATCATACTCCTATCCGCATTAAAATCGATGCATTTATTTTTGTGCCTTTTACTGCTTTTATAAAGATTGTTTTGAATCACGAATAAATAACGATTCCTATTTTGGTATCCCCTACCTTGTAACGAATAAACCTGAAAGGATTTTTACTATGTCTCCTATGAATGTACGTCCGTGGATTGAAAGCACTTATGGCGTTAAGCTTGAAAGTTATCAAACCAAAGAAAAAAAGACGCCTGAAGTTTTCGAGCAAGAACTCTCGCAATATTTCACAGAGGATGCCTTCTTCTAATTAGTCAAAGTATACAGGGTCTTTTCCAAGTTGGAACGATACATCAAATACTAAAAAAGGGAACCGTTCAGGCCAAGCGGCAGGAATAAGTTTAACAAGAATCCGAGAATCACTTTCCCCTTACAACGGTTTTTCTTACATCCATGATTCTTCTCCGCTAAAGTTAGGATATATGATTCAAAATTTACAAGAAAACGGTTTTAATATTTCAGACCCCGCGACGAAAGAAGCCGTTATTGATCCTGTCGAATTTGAAGCAATCACTCGAGGATGGCTACGCACTATCCTTGATATGAAGCAAGGTCAAGATGAATTGGGGGATAGTAACTCATACTAAGGCGGCGGATCAAAATGATGATGGCTTCTTGAGTGAAACGGAATTACTCAACTGGGCTCAAATGGCTAAAAATACCGAAAAAACAAAACCTTTTGTTAAAGCCGAGTTGGCCGCACTCAAAAAAGAACTCGCTACGTCTAAAGACTTGAAACCCTAGTTGTTTTAGGGTCTATTAAAAATGCCTTTTGTAGTGAAAGACGTTACGCGTCTGTTTGAGTTCTCTTTAAAATCCTGTGGATACTGGGTATTCAAGCCCCTTTTTAAGGACTTTGACTCTCATCTGGGTGGTGCCTAGTGCTTATCGTTTTTTCATTGACGTAGGGCTTTGTTTGCTTCAAAATGGAGAGGTTGATTAGGTTGGCATGCACGCCACGGCTATGACAAATGGAGTAAATCTTATGACGACTCATGGTAAAATTACGCAAGTTATTGGTCCTGTTATTGATGCGGAGTTCCCTTCTGGGCACTTACCCGCTATTTATAATGCCCTAGAAGTCACGGTGACCAATGCAGAAGGCGTGAGTGAAACGCTGGTGGCTGAAGTGCAAAGCCATTTAGGGAATCATCGCATTCGTGCCGTTGCGATGGACGGTACCGAAGGCTTGACCCGTGGTATGGATATTCGAGATACAGGTTCTCCTATTACGGTGCCTGTTGGAACGCCCACCTTAGGGCGTATCTTAAACGTGTTAGGGCGCCCTGTAGACAATGCTGGCCCTGTCAATGCGGAAAGTCATTGGTCGATTCATCGCCCAGCGCCTAGTATTGAACAGCAGTCGACGGAGCAAGAAATTTTCGAAACCGGCATTAAAGTCATTGACTTGTTGGCTCCTTATTCCAAAGGGGGTAAGATTGGTTTATTTGGTGGGGCGGGCGTCGGTAAGACCGTTATTATTATGGAGCTGATTAACAACATTGCCAAAGGCCATGGCGGTGTTTCCGTGTTTGCGGGTGTGGGGGAACGGACGCGTGAAGGAAACGATTTATATCACGAAATGAAAGATTCCAAGGTTTTAGACAAGGTCGCCTTGATTTATGGTCAGATGAACGAGCCCCCTGGTGCGCGTTTACGCGTGGCGTTGTCTGCCTTGACCATTGCTGAATATTTTAGAGATGAAGCCAAGCAAGATGTACTCCTTTTTGTAGACAATATCTTCCGCTTTACGCAGGCAGGGTCTGAAGTGTCTGCCTTATTAGGGCGTATGCCTTCCGCGGTAGGGTATCAGCCCACTTTGGCGGATGAAATGGCGAGTCTTCAAGAACGTATTACCTCCACCAAAGACGGGGCCATTACTTCGATTCAAGCGGTATACGTCCCTGCAGATGACTTGACGGATCCCGCCCCTGCGGCCACTTTTGCTCACTTGGATGCGACCACCGTTTTATCTCGAAAAATTGCTGAAATGGGGATTTACCCTGCGGTTGATCCTTTAGATTCTTCTTCTAAAGCGTTGGATCCTCGTATTGTGGGTGACGAGCATTATCAAGTGGCTCGAAGCGTACAGTCGGTGTTACAGCGTTATAAAGATTTACAAGACATTATCGCCATTTTAGGTATGGATGAATTGTCTGATGAAGATAAAGCGGTCGTCGGTCGTGCGCGACGCATTCAACGCTTTTTATCTCAACCCTTCCATGTGGCGGAAGTCTTTAACGGGGTGCCTGGTTGCTATGTTAAAATGGAAGACACCTTGCGTGGTTTCCAAGAAATTTTAGCAGGTAAATATGACCACTTGCCCGAACAAGCCTTCTACATGTGTGGTTCTATTGAAGATGTCTTGAAAAAAGCAGCCGAATTAGAAGTGGTTTCTGTTTAATTCGTTTAAAGAAAGTAAACAATTCATGCCTTTAGTATTAAAAGTAATGGCACCTGATGCTATTCAAGTGGATGAAGTCGTTCGATCTGTATCGCTCCCCAGTACCGAAGGAGACTTAGGTATTTTGGAAAAACGTCAAAAAGTGTTAGTGCGTTTAAAAAAGGGCTTACTTCGTTATGAAGGGCTTAACGGTGAAAGTCGTTCAATGCCCATTGGTGGCGGTTTGGCTTACAATGATGGTGAAACGGTCACCGTTTTGTTACGCGAGTAAAAGGGGTTTCGAAAAGGACTCCCCCTTAGAAGAGTTCCCGTGAAAATTATATTTTCACCAATTGCATTTGCTCTATTTTTTGAGCTAAGTCTTCAGAGCCAAACGGTTTGATGAGATAATTATTGGCACCTGCTTGAATGGCCGTGACCACATTTTCTTTTTCTGCCGCCGTGGTGACCATCATAATGGGCGTGTTCACTTGGGCTTCGCGGAGCTTACAAATGACTTCAATACCAGAAAGGCCTGGCATATTCCAGTCCATCAAAATCAAGGTGAAGGGCTCTTTAGAGGCGGCTTCTAAACCTTCTAACCCATCTGCTGCTTCTTTGACTTCTTCTAATCCACATTTTTTTAGTTCGCGAATGAGCACCTTACGCATTACAGCGGAATCATCTACAATTAAAACTGTCATACGTTTTTCCTCTATCGATCGGGGACTTCTACATTTAGTTTACACAAATTTCTAGCGCTTTTTACGATTTCTTCTCTAATCTCAACTGAACATAGAAGGTTTCAGTATCTGTTTGAAACGTAAAAATGTGACGATCGCTATTGGCTTCATTTTCAATGACTTGATGTTCCTGACCAATCAGTACTTCGGGTAAAGAGAATTGACACTCTACTTTATTTTTTTTATTCATTAAGGTTTTGAGACGACCTAAAACCAGATTAGTAACTTCGCCTACCCCGTCAATGAGATCATCACTACTCACGTCTTCTGGACAGATAGCCAGTAAACGAGACACCATTAGGCGGCTAAAAGACTCCGAAAAAGAAAAGATTATCAGTCCTTTCCCTTGAGTGTTGGAAATCCCTACGATAGTGGAAAAATCACCATACGTGTGAAAGGCTTCAACTTGTTCTGATTTTTCTAAACGGGTTTGGGTGTCCGACATAGCGGTAAGGACGTCAAGAATGGATTCAACCATCGGGTGCATTAATTGAGTATCCATTGAAGGATTTGGAAAGGTGGACATACATAATCTCACTTTAATATGGGTTGGGTTCAAAGGTTGGTTGGACTAATAAGTACTGTATCGTCATAAAAGAAAAAGGACTAAAAAAATTAAATGCTAATTGTTACAAAGAGACGTTTATAGAGGAGACATTGTTTTTGATAGATTCGCTTTGAGGCTTCTGAACAAGGAGGGGGATTTGTAACAAAACGCTCGTTCCGACTCCTTTTTGAGACTGGATTTGGATATCTCCTCCCCATGAGTTTAATACGTTAGAAACAGCATCCATGCCGACCCCTCGTCCTGAAATATCACTCACGTGCTTCGACGTGCTAAAGCCCGCTTCGAAAATTAAGGCATAGGGGTCGCTTGATTTCAAATGGTCCGCTTCGGTGTGGAGCATTCCTGTTTCCAAGGCTCTTTGTCTTAATTCGCTAGGATCCATGCCTTGGCCATCATCTTGAATTTTAATGAATAAGCAGTCATTTTTTTCAAAGGCTTCTAAGCTCACAGTCCCGTAACTCGCTTTGTTAGACTGTTTGCGAAGCGAAGGGGATTCAATCCCATGGTCACAGGCATTGCGAATCAAATGAATCAAGACGCCTTCTAACCCTTGTACTTGCTCAGGGCTTACACTCAGGTTGGGCGCTTCACTGTGGAGGTGAATTTCTTTGCCCAAGGCCTTTTCCAGCTTTTTGACGTAAGGTATCATGGCATCAAACAGTGTTTTAATATAAAACTCTTGTGACGCTTTTAGAGGACTTCTGTGATTTTCTCCCCACGAAAAGGGTGGATGCGTAGAGCGGGCGTTTGTTTTTTCAGCCTCAAGGGTTCTGGATTCGAGAGGCTTACCTTGATTTTGTAACAACGTAATCTCGTCTTCCATAAGTTGCAAAGCATTTTTCAAAGCCTGTGAAACGGAAGTATCAACCAAACGGGCTTCGTCTCTAATTTCAGCGAGTAACGCTTCAAAGGAACCCGAAATAGATTCAAGTCGTGGCTCGTCAAAAAATCCTGCAAGCCCTTTAATGGTATGGACATTTCGAAAAATACGATGCAATAAATTCAATGGAATCACGGGAATCGACAACGTCAGTTCGTCAATATCATTTTGAATACCACGCAAGCGATCTGCCGTTTCAAGCATAAATTCTTGTCGTAAATTTTCGTGTTCAGAATGATTCATACGGATCAATCCTCCTTTACGGTTTAGGGACTGCTTCTTTATTCTAAGAACAGCTGAAGGGGCTTTACGACTTGACAGAAGCTTCTACTACATTTGATTGAATGTTGTTCTCTATCCTCTTCATCTGGCACAAAATGTGGTTCGTTTGGGTTTTATGCCTATAGCTTGTGAATCAACATCAAATCATTCAAAAGGATTTTAACTATGGGAAGAGCACTACCCCCCCCCCCCTTCATCGCGTAATGTACGTCTGAGTAATGGGGCATTTATAAAAGTTTATTCTCCTGAGGCAGAAGAGGCAGGAGATCCTAACGGAATACAATTAGACGGCGAATACTCCAAAATGTTACTCGACAGAAAGGCCAACTCGCACTATAATATCACCTCTACTACTAGTGGACCTTTTAATAGTATTAGACAAACGAAGATTCTTACTGACGGCGGTAAGAAGATGGTAACGTTTACTCAAGATCCTATTTCTTCTTTTTTTGGTCAGCCTCCCCAACGAGTCGAAAACGAGGTAACCCGTATTGACACGAAAGACGGATATAATTTTCAAACAAAAACCACTTAAAACTTGAGTGACTGAATCCTGTTCGTCTCGCACAAAAGGCGGTTCCTTTGGGTTTTATACGCATAGCTTGTGAATCAACATCAAACAATTCAAAAGGATTTTAACTATGGCAGGAGCATTATCCCCCCCCTCCTTCATCGCGGAATGAAGTTCTGTCGAATGGGGCAAACCTTAAGCTGTATTCAACTGACACGCAGATAACTAGAGATCTTCAAACAATAAAAATGCAGGGTTCTAAACCTGTGGGACTCTTGTCAATGGAAGGTCAACCTAAAAGTTACGTTGTCACATCGGAGCTAGGTTTTGGAGGACAAAGACGGACTCGTATTTTTGATACGAAGAATAAAGAAATGGTGACGTTTACTCAAAACCCTTTAAATGCTTGGCTGGGTATACGTGCCAAACGAGAGGTGACTAAGGCAGAACTGGTCCCCACCAAAGATAAAGATGGAAATCTAACGGGTGATGGAAGCTTAGAAGTCAAATAAAAAACCATGTAAATGGCATTATCGGCCCACGTTGGACGCCGTTTTAATGTTGTTAATTACCGTACTGAGCCGTTTAGACACCATATTGAAATACAGCAAATTCTTTTGCATATCCATAAATTCGTCTTGTAAGTTCACTTGGCCCTGAGTTTGACTACTCAGTAAGTCAGGCAATTGACTGGCCCCCATGCGACTCGACAAGGAGGTTTCCATCGCACTGTGGTCCGCGCCTAAAAAGGTTTCAAAATTATAGCGTTTGGGTTTATAGCCTGGTGTGTTGACATTGGCAATGTTGTCTGCCGACGCTTTTTGCATGGTCACTAATTGGCTAATATTTTGGGTTAAAGGGGCAATGGCGCCATCTAAATTAATGCCTGAAAATAACATGTTCGAATGCTCCTTCTTCTTTAAATAGAAAGAATTGACTTATTTATTGACGAATACGAATCGCCTGATTCAAGAGTTCATCCATGAGTTTAACGAGTCGCATATTGGTGATGACTCCTGCATTAATCCGCATGGACATGTGAATTTCGTCGTATAAATCCACATTAGAACGCTCTAAAGCGCCTTGTAGAATCCCTGGCTTTTCGGCAACTTGTGCGGGTCCCGATTCTTCGGATTCAAGCAATTGATTTCGACTGGTACGGACGAGTCCCGCAGGGTTTTCAAAACGCGCGACGGTGAGTTGTCCAATTTTCTTTTTATAGCCTTCTTCTTTTTTCTTAATACTAAGTTCCCCTGTGGGGGACACAATTAATTTACCAAAGTCTTCTGGGATTTGGATGCCTTGCCCCACGACGTCCCCTTCTTGAGTGACTAAAATACGGTCACGATTTAAACGAAAACGGCCGTCTTTGGTGTAGGCTTGGGTGCCATCGGCACGGGTGACCATAAAATAGGCCTCTGGATTTTGTAAGGCCAAATCGAATTCTTGCTGCGTCAGTTCAGGGGTTCCCGCAGAAAGGTCTCGTTGTAGCGAACCATTGAGCGCGTGGGTACCATCTAAAAACATTTCAAAGCGATCGGCTTTATAGCCAATGGTTGAATAGTTGGCCATGTTTTTCACGACGCTATTAAGGGCATTATAATGCACCAAACCATTATTCGACGCGGATTGTATCATTCCAATCAACATGAGCTAAACCTCTGACTGTTTCATTCTTAATAGTCTTATTTAGAGTTTTCGGTTAAGGGCCTTTCATACTAAAAAGCCCCCCTTTATCAGGAGGAGCTTTTAGAAGTCTGGCTGTCGCGTTGAGGAATACGAATGAGGGAGCTTAATCCTTCATACTAATCACATTTTCCCACTCATCGGACCCATTAATAATGTCATAATTCAGGTCTCCTTCTTGCGCGGAAACAAGTGTCGCTACCGTACAACTGGAAATGACGTTAATGGCGGTACGTAACATATCCAAAATACGGTCAATCGGCCAAAGTAGGGCAATGCCTCCAAAAAGGGGTTTAAAATCTTCCCCAATGGAATTGATGACAATGGCCATCGTAATCAAGCCCGCACTCGGTACCCCAGGGGTCGCAATGGACGCTAATATAGAAAAGACCACAATTAAGAACTGCTTCCACAAGGTCAGTTCTAAGCCAAAGGCTTGGGCTAAGAATAAAACCGCAATCACTTCAAATAAAGTGGTGCCTGTTTTATTGATGCTGGCCCCTGTGGGGAGAACAAAACTGGCAACTTGATGACTGACCCCAACGCGGTTTTCACAACAAGCAATGGAAACGGGCAAGGTCGCTGAACTAGAAGCGGTACCGAAGGACACCATAATTGCTTCACTAATGGCCCGATAAAATTGTAGAAAGTTGACTTTCGCCACAAATTTTAGGAGCAAGGGAATCATGACAAAGGTTTGAATCAATAAACCTGTCACCACGACCAAGGTATAAGGGGCTAAAATTTTGAAAATTTGAGGACCCGCCAAGGCCACCGAAATAAAGGTCAAGCTAAAAACCCCTGGAACGGCCAAGACAAAAACCCAATCCGTTAACTTCATGGTGGTGGCAAAAATGGATTCAAAAAATCCGATCAAGGGGCGCCCTGCTTCTCCGACTTTGGACAACGCCCCTGCAAAGAAAATCGTAAATAAAACCAAAGGCACCATTTCTCCTTTGGCAAGGGCTTCCATCGGATTTTTAGGGATTAAATTTAATAATAAATTTTTAAGTGATGGCGCCTGCTGAGTCAGGTGTGTGACATCCACTTGGTGTTGAACGGACAAGGTTTTTAAAACGGAATGAGGATCTTGCAACAGGACTTTTAAATTTTCACCAGGATGCAAAAATTGACCCAAGCCCAAAGCAACCAAGGCGGAAAGACTCATCATCAAAATGAACCACCCCAGAACGCGACCTCCAAATCGTCCCAAAGAACGCCCATCACTCACGCTGGTGACACCCACCACTAAGGAACTCACCACAATAGGCACAACCAACATACCAATGAGGCGAATAAAAATTTGACCCATGGTGTCAAAAACGGTATAAATCACAGGGAAGTCTGAAGCATTTAAAATCAAACCTAAACCCGCCCCCGTCACAATCGCAAATAAAATGTGCCAATGACGTTTTGTTCCCAAGCCCAAAGCCAAGAGTGCTAGCCATAAAAATCGCTTCATTTAGTCGTTCCTTTATTTGGGGTTTATTTTCAATTATACCGCTTCTCTAAATAAATGCAAATCAAAGACGCACGGAGGAAATTCCTAATTTTCAATCAAAAAAGAGAGCTCTTAATGCCTCCACGCGATGAGGGTGATTCAATCGGCAGAAAGGAAAAAAGGATCAAGCTTATCTATGTTTTGGCGCTTGTAAACGACCGCTACGCCTCATTCAAGGCCCATGACAACTGCGCCGTCAGATGAGGCTGTTGGCTCACATCACACCAGTGCATGTCACGGTGACGATTAAACCACACTTTTTGTCGACGCGCATATTGCCTCACATGAATCGCGATAAGAGATTTGGCTTCTTCCATCGACAATTGGCCTTCTAAGACTTTTACCCATTCAGGATAACCATGGGCCACCTGCAACGCATGCGCAGCAGAGCCAAACTGCTGAAGCAAAGTCTCCACTTCAGTCAGCCAGCCCGCCTTGAGCATGGCTTCAATACGGGATTCAATTTTTTGATACCGTGCCTGCTTGTCCCCTTCCACCAAGCCTAACCAACGAATTCGAGGGGGACGGCCCCACGCGCTTTCGACCACACTTGGGCGCTTAAGCTGAGAAACAGGCTGTCCTGTGGCGTCGATAATTTCCAAAGCGCGAATAATACGGCGTTGGTCTTGCGGTTCCAACTGAGAGGCGCGCACGGGATCCCACTGCGTGAGTCGTTCATGCAGCAGATTCGGATGACTATTTTTTTGCGCCATAACTTCTTGCTCAAGGGAGCTTCTCAAGGCCAGATTCGGAGGAACCTCCACCATGGGTCGTGCTTCAAACAATTGCCGTAAATAAAAGCCCGTCCCTCCCACCATCACGACCGTCTGCTGCGTATGAAGACGTTCAAGCACCAAGGGCAAGACCGCTTCTTCATACATGGCGGCAGAAAAGACTTGATCCGGTGCGACCAAATCCATCCCATAATGAGGAATCCCCGCCTGTTCGTCTAGACTAGGCTTTGCCGTCCCAATATCTAAACCTTGGTAAACCAACTGGCTGTCGCAGGAAATGACATCTGTTCTGAGGGTTTTCGCCAAGGCAATCCCCAAGCCCGTTTTTCCCGTTGCTGTGGCACCCGTGACAATAATAATTTCAGGAGAAGAAGACATACAGAAGGATTCTTTTCATTGACGTTTTAGGACATTTTACTTCATAATACTAAGAATAATATACTCTATTAAATAAGCGATTATTTTTTTATGATGTCTTCCCCTTCTCAAGTCACCTCCTTCAAAGTTAATCCCTTCTTTCAACCCCTTGAAGAAGAACTCAAAGCCACCGTGGACTTTTTGCAAGGACTGCTTCCCCCTGAAGCCTTGCCCTTGGCAGACGCCACGGGTTACAGCTTAGAAACACTCGGCAAGCTGGTTCGCCCCGCCATGGTGCATAGTTTATGGCAGGTCATCACCCAAAAACCCAGCGATGCACGCGTCGTAAAGCTCGCCGCCGTCACCGAAATGATTCATTTGGCCACTTTACTGCATGATGACGTCTTAGATGAGTCCGATTTACGACGAGGCGTCCCCACCGTGCGCCAACAATTTGGCAATCGTTTGGCGATTTTAGGAGGCGATTGGCTCTTGGCACAAGCCAGTCAAACACTCGCAAGCCTAGGAGACGTCACTTTGGTGAGCCTCTATGCCAAAGTCCTTGCAGAATTATGCGAAGGGGAAGTGCTACAAGATGCCTTAGCCTTTCAGCCTTTGGCCACGATTACATGGGACGCGTACGTTCAAAAAACCTATAAAAAAACCGCGAGTCTTTATGTCTGTGCCATGCAAGCCGTCGCCGTCTTAGCAGAAGCAGACACCCCCACTCAGCAAGCAGCCATTGCGTTTGGACGCGCCTTTGGCATGGCCTTTCAGTTTAAAGACGACTTACTGGACTACACCGCGGACCGCGAAACGGCGGGCAAACCCATTTTAGATGATATTCGAAACGGGCTTGCTAATGCTCCGGTTCTCCTTGCCTTTCAAGCCTACCCCGACCAAGAAGATGCCTTGCAAGCAGCCGTACAGCGTGTCTTTGATGCCGTTCAAGCTTCCAGCGAACTCGGCACGATAGATGAGGCCTGTCTTGCTTTAAAAACGCTCATTACCGACCTTGGAGCGATCCAGTCCACCGAAGCCTTAATTCAAAACACCTGCCAAGACGCCCAATCCGTTTTAGCGCAATGGCCACAGAAAACCCCTGCCTGGTCTATTTTAAGTCGTCTCATTCAACCCTAAGCGACATAAAATTCGCTTGCTTGGTGGATATTTTAAAGAAGTGGCTTACGCTTGAGAATCTTCATCCCTTATAGTGCCAACAGGTAAATGTTCAATATCCAACCCCATTAGCCGACTAAGGAGACTTTTCAAGATGATGATCAGCAAAAATGATCTTTACAATACCCGTCGCGAAAGAAATGTAAACGTGATTGACGTCAACATTGAAAGCTTTGACCACCGTTTTATCGATGAATTCAAAGACGCCATCAACCAAAACATTCAAGGGCAAAATGGCGTATTGCTTAACTTAGGATCTGTAAACTTTATGGATTCCGCAGGCTTAGGTGTGATTTTGTATGGTCAACGTACTTTGGCAGAAGCAGGCGGACAATTTTCCGTTTGTCAAGCCCAAGGCTATGTCAATAAATTATTTAATTTAACAGGTATCAACAAGGCCGTTAAAATTTATAGCAGTGAACAAGAAGCCCTCGAACAGGGATAATTCTTATTTCATCGCACCCCACTTAAACAGGAAGGCACACCATGTCTTCCTGTTTTGCGTAAAGGCTATTTTTAAAGGTATGATGCTTTTCAGATAAAACCTTAGCGCTTTAACCCGTTGCACCAATAGACGTCAACGCACTAAATGCGAGGCTTCCGAGACATTTTGCGGACGTCCGACGTAAGTGGGTGGGGCAAGCGAAAAGGATGAGAAGGGGGAGGATTTTCAAGGAGGGGGGAAGAGAAGGAGAGCCGCAACAATTTCCTTCTTTTCCCTCCTCCTTGAACGGATTTAGAGGTGTTGGAGACCTTTTTCCGCGAAAAGGTCTCTGACGAGCGACCAGCTCAAAACGAAAGCCAGCCATCCAAAAAATAGCCTCAAATGACAATTTTATCTATAAAACATTACATCCCCTGTAAAGCTAAGCCTATCTTAGACATCAATAGATGTAAAATCCCATAAGAAAACTTGCTTTTTTAAGCTAAAAGCACTTAAAATAGAGGTAGATATTGTTTGTTATATTAATTGATTGAGTAAAAGGAAACCGTCCATGAAAATTCATGAATATCAAGCCAAAGACCTGTTTCGGCAATATGGCATTACTGTGCCTCAAGGCCAAGTGGCCAACACCGTGGAAGACGCGGTGACCGTTGCCAGTACTTTAAAAACGGCTAAAGTCGTCGTTAAAGGACAAATTCATGCAGGGGGCCGCGGTAAAGGGGGCGGTGTGAAAGTCGTCGACAACACGCCTGAAGCCGTTCGTAGCGCAGCCGACGCCATTTTAGGCATGCAGTTAATTACGCACCAAACCAGTGCTGAAGGACAAAAAGTGAAGGCCGTCTTGGTGGAAGAAGGTTCTAACATTGTTCGTGAATTGTATCTGGCCATTGTCATGGACCGTGCCACGTCGCGAGCTGTCGTGATGGCCTCCACCGAAGGGGGCATGGATATTGAAGAAGTCGCCGAAAAGACACCTGAAAAAATCCTGAAAATTGTGGTGCATCCCGCCTTGGGCATTCAGGCCTATGAAATTCGCGAAATTTGCTTTGCTTTGGGACTCAATCCTGCACAGAGCAAGCAAGCGCACCAATTAATTCAAAACCTATATACCCTGTTTATTGAAACCGACTGTAGCTTGCTTGAAATCAACCCGTTGATTATCACGGCGGATGATCAAGTCGTCGCCTTAGACGGGAAAGTCAACTTCGATTCCAATGCCTTGTATCGCCATGCCGATATTGTCGCCTTACGCGACACCGATGAAGAAGATGCCTTAGAAGTGGAAGCCTCCAAGTTTGGTCTAAACTATATTAAATTAGACGGCGAAGTGGCGTGTATGGTTAACGGCGCGGGCCTTGCCATGGCCACTATGGATATTGTCAAGCTCTATGGCGCAGCCCCTGCTAATTTTTTAGACGTAGGAGGAAGTGCCACTGAAGACGCCATTGAAAATGCCTTTCGTATTATCATGAGTGATAAAGATGTCAAAGTGATTTTCATCAACATTTTTGGGGGTATTTTACGTTGCGACTTATTGGCTACAGGCGTGGTGAAAGCGGCTCAAAAGCTTAATATGACCCTTCCCATTGTGATCCGTATGAAAGGTACCAATGTGGAGACAGGTAAACAGATTTTAGCGGAAAGTGGTCTTCGTTACGAAGTGGGCGAAACGCTTGAAGAAGCGGCTGGAAAAGTCGTCTTGTCTTTAAAGCAAACCGCAAGCGTTTAACGCATGGATTCATCCACACCGTATCCCTAGAATATTCATTAACAAAGGAAATAAACATGATGGCTGTTTTACTGACTAAAAAAACCAAAGTATTGGTACAAGGCTTAACAGGGCGTGAAGGCACCTTTCATGCGGAACAGTGCCTCAAGTACGGGACGCAAATCGTCGGGGGTGTTACGCCCAACAAGGGCGGAACCACGCATCAAGTCAACGGGGTGAATCTTCCTATTTTCAATACCGTGGCCGAAGCAAAAAAAGCAACGGGCGCGGATTGTTCCGTTATTTTTGTGCCCCCTCCCTTTGCGGCAGACGCCATTCTAGAAGCCGCTGATGCAGGAATTGCGTTAGTGATCTGTATCACTGAAGGTATTCCCGTCATTGATATGATGAAAGTCAAACATTTACTCTTGACTGAATACCCTCAAACCCGTTTAATCGGACCCAACTGTCCTGGTATTATTAGCCCAGGACAAGCCAAGGTCGGTATTATGCCTGCTTCGATTCACTTACCTGGTCGTGTGGGTGTGGTGTCTCGTTCAGGGACTTTAACCTACGAAGCCGTCGACCAACTCACCCAGCGGGGGATTGGTCAAAGTACGTGTATCGGTATTGGGGGAGACCCCATTAACGGCACCAACTTTATTGATGCCCTCGCCTTATTTCAAGCGGATCCTGACACCGACGCCATTATTATGATTGGCGAAATTGGAGGCTCTGCAGAAGAAGAAGCGGCCGCCTACTATAAAGAAAATGTCACCAAGCCTATGGTCTGCTTTATTGCAGGACAAACCGCCCCCCCTGGAAAACGTATGGGGCATGCAGGTGCCATTATTTCAGGAGGCAAAGGCACGGCCGCTGAAAAAATGAAGGCGCTTAAAGAAGCGGGTATCGCTGTGGTGGAATCCCCCGCCGATATGGGTGCCACCTTAGAAGCCTTGCTCACCGCTAAAGTTTAAGCCGCTTTAACGAAATTACCTTTAACGAAATCCCTTAAGCATTGAATGCTTAAGGGATTTTTTTCGGCGTTGCACAATTAACATAGATAGCGTTGCCAATCAGGGGTGGAAAAGATGGTGAGGGGGGCTTTTACCATCGCTTCAGACCTAGAATAACAAAAGGTTTTTCGCCTAAAACGGGCTAAATATTGCCGTACCCGACTCTTTAAGCTCTCCACACCCCATGTGTAAGCATTACCGACCACATTCGTAACCCCTTCAACAATAGAATCATAAGCAGGAAAGTAATCTGTAAACACAGTAGAACCTTCAAACAAGTTCAACTGTTTCCATAGGCTTTTTCCTGTTTGAGTATTACGTCTGCCTAACTCAACTCCAACGCATCGCTTTTGCTGTCTGTCCCACGCCAACCAGACCCAGCATTTTTGAGTTTTTTTGGATAAAATGCCACATTTCATCCAGCTCTACATCTATGCCTGCCTCTTCTTCTTCAGGACGCAGCCGTTCTATTTCAGTGGCTAAGTGCTTCACCCATTGAATCACGGTGTTGTGGGAAATACCGGTCAACCTTTCTATGCCACGAAATCCAACCCCTTCTAAATAGAGTTCAATGGCTTTAATCCTTTGACTGAGGGGGATTCGGTAGGACTTAGACTGCGTGTAATTGCAACCACAGTGCTTGCATTTATAGCGTTATTTTTGGTTCATGGTACCATTTTTAGTCGCGTCGGCACATCCGCATTTTGGACATTTCATCTTACCATTTTAACATAAACTATGTTAATTGTGCAGCGCCTTTTTTCATAAGGACTATTGATTTTTATATCCCCCCATTCTCTCTTGAAAGTCTCTTGCTTATCCATGTTATGCTATTGAAATAAAATTAATGGGTGCTCTTAACGGTTTCATCTAAAATCACGCGATAAAGGTTTATGGATTTATGATCTCCTCCCCCCCCCTTCCCACAAAAACACTCGTCTTGGTGGATGGTCACGCGTTGGCCTACCGGATGTACTTTGCTTTAGAACGTACCCAAATGCGCAACCAGCAAGACATTCCCACTTGGGCGGTGTATGGCTTTTTTAACGCCATTTTTCAATTACTCACTCAACGACAACCCGATGCCTTGGCTTTCGCGTTTGACGTGGCACGAGAAAGCTTTAGAACCGATTGGTACCCTGAATACAAGGCCAATCGTAGCCGTATGCCAGATGATATGCGCCAACAAATGGACGTACTCTACGAAGGGATTGAAGCACTAGGCTTGCCCGTCTTTCGTATTCAAGGGGTCGAAGCCGATGACGTCATTGGCACCTTGTCCAAACAAGTGATTGACACCCACGCCGACTGGCGGGTGGATGTGCTGACGGGTGATCAAGACAGTTTTCAAATGATTGATCGTGACAGCCGTGTGAATATCCTGATTCCTGCCCGCAATACCCATGAAGGATTAACCGTGTATGATTGGCATGGAGTCGTCGCCAAATGGGGGGTGACCCCTGAACAGGTGGCCGATTTCAAGGGACTTAAGGGAGACAGTAGCGACAACATTCCTGGTGTCAAAGGTATTGGAGATAAAACCGCCGTCAAATTACTTGATGCTTACCAAACGCTTGAAAACGTCTATACTCACTTAGCGGAAATTACCCCCGCAGGCGTGCACCGTAAATTAAGCGAAGGACGGGATATGGCCTTTTTATCCAAAAAACTGGCGATTATTGTCAATGATTTAGATATCACGCTCGATTTAGACCATGCCCACTTGGGGAGTAGTCAGGCCACCGCGGAAGCACTCCTTCATTTTTTTGAAACCTATAATTTTAAGACCTTTCAACGCCAGCTCCCTAAATGGACTCAGCTCCTCAGTCTCAAAACAGAAGACGCGACACTAAGCGCTCCCTTTCTAGCGCCTCATGTACAGGAAGAGGCTGCTCCAACGCCAGCGATTCAATTCCCTGCGTTTACGTATGAGATTATTCAAGACCTCGATACCCTTCGCGATATTTTTAAAGATATTGAAGAAAATCACGGTATTTGCGCATTTGACGTAGAAACCACGGGGCTTAACATTCATGACGTGGCACTGGTGGGTTTTGGGTTAACGTGGGGCAGTGGACTTCAACCCTCACGCTTTACGGCACGAAATCCTTTAAATTTAAAAGACAGCCCCGCAAGCTATCCATGTGTGGAGCGCAACGGGGAACCACGTTTACGTAATGTCTATGTGCCCTTAGCTCATGTGGCAAATCTCATGACCGCCTCTGAAATGCAAAGACAAATCCCCTATGACGACGCGTTTGCTTTATTGAAAACGTTTTTAGAAAATCCTGACATTTTAAAAATCATTCACAATCTTAAATACGAACGTAACTGTACCCGCCATTGGGGGATTGATTTAGCAGGCCCTGTGCTAGACACCATGATTATGAGCTATGTACTGCAACCTGAAGAAAAACATGGCCTTAAAGGGCTTGCCGAACGCCATTTAGACTTCGCCATGAACCCGATTGACACATTGATTGGTAAAGGTAAAAAACAAATTACTTTTGCAGAAGTTCCTATTGAAAATGCTGCCCCCTACGGTGCGAGTGATACCTATGCCACATGGTGCTTGGCGTATTTATTTACGCAGCGTCTAGTGGCTCAGCCTGAACAAGCCAGCTTATTTTATGAGATTGAAAACCCTTTGACGTGGGTCTTGGCAGAACTTGAATTTAACGGGATTCGTTTAGAAACCGAACCGTTAAGTCTGCTTGCCCAAACGCTAGGGGAACAAATTCATCGTATTGATGAGGCCGCCCAAGCTTTTAGCCCCTCGCCGTTTAATTTAAATTCTCCTAAACAAGTGGGGGAACTGCTTTTTGATACCCTAGGCATTCAATCCAAGCGTAAAACCGCGACCAAAAACTATTCCACCGACAACAAAGTGCTTGAATCCTTAAGAGGGGAACACCCCATTATTGAACTCTTGCTGGAATACCGACAATTGTATAAGCTTAAATCCACTTATGTTGACACGCTCCCTCTGCTCATCAAGCCTCAAACAGGACGCGTCCATACCAGCTTTAATCAAGTGATTACCGCGACAGGGCGTTTGTCGTCGAGCGATCCCAATTTACAGAACATTCCTGTACGCTCGCCGATGGGCCAACGTATTCGTCAAGCCTTTGTCGCCGAAGCAGGATGGCAACTCATTTCAGCCGACTATTCTCAAATTGAATTGCGGATTCTGGCCCACCTTTGTGAAGATCCCGCCATGATTCAAGCCTTTCAAAGCGGGGTGGATATTCATACGGCCACCGCCGCCTTGGTTTTTGACGTGCCTTTAGAAGAAGTGAGTAAAACACAGCGCTATACCGCAAAATCGGTTAATTTCGGGATTGTTTACGGCCAAACCGCTCATGGATTATCCCAACAATTGGGTGTTTCCTATGGTGAAGCACAAGCCTTTATCAACCGCTATTTTGACACCTACCCTAAGGTCAAGGACTGGATCAACGACACCATTACAGCTGCTCATGAACGAGGCGGTGCGACCACCATGTTTGGGCGTCGTAGAGATTTGAGTCAGGATCTTCGCAGTACGAATAAAAATATTAGAGAATTCGCCGAACGCGCCAGTTTCAATACCCCTGTGCAAGGGGCGGCCGCCGAATTGCTTAAAATCGCCATGCAACGTCTTCATCAGCGTTTAGAAGCTTCCACCTTAAGGAGTCGAATGCTCTTGCAAGTGCATGATGAATTGGTGCTCGAAGCGCCCCCTGATGCTTTGGAAGAAACCAAAGCGCTGATTCAATGGGCCATGGAATGTGAACAGCCCTTACGGGTGCCCTTGGTCGTGGATATCGCGACAGGCCCCAACTGGGATAGCTTAGGATAAAACACCCATAGCTGTGAAAGACTTTAATCTTATAAAGTGACCCTCATGACCGAAGACGAACAGCCCCTTAGCAAAGCGTTGAATCCTTTCAAAAAACCTAGGTTTCAAGCTCGTTTGCTAACGGATCGTTTATATTTGCGTCTCCTAGAAGCGGGGGATGCAAACGCCCTGTATACTCTCCTACAAAATACGACTATTTTAGAAGCGGTCGCTTTTTTACCCAATCCTTATACGTTTGAAGATGCCATGGCTTGGATTCAAAGAGCCCAAACAGGATTTGACACGAATCAAGAATTATTAGTTGGAATTTTTACTCAAAAAGAAGGTGTATTTATTGGCAATGCAGGACTTCATTTACAGCAGGACAATGATTCAGCGGAAATAGGGTATTGGCTAGATGAGGCCCATTGGGAAAAAGGGTATGCGACTGAAGTGACCCAAGCGCTGATTCAGTATGCCTTTAGCGAATTAAAGCTAGCTATGGTGTTTGCCACTACCGCGGAAGGGAATAAGGCGTCTCAACGAATTTTAGAAAAATGCGGATTAACGTGGACACAGACGATCGATCGAAAAACAGAGTCGGGCCAGATTCGACCCTCTTATTATTTTCAAGCTTACCAAGCGAAGCAAGCGCCAGAGTCCTAAATCTTAAACTTAATCTTAACCCCTTAGCGATGGCGGCCCGCCAGTTCGGCCACAATTTCATCAAAGGCAATGCCTTCATCCACCGCAAGTAGACTTAAAAAGAAGATCGCATCGGCAATTTCCCATACATATTCCGCACGATTTTCAGACTGCGTGGCTTCAAAGGCTTCTTCAATAATTTTTTTATCGAGTTTATGACGCTTCGCAAATAAAGTCGCGGTAAAAGAGCCTTCGGGGGGATTGGCTTTACGGTCCGCCAAAATGGAAAATAAACGCACCATGTTAAAATCACGACGTCCAAAGCAGGTGTCTTCACCCGTATGGCAGGCGGGTCCCACTTGACGGACTTTAAATAAAAGCGTGTCTTGATCACAATCCACTCGACAACTCACCAGTGCCTGTACATGCCCTGAACTATCCCCTTTACGCCATAAAGACTGACGACTACGGCTCCAATACAGGCCACGACGTTCTTCTAAAGCCTGCTTCAAAGACGTCGGACTCGAATAAGCCAGCATTAAGACTTCAAGGGTGTCGGCGTCCTGAACAATGGTGGGGACTAAGCCGTCTCCTTTGGTGAAATCAACACTGTCGACCACCACATCGGCAGGATTTAAAAGTCCTTTATACAAGGCCATCCCCACCTGCACATCTACCCCTAGCTTTACCAATTCGGCGGCATTTTGGGTATCTCGCACACCGCCTGCCACGGTCACCGAGTGAGGCAACGCCTCTTGAAGGCGTTTGACGGCATCCACTGGTAAGCCCCCTAAACCCCCTTCTGCTTCTACAAAAGTACATAAATAACCCGAACAATACGGCGCCAAACGCTCTGCCCGTTCAATTAACGCTTCCCCTGTGGAACGCGTCCAGCCTTCATCGAGTACTTCTCCTTGAGCGTTGGTGTCCAAGGCCACTAAAATTTGAGAGGGGTGAAAATGCTTTAAAAATTCAGGCGTGGCAGCCGTCCCAATAATAATTTGCTTCGCGCCTGCTCGTAGAATTTCACGTCCTCGCTCCACCGTACGAATCCCTCCGCCCACGCGGACATCCGCCAAACGACAAAGGCGTTTAATCAGTTCTAAATTGTCTGAGCCATTATTAAGGGCTTTGTCCAAATCAATGACTGCCACTTCACCGTAGCAATTAAATTGTTGAATCAAAGTTTCTGGAGGTGTGTCAGCCGTCAACACGTGTGTTTTACCTTGACGAAGCTGAACCGCTTGTCCGTTCATTAAATCAATAGAAGGAATAAGCATGTGGTGTTCCTTATGTAGAGTTTAGGTAATTATTTCTTCAATGTACCATAAACATAACGAGCACCATAAAAGGAGCGGCTGTATTTTATCACCAAAGCCTTTGTTTTATTTAGCGTATCTATAATAAGGAGCGCATCACCGAGGTGTCCGTTAAAGCGGCTACTTGTAAGCCTTGCCAGCGTGTATAGAGCTGATGTTCAAAACCCAATTGGTCCAAAACCTTACCAATACTATACAGGATTTGACCTTCAAGCGTTAAAAAAGCAGGACTGTAAAAAGAAAGCATCGGGGGAATCAGCCGCACATTCATTTCAGACAAACGTAACATATTATGAAGGTGAATCGTATTCAAAGGGGTTTCTCGCGGCATTAAAATAAGGGGGCGCGACTCTTTCAGCGTCACATCCGCGGCACGCGTTAAAAGACTATTACTTAACCCTTGGGCAATATGTGCCAAAGTCCCCATAGAACAAGGGGCAATAACCATCCCTTGATGTAAATAAGTCCCACTGGCAGGTGAAGCCCCTATATTTTTATTGCCATACAGCTGGATTTGAGCGGCATATAATTCAGGGTCCAAATGTAGAAGTCGTAAAAGTTGCATGACTTTTTCTTCTAAAGTCACCCCTTCTAAAGTCACTCCTAATTCTTGTTTCATTACCACATAGGCATGCTCCGAAAAAATAAGATCCACACGCACCCCTAATTGTAGGAGTTCCTTAATCAAGCGTAGTCCTAAAACAGAACCTGATGCGCCTGTTAGTCCCACAATGACAGGTCGTTGAGAAGGACACATGGACAGAGGCCCCTTTCTGAGGGAATTAATAGACAATGGAACGAGCTACTTGACCGGCCAAGGGTAGTTCTTGTTGACGCCCCTTTAGCGTGAAAAATAGACAGTACCCGATTAAAGCGATTAAGCTAAGTAGTACGGCATCCGACAGGAAAGGGAGCAGACGAGTGAGACTTGATTCTAAAAAATTAAAAGGCAGTAGAGCCAAGACAGACCAGATCACTTTAAGCAGAACTTGCAAAAATGCACGAATAAAATCTAAGGCAATGGATAGCGCAAAGGCTTGTGCCACATGGTATTTAATGAAAACAGGGGTCTTTAAATAGGGGCTTCGGCAGATGGTCCACATGACTAAAAACAAAGCAATAAAGGTGAAAAACTGCATGCCCCCCAAAGACAAGCCAAGGTATACAAAAATAGGATAGGCCAATGACGCCAAAACGCGTTCCCAGATTGTGTTTTTTCGATATTGACTCATGTTGATCACGTCTTGAGCCGTACGAAACGCCATGTGTTCATCCTTTATTAAGTCAAGCCTCCTCCTTGAATAAAAAAGGAGGAGGCGATTGAGGTTTATTTAATCCCAATTTTATGAAGCAACATCGTAATGGGGTCATAGTAGCGATCCACGACGCGCTCTTTTAAGGGGATAATCGCATTGTCCGTAATGCGAATGTCTTCAGGACAACGTTCCGTACAACATTTGGTAATATTACACAAACCAATACCCGCTTCTTCTTTAATAAAAGGAAGACGATCTGCCACATCCAAGGGGTGCATTTCCAAAGAAGCAAGACGCACCAAGAATCGAGGACCCGCAAAATGATTAAATTTACGGTGATGCCGAATGACATGGCAGATATTTTGGCAGATAAAACATTCAATACACTTACGAAACTCTTGAACACGGTCTGCATCTTCTTGAAAATAGCGCCAAGACGATTGATCATCGTTAATGGGTGTGAAAGGCGTAATCCGCTTATTGACTTCGTAGTTCCAGCTGACATCCGTCACTAAATCCTTGATTAAAGGAAAGCTACGCATGGGGCGAACCGTCACGGGTGTATCCGCAGGCATGTGATCCAAACGCGTTTTACACATTAAGCTAGGCAAACCGTTGACTTCTGCGGCACACGAACCACATTTAGCCGCTTTACAATTCCAACGAATGGCCATATCAGGCGCGTGATTCGCCTGTACCCATAATAAGGCATCCAAAACCACCCAGCCTGGCTGAACAGGCACTTTAAAGGATTTTAAATCCCCGATATGTTCACCCTCTTCATCTGGTAAACCACGAAAAACGTGAAACTCGCGTTCCACAACACCTTGAGCCATACTCATCATCATGGGGAGTTTCCTTTCTTATAATTTATGTGTATTGGCAAGCACGGACACTTCATCAGGCTTGTCAAATAAATCACGTAAGTCGTCGTTCATCTGTGTTTTTTCGTAGGTACTCACTTCTAAATCGCCAGCAGGAGACAAAGAAATTGTACTATTTAAAAAACGCCAATGGGTATTGTCGGATTCAATAAAATCTAAACGGGTATGTCCGCCACGACTTTCGGTGCGTTGTAAAGCCGCTTTTGCGACGACTTCACCCACCAAAATCATATTATGAATATCATGTGACAAATGCCAACCAGGGTTGTAGGCACGACTGCCATCAACACGCGCTTTTTTTGCCCGTTCTTTTAAGACTTGTAATTCAGCAATGGCTTCTTTAAGCCCTTGGTCTTCACGGACAATCCCCACTTTAGAGGACATGAGTGCTTGCAAATCGGCTTGAATTTGATACGGCGTTTCCGCAGACGCGTCTTGCTCAAACGGCGCGAGGAGCTCAGCGGCATACGCATTCACTTCATCATCACTCACCTGAGGTAATTCGGTGATTTGCTTGGCACGCTCAGCGGCATATTGACCCGCACGCTTACCGAAAACAATCAAGTCACTGAGAGAATTCCCCCCTAAACGATTGCCCCCATGTAAGCCGCCTGAAATTTCACCTGCTGCAAAAAGGCCTTTTACATTGAGCACTTCTTGTGTTTCAGGATGCACGCGCACACCACCCATCGTATAGTGCATGGTGGGCCCGACTTCCATAGGACCTTTGGTGATGTCCACATCTCCTAATTCGAGGAACTGGTGATACATGGAAGGAAGCTTCCGCTTGATGTAGTCCGCCCCACGGTGGGAAATATCCAAGAACACTCCACCATTCGGTGAGCCACGACCTTCTTTAACTTCGGTATAAATGGCTTTGGCTACAATGTCACGTGTCGACAATTCCATACGTTCAGGGTCGTAATTTTTCATAAAACGCTCGCCTAAGGCGTTGGTCAATTTTCCGCCTTCACCACGAACCGCTTCCGTCACTAAAATACCCTTTACAGAAGGGGGACAAACCATGCCTGTGGGATGAAACTGTAAAAATTCCATATCAATGAGTTCAGCACCCATTTTTAAGGCCATGGCCTGCCCATCGGCGGTATACTCCCAACTATTAGAAGTAACCTGATACGCCTTGCCAATGCCCCCTGTACAGAGAATTACCGATTTGGCATTGATTAAGATAAATCGACCACTTTCACGCCAGTAACCAAAAGCCCCTGCAATCTGTTCACCGTCTTTTAACAAATGGGTCATGGTGCATTCCATGTGGACATCAATCCCACAATGAATGCCTTTGTCTTGCAAGGTACGAATCAATTCTAAACCGGTACGGTCTCCCACATGCGCCAAGCGACGATAGGTATGCCCACCAAAGGCACGCTGTAAAATACGACCATCTGGAGTACGGTCAAAAACCGCTCCCCATTTTTCAAGTTCTTTCACGCGTTCAGGGGCTTCTTGGGCGTGTAATTCCGCCATACGGTAGTTACTTAGATACTTCCCACCACGAATGGTGTCTTTATAATGTGCCTGCCAAGAATCATCGGCATCCACATAAGACAAAGCCGCAGCCATGCCTCCTTCTGCCATCACCGTGTGCGCCTTACCCAAAAGCGACTTGGTCACCAAGGCAACGGAAACCCCTTGTGCGGAAGCTTCAATGGCGGCACGTAAACCCGCCCCACCCGCACCAATGACGAGTACATCATACGTTTTTGTTTCATAATGAACAGACATCATGTGAACCTTATTGAAATTATGTCATGCCTATTAACAACGTCAAAATCAACCTGCACCTAACCAATTAATGCCCCAAGTGTTGAAATCAACAATGGTCCCGCTCGCCACCAAGCGAATATACAAATCACACAAACCCACTGTAAACAGTGACGCCCATGCATAGAACCAATGTTCTTGATTCAGCTTGCTTTGATTAAACCATTTCACATAGGCCAAGCGACTAAAAAGACCACCTGTAAAGGAGTTTAAACGCCCCCCAATTAAGTGACGCAAACTATGACAAGAAAAAACATAAAGGGTGAGCAAAATGGTATCTAACCACACAATCAAAGACCCCACACCGACGCCAAGTTGACCGTTATAAAAAAGGGATTGAAACGCATGCACCCAGTGAAAGGTAACCAAAACCAACGCCACATACAAAAAGTAACGATGGAAATTTTGCAAAATAAAAGGAAACAACGTTTCACCCGTATAATCCATGACGGGACGTAAAAAGCCCTGCTTGGGCTTGTCCACCGCACAGGCGGGAGGATCATTAAAAATAGCGCGATAGTAGGTTCGTCTATAAAAGTAGCACGTCCCTCGAAACCCTAAAGGGGCCCATAAAATTAAAAAAGCGGGTGAAAGCTTAAGCCATTCAAACGCTTGAGGAAACATCGCTTTTAGATTAGGTGAATAAAAGGGAGACAAATACGGCCCCACTTCAAAAAAACCATTTTCAAAGGCACGATACACGCCATATACGGTAAACAGACCTAAGGTCACGACCGTAAACACTTGTTCCCACCACCATGCATCTTGACGACCTGTCTTACCGAAACCTTGGGTAACCAAGGACTTTGCCGAAAACGCTTCTAGCATTTTACGGAGACTCCTTTACATCAATTCAGACATCACAACGGTCAAAATGACCTTACACTCTTTTTCTAATTATAGAAAGAAGTCTAACAAAAGACAAGCAATGATTACAAAACTCCTTTGCGCGTGTCAAAATTTATGTTCGCCAGAGAGGGTGGAGGGGCTTGCAAAATCCATTATTTCAGGTAATCTATGTTAATATAGGCCTAAGTGGCGAAACGGTAGACGCGCATGTTTCAGGGACATGTAGGGGTAACCCTGTGGAGGTTCAAGTCCTCTCTTAGGCAATTTGTGTTATACTACTATATAGTATA
Source organism: Vampirovibrio sp. (assembly GCA_050916035.1). Classification (GTDB taxonomy): domain Bacteria; phylum Cyanobacteriota; class Vampirovibrionia; order Vampirovibrionales; family JAJTHC01; genus JAJTHC01. The sequence continues at coordinate 876,426 of CP050876.1, read as the reverse complement.
ATGAATTTTTTTCTGTCATTATAGTCACTTGGTTTGAGTCTAAAATTTTTGGAGGTTGGTCTTATTTCTACATCGTATTCAAAGCCTAATGGACAGGGTGAAAAAACGAAAGGCCCCGTCTTTCTTAACCCTCGTATTCGTGCCACTGAATTGCGCTTAATTCAAGACAGTGAAACGGAAATTGTGTCTCGGCAAGAAGCAGAACGCCTGGCCGAAGAAACAGGTTTGGATTTACTGGTCATTAGCTTGGATTCCAGCCCGCCCGTTGTTCGTCTTATTGATTATGGCAAATATAAATACGAGCAAGAAAAAAAGACGCGCTTGGCGAAAAAGAAGCAGCATGTCACTGAAATTAAAGAAGTGAAAATGACCGTCCGTATTGACGATCATGACTACGACACCAAGTTGAATAATGCTAAACGCTTTTTAGAACAAGGGGATAAAGTTAAATTTACCTTACGTTTAAAAGGGCGAGAAATTCAACACCATAATTTGGGGGTTGATTTGGCCAAGCGGTTTGTAGTAGATTTAGAAGCGTTCGGTTCTGTGGATGGCAGAATCGGCACCCAAGGGCGGGTCATTTCCTGTGTGCTTTCTCCCAAAGCGACTCCCTCGGTTAAAAAGTCCTCATCCGTACCTAAGTCGGCGCCTCAATCGAAGACAATTCCTGAACAAGAGACCACGGAACTTTCTTCAGCCGACACGAACGAATAGTCTCGTGGTAAAGGAGGGTATGAAAATGCCTAAAATGAAAACCCACCGTGCAGGTGCTAAACGTTTTAAAGTTTCCGCCACAGGAAAATTAATGCGTAACCAAGCCGGTCGTAGTCACATCAACACGAAAAAAACATCTTCTCGTAAGCGTCGTTTGGATCGTGTCGTGGGTGTGCATTCTGGAGATGCCATTAAAATTGCACTTCAGTTGCCTTATGCGACCATTAAGCGCTAAGCGTTTGAATAGACGATTGTTTACACCGCTTTAGTCGGCTGTATGTGCCTCTAAAGGTCAGGAATAAGGAAAAAATCATGCGTGTTACTCGTGGAAACGTTTCTCGTAAACGTCATAAAAAAATATTGAAATTGGCCAAAGGCTTTCGTGGTTCACGGTCCAAGTTGTTTAAAGTCGCTAACCAAGCCGTTATGAAGGCTTTGCGTTACGCTTACAGAGATCGTCGTAACAAAAAACGTGACATTCGTCGCTTGTGGATTGTTCGGATCAATGCGGCCGCTCGTATGGAAGGCTTAAACTATAGTCGTTTTATTAATGGCGTACAAAAAGCAGGGATTACGGTTAACCGTAAATTCTTGGCTGAATTGGCGGTTTCTAGCCCAGAGGCTTTTAAAAAAATTGCAGAAGTCGCGAAACAGCAGCTCGCAGTTTAAGGCCGACTACCTCATTTTTATTTAAAGGGACGCGTCTTTGGTACGGGTCCCTTTTTAATAGAAGGTGGATTACAAAGAAACGACGTGCGTTGTGACTTGAATTCAGTCTGTTTTTTCACTATACTGAGTCTGTTTTTATACCATAATAAAAGGATGAATGCCTGATGTCTTTAAGCCCCTTTACGGTTATTGCAGGTCCCTGCATTTTAGAAGGCGAAGATGGAGAAATGAACCGAGGCGTGGCCCATCGTCTTAAAAAAATCATGGACGGTTACGGCAAGGACGTTGATTTCTATTTTAAAAGTTCATATGACAAAGCCAATCGAACCTCCAACAACTCGTTTCGAGGCTACGGCGTAGAAGAAGGCCTGGCGATTTTAAAATCCATTAAAGAGCAAGCAGGCGTTCGCTTATGTACGGATGTTCACAGCCCTGAACAAGCCATACTGGCGGGAGAAGTGGTCGATTTTTTACAGATTCCTGCTTTTTTATGTCGTCAAACCGATTTACTGGTTGCGGCAGGGAATACAGGTCGTCGTATCAATATTAAAAAAGGTCAATTCCTTTCTCCTGAAGAAACGCAATACTGTGCTGAAAAGGTATTTGCGACAGGCAATCAAGACCTCTTTATTTGTGAACGCGGCACTACCTTTGGCTATAATAACTTGGTCGTGGATATGCGGTGCTTCCCTATTGTCAAAAGCTTAGGCTTACGTACCATTTTTGATGCGACTCATAGCGTCCAACAACCCGGAGGCCTAAATGGTAAAACAGGCGGGAAACGGCAATTTGCCCCCGTTTTAGCACGAGCCGCTGTGGCCTCTGGCGTCGAAGGTCTATTCTTTGAAACGCACCCAAACCCCGATCAGGCTTGGTCCGATGGCCCTAATCAAATCCCCCTTGAATGGGTGGAACCTATGATGGACCAACTGCTTGAAATTCGCCAAGTTTTGGCGAAATACCCTGATTTTACCCAATTAGACATGGCTAATACGCTAAGCGTATAAAACATAAAAACACCCCCTCCTTTTGGTGGATTCTAGAGCAGGCTTTATTTGTCATACTAAGAGAAAGTCGTTTAAGTAGAGGGTTGCCCGAAATGGAAGTGAACCTCTACAATTAAAATCAAGACATCAATCCAATGGGGAGTTTCCGCATGAAGTATTCGACACCGATATCCGCCGTATTAAGTCTTGTATTATGTCTGTTGACTTTTGGGGCGCAGGTATCCCATGCAGAAGCCAGTGGTTTACGCTATGCGCCCGCAGGTGGGGTCATCACCAGCGAATTTGGATATCGAGTAGATCCCTTCACCAAAAAACAGCGATTTCATAGTGGTCTCGATATTGCTTCTCCCGTGGGAACACCGATTTATGCCCCTGAAGCAGGAGTCGTTGCTTTTTCTGGTCCGTATGCAGGTTATGGGAATATGGTTTTGATTAAACATGACCGTAAAGGACTTTATACCGTTTATGGGCATTGTTCTCAAAGTTTAGTGCGTGACAAACAACGTATTCGTCCTGGGCAACCCGTTGCCTTAATGGGTTCCACGGGACGCTCCACAGGCTCACATCTTCATTTCGAAGTGCATTACAATAACCAATATATGAACCCTGTCGATTATTTGATGTTCCTACAAAATGAACAGGTCGCCAATGGGTTAATCCCTCGTAGTGATTTGCTCGAACAGGAACGCTTGGCGCCCACGCCTTTGCCTCCTGCGGTGGGGGGACCTGAATCACCGATGGACATCAACACCCTGCTCAAACAAATTGAACGGCCTTAAACCATTAGCGGGGCTACTTATTTTAGAGTAGACCCGCCAAAATAAGTGGCTTTTTCTTGAAAGTGCTTATATCGTTTTGCGTGCTTCAAGGCAGTTGGCCTTTAAGAACCGCCTTTCGCGATTTGAAAAATAGGCAGATAAATCGCTGCAAAAATAAAGAGTAGCATCCCCCCTAGAACAAGCGTCATCAGGGGCTGAATCAGTTCAGTCATGGTATGTAGTTGTGCTTCCACTTCTTCATCCATAAAGGCAATCGATTTTTTAAGCATTTTTTCAAACTCACCACTCTGCTCCCCTACGCTCATCATTTTGGTCACCATCGTCGGCATAATCCCTTCCTTTTCCAAAGGTTTTGCAATGCCTCCACCGAGCACCACCGCTTCTGCGGCAGACTTAAATGCTTTTTTAAAAACTAAATTAGGGACCGTGGCCGCCGCCGTGCCCATGGCTTCGGTTAAAATAATACCACTACTAATGAGCGTACTGAGGGTACAAATATAACGTAGCGTGTAAATCCGAGTCACCACGCCCCCCAGTACGGGGACTTTTAGTAAGAGTTGGTCAATCACAAGCTTCCCCATGCCTAAGCGATATTGGTTAAATGCAAAGAGAGCTCCCCCATTGAGCAAAAGGGTTAACCACCAAAATTTTTGAAAAATCTGACTACTTTGTACCAAAATTTGTGTAATCAGGGGGAGGTCTTGCTTTTGTTGGTCAAAAAAGTTTTGAAACTGAGGCACCACCACCACCAGCATTAGCATGATCACCGCCAAGATAATCACCAAAGAAATAATCGGCATTGTCAGTGCTTTCTGTACTTTAGCTTCTAAGTCGAGTTGACGACGAATCAATTGACACATCGTATTCAAGGCTTGATCCAGTTCTCCTGTTTGTTCTCCAATTTTAAGCATACTAATGTAAAGGCGATCAAAAACTTTACATTGCGCCATGGCATCTGAAAAAACGCCCCCATTAATGACGTCCTGCCGAACCTTTATAATCACCTGACGTAACAACAAATGGCTACTTTGTTGCTCCAAAATAAAAAGGGCTTCAATCAAGGGAATCCCCGCTTCTAATACGGCGGACAACTGCTGACTAAAAATTAAAATCTGCTTAGAAGGCACACGTTTCACGAGCATCACCAGAGACGACAAGCCTTGTTTTTCTCGATCATCTTTAACGGCGGAGAGGCTCTGTACCATTAAGCCCATTTCTCGGAGCTGCTGCTTGGCCGCTTGCTCGTCTTTCGCTTCTAAACGAGCGTGAACCTTGGTATGGGTATTGGCATTCATCGCTTTATAAATAAAAACAGGCATGGGTATCTAGGGCTTTCTACTTTCAGCGCAAGGACTTAAAGGATTTAATAGCCTAAGGTTCGGCGCACTTCTTTGGTGGTGGTGGTGCCTAAACGAACCAAGCGTATGGCATCTTCTTCCAAAGTTTTCATCCCTTGACTAATGGCCAAATCTTCAATTTCAACGGTAGAGGCACCTGTATCAATTAAGCGTGCCAAATCTCGATTCAATTTCAACACTTCATAAATCCCTTGTCTACCCTTGTAGCCCTTAAATTCACAGTGTTCACACCCTACCGCTTCATACACCGTCAAAGGCGTGCTTTCACGTTCGGAATGATATTGTAAAAGTTCTAAATCATCTGCCGTAGGGGTGTGAGGCGTTTTACAATGGGGGCATAAGGAACGGACCAAGCGTTGAGCCACAATGCCGACCACCGCTGTTGACACCAAATAAGGAGGCGCTCCCATATCCAATAAACGCGCAATGGTTTTAGCACAACTATTGGCATGAACCGTACTCAAAACCAAATGCCCCGTCATAGCCGCTTGTAAAGACGCTTCAAGTGTTTCCGCGTCTCGAATTTCACCGAGCATAATGACATCAGGATCTTGACGTAATAAGGCGCGTAAGGAAGAGGCAAAAGTTAAACCCGCCTTCGGTTGTACCTGCATTTGATTGACCCCCGCCAACACATATTCAATAGGGTCTTCAATGGTAGAGATATTACATTCAGGGCTTAAAATACTTCGTAAAGCGGCATATAACGTGGTGGTTTTTCCTGAACCTGTGGGACCCGTGACGAGTAGAATCCCATGCGGAGATCGAATCATCTTATTTAAACGACGAAAATTTTCATCGGAAAGGCCTAATCGGTTTAGTTGTCCTGCTCCATTATTTAATTTTAAAACCCGAATGACCATTTTTTCCCCAAATTGTAAGGGAATCGTACTTAAACGCATGTCAATCGTTACACTACCCATTTGATGCCGTAGTCGACCGTCCTGAGGGCGCCGCCGTTCGGAAACATCTAATTTTGCCATGACTTTTAAACGAGACACCAGCGCAGGTGCCATTTTAAGATTGATGCTATGCATTTCTTGTAAAATCCCATCAATCCGAAAGCGAATCAGTAGACGTTGAGGCTGAGGTTCTAGATGAATATCCGACGCATTTTTTTCCACCGCTTCAGATAATAAGACATTCACAAATTGCACCACAGGGGCAGAATCGGTGGTCACTTCTCCATTCGTGGTATCTTCACTACTTTCTTCATAGCCTTGTAGCGTGTCGCCTTCTAAGGCTTCTAGTAAATCTTCCGCGACATATTTGGTGGCGAAAAATTGGTCAATCAAAACCGTTAATTCGCTGGTGGTACAAACTTTAGGGACAATACGGTAGCGCGTCATTAAGGCGACATCATCCAAAATGCGGGTATGATCTGGATGAGCGATAATCACTTCCAAGCGACCTTTTTCAACATCTAAAAGATGAGGCACCACCAAATGCGTTTTAATAAAATGGACAGGAATTAAATTGACCACTTCAGGTTTTAAATGTATATCCATACCGCGAATATAGTCTAAGCCATGCAAGTCGGCCAAACAGATCCCTAGTTGCTCTTCAGTCACCCAGCCTGAACGGGTCACGACCGTTCCTAAGGTAGCCCCCGTGGCTTTGGCTTCGGCCAAGGCACCGGCTAAGTATGTGGGATTTAAAAATCCTTTTTCAATTAACACATCCCCAACGCGCCGTATTTTAGGGGGCGCGACAGGGAAGTTTAAAAAAGACGGCGCTTCTTGAGCAGTCGTTGGCGAAAAAACAGACGCGTCTAGCCGACCACTGGCTTTAGAACTGGATTGAATGGGGGCTTGCTTCGGTAAAATAAGCTCACTTAATTCAGGCGTTTCTGGATGTCTCTGTTCAACGGATGCTGAAGGCGCATCTGCCTGAAAAGCAGGGGGCATATTCTTTTTAAAGGGAAGCGGATTAAAACCCATGAATACCCATCCTTCAGCTCATCCATTGTGCCTTATAAACGTGTATCGAACACCCTCCCCAAATCTAAAAGGGAATAAAGCATCTAGTGGGGAAGAAAATGAACGCAAAGAAAAAGACCAACGCTGTCGTTGGCCTAGTATAGCAAGTATCAATGCAAGTTGGTCACGAGAACGCTGGCTTACAAGTAAGTAGAATTCTCTGTCTTAATAAAGAAAGAATACTTCCCTGATGTGCAAACTTGTAACATTTCTTTATAATTTTTATGCGATAATACCTTTGATTCTCACGTTTAAGCCCTTCCACAAAGGAGATTTTTTATGTATTTAGATCCCCAAAGCCTCATGCGTTTAGCGACGATGGTGATGATTCCACTGGTGTTGGCAGCCATTCCCTATCGATTTGAAGCCTCTTCGCTCATGCGCTTGGCCTTTGCCATCTGGATGACAGGGGGCCTGATGCTTAGTTTTCGAGGCGTCCACTTTTTACAAGAAAGTCATGCGTCTGTGATGATTTTATCGCTCAGTGTGGTGGGTGCTTTAGTTTTGGGCATGCTCAAAGGTAAATTTATTCTCAATAAATCTTCTATTCGTAATATCTTACGCTTACAAGCCTTAGAGTCTCCCCAAAAAGCCATTCACGTTTATCCCTTACGAAGCTGGATTGTCATCGGTGTGATGCTGCTTATTAGCATTGGACTGAACATTTTTCAGGTCAATCCTTTTACACGGGGATTAATTAACTTAGGCGTAGGCATGGGACTCATTACCAGTAGTTTTATTTACTTAAAGTATCTCAAATCTCCTTTTACGCCCCCCGTCGCGGAAGACGACTTAGATGAAGGACGCGTTCATGACGACACGCCCTAAACTCATTGACGTCAATGATGTCTTGGCTCAAACGCAGGTCTTAGAAGGCTTGCTAAGTCGCTTAGACCGCTTCCCTACACTTCCCCAGAATCCTTTACAGGCATGGATTTTTGTCGCAGAAGGTTCGAGTTATAATGCCGTTGACTGGCAATTGAAATTTTTGATTCACGCGCATCCTTCTCAACGCGTCGACTTGTTTTATCCGTGGGAATTAGAAGCGTTTTTAAAAGAAGCCCCACTCCACCATGAGGCGCCCCCTTTTGTGATTGCCGTTTCCCAATCAGGGAAAACGGCGTCTTTACGCCGAGCCTTAGAGCATGCTCGACAGGCCTGGGGACGACTAGAAGGCCTACTGATTACCAATGCCACGTCTGAAACCTTAACGCATGAGCATTGGCTGGGGCTGCCCCCGTTTTATTTAGAAGTAGGCCCTGAAGAGGCGATTGCGGCTACCAAAACCTTTCTCGCCACCACCGTGACGCTCAAAGCCTTGGCAAACCCCCAAACCACCCTTCAGGCCTTAAGCGCTTGGATTCCTTCCGTCAAGCAGGCTTTGACGGATATTTTTCTGCATCCTCAATGGAACGCCTTGCTTGACTTAGTGGCCACTACCATGACGACTCCGATTGCCGTGATCGGGGGTAGTTCTGTAATGGCGGTATTGGGAGAAGTTCACTTAAAATTAACGGAAACGCTCAGTCGCCCTGTTTTAACCTATCATCACGAAGGCTTTAAACATGGCCCCCGCTCTATTTTACATCGCCAACAAGCCCATTGGCCTTTACTGATTTATGCCGTACCTACTCAAGACAGTGCCGATTTTTATGCGGATGCTCAGCTCCATCTTCAACATGTGGATGCCGCCCATGCGCCACGGCTCGTTCATCTCTGGGTGCGTTCAAGTAAAACCATGGCGCCTCCTTCAAATTTACTGGCTTTAGGCCGTTCACTGGACTGGGCACTGGATACAGACTTGCCGGATGACCTCTTACTGCTTTTACTGACGCAATGTTTAGCGGTCGCCTTGGTTGAAGGGCTTCATCTTGAAGCGGATGGCCTAAGCAAATTCGTGGCGGAAACACCCCCTTATGACGCCTCCTAACCCCTATATTTGTCTTGATGAACAGTGTGTCCTTCCTGATACACTAAGAGGAGGGGTCTTTGCGCTTGGTGTGTTTGACGGGGTCCATTTGGGGCATCAAGCGGTTTTTAAGCAAAGTCTTCTAGACGCTCAAAAACGGGGTACTTGGGCAGGGGCCTTTAGTTTTGCAACTCACCCGAAAACCTATTTCAAAAAAGCGACGGAACATCACTTATTGGCCACCCTTGAAGAGAAAATTGAACTTTGTCAGGCGGCGGGCTTGAATGTGTTAATTATGCCCCCGTTTAACGACTATTATTGTCACCTCAGTGCCCACGATTTTATCAGTGCTTTAATAAAAGAACGCTTAGGCGCGGTGCATGTGGTAGTGGGGCATGACTTTCACTTTGGTTTTCAACGTCAAGGCAATGCCGATTGGTTAATGGCCAATGCCGATGCCTTAGGGGTTGGTGTTACCGTGGTGGAAGCCGTCACCCTACCCGATGAAGACCCTTCCCCTCATGAAAGAGAAGAAAATCCCTTGCCTATTTCCAGCACTTGGATTCGTCATGCTCTCAGTAAAGGCCAGATTGAAGAGGCCAACCGCTTGCTGGGGCGGCCCTACCGTGTGACAGGCCAAACCTTTGCGGGACTTCAAAATGGTCAAAAATTGGGATTCCCCACTTTAAATAGTCGTTGTCAAGACCCTAAGAAACGCCTACCTAAAACAGGGGTATACATCACCCATAGCCATACCGCAGGGTGTTACTGGTCGAGTATTACCCATATTGGAACGGCGCCCACCCTACAAGGTTCAAAAAAAGTGACCCCGTGGTTGGAATCTCATCTCTTAGACGATTTTTCAGAAACTGCATGGATCGAAGAAGCGTTGACGGTTCATTTTCATCAACGCTTGAGAGATGAAATGCGTTTTGAAACCATAGACGCCCTAAAGACTCAAATCCAGCAGGATGTGGCGATGGCTCGTGCATGGCATGCCACACACCCACTGAATGAGTTTCAATTCGTCACCCCCATTACCTTAGAGCCTGCTTCGATATGATGTCGCTTTTTACGTGGTTTACTTCGCTCACGGCTCCCGCGGATTCCCCTAAACGAGTGCTTAGTACAGGTCTGCCCGTTTGGGTCGAGCCATCGTCTCGCTGTAAACGCGCCTCAGGCTATTTAAAAGAAGAGAAAGCCGTGATCCGTGTGCCATTGACTTGGTCGACTCGAATGCAAGCACACGCGGTAGACGCCTTGATTCCTAAATTGTCACAAGCGCATTTAAAACAAAGGGCCTTGCATCAACACTTTCAAAGTACGCATCACGCGCTTTTGGAAGAGGAAGGCAAAACACTCTGTATTGAAACGTTAGACGTCTTAAACACTTATGTAGATCAACTCAATGCGCAGACTTTTCAAGCCCCTTTAAAAGGCATCAAAATTGGTCGTGCCAAGTATTCCCAATTAGCGCAAGTGAATTTACGAACAGGAGTCATGACGATTTCTCGCTACTGCTTGGGGGACGCCATTCCCACGGAGGCGTTTCGATATTTAGTTTTACATGAATTGGCCCATTTTCAAGAAGCGAATCATAGTCAACGGTTTTGGACGCTAGTGGCTCAATACTGCCCCGATTATAAAGTTCAGCGTCAGCTCATGCGCCTTTACTTTCGCTCCAAGCAACGTGAAGTCCCTCACGACGCGACAAAAACGCTTAGCTAAGCATTAGTGCGATTTCAGCCAATAAGCTCTTTATGGCTCTATATCGCTTATTGTTTTGTTCCAAATTTTATAAAATTTCACCTGCGATCACCTCAGTTAGGATTTTTTTGATTTCATGCCCTAAGCTGTTGAGGGCTCCCTCATTTTTTAGAAGTTTCTCTAATATTACGCTATCCTGCGAATTGTTTTCAATTTGTTCAGGCGCTTCAGGAAGTTTTTCTATTATAGCCAAGTAAACTAAAAACCGTATAATAAGAGGGTAAGGTTTTGTAGGTAGTGCTTTCGGGGATGTGGTGATATGGGACAATGCGACATTCCATAAGAGTCCACGAATTGCAGAAGCGTTGGAGGATGCTGGCATTGGGCTTCTTTTTCTACCCGCGTAGAGTCCTGATTTGAATCCGATTAAGAAGTTTTGGGCATGGTTAAAGTCGTGGATTCGGGGGTTCAATGATCCCACCCTTCACATCTCTCAAGCCCTCGCAAAAGTGTTTTGAAATTAGACACTGTTAACAAAGGTTAGTTTTTATCGTATAATACTTTTCATTCAAGCGAAAGGAGTATTATAATGTCTCTAGATAAAAGGCTTTACCCCCTAGAAGAAGCTAAGCTTTCCTTGGTAGATCAATTCCAGATTAGCTTCCGTAAAAATGAATCGCCTTTTTTGAGCGTTCTTTTTCCGAAAGCTACTGTAAAAGAAGTGTTTAAAAAACAGACGGTGTCTACCTTGACTGGTAGTGGTATACCTGATGGACAAACGTGGCAGTGGCAAAGTAACCATTCAAGTAGAGAAGACGATAAATTGATAGATATTACCCACAATAACAGAGTGTTGCTTGCGACCTTTTGTCCTTCTGGCTTCATTCCTGCGGAACTTACCTATTTGGTCATTCATCCTGAAATGCCCAAACATTTAGTACCCGCTTTTGTTAATTTAAGCGTATTAGTTCAGTCGTAATAGTCGCTAGTATGACGGTGTCTTGTATTGGAGAAGTCCACATTTCAGCGAATGCCTTTCTACCCATTTTAAGACAAGGAATTTCAAGTATTGACTCCAGATCTAGACAGTAAAAAAGATACCCTTGAAAAAAGGCATGAACCGACCCTCAAGCGAATACAAGCTAAAATCTAATCGTTGAGATCTTAAAAGTTCTATGCTATTCTTCTGGAGTAAATTTAGGGAAAATTGACCCAAAGTTTACTAGACTTTTTGAAATTGTATTCAACACGATTCTTTTCCTTATTCTCTTAATCATAAAGAGCCACCACCCAACATGCTACCCCTTCAATGCATTGCCCACTCGTCAGTCCAAACTCAACAGAGAAACGGCCGTCTCACCCCTGAATCTTTCCCGCACATCTAAACGGAAATGAGCAGACTACAACAAGCAATAGATACACTAGAAAAATAGACTCCAGAGGCCTCCAAAAAATGGTTTGAAAAAAAATGTTTTGTGGGACCGTGGCAAGTATGGCCTTTGCCGTTTATTTCCGTCACAAAAATTGATGATAAAACAAGCCTCTCGCAAGAGATGGAAGCATTGATGACCTTATTAGAAAGACTTCACGCTCAGGCTAATTCGACCCTTGAGATTGGCGCTAAAGGTCACGTCACGGTACACTCAAAAACAGAAAAAGACATGGTCGCCATAAGCCTGAAAGAAGAAAAAGCGAGCTTGCTTTCCACATTACAAGTTGTACAAGCCTATTTAAATTTAAGAAATAGAAATGTCAGAAATGATAAAGCATTTTTCTCATTCTTAGACCAGGATTTTCACACATTTACTCCAAAAGCAGAAAATAACGGTACTATTGCTGAAAGACTTGCAAAGTTAGAAAAGGATGCTCTAGAAAAAGAAAAGAAAACAGAAGAACCAATCTATACGATGTCTATACGATAAGTTAGGCCTAAGCAGAAGGCACCTTACCTTATAGACGACGCCTAGGCGTGATTATTGGTCGGTTTGAATGTCCCCAGGAAACTTAAAGTCGCTGGCCTTAATGTTTTTCAAAAAGTCTTTAAAGGCTTCGCTTTCTTCTTCGTCTTTTTCTTCATTGGCACTGACCGTACCGTCCGACATGACATGAGGACTCGCAAAAATAGGGGCTTCCGCGCGTAAGGCGACGGCGACCGCATCTGAAGGGCGAGCGTCCACTTCAAGTTCCGTGGTTCCTTCTTCAGCGCATAAGTACAAGCTGGCAAAATACGTGTCATTTTCAATGTCTTTAATCACCACACGATCCAACCTAAAACCTAAGGTTTCAATCATATTATGAATCAAATCATGGGTCATGGGACGGTTCGACTCCACCGCTTCAAGCTGGCGAATAATCGCACTGGCTTCGGCGGTCCCAATCCAAATGGGCAAGGCTCTTCGCTTATCTTCATCCGTCAACACCACAATAGGGGTTCCCGTCCGCGTATCTAAGGCAATACCCATGACAGACAATTTAACTAAAAATTCTGAAGATTGACTCATGTTAAGAGGTCCCTTATTCAAAAAACAATGTTTGTTTTAATCATAACAAAGTTTAAAGACTTCGCCTAGTCAAAAAAACAAATCCCCCCTAAATGGTTTTACTGGGCAAGGTTTGTTTTTGAGAGGAAGACTGTTTTGCTGTTTTAGGCTTCGCAAGAGCAGGGGCCTTTTTTAGTGCTTGTATTTTGAGAGGCTGCGTCGTTTTGGTCATTAAAAACCAAGGCGCTTCCTTCCCTTCTTCAAAAGCAGCCCAAACCTCTACCTGTAATTGAGCTTGCGGTATACGTTGTAAAAGATAGCGATGATCTTCCGTCACACTTAAACGATGGGGGAGAGACCCTTTATGAAAAGGGAGCAATGGTGTGGCTAAATGTTCGTAATAGGTTTGTAAAACATCTTGGCCTGCCGCTAAACGGATTTTAAATTGAATAAAAGGAATGGGTATCTGTCCCTTGTTTTCTAAATGTAGAATTATTTCAGGCGTCCATTCTTTGGTTTGGGTATTTAAAAGTTTGGCCTGTACTTGAGCAATCGTGACCTTCAGCGGGTAAGGTAAGGGATTGCCTTCGCGCTTGAGTTGAGATTGGATCTGTGTCAAGGTGTCTTGAATCGCCTGCGCCTTTTGCGTTTTGCCTTGATCTCTATAAATCTTCAAAGCCGTTTCTAAGGCTTGGCTATAATGTAAAGCATAACGATTAGGCATGAGCTGATATGCCTGCTGTAGATAAGCTAGACTTTGCAAGGGGTGCTTGGCCTCCATTTCCAGCTGTGCCAAATTCGACAAAAGCGTATGACTATAATGGTAGGTGAGTACCTCTTGAAGGAAATGACGTCGCTGTTCCAGAGAAGCCTGCTGTGCTTGGATCAACGTATATTGTCGAATCGTCGCCGTTTCAATCGCGTCTTGCATCTGACGGTCATAGCGAAAACGCGTGACAAAAGATTGCGCTTCTTGCAGGTAAAACAAAGCCTTACGAGGATTAGGATCTTGTTTTAAATGCCATAGCCCCCATTGATAATATAAATCCCATAACGCGTGTTTGAGTGCAGGCTGCTGAGGATAGGTTTCGTAAAGCTTTAGCAATAGCGTTTCAGCCGCGCTATAGCGATGCTGTAAACGGAGCAGGGTCGCTTCTGAAAAGCCTACTAAAATTTTCATGTCTTCTTGCTCAAGGGAAAATTCTTTTTCTCTGGAACGAATCGCCATCGCCGTGTCCAAAGCCTGCTGCGCTTTGTCAAGTTCATTGGCTTCTAAATAACATTGCCCTAAGGCGACCCATCCTTCAAAAAAATCGGGGTGCTTTTCCGTTAAAGCTTCGAGAGATTGAGTCGCCCACGCCATTTTACCTTCATTCATCCATGCTTGTGCGGCATGCAACTGGTGTTCTGTGTCAGAGCTTTGCCATAATAAAATCCCTGAAAACAAAAGGCCCGACACCAAAATACCAGCGACAAGGACCGCGACAACCTGAAAACGGACATCTTGCCACCATAGGGGCTTTCGAAAGCGATGGCGAGACCATGATCGCCTTATCCCGACGCCTCGCTTCATGGATGCTCCACCTGATCGGTGGCGTTAGAGTCCGAGACAAGGGTGCCCTTAAAACGGCGTTCTTTATAACGTAATACGGCGGTCAGTCCAAAGGCAAGCACGTTTAAGACTCCCATTAATTTGAGATACAAACCCAAAGAATGGACATAATACGCCACAAGCAGACCACTTAAAATGGCCAGCGCGTAAAAAACCGCAACCACTTTAGGCTGAGACAAACCTGCTTTCAGTAAACGATGATGCAAGTGTTCTCCATCCGCAATAAAGGGATTTTTCCCCAACAACAAACGACGTAAAGTCGAATAGGTAATATCCAAAACAGGGATGCACAAAACCAAAACAGGTGCCAAAACAACCACTGTATAGGTTTTCAAAACCCCTAAAACACTTAGGCAGGCCAAGGTAAACCCAATAAATAATGCGCCACTATCTCCCATAAAAATACGGGCGGGGTGCAAATTGTACACTAAGAAGCCTAGGCAAGAAGCACATAAGATGAGAGCCAGTAAGGCGACTTGGGGCTGACCTGTAAAAATCGCCACCACCGCCAAGGTCATAGCCGCAAACATGCCGACGCCTCCCGCCAAGCCGTCCACCCCGTCAATAAAATTCACAGCGTTTGAAATGCCCACCATCCACAAAAGCGTAAAGGGGAGACTTAAAGCATTTAAAACCAAGAGTAAGCTTCCCGGAAGATCCAAGGCTTCAATAGAAACGCCCATCCCAAAGGCCACAAAAGCGGCCAAAAATTGACCCGCCAGCTTAATGTAGGGCGAAAGGTTGAGTAGATCATCCAACAAGCCTAATAAAAAGATAAGCATACCCCCTGCAATCAGTCCCAAATTTCCTTTGCCAAAGAGAAACACCGCAGGACTATGGCCAAAAACACCCACCACCCCCAGCGCAATAATAAAACTCATAAAAATCGCTACCCCACCCAAACGAGGGACGGGATGCACATGTATCTTACGTTCTCCGGGGGCATCAAACAAACCTGCTTTTAAGGCGTAACGTGCGACCAAAGGCACCAAAAATAGAGACGCCACCAAAGACGCCACAAAACCGAGCGCCAAATCAAAACCAAGAGCCGTAGGCAAAGGAAGCATGAGGAGTCCTTTCAGGCGTTATACATACGCTTTTACAGACGTGTTGAGTTCAGGATATAAAGGAAATTTAGCCCCTAACGCTTGTACACGTGCTTTAAGTTGAAGTAAATCCGCGTCATCATCCAAAATAGCCTCCGCTAAAATATCGCCCAAGGCCTGCATGGCCGCTTCATCAAAGCCACGTGTGGTCAAGGCAGGCGTCCCCAAGCGAACACCACTGGTGACAAAAGGACTTCGCGTATCATTGGGGACTGTATTTTTATTTGCGGTCACGCCAATGTCTTCAAAGCGTTGTTGCATTTCTTTCCCTGTTTTATTCAGTGGACTAAAATCAATCACCAATAAGTGGGTATCCGTCCCATTGGTGGTGAGTTTGACGCCTCTGGCTTGAAGCGTTTCCGCCAGGACTTGCGCATTACGAATGACACGCTGGGCATAATCTTTAAACTCTGGAGTCAAGGCTTCTTTAAACGCCACCGCTTTGGCCGCGATAATATGCATTAAAGGCCCCCCTTGAATCCCTGGGAACGTGGCTTTGTCAATGGCTTTGGCAAAGGTTTCATCTGCCGACATCAGCAAACCACCACGAGGACCCCGCAACGTTTTATGCGTCGTGGTCGTGACCAAATGACAATGCGGGAAAGGACTCGGGTGTAAACCTGCCACCACCAAGCCTGAAATATGAGAAATGTCCGCTAAGACAATGGCGCCCACTTCATCCGCAATGGCGCGAAACTTAGCGAAGTCAATGGTGCGAGGATACGCACTGGTCCCACAAATCAAGAGCTTAGGGCGATGTTCTTGAGCCAAACGACGAATGGCTTCATAATTCAATTGCTCGGTTTCGGCATCTACCCCATAGGACACCACGTTATAATAAAGGCCTGAAAAATTAACGGGAGATCCATGCGTCAAATGCCCGCCGTGAGACAAGCCCATGCCCATAATGGTGTCATTGGCCTGCAAGCCTGCTGCTAAAAAAGCCGCCATATTTGCTTGCGCCCCACTATGTGCTTGTACATTAACATGAAAAGCCCCAAATAGTTGCTTGGCCCGTTCAATGGCCAAATCTTCCACCGTATCCACGACTTCACAGCCACCGTAGTAACGCTTATGAGGCACCCCTTCGGCATATTTATTGGTCAAGCTTGATCCACAAGCTTCCATAACCGCTAAACTGGTAAAGTTTTCACTCGCAATCATTTCAAGCGTGGACTGTTGACGGAGCAATTCTGCCTGCGTGAGAGCATAAATTTCAGGATCTACAAGCGCAAGGTGATCAAAACTCGGTGACATCAAGACGACTCCTTATGATGGTTTGGGTCACAAATATACAAAAGACATTAAGCATTATGCTACACCATTAACCTTAGCAAAAACAAAGGCGTCTGTATAGAATTAAATCCACTGACTCTCCTGTAAACAAAGGGGTCTCTTCGGCTAAAACGCTAACCTGCTTTATTTCTGTCAAAATAAACTATACGCTCTAAAACCGATGAGATGCTGAAAAATGAGTCACCCTTTTGAATTGAGTGCCGACGCGCTACGTGCTTTAAGAAAACTCAGACCCAATGAAATCACTCAAATACGACGGGCTTTAGACGTGATTAAAAACGACCCCCAACATGGGGATACTAATTGTGAATTATTGTCTCAAAATAATAAACACCTCTTTTACCGTTACCGTAGTACCGTGGGGTTTGTCTTCTATTTGATTCACAAAAAAAAGAAGCAGCGGTGGTGGTGACTTCGATCGTCACCTTTAGAAAAAAAAAGTAATGCGCTTACGACATAAATGCTTAAGCCCTCCTTTAAAAGAAGAGCCCCTAGAGTTTTCTTCAAATCTAATGTAAAATAGGAAAGTTAGCACTTTAGAAACAAGGTACTCTGCGTCCTTTCTAACAAATCGGAATCTAGGCAAGGAAAGAAGAGAAAGATGGACATGACTGCTTTTATGGCGCTACCCTTAAAAATGTCCACAATCTTTGCCCTTGGATTGATGGCCCAAGTGTTTGCAAGCTTTGCGATGACTGGACTTATTTGGCTGATTCAAGGGGTGCATTACCCACTGATGGCTTACATTGGTAGAGACGACTTTGTAGGTTATGTCAACAAACATGTGCAGTGGATTACATGGATCGTAGGACCTTTAATGCTACTAGAGGCAGGAGGCACCCTGATCTGTTTATACACGGTGGATCACAGTCCTATTCCAGCGCTGTATATGTGGATGAGTGTAGGGCTTCTCTTGATTATCTGGGCGGCGACGGCCTTCTTTTCAATTCCTTGTCATGACGTCTTAAGTCGAGGATATGACGCCCAAAAAATAAAAGAATTAGTCAATACAAACTGGATTCGGACGGTGGCATGGACACTCCGCAGTTTGGTATTACTTTATGTGTTATTCATACTCTTCGTAAGCTCATCATAGAAAGTTGAATCTCTCCCATGGCAACCTTTACCCTTTTAATTGCACACGGCAGTCGAGAATCCCGTTGGAAAGAGCCTTTTGAAGCCTTGACGGCATCTCTCTTAGCGGACAGCGAAGCCCCCCAAGCCTTAGGTTTATCTTACATGGAAATGGCTTCTCCAAGCGCTCAAGAATATTTGGCCACCCAAGACATGCTCGGTTATACTCATTTACAAATGATTCCCCTCTTTATGGCGACAGGCAGTCACGTCACGCAAGACATTGCCGCCATTGAAGCAGACCTGCAAAAAAAATATCCTCACTTACAAATCACCACCGCCCCCCCTATTGGAGAAGACCCTATCGTTCAAGAGGCATTTAAACAGGTGATTCAAAAAATAATTAAACTTGGCTTATCATAAAGGAATTCTCCATGTTTACGGGTCAATATCCCTTGTCCAGAAATAGACGCATGCGCTCTGACGCATGGAGTCGTGCACTCATTCAAGAAACACAATTACACCCGTCGGACTTTATCTACCCCCTTTTTGTGGTGGAAGGTCAAGGCCTACGCATAGACATCCCCCGTTTACCCACCGTTCAACGCTATAGTATTGACATGGCGGTGGAAGAAGCCAAAAAAGCGGAAGCCTTGGGGATCCCCTGTGTCGCGTTGTTTCCTTGTCTGGAAGATTCACTAAAAAGTGAAGAGGCTCAGGAAGCGTGGAATCCTGACAATTTGGCCTGTCGTGCCATTCGCGCGATCAAAGACGCCTGTCCTCAGCTCGGTGTCATGGTGGATGTAGCACTTGATTTATATACCACGCACGGGCATGATGGGCTTTGTATTTCGGGCGATATTCATAATGATGCCACCGTCAACGCTTTGGTGAAACAAGGATTAAATTATGCCCATGCAGGGGCAGATGTATTAGGCCCGTCAGACATGATGGATGGTCGTATATTGGCCTTGCGCCAAGCCTTAGAAGCTCAACATTTTCATCACACTAAATTATTTGCCTATAGCGCGAAATATGCCTCCGCGCTTTATGGGCCTTATCGAGATGCCGTAGGCTCTACTGCCACACTTGGGGGAGCCTCCAAGCTCACTTATCAACAGGACCCTGCCAATTTACAAGAATCTTTACGAGAAGCCCTTCAGGATATTCAAGAAGGTGCCGATATGCTCATGGTAAAACCAGGAGTCTTTTATTTAGATGTTATTCATCTTCTCAAACAAACGTATCAGATTCCGCTGCTTGGGTATCAAGTCAGTGGAGAATTTGCTATGATAAAAGCAGGAACCCAACTAGGTTACATTGATGGCGAACGTGTAATGTTAGAAGCCCTCCTTTCTTTAAAGCGTGCAGGTTGTAGTGCAATCGTGACCTACGCTGCCCTTGAAGTCGTGAAAGGTTTTTAAATGCAGCCAGAAACACATCAAGTACTCCCAAAAGAGTTTTCACTTCGGATTAAGCCCTACGTTTTGGCAGCGGATTTGGACTTGTATGAAGCGTATGCCGTCACGTCCACCAATGATTGGGCGTGGGAACATTACGATGCGGCTAAAGATAAAATGGGGTTACGGGCCGGTTTGTTTCTAGCCGAAACACAATATAATGGACGAGGGAAATTCCACCGACGCTGGCATTCGCCTGCAGGTTCTGGTGTTTATTGCTCTTTACTCTATCCCGTCAATCATAATGGTTTTAGCATCCATAATATGCCTTCAGGTTTTGTTCCCCTGTACACAGGTCTAGCTACGCTCGCCTCATGGATTGTATTAAGTTCCATATATCCTAGCCTAACGCAGATATTAAGAGTCAGAGGCGTGAATGACCTTTACGCCAATCATGCCAAAGTGGGTGGGATTATCGTTGAAACGCGCATGACCACCGAAGGAACCTTAAGAGGGATTGTCACAGGGATTGGGATCAATCTGATTCAAGATGATCGTCTCCAAATTCTAGATGACCGTAATTCTCCGATAAGTTTAGAAGAACTCATCAACCCTTACGAAAAAACCCATATGCTTAATCGTAAACAAACCGCCTATTTAATCGGGAAATGTACTGTTGGGCTTTACAACATGTTTCATCAAGGCGTTTTACTGGACTACGTTAATATTTTAGATCTCATTCAAGGCTCTAATATCTAATAGTGACAAGTCCTAGAGTTCTCTTCTTTTATTGTTCAAGAAGGAAAACCTTAGAGCAGGGTCATGGGTCCTTTATCTTTAGAACCCTTACGTTTTCTTTTAATCAAAACCACATTTCGTAAGGACATACAGTCTTTAGATGAAGTGACTGCATAGGAAATGGCTTTGTGACGAAAGAAAATAGTAGTTTATTCAATCATGAGATTCCAAATATGATAAGCAAAAAAAAATCCAATGAACCCCAATGGTATACTCAGTACCCTATGCTCAATCGTGCATTGGTATTGTTAAAACCTCTTAGTTCGGACATTCAAGAAGTGGTGGGTAAAGAATTATATAATTACGCCAAGGAATTATCTTTCGATGATTATGATGTTCCTGAAAATACTGAAAATTCAAATCAAGTAGGCTTGCAACGTTTAAAACAAGTGATTCAAAACAAGGGGCATAATTCGTCTATTTCTCGTGCCTTAAACGAAATTATGACCTTGAATCATGAGGGCCGAACCCTTTCAGGACAACGTTTATTACTCTGTTTACAAGCATTGGAATGTCTACAACGGCAACAGGGACAAAATCATTTTATTAATACCCAAGAAATACGGATAGAAGTTTATACCATCGTACGCTTAGTGTTTGAAAAAGACATCGAAATTTTTGAAGAACAAGGCAAGCAACGTAAAGCGGATCGAGTAATAGAACGCGCCGAAGAAGAAATGGCAAAAGCAATTTTGTTACAAGTGGCTCAGGAAATGGAGCTATTAGGACACGCTGACAGCAGTAGCGAAGAAGATAAAGCGCTTGCACAAGAAATATCTAATTTGGAAGCTTATCAAGAAAAGGCACCTCAAGCGTTTAAGCCCTATTTAAAGCGTGTGGGTCGTTTTTTAACCTTATTGCTCCCAATAGAAAAAGAAGAAGAAGAAGAACAAAAAGAAGAGCCTAAGGAAGCAGAAAACCTTCCCCCTCTATTGGAAAATGATGTGGCAAGTTCCGCCGTAGAAGAGGAAGTAAATCCCATTAATGTGGTCTTTTCAAACCATAAGGAACTCCCGCTGGTTAAACCGCGTGAACGTGTATGGGCCATGAATCAAGAAGAAATCAACAGTCTGATTGAAAATACTGCCCAAACCAAAGCGGTTAAAGCAGCTAAAAATGTGGCAAAGAAACAAATCACGAATCCCAGTGCTTCAGTAGAGAAAAGCAGTCCCGTTAAAAAAGAAGCCACGAAAAAGAAAGTCACCCAAGTAGACGATCCGAATTCAGAGGCTGCTCCCCCCAAAAAAAAGAAAACAGTTCAGGAAGTATCCCTGCCCTAAAAAAGAGCTCTCGTATCAATCAAAAAACACCTAAATACTTCAAGCATTTAGGTGTTTTACAGTAAATCCTACCAAGGAAAACGATTCCCCAAAACGCTTTATTTTAAAATCCTACGGCATGAAAACCTGCATCCACGTGAATGACTTCACCCGTGACACCGCTAGATAATTCATCACAGGCAAGATACAAGCCCGTACCGCCTACTTCATCTTGCGTAACGTTACGTTGTAAAGGCGTGTGCGTTTCCATATAACTTAAAATGTCTGAAAATCCTGAAATTCCACGGGCAGCCAAGGTTTTAATAGGCCCTGCCGAAATGGCATTGACGCGAATATTTTTAGGCCCTAAATCACTCGCTAAATAACGTACAGACATATCCAAAGCGGCTTTTGCAACACCCATCACGTTATAATTCTTCACTACGCGCTCCCCACCCAAATAGGTTAAGGTGATGATGCTACCGCCGCCATTTTTTTCCATGAGTGGCTGAGCGTACTTGGCGACCACCGTCAAAGAATAGGCAGAAATATTATGGGCTAACATAAAACCATCACGACTGGTGTCAATAAAGCCACCCGCCAAGTCTTCTTTTTTAGCAAAGGCGACCGAATGCACCAAGGTATGAAGCTTACCAAACTCGGCATCCAATTGCTTAAAAACCGCTTCCACTTGAGCATCATCCGTGACATCACAATCAATAAGAATGGAGCCAGGCATTTCTTCGTCGACTAGTTTTTTAACGTTGTCATACAAGCGTTCCCCTTGATAAGTAAACGCCAATTTCATGCCTGCGTCATGTAATTTCTTCGCAATTCCCCACGCAATAGATGTTTTATGAGCCACCCCAAAAATTACACCCGTTTTGCCAGCTAACAATCCTTTAAATTTAGAATCTGACATATCAATACTCCTTACCTCTACAAAAATGATATTAATTTAGTTTCATTTCACTGATTTTGAAACTCAGTTTAACATGAACCCCAAAGAACTTCAAATGACAGGATCCTCCCGCTGAAAGTCTATGTTATGATTAACGCAATACCTCAAAACCTCAAAAAAAGGACAAAGGGACGACACGGTGCTGCCTAAAGCGTTTACCACCTTGTGGGAGAGAATAGAACCAGAACTGTCTCCCGAATGGGACATGACAGAACGCCAATTTTACTTACGGCATTCTGCGTATCCTGATATTACGGTTCATGCCCCCAGCGATACCCTCGTGCTCACGGCTTACTATAACGCGCTAAAGCAACATCTTTACAATATGTAACATCACATTCAAGAGGGGCTATGTTAAAATAAAGCCTATACGTCTACGAATGACTGCAATTGCTTGAGGGTCCCCACACATGATGATGAAATCGACTGTATCGCCTACGACCAATTTTTCATCCGTTTTACATGTAGAACAGGGATTAGTCGATGTCTCCGCCGCCGAAAATGCGACAGAAGCCTTGTTCGCCTTAGCACAGGCCTTACAGGCAGGCATTATGGACGCGTGGCACGATGAAGTCGACGTCAATACGGGGTATATCAGCTTGGCGCCCGCCCAAATTAGACGCATTGCAAAGTTGCTGGAAGAAGCAGGTAAACCCTTGGGTGTTTTGTTTAGCCAAGTCCCACAAACACAGCAGTCGGCTTTGGGCCAAGGATTTACGGTAAGAGAAAAAGCCGTCATTCGTCCCCCTCGCCAAGTCGTCATTCAAGAAAGCTTACCCTTACAGGTGCTCCAGTCAGAGGAAGTAACCGCTCTGCAAACCTTATTGACACTAGAGACTTCTTCAGAAGAAGGTTCGCTTCAGGATAGTCCTACACCCTTAGAAGAAATGGGTATTCCTGCCTTAGAAGTACAACTGGTGCCTGTTGAAGGCCTTTATGAATGTGAAGCCTTAAACGACGAAATCGATACTGAAGACCGCCATGATGTGTTTTCAGAAAACAAAGGAATCGACCACTTAGCTTTACCCACCAAAATCATTAAAGGCAACCTTCGTTCAGGGCGCTTTGAAGCCTTTGCAGGACATTTAGTCATTGTGGGAGACGTCCACACGGGGGCAGAAATTCGTGTGCAAGGCGATGTCTTGGTATGGGGGGAGCTCCGTGGTTTAGTCCATGCCGGTTTTAAAGGCAGTCGTCAGGCGGAAGTTCGCGCCTTAAAATTAGATGCCGTTCAAATCCGTATTGCGGATATTATGGCGCGTCGTCCTGATCGCTATACCCAGCTCCCTACCGCTCAAGAGCCTTGGAAGGCGCCTCAAGGAAGCTTTTTCCCTGAAATTGCTCGTGTGTCAAATGGGGAAATCCAAATTTATACCACCCGTCGCCACGCCAATTAATGGGGTTTTCCTACACCAAAAAACATCATTCCTAACCTTAAGGAGATTCTAGCTTTTGATGTACACGCAAAAAAACCCCCATTGATATCAACAGGGGCTTTCACCAAGCATTCAAAACAACAGAACACGCTAGATCGCTGAAACAGGGAAGTCTCCCTTGGCTTCTGCCACCAAATGTTCATAGCCTTTACGGCCCATAAGCGCATGGGTATACTGTTTCCCTAGCTCCACACCGGGCTGGTCAAAGGGGTCAATATTTAATAAAGCCCCTGCAATCGCCGTTTGTACTTCAAAAAAGTATAAAAGCTGTGCAAAATGGTAAGCATCCACTTTTGGCAAGGTAATCGTTGCATTGGGGCGTTGATTACGAGTTAAACTTGAACGGGTTGCTAAAAATTCCGCCATCAATAATTCATGAAATCCCTTGCCCGCCATATATCCCAAGGCTGAAACATGAGGCAAGCTGTCTGGAATTTGCGTCGCATGATCAGGATGTTCAACCGCGACAAACGTAAAGACTTTGTCAAAAGGACCTTCATTATACAGCTGAACTTGGCTATGCTGATCCGTCGCGCCAACGGCTTTAAGAGGGGTCGGACCGACATGAATTCGATCGCCTTTTTTAGAGGTCGCCTTTCCTAAGGATTCCGCCCAAAGCTGTATGTACCAATCCGCGACAAAGGCCAAGCGCGTACTATACGGCATTAAAACCGAAATAGGCTTGCCCGACTGATACGCCAAGACTTGATATAAGGCATTTTGAGCGGCGGGATTTTCACGCGGATTGGAATTGGCAAGCAAGGCTTCCATGTCTTTCAAGCCATTTTGAAAGGCAGTCACATCCAAACCACACAAGGCCGCAGGCAGTAAACCCACCGCGGAAAAAATAGAAAAACGCCCCCCCACATCATCGGGGACTTCAAAACTCGTGACGTGTAACCGTTCGGCCAATTCTCTTAAAATACCCGTTTCCTTGTCCGTGGTAAAGACCAAATGCTTGCGTAAGTCTTGACTGGGATTGTCCAAGGTGGCATCCAAACGATCTTTAAAAAACATGAAGGCTGCCATCGTTTCTGCGGTGGTGCCTGATTTTGAAATCACATTCACCAAGGTACGTTTTAAATCCAGTACATCACAAAGCCCTTGAATCACATCCGCATCCACATTGTCCACAAAATGAAAACGAGGATATCCCTGCCGTTGTTCCGTGCTTAAATTATTCCAAAACGGATGGAGCAAGGCTTTTAATAAGGCAATCCCCCCTAAGGAAGACCCCCCAATGCCGAGCACCACTAAATCATCGTACTTGCCTTTCACACTGTCAGCATAAGATTTCAATGCAAACGCCAAGTCTTCCGTATGACCTAGATTTAGCCACTTTGTCCACGCCCCTTCACGGTGGCGACTGGCAAATAATTCTTGAACCGCCGCTTGCAGAGCCGCATCATGTTCTGTGAGCACCCCGTCTAAGTCTAGACCATGAACCGAACCCACTTTTTGCACAGACAAATTTGAAAAATCAAAGGTAAGCATACAAAACACTCCTTATCACAACACAATATGGTATAAAATCATTCTACCGCAAATCTAAAAAGAAAGCGACGACTCCGTCGCTCCAAGCCGTCCTTGCAAGCACCGTAACATTTCGTAATGATAACCGTCTTAATGTCTTTACAAAATATATTCACGTATTATTATATTAAATATAGTAAAAAGACTTTAGAGTCCTCTCCTCATGATCATCCCCCCCCCTGAACTTTAAAAGGCTTTCACATTGATGCTCCTTCCCCCCCCACAAAATACGATCATTATAAAACCTCAGCCTCAACCTCAACCTCGACCTCGACCCTTTGGGATGCCAGAAGGCCCTCATCCGAAGACTCCTGCTATACCCAAAGGCCCGCATCAGAAGGTAACTGCTTGGCGTATTCTTCCGCAGCCAAGCATTACTCTATCTAAACAAATTGAGGGTTTTACCCCTGGTCCCACCCCTGGGGGGGGACTCATGAATGTGGGGGGGATTCTAACTGATAAAACATTTACTAAGTTCGTTGATAATGGAATAAAAGGACTACGAGAGGCTGAGTTAAACCTCTCCTTTAATTGGGCTATACGAGAGAAGGGACTAGGCCCTTACAGCCCTCAGTTAGAGGAAGTCTCCCAAGGGAAGTTTAACGGAAAATCTGTCATCATGATGACTTATGAGAGGATTAAAGGTAAAAATCTTAATCAACTTTATACGGGTGGACTACTAAGCTATAAAGAAATACATGACATACAAAAGCATCATTTAGCCCCTCTTTTATATAATATGTACCAAAAAACAGGGTATCTTTTAGCAGATCGTAATCCTGGGAACCTCATGCTACATCATGAACTGATCGAAGCACTTACAAAAAAATTAGGCGCTAAATGGGGAGATAAGCGCCTTACCGAAAAAGAACGTCAAGAGATAATCAATGAGACGATCAGGACTGCTATAAGGGAGGTTGAAAACAGAACAAAAAATACAAAATCAACGTCAAACCTGAAAGCGCCATTCATTCCCATTGACATCGCTCCTTTTTGTGTTCTTTCTTTGTCAAAAAAGACGATTGGAGAAACCTTTTTAGATCCAGCATTTGGTAAACGGTGGGGATTTGAAGTGTCAGACAGCGAAAGAAAAGCATTAGAAGCTTCTCGTCATATTATTTGGGATACCCTGTCCATGAATACCCCAGCCGATAAAAAAAAAGAGATAAAAGATGAACATATTCGTCGCTTTCAGGAGCCCCAAGAAATAACGGATGCCATTATAAAACGCTTTATTGCGTCTCATCTTAAATCTGAATACTATAATGAGCTTTTACCGTGGCGTAGTATTTTGGTTTATTTAAAAGAAAATATTCCCATTGTTAGACCTTTGATTGCCTATTGGGCTAAACGCGTCGCCTAAAGGCTTATTTTAAATCATTCACGGCTTTTTCAAGTGTGGTACTTTGGGTGTTAATGGATTTTTGCAAGCTTTCATACAAGCGCATGCCCGTAATACTTTGAATCATTTCATGCACCACGTTCGTATTGGAACGTTCCACATAGCCTTGTACGACTTTAGCGCCTTGCCCATTTTCAATGTCAATGGGGTTATCCCCCCTGAAAATAGAATCGCCTTGTGCCTGTAAGCCCTTGGGGTTACTGAAACGGACCAAGCGTAATTGACCAATGGGTTGGCCTGCTTCCGTACTAACGTTACCGTCTTCTGTAATGACCACTTTTTTAGCTTCTGGCGGTAAAACCATGGGGTTATTGCTACGGTCTAAGACTTTATACTGCCCTTCAATGGTGAGTTCTCGATTTTCATTGAGTTTAAGGTTCCCATTACGGGTATAGCCCGTTTCTCCATTGGGTAAGGCGACCGCTAAAAAGCCTTGACCGTCAATGGCAACATCCAAGGGGTTGCCGGTGGGTTGCAAGGTACCTTGCGAAAAATGAAGGGGCGTCCCTACAATTTCAACGCCTGTGGTGAGCTGACCGATATCAGGAGCGCCTGAGCGGTCCACCCGAGACACGCTAATTTCAGGAAAGGCCTGATACTGCACATATCGAGATTTAAAGCCCGTGGTATTCACGTTGGCAATGTTGTTGGCCAGCGTGTCTGTGGCCATTTGAAGATTCATCATCCCAGACGCGGCGGTGTAGATGCCTCGTAACATAAAAGTGGTATCCTAATACTTAAGTAACTTATAAGCCTGCTTCGTATTGCAAGACTTTTTTGACGTAATTTTGTGTTTCTGGAAAAGGAGGAACGCCTCCATATTTGGCGACGGCGCCTGAACCCGCATTATAAGCGGCAAGGGCAAGCGTCTTATTGCCGTGATATTTCTTCATGAGCTGGCCTAAATACTGACTCCCCCCCGCAATGTTTGCTTCGGCATTAAAGGGGTCTTCCACGCCTAAGCTTTTCGCGGTGGCAGGCATCAATTGCATGAGTCCTTGAGCACCCACCGCAGAAATTGCACGCGGATTCCCTCCACTTTCAGCCTTAATAACGGCTTTGACCAAAGACGATGAAACGCCTGCTTTACCTGCATATTCTTCTACGATGGGGTCTAGATGCAAAGCTTTTAAAGACGTCATTCCCGCCGAAACAGGAGGAGGAGGCTTTGAATCCCCCATCACATTTTGAAGTAAGGCCGAAAAAGAGGGATTCCCTTCAGTGGGAGCCGTCTGCTCTGATAGAGGCTCCATCGGGACGGGGGGGGCCTGCAAAATCCCAAGCTTACTTTCAATGATTTGCATCCGTTGTTCTACACCCGTCAGGGAGCTCATCATGGGCGGTGGTCTCTCTTTTTTCTCTCGTTTTAAAAATAGGGCTCGTGTTAGTGTGGACTCCCTTTACTATGACGCCTCCTCGTCTGAAGCAACATCACCTAAAGGTTTAGGTCTTGGGGTGGTAGCGGTCTTCGGTTTTGGGGTGTCAGCCTAAGTACTTTGTGCTAAAGTGGTAAAAAGAGATGCTATAGCGTCTATCATGAGGCTTATACACGATAGACATCCTATACAGCATCGTGTGCGTTGCTTAGACTTATTTAATTTAATTTGGTTTAATTTGGAGTGTTTTCTATGATGTCATCCGTGTCTGCTTCATTGTCTTCCTCTGCGGAAGTGGCCATTATCGGCGGGGGTTTGGCAGGCACAGAAGCGGCGTTTCAATTGGCGAATCGTGGATTTAAGGTGCGCTTACATGATCTAAAACCGTTGAAGCGATCGCCTGCGCATCATAGTAATCACTTGGCGGAAATTGTCTGTTCCAATAGTTTTGGTTCTATGGGCGCCAGTGCCAGTGGTTTACTGAAAGAAGAATTACGACGTTTAGGCAGTGTGCTACTTGAAATCGCGACCGATTGTGCCGTGCCTGCAGGTCAAGCCTTGGCCGTGGACCGTGAACGTTTTGCAGAGCGGGTCACTCAGCGCATTCACCAGCACCCCAATATCCATTTTGTGGGGGGAGATATCACCGACATTCCACAGGATGTCCCCCATACATTGATTGCAACAGGGCCTTTGACTTCTGAAGGGCTCACCGCGACACTCGGCACGCTTTTAAACCGACAAAACCTCTATTTTTTTGACGCCGCCGCCCCCATTATTGCCAAGGACTCTATTAATTTTGAAACGGCCTTTATTGCTGATCGATACAATAAAAACCTCTCTCAGCAAGCAGAGGCCTCTTACATTAACTGCCCCTTAACGAAAGAAGATTATGACGGTTTAGTAAATTTTATTAACCAAGCTGAACGCACGGAAATGAAGGCGTTTGAATCAGAAGCGCTTCAAAAAACAAAGTTCTTTGAAAGCTGTATGCCCATTGAAGAAATGGCTCGTCGAGGCGCAGAAACGCTTCGATACGGGCCCATGAAACCCGTTGGTTTAGATGATCCACGCACAGGACGTTGGCCCTATGCCGTGGTACAACTCCGTCAGGACAATACGGAAGGCACCTTGTATAACATGGTGGGATTCCAAACCAATTTGAAATGGGGTGCCCAAAAAGAAATGATTCAGCGCATTCCAGGGCTTGAACAGGCGGAGATTGTCCGTTATGGGGTCATGCACCGTAACACGTTTTTGCATAGCCCTGAAGTGCTTCACCCGACTTTGCAAATGAAATTACATCCGACTATTTGGGTGGCAGGGCAACTCACAGGGACAGAAGGCTATAGCGAAAGTGTCGCGACAGGCTTGTGGGCAGGCCTTAATATCGCCCGTTCCTTAGAAGGAAAAGAACCGCTGTCCCTTCCACGAGAAACCATGCTCGGCGCCTTGCTCCATTACATCACCCGTGAAGAAGCCATTGGCCAAGCCTTCCAACCCATTAACAGTAACTGGGGCATTCTACCAGAATGGAGTGAGCGCCTGAAAGATAAAAAAGAACGCGCCGCTCGCCACCGTACCCGTAGCTTAAACGCGCTAGAAACGTTTTTATCTCATTTACCAGAGCCTATACAGGCCAATCATTAGGACGCGTCCATGACTTCTCCCATTTTATTGGCCTATGCACTCAATCCCCAAGGGGCTCGCCCCTTAGAAGGTGAGATGCTGACGCAGGCCATTGAAGCCAATCAAACCGTATGGGTGCATTTAAAAGCCCTGAGTGCAGAAGCCAAACCTTGGCTTCATCGTTTTTTAGGAGAAGAAGAGTCCCTAGCCATTCGAAGCTTATTAACGGCCAAAAGTCGCCCTCACGCAGAAGTAGTCGGCAAGGGGCTTTTACTCGTTCTGCGGGGAGTAAATTTGAATCCGCATGCCCATGCGTCGGACATGGTGTCCCTTCGTCTTTGGATTCAAGATCAATTGATTATTACCCTTGAACGTCGACCCGTGCAAGCCATTCAAGACCTTCGGCATCAAATTGAAGCGCAACACCCCCCGTATACGGCCTGCGAGTTTATTCCCGCTTTAATTGATTGCCTATTTAATAATCTAGAACCCGTTTTACATACCTTAGATTATGAAATTAATCGTATGGAAACGACCCACTTGCAATTTGTAGGCACTCAAGCCAATGGTCAGATTCCCGATTTACGGAAAGAAACGCTGGTCTTTCGTCGCCACTTAAATGCCGAAAAAGAAGCCTTAAAAACCTTATTACAATCCGAACATTCCCTTTTTCAACATCATAAATCTCGTAAATTATTAAAAGAACAATTGAATCGACTGACCCATTATGTCGAAGATTTGGAAATGATACAAGAACGTTCACAAATTGTGCAAGACGAACTACGACACCGTTTAAATGACCGCATTAATACCAGTAATTACTGGTTGTCTTTAGCGTCTGCCGTGTCCATTCCCTTGATGTTTATGACAGGGTTATGGGGGATGAATATTGATACAGGCATTCCCCTTTCACGCACCCCATATGGGTTTTGGCTGGTGGCGAGCATTTCTATTTTAATGTCGAGTATTTTCTTTCTATGGATTAAACAACAAAATAAGATGTAGGAATGACAATGGCGCAGACACCGATGATTTCTATTGAACTGCTTTGTGTGGGAAAGCTTAAAGCGGGCCAACACGCCTACTTGCAAACGGGTTTTGCTCAGTATGCGCAACGGCTTAAAGCGTATTGTAAGTTAGTCGTAACTGAATTGCCGGATGAAAAAATAAAACCCAGTCAACCGATAGAAACCCTTCAAGCTTTAGAAGGACAACGCATTCTAAACTATGTGCAGGAACATCCCGCGTATTTAGTGGTTTTGACGGAACATGGCAAAGCGTTGGATTCTCCCACCTTTGCAAAGACATTCGCCGAACGTCACCCCGCCCTCAATCCCTTGAGTACAGGACGAAATAATAAGGGAACCCCTCATTTAATTTTTGTCATTGGGGGCGCAACGGGTTTAAGCCAAGCGGTACTTCAACAGGCAGACTGGCAACTGTCTTTATCCCCCATGACGTTTCCTCACTTAATGGTGAGGCTCCTATGGGTGGAGCAACTGTACCGTGCCTTTCGAATTCTAAACCATGCCCCTTACCATAAATAAAAAAGAAGGGCGTTAAACGATTTGAAGGGTTTCTCCACCCTTCATTTCTACAAAAATACGACCATCCCCTAACATGAACACGGCGTGGCGAGGACGGTTCCCGCCCACTTCCGTTTGTTTGATTTTAAGTCCCAAGCGACCCAAAACCGTACGAGCCGTAATCGCATTTCTTGCCCCAATATTTAAAGGGTTGCCTCGGCCACCGCCAAAGGTAAAGAGCTGACTTCCCCCAATCAACACACAGAAACTATCTTCCACCGTCGCCCCTAATCCCTTGAGACGTTCCCACAATTCAGGCAATGCAATATCCGCATAACAGGCTTGATACTGACTCATATCCACTGCTTTACCCAAACCAGAAGGCTGTGCTTGCTGAAATTCGCTGTCGGGCAACATGATATGAGCCATCCCTCCCAACTTGGCTTTGGCATCATAAATAATGACACATAGACCTGTAGTGACGTTTTTGACATAATAGGTTTGTTGAACAGAAGCCGCTGCCTGAAGATTCCCCATGGTGACTTCTTCGGCATTGGGAGTATTTTTTAATAAGGTTTCTATATCGATATCTTTGGAAAGATCTGATTTTGTTTGAATCATAAAAGTCACTTTATATTACTCTCTTTTAAAAAGACAAGCCTTATATTATATTAGGTATGAATAGACTCATTCAAGGTCCTTATTTCATCCTGACACGAATACATATGTATCATGAGTTCTTGCAATACATCCATATCCACCTTAAAGCCATGAGTATTTAAATACTCTAAATCAACGGGATACAACATACCGTCATTCCCCATACCATTACCCAACATCATGCATAGCGAATCTGCCAAATGGACAATGCCCAATAACTTTGAAGCATCAAGTTCTAGAGAGGGACTTGCATCACTGGGTTTATGATGGTAACGAATCGCCGTCACCATACGCTCAGGAAACTTCCATTCCTTCGCAATGACTTCGCCTAGTTCACTATGACTAAAGCCCAATATATTTCGTTCTGCTTCATCAAAACCTTGTCTCGATTCAATGGCTTCTTTTTCAAGCGTTTTAAAAATATCTCCCACATATTCATGCAAAACCAACTTGCCGATATCTCTTAAAACAGCTACCGTAAAAGCCGTTTCAGGATCTGGATATTGATATAAAGCGGCAAGTTTTTTGGCGTACACGGCTCCCGTCAAAGCAGATTCCCATAAATCCCCATTACCCAGGCCATAACCTTCCAATTTACGGTTCAACATTTTATGAGATAAAATCGCATAAACCTGCGCTTTTAATGTTTTTTGCCCTAAAATAGCCACTGCTTCCTTCATGTTCGAAATTTGACGAGGCAAAGAATAATAAGACGAATTCGACGCCTTTAACATTTGAGCCGTGAGTTGAGGATCCAACTGAATCACTTGCCCCAAGTCTTCGGCCGTAATATCAGGGTCTTCTAGCATGCGCGACAATTTTAAAATGACATCTGGAACAGAAGGCAATTTGCTCATTTCTGCCACGATGGTTTCAAGCGATAATTTTTTGATGGTCGAAGTCATAATACGATAAACTCACTATATTTTAAATTTTTTAAAAGATTGACAGTTGGAACATAGGTTTCCCTAGTTTTTATCATACTATAGTAGGGTAGAATACTTCTCTTTTCTGAAAAATATCGTGCATGAGCAGGAGAGTTAGGTCGTATTCAATCTTATTAAAGTGGATCATACCGATTAAAAAGGATTCTTCCCATGAGTGTTTATCTCGCCGTCGATTACGGGAAAAAACGTATTGGACTGGCGTATTGTGATAAAAGTGAAACCTTTTGCTTTGGTATCCCGACCTTGGTGCGTCCAAATCGTCAAATGGCTTACGCCGTAGAAGAGGTTTTAAAAACCACCAAACACCACCAAGCAAGCGCATTGGTGGTGGGGCTTCCCGTCAATATGGACGGCACTTTAGGATTTATGGCAGAAGCCATTTGCGATTTTATTGATGCTTTATTAGCGTCTTCCCCCTCACTCTGCGTCTACACCTTAGATGAACGACTGACCTCTAAAATTGCAGAACAAAAAATAAGAGAAAGCGGAAAAAGTCCAAGTCGTGACAAAGGCCGCATCGACGAAGAAGCAGCCCGCCAAATTTTAGAAGATTTTTTACGTATGACAAGTGAACGACGCGAAGCAAGGCGCTATCATCAAGCGTGATAAGTAAGTATCCCTATCTATTAAACCGTTGAGACAGAAGGAATTGTCTCTGTAGGGTTGACGTCTTTTAAGGCTTCTGAATCACGTTTATTCTTAACAGGAATACTGGCCATTAAGGCCACTTGATTCGTTTCGGGATCCGTCTCCAAATTCAATTCAATATCCTGTTTGTCAACGTCAATATATTTAGAAATAACAATGACCAACTCATCTCGCAACGCCTCAATCACATGAGGTTCCAATTGAGTACGGTCATGCATTAAGACTAAACGTAAACGATTGTAAGCGGCAGAGCGTCCTGACGCATTGACGTCCTCCGCATCAAATTGACGATTCAAGGGGTGCGTGGCAGATTCCATTTCATTTAACGTGGTAAGACCAAACAGATTCAATAATTTTTTAAACATGGTATAGACCTTTCTCAGGGAATTCACATAAACAATCACGACCAAGAAAAAATTTCTTTAGGCTTGTTTACGGGCTCCTTTAAATAAGGATTTTAACTTGTCTACCCAAGAATCAGGTTCCTCGAGGTTAAGAAAGGGTACTTCTGCCCCTGTAATACGTTTGGCCACATTACGATACGCTTGTCCAGAAAGACTATCTTCAATATTGACGACAGGTTCGCCTCGGTTGGTACTAATAATAATGTCTTTGTCTTCAGGAATTTGTCCTAGCAATTGAATCGACAAAATTTCCAAAACATCTTCGGTGGACATCATATCATTCATTTTAACCAAGGCAGGACGCACCCGATTCAAAACCAAACGATAGGTTTTAATCGTGTTTTTGGCTTCAAGTAACCCAATAACACGGTCCGCATCCCGTACGGAAGACATTTCAGGGGTGGCCACAACAATGGCTTCATCCGCTGCGGCAATAGCGGTTTGAAAGCCTTGCTCAATACCCGCAGGGCAGTCCAATAAGATGAAATCTGCTACCTCTCGTAATTGCTTACAAATTTCAACCATGTGCTCTTCATTCAAAGCACTTTTATCCCGCGTTTGTGCCGCAGGCAGTAAACTTAAATTAGGGAGTCGCTTGTCTTTCACCAAGGCCTGTGCCAGTCGGCAACGGCCTTCCAGTACATCAATCAAATTATAGACAATTCGATTTTCTAGCCCCATCAAAATATCCAAGTTACGCAAGCCGATATCGGTATCCACTAACACCACTTTATAACCCAAGCGAGCCAAGCCCGTGCCAATATTCGCCGTGGTGGTCGTTTTACCAACCCCTCCCTTACCTGAAGTCACTACAATGACTCTCCCCTTGGTTTTTTCAAGAGAAGAATCGACTGTTTTTTCTGCCGTTTCAATGATGGTCATATCGTTGGATACCTCGTGTTCGTACAGCGTGTCATTCGAAAATTATATGCTTGTTTGTATGGATGTGTCAAAACGTCATTTCTGTGAATATCTTGATCTAAAAGACCCACAAAATCGTTTGCTGATAGGGTTTGCCTAACCCCTTATCTTGATTAAATCCCAAAACAAGAAGCCTACTAAACAAACCAGTGACTAATTTGACTCCTCAGTAGTATAGGTGAAATATACATTTTAGGTTGTGATTGTAAAGCCTTATATAAAAGCTGTTACATTTATGGGCGCGACAAGGCAATTTCCAGTATTCTTTAGACTTTATTAAATTATGAATCTTAATAAAAAAATAGATTTTCAAGTGTCCCAAAGATTCTAAAGACCCCTATTTCAAACTAAATTAAAAATGGATTTTTAAATGCCCCTTACTTCCTTTGCTTCCCCCGTTCTTTCTTCGACTCGTTTATGGATACAAAGCCACCACTCCCTTTACCGTGGATTAAAACCTACTTTAAGGGTGCTTTTACTTAGTATTTTTAGCGCCTTGTCTCCCGCCATTACTTTAATCAAAGATAAACTCGCGCTTTATATAGACATTGCCCAAATGAGCCGTTCTCCTGAACTGGCTTACCACGAACTAAATCGTTTTTGGGATTTACTCGTTCTACATCCCGCCTTGGTACAAGTCCTACAAATTACGTTGTCAGGTCTTCTAATCGTACACTTGGTTTATATGTTTGTGGTGTGGCAAGGCATTGGCTATGTGTTTAAAAGCATCGAATCGCATGTAGAAGTGGAACAGCCTTAATGAGAAGATTTTTGTAATTGAATTAACTCATCGCGGTCCGTCAAGGCCACTTCAAGCAACCAGTTGGAATCATAATCTTCACTGCATAATAATTGTGGACGCTCTAACACTTCATCATTAATAGAAAGTACCGTCCCCCCCACGGGGATGGTCAACTCTATCTCACCATTATCAGTAATAATGGTGGCGAAAGTATCTCCCGAAGAAAGTAACTCACCCACTTCGGTGACTTCAATATAACGAATCTCATCCAACGCTTCTGCAGCAGTGGGGTTCAAGCCCACTAAAACGTGATCGGCGTCTTGTGGATAAATATATTCATGGGTCGCCGTAAAATGTATGGCCTCACTCACAATGGACATTCCTTCTTCTTAAATGGAGACTATTATAAAAGTCTGCAATTTTTACCCTTGTTCAAAACCATTCTTTAGTCGATCGGGGTACTTTTATTATGCACGGTTTTCAGTGTCTTGAATAACCGATTGTATTTCTACATCAAACAATTTATGGTCTAAGGGATTGTAGAAACGTTTATTTTACTCACTCTACACGACTAAAAGCAGAATAACAAGGGGTTTTTACTTTGGATCTTGCTCCTTTTTTAACGGCTTGAAATTGTGCGGGAACTGTTATATCTTAAGTATAGTCAAATGTTTCTTGGGAGCTTTTCATGTCTGCTTTAGGTCCTACTTTGCCTATTTGGGTGCAAGGGGTCAATGAATTTCAGCAACTGGGCCTGATTAATCAAGCCACCATGTGCGCGCTTGGGGTCGATGTTCCGTTTGTTGCCTTTTCTAAAAATAAAACCGAACGACAAGAACGCTTGTTCCGCTCTTTTTTGATCCTGTTTTTGGCCTTCGGGCTCGCCCCTATCCATTCAACGGCTTTGGCTCGTCATTGCCAGCATTCTATTTCAAAGTCAAAGTCTTTAAGCGCCCAAGACAAACGAGATTTATTCCAACTCAATTACAAAAAATTGTTGGATACTCCGACCTTTCAAGCGAGTATTGCCCAAGAACTGCCCCATTTGAAACAGCATGCCAATGAAGCACTCCGCCTTGCCGTATTAAAAGCCAAGGGCAATCATTTTTCTACTGATTTGGCGATTGAAGGGGGCTTACTGGCGAGTGTGGGCTTAATCAAAATTTTATTTGGGCGCTTACTCACAGGAGATAATCAATTTACAGGGGAAAAAGAACTCGCCAGCCAAAAAGACCTGAATTTACTTTACAAAAAAGAACAAGGTGAAAAGCCTAAAGGTTTGCCCCATTTGGCGTCTTATTTAACGATTGGCAGTGCGATGACACTCCCCTTTTTATTCGGCAAGTCCTTGCAAAAGGCGATGATGTCTACGAATGAAACCCCCCCATGGATTCAGAAAAAATTGCGTCAAATGGCGCCTCACTTTGATTACAATTATAGTAAGGTGGTTCCTTTTTTAAAGAATGTCCCTTTAATTGCCTTACCTTCCTTGGCGTTGATTGACTTCTTTTTAGATGTAGGAGAAGTGACCAATGCACGAAGCATTCGTGAAAAGAAAGAGGCCGCAGTAAGACAAAGTGGATTTTTTACGGCAATGTTTATTTTCACCCCCTTATGCATGAAATTGTTCAATAAGGGCCACGTCAACATTCGCTCCGCCATGGAAGAAGCGTTTAAGCAAAAGCAGTCGACCAAAGCCATTGAAAAAATAGCCTTGCGTGGGGCCAAAACCTATGTGGGTATTTATTTGGCCAATTTATTATTTGGGACAGGGGTCGTCGCGTTCAGTAATCATATGACCAAAGAAGGCTTAAAAGAAGACATCAAAGCGCTCAAAGATTCTGCTTCCGCTGAACAGCCATTGAAAAAGCGATCGTTGCCCGCTTCTATTCATGCTTGAATCCAGTGACTTGCCTAATTGGGTTGTCTGTGTTCAAATAGATACATCTATTATGAGGATGCTTCCCGTTGTTTTTCAAACAACGTTCCGAAGATTCGAGTTCATATTTAAAGCATTTAGGAGATTTACTTGTGCAGAAACGTCGTGTATTGGTTGCCACAGGCGGTGGAGATTGTCCTGGATTAAACGCCGTTATTCGAGCCATCGTTAAGCGTTTTTCTGCGGAAGAAGAATGGGAAGTTTTAGGCAGTATGGAAGCCTTTAACGGCATATTAAAAGACCCCATGGAAGTGATGCTACTCGATGATGCGGCGGTGAGTGGTATTCATATTCGAGGCGGCACGATTTTAAAAACCACCAATAAAGGCGGGCCTTTGGCTTGGCCTGTTGTGGATGCGGACGGAAGCTGGCACACGGAAGATCGTGTGGAAGAAATGAGAGAACGCCTCGACAAACTGGGCGTTGAAGCCATTATTTCCATTGGTGGTGAAGGATCTATGGATATCGCTTACAAATTGCAACAACGCGGTATTAATATGGTAGGGGTGCCTAAAACCATTGACAACGACCTTTCTGCGACCGATGTGACCTTTGGGTTTCAAACCGCCGTTGAAATTGCCACAGAAGCGGTAGACCGTTTGGTGACGACCGCCTCTTCTCATAACCGCTTGATGATTTTGGAAGTGATGGGACGCCACGCGGGTTGGATCGCCCTGTCTTCTGCAATCGCGGGGGGAGCGGACGTGGCTTTGATCCCAGAAATTCCCTATAGTTTAGACGGGGTGGCCGAAAAAATTAAATCTCAAATGGAAAAAGAAGGTTTCGCCATTGTGGTCATTGCAGAAGGGGCCAAAGCGAGAGATGGCGATGTCGTCAGTAAGGCCTCTAATGAAGTGGGTTACCAAAATGTATTGTATGGTGGCGTGGGTCATCAATTGAATGAAGAACTTAAGAAACGTTTAGATGTCGATAGTCGTGTCATGATTTTAGGACATCTTCAACGAGGCGGCACCCCTTGTGCATATGACCGTATTTTATCGACGCAATTTGGGGTAAAAGCCGCTGAAATGGTCTTACAAAAAGAATTTGGTAAAATGGCGGCTTATCATAACCATACCGTTATTTCGGTGCCTTTGGAACAAGCGATTAGCGAGTATAATTTTGTCAACCAAAATAGTGACTTGGTGCATGCTGCACGTGGGGCGCATATTTGCTTGGGTGACAAAAATTTCAAATAAGGCTTTAAAACTCACCTGAGTGATTCGTATAATAGGGATAATGGGCATGAATAAATTTGGCATTTTCTTTAAGACCTCACTCATATTTTTGCAGGACTACAAGCGTTTATGGCCTTATGTGTCACCCTCTTTCCCACTTTTTTTAGTGGCGATGGGCTGTGCGATTATGGTGGGTATTTTAGATGCGATGATGCCCTTGGCCATCAAACTTTTTATGGATACCCTCTTTGAACAAAAAAGTTTATGGGCCGTATTTCAGTCTCTACCCGCGTGGGTTTCTCCTTTTTTGGCGGTGTTAAGCCCTTATCAAACGGCCTTGTCTCAAATTAATCTAATTCAACAGGCTATCTATATTCCTGTGGGGATTGTCCTGTTTACGTTGGTTCAAGGCATCTTTAACTATACGGCCAATCTCACCAATACCATGGTACGCGTGGATATTAACCAGCGACTTAAGCATGATTTATTCACCAAGTTGCTTCATTATGAAACAGCATGGTATGACCGGTCTTCTACAGG
The DNA here is from genome assembly GCA_050916035.1 of Vampirovibrio sp. Classification (GTDB taxonomy): domain Bacteria; phylum Cyanobacteriota; class Vampirovibrionia; order Vampirovibrionales; family JAJTHC01; genus JAJTHC01. The sequence continues at coordinate 837,437 of CP050876.1, read as the reverse complement.
GGAAGTCTTGGCTCATTTTGCAGGGGACGCGGACAACGCCACGCAAGGGCTGACCGATATTTTAAAAACCTCGGTTATTCGCCTCTTTAGCATTTTGGGGTTGTCACTCACCTTGTTGGGGCTTTCCCCCCCATTGGCATTGGTGGCCTTAAGTGTTTTAGGCACCATTGTCATACCGATTGCTTTTTCTCGACGATTTTTAAAACGGATTAGTGAAGCTTCCTTAGATGCCTCTGGTCAACTTGCGACGCATTATACGGAAGTCTTACAAGGCAACCGTATTATCAAACTCTTTCATTTGCATGAGCATCAAGCGGATTTATTAGAGTGTGCCTTGAAAAAAGTTCGTCATATTAGTATTCGTATGGCGCAAGTGTCAGGAGTGCTGACCCCCATGATGCACAGTATTGCTGGCTTAGGAATTGGCTTGGTATTATTTTATGGCTCCTTACTTATTCGCGAAGGGAGCCTGACGGCAGGGGGATTTGCGGCTTTTATTACCTCTTTAATTTTGCTTTATACACCGATTAAAAGCTTAGGGAATTCATCGACTCAATTTCACTTGGCTTTTTTATCTTTGGAACGTGTCTTTAATCGATTAGAGCGTGTTTTGAAATCTTTGCCTTATGGGAATCTTCCTAAACTAAACTTAGACACAGGCATTCGTATTGAAAATCTGTCTTTTCAGTATCGTCACGATTTACCTGTGGTCTTAAAAAACGTGAGTCTTCATATTCAAAAAGGCCATAGCGTGGCCTTGGTAGGGGGTTCTGGAAGTGGTAAATCGACCTTGGCACACTTGTTATTAAGGCTTTATGATCCAAGCGCAGGTCAAATCGTATTGGATGCAACCCCGATTCATGACATTGAAGAAACGGCTTTTCGTCAATTGATTACCGCTGTTTTTCAAGACAATTTCATTTTTTGTGGCACGATTCGAGACAACCTGCTCATTGCCAAGCCTGACGCGAGCGAAGCGGACTTAAATCAGGCGCTTCAACATGCCTACTTGTTTGATGTGGTACAGAATCAAATGCCTGAAGGACTGAATACCACCGTGGGTGAGCGCGGGGTGATGCTTTCTGGAGGGCAACGTCAACGCTTGGCCATTGCCCGCGCCTTTTTGAGAAATGCCCCCATTTTGGTCTTGGATGAAGCAACATCCGCTTTAGACAACGAAAGCGAACGGATGGTACAAAAAGCCATTGAAGGACTCATGAAAGACCGTACCGTGATTGTTATTGCCCACCGACTTAGTACCATTCAACACTGTGATGTGATTGTGGTGATGAACCATGGTGAAATTGTTGAAATGGGCTCCCATACAGATTTGTTAGAACGCCAAGGGGCTTATGCCAAATTACATTCCCTTGGGGATGCCGTCTTGGTCTAGCGAGAAATAATCCACTTTGAACACTTTGAAATAAATGAGATGAGTGACGAATGAAAACCCAATATCTTGCTTTTTTAATGGCCTGTTTTTTGATGATGCTGGCGATGCCGATGCTCTTGCCCAAGGTAACAGCCGCGATTTCTCCTTTAAAAAGCCCACACCACACGCTTCCGATGAATCACTTATATCCCTTTGATGAAACCCCACTGGGTGAGCGTGCCCCTCTGATTATTCTACCTGGCCGTGCGCAGGAATCTCAAGGCAATCCGTGGTGGAAGAAATTTTATCACGCTTGGCAAGCGGAACCCGTCCTTCAAAAGAAATATAAAGTCTATGTCTTTTTATATGATTCAACTGTAAATGTGGAAGTGCCTACGCTTGCGTTTCGTCATGCCTTACGTGATTTTTTAGACACGACGACTCACTCTCAGGCTAAAATTGTTTTATTGTCATACAGCTTGGGGGGCCTTATTGCAAGAGATGCGCTGATTGAAGAACCCGCTTTGCTAGAACATATTGATACGGTCTTTGGGATGAGTGTGCCTTATCACGGCTCCCCTTTATTTGACAAAAATTGGTTAGGGCAACATTTCACCCATTATTCTCCCTTACGCCGTGGCTGGGATGAACTAATTTATACTTTATACCTTAAAAGTAAGTCCAACTTGGTGGACGGCATGGCCTTTGTTAATTTTGACGGCTCTAAGCCCCAGTCTAGTCAACCCAACGCGGTTTTAGGACTGCTCCCACGTGAAGCCTTGCCCTTAAGTCCCAATCTCCCTCGCTGGAAAGAAAGTGAGACGCCTGCCCTGCGTGTCTTTAAATCCAAACTACTGGTTTACGCGAGTTACCTAAAATCACAGTATAGTGAACATGGAAAAGAAGGCTTAGTGAAGGATGACCTCACCGTGTTTGGAACGGTATCGCGAATCAATAACTTGGTTTTAGGGAGTGTCGTCCCCACCTATGTGCCGAGCGTCCATCGTACTTTAGATTTTATGGGTCGTCAAATGGCTCAACTTCCTGTGGCCAATGTACCCTATTGGAAGAAACCCAAGTCCTATCCCTTGGGCCATGGTCACCCCTATCGCTTTAATGATGGCGTCATTCCTGCAAGTTCCCTCTTTTATTTACCCGTGAGGGACACCCCTTATACGGAATATATCGGTGCCTATCCTCAATTGTGGGATATTTGCGGGGGGCGATTTTTTGACGATTTAGATCATGTGGACTTGGGGCATTATCGTTATCCTGAATTCCCCTTGGTGAAGAAGGATGTCTTTCACGGCAATGAAAAAGCAAAAAAACCGATGCAGTGGCTTTTGGATGATTTAAAGAATTTACACACGGCGTCAGGCTTTCAATGCCATTAAGGTTTTTCTGTTGAAGGTGTTGGCGAAGAGGCTTGCTTTTTAAGGCGGACATTTTCCAGTACCAAGTCATTCATACTGTTAAAGCTGAGTCCTTCAACCCACGCTTGATTCAACCATAATTTTCGACGTGTAAATAGGGGGCAAATAACAGTGTCTTGATTGAGTAAAAGAGTTTGTGCTTCATTATAGAGGGCTTGACGAGCAGGGGTATTGGGCAGGCGTCGAGCCGCTTCAATCAGGGTGTCATAGCGCTTAGAGGTCCAACCCGTGTGATTATTCCCATTACTACTATGAAAGAGCCCTAAAAAACTATCCGCATCGGGGTAGTCGACAAACCACGTGAGCAAAAAGAAGGGAGGCGTGTCATAAGTCAAACGAGACAAATACACTTTCCAATCCAACGTTTGTAAGGGGGGACTCATGCCGAAGCTTTCCTGCGCATGAAATTTTATAATTTCAGCAATTTTGCGGACCCCATAATCATTGGTAAAGCTTAAGGGAGGCATCTTAAAATCAGGATGCGTTTGAAGATATTTGTCCCACGTGGCGTTGGCAGCTGTTGGATTAAAATCATGCCCGAGCCGTGGGTTGGCTCCAAATAAATTGGGGGTGACAAAGCTTTTAATGGGGGTTTCTCCACTTTTTAAAAGAATGGGGAAGTCTTCTCGTTGAATACATTGGCAAAAGGCACGGCGTAAGTCAGGCGAATCAAAAGGTGCTTTTTCAGTATTAAATCCTAAATATTGAATAAAACTAATGCCGACTTCTTTGGCGCGAGGGTCTTGGGCATAACGGGCGTATTCAAAATTTGAAATCACCGTGCCTGAATCCGCCATATCCAAGACGCCTTGTTCAAAGAGGGTTAAGGCGGTGTTTTGATCCGGAATCATTTCAAATTGTAAGGTAGGGCGAACACGGGCTTGATGATCCCAATAATACGGGTTGGGTGTTAAAATAAGGCGGCTATCATGCTCCCATTTTTTCAATTGAAAAGGCCCATTGGTAATATAACGCCCTGCTTCCGTAAACTGAGGCCCCTCTTTTTCGACATTGTCTTGACGAAGCGGCACCGCAACAGGAAAGGCCAACATCGCAGGGAAAAAAACATTCGCCTCACTCAGGGTAATGACCAAGGTGTGGGGGTTGGGACTATGAATACCGACTTTCGAAAAATCGTGAAGGCTTCCCTCATAATACGCTTGGGCATTTAAAATGGGGAATAAAAAAAAGGCATACGCCGAGCCGTTGGCTTGGGTGAGAACGCGCTTCCACGCATAGATAAAATCCCCTGCCGTAATGGGCTTACCGTCACTCCAGCGGATATTGGGACGAAGCTGAAAGGTATAACGTTTCCCGTCAGGGGATAGCGTCCAGCTTTTGGCAAGTTCAGGAGTAATTTTGGCCTGAGCATTAAAATCCGTTAAGCCTCGCATCAATTCATGAATGACCCGCCCACTGGTGCTGTCTGTATTACGTAAAGGATCCAGCGTAGGCGGTTCTTTCCCTAGGTTCAAGGTTAAGATGTTGTCGGTGGGCCAGTTTAATGAAGGAGACGCTGACTTTTGGAGGAACCCACCTACCCCCACGGCAAGTAAAACACCCACGAGGATTAACCCCACGATGCGCCATAAGCGGGGCTTTTGATTGAGAAGTTCACGTAAATATTTCAACATTTTGCTACTATAACATAAAGTCAACGCTCGGCGTGAGACGGCTTTTGTGTTAAAATCATTTTAACTAAAATAAGATGAGGTGCAGAACCTTTTGAATCCTACCTTGAATGCCTCCCCCCCGAAGAGCGAACCGCTGATTCAAGTTCGTAATCTCTATAAACGCTTTACCGAGACGGGGCCTTGGGTCTTGAAGGATGTGAGTTTTGATATCTACCCCAATGAAACGGTCGCCATTATTGGCACCAGTGGCTGTGGTAAGTCCACCTTATTAAATTGTATTGCGGGATTAGAGCATCCTAGTTCAGGCTCCATTGAAATGAATGACCCCAATTTCACGTTGATTTTTCAGTATTCGGCCTTATTTGACTCAATGACGGTCTTTGACAATATCGCCTTTGCCTTAGTCGAAGCCCCCGATGCGCCTGAGCCTCGTAAAAAATTTAAAAAACTCCCCGCCAAAGAAGTGGAACGCTTGGTCTTTGAAAAGCTTGAAATGGTAGGTCTGAAGGATGTCACCAGTAAATACCCCAATGAACTCAGTGGGGGCATGCAAAAACGGGTGAGTTTTGCACGGGGGATTATCGGGAACCCTCGTATCATTTTATACGATGAACCCACCAGTGGCTTAGATCCTGTGGCGTCTCACGATTTGGAAGATTATATGAACCTACTGACTCGCCAGCTTCAAGCGGCCAGTGTGGTCGTGACACACACGATTTCAACCATTTGTCGCACGGCGGACCGCGTAATTTTGCTCAATAAAGGGGTCATTCATTGGCAAGGTACCCCACAGGATTTACTGGAAACGGATGAACCCTTGGCCTGCCAGTTTGCCAAAGCAGCACTCAGTACAACGCGCTAAGCTCCGTGAAAAGCCTGACCAATATGAATAGGCTTAAGCCTCTACACAATGGACGAATGTAACGCTTCAGGAGAAAGACTTGCGCCCTGAGCGTGGCACCGTTAGACTAGAGGGGTATTATTCGCTACATCATTTTTTGATTCTATCCGCGTTGCCTTTAGATTAAAGCCTTTCAATGGAGAAAGAACATCGCTTCTCATGCACGCTACCTGCTCGTCTGAGTTTTCCCCTCCTCCATCTCCGTATGCCTCGCCGTATCAGCCTCAGCATATTTCCCTTGAAGGCTTGGAACGTTACGGGACGGTCTTTACCTATCATGCCAATCCCGCAGAGGCCACCCCCATGATGCGCCAATTCTTGGACTTGAAAACGCAGTATAGCGACTTGATTTTGCTTTACCGCATGGGGGACTTTTACGAAAGCTTTTTTGAAGATGCCGTCTTAATGGCACGACATTTAGAATTAACCCTAACGGGTAAAGATTGCGGGGGCTTAGGCAAAGTGCCGATGGCGGGGGTGCCTGTTAAATCGATTGATGTTTACGTGCCTCGCTTATTAAATGCAGGCTTTAAACTCGCGATTTGTGAACAGATGGAAGACCCTGCGATGGCCAAGGGCTTGGTCAGGCGCGAAGTGGTCCGTGTGTTGTCTGCAGGCACCGTCAGTGAGCCTCAACAATTGGCTGCTCATCGTGCGCATTATTTAGCGGCCGTCTTACTGCCCAAGGGCTTCAAAGTGGGGGGATTGGATTCACTTCATGCCCCTTGCGCACTTGCGTATGCGGATATTAGCACGGGGCGTTTTTATGTCAGTACCGTAACTTATTCGCAATTACTAGGAGAACTCGAACGTTTAGCGCCTGAAGAAATACTGGTGCAAGGGGTGCTTGAAAAATCGGAAATCCCTGGAATTCCTGGGCGTTGGGTGGCGGAGCTGCCTGCAGAATTACAAGCCTATGCACCCTGTACCCCTTTGGCGAAAGACGTCATCTTTCATGCGGGGGTGTCGCGACGCGTCTGTGAGTTTCTCAAGGTGCAAAGCTTAGAAGGCTTTGGCCTTTATGAAAGTGATTCGGCGTTAATTCAAGCTTGTGGCATGATCGTCCATTATCTAAATTATAGTTTTTTAGAAAAACCTGTTCATTTTGATGGCTTGCAACGTTTGTATGCGGATCAACACGTGCGTTTGTCCGCCAATGCGCGTCGTCATTTAGAATTATTGACCACTTCCAAAGACGCGAACGCGAAAGGGTCTCTGTACCACTTGTTGAACCGTTGTATGACGCCGATGGGCCAACGCCTTTTAAAGGAATGGGTGGGTTGTCCGGTTCATCACTTGCCTGAACTTGAAAGTCGGCTGGATGCGGTTGAAGACCTAGTAGAGCAACCCCACGTCCGTCAATTACTGCGTCAATTACTGCCTAATGTGTATGATTTAGAACGCTTGGCCACGCGTGTCTTGAATCTCTCTGCCATGCCTAGAGACTTAAGCGCCTTGATGAGTTCTTTAAAAATGCTCCCACGGGTGAGTCAAGCCGTTTTACGCAGTTCCGCGTTTTATTTGGAGCGCTTAAAGGCATTTCCGCCTGAATTGGGGCAGGCCTTGGCCTTAATGGAAAATGCCTTGCAAGACGAACTACCGATTCACTTAAAAGAAGGGGGTATTATTCGCGCGGGATTTAGTCCTGAATTGGATCAGGTCCGAGATGTGGTACAGAATCAAGCGTCATGGTTAGAAGCCTTTGAAGCCCAAGAACGAGAAATCACAGGCATTAAGCATTTAAAGGTGCAGTCTACCGCAGCGACGGGTTACTTTATTGAAGTGAGTAAGGCCTCTGTCGCGGCGGTGCCTGCTCATTATCAGCAAAAACAAGCCTTAAGTCATGCCACACGCTTTATCACCCCCGAACTTAAAGCACATGAACACGCCGTTTTAGAAGCCGAAGGGCGCCTATTAGCCCTTGAAAGTAGCCTATTTTTACAGTTAAGACAACAATTACTGCCTTATGCGGTGGCTTTAAAAGAAGTGGCCCATCGTTTGGCCTGCTTAGATGTCTTACAATCCTTTGCGGAAGTGGCCCAAACGCAGGGCTACACACGGCCTAACTTGGTAGAAACGCCTGTTTTAGCCCTTCAAGCCGTGCGCCACCCCGTGATTGAACAGTATTTGCCCACAGGGAGCTTTGTGGCGAATCCCACGTATTTGCAAGGACAAGTCGCTTCAAGCGCAGCAGACTATCCTCAAATTGAAATTATTACGGGGCCAAACATGGCGGGGAAATCGACGTACATGCGCCAAGTGGCATTATGTGTACTCATGGCGCATATCGGTTGCTATGTTCCTGCACGTCAGGCGACCATTGGTTTGGTGGATGCGATTTTTACGCGGATCGGTGCGATGGACAACGTTTCTGCGGGGCAGTCGACGTTTATGGTGGAAATGTCTGAAACGGCGGAAATTTTAAATACCGCCACCGCACGCTCTTTGGTTATTTTGGATGAAGTCGGCCGAGGCACCAGCACCTACGACGGGGTGGCCATTGCGTGGAGCGTGGTCGAGCATTTGGTTGAATCGGTGGGAGCCAGAACCTTGTTTGCCACCCATTACCATGAACTCAATGTGTTGGAAGTGGCCCACCCTGAATTCGTTAAAAATGTGCGCATGGTGGTGGCCGAACAAGACGGTCAACTGGTATTTTTACACCGTGTGGAAGCAGGGGCTGCACAAAAAAGTTATGGCATTCAAGTGGCGAAAATGGCGGGCTTACCGACTCGGGTGCTGTATCAGGCCACACAGCGTTTGAATGAGATGCAAAAAATGGCGAATCATCAACTACGCCAGCGTCGTGCGACGTTGTCGGGCATGGCGGAAGACCACCCTCAGCTCAGCATTTTTTAGGGTGATTTTGCTGGCATTATACGTGTCGGGATAACTAGAGCATGAGACTTAAACCCTTTTTTTATGCTCTCTCACCAAACGGTGGGTGTATTTTCAAAGCAGACGTCAAGGCACTAAATGCGAGGCATCCGAGACATTTTGCGGACGTCGTGGGTGTATATGATGCGAGGAGGTGGGGATTCAGGGGGGACGAAGGGGAGGAGACACGCAATGCGTCCTATCCCGTCCCCCCTTGAACGGATTCAAAGGTCTCTGACGAGCGACCAGCTCAAAATGAAGGCTATGGTTTTTTAATCAGGGCTTAACAGAAAAACTTTATACTCTACAATGCATATTAAATATGAATGCATTCAGGGTTGATCGCGTTTAATCATTGAGGATTTTTTCTCTCCTGCGTCTTTTAACGGCTCCCTTCTCGACTTCTTTGTCTTCGACTTCCTTGTCTGCTCCTGTGGCATCTACTGGGGGAACCTCGCAGGCGGTGGCGAGCTTGGCTTTATTTTGTCGCAATCGCCCACGACTGTTGCCCACTTAGGCGAATAACGGCGACACCAGCAGGACCTGACGCCGTGGCTTGGCCAACGATCCTGGGGGCATGGTGGGTAACAGTCAGGGTAAGGGGCATCTTATTTGCCTTGTGAAGTGAAGCAGTCACTCGCCCATTTCTTGGCTTTTATAGCATTATTATAGCCTTCCTTATCACCTTCATTGAGATACAATTGCTTAGCTTTATCAAAATCAGCAAGTGCCTCATTTTCATTCCCTAATAAAGTTTTCAAAATACCTCGATTATAGTAAGGGTGCCCAAAACGAGGATTCATCTTAATAGCAGTATTGAAATCTTGATTTTCTCCAGTATTGTCACCCAATTTACGCTTCAAAGTTCCTCGGTTATTGTAGGATCTAGGACAGTGTGGATCAAGCTGGATAGCTTGAGTGTAATATTGAATAGCTTGGCTTTTATTTCCTTTTTTCTCTTCACTCAAAGCCCTATCAAACGCTTCTTGGGCGCTTTGGGCAAAGGCGTGCAAGGGGGGCTAGCAACAGTAACACCACAAGGGCTAGGCTTTTGAGTTGCAAGGCGTTCATCGGCGTGTCCTTTTTTGTTGGGGTATTGCTTTATTTTAGCAAGCCCCCCCCTGTAAAGCACGGCTTTTCCCTGTTCCCTCTCCTTGGGAAGTGAGGCTCACGAGAGGGGGAATGTATAAAGGACGGTGGACCATTGAGCGAACCTTTGCTTGGCTGGAGGGTTTTCGGAAGCTAGTTTTACGCGATGAACGAAAGCAAGAACATTGGCAAGCCTTTTGGGAACTCGGTTGTGCCATCCTGCATTTGAGAAAACTAACCGTGTAAGGTCTATTAAAACGTGATTAAAAATAATAAAACAATCTTTATGGATAAAGTGATTTTTTTTACATTACCGCTGTTTCCGCGTGAAGCTCTTTACAAAACGTGTAAAAGGCACAAAAATAAATGCATAGATTTTAATGCGGATAGGAGTATGATTGGCTTCTGTTATTCAGGCACACTGTTTACACATGGAGCATTCTCTTATTTTATTTCTCAATTTGAATAAGGTTTAATGTAATGATGGGTTTAAGTATTCAGCGTGTCGGTTCGCAGGCGCTTGGCGTCCCCTTACAACAAGCACGTTCAAGCCCCGTCGAGGCTTCCCCGCCTTCAAAAAAAGAGAGTTCCAACACTGTGAGGGGTAAATTGGCTTGGGGAGTCGGCACGCTTGCTGCTCTTGCCCTTGCACCACGACTCCTCCTTCATTTGCTTCCTAAATCGATTTGGCAACGTATTGAAGAAAATACTTTATATGTCGGGAGCAAAGACTTTTGCGTTTCTAAGGATGTCCAACGCTTAGCAGATGAATTTTTAAGCTTGCAAAAACAATTCCCTCACTTGGAATCACATCAGATTCCATTAGAAAATAATCAATCCACACGAGCATGGTTTCATCCCGCCAAAGACGGCAAACCCACTTTTTTAGTGTCACACGGCAATGCCCAGTCTTTAGAATCTATGGCCGATTATGAAGGCTTTATGAAGCATGGTTATGGAGTCGTTGCCTATGAGTATCCTGGCTTTGGCACGACCCAAGGGACTGCTACTCAAGCCTCCCTCATTACAGCAGGGCAAGGCGTGAGTCGCTTCTTAGTGAACAAGAAAAAAGTGCCAACGACGGAACAAGTTTTAGTCGGGCATTCCTTGGGTTCTAATGTGAGTGTTCACTTGGCCAAAGAAGGCCCTTACAAAGCGCTTATTTTACATTCCCCCATGAATAATTTTGCTGATTTGATTCGTAAAAAAATTGGCATTTTAGCAGGGTGGCTTCCTGTTCAAAATCACGCCCTTTCCCCATGGAACAACGATCAAATACTGGCCACGCTCAATACCCCTTTGTTTGTCACCGCCTTTGTAGAAGATCCCGTGATTCCCAGTGTTTTGTCTGAAAAATTGTATGCGGTCGCGAAGTCGTCTCAAAAACAATGGTATTCGCTCAATGGGCAAGGGCATTTGATGGATCCGTATCGTTCACACAAAGAAATAATCGCTTTTTTAAATGATCTTTCCCCCTCAAAATATCACACGCCTTCTTAAGGCACAAAAAAAGATGCTGGGGGTTTTATGCCATTCCAAGCCCTTTACACAGGATTGAACTTTAAATCACTTTGTGTAAAAATACTGGACAAGTCTTGAATCTTTTACGTTAAAAATTATTCAAGCCCCATGCCCACACCCTAACGCCCACCCTAACTTTAAAGGATGCACCCTGATGGCCATAGAACTTTCCCTTCCTGAACTTAAGCTCAGCTCTATTCATGAAGAAAATCAGCATATTAAACTGGTAACAGGGCGTGCGAATCCTGAACTCGCCAAAGAAATTGCGCATTATTTAGACACGTATGTCTCCCCTGTGCAAATTAAAAACTTTAGCGACGGTGAATTATACGTGCGTATTGAAGAAAGCGTGCGTGGAGAAGACGTCTATATTGTACAGCCCACTTGTGGACCCACCAATAACAATATTATGGAATTATTATTAATGATTGACGCCTTAAAACGTGCGTCTGCCAAATCCATTACCGCCATTATTCCTTATTATGGTTACGCTCGCCAAGACCGTAAAAATGCAGGCCGTGAACCTATTTCTGCTAAATTGGTAGCTGATTTAATTTCCACCGCAGGGGCCAATCGCGTGGTGGCGATGGATCTGCACACGGGCCAGCTACAGGGATTTTTCAATATTATTACGGACCACTTGCATGCCACGCCTGTCTTGCTGAGTTATATTCGTAGTCGTAATTTAGTGAACCCCGTGGTGGTGAGCCCTGATGCAGGCGGTGTAGAACGCGCCCGCGTTTTTGCGAAAAAGCTGGAATGCCCGATTGCCATTATCGACAAACGACGCTCCGCTCACAACGTTGCGGAAGTGTATAATATTATTGGAGAAGTCCAAGGCCGTAGCTGTATTTTAATTGATGACATGATTGACACGGCAGGGACTATTTGTAGTGGTGCCGAATTATTGATTCAAAACGGGGCGCATGATGTTTACGTGATGGCGGCTCACCCTGTTTTTAGTGGTCCTGCGGTTCAACGCTTGGCAAATTCTTCTATTAAAGAAGTCATTGTTACCAATAGTATCCCCCTGAGTGAAGAAGCCAAAGACGTCGACAAAATTAAGCAATTGTCGATCGCAAGCTTACTGGGTGAAGCCATTTGCCGTATTCACGAATCCCAATCGATTTCAGATATGTTTAATTAAACCTTGGTTTTAGCACATCAGATGGTGGGATTCTATAGAAAAAGGCTTGCCTTTGTTTTTTCAGCTCCGTATGATGTTAAAAGTTTAAAATGGACTGTAGTTTTAAGCAAAAGTGTCGAATAGTGAGTCAGTCACTTAAACCCTGACGTTGTTACACCTCATCAAAAGCGTCTGCTTTTAAGGAAATTGTATGAGTTTTCATGCCTTATTTACTTAGCGTTACTGTATAAATCATGTAAAGGGAAATTTGAATTGAACACATCTTTAGACTTGCAAGATCCCTTGCAAAGCCCCTTGGACTCTAGCTTAGACCCTGCTAAGCATCAGAACTTCGCCAAACCTGCTCCTAATTTGGGACGCCATTTACTGGCTGAGTTTTTTGACTGTACTCCCAATGTATTAAATAATAATGCCTTGGTTGAACAGCTTATGAAAGAAGCCGCTGTGGCGTGTGGTGCAACCATCGTACAAAGTTGTTTTCATCATTTTAACCCGTATGGGGTAAGCGGTGTCATTGTTATTGCTGAATCCCATTTAACGATTCATACATGGCCTGAATATGGTTATGCCTCTGTAGACTTATATACTTGTGGGGATCAATGTGACCCTGCCTTGGCTTTTAATTACTTACAAGACCAATTTAAAGCCAGTGAATCCAATTACCTTGAATTTGCCCGTGGCTTAATGAATCCCGTGACAGGGAAAATGATGCGTCACCCCGCTAAGCAAGTGGGTAGCCCTATGATGCGACAAGTTGATTTTGACCATATTCACCCCCTTCGCTCCGCGAAAGAAGGAGCCTCTTCAGGCAAAGCCTAAGACCGTCAAATCACTTAACAACTTTCGCTTAATTGGTAAAGGATTTTTAAATGGCCATTATTGAACAGGGCTTTGGCCCTCACCTTATGTTAGATTGTCGTGAATGCGACATTGCAAAAATTTCAGACTTGGCGTTGGTACAGTCTTTTTTAGATGAGTTACCTGAACGCATCGGTATGACTAAAATCATCCCCCCTTATGTCTTTCCTTATAGCGGTTTAGTGCCTGAAGACAAAGGCATTACAGGGGTCGTCATTATCGCTGAATCTCACTTAACCTTTCATTCTTTTGTAGAAAAAGATTACTTCTTCTTTGATATTTTTAGTTGTAAGCCTTTTGACATTGACTTTGTTGAACAGCACGTGATTGAAACGTTTGGGGTTAAAAGCTATGAACGCTTTATGTCTGAACGTGGGCGTCAATTTCCCCGTTATATTTCAGACAAACTGGTAGAAGGGGCGACTCAAGCCGTTCCTTCTCCCGTGGCTTAGGTCATTCTTTGAAAGTACCACGCTTATGCTAGATGCTGAACACCTCTTGTGCGAAGCCCGTATGGCGAGTGAAAAGGCGTATGCCCCTTATAGTAAGTTCCCCGTAGGAGCCGTTTTGTTGCTTCAATCGGGGCGCGTGGTTCATGGTGCCAATGTCGAAAATGCGAGCTTTGGTCTGACCATTTGTGCAGAGCGAAGTGCCTTAGTATCGTGGATTTCACAAGGCCTACAAGGAGACGCTATTCAAGCGGTCGCCATTTATGCCCAGCACACGCCGCATCATCACATTACGCCGTGTGGTGCGTGTCGGCAGGCACTCATGGAGTTGATGTCTCCCCACGCGACGGTTGTCTTTTATGACGCCACAGGCACCCCAAAAACACAAAATTTAGCGACCTTATTGCCTGAACATTTTAGTTTATAGCCATGTTTTCTTAACACATTAAGCGATTTATCATGCTTTGAAGTAATTCCTCACGATTATTAAAGCGTTCGAAAATGTCCTCTTTGAAATCTGCTGACTGAAAAAGATACATCATACGCATTGAGGCGTACGCATCTTGTAAAACCGTGAGATTGATGGATAATACCTGATGGCTTTGTTTAAGCGCCCTTTGATTATTTTGAGTTTCACTAAATTTCAGGGGGGAAGACGTGACGTATTTTCTTTCTAACGCCTCTAATCCTTCAAACTTTAAGGCTGGATTTTGTTGACTTAGTTTAATATATTGCTGTATAAACGAGTGGTATACTATTTCTAAATCTTTAATTCCTAGAACCAATACGGTAAGTTTGTGTTAAAATAAGGGGTGTTATTATTTGTTTTGGACACCTTTGAAAATGGCCTATAAACCCTTAACTGACAGTCAATGGGCGCTCATTGAACCCCATATTCCCAAGCAGAAAATGGGAAGACCAAGAACCCGAAACCGTGAAATTTTAGAAGCGATTCTCTTTGTTTTATCCACCAATTGCAGATGGGAAGAGCTTCCGCCTTGCTTTCCCCCTAAAATGACGGTGTTTGACCGGTTTAAAGTATGGCAAAAAGAAGGGTTTTTTGAAGCATTATTCAAGCAATTCAAACAAAAAAAGCAAGAAGTTCAAGAAAAAACCAAAGAAATCTACTATCTCGATGCGACGATTAAGTCGGCAAAAAAAGGGCGATTGCGTTGGACGAGCAGGAAAATTAAAGGGCACGAAAGTAAGCCTCATTGCCAATGAAGCGGGCTTGCCTGAGGCGATTCATATTGAAAAAGGGAATCGGCATGACCGACATGCCTTCGGTCACATTTTAGCGGAAATCCCCGCCAACAGCTACATTGTGGCAGATAAAGGCTATGATTGCAAGCGGCTTCGTCGGCAGTTACGGCACAAAAAATTAACGCCTGTGATTCCCAAGCGACAGTTCAAAAACAAGCCAAAAGTGAGGACCCCCAAGCCTGATATTTACAAAGGACGGTGGACCATTGAGCGGACCTTTGCTTGGTTGGAAGGTTTTCGGAAGCTAGTTTTACGCTATGAACGAAAGCGAGAACATTGGCAAGCCTTTTGGGAACTCGGTTGTGCCATCCTTTATTTGAGAAAACTTACCGTATAAGGTCTAGTCTCATGACTTTAGGCTGATTCAATTGGTCTGTTTCCAAAAGCACTGATTCTAATAGCTGATTTTCTGGCCCTACAGTACCCATACGTTGAAGGGGGGTGGGCCGATTTTGGCTAAGCACATTTGAAGGAGAGTAAAGAGAAAGACGCATGATATTAAAGACTCTTAAAGGGTTGGTTGATCTACATTGATTGGTCACAGTATTAATTCTCTCAAAAAAAAATTCTTTATCAAGCAAAAAAATACTCAAATTTAGGAACACTTTATTCCTATTTCGGCGTTGCACAATTAACATAGATAGCGTTGCCAATCAGGGGTGGAAAAGATGGAGAGGGGGGCTTTTACCATCGCTTCAGACCTAGAATAACAAAAGGTTTTTCGCCTAAAACGGGCTAAATAATGCCGTACCCGACTCTTTAAGCTCTCCACACCCCATGTGTAAGCCTTGCCAACCACATGCGTAACCCCTTCAACAATAGAATCATAAGCAGGAAAGGAATCTGTAAACACAGTAGAACCTTCAAACAAGTTCAACTGTTTCCATAAGCTTTTTCCTGTTTGAGTATTACGTCTGCCTAACTCAACTCCAACGCATCGCTTTTGCTGTCTGTCCCACGCCAACCAGACCCAGCATTTTTGAGTTTTTTTTGGATAAAATGCCACATTTCATCCAGCTCTACATCTATGCCTGCCTCTTCTACTTCAGGACGCAGCCGTTCTATTTCAGTGGCTAAGTGCTTCACCCATTGAATCACGGTGTTGTGGGAAATACCGGTCAACCTTTCTATGCCACGAAATCCAACCCCTTCTAAATAGAGTTCAATGGCTTTAATCCTTTGACTGAGGGGGATTCGGTAGGACTTAGACTGCGTGTAATTGCACCCACAGTGCTTGCATTTATAGCGTTATTTTTGGTTCATGGTACCATTTTTAGTCGCGTCGGCACATCCGCATTTGGGACATTTCATCTTACCATTTTAACATAAACTACATTAATCGTGCAGCGCCTTTTTTCATAAGGACTATTGATTTTTTTTGTTTGTGATATTCTATACCATTATGTAGTGTTATAGATGTTTTGAAGATTTTACGTTAAATAATATCTTCTGGAGATCTAAAATACCAAATAAACTTATGGTAAAATCCCAAAGACTAGAAAGAATGGAGCATACACATGGACGTCATTTTATTAAAACCTGTTGAAAATTTAGGCGAAACGGGTCAAGTGGTTCGTGTGTCTGAAGGACATGCCCGTAACTTATTGTTTCCTCGTAATCTTGCTGTTTTTGCGTCTGAAGGGGCTATACGTCACCAAAAAACGCGTCAAGAAACGCAAGAGCGTCAAGCTCAAAAGCGTATGGCGGAAGATCAAGCCATTGCCAAACAAGTGGAAGCCATTAGTCCCGTGGTACTCAAAGCCACCGTCGGTGAAGAAGGTAAACTCTTTGGAACCATTACGCCTAAAGAATTGGGTCGTATCTTGAGCGAAAAATCAGGGGTTGAAGTCGACCGTCGTCACTTAAGCATTGAGCGTCCTTTAAACCGTGTCGGCGCTTACGATGTGACTTACCGTTTGTCTTCTTACGTCGAAGCGAAAATCGTGGTCGACATTCAAGCCACGGAAGAAGCCTAACTATTTTTGTAAAACTTTACTTAGAACCCCTTTTCTTTTTAAGAATAGGGGTTTTCTTTAAATCAGGGAGATCCACAGGAGCATGAGTTTGACGGCCTTATTGGGAGGCATACTCCCCTTCCAGATTGATCGCTTGGTGGTGGGTTTGGGAAATCCAGGAAGCGACTATGAAGATACCCCTCACAATATAGGGTTTCAAGCGGTCGATGTCTTGGCAAAGGCTTGGCAGGTGCCTCTCAAATTTCATAAAAAGCTACACGCACAAGTCGGGCTAGGCCGATTTAATGGGGAACGTATTTTACTGTTGAAACCGTATACGTATATGAATTTATCTGGCCAAGCCGTCGCCCCCTTGGTCAAGGTCTATGACTTGCCCTTGGAAAAAATACTTGTGGTGGTGGATGAAATTAACCTCGACTTAGGGCGCTTACGCATACGCCCCAAAGGCAGTGCGGGTGGACAAAATGGAATGAAACATATTATTCAAAGCTTAGGCGGGGCACAGCAGTTTCCGCGTTTGCGCTTAGGCATTGGTCCGCAACCTCAAGGTATGGCGTTGGAAGATTTTGTCCTACAAGCCTATTCCCCCAAGCAAAAAGAAGCACTGGAGCCTTTGTATCCAATGAGCACCGCCTGTGTGGAATCTTGGATTTCTGAAGGCTTAGCACCGACTCAAAACAAATTCAATCGCTAAAGACAAAGTCTTTTTTAAGTCTCCTCACCATCATACTGGAAGTCTAAGCCGTAGAGGTATCGCTTCTTTCTTGGGCTGGTGACGTCAGAGACCTTTTCACGGAAAAAGGTCTCCGACACCTCTAAATCCGTTCAAGGAGAGGGGAAAAAGAAGGAAATTGTTGCGGCTCTCCTTCTCTTCCCCCCTCCTTGAAAATCCTCCCCCCTTCTCTTCCTTTTCGCTTGCCCCACTCGCTCACGTCGGACGTCCGCAAAATCACTCGGGGATTCGCAATCCGCTCACCCGCTCGGATTTAGTGCGTGAACGTCTACCTTTAAAATTTGTCGTCGTATGGTGAGGAAGCCTATTATTTTTTAAGCGGTAGAATACCGACAAACGATGTTGAGATAAAAGAAATGACTCCTAAATAGAACTATAAGAGCAGTTGCACTGGGGATTCAAGGACCGCTTTAACCTGATTGATAAAGCGCGCGGCATCGGCACCATCGACCACACGGTGATCAGCACTGAGGGAAAGATTCATGACCTGCCCCACCACAATCGCATCTGACTCATTGACCACAGGGACTTTTCGTAGCTGATTCACGCCTAAAATAGCCACTTCAGGCGCATTGATAATCGGAATACCAAAGACACCGCCAATACTGCCGATACTGGAAACCGTAAAGGTTCCCCCCTGCATGTGAGACGCTTTCAATTGCCCCTGACGCGCCCGTTGACCTAAATCTTGAACCACTTTCGCCAGTTCAAACAGGTGTAAAGTCTGTGCATTAGGAATCACAGGCACCACAAGCCCTGTAGGAGTGTCCACCGCCAAACCCAAGTTGACCGTGGGGAATTGATGAATTAGCGTTTGCGTTTCATTCAAGCGACTATTAAGTTGTGGAAATTGAGGCAAGGTCAAGGCAATGGCTTTTAAGACAAAAGTCAAGGGCGTGAGCTTGACTCCTGCTTCCGTAGCCGTGTTTTTTAAGTCTCGGCGAAGGGCTTCCACTTTATCCATACGGATTTCATCCACATAGGCAAAGCTTGGAATTTCTTGCGTACTGGCGAGTAGGCGCTGTCCAATTTTTTTACGAATACCGCTATAAGGAAGGTCTTGCACAGAAAACGTCGTGGCCCCCCCGCGTGTAAGAAAAGACGATTGGGGGGATGGCGATACAGCAGATTGAACATCTTGAGGGGTAATACGCCCCTGTGGCCCAGAACCGGTTAATTCTTCCAAGCGAACACCTAAACGTTTGGCCAATTTTCGGGTGGCAGGCGCGGCCAACACCACCGCTGAAGAAGAAGGCTCCTTCAGGACGGATACCGATTCCAAGGGGGAGGCAGGAGGTTTTTCTTCCCCCACGGCTTGCACAACAGGACTCACAACGGCGGGAGCGGACGTCGCTTTAGAAACCGTCGCGCTTGCGGAAGACAAGACAGGGGAGCCTTCTCCAAAATGAAGATCCACCAAGGGGCTTCCTACAGGGACGACATCCCCTACTTGTGCATATTTTTTGACTAAAATCCCTGAACGAGGCGACGGAATTTCCACCGTCACTTTATCGGTCATCACTTCAAGCAAGGCTTGATCTTCCTCAATGAATTGACCTTCTTCAGCCAACCAAACCAAAATTTCCCCTTCAGCAACGCCTTCCCCAATATCAGGCAACGTAAAAATTAGGATATTTTCTGACGATTGCTGTGTAGCGCTACTCATACCACGGATCCCTTCCCCAATAGCCTTTATATCCTTTAGCATACCATGAATACACCCCAAAGAAAAAGTCTCCTAAAGAGAACAGAAGCCCTTTTTTCTGTTATGATAAGAAAGAATAAACCTCATACTATCTAATTGTGTAGGATGCTCCCATGACTGCCGAAACGCTTTTTATTACCACTGCTATTGATTACGTCAATGGGAAACCACACTTGGGGCATGCCTATGAAAAAATGGCCACCGATGCCATTGCCCGCGCCTTTAAAGCCATGCAAATTCCCACCTATTTTTTAACAGGGGTGGATGAACATGGTCTTAAAGTCGAACAAAATGCAGCACAACACGGCCAAAGCCCTAAGGCGTTTGTGGATGAGTTGTCTCAGTCTTTTGCCGCCTTATGGCAGCATTGCGATGTGGCCTACGACCGTTTTATTCGCACGACCGAAGCCCAGCACTATGCGGTGGTGTCTCAATTATGGGAACGTATGCACGCTAAAGGAGATATTTACAAAGCGAGTTATGAAGGGCATTACTGCACGGGTTGTGAGGCCTTTCTCACGGAACGCGACTTGGATGAAACAGGGGCCTGCCTCATTCACAAAAAAAAGCCTCAAGTCGTTTTAGAAGAAAATTACTTTTTTCGCTTAAGTCGTTATAAACAAGCGTTGTTGGATTATTTTGAAGCACACCCTGATTTTGTACAGCCTCAGTTTCGAAAAACTGAAGTGCTAAATATGTTGGAACATTTGCAGGATATTAGCGTTTCTCGCAGTACGAAATCCGTCACATGGGGTATTCCTGTCCCCAATGACCCTGAGCAAGTCATTTACGTGTGGATTGATGCCTTGTCGAACTACTTAACAGGCTTAAATTATTTAAGTGATGACGACGCCCTCTATCAACGTTTTTGGAAAACGCCCAGCAACGAAGCAAATGCCGTGCATATCATCGGGAAAGACATTCTTCGCTTTCATGCGATTTATTGGCCTGCCCTACTGATGAGTGCGGAACTTCCCTTGCCCAAACTCGTTTTTGCGCATGGCTTTATTACCTTAGAAGACGCCAAAATTTCTAAATCGTTCGGCAATGTCATTTCTCCTTTTGAAATTACCGAAACCTTCGAATTACCCAATGCGGATACCCTACGCTATTACTTACTCACCTGTACCCCCTTTGGGCAAGATGGCAATTTTTCGATCCACGATTTTAAGCTCAAAGTCAATGCCGATTTAGCCAATAATTTGGGGAACTTACTCAATCGTTCCCTGAGTATGGTGGTGAAATATTTTGAAGGTCATCTTCCCCCTTGCCAAGGCCACAGGACAAATACGACCTTAGACGCCCTAAGAGCCTTTGATGCCTTACAAGCATCCGTTGAAGAGGCGTATCGCGCCTTTGATTTTCAAAAGGTGGCAAGCTTACTCTTAGAACGCGTGGACTTAGGCAACCGTAGCATTAACGACCTTGAGCCCTGGGCGCTCTACAAAGCAGGCAAAACCGAAGCCCTCGCGGATTTAATGTATTCTATTTTAGAAAGCTTAAGAATTGTGGCCATCTTATTCGCCCCACTGCTTCCCAATTTGTCCGCTGATATTCTGACACAACTGGGTTTTGACGCCCGTGACTTTCAGTATTTCAATGCCCTAGACACAGAACGTTTTTCCTCCACGCTTCCCCATACCGTCCGCCCCACAGGCCCCTTGATTCCTCGTTTAGACAGCGAACTCATCGGTGCGGAGAAAAAGAAATAGCCCTCAAGAAAGATAAAGGAACCGATAGATGACCCTAAGTGCTGAACTGTATTGGTTACCCCATTGTTCCACCTGTCAAAAAGCCAAAGCCTTTTTAGAAGCCCAAGGCGTGAGCTTTACCAAGATTCACGATATGAAAAGCACCCCGCTTTCGCCAAGTGAGCTAGACGTCTTAATCGAATCCATGGGCGGTGTAGAGGCTTTATTTTCCAAACGAGCGATGAAATTTCGGCAATGGGGCTTACATGAAAAAGACTTAACTCCCACCGAATTAAGGGATTACATGCTCCAAGAATACACGTTTATTAAGCGCCCCGTGATACGCCTCAGTAATGGTAAAACCTTTGCTGGTTTTGCCCCTAAACAACTGGCCACCTTTTTTGAATCCTTATCATAAGGTAAAAAACCCCTAAATTTTTACATCCAAAGGACGGTAACGTGTGGATGCTTTTTTCAATCGACGGGACGAAAATGTGGCCATGCGTTTAAAATCCAACACATTTTTAGGATACAAAAGCATCGCCCAGAGTAATTGCCCCGTTTGTTCCACCAATAATTTCACAGGATTGTTATACCATAGGCTTCGCTTCAAGGCATAATAGATATCAAGATTCATCCGTTAAAGGCTCCTGCTTGAATTCCTTGGGATCAAGCTTTAGCTTTTTCAAGCAAGGAATCGCCTCTTGCAAACGTTCAAAATCCGCGTAGGTGATCGCCTCTTTTTTGAGGAAAAGCATCACCGTACCAAGCTTTTTATTACTTCTTAAATAAATAAAATGTGGAGAGGCGACCGCATCATTAAAGAAGGGAAATGACATTTCAGAGCGGTGCGTACCACTTTCATGTTGATTTTCAAAGGAAAGCGTAGCCGTATTTAAATCGAAAACCAAAGCACACTTCGCATTAAGATACACACGCTTCCACAAGCCATAGACAGTAAGTTTTGTAATAAACATTACGGCGACGGCAGCGATTAATCCAATGATATTCACTTGACTCGAAAATTGTAATAGATGCCAATTAAATGCCCCGATATCGATGAAATATCGAATGTCTTCTAAGACAAGATATCCTGCACTGCAGAAATACATAAACAGCAAGACAGGCAAGACTTTATTATCAAAATAAGGGAAACGGCGAAAATAAGAAATCAGTTCTTTTAAAGACGGTTTTTCAACCACAAAGTTTACTTCGATAAGATTAGACATTTTCAAGATTCTCCTGCTTGAATTCGTCGGGGTCAAGTTTTAGCTTTTGTAAACAAGGAATTACCTCTCGCAGGCGTTCAAACTCCGCGTAAGTGATTTGATTCTTCTTTACAAACAGGTACTTGGGGTAGTATTTCGCCTGCTGACTCAAAATCAAAAAATATCGAGACGACCTTACCACTTCAATCAACGACAAGGGCATTTGCACGTCTATCGTGGCAAGCGCATAAGTCTTACAGTTAAACAGTAGTTCCTTTTTTTCTAAATCAACAGACACACGAGAATACTGGACAAGGTAAAGAGATTTAAATTGTTCTTCTAAGTGATTTAAAAATACAAAACAACTGCTCATAATAAAATTGGCCACAATAAAGAAACTGGTAATCCGTTCAAAATCGTCATATAAAAATTGTAAAAAGGGAAAGGGCGGGGTATCAAAAAAAACCAAGCGTAATAAAAGCAAAAAACCCACAAAGAAAAAAGGGAAAAACAAAACAAGATAAACCCCTTTCGCCAGAATACGTAGCGGATGAATCGCATCATAAATTTCTTTTAAATACTTAAAATTAAAAGTGAAATAACATTCAATAGGGGGCATGGGTAAAAAAGGCTCCTAAATGTTGTCCAAGGCTTTTTTATCTTCGTCATACGCCTCTTTCAATTGCTTTTTAAGTAAAGTGGTTTGAGCGGAAATCATTTTTTTGGTCACATCCAAATGACTCAACTTTTCTTCAAGGACGGTGTCCGCATTCGCCAAAATACGTTGGTTACTTTGCTGAAACCCATTTAAAATGGCTCCTGAAATCCCATTCAGCACACCGCCTGCTGCAACGCCTGCTAAACCCACAGGTCCAAACAAGGGACCCAGCGTCGTTAGTAAACCTCCGACCCCTGACAAGGCAGAAGCGGTGGGCATTAGCCAATTTCGGCCCAAGCCCAAGCCTGAAGCCAAACCAGCCCCCGTCGCGGCCAAACCGCCTGCGGCACCAATCCCGCCAAAACTATTGCTAAAGCTCGCCCCGCCGACGACTTGGCCGCCCGTAATACTCGTATTAAAGTCCAAGGGTCCTCCCCCTGTAATAGAAGCCGCTGCCCCACCGATGTAAGCGTCTTCAGGAAATGAATAATCACCAATGCCTCCGAAATCAAAGGCTCCACTGCCAATCCCCAAACGACTAAAATCACCCAAAGGTCCTAAGCTATTCGTGAAATTCAGAGGTGCTGCTCCCCCTGAAGCGGGCAAACCGGGATTCATTGACCACGGAGCCAGTCCGAAGGACGCCTGCCCACCAGGGACAATCCCCGTCCCTCCACTAAAGGGTGCATAGTAATTCGTACCCGGTATTGAAATGGCTTGGGAGCCTAAAATAGGGGAAAAGGCAGGGGAACCAAAGGTACGGGCAATGTTCATTAAAAAGCCACTAAAGGCACCGAGTCCACTCCCGCCTAAGGCATTTCCTGAAACCGCATGGCTTCGAATAGCATCCCACGTTTCATAAGTTTCCACATTCAAGGCGTCACTGGTTTTACCATAACGACCCAAAATTGTTTGAATAGAATCATTTTTATATGCCATGGACTTAAATCTCCGTCATCATTGGCTTCACTGACGATATAGACGACTGCATCGGCACGCTTATTTAATCTTCTTTAAATAAGCTTTCCGCCCGCTTGTCGACGATTTTTTTCAGGCTTTCAATTTCGGTATTAATCGCCTTGTAATAGGTATCGAGTCGGGTTTGTTGAAGCGTGAGTGATTTTTCAATATTGACAATCGATTGAAGCTTTAAATTAAGCTTTAAAGAATCATCAGAATTGGGATCCAGATTACTGCCCAAGTTAAATAATTCATTGGTTTGATTGGTTAATCTTAAACGCTCATTCGCAATTTGTTGACTGGTCAGTTCGACGTCAATGGCTTGTGCTTTAAGTGATACATAACGCCCGTGCGTGGCTGAAAGTCCCATACATAGTCCCCTTTTCGTGTGATGAAGACCTGCGCCACTTCCAATTCAAGGGTATACGGTGACGACGAAAAGTCTTTGCCTCTTTATCGAAGCGCTTCGCCACAAAAGAAAACAGACTCCTCTATATGAAGGACATCCTAAAGATGTATCTTTGCAGACTTTCTTTTTCATCGTAAGATGTACACATAAAGATGCATTGACCTTAATTCGTGGCCATGGCTATAACGCATTGAGCATTCAAGCCTTTATTTTTGAGTGATATAGGAAATAACATCAGATGAATCATAGACCCTATTGTCGGGGGGGTGCTTACCCTTCTTTCGGCCATCCTTCTGTTTTGCAACGTTCTTCTTTTAAGCCGCCTCGCCCTTCATTACCACGTACTTGGATGCTTCGCCTTTCTGAATGCAGCGTTTTTGTTAGCCTCGTCGTCGCCGTTTTCTATTTGGCGTCACTATGGCAAGCGCTTAATCCCTTTGAATCCTTCTTAAGTCGTGTTGAACAGCCCAAAACGGCCATTGAACGTACGACCCTTCCCTTATTAGCGGAACAAAAAGTCAATACCGTCTTTATTGAAGTCCACACGCCTGACTAGGTCATGTCGACATTCAGCTGATCAAGGGTAATGCTGTGTCAAAACACTCAAAGCGGATTGATCCCCCAAAAAAGGCAGATGCCCTGCTTGAATACGCTCCCCTGTCAGTAAAACGGGTACCCCAGGCGGACAAGCCACCACGGTTTGTCCACTAATACGCCCAATTAAATCAGGGGAGTATGTCACGCGTTCTTGCGGATGAAAAAAGGCGTCTCGTGGAGAAAGCACCACTTCAACAGAAGGAAGTTCAGGCGTTTCAATCCTAGAGAAAACGTCCTGTGGTGCGTGATGAAGCGGATGATCTTTCCCAAAAGCTTGGATCCCTTTCATCAAAGCGACAAAATCAGTGGGTTGATGTCCCACTTGACACAGGTATAAAGCACCATACGGATTAGCCAATTCAAAGGAAAGCCCGTGATGCTCTTCTAACTCTTCGGCCCACGCGTCGCCTTCTACATAGGCATGACGCAAATAAAGTCGTAAGCGGTCCACCTCCACCGCATCATTCCCAGAAGCGCTTTCTAGCAGACGAAAGGCCGTTAATCCCTGTAAGCGTTGGCGTAATGCCTTGACACTTCGCCATAAGGCTTGTCGTTGGGCTTGGCCTGCTTCAGACGCGAGCCACGCACTACTTAAATCTAAACTCGCGAGTAATAAATAATTAGGACTCGTACTTTGTAAGTGATTCAAGGCTTCTTGCACACGATTGGGTGACAATAGACTCCCCTGTGGTAAATGCAAGACCGCCGATTGTGTCAAGCTTCCCGCATTTTTGTGAAAACTTTGAATCACCGCGCTCACCCCCGAAACACGTGTTGCAGAACTAGGCGTACTCGGTACATGCCCAAACAAAGACCCATGGGCTTCATCCACCACCAAAGTCAAGCCACGGGCTTGGCACCACGACGCGATGGAAGATATATCACTGACAATCCCTTCATAGGTGGGAGACGTCACCAGCACGCCTTTCGCCTGAGGATACCATTGATACGCCTGTTCGAGCGCTTCGAGAGAAACGGCTCCCCATAAGCCCCAGTCCTGTTCCCAAGTCGGAGCAAACCACGCAGGCTGCAAGCCCGTCATCACCAAAGCAGCCATCACCGCCCGATGCACATTACGCGGCAGTAAAATCAAATCCCCAGGGGAAAAGGCGCTCATCAAAGCCGCATGAATCCCCACCGAAGCACCATTGACTAAATAAAAACTATGGGCCACCCCACAACGAAAGGCCGTCAAAGCTTGGCTTTCCGCAATCACTCCCTTCGGCGTTGAAAGGACGTCTAAGCCTTCCAGTTCCGTTAAATCATGGCGTAATAAGGAGTCTGTCAAGCCAAGGGCTTGGGCCTTAAGCGCTAACTCTCCTACCCAAAAGGCTTGCCCTGCATGAGCAGGCACATGAAAACGCTTTCGCTTTTGAGTCGCATAATGTAAAAGCGCCTCCACAATCGGGGTGGTGGGCTGAGGGTCTAAAGGCGGAATCGACACCATGGTTACCCTTCATTCAAAACAGGTTGAAGCGGGAGTGTAAAACCAAACGTAGAGCCCTTACCTTCTTCACTGGTGACAAAAACAGTCCCCCCATGGTGCTTTTCAATGGTCAGCTTCACCAAATGAAGACCCAAACCCGTGCCTTTAACCGTATGCACTTTATTTTCCACCCGATAAAAACGATCAAAGACATGGCCCAAATGTTCCGCGGAAATCCCAATGCCCGTGTCTTGAATACTCACCATGACCCCACGACGATCGGGCGTGACTTCCGCTTTGACTTTGACATGGCCTTTTTCAGACGTATATTTAATCGCATTCGACAATAAATTAATCATCACTCGCTCTAAACTATTGGTGTGCATATACACGGCAGGCAAGTCACTTTCAATCGCGCTACTTAATGTAATCTGTTTTTGTTGAGCCAAGACCTTCACCGACTGTAAAGTCAAACTTATTAAAGGCCCCAAGGCGTCCCATTCTTTTTCTAAATGCACTTGACCTTCATCCAAACGAGAAAAATCTAAAATATCATTCACCAACTTTTTCAAGCGTTCCGTTTCCACATGTAAGGTTTCAAAAAATTCATTTTGCGTGGGCACGTCCAATTCATGACGATGATGAAACAAGGTATCCACATAACTTTTAATGGTCGTGACAGGCGTTCGTAATTCATGTGACACATTAGAAATAAAAGCCGTTTTAAGCTTATCAACTTCACGTTCACGGGTAATATTGTGCATAATCAATACATAACCCCCTGTCTTTATATCTTCTTTGAAAGAACGGGTGGCTTGCCGAAGAGGCGCAATAATAATTTGTAACGCCAATTGAGGACGTATTTCCAAGACTTGACTAAAGGGCGCCATAAACCAAGTGTCGTCTCCTTCTGGTGTTGTGGCAGAAAGCGTGGTCAACGACGCCTTAAAATCAGCCACCATGGCCGCGAAAGGACTCCCGCCGTGATCGTCCTGATAATGTAAAATCGATTGTCCTAAAGACGCCTGTGACGACTGTAAATCAAGCAACCACACGGCCGCGTCATTAATAAAAACGACTTCGTCTTTTTCTCCACAGACCACGACACCGTCTACAATAGACTGTAAGCTGGCTTCAAGTTTTCGTCGTTCAAATAAAATCGTTTCAATGTTATGGTCTTCATAAATTTTTAAGCGACGAGACATCTCGTTAATGTCTTCAGCCAACTGTCGTTGCAGGCCTGTAAAATGTAAGGCAGGCAAACGGACTCCAAATTCTCCTTTAGACAAACGTTGAACCGCATTGACAATCAATTCCAACTGCTTCATCCAGACATAAGTCATCACCATAATGACCAAGACACTTAAAATCCAAGCCGAGGTAAACGGCACAATCAAAATGGGTTGACTCAGTTTTTGCAAGCCCTTTAAACGCTGACCCGTTTGCGTCATCACCACTTGCCCAAGTATTTGTTGCGTTTTAGGATGACGTAAAGGCACCGAATACTGCGTGCTTTTATTCAGGGATTCAAAGCTTACATCCTGCCGCTTGACCCCGTAGATTAAAGCATTTTTACTATTATAGAAGCGAAGGCTTCCCACTTCGGCATTGCTTTGAATTACCCGATACGAAAATTTCTTTAAAGCAGGCTTGATTAAAGCATCGGTACTGAGCAAATCGGCACTTTCAATGGCAAGCAAGTGAACTAAACTCGTCCCATATCGTTCGTCATCTTCCATTAAGGCTTTTTTGTAGTAAAAATTCAAGCCTCCCCCTAAGCTCGCTAAAATGGAACTAAGTAGCACTAAGACCCCAAAGATAAGGAGTTTTTCACTTTTCATGCCTTGGTAAGACACGCGTCCAGATTCTGAAGGCTTTGCGGTGGGTTCGTTTTCTCCAACCGTAGAGGCGGGCAACACCACCGCCACAGTGTCCAAAGTGGATTCAGCATCCAACAACCCTTCAGGAGGCAAAAAGGTAGGTGGGTTAGATAAATTGGATTGAGGCCGCCATCTCATACAGCAAAGATACTCCACAACATAGGACAAAAAACATCAAGCAAATAGACATGCTAAGCTTAGTGTAAGCCCTAAGTCCTTATTTGGTCTAGAGCGTCTGTAAAAAACCACGGCTGGCACTTAATAGTAACTGATACACCTGTTCAAAACCATCTTGACCCCCATAATAAGGATCAGGCACCTCCGTTTCGAGCCAATCGTCTTGACTGTAATCCAAAAACAAGGTTAACTTTTGAGTCAAATCAGGCGTGGGAGCAAGCAGGGACGCATCTCTCAGGTTTCGTTTGTCCATCACCAGTAAATAATCAAACGCGTGAAAATCATCCGCCGTCAGTTGCCTCGCGCGCTGATCACTAAGATCAATACCGTGGACTTGAGCCACTTCAATCGACCGAGCATCAGGCAAACAACCGATATGATAGAAATGAGTCCCCGCCGAATCTACATGAATTTCAGACGAGCGCCCCGCTTCAGCCACCAAGGTCTTTAAGATGCCTTCCGCCAAGGGGGAGCGACAAATATTTCCCATACAAATCATCAATACTTTAATCATCTATTGCGTCCTTATTACATGCTTAATACTTGATTTTATAAAATAAGCCCTAGGTCGTGTTGACATTTGGTTAAGAAAGGAGGAATTTCAAGGAAAAGCAAACGGCTTTTAAGGCGTGTACATAAACGTACATAACGCAAAAATCGGCTTGTTTTGACACAGAAAGAACCCTTTATAAGCTGAATGTCAACATGAGCTAACAGGATTTGGCATACGCCGCAAGACTATACGCACACTGAATACTTTGGTACACATATTTCATTTGTTCGCTCAGGTCTCGACACACCTGCAAGGGAGCCTTCGCAAGGCGTACCTGAGTCCCTGTCACACGTTCACTCAAAGGCAAAAGAGACACGACATCCGCCACCAAAGGAGAATGAAATTGTATAATCACGTCTAACGGTCCATCTCCCCAAAAAGAAGGGGGCTCAAAATCAATAGAAGGAGGACTCGGCATTGAAATAAGCTGTTGAAATACTTCCGCCAAGTGAGCTTCCGCATTAGGGATGCCTTGAATACATTGCCAACCTCGTCCTTTTTTTGAAGTCACATGCGTCCCTGCACTTAAATAGAGTCCTTGGGCGTGGAGTGCTTCTAATTCTTGAGCCAAGGCGTCGTCGCCATACGTCAATAAAACAGGGACGCCATACCCCAGTTCAGACAATAAAATACTGAGCCCTGCTTCCCCCAAAGACACCCCATTGATTTGAAGGTCGGCCACATCGTCCGTAAAGGTGTGAGCCAAAGGCGCATGAAGTGACCCAGCCTTGGCATGATAACCCAATAAAATAGTCGCATCGAAAGAGGCGTCCAGCCCCGCCATCATGCCGTAAGTTTTGGGCTTGCCTGAAATAAGTTCCACCTGTGGCGGTAGGCTCCAGTCTGAAAGAAATAGATTCGTCATACTGGCATGCGCATCATTCATCAGTACACGACAAGGCGCAGAAGAGTCTAAACATTCAAACAGCTGATGAAGCGTGGTTTTCATTTGCTTTAAAGCCATTTGAAACCCATGAAAATCAGCAGCGTGTTGTGGAAAAGCCTGTCGGGCATGACTAATTCCTGTAAAGCCTTCAAGATCTAAAGAAATGTAATAGGAACGCATCGTCACCCCGTCGCTTTCTCTGTTGAATAATGAATTTAGTGGATATATGAATCACTTCACCCCTAAAGGGCATGAAACATCGTTATCATACCATTATAAAGCCCTAAGTTTATCTTTTTTCTAGAGAGAGTCAAGCAAACATGGTGGCCTTTAAACTCATCAAAACCAAATAAAAGCATACATTCGTCATCTTAAAAAATATCAAAAACGAACCCTTGCTTTTAAAACGCCGCCTTCGTCACCCATGGAAGAGGAGACTTATCTACCGTGTCCCCCTATTACCTTTCTTTATCTAGAATGACAACGACCATAAGCTTTACAGCACTATTGGGTGTCCTACTTTTTAGCGTCACAGGGTGTGGGTCTCCTGCCCCTGAAACCCCAACAACGCCTGATCCAAGCAGCGCACCTGTTTCCACACCGACGCCTACGGAAGCGATGCCAGAAGCACCTAAAGCAACAACAAGCCCTTCCAAGACAACAGAAGGGTCTGCTAAAACAGCCGATGAAACCGCAAAGGCTGAATCGAGCTTATCTCAAAGCATCGTCATGTTGGCGGCTCATGCGGTGGATCCCTTTTCTATTGCCTTACCTATTCAATCCATTGAAGCGAAAAGTGAAGCCGTCGGCGAATTATCACCCTATTATCAATCGCTCTTGGCGGCTTCTCCTTTCGTCACCATTAAAGTACCTCCACCTAAAGAAGTGGAACCCCTACCGTCAGCAGGAGGAAATGGAACTTTACCGACTAGCGGTGGCGGAACTGAAGAGGGAGGAAATGGACCAAGCAACCAAGGGCCCGTTGTGAGTCCTGAAGAAAGCTTATATGCGGCCTTAGGGAGTATTAATGTCAACGGAATTTCCTATAAAAAAACGGCCCCTATGGCCATTTTGTCGCTAGGGGATTCAGGAGAAGGCTCTACAGACAGCTCGACCATTTTCGTCAAAAAAGGAAGCCAACTGAATATCCAAGGCTATCGTGTGTGGATCGAAAAAATAACCCCCACCACGGTGCAAGTCGGTGCAAGCGATGGATTTAGAAAAGTCAGCCGTACACTGCCTATCGCGGATATTTTTGGATTTTCCAGAACAGGTGAAAATACAGCCACTACACAAGCGACGGGAGCAGGATCTATGCCCACGAATGCTCCCCGTTCAGCAGTTCCAAGCCCAACGCCTCCCAAAGTGGACCCCAATAAAGTTTCTCCCGAGGACATTGATCAAATTGTTAAAGACTTACTGAAGTAAACTCACGAAAGGGTATACATGCCATGAAGACTCCTTTTAAAGCTCATTTTTTCTCCTTACCCCCCTCAAGCAAGCCCTTGAGCATTTCTCGTGAAGGATTGACGGCCTACTCTGCATGGGTGCTGATTCTGGGTTTATTTATCCCCCTTGTCACGGGTGTATTGCCTCAAGCCTTGGCCATTCAATATCCCATTGTGGAACTTCCGACGACAAAATTACAGCAAAATTCCATCAATGTATTTAAAGGCGTTAAAATTGCCCCTGAATCGGCCCGAGTCGATTTAAATTTGCGTAATACCGACATTGCAGATATTTTACAATTACTCGCCGAACAAGGACATTTTAATATCATTGTCGACGAATCAGTCGAAGGCACCATGACCGTTGATGTCAAAAATGTTACCGTCAATAAAGCTTTAGAATATATCTTTTTGATGGGGGGCTTAAGCTATAGTCAAGAAGGCAATACTCTTGTCGTCGCGACAAGAGAAACCGTACAGGAACGCGCCTTAAATTCTAAGATATTTAAAGCCATCCCCATTAAATATGCGGATGCCGGTCAAATGGCCACCAAATTGAATGGGACGATCTTTTTTGCGGATAAACCAGGCACCAATAGACAAGCCGTCGTGACGTTTGACCCCAATACCAATAGCCTTTTAATGCTAGCCACTGAACGTGAAATTCAATTGGTACAAGAAGTCTTGCCCCAATTAGATGTGGAACGAAACCGTAAAGTCTTTAAAGTTTTACATAACAGAGCGTCTATTATCGGCAATGCGATTTTTATTAACATTACCACAGGTTGGGCAGATAATGCCATGGGAACTTCCCAAGGTGGCGCAGGCGGTGGAGCTGCGGGCGGTGGAGCTGCGGGCGGTGGAGCTGCGGGCGGTGGAGCTGCGGGCGGTGGAGCTGCGGGCGGTGGAGCTGGCGGTGGAGCTGGCGGTGGAGCTGGCGGTGGAGCTGGCGGTGGAGCTGGCGGTGGAGCTGGCGGTGGAGCTGGCGGTGGAGCTGGCGGTGGAGCTGGCGGTGGAGCTGGCGGTGGAGCTGGCGGTGGCGCTGCTGGCGGTGGATCGGGGACCTATAACCGAGGTGGATTTTCAATGGTCTTCAACGACATGACCAATACCCTTGTGGCTTACGGTACTCCCGAACAGCTTAATCAAGTCGAAAAACTCTTAAAAGAAGTCGATGTGGCACAATCTCAAGTCATGATTGAAGTGGCCTTGGTGGAAGTGTCTAAGTCCAACAATAGATTATTTCAGACCTTTACGTCAGGTAATATTAAAATTGGCGAATTCAGATTGGGTGTTTTAAACGGGAACCCCCTAGGAATTTTAACAGGAGGAAGTAATTTCGGAAGTGAAGGTGTAAAATTACCTGCCTTTGGCTTTGCCTTTAATAATAACGACACCAAATCCAAACTATTGGCCAATCCTACCATCATTGCGTTGGATGGCACCACCTCCAGCATCGATATTACAGATAGCATCGTGTACTTTACCTCTCAAATTGTATTAGGAACAGGGGGCTCTGCACCCGTAGCAACCGTGACCTCTAATTCAGTGGATATTGGTATTAAACTTCAAGTCACCCCTCACATTACCAATGACGGTAATATCACCTTGGCCTTACAGCCCACCGTTAGTCAATTGGTCGGGATTAAAAGTGACCCCAGTGGGGTGACCACGGCACCGCAAATTGCAAAGCGAGCCTTTACCATTGGTTCTGCACGTGTTAAAGATGGTCAAACCCTAGCCATTGGTGGTTTACTCAATGACACCCGCACCGAAGCGTGGGATAGATTTCCAGGACTGTCGAGCTTACCCATTGTCGGTGCCATGTTCCGCTCCACCACTTCAGCAGGAAACCCTTCTCAACGCACAGAACTGGTCGTACTGGTTACCCCCCATATTTTAAAAGAAGACGTCAACAATCCTTATTTTGATGGCGAGCCACACCCCGCTTCCGACAAAGACCCCTTGGTCATTCATCAACATGGTCGAGTCGGTCCCCCGTCTTCCACACCGACGGGCAGCGCCGTGATGGGCCCAGAAGGTGGCGAACTTAAAATTAAGACGGGTCATTATGTGATTAATCCGCCTCAGGACGAGAAAACGAAGGCAGTGAAGACGTCTCGTAAAGCCCCCAAAAACGATCCCTTTAGTTCGACGCCTTATACGGATTACATGAAAAATATTGCAGCCCCTGCGGTTGAAAAATCAGTCACGCCCTAAGGGCATCAAAAGGAGCCCGCCTTAAGATAAGGTCGGCTCCTTTATCTATAACGCCTTTCAATAGTATAAATAGCGTCTTCAAGTGAAATGTGTGAACGGCATGACTCTTCCCCCTTCTTTTTCAAAACACCGTTACGATTTACGACCCAACAAGGATACTTACCTTCCCGAACGTCAAAGGCCTCGGCAAGTACGGGCACAAAACCCGAAGGTGCCTCTTGAAGAAAGTCCCCCCCTATTGCGGTGGGAAGAGGCTCAAGAAATCCTCATTTATTGCGAGCCGTTGAAGGGAAAAGTCCCCAAGGGCTTTGAAAAAGCGTGTCAAGCGTGGGAAGCGTTAAGAAATATACAGTTTAAACGCTTAGACGCTCAACCCAACACCCCTATAGGCATCGTCATTACGTGGAGTGATGACACCAATCCCCAGCGACCCTATGAAGTCGGCCGAACGCTGAATCAGACACATCAAAAGAACGGTCAAGCCTATTTAAAACGAAGTGACATTATTTTACAGCGTCACCCTAAAATCAATCAACATTTAGACGCGTCAGGACAAATTCGGCAACAATACGCCACCTTCCTACATGAAATTGGACATGCCTTAGGACTAGAACATACCCAAAACCCGCATAGTGTCATGTTTCACAAAAGTTTACAAAACACACAAATCACCCCCGAAGATTTAGCACAACTCAAGCGCCTTTATCCTTAAAAATATACCCTACAACATCTCTGTCCTAAAACAGGCTAAAGATGAGACAACTTACGAATTGTTTCCACCACGGCCCACGTCACCAACGCCAGATGTAAAAGACGTAAATGTTTATTCTGTACCTTGGCTTGTACCTTGGCCCCAATCCAGCCCCCCGCAAAGGCCAAAATGGAAATCCCAATCGCTAGGTCCCATGGAATCACATGGGCTTGAGACTTACCCACCACCGTACCGAGTGAAGTTAAAATCACCACGCCCGTCCCTGTAATCATGGCTTGACGAACAGGCATTTTCAGGAACTCTGTCATAAAAGGCACAAAGAACACGGCGCCCCCCATCCCCACAATACCAGCGAGGCCTCCAATGACCAAAGAATAAGGGAGAATCCACCTTTTTTTTTGCCATAAGGCCTGCCAATCCGTCACAAAGTCGTTAATTTCACTGGTGTTTTTATCAAAAACAACTTTGAGATATTTACGCAGTCCTAACAACAAAGTTGCTGTCAAGGCGAGCATTAAAATATTTAAAATAAGCGCTTTAGACCACGATGCGGAGAAAAGAGAGCCTAAGTAGCCTCCTAAAACCGCGGGAAGTCCAAAGAGTAAAACAAAGCGTTTTTTCATCACCTTATGACGAATATGCACAGCGGTTGAAGACATTGAACTGGCCAAGGCTTGTACCGCGGCGATACCCGTGGCGGCTTGCATCGTCACCAAATCTCCGCCGAGTAAAACAGGCGGAATCAAAATGAGGGCAGGGACCATTTGCAAGCCCCCCCCAATCCCTAATAAACCCGATAAAAAACCAACCAACACACCTAAAACTCCTAAAAAAAGAAGTACGGGGAGGGTGGTCGGGTCCTGCAAGATAAGGGGCGTCGTGTGAAAAAGCATAGGGTTCCATTCTAAAAGGTATTGAACTGTTATGATAAATCGTCTAATAAAAATTGTAGCGCAAGCGTGTAGCCCTGCACCCCTAAGCCACAAATGACCCCTGTGGCAATGCCTGACACATAAGACTGATGGCGAAAGGATTCTCTCGCATGAATATTACTTATATGCACTTCTACTAGGGGGATCGTCAACATCGCCAGAGCGTCCCGCAGTGCGATACTAGTATGCGTCCATCCCCCAGGGTTGATAATAACCCCATACGCAGACGCGTCTTTAAAAATATGATGAATTGCTTCAAGCATTTGAGCTTCATCATTAAATTGTTGATGAATCAAAGTCGCTTTCCCCTGATGACTGGCCTGTCTCACCAGGGTATGTTCTAAGTCTTCTAAAGTCGTGGATCCATAAATGTCGGGTTCTCTTAATCCTAACATATTCAGATTAGGACCATTCAACAAATAAATATGTTTCATAAGCAGTCTCTTCCCCTCACGTTTTATATACACTTTGTCTATTCGTAACTCTATTATAGATGAATAAAAGTCCAAAAGTCACTTTTTCAATCCCAATTGAGAAAAAGACAAAAAAATGAAAAAAACCGCACATTTTAATTAGGCTTGGGTTTTTATACTACTAAGGTTTACACGCTTTACTCGAATAAGGATAATTTGGCATGATGTCTTCTTTTTCTTCCCCCTCTTCATTTCGATCTGATCTAGTCAATGGCCCCCCCCTACCCAACGGCAGTCTTCCCACGCCTCAAAGCATGCCGCCTACTGGATACCCCTATGACCCAGTACCCGTCAATGCCCCAGTACCAGTAGACACCTTTAATCCGCCTGATGCAGAAAGTACGAAAGCTCAAAAAGCCAACGCGGCTAAAAACGCAAAAAAACCCCATAAAGACTTTAATGTGTGGAAGTGGATTGTGCTGACGCCACTCATTGCAGGGGTGATGCTGCCCTTTGCAAGCGTGGGAGTCGCAGGGCTTTGGTTTATGCATACCCCGTCTTCACTGAGTAAAACCATGAAGCCGGATGATTTAAAGAAGATGCTCGCGGCCTATGCCAATCAAGAAAAAGTAGAGATCCCTAAAGGGCTCCGCATTCCCAAATACAAGGGAAGCCCCGACAATTTGATGAGCTCCATCAAAATGAGCCTCAGTATTTTTAGTGGTTATGTCAATGCGTTAAGGCACCTGCCTGCGGACAATAAATGGCAAATTTTTAAATATACCTTTAGTCGACAAGGTATAAAAGATTTTATGCAAATTCCCCAAATTTTTATCGATATTTTAGGCGCTGATCTAGACAAGCTAAACAAACGAGATTTGTCTTATATTGCCAATGTACTGACCAAAGGCGGTACAGTCACTAAAAAATACGGGCAAAGCTTGGCCGATGTCTTTAAAAACATTACCTTACGCAAGCATGCCGAAGTCTTACGCCTAGAAAAAGCAAAAGCCCCTGCCGAAGAAATTCAAATAGCCAGAACAAGCTTTGAATCTTCTCGGAAATTTTATCAAACATTGTCTAAGTTACAGAGTCAAGAAGTCGAACTCACCCCAAAAGAAAAGCGACACTTTGAATATCTCTATAAAGAAATACTCAAAAAATACCAAGCCAAGTATCCCCATGCCAAAATGGATACCCGAACCCTTGATGCCATTAAAAAAGTGGCTGCTTCAACGGCGGTAGTGGCCTTGCCTGAAAATCTCGCCATTAAAATGCCCAAAACGGATGCCAGAGCCACTAATGCCATCAACAATTTAGAAGCCTTGGTGGGCTTTCAAGCCATTGAACACGCGGTAAAAGCCTGTATTATGCCTGCTGAGAAAGAAGCGGGTAAACAAGCAGGAAAAGCGGTTGAAAAAGTTGAAAAAGAAGTCCTTAAAAATATGAGCAACGTTTCAGAAGATGCCATTATAAAAGCGGCCGCTCAACAAGCGGGTAGTATTTTAGATGGGGCTGATTTCACCAATGAAGCCAAAGGCTTAAATGCGATGCGTGAAATGCAAGAAGCCATGGGTATTAAAGTAGGCCTCGCGCCTAAGCCCCTGCTGGTGGACACGATTATCGGAAAGGATGGGGAACGCTATAGTGTGGTCGTGATGGAGCAAATTGAAGGCCCTGGTGATTTGTCCAAGGTTATTGAAAAAGCGGTGATGTCAGAACATCCCTTTGATTTAAGCTCTAAAGAATGGCAAGACTATCATAGATTCATGCGAAAAGATGCCTTGCCCACTATCGCGATGCAATCCCTTAAAACCCGTAATGGGGACGGTCATGGGGGCAACTTTATGCTTAAAAGTCTTGCGCAACAAGAAGCCCTTGAAAAATTAGGAGCAAAGGCGGTTAATGGAGGGAGCGTGCCCATTGATTTGGCGGAGTACCTTGAATTGTCCGATTCATCGATGAAGTCCATCGCCCAACTCTCATTAGCTTGTGTCAAAACGGGAAGCGAGACTGATATGGGCGCGCGTGAACAAGCGAGACGTCAAGCCATGAAATCCCTTGATGCCGTCTTAGGAAAGCAAGCGCATACCATCAGCATGCAAGATAAATATGACCTGCTGACTCACATTGAAGCGTCCCCGCTACGAATTTTAGGCAAGCTCTATGAAAACGACAAAATCGCGGATATTTTACATTTCCCGGATTCTCATGGCGTTAATGCACAAACCGTAAAGCGAGCAGAGAAAAAATTCACGCCTTTAATCACCGAAGTGGCCGACTATGTCAAAACACTTGAACCCAAATCACCTGAACTCGCAGAATTTAAGAAATCTCGTGAAGCGGCCAGTGAACTTTTTCTCAAGCAAATGGAAGACTACGCGGGTACTCCCGTCTCTGGGGCTCGGAGAAAGACGTATGTCAATTATATAAATAGTCGACTTTTAAATACTTACGGCACAGATGAATTGAATCCAGAAAAAATAAAAGCCGCCATTAAAGACAGAGATAATGCCATTAACACATTCAAAGAGGAAATCGAAGCCTTGAAAGACATGTTGCTCACCTTTGGCACTTAAATTCATGCTCCTAATCAAAGCGCTGGACTACAAGCATTTAAGTAAAAGTCACTAGACTAAAATTTTTAGAACTTTTGACCCACACCAAAGCTAAATTGTTGCTTGTAGTCTTTACGCGTCCCGACCATGGGAATGGCGTAGTCGAAACGCAAGGGACCGACACCAGGAATGGTTAAACGAATCCCTGTCCCCACGGAAGCCCCATAGCCCTTACGCCCAAAAATAGCATTTAAATCGCTTTCGTTGATAAGCGTTCCCGCATCGACAAAAGTCGCTAAGCGGAGCGTGTCTAAAAAACTGACTTTTTTAAGCTTCCCGTATAAAGGGATTTTGGCTCGAAGTTCCGCCGAACTCAGAGCCAAACCTGACCCGATGCCTAAGCCCCCTTCTTGGTAACCTCTCACCGTATACGGTCCGCCCAAACGAAAGGCATTAAAATCAGGGATATCATTAAAGACGCTAGAAGACAACTGTCCGTTCCACGCCAAAGTCAGACTATTATTCAATTTATAATATTTACGTAAATTCAAACTCGCTGTGCCGTAACTGTCGGCCCCAAGTCCCAAAGTCCCCCCCACAGAAGCCGTATTGTACCAGCCTGAACTCGGGTCATAGCGGTTGTTTCGATTGTCAAAGGCAATGGTGGGACCTAAGCTAATGAAGGTTCCGTCTTGATTTAGCTGTTTGTCTCGTTGCGCTTGATTAATACCGAAAAAAGCCAAATCACTGGCGCGACCGCCTTCGCGTAGGGCAATATTCTCTACTTTTAGCCCTAGACTTGCGGACACATTGTCGTAGCGTTCAATGGCACGAGACAAAGACACCCCTGCCCCCAAACGACGCTCCAAGGCCAAGGGAATATTAAAACTCTGTAAATCACGCCCAAAAACATTGGCACTAAAGGCGTTGTCTGTTCCTGCTAAATAAGGCGTCGACCAACTCACATCAAACTGATAAGTACGCGATTTGGCTTGAGTGGTTTTGTCTCGCCCAATAACACCTGTTCCGACGCCAAACTGCGTACTGAAATTTTCCCCACGCCCCAAGAAATTGGGATCCGTATAGCCTACCGAACCAAAAAATCCCGTGACGGTATCAATCCCGCCGCCTAGGGAAAAGGCCCCTGAACGCTTTTCATCCACTTCAACCACAATATCAAACATATCGGGTTTTTCAGGGCTAGGGGTGAGGACACGGCGAACGTCATCAAAGGCCTGAAGGGAAAACAAACGCTTTAAGTCGTCATTCATGGTGGTGTCGTTATAAATTTCACCTTCTTTTAAAACCAAGTTTTTGGTAATGACAAAGTCCTTGGTTTTACGATTTCCCACCACTTTAATGCTATGAATACGGCCTTCATCCACCGTGAGTTCAAGCTTGCCTTCGGGGGTGTCCGCAATATTGGTCACTTTCGCGAGCACAAACCCTTTAGTGGCGTAGGCCTTTTCAAGCGCTTCAATACTAGCGTTTAAGTCATTAATATTTTGGGGTAAGCCCATTTGATCTTTAAAATACGTTTCAATTTCTGCATCCGTTAAAACGTCGTTGCCTTTAATCTCAATGCCTGTGACCGGGGCATTTTCTTCTACAGTGATTTGAATCACAATGCCTTCGCGCGTGGCTTTGGGAATGGCTTTAATTTTCTCGGTAAAATAGCCCAAATCATAAATTCGCTTCAAATCTCCTTGAAGCCCCTGCTTACTATAAACCACCCCTGGACGAAGGGTCATCACATTACGAATACGGGCCTCTTCAATAAGACCATTCCCCACGACCACCACTTTTTGAACCGTAATCGATTTGTCGTAATTCGGGACATTGGATTCAACTGTCGTCCCTTGATCAATGGTTTTTTGAATTTCCGTCAAAGTGGTTTGATCCGCCGTCGCCACAAGTGGCATAAGCAATGAAACACCCAAAGCAGATACCAAAAAGGCGGGGAGCGAAATCCCCATGTCACCCATTTTGACTATTGTCCCAAAGACCTGCGACTTTTTGAACATTTAAATTCCCATCAATCCCAATATATAGGTATGCTTTCATTTTAACATAGAAGTCACGGCAAACGAGGCCTTTTTTAAAGACGTCAGTTTTTTCCGTCTTTCAAGGGGAGAAAAACAGCCCTTTCTTCCTGTAATAATTTCGCTTTTAAAGCAAGTCCCCAACGAAAGCCCGACAGCTGGCCCTGCCTACCCAAAACACGATGACAAGGCACCACCAAGGCCAATGGATTTTTAGCGCACGCCTGAGCCACGGCCCGAACCGCACGAGGCTTTTGTATCTGCTGGGCCAGTGTGGTA
The DNA here is from genome assembly GCA_050916035.1 of Vampirovibrio sp. Classification (GTDB taxonomy): domain Bacteria; phylum Cyanobacteriota; class Vampirovibrionia; order Vampirovibrionales; family JAJTHC01; genus JAJTHC01. The sequence goes on along the minus strand of CP050876.1, from coordinate 797,430 downwards.
TACGTCAGCGTCTGTCCGTAAGGAATGTCTTGTATCGCGCGCCACACACTTTTTTGAAAGGGAGTCCCCGCTAAATCCAAAGGAAGCGGGCAAGGTAAATCCCGATGAGCTAACCAATAACGAAACGGTTCTCTCCATAAATCATAGAACCCTTCAAGTCCCTCCTCAAGCGTAGGGGCTTGCGAACATTCACCCTGCTTAGCGGGTGAAGATGCCTCCTCAATCTGCACACGACATAAGCCCAATGGAGACAGCTGCCAGTGACACACGCCCCAAAGCGTCTCTAAGGACTCCCCACGGTTTTCTGGATGTTTTTGCATCGACAGCACTCCTTTATTCATCATAAACATGACCTACAGATGACAAAAAGAAAGTTCTCAAGTACACTGTTGGGATAAAAACAAGCAGCACAACAATCAAAGGTTTATTTTTATGGTTGCCGTTTCTTCAGAACATTCAAGCTTTTCCAAATATAATCCTAGTACAGGGGCTCTATTGGTTCAAGTCCCCGTTAGCTCCGCCCATGAGATAGAGCAGGGATTAAACCGAGCCAAAATCGCACAAATCCAGTGGGCTTTAGTGCCTGTAAAGCAGCGCGTTGAGGTACTCAAAAAAGTAGAATACTTAATTCATGCAGAAGCTGAACATTTAATTTATGCCATTAGCCAAGAGGTAGGCAAGCCCTTGGCAGAAGCCTTACAAGCGGATATCTTATCTGCGTTAGCAGGCATTCAACACCTCATTCATCACGCCCAGCAGTTTAATCCCCAAATCAAATGGTCGCTTAAAGGCTTGGCCTTAGGCAAAGTGTTTAAGCAAGTCCCCACCCCTTATGGGGTTGTTAGCGTCATTAGCCCTTGGAATTACCCCATTGGGACTCCTGCCCCTGCCATTGCCAATGCTTTACTGGCGGGGAATGCGGTGGCCTTTAAGCCCAGTGAAAAAACACCCACCTGTGGTACTTTTTTAGCCCGACTTTTTCAAGAAGCGTTAATGGCTCATGGCTTTTCTACCGATTTGATTCAATTGTTTCAGGGAGATGCTCGCGTGGGGGACGCCTTGGTCAAAGCCCCTGAAACGGCCTTTGTCTTTTTCACAGGAAGCGAAGCCGTCGGGCGTTCCATTCAAATCACCTGTGCCACGCGGAACATTCCTTGTTCACTGGAATTGGGGGGCAGTGATGCCATGGTGATTCTCCCTTCCGCGGAACGTTATTCTTTAGACGCCGTGGTTTCCCATGCCTTATTGGGGCGTTTTGCCAACGCAGGACAAACCTGTGCTGCCATTAAACATTTATATATTCCCAACACTTTACGGCCTATTATTCAAGAATTACTCACCGCCAAATTGTCTCAATTACGCGTGGGGGATCCTTTTCTACCCAGCACACACATGGGCCCTGTGGTGGATGTGGCACAAAAGCAAAAGATATTAGCTCAATGGCAAGACGCCTTAGCCCAAGGAGCCGAACCCATCTACGGACAATCGCCCCATGGCGAAGCATCCTTAGAACATTCAGCCTTTTTAACCCCCCTCATCGTTTTTAATCCCCCTAAACATTCAAAAATCGTAGAAGAAGAAGTCTTTGGCCCGATTTTGCCCGTGTGGACCTATGATGATTTAAGCCAAGTGGTCGACGCCTTAAACGATTCCCCTTATGGTCTAGGGGTCAGTATTTTTGGCAAGCCCAAACAAGCCGAATGGCTCGGCAAGCAAATTAATGTCGCCAATGTGGCCATTAATGATTTACACATGATGTTTTATACCTTTCCGCATATTGAATGGAGAGGCTTTAAGCAAACAGGGCCAGGGTGTCGAAATGGAGCGATGGGCATAATGCAATTTAGTCAGATCAAAACCTTTGGTAAAGCCTTTTGCTTTGATTGGTTACCCTTTACCCAAAAACCTGTTTATTTGTTTCCCCAAGGAGATCGCCAGCTGAAAGACTATAAAACACTCCTAGAAACCGTGGGGACAGGAAAATTCTGGCATTGGCTAAAACCAAGCCTCCTGCGTTTCATGTGGGAAAACAAAGGCAATACCAAACTCTAAAAAAGCGGCCTGACGAACGGTCACTTTTAAACAATCGTGTTGAAAATTCTGAGGTCTACGTGTCAAAATCATCTCAATATCACTATAATGCGGACGTAGACCTACCACAAGTCTTAGACATTTTAGATCAACAAGGGTATCCTCACCCTCTAGCGGAACTCACGGCAGGCAACGCGTTTCGAACTTTAGTCGGTTGTATCATTAGCTTACGAACCAAAGACGAGGTCACGCTCCCGGCTTGTCAACGTTTATTTGCCTTGGCCGATTCCCCCCAAGCCCTGCTGGATCTAAGCCTCGCGCAAGTCGAAACATTGATTTACCCTGCAGGATTCTACAAAACCAAGGCCCTTACCCTTCAAAACGCCTGCCAAAAGATTTTATCCGACTTTTCAGGACAAGTCCCACAGAGCATTGAAGCACTCCTGACCTTTAAAGGAGTAGGGCGTAAAACCGCCAATTTAGTGGTGGGTTTGGGGCATGGACTGCCTGCCATTTGTGTGGATATTCACGTCCACCGTATTTGCAACCGCTTAGGGGTGGTGACGTCTGAAGAGCCTGAAGCCACGGAATGGGCACTCCGCACGCATTTACCCGTCGCCTATTGGGACAAAATCAATTGGCTCATGGTCTTACACGGACAACGTATTTGCAGACCCATTGGGGCATGGTGTGACGTGTGTGCGGTGGCGAACTTATGTCAGCAAGTCGCCGTTAAAAAACGAAAGCCTCCTGAGCCTTCATCAAAAAACAAGCCCCTGAAATAAAGCGTCACCATTTTGACTATTTGCGGTAAAATGGGAAGCATACGCATCAAATGGATAAAGGATGAAACTTCATGATGGCTTCCAACCCGAAAAATAAAACCCCTTTTGGCGACGGTAAAATACAAGGTATTTCCATTCACGAAGAAATGCGACGCTCTTACATTGATTATGCCATGTCTGTTATTGTCGGGCGTGCCTTGCCTGATGTGAGAGACGGCCTTAAGCCTGTGCATCGACGTATTCTCTATGCCATGCACGAAATTGGTTTAGCGCCTGAAAAATCATTTAAAAAATGCGCCAAAGTCGTCGGAGAAGTCTTGGGTAAGTATCACCCCCATGGGGATACCTCCGTCTATGATGCCCTAGTCCGTATGGCGCAAAGCTTCGCCATGCGTTACCCCGTGATTAACGGCCATGGTAATTTTGGTAGTATTGAAGGCGATAACGCAGCCGCCATGCGGTATACAGAATGTAAGCTACACCCTGTTGCCGTGCCTATTTTACAAGATATTGAACAAGACACCGTCGATTTTGTACCCAACTATGACGGGAGCGAAGAAGAACCTAGTGTCTTACCCACACGCTTGCCCATGCTGTTATTAAATGGCTCAGGCGGGATCGCCGTCGGGATGGCCACCAATATTCCCCCACACAACATGAGTGAAGTCATCGACGGGACCGTGGCGATGATTGATAATCCCAAAATGAGCAACGAAGGCTTATTACAGTATATTAAAGGGCCTGACTTCCCCACTGGGGGACAAATTGTGGGCACCATGGGTATTAAGGAAGCCTTTAAAACGGGACGAGGTTCCGTTAAAATGCGAGCCGTCGTCAGTATTGAACAAATTCCAGGGGGGAAGGGGCGTCAAGAATGTACCGCGATTGTGGTGACGGAAATTCCCTACCAAGTCAATTTAACCACCTTGACTGAAAAAATTGCCGAACTCGTTCGAGACAAAAAAATGGACGGGATTCGTGACCTTCGTAATGAAAGTGACCGAGATGGATTACGTCTGGTCATTGAACTTAAACGAGACGCCAAGCCTGATGTCGTCAAAAACAACCTCTTTAAATTCACGCAATTGCAAACCACTTTTGGGGTCAATATGCTGGCCTTGGTCAATAATCAACCCCGCTTATTATGTATGACGGATATCCTCAGCGAGTTTATTGAACATCGTGTGGATGTCGTGGTCAAACGCACCCAGTTTGAACTGCGTAAAGCCGAAGCCAAAGCACATATTTTGGCAGGTTTATTGATTGCCCTAGGCGACTTAGACGCCATTATTGCCTTGATTCGCGGGGCCAATAGTACGGATATTGCGCGTCATGGTCTTATGGATCGCTATAGCTTAGATTTAGAACAAGCCAATGCCATTTTAGAAATGCAGTTACGTCGACTCACGGGATTAGAACGTGAAAAAATCACCAATGAATACGACAGTCTTCGTCAAGCCATTGAAGAATACAAATCCATTTTATCGGATCGCAAAAGGGTTTTAGGTATCATTAAAAATGAATTACAAGAACTCAAAGATCGCTTTGGAGACAGCCGAGTCACCAAAATTATTCCTGATGAAGGGGATATGTCCATTGAAGACTTAACCCCTAACGATGAAATGGCCGTATTCATTACAGAACGGGGCTACATTAAACGGGTGCCCTTAGATACCTTTGAACGCCAAAACCGTGCCACACGCGGAAAAGGGGCCATGAAAACCCGTGAAGAAGATGATGTCACCCATTTCTTTACCGCAGGCATGCACAACCACTTGTTGTTTTTTACCAGCCGAGGGGTGGCGCACGCCCTGAAGGTCTACGAACTGCCTGAAGGCAGTCGTCAGTCCAAGGGCTTGGCCTTGATTAATCTCCTGCCTTTAGAACAAGACGAACGAATTACCGCCGTGGTGTCTGTCACTGAATTTACGGAAAATGCGTACTTGGTGATGCTCACCAAATACGGTTGGATTAAACGCATTGAATTGTCTAATTTTGAAAACATCCGTCGTAATGGATTAATTGCCATCAATTTAGAAGAGGGTGATGTCCTGAATTGGGTCAAAACGGCAGAATCCAGCAATACCGTTTTCATTTCAACGAAAATGGGGATGGCTATTCGCTTTCAAGCCACTGATTTACGACCCATGGGACGGACGGCTCGCGGGGTGACTTCCATGAAGCTTCGCACGGGAGATGAAATTTGTTCCTTTAGTATGTTGCAAGCGGACAATCTAGAAGACGCGACGGAAATTCTCTTTATTACCAATGATGGGTATGGGAAATTAGTGCGTGCCAGTGAATTCAGAACGCAAGCACGAGGAGGCATTGGCCTTATTTCGACCAAATTTAAAAATCGAGATAGCCGTTTGTCGAGCACCTGTACCGTCAATGCCCAGCATGAATTGATGATTGCCACGGCCAATGGGGTAGTGGTTCGCATGGCCGCGTCCAGTATTAGTCAGCAGGGGCGTCAAGCCACAGGGGTTCGCATCGTCAACTTGGATGCGGGCGATACCGTCGCCAACGTCACTAAAATCGTTAATTTGGATATCGACGAAACGACAGAGGAAACAGACGAGCTCTAAATCTTTTCTACGTTCAAAAACCCCCTCATTCGATTACTTAGAATGAGGGGGTTTTTTATAGAATTCAAGGTCCGCTTACCAATATTGTCCCAAAGGAATCGAAGGATCGGGATTGGCGTTGTACCCACCGTAGGTTTGAGGATAATATCCCCCGCCACCATAATTATTAATCGATTGATACACATTATTATAAGCCTGAAACGGATCATAATACGTGGGTTGATAAGGCGTATACCCTTGATAAGGATTATACATGGCTTGATAAGGGTTATAGCCTTGGTAAGGATCTTGTACGGACATATAAGGGTTATATGACGGTGGATAGTTTGGCTGTACGGGAGCGTAAGGATCCTGCTGATTATTATAAGGGTGGTTATAAGGCTGATAAGGCGTATAGGGATCTTGCACAGGAGGATAAGGATTATACCCACCATAGCTCCCACCGTCGTAACCACCGCCGCCGTAATTTTGAGGCGTTTTGGCCCATGTATTGCCTTTGTTGACAATATGGACATCATAGTATTGATTTAAATACGTAGGGTTCGTGGTGCCTGCGGAAGCCCGCTCAGTCGCACCATTGCCATCCGCCACACGGTTGCCCCAACGAATTTCATTTTCACTACGTAACTTGGACGCAAAACCAGGATCAATCCCGCGTTGTTGTAGCTCTTTCAAAGTTTCAGGGTCAAGTCGTTCATAGTGAGTTAGGGTAATAGGAACACTCCCTGGGTTAGACCCTTTTATTTCTAACTTGGCCAAGGGATCGTTGGGGTCTCCAATAATTAGTGGAGCCGTTGAATTCGGGTCTAAAATACGTACTTGTCCTTGCGGATTGGTATACTTGGTTTGCCCATCACTCATGGTAACGGTATGCTTTTCACCCGTTTTAGGGTCTGTAATGACAGCGGTACTGTCCGTGGCGGCAATATTAGTACGTCCATCACTAGGATTGATATCATCATACTTATTGTTAATGACAATGCCGTTATCTTCAAAAACGCGGACAATCGTTCCCGCAGGCGGATGAAAATTCCCTTTGCTTTGACTGGTTCCAGAAAGGGTGTAAAGCTCTGGATCTCCAGCCACTCCGCCTTCCAAAGTCGGAGAAGAACCTGCATTATAATACAACACCTTGCCCAAATCACTTTTCACAGAAGATTTGGAGTTGTCCGTTAAAGAACCCACCGTATAATTCTGCCACTGATTTTGAACATTGCCCACCGCAAATTTATTTTGTGCGGCATCCATCACCAAACCTGAAGGACCATTGCCTTCACTATTAATAAACGTATTGGGGTAATAAGGATAATAAGGAGGGATGTAAGGCGTAGGATAATAAGATGTTGAAGGATAATACGCGGGCGTATTGATTTGCTGAGAAACGTAATACTGCTGAGGGGTGGGTTGCGCAGGAGCATATGGCGTATAGCCACTGTACATACTATTGTATTGAGGGATGTAATTGATACCCATGGAGAGCTCACTTTCTTGAAACAAAGTTAAAATTCTAGACTTCTAAGGCCAAGGTAACGCTTATAAAAGCATCCCCAATGGATTTGAAAGTTAAGAAAATTAAGGTGCATTGAACAAAAGGAAAGTGTTGAATTTCCTGTCTGTACGGTGAGTATCGAAGCCCTTAAACGGAGTCTTAAACGTTTCGTTATATAACGTTACAGAAAAGGCGCCAAGTGAAACGTATACATCCTTCCATTTTGAGAACGCCATTGGGCATCTAGCCGTTCTAGTTCACTACTCAGCCATTGCCTTAAGGCAGGAACACTGGCAAATCGCTGAGCGAGTAAACGCTGTGTTTCTTCCTGTAAAGGATTCCAATATTTGTTTAATAAGGCTTCCTGTAAAGTCGTTGGAACGGGCTTGGCTAAATAATGGGAAAGCTCCCCCCATAAATCAAGCATTTGAGCTTCTTCAATACTAGGGTGCTGAAACACTTTCTTTAATAAGGTCGTATACAGATTCATATTCTGGGCAAGAGACAATGTATAAGTGCCTCCCAAAGGCACTTTCTGCGTCGTCAATGCCAGTAAGTCTAAGGTATTTTGATCCAAATGGGCATTGGCAAACCACGTCCACCCTGACACGCCATTATCTTGTAATTGTTCACTACGTTCAATGCGTTGAGCACCCTCTAACTTATGCAAACCCACCCCCGAAACCAAAAGCGTTTTCGTAGGCTTGAGACTTTGTTTAATACTACTAATTTGCCGATTAAACGTGGCGGTATTTTCTGTATACGCCATCGGCATCAACCAATCAATCCAACCCCGTTGCGCCCACGTTTCCCAGTCTTGTCCTATGGCTTTTAAACGATCATGACGCGGTAAGGTAAACACCGCGGCGGAGAGAATTAACTGCGGTTTTTCTGCCTTTAAGGTTTTAGCCGTTTTCCCTACAAAACGACTGATATTTTCAGTCTTCCAACGATCAAAAGCGTCTTGTGTGTCTTTACTGATTTTTAGCCCCGTGGCGTCTTGAAAATTAGCCACACTCACGGCGTCGTAGCCCGCACGCTGAAGCGTCGATTGAAAGGGATACCGTACATAATCCAATTGTAACCCATCCACATTGTAACGACGGATAATTTCTAGATACCAATCCACCAAAAGCTGCTGCGCTTCATAACTAGCAGGAGACAACCAGAATTCATGCTGCCCCTTCGGAAGCGTCGTTCCATCACTCATCAGCAACTGCTGAGTCGGATGTTGATCTAAAACGGGGCCTTTGGCGTTATGGTCGATGCCTAAAAGGTCATTATGCCTCACATTACCCACGGCAAAACACCACACCCACGCATGCACCCTCATCCCCAAGGCGTGACTTTCTTCTACCGCCACCGCCAAAGGATCCCACCCCTGAATCAATGGATTCTGAATCGGTTGAATATGACTGTCTGGATAAATCGCATAACCCGCATTAATGGTTTCAATAAAAATATCGGTCATCCCTGCTTTTTTAAGGGTTTGCAAACGCATTTTGAGTGCCGCAGCATTACCCAGATTCACCAGGCTTCCTCGATCAAACCAAACCCCATGAATATGATTCGGTAGATTCGGAAACAGCAATTTCTGCTTAATGGTCATGACTTGACTCATTAAATCATTACTTTTTTGACGAAAGTCTTTATATAAAAAGTGACGCCGTAAATCGCCTAGTCCATCCATTTCATCCTGCAAGCGGGTCATGTCTTGTGCCATTTGCGTACGGTTCACATTCTTCCCCAACACATCAAACGCTTGCATGCGTTGCCAAACCTCACTTTGTAACAGATTGAATTCTTCTTCTAAAGCGCGTGCTTCCATATCAAAAGGGGCGTAACGCTCCTGAATCGCCTTTAACACAACAGGTGTGTTCCACTGACTAGCCAGATCATAAAATACTTTTAACACATCGTAATTAGGCTTTAAAGGAGCCTCCACAAGCGCAGGGGTCACAGGCAGGGTCGTCGACGTGGAAAGCGCGTGATGAGGGGGGGGAGAACTCTTCGGCTTAGCCTCTGCTAAAGACGAGGGGTTAAGCACAGGCGTCGCTCTTATAAACTGAAGAGGCTTCACCCCTTTAGGGTTTGTTTCACACTGTATAAAAGGATACGGTAAGGTATATAATTGACACCCTGAAGCCAAAGTCAACACGGGAAAGGGATTCGCAGTGGTCGTCGAACCCGCCAAGGCGGTGTCCAAGACACTGGATTGAGTGAGCCCCAGTTGTTCTTGCATTTTGCTTCGATATCGTTGTGCTTGCACACGAAATTCTTCTTGCCAAGCGACTTTATAATCTAGTGGCGCTAGCGGATGCCGCACCCATATTACGGGCCATTGTTGCTGTAAAAGGTCCTCTACCCAAGTGAAATATTCAAGCGGGGGAGGCGTTCTCCCGTAGAGCAAGAGTAAAGGAGGCTTCGCTGAAAGATGCTGTTCGATATCTTCCATCAAATACGTCAATTGCCCCAAGGTTTTGGGAAAAGCATAGCTTCCTTGCCCCATGACACTCTGAGTTAGAGCATAATCCAAGGTTTTTTGAGGATGAACGAAGGGCACGGGGGGATTACTTTCATTCAGAGCAGGCGTCGACCCTTCAGGAGTACTTGAAGAATGAGATGAAGCCGATGAAGTAAAATCACCCAGATCAAATAAAATAAAACGAGGGGACGGTAAAGCCTGCGGTAAAGGCAAAGCGAGCGTTCCAGAAAATAACAAAGCCATTACGCCTAAAAGCACTGGAAACCGATATAAAAAGCGAGGGCTTAAGGACCACAGATTTTTTAAAATCAACGTTCTCTTTTCCTTATCTCTCTTACTTCTTCGCTATATCGGCATGCTCACCCATCAGGTCAGGGAAAGAACCTAGGTATACTGTAGCAAAAATACACTAATCTTTACAGGCTGAATTCAAAGTCGCGAACAGCGCCTGAAGGGCTCTACGGTGGACAGGCCAAAGCGTATTCATGGCTTCCCCTTCCGGGAGCTCTACCGTCAACACCGTTATACCTCGCTCCACACCGGCCCAATTCCCAAAAGACCCTGGGGTCGGGTAGCCAATACTGGCTTCGACAGGATAATCACACGCCGTGGCATAAATGGTTGCCCATACTTCACTTTGAGGCAGAGGGCCATCAAAATTAATTAAGCGATAAGGGGTGTGATACGTTAAAATCAAAGTCGGCTGAGTCGCATGCACAATTTGGGCCACACAACGACTTTCGGGTTCGCTAAAAGGCAAAGTCCCCCCATGGTAGACGTCTTCCAACAAAGAAGAGGCCCAGTTTTCCGTTTCAAAATTACGATTCAAATCCACCTGACGTGCATTTTTTCGAGTCTTTTGAAGCAAACCATCAGGATTTACAATCGGTAAAATACCGATGCTTAAGCCTTCGCCAAACTGAGCATCTTGATGCAAATCATGCAGAAAACGAAAACACAATTCTGCAGACTCGGGTTCATCCCCATGAAAGGCACCCAAGACCAAAACATCCACAGAAGGCAGTCCCGCACACCCCTGCGTCATGTGGGGGGCGTCGGGGTGAAAGAGGTGAAAATCTAAGCGAAGTCCTTGCACAGACTGACCCATACACTGATAGTGATAATCTGTTCGCATCGCCATTCCTTTCGCCGTCGCCTTCCCTCACCAAGCACTCTCTAACGCTTGCTCTCTTTATATCTGCTGATTTAAGAAGCATAGCATAGAGCGTTCATGTCATTCAATGGTATAAGCAGAAATAGAGGGAACTTCGACTAAAGGGGTAGGGGAGGTCTTCCACTTCGCCAAAGCAGGGCTAGGGATCCATTGAATCCACACCCCATTTTCATAACGCAAACCCGCATAACGTCTATTTTTAAAGGGCTTTTTAGATTCTTGTACGGATGTCGAGGCAACAGAAACAGCGTTTGAAGAATAAGACATAGGCATTTAAGCCTCCTTATATTAAAATGGTTTAAGATCATAAAAGGAGTGTTGTTGAGATGTATCGTCATACTGAATCAGAAGCTTTAAACATTGTTACAAATAGGGAAGCATCGCGACAAGATCTAAACCCCGCACGTGTGGTCACCATGATTCCTGCTCGATACGCTTCCACTCGATTTCCTGCCAAACCCCTGACCCTTATTCACGGCATTCCCATGGTTCAACACGTGGTCAAGCGTATTCAAGAAAGCCAACTCGGGCAAAGCCGTTTTTGGGTAGCCACCGATGACACACGTATCGTCCAAGCCTTGGAAGCCTTTAAGACCCCAAGCATCATGACCCGCGTGGATCATCCTTCAGGCAGTGACCGCCTATGGGAAGCGCTACAAATTATTGAAGGGACTGATGCCTACGACTGGGTGATTAATGTCCAAGGAGATGAACCCTTCATTTCCCCCCATGATTTAAGCACCCTCTGGCAAGCCATGCAATCGTATCAAGACGTGGCGGATATCGTCACCTTGGTGACCCCTTATTTTGGGTCTGACACCCCACACACTGTAGAAGAAGCAAACGCCTTATTAAAGAACCCCAATCGAGTCAAAGCAGTTTATACCGAAGCGGGACAAATTTTATACTGTAGCCGTGCCCCCATTCCTTACCTGAGAGAAGGCCTTCAGTTGTCTCAACACACCCAAGCCAATAGTACGACCTATTACCGTCACATTGGGGTGTATGCGTATAAAATAAAGGCCTTACAACGCTTTGTTGAAGCCCCTGTTTCCAGCTTAGAAGCCTATGAAGGACTCGAACAGCTTAGGGCATTGTCTTTAGGCCTACGCCTTTACGCAGGCGTCGTAGATAAAGCGCCCATTGGCGTGGACACCCCCGAAGATTTAGAACTTTTACTGTCCACACGTGTGTAAAGTCTATTCCCTTCTTAAGCCAATATCGACACACCCTAAAGGGTTTTACTAAACAAGGGCTTTTGCGTCGAAGCAATCTGCCCTTGTAAGTAAGCGTCAAAAGGCATGGCGATATTTCGACTAAAAATCCGCCCTAAGGGACTAAACTCGATTCGGCGGTGTTTAATCGTCAACAAACCGTCGGCTTCTAAAGGCTTCAAAGCCTCCAAGGCATCGGCAAAATAGGTTTCAAACGTGATCTTAAACCACGCGTCGATGCTCGCAAAATCCAAGCGATTTTGACACATCAGTTGCATAATCACGGCTTGGCGCAACAGGTCATCATCACTTAAGGCGTAACCTCGCCACGTCGGGAGCTGGCCCAAGTCAAGAGCCGCTTCGTACTGCGAAAGTTTCTTGACGTTCTGGCTATAATACCCCTTCCAACTGCTAATGGCACTTAAGCCCAAGCCCACCAATTCAGCTTGACCTGCCCGAGTTGTATAGCCCATGAAATTACGGTGCAAATCACCCGACTCCCAAGCTTGAGCCAGTTCATCTTCTGGCTTAGCGTAATGATCCATCCCAATATAGAGGTAGCCCGCTTCTAAAAATTGCTTCGTGGCTTGGCGAAAAATGGCGTATTTATCCGTCCCCTTAGGCATTTCTGCTTCAGGCAAGTAGTTTTGCCATGGGGCCATCCACGGGACATGGGCATAATTATACACCGCCAAACGATCGGGATTAAGTCGAATAATGGTATCGACCGTTTCATAAAAGGTGGCAGGCGTTTGATACGGCAAGCCATAAATCAAATCCACATTCACGCCTTTAAAGCCCACCGCACGCGCCGTTTCCATTAAAAATTGAGTTTCTTCAATGGACTGCACCCGATGCACCGCCACCTGTACCGTGGGATCCACATCCTGCACGCCTAAAGAAATACGGTTAAAGCCCAAGCGCGCCAAAGTCGTCAGGTGTTCTTCGGTGGTGACTCGAGGATCGGCTTCTAAACTAATTTCCGCTTCCGCATGAATGTTAAAGTGTTGCGTCAATTTATCCCATAGACGCTCTAACTGTTCAGGCGTCATATACGTAGGGGTGCCGCCGCCTAAATGTAATTGCATCACCGGACGGTTCAGATCTAAATAAGGCACCAATAAATCAATTTCTTGAAACAAAAGTTGCAAATAACGTTCCGCATGTTGTTTTTGCTTGGTCACCACCACATTGCAGGCACAAAAATGACAACGGCTTTCACAAAAAGGCAGATGAATATAAAGCGAATAAGGCAGAAGATTTGGTGACGCTATTGTAGACGTCTTTTTTGACGTATTGAGCAAAGTCACTAAGTCTTCTGCCTTAAAATCGTCCCGCCAAACAGGCGCCGTGGGGTAACTGGTGTAACGAGGCCCAGAAAGATTATATCGCTCCAATAGAGCATCTTCCACCCCTGTACTGTGAACAAATAAATCTTTAAAGGCGGCTTGACGATTCATCGCATCTGATTCCTTTGCAGCTCCCTGCCTAGTCTACGTCAAAAACGTCAACAACACTAGGTTTTTTCGACCCAATATAGTGCTTTCAAAAACCTAGCCCGCAGGCCACGAAAACGAACGCCCCGCCATCAAGTGTAAGTGCATATGAAAGACGCTCTGCCCCGCACCTGCCCCGTTATTCATCACCAAACGGTAGTCCTGTATGGCGAAGCGCTGTGCCAGTGCTTTGGCCCCTTGCAAAAGATCTTCATACAAAGTAGGGTCCTCTGTTTCTAAATGCGAAGGCGTATGCGTTTTAGAAATAATCAACACATGAATCGGCGCCTGAGGGTAAAGATCTTCAAAGGCCAAGATTTTTTCTGTTTCATACACCACACGAGCCGGAATTTCCCCTGCCAAAATCTTACAAAATAAGCAGGGTGTGTCTACAAATGGAGTGGTCATGGGTCTGTTTTCTCCTCTTTTTGATGCCCCATAGGGCAGGGATGGAAAATTTCTGGTTCATTCCTTCAATCGGCTTCATTAAAACGGTTCTTTTTCTATGGCACGAGCCACGGCATCGGCAGAGGCCCAACAATGTTGAAAGTTAAAACCGCCTGTCATGGCGTCCACATTCAGTAATTCGCCCACCACATAGAGCCCCTTCACACCTTTGGCTTCTAGGTGTTGCAAATTCAAAGCAGCTGAATCTACACCGCCTGCAGTCACAAATTCTTCTTTGAATTGGCCTTTCCCGCTGATGGGAATTTCCAAATGATGAAGGGCCTCCACCAAGCCCTGTCGTTCTTTTTTTAGCAATTCTGCCCATTTACGATCCGCAGGAATATTCAGATGCTCCAATAGAAATTCCCAATATCGCCACGGCAAAACTTCTTCAGGCTTAATATTTTTAAGATAACGTTTAGGGTACTCCACTTGCAAGGCCTGTAGCCTTTTTTGGGTCGCCGCTTGATCTTGTTGAGGCAAGGCATTCACCCACAAACGCGCTTGATAAGCAGACGCCTGCAAATCGACCGCGGCCTGCGCGGAAAGTTTTAAAATAGCAGGACCACTCAAGCCCCAATGGGTCATCAGTAAAGGACCGTCTTGCTTAAACGGCTTGACACTTTCCCCCGTTTCTAAGCGAAGGGATACCTGTGGAAGGCTTAAACCCGCACAAGCCGTTAGCTTGGAATCATCCACCACAAAGGTAAATAAAGAGGGACTCAAGGGTGTCACGCTTAAACCCAGTGCACTTGCTAAGGCGTAGCCTGAGGCATGAGACCCCGTCGCCAAAACCAAGCGCTTGGTGTGATACACCTTTTCACGTTGAGTACGGAGTTCAAAGCATGAAGACTCGGCTTGAAAAGTCGCCTGAATGACGGCGTCTTGAAAGTGAATCGAGACCTTATAATAATTCAATTCCCCTAAAAAAGTATCAATAATACTTTGCGAATCATTTGTCGTGGGAAACACCCGCCCGTCCGCTTCAACCTGTGTGTCTACCCCATGTCGCTTGAGCCAAGCGCGCATCATTGACGGGGAAAACTGCTTTAAGTGGCCTTTCAACTGCTTATGTTGACGAGGATAATGACGCATCAAATACGGGATATCATCACTGTTATGTGTGACGTTACAACGACCGCCTCCTGAAATTTTCACTTTTTGCAAGGCCTTGGCCTGCCGTTCTACGACCGCAATGTTAAGACTCGGGTCTTCTTCTTTTAAACGAAGCGCGGTGAAGCATCCAGAAGCGCCTGCTCCAATAATTAAAACGTCATACATGGCGTGTTCTTGGCCTCCTTAACAAAGAGCATACGTCAAACACAGCGCCTAAGATATTCTAGAATAATTAGATTTGACAAGCCTTTTCATTTTCAGTACAATTTAATTGTAAATGATTCTCAATAGCAAGTATGCAGATTGGATTTCATTCACGCACAAGCCCTTTATGTTGGGGTTTTTATTTCAGTATGTAATGAAGGCATGGCTTGCCTAGAAGAAAGTGTATTCCACGATGATGACCCTCGGCTTAAAACTCAACGGCGTTGGTGCGTATTTGGATCATCCCCATGGTGCCATTTTACCGTGGGACAGACGGGTCCCTATGTTGGTCTATCCTGCCTTACTCGCCATACAGGCGGGGAAAGACCTCTACCAAAGTAAAAGCCCTGAAGAGCGAAACAAACGACTTCGTAATGACGCCATTCGCATGGGAATCCCGACCCTTGCCACACTGCTTGCCACGCAGTGGTTGATGGCGGCTGACGCCAAAGCTTACAATACCACCCCTGCCGCCATGGCATATTTTAAAAATCAAAAACGAGATATTTTTGGAGCAGGCCAAACCTACGCCCGTCAATCCTTTCAACCCTTAAAATGGGTAGCCCCCCTCTTGTGGGGGAGGCTTCAGCCCCAATCTAAATTAGACGCCCCTTCCGCCCAAGGCGTTTTTCAATCCATAGAAGCGGGAGAAAAGCCCTTGGACATCCAAGTCGGAGGCGTCATCCACGCCATTCGACAAGATCACCACAAGCGGCTAGAGCAGATCAAAACCAAGCCTCCTGAAGATCAACGCGCTTATTTAAACACCTTGCTGTCCCAATTCGAAGCCTTACACCAACACAGTATGGAAGCCGTCGTAGAAAATTCCCTTCATTTTAAAACCGATAAACAGGTTTTAACCCTACCCCCCACTTTAAAAGCCAAAATTGAAACACAAAACCCACGCATCAAGTCAAATTATGACCATATAAACACATGGCTAAACAATCTACCTGAACCCCATAAAACTGCCACGCAAGAGGCCCTCCCCCAATTTGAATTGCCCCAACGCATTGCCGAAGATCTCCAACACGTCCAGAAAAAAGCGAAAGACGGCAATGAAGACCCGCTTTCCCTGATTCATCAAGTCAGTAAACGACTGATGCGACATGAAATCCGCTTGGCCTTACCCACCAATGAAGATTTAAGTGATTTTGCGGGCGCCTTTGAAGGGGGTCAGTTTTCCTTTAAAAGTCTTAAAAAAGCGATGCATCGAACCGCCGAAGAATTTGGGAAAGAAGCCGCCATTCCTTTCTTAGGGGTAGGTTTCGCCAGCGTGGGTTCAGGCATTTTGGCTGGATTTTTAGCCAATCACTTGTCAGGTCAAGGCCGAGAAAAAGATCAAGATGTGGTAAAAGAAGGTATTTTTCAATATGTCGCCAATATCGCCATGTGTGGATTTGGCGCGGGGGCGGGTTTGACAATCGCCAATGCGCTAGGCTTTACCAAATTTAGAAACCCCTTGGCGCGCTTCGCGACCATTGTGGGAGGCTTAGGGCTAGGCATTTACGGGGGTGCCTTACTCGCCACACCCCTGTCCAATGCGGTCGAAGCGCAAATGAATCAACGCCACCCTAAAAAAACGGGGGGCTCTTCTGCAGGCAGAAAGCTCGAAATAGCGGACGGCATTTTACACGTCGATGATGTCCCCACGGCATTTAGTGTGGCAGGCGTTCAAGCCTTAAAGCCATGGATTCCTCCCTTCTTTTTAATGTCAGGAATTAAAACGGCGTATGGGTACCGTAACGTGGCCCCTTTACCTTTGGATCCACTCCCCAATGACGCCTCCCCTTGTGGTGAATCGTCCTACAACACGTTACGCGCCTCACTTTTTAGTGCTTCCCCGAACCAAGCGCCTGAAAAAGATTGTCCTCCCCCTGCCCGTATTGCTTAGCATAAGGGGCACGATCATTTTCAAAAATAACGACATCACTCACCCACTCTAAAACGCCTTTTTATGTTAAAATAAACAGACTAAAATAGGCAACTTTAAATTAAAATACTGAAAAAGGAATCATGAGTCATGTGGAATTGTTTAGGACGTCGTATCTTTTTTGGGGGAATGGGTCTTTTTTGTTTGATCTTCAGTTCAGTCCATTCAACAGCCGCTTGGGCGGATGTCGTCGGTTATGTTGATTATGACAAAGTACGTAACGGGTATGAAAAAGCACAAACCCTCATTGCAGATATCAAAGTCAAAGAAGCCGATTTGCGAAAAACCGAAGCCGACTTTGTGAAACAAATTGAAGACAGTCGAAAAGCCAATGCCAAGAATCCCATTGCGACCAAAAGTTTAGAACAACAGCTGGAAACCAAACTCCGCACAGAAGTCAAGGCGTATCAAGACTGGTCCAACACCAGCCTAAAAACCATTGATGACGCCGTCACCAATACCATTAAAAAAGTGGCACAGCAAAAAGGCGCCACCGTGGTTGTGGATCAACAAGCCGTGATTTGGGGAGGCGTCGACTTAACCCCAGACATCATTCGCACCTTAAATACACTGCCTTAGTTCAAGCCTGAGTCAATAATTGAGTCCAAAAAGGTATGTACATCATGACGGCATCTCCCTCAATGGCTTCCTTACTAGAAGACGTCGAAACGTGGGAAGGCATAGACTCTCACTTGGCGGTGGTGGCAGGAGAAGGGTGCCTTCCCTTACACGTGGTACAGGAAGCCAAACGTCAAGGGTATAAAGTACATGTTTTTGTCATTGGCGGTCAGTGGGGAGCTTTAAATCCCTATAAAAACGTTGCCGATTATGTCGCGCCTTATCACTTGGGGCAACTGCGCCGTATGCTGAGTGAATTTAAACGACATCACATTAAGCATTTATGCTTTGCAGGCAAGGTGAATAAATGGCTCTTATTTACGCAGTTGAATTTTGATCGATTGTCCTTAAGACTATTAGCCAAAATGCCTCGAAAAAATGATGATGCGATGATGCGCTTTATTATTGAAGGCTTTGCCTATTTTGGCTTAGACACCTTGCCTCAAGTTCGATTTATGCAAGATTTATTTCAGCCCGAAGGGGTTTTGTTTGAAGGGAGCCCCTTAAACGAATCCGCGTGGCTGGATGTTTGTTTTGGTTTTGATACCGCCAAAGCCATGGCGGCTTTAGACGTTGGTCAATCCGTCGTGGTACAAGACACGATGATCATTGCGGTTGAAGCCATTGAAGGGACGGATGAATGCCTAAAGCGTGCGGGTAAGCTTACCCGACGACAAGGCGGTTGTCTGGCCAAAGTCGCCAAACCTTTTCAAGACAACCGCTTTGACGTCCCTGCCGTAGGCTTACGGACACTAAAAACCATGAAAAAACAAGGCTTACGCTTCTTAGTCACGGAAGCCCATAGCACCTTATTTTTAGATCCTTTAGCCCACATGCAAGCCTATGCCCGCCAACACGGATTAACCTTAATCTCCACCACGTCAAGCGCCTTAAGCCCTTGGCGGACCATTTTAGGACAACGTGCCGAAGCCCCGCCTGACGGGGAGTATCGCTTGCCTACCGTCACTGCTACGGAGGCTTCCCACTCTTGAATGAAACGCCTCGTGCCAAAACGATTCAACATTTACTCATTTGTACGGGAGATGCCTCTGCCGCAGAGCATGCGGCCACTTTGATTCACACTTTAAAAACATTGCAACCTGACTTACCCATTTCGGCTGTGGGCAATGATGTCATGGCTCAAGCAGGGGCGACCTTAATCAGCCATCACGACGACATCGGCATGGGAGGCTGGGGGTTATGGTCTACCTTTCAAGGCCTGTGGGGGCATTGGAAGCTGGCTCAAAAAATAAAAAACGTGGTCAAAAACGAAGCGGTCGATCGCGTCTTATTAGTGGATTATAGTGGTTTTCACCTCAAAGTGGCTCAAATACTCGCCCCCTATACGGAACTTCGTTACTATATTCCCCCCCAGCTTTGGGCCAGTCGTCCCTATCGAATGAAAGCCATGCAACGTTTTATTCAAAAGGTGTACACCATTTTTCCTTTTGAAAATCAATACTATGCCAATGCCCAAATCCCTTTCCTTTTTGTGGGACACCCTTTGGTGGAAAGCCTCCCCCCTGCGATAGAAAAATCAAGCTTTTGCGCCACCCATGGACTGAATCCAAGCCAACCCTTGGTTGGTATTTTTCCTGGGTCTCGTGTCGGAGAAGTCCAACGCATGTTGCCTGTCTTCGCCCAAACCATCGCCCAAATCAATCAAACTCACCCCCATGTACAGTGGGTGTTGGCACAAGCCCCTAATTTAAAGGATGATTTCATAAAATCCGCCATGGAAGCCGCCTTCAAGCACGCCAAACAGCCTGTCCCCCTTCGCATTGCGCATCAAAACCACGCGATTCTTTCTGCCAGTGACCTGATTTTGGGGGCGTCTGGCACCACGAGCTTAGAAGCGGCCTTGTATCAAACCCCCATGGTGATTGCCTATAAAGTCGATATACTCAGTGCGTGGTTCGCACGACGGGTCATTTTAATCCCTTATATCGGCCTGCCCAATTTATTGGTGCCTCTCGATGAGGCTCCCATTTTACCAGAGCGCTTACAAAAGGATTGCACAGCGGAGCTTTTAGCAGAGGATGTCCTGACGTTCTTAGACCAAGACTCCGAACCCAATCAAAAAGCGATGCAAGGTTTAGCCCATGTCAGAGAAAGCCTCGGAGAAGGAGCGGGTCTTCTGGCCTTTGCGACCGATTTACTGACGCCTTAGCCTTCTGGATTCAAAACAACGCTACTCATCATAAGTATATTGATCAGGCGTCGTATGGTAAAAGTTACCTTCACTCGCAGGCGTCACCGTCAGGTTGGTTAAGCGAGGAAGCAAGGTATCTTTTAACAAGGCTTCATATCCCGCCAAACCCGCCACATCGTAATATTCCACCGCAATCTGTTGCGCTTCTAATACATTCATTAAGGCGTTAATTTTGGTTTTCATCAACGGATGAACACTACTGTGCGAAATAAAAATATACAGTTGCTTTTTTCGAAAGAGCTTGGCGGTATTCGTGGTCAATTTATCTTTAATCTCTGACGGATTAAGCATACTATTTAATCCATTATTAAGACTCGTAGTATTTTCAGGTTCAAGGATACTGGCATCCGCAGACATTTCACTGGGCAAGAAAATAATATTGACATAACGTTCATAGGGGTCATATTTTTTGATATTTTTGTTACCTCCACATTGTGTACTTGTCAATGTACTGGTTTCTAAACAATTGGCTTTGGCCGTGGCTTTCAGACTGAAAATATATTTTTCTAAACTCGCATTTAAATTATATTGATTCCCCTTCGCCAAATGTGCATGACTCGTCCGTCGATTAATCCCATACAGATGTTTCATCAGCGTTTGAAAGGACGTCCCCGTATTTTGATACGTGGACAATGGTGCAGGGGAACTCGGTTGAACTACGGGATCGGAAGAATTGGTATTGCTTGAATTCAGTACTGTCGAAACAGACAACTTTTCTCTTAAGTCTGACCCACCGTTTAAAAGGCTAAAAATAGCCATTAAACTGGCGGATCGTTGAAATTCTAAGCCTGAAATCCAGCGTTGAGGCTCTATAATGGTGTCATTGTCCAAAGTACTCAGCCGACCATAAGTAGCATCGCCAATCCCCGTATAATTGGCCAGTAAAGGCATGCGTGCGATTTCTAAAGCCATTTGTTTATTGGCATTTAAATTATAAGGCGTAGGAGGATTAACACCGCTGGGTTTAAAAGTATAACTCGCCCCAATCCCTTGTTGAATCGCTAAAAAAGAAGAAGGACTAGAAGCAGAAGTCCCCCCACAGGCCTGCACATTACTATTGAAAGGACTTGTATTTTGAGGGGTTATAAGCCCCCAAATATAACGTTTGTCCCATTTATTTGGAAGTATTCCCATGTCTTTAGGATTATAATCATAATTCGCACAACGGATTTTGTTCAAAGCCTGATAATCAAAGTCACCGTCAGGAAAATAAAAATTATTCGATTTTAAATTTAAATTAGGACGTAACAGCCGATACGTGCTAGGACTTGTGGGAAGTGCCGTCATGCTGAAGTAATTCAAAGTGGTGCCCACCGCAGCAATAGCACGCCCCAGAGACGTCACAGGAAGGCTATCATACAGGTCGGTTTTATCTTCCCCTGTATCGGTAGAATCCAAAGTCCAAAATAATTTATCCACCCCATTATTATGGTAAATATCATACCAACTGGGCTTTAAAAGGCCTGTCTCCGTCACTCGTCCTTCTGAATGAGGAGCACTGCTATTGTAAAGAGAGGGTGCAAAATAAGGGGCACACAATAAGCCTTTGGTATTTGATTCTTCTATTGTTGACGTATTTACACTGATTAAATCCAGTCCCGTCCATTTACGTCGACGAATTAAACGCGGCGAAAACTGAGACGTTGCAGGAGAATAACACGCCCCCTTACTCAAATCAAAGGTAAAAGTCAACAAGGTTTTAGGAATTTCTTGTGCCTTGCTTCGCATTTGTTCAATATCCTCATTAAAGCGAATATTGGCATTGGTGTTAAACGTGTCTAAGGGAGTGTCAACATCGATACTGGCAACGGCTGTATTCGCACTGCTTAAAGGTGTTACATCAGAATTGACATCAAAGACTTGTAATTCTGCCCGAATCAAGTAAGACCCGGTAGACGTATTACTTTCCCCACCCAAGGTATTTGACGACTGGTCTTGAAAAACCCATTGATAATTAAACGCGGGCACAAATTTGGAATGACCTTCCACAGTAACGGGTACAAAATACGTATGAGACGTGTCCAAAGCCAAGGTCGCGTCTTCTTCAGTAGGAAGCGTATACACCTTGGTCTCTGCATCAAAAAAAGTCGCTTGATTATTTAAATAATACTCGGCATTTAAAATATCACCCTGAGCGGTTAAATTATGATCCACAAAATGTCCCATGCTCGCTTGCTGCATGATTAAGTCCGCTAAAGTCGTGACCAGTTGAGTTTTTTGAGACGGTTGCCCCAGTGCACTTTGAAGATCTTCCACACTTAAATCGCCACTTTCAAGGTTCTTTAAATTAAAATCACTCAATTGATTCAAGCCATTCTGTTGCATCAAAATCGGTAAAATCAGGACCCCGACAATCAACATCACAAACGTGACTTCAACCAACGTAAAGCCTTGGGAGTATTTCAGTTTGCTGAATTTAAACATCTAAAGTCATCCTTCCAAAGCTGAACATTCAGCACGAAAAAAATCACTAAATGTTCTATTGAAGCGTGTCGACCAAGATGAAGAAAAACTGAAGGCCGTTCACCCATTTAAGTGAATAGAGTAAATAGAGTGATGTGACGACTACATTTCAAACCGCCCATGCAGACTCATCGTATTTTAAGTCGTTTATTTTTCGTTACCTGTTTCCAAACCCGAAAGGAAGTAAACAAGGGGTAAGACTTTGTCCAAATGGCACAAAATCGCTACATTTTCTAAAGCCCCTGTCACGGTGAAGCCCGCTATCATATCATCCACTTGAATCAAAAAGTCTTTGGCGTGTATTTTACGAGGGGGGATTTCATCTTTATGAATGCGTTTATTCAACTGATTCGACAAAAAGGCACCCGTGGTCACACCCGATACCACCCCAATCAAACCAATGAGTGTTGATCTCGTTATTTTAGTGAGCATTTTTTCAGAAGAAAGAAAGCCTGCTTTTGGAAATTGTTTCCCCAATTTTTTAACCATCTGTTTATAAAATTCACAGAATAAAACAGGCATGGTGATATTGGTAATAAATTGATAGTTTCCTTCTTTGACTTTGGCCCACGTGCCTTCACCTTTATCATTAATGACACCGCCAAGCAGCCCTCCTAAGACGGCGCTTCCCCCCAATCCGATAATCTCTTTTACACCATAATCGACCATAAAAGGCGCTAGTACTTTTGATAGCCCTTTGGCGTCTTTAAATTTACCTTGTTGACTGGCCAGAAGAATCATAGGTAATAATGTCCCTATCAAACTTCCAATGGCCACAGGCATCGATGTTTTACGTTCTGGCTTGGTTTCACGTAAATTAGACGACTGTAAATCTAAATTAGGGGGGTAAAACTCCTCTCCAATTCTTTTTTGAAATCCTGTTTCGCCTTTGTATACTGGCGGAGCCGTATTCGTGCTAAAAGGCCTGTTCTGTGGATTAAACGATGCTTCCATGTTTTAATGAACTTTCTTTTCGTTTCAAATACCTTCATAAGCATTAAAACAAAAAAAATATCTTGCATGCTAGCAAGTCTTAAGATTCGATTTTAAAATGAGGCTTTTAAGGTAAATGGCGATGATGAGCTACTTAGTGAAAGGGCTACACGGATGAATTCAAGGCCGCTAAGCCCTGATACTGCTTTAAATAGCGTAACGCGATGGAGTCTGCCTGCATGGCTTGCAATAGCGGCGTGCAGGAGAGGGGAGAGACTTCCAACAGCGTCAACGGCGCTTCCCCTAAAGCAGCGGCATCTAATTCTCTCACACAAGTGTTTTGCCAAGATTCTTGAAATAAGCTCCGTAACCCTTGCACGGTATCACTTTCAGAAGGAAGCCAAACGGGCACACCTTGCTGTAGACAATCCTGTATTTTACGTTGTAAGACATCGACTTGATGCCGATGCGCCACATAAACGGCCTGACAAAGATTGAGATACGTGGTTTCTTCTCTAGGCGTTACGGGCCCCGTCATTAAAATACGAGAGGTCAACGCTTCATCTTGAATAATCTTTAATAAGGCCTGTTCCCATGGAAATTCAGGACGATGCGGATTACTTCCCCCCATGACCAGCAACACCACATGGGGGGGCGCTTGAAGGAGTAAATCTCTTAAAACAAAGACACTGTCCGTGTCTTCCTCATGCGGAATAAAACCAATCACTTGTAAAGGCGAAAGCATTTCGTGAGCCACTTGCCCTTGTTGGAGCCGTTTTTTGACCACATGATACAAATGAGGGTCCACGGGAAAGAGCTGTTGCGGTGCCTGAGAAAGCAAGGGCTTGGGCAAACATTGAATACGGTTCACCGGAAAGCCCAAAGATTCCCAGCGAGCCTGTAAAGTCGGCTGATGCAACAGTAAGCGATGATGCGGAGTATCGCGAAAATGTTCACACCACTGCTGCCACACCACACGTTCTTTAATCATGAGGGGATTATCTAGAAAAGTCGGGACTTCATGACCAAAAAGGAGCAGGGGTTTATCTCTAAAAATCTGGAAGAGTTGCATCCACAAGCCCATGGCATGATGAGGAGAAAAACGCCCCAAGTAGCAATACCAGTCCAAATGGAGGTGAAGTACATCCGCGGAAAAGGCATCCTGCACTAAATCCAGTAATACCGTTTCAGCCTCCTTCACCGAAAGTCGCTTAAAAGTTCGGGCAGGAAAGCGTTTGAAAGACGCCTCAAAATAAGGGACATACGCTTGTAAAGCGTTCAAAAATTCGCCTTGCACGGCAGGGCTCGGCACATGATCCATATGGGGCGCCAAACTAAATAAACGACGTAAGGGAACAGAGGAAAGCAAAGACGTTGAAGCAGATGTACTATTGTGAGAAGAAAGAACTTGCTGAATCACCTAAAATGTCCCTTCTTATCACGCTTTTCTTATTCACCTTAGAGTTATCTAAATTTTAACGCAAACAGAATCAAACACCAAATCCCCTCCCCAAAAAAAGACTTCTGATACACTTCTTGATATACTATTAAAGTAGACTAAACGCTTTCTTCTAATTAAAGAAATTGTTTAACACGCCAAATCAAGAAGGAACGGGCCATGCAAAATCATATTCAGCAAGAAGGCAAAACCAAGATTCTCAGTCCTCAAGCGGATGGCACCCTTTCGGTGCAATTCAAATCCACCGCCACCGCCTTTAACGGCGTCAAAAAAGAAGAGATCGTCGGGAAAGGGGAACTCAATGCCTGCATTTCCGCTTTGCTCTTTCGCTACTTGGCAGCCCATGGGCTTTCCACCTGTTTTATGGACACCACCTCAGAAGCGGATGTCCTTATTTACAAACCTTTACAAATGTTCCCCATTGAAATTATTGTGCGCAATGCCGCCTATGGGTCTTTATGTAAGCGCTTCCCTTTTATAGAAGCGGGACGAGTCTTCCCCCAGCCGTTGATTGAATTTTGCTTAAAAGATGACGCCCTTGGGGACCCTCCCCTTCCTGAAGATGCGTTGGTGGCCTTTGGTTTTTTACCCGAACCTTATACGGTAGAGGCCCTTAAACGCCTTGCGAGTCAAGCTAATACCTTATTAAAAGATTTATTTGCTCAATGCCAAATCACGGTGGCGGACTTCAAGCTTGAAGTGGGCATTGATGCACAGGGCGTGCTGTGCATCGGGGATGAACTGAGTCCAGACAATTTTCGCTTAAGAGACGTACAAACGCAGGCTATTTTAGATAAAGACGTGTTTCGCTTAGATTGTGGAGATTTAAAAAGCGTCTACCAAGAAGTCTTAACTCGTTTGGAAGCCCTGAGTTAAACTATATCCCTCTCATCTCTCCAAAAACCTCCTGTATCTCCTGTAAAAAACCATTGGTGCTCCCCAAATGGCCTTCTATTGTTTATACTGAATCCATACGCCGTCCCCTTGAATGAGAAAGCCCCGATGCGGATGAAACCCCCTGACGCCTTTCGTATTTTTCGCAATCGCCCTTTTGTCTTGCTATGGCTGGCCCAGCTCTGTTCATCTTTGGGGGATGCCGTGGTTCAAGTCACTCTCATGAATAGCGTCCTGCACGCAGGGGGGCATGTCGGGGAAGGCATTGCCAAAGTCTTATTTTTCTTTGTTTTGCCGTCTTTACTCTTTAGCCCTGTCGCAGGGCTTTTGTCTGATCGCTTTTCTCGTCAAGGCATGATGTGCCTGAGCAACGTATTAAGAGGCCTACTGGTTTTTCTGATTCCCGTTTTTATCATCTCTGCGGCCTCCACCAGCCTAGGGCATCAAACGCATGGCATGATTTATAGCTTTTCCTTTTTGATGGGCGTGGGGGCAAGCTTTTTTTATCCTGCCAAGCAAAGCTTGCTGCCTAATCTCGTTGCGAATGAAGATCTTCAAGTGGCCAACGCCTTAAATTCAGGCACTTCTACGGCAGCCATTTTACTGGGGTCTGTTTTAACAGGCTTGTGCATCCAGCATTTTTCAATGCTTCAGGTTTTAAGCTTCAATGGGCTTTTATATCTCATGGCGGCAGGTCTCATGCTAGGGATTCGCCACAGTCCCATCAAGCCGCAGGCCCCTGTGAGTCCCCCTTCTAGCATGGTGGCCAATGGGCGCTTTATCATACACTACTTAAAGACCCATAAAAATACCCGACGCCTCATCGTCTTGTCGATTATCTTAAGCTTGGTCACCGCGTCTTTTTTCAACACCTTAACGGTGGTGTCCACCGATTATTATCATCTCGATATGGCAGGGCTCAGTAAACTCAAAGGGATGCTCGGCCTAGGCATGATTTTGGGCACGGGGGTGGTCTTTTTAATCAGCCCTTACCTACGAAGTGCGACCATTTTAACGCTTTCTTTTTTAGCGGTGTGCCTCAGCACTGCGACGGCTCAATGGGTCAACACCTACAGCATGGCTTGGATTTGGCTGATTCTCATTGGCATTGCCAATGCCTCCATTGTCGTGGTGATCGATACCTTGCTCCAAAAAATAACACCCGACCGCATACGGGGCAACGTCTTTGGACTCAAAACAGGGCTCACCAGCTTTGCCTTTTTAGCCACCACATGGATGGTCGCCGAATACTTAAGTCAAGCGTCTCCTTTTGTTGTGTTAAAAGGCATTGCACTCTTAAGTTTTGCAGTGGCGTTTGGCATTTTTAGCTTCGACCCTTATTTTCGACATTTTACCGTCCGCACCTTCATCAGCTCCATTTTTAGAACCTTTTTCCCCATGCGCATTATCGGGAGAAAACACCTCCCTGCCAAAGGCGCCCTCATACTTGCAGGCAATCATACGGGGTGGGTGGATTCACTCATTCTACAAAGCGCCTGCCGAAGACCCATTTGGTACATTACAGGCCCCACCGCCTTTGAACTCCCTGTGATTCGCCACATCATAGGCTATTTCAACGTCATTCCCCTTCAATTTGGGAAAGGGCTCAAAGCCTTAGACGTGGCGGTTAAAAAACTGAATCAAGCGCAAGTCATCTGTATTTTCCCTGAAGGACGACTCACCACAGACGGCAGCATCAACCCCTTCAACAAGGGGGTCGCCTATATTCATAAAAAGAGTCACGCCCCTTTGGTCCCTTTCGCCATTCATGGAGGATTTGAAGCATGGGCATACAACAAACCCTTTCCCACATTCAGGCCCATTACCATTGAATTTTCAGCACCCTTTCATGATTTAGACTCCCATGACAAAGTCATCACTCAAGGTCTTCAAAATCAAGTACAAGTGCTCAAAACCCGCTTGGAAGAAAAGGGCGGCTAAAAAAGGTTTGTTCTATACTTTAAGCCCGTAAACAGGCGGAATGAGTGACCCTGTATTGTTCAGCGCAGACGCCCCAATCACACTAGGGGGAATCCCCGCCAACTGTAAAATAGCCCCTAAGCTCCCTGGAGACGCCAAAGGCAGGCTACTTAATTGTTGCAAATTGGTAATACTCCCTGGAACCACCGAAGGAATATAAGCGGTATATTGAGTACTAGACACCGTTTGTCCATTTCCTAAATTCAAGAATCCTTGTTGGGGGACTTGGGTCACATAGGGCATATTGGCAAAGGGCATGGCATTATTGATTTGATTTAAGCCACCATAGTCAAAGGCAGGTAAAGGAGACGACGGGGGCTGAGCCACCCCTTGGGTGACAGGAATTTGATTAAAGCCAGGCATTTTGCTCGTAATACTTCCGATTTGTCCCGCTTGATTCGCGTACGGATTCAAGGCTTGGGTATTAGGGGATTGTAAATTGGCAAACTGAGCCGTCGGGGAAAGATTAAATTGAGTCAAAGGCTGTGAGGCAAAGCCCCCATTAAAAGCATAGGGCGTATTAGCCAAATGGGTATAAGGATCTTGATACGCAGGCCTTGCGTAATTAGATGGATACGCGGGTTGATTCATTAGATAAGGGTTTTGAGCCAATGAAGGAAAAGCCAACGAATAATCCATAGCGAGAAGGTATCCTAGAGGTTGCGGGGGGGGGTAGGTAGGGAATAGGAGAAAAGAGGGGGGTCAAAATAAGGTCAATCAGAAACGGGGCAGAAGAAACGGGGGAAGATTAAAATATCCTATACAAGAATAAAAACAAACATTCACTACTTTATTGCCTAGGGACCTTATTTCGTAACAAATCTTTATATAAATAAGGAATCCCCTCGGTTCAATGTCCTTTTTTAAAATTAGCGCTTGGCAAGTCACCATGTTTTGATTAAAGTATTCATTACGATTAAACTTAAAATATAGTCAGGTGAAATTTAAAAAGCAGAAGCCCTGTTTGATGTTTTATCCCTATTTGGAAAGTTTTATGAGTTTTTAGTCCAAAGACGTTTGAATGACGCCTTTAAATCATGAAAAAGGATCCTCCTATGACGCGTGCCATTGTTGAAATTAGCGGAAAACAATACCATGTTGAAGCAGGTCGTTATTTGGATATAGACACCTATAACGCCACGGTTGAAACGGCCTTGATCTTTGAAAATGTCAATGTCGTTTTGGATGAGTCCCAAGCGCATATTGGTCAGCCTTATGTCGCGGGTGCTAAAGTCACCGCCAAAGTTTTGGCCCACGGCAAGCATAAAAAAGTGATTGTCTATAAAATGCGCCCTAAAAAAGGAACACGCACCAAACAAGGACACCGTCAAGGATACACCCGTATTTTAGTCGAATCCATTACCGTCTAACCTTTGCCTTGGACCTTTTAGAACAAATTTTTATTCAAAATTATTAAGGAGTTGAAACCATCATGATGGCATCAAAAAAAGGAGTAGGTTCTACCCGAAACGGACGCGACAGTGCCGCCAAACGCCTAGGCGTGAAACGCTACGGTGGACAAAGCGTTTTGGCCGGTGAGATTTTGGTTCGTCAACGCGGAACCAAGTTTAAGCCTGGCGTTAATGTAGGACTGGGGGGAGACGACACTTTATTCGCCCTTTCGGCAGGCGTCGTTGAATTTAAATCCAACCGCAAAGGGACCTTCGTAGGGATTTCACCCGTGCTACTAGAAGCGTAAACACTGCATTTTTTATCATTAAGGCCCTCATCTCTGAACAAGATGAGGGCCTTAACTTTTGATCCAAACCCATTTTACTGCAGTAAGTTCAAAGCAATGTTCTTGTTTTGATTTGTCTGCGATAAAATCGTGGCGGCAGCCTGCTGCAAAATCTGGCTTTTAGACAGTTCCGCCGATTCCTTCGCCACATCCGTATTACGAATACGGGATTCCGTCGCACTGGCGTTTTCAATAGAAATCGCCAAGTTCGTCCCTGCTCCTGATAAGCGGTTACTCAAGGCCCCTAAAGACGCACGACGGTTACCAATCGACTTTAAGGCCGTGTCCAACTTTGAAATCGACTGCAAGGCCGACGCGTTGGAGGACACACTGACTCTCGTCACAAGCGCCGCCCCCACACCGGTGCCAAGGCCCAAGGTACTGGCATTTAAACGGCCCAAGCCCGAGTTCGCTCCACCAATATCAATGACGTTATTGGCGGACACAATCCCTGCACCCACCTGAACCCTCATGTTCGTAATAGAAGAAAATAAGTTTCTACCATTAAACGACGTGGCGTTGGCCATACGTTCGACATCTCTGGTCAACTGAACCATTTCCTTACTAATCGCACTACGTTGGTCCGTTCCTAGGGTGTCACTACCCCCTTGAATCGCCAATTCTCGCATACGCTGTAAGTTGTCCACGATCGTGTTCATGACACCGTCTGCCATGTTCACCACGTTAATCGCATCCTGAACGTTATCCGCGGCCTTTTGGTTCCCACGAATCTGAGAACGCAAGCCTTCAGAAATCTGAAAACCCGCCGCGTCATCGGAGGCGCGGTTGATTTTAAAGCCTGAGGCTAAGCGTTCAAAGGAGCGATTTAAGTTGGATGAATTAATCCCTAATAAACGTTGTGCATTCAGAGACTGCACATTGGTATTAATTTGTATACCCATGATTATTCAATCCTTTTTCAAGTAATTAATAAATAGGAGACTTTACCGCAGTAAATTCAAAGCAATTTGCTTGCCTTGGTTTGCTTGCGCTAAAATCGTGGCGGACGCCTGCTGCAGAATCTGGTTTTTAGACAGTTCTGCCGATTCCTTCGCCACATCCGTATTACGAATACGGGATTCCGTCGCACTGGCGTTTTCAATTGAAATCGCCAAGTTCGTCCCCGCCCCTTGTAAGCGGTTACTTAAGGCCCCTAAAGACGCCCGACGGTTACCAATGGCTTTTAAGGCCGTATCTAACTTTGAAATCGACTGCAAGGCCGACGCATTGGTGGACACACTGACTTTCGTGGCTACCGCCGCACCGACACCGGTGGCAATACCCAAGCTACTCGCATTTAAACGGCCCAAGCCGGAGTTGGTCCCACCAATATCAATCGTGTTATTGGCCGAAACAATCCCCGCACCCACCTGCACCTTCATGTTCGTAATAGAAGAAAATAAGTTCTTTCCATTAAACGAAGTAGCATTGGCAATACGTTCGATATCTCTGGTCAGCTGAACCATTTCCTTACTAATCGCACTGCGTTGATCGGTTCCCAAGGTGTCACTACCCCCTTGAATCGCCAGTTCTCGCATACGCTGTAAGTTATCCACGACCGTGCTCATGACACCGTCTGCCATGTTCACTACGTTAATCGCATCTTGAACGTTATCTGCCGCTCTTTGGTTCCCACGAATCTGAGAACGCAAGCCTTCAGAAATCTGAAACCCTGCCGCGTCATCGGAGGCGCGGTTGATCTTAAAGCCTGAAGCTAAGCGTTCAAAAGACTTACTTAGATTCATTCCATTTTGGCCTAATAATCGCTGTGCATTGATAGACTGCACATTGGTATTAATTTGTAGACCCATGATCCTTTAATCCTTTATAATTAAAATAAATAAAAAAATAGATTTCCTTATTGAGTTTGATGTTCCTCCTTGATTAGATTAAGAGTTTGTAGCACCTTTAAGTAAAAATAATGCCTTATTGCAGAAGCTTTAAGGCCAACTGTGGCGCTTGATTCGCCTGAGACAAAATAGACGCCGCTGCCTGTTGCAGAATCTGGTTCTTAGACAGTTCCGCCGATTCCTTCGCCACATCCGTATTACGGATACGAGATTCCGTCGCACTGGCGTTTTCAATTGAAATCGCCAAGTTCGTGCCTGCCCCTTCTAGGCGGTTACTTAAGGCCCCTAAAGACGCACGACGGTTACCAATTCTCTTCAAAGCCGTATCTAACTTTGAAATCGATTGTAAAGCCGACGCATTGGTCGATACACTCACTTTCGTGGCTACCGCTGCACCCACACCGGTACCGATACCCAAAACACTGGCATTTAAAGAACCCAAACCTGAACTCGCCCCACCAATATCAATCACGTTATTGGCGGAAACCGTCCCTGAACCCACTTGCACTCTTAAATTGGTCACCGTGGAAAATAAGTTCTTCCCGTTAAAGGACGTGGCATTTGAAATACGTTCAATATCCTTGGTCAGCTGCATCAATTCCTTACTAATCGCACTACGTTGATCCGTTCCCAAGGTTTCACTCGCCCCTTGAATCGTCAGTTCGCGCATGCGCTGTAAGTTGTCGACAATGGTACTCATCGTACCGTCTGCCATATTAATCACATTAATCGCATCCTGAACATTATCCGCCGCCTTTTGGCTCCCACGAATCTGAGAACGCAAGCCTTCAGAAATCTGAAAACCCGCTGCGTCATCGGAGGCGCGGTTGATTCTAAAGCCCGAGGCTAACTTTTCAAAAGACTTACTCAGCATCATCCCGTTTTTAGAGAGTAAGCGCTGTGCATTTAAAGACTGCACGTTGGTATTGACTTGAATAGACATCATAAATGGTTCCTTTAT
Source organism: Vampirovibrio sp. (assembly GCA_050916035.1). GTDB lineage: Bacteria > Cyanobacteriota > Vampirovibrionia > Vampirovibrionales > JAJTHC01 > JAJTHC01. Next base: position 765,360 of record CP050876.1, on the reverse strand, counting down.
TGAATGATTAAATAGTAGACGAATTCCCTATCCCAGAAGCTTTAAGGCCAGCTGTGGGGCTTGATTCGCCTGAGACAAAATAGACACAGACGCCTGTTGCAGAATCTGATTTTTTGTCATTTCTGCCGATTCCTTCGCCACATCCGTATTACGGATACGAGATTCCGTCGAACTATAATTTTCAATGGAAATCGCCAAGTTCGTGCCGGCTCCTTCTAGGCGGTTACTTAAGGCCCCTAAAGACGCCCGACGGTTACCAATCTTCTTCAAGGCCGTATCTAACTTTGAAATCGATTGTAAGGCCGACGCATTGGTGGACACACTGACTGTCGTGGCCACCACTACACCCACACCGGTGCCGATACCCAAAACACTGGCATTTAAAGAACCCAAACCTGAACTCGCCCCACCAATATCAATCACGTTATTGGCGGAAACCGTCCCTGAACCCACTTGCACTCTTAAATTGGTCACCGTGGAAAATAAGTTCTTCCCGTTAAAGGACGTGGCATTTGAAATACGTTCAATATCCTTGGTCAGCTGAATCAATTCCTTACTAATCGCACTACGTTGATCCATTCCCAAGGTTTCACTCGCCCCTTGAATCGTCAGTTCACGCATGCGCTGTAAGTTGTCGACAATGGTACTCATCGTACCGTCTGCCATATTAATCACATTAATCGCATCCTGAACATTATCCGCCGCCTTTTGGCTCCCACGAATCTGAGAACGCAAGCCTTCAGAAATCTGAAAACCCGCCGCATCATCGGAAGCGCGGTTGATCTTAAAGCCCGAGGCTAACTTTTCAAAAGACTTACTCAGCATCATCCCGTTTTTAGAGAGTAAGCGCTGTGCATTTAAAGACTGCACGTTGGTATTGACTTGAATAGACATCATAAATGGTTCCTTTATCTTCCTTGATTTAGGATCTCAATCTTTCTGCATAGTCTCGAACCGCACCTATTTTCAGTCGCATTGAGTTTTTAAAACAATGTCCCGAAAAATAAAGGCTTGAAAATATACTAAAAAAAGACATCCTTGTATTATCGTGTTGCATCCTTGCGACAAGATTTTTCCCCTTTTTCAAAAACAGCCGTCCGTTTGTTTTACAAAAAAGAAATCTTGCTACAAGGCACGTATCGGTTTCTATACGCTTTAACTTGCGTGTTTTCCTCCAAATGAAGGAAAGACTTCTGAAAAAGAGTCCCCACAGAAAAGTCTTCCCCTAGCCAAAAGAAACGGTTTCTTTTATACTTTCAAGGTGCTTTCAATAAGGATATGCATGATGTACCCTTTACTTTTCCCTACGGATTTAATGCTTTATGCCCTAGCTGCTTTATGGAGTTTTCGCGCCTTTTGGGTACTGTACTGCGCAGAACAAGGACGTCGCCATGATTTAATTCGTCATACGCCTATTCAGCGAAATGATTTTGAAATCGCTGTCTTGATTGTGCTTCAAAATGATGATGATGCAAAAGCGTTAATGGATTTATTAACCTGTGGAAAAGCTCAGACCTATGACCCCACTAAAGTCTTGTGGGTGGCCTTGTCTGCTTTCCCTCACGCCGCGGAAGTGTCCAAATCCGAAGGCCTTCAAAATTTCAAGTGGTTAGAGGCGCCTCCCTCTACTTATGGCTCTAAAGAAGCTATTTTACAATGGGGCCTCCATCGGTTTTTCTCCACACACCGCAGCGATTTAATTATTTACTTGAATCCCCACGACTTAATTAAGCCTGATTTTTTAAGCCAGACGGCTTCTATGGCGTATCAATATGACGTCTATCAAGGCTATATCGCGCACCGAGATTTTGGAGAAGGACTGCTGAGTCGTAGTCTAGGGATTCTCACCCGCTTACACTCTCGCATTCAAAGTGTGGGACGCTCTCATGGGGGATTAGGGCTTTTATTTCGAAGCAGTGGCTTTGCCTTTAAACCGAGCATTTTAGAGCGGTTCCCGATTCAGTATGATGAACACTTAGGATTTGCACCGTGGTCCATCACCCTTAATCAAGCAGGACTACTCGTACGCTGGGTCCCGCAAATGATTGTCTACCAACGAGATTACCCCGACCTATTTGAACACGTTTTGGAGCAAGTCCACGCCATTAAGCAGGCAAGCATAGGATTAGTCCTTCGTTTTATGCGTTTAGCTCCTCCTCGAGAATTAGAACAACGTATGGCCCTATTTCCTCATAACCCTATGTTCAAACTATTAATACTGGTGGGTATGGGAATTCAAGTCGCGCAAAGCGAAGCCCCCTCCCTATGGGGAGCATCGACGACGTGGTTTGTCCTCGCAGGGCTGCAAACCTTCATTTGGTTGACTACCTTAGCCGTTGCCCGCATCCGCTGGCAGGATTGGCTAGGCACCACCGTCATCGTCACCACGGCAATGTTCTTAGAACTCTTTGCCCTACCCATTGCCCTGATTTTAGGGGCCTTAGAAAAACTGAAAAATAATATGTCCCTTCCCCAAAAGCCCTTTTCTTTTTCTAAACACGCTCCTTCAGGGGTAAGCACTCCACTTTTCTCTTCGAATATAAAAGCCCTTAGTACGCCTTCAAAGCATCACACCTTGGATACCACCTTACCGCTCTTACTACGTTTTGCTTCACAAGAAATTCTGGGCACGGTTTTAGTCGACCTTCAACGGTCGCGTCAAGGTTTGATCTATGCCTTAACACTCCATTACAAACGCCAACAAGTGACCACTACTTATCACCCTTCTTTAGAAGACGCCTTTTCTGAACTTAGTACTCGGCTGGCCCATTATCAAATTCAGCCTAAAACCTGCGGTAATTGCGCCTACTGGCATGTCCCTCAGCCAGAAAAAAGCGTAGGACCTCAACAAGGCCTTTGCTTACGTGAAGCTGAACCGTCACAACATCTCGATCAAGCCATGGCGACACTCAATGTGCTAGCCATGCCCTGTAGCTTTCACACCGATCGTGCCCAATATGCCTTTCAAAAGCAAGCGTGGGACGCCCGTATTCCCCAACCCCTTACTTAACAAAAAGCTTGCATAAGTATGCACTTCTTTTTAGAATAGGATGGGAAGGTTTTTTAAATTTGATTCTTAATTTTTAGATGTTTTCCCAAATGTATACCTTTATTATTTAAAAGGAAGTATGTGATGGATCTTAGACTCAATCGGGCGTTATTCACCCCTAGCGTAACCCAACGTAGTGGACAAGACATGGCTAACAAAAATGTGACAGCCGTTAAAGTCGCCGCCAGCCAGTACAATAAAAACCACAAAGCAGGCGACAGCTTTACCGTCAACAACCGGAAAGTTGATGCCGTTTCAGTTCAAAAAGTGGCCAGTACGGGCAATACGGTTGCGCTAAACAAAGTATTGTTTGGTGCCTAATCCCCTTTAATGCACCTAAGCGTAACGCTTTAGGTATCGTAAATACTTGATATCATTCAAGGAAGAGGCGTCCCACAGGCGTCTCTTTTTATAAGGATGCGTTTTTCTTCTTCAAAGAGGATGAAAGGACCGCATTTTTTTAAATATGATTAAATACAGACCGTAGACTCCCCAAGCCAAAAAGGGCAGAGCCAAAAGGGTCATCATCATCTGTACACCTAAAAAGTGAGCGCTCAGTCCTGCAATCAAAGCGGGCAAAGTCGAACTGGTAGACAATAAGGTAAACTGAACCCCTAAGACTTTACCGCGTATGGCTTCAGGAATACAATCATGTAAAAAGGCTTGTAAGGGAATCGCCACCCCTGCAGCCCCCAGTCCCATCATTAAATTGGCTACATACGTCCAAATCATACGATCCGTCAACACCAAAGGCGGGAGCCCCTTAGAAAGAGAAACACTCACCCCTAGAGACGCCAAATCAGGAAAGACCTGTGGCACAAGCACCATTGCAGCTAGTCCCATACTCAACAAGAGCATCCCCCCATAGACAATAAAAGGCGCAGGCACCTGCTTCAATCCTTGACTCACCCCAATCGCCCCCAGCGCCATACCGACGCCTGCACTGGCAACGATATAAGAAAATTTACGCGCCGCTAAAGTGGGATCCGTATACAAAAAGGCTTTGGCAAAGGTAATAGATAAAATACATAAGGCCACCACGGCCGAAAATAACAAGGCCAATTTCGCCATGGCATGCCAAACGGTCGTATGGGTTCGAATATAGGTAAACCCTTCTTTCAGTTCACTTGAAAATCGACGAAGGCTATCCCCAAAGTAACGAGGCTTCGTTGGATCAACCCGTTCCGTCAAGGCAATATTTCGGTCCAAACGCAAATCAAACAAGGCCACCGCGGCCAAAATAAACAAAAGACTCAAGGCCCAATGAACCTCTGCCAAGCCCATGACTTCAATCAAGGGGTCCCCCAAGGCAAAGCCCACAATCACACTGGCCATCATTGTGGTAGTAAACAGGGAATTGGCCGAAAGCAATTGATCTTTCGAAACAATGGTGGGAATGGTGGCGGATTCGGCAGGCACAAAAAATTGGGTGACGGCAGACAATAAAAACGCCAAGGTATATAAGTAACCAATGCCTGCATGCGCCATCCAAGGCAAGGAAAAAACCAAGACGCCTCGCAACACATTAATCACCACTAAGGTCAAGCGTCGCGGCCAACGATCCACAAAAACACCCGCCATGGCGGTTAATAAAATCGCAGGAATCGTAAACGCGACATAAAGATAACTCGTCAGTCGTTCATCTCCCCCATACACATGCGTCAAATAAGTCACAAAGACCACAAAAATAATGCGGTCTGCTAATTGTGACAAGACTTGAGACCACCACAAGGCCATAAAAGAACGGTTCTTAAAAATAGACACTTCAAGGGGCGGAGAATCAGAAGAAGAGTCAGGGGATTTAATCGGCATCGCCACAGGCATCATCAAGTAGAACTCCCTTTATCAAAGACTTCACGACGTAAGGCCGCGGCAAATAAATCCGCAGACGCCTCCCACGAAAAACGTTTGGCTTGCTCAAAGCCTTTTTCAATGAAAGTCTGGCGCAACGTGGCATCGCGGTCCAAGAGAAGAATCGCATTTTCAACGGCTGCTAAGTCATCTGGATTTACATAGTAAACTGCATCCCCACACGCTTCAGGCATCGCCGTCAATGCCGTTGTAATCACAGGACAGGCTTGGTTCATGGCTTCTAAAGGAGGCAAGCCAAAACCTTCAGAACGAGACAAATAGACCAACCCTCGACTTTCATGCATCAAGGTCGCCAAGCGTTCATCACTCACATAACCGAGTTCTTTCACCACGCCTTTTTCAGTGGCCCGTTTCACCAAGCGTTCAAAGTCGGCGTTATAGTACTTCGCTTTCCCCGTCATCCATAAAGGGGTTTGCGAACGTCCCGATTCATGCAAAGCCAAAAAAGCTTCAATGGCAACATCAATCCCTTTACGGGCTTCATAACGGCCCGTATACAAAAAATAAGGTTTCGTTTCTTCTAAAGACAAGGCTGTTTCGCGGGGACGCGGGGGAAGCGTCGGGGCATTGGGAATCACCACCAAGTCTTTCGTCATGGTAAAATGTCTTAAAATTTGTGCCTTCGAATACGCGGACACCGTCATCACCATGGCGGATTGGTCGATATAACGTTGCGTTTTGCGTCGGTAACGCGCCTCTTTTTCAGGGCTTAAGTAACCTTCCACTTCTAAAGGTAAAACATCATGCAAGGTCGTAATGGCTTTACCTCTCGGAATACCGACGGGAATTCTTCCATTATTGGGAAAGTGCATGTGAGGGAGAGGGGGCATCCAAAGAAAAGGTGGCAAGGTGCTTGCTCGCCATAAATCCCGCAGTGGACCCCAGCCCAAAACGCAGTCATGCATCCCTTGGGGTAAAGGCTGCTGGTAAGGTTCAGGCCGTCTTACAGCCACCACCTTGAATTGATCCGCATAGCGCGGGCAAAACGCGTTATACAAGTGCCAAGTGGCCTTGGCCACCCCCCCAAAAGGGCGAACAAAACATTCCGCATCTAAATAAAGGGTATAAGGAGCAGTGCTTGACATAAAAGCGTTTACCACAAAATCTACGAAGACTTTTTTTCAATATAGCACAGAAGAATCGAAAAATTCATGTATAATAGAAGACACATCACTTAAATAAGCGTGATTGTCATCACTGTTTTTCACTTTAATTTAGATAATAAGGGACGCTTCATGTCTGCTTCTAAAACCCCACAACTCAAATTTTTAATTTTACTGATTCTACTCGCAGGGGCAGGTTTTTATGCCGCGAAGCATAGTCCCCATTTAGGCCTTGATCTCAAAGGTGGCACACGCCTCACCTTAGAAGCCCAAGCCAATGCCCAAGTTCCGCAGATTACCCCTTCCGTCATGGACAGCTTACAAATGGTGATTGAACAACGCGTCAACAAATTTGGGGTGTCTGAAGCCATTGTACAAAAATCAGGCGCGAACCGATTATTGGTCGAAATTCCGGGGATTAAAGACCCTGAAGAGGCAAAAAACCAGCTCGGCAAAGTCGGCTTGTTGGAGTTTAAACGGGAACACAATGGAGGCTGGTCTCCTTCAGGTGTGTCGGGTCGTGATTTGAAATCTGCTCGTTTGGATCAAAATTCGGATCAAAACTCGAGAGGTTGGGTAGTTGCCTTTGAACTTACCAATGCAGGGGCAGAAAAGTTTGCTAAAGTCACAACCGAATTGCACCAAACGAAACAAAAACTAGGCATCTTTTTTGATGGAGTATTAATCTCAGACCCCTATATTGACAATCCTATTTTATCAGGCTCTGGTATGATTAAAGGAGACTTTGAAGAAGAAGAAGCCAAAAGCATTGTCGATACCCTCAATGCAGGGGCCTTGCCGGTCAATGTCAATGTCATTGAAGAAAGTACGGTCGGGGCCTTATTAGGTGAAAATTCACTCAAACAGAGCCTGAATGCAGGGATCGCAGGTTTACTGGCCGTCTTGGTCTTTATGATCGGCTACTACCGCAAATTAGGGCTAGTGGCGAATGTGGGCTTGGTGGCTTATACGTTGCTGAGTTATGCGGTTTTAATGCTTGTTGGTGTCACCTTTACCTTGGCAGGCATTGCAGGTTTTATTTTATCTATTGGGATGGCGGTGGATGCCAACATCCTGATTTTCGAACGAAGCAAAGAAGAACTGGCACAAGGCAAGGCCTTTAAAAAAGCCATTGCCTTAGGCTTTGATCGCGCCCTCCCTTCCATTTTGGATTCTAATTTCACCACGCTCATTACCTGTGCCGTCTTATGGGGCTTGGGAACGGGATCCGTCAAAGGCTTTGCCGTCACCCTCGCACTCGGTGTGGCCGTCAGTATGTTTACGGCACTCACCGTCACCCGTACCATTTTAGAATTGGCCTTAGGGGCAGACACTCGCCCCCGTATGACATTTTCAAAAGGATAATCCTCTCATGATGAGTAGCACTTTAGAAAGCTCCCCCCAAGTCCCCGCCCCTTCCGTTCCCACAAGCCCCGTGGCGACGGTGAGATATATTATTGACATTGTCAAATACCGTAGCCTTTATTTGTGGATTGCAGTGGCGATGATGGTCCCTGGTTTGGTTTTTATGGGTTTAAATATCGCCCAAACCCCCACGCATTCCCCCCTTAAACTGGGCATTGATTTTGTGGGAGGCACCCTGACCGAACTCCACAGCAGCAAAACACTCACTCAAAAAGACTTACCCCCCATTACCGAGGCCTTAAAAGCCGAAGGCTTTGAAGAAATTCTATTACAAGTGCAAGAACCGATTCAAGGTAAAAATAAAGCCCAAGGGAGCCTCCTTTCCGTACGAAGTCCCATGCTGGATTCGGCAGAAGTCCGTCATTTAGACCGCACACTCAAAGCCCAAGTAGGCGCGTTTGAATTGGTACAACGCAATACGGTAGGTCCCACCTTGGCCAAAGAACTCTTAAGCAATGCCTTACTGGCCTTAGGACTGGCGTATTTATTGATTACAGGGTACCTGAGCTATCGTTTTCAGTTGGATTACGCCCTTTGTGCCTTAATCGCTTTAGTGCATGACACCGTCATTGTCTTAGGGGTCTTTGCAGGCATGGGATACTTCGCTAACGTGACGGTCGACAGTCTTTTTATTACAGGGATTTTAACCGTCATTGGCTTTAGTGTGCACGATACTATTGTGGTCTTTGACCGCTTACGCGAAAATAGCCGACTGATGTATTCTCAAAAAAAGCCCTTCACGGAAGTGGTGAATGTCTCCATCAATCAAACCTTGGCGCGTTCTTTAAATACCTCTTTAACCGCCTTACTGCCTTTAAGCACGCTGTATTTCTTTGGTGGAGAAAGCACGCAAAACCTTGTGCTGTGCATGGGACTTGGTATTTTAATTGGCGCCTATTCCTCTATTGCCATTGCCTCTTCATTGCTCTGCTGGTGGAGAGACTCTCAAGAACAGAAAACCATTCTCACTTCCGTCTAAGCATACGAACGATTATCTTTCGCTTATCGTAACGAAAGATTACAATTGGGCAATAAGTATCTTTTTGATTGTTTTATTAAGGTAAGTCAAACTCTTTTGATCTTTTACCCCAACTCATACCGTTTAAACGAGTGAATAGGGTGTCAGGCTATTCTAGGAGCCTCTATTTTTTTGTAAAAGCGTGTACACAGACGTACATAACTGCACAAAAAAATTGTAGCGACAACGAAGAGACCACACGACATTTAATCGTTTAATTGGTAACAATCTCATGGATACTTTATTATGACTCTCTCTGGACTCCCCTCTGCCAAGGTTTCTTGGAACACCGTCAGTTCCTCAAGCTCTTCCACCAAAACAGAAGCTTCCGAAACAGACACCCCGAAAAAGCAGACGCCTAGCAATCTAAGCCCAAAAACCACGGCACCTGACACGCCGTCTGATGCGACACTAGGATCTTCTATTTTTGAAAAATTAGTCGGGAAACAATCTTCTTCTGCAAACACGGCCTTGCAAACGTTTAATCAGCTTCCTTTGCCCAGCATTAGCCCCATTCCGGATCCCGTACTGCCCAACGCCAACACAAGTTTGACTTCCCTTTTCATGCCCCAAACTGTAGGACAAGCGAATCAAGCCATTCAAAACAACATCAACCGTAACCTCGTTAGTGGAAAGCTCCTGATTACGGATACCGTTCCCCTCGTTCCCACCAATAATGCAACCCCTGCAGGAGTCACCTTAACTAATTTTAACGCAGCACCCCCACCTGGCTTAGCTTAATACCTCTTACTACGCGACGGAAATCACTTCGGTCACGCCAGGCACATGTGCCTTCAGCTGTTCTTCAATCCCCATTTTAAGGGTATAGGTGGAAGAAGGACAAGTCCCACACGCCCCTTGTAAACGGACTTGCACCACGCCTTCATCCGTCACATCGACCAATTCAACATCTCCGCCATCGGCCTGTAAATAAGGGCGTAAGGTATCTAGAACTTCTTGAATTTTAACCAAATCAAGCAAAGTCGCCATGCGTTTTTATCCTTCTGTGTTATTAAAATATCTAAATTCCAAAAGAGGTTCCACAACCACAGGTATTACTGGCATTGGGGTTAATAAACTTAAAGCCACCATCCACCATGGCTTCCGAATAGTCAACCGTCGTGCCTTTTAAATAGGCGACGGCCACAGGGTGAATATATAAGAGCACCCCTTCCACCGTCTGAATAAAATCACCTTCTAATCGTTCATCAGTGGGATGCATATCATACTGTAAACCCGCACAACCCCCACCTAAAACACTAAAGCGAATGGCGGAAAGCGCTTGTTCCGCAAGCAATTGTTTCATTTTTTGAAGGGCGAGAGGCGTGACATGGACAATGGCGTCTTGGACGGTCGTCATGAGCGAAGCTCCTTAATTGAACAGATTAAGTATAAAGCATACCTAAAGCTTAACGTAAGCGTTAATGTTTTTCAAGAGACTTTTCTTAAACTTTCCTTAAAGGGGACGCAAATAAAGAAGCCACTATGGTTTGACTCCTCTTCATAAAGGAGCCGCCTTGAGAATAAGGCAGCCCCACCCGAAGCCACCCACACGCTTGATTCCCTATGCAATCATTAGGAAACCCCTAAACCATGACACTTTTCAACGCCATGTCCATTTCCTCATCGGGGATGACGGCCCATTCTCAGCGGGCTCAAGTCCACGCCACCAACTTGGCCAACTTGGGCACCCCCAATTACAAGCGCCAAATCCCGATTTTAAACCAACAGGCAAGCGTTCCCTTTGCCGAATTAATGGGCAATGTCCATGCGGTGGCCTCTGGGGTTCACCCCCGAACGGTCAATCATCTCGGGGAAGCGGGGGTGGCCATGTCAGGCACGATAAGCGACCCGACTAAAGGCACTCAAATTTATATGCCCTATCACCCTGCGGCAGATGAAAAAGGCTACGTCGAATCGTCAACCGCAAACCCTTTGGTGGATATGGCGGATGCACTGATGGCCAACCGCATGTTTGAAGCCAATCTTTCCGTCTATGGGATTTTAAAAACCATGGCCAGTCGTTCCATTGAACTCGGTTCAGGACGATAAATTGATTCGATAAACGAAAAACACGTTGACCCCTCACCTTAAAGTAAAATGGCCTTCAACCCTGTTTTGCTGATATAATAGAAGCCAATGTATCGTTTATCGTCTCAAAGGAGTGGATGGCATCATGACCACCAAAGACAATAGTTCCCCTGCCGCCCTTGAAGTCACCCCTGTTTTAGAGGAGGCTTCTCCCGCCGTCGCGAGTCCCCAGCCTAAAAACATCGACGCTTTAATGCAGTCCACCGCACGTTTTTCTCGTCAAGGCTGGCACGCCTTTTTGAGTATGAAGGACAATTTAGAACAGATTACCTATAAACGTTTGGCCTTGCATTTAACCGCGCGTAATGAAGCAGGTGCCAAAGCGGTGGCACTGGCTTTGGAAGCCGTTTCCGTCCCCGCAGTCAAAGTCAAAGGCCTTGACATTCACACCATTACGACCTTTGCCAAGCTACAAGCGGTGATTAAGCATCCTGATTTAAAACATGTGGATGCTACGGTGCTTGATTAGTGGCAAGCCTTCCCCGTATTAATAGTGAGGACTGGGATGCGTTGACGTGGTGGCTTTGTGAAACGCTTTTTTTACAAGCCTTAAACTCAACAGAACATAACGAGCGTGGGGACGGTGTTTCGCTTCAAACTTTAAAAGCCACGGTTCATAAACGAGATGTTGATCGTCTTAAAAAACGTTTGCACGAGCTGACCTTATTGGAATTAATTCGTGTACAAGACGATGCACACGGACAGAAGCGCTATGTGTTTGATAAGGTCCAACTGAATCGCTATGCCCACCGTGCGGACGTCCAACCGGTTGCGGAACGTTTACAGGCCTTATCCAACGATTAAATAGCGTCTGACGTCTTCGTTGTCGCTACGATTCTCGAGGTGTTTATGTACGTTTATGTACACTTCACCCCTCTGCGAGTCTAGGCTCCTAGAATACATCTATACGCTTTCCAATCGTTTAAATGGTATTAGATGCGGACGATTAGGTAGTGTCGACATTTACTTAAGCCATAAACAAATAGAAGCAAGATGAACAAAAGACAAATAAGCCACATCTAATTTATCGTAACGGGTTGCCATTCGCCTGAAGTTTTTAAGGTCTTTAAACAAGTTTTCTACCAAGTGGCGAGCCTTGTAAAGGAAGTAATCGACTTGACGAGGAGCCACCGCATTGCTTTTATTAGGGATGACCACTTCAGCCCCCATGAGGTGAATCGCCTCAAATATTTGTTCTGAAACATAGCCCTTGTCCGCCAAAACCGCCGTGGCTTCAAGCCCTTTTAACAAAGGGATGGCTTGGGTTGAGTCGGAAACCTGCCCTGCGGTGACGATAAAGCGAACGGGGTTGCCGTGGCTGTCACAAACGGCGTGAAGCTTGCTCGTATAGCCCCCTGACGATCGTCCTAACGCTTGTTTTCCGGCACTTTTTTTGCCCCTGCTGAACACTGGTGGGCGCGAATAATCGTCGAATCAATCATAAGCCATTCGGTATCTGCCGATGTGGCAAGGGTGTTGAAAATCATTTGCCAAATGCCTTGTTTCGCCCAACGAATGAAGCGCTTGTGAACACTGCTCCACTTGCCGTAATAATAGGGAAGCGACCTCCATCTTCCCCCGTTTCGCCCCATCCATAATACCGCTTCTACAAAAAGACGGTTGTTTTCGGCAGTGCGTCCTCTATGATGCGACTGACCAGGTAGAGCCTCTTTTATCTGATTCCATTGGGCTTTAGACAACTCGTATTGAATATAATCGTTCATAATAAATCCCTCAAAACAACTAGATCTTGGATTTATTATATCATTATTTATATGTCGACACTACCTAAAGCATTAAACGTTTCCTCCCCACACGGCGAAAATTATTTTAAAGGTAATTTTAGAGCAGACGTCCAAGCACTAAATGCGAGGCGTCCGAGACATTTTGCGGACGTCGTGGCCGTAAATGATGCGAGGAGGTGGGGATTCAGGGGGGATTTTCAAGGGGGGACGAAGGGGAGGAGAAACGCAATGCGTCCTACCCCGTCCCCCCTTGAACGGATTTAGAGGTGTTGGAGACCTTTTTCCACGAAAAGGTCTCTGACGTCGACCAGCTTGAAAAAAAGGGAAGGAGCCCTCCCTAAAGGGAAGCTATTTTGCCAGCCTTTACAAGAGGAGACAAGCTTTTTAGCCTACCACTGTTCCATTTTGAGCCAATTTAAGAGGTGTAAATAAACTCTCAGGACCGACTGCTCCCTTATAATGATTCGTTATATGAGCGCCAACAGTCGATACTGGCATTGATGCAACTGTTTTTTCACCTTGAAAAAAAGTTACGGAAGCGTTCGCTCCTTCAGTAGTTATATGTATATCGTGACCCTTACTATTTAGACCAGCATGCTGAAGAATATTGAATCCATCCTGTGGATGAACACCTGCTCGGTTGAATAAACTCCATGCAGTATCGAAGATTTTAGTCTGAGCAGGTAGCTTATCTATTTGTTCATAGATAAGCTTTTCACCATCAACAGTAAGACTACCTGAACGGTGGCTGTTCATTTGAGGAGAAGGGGAGTAACCCGAAATAGGATTCATGATTGAACCTTTCTTTATTTTATAACGTAAATAATCATCAAAAGCATCGTATGGTTGCTTTCAAAGGGATAAAACACGCTGAAGTCTTTTTTGTGCTAGGGCAACACATTAAATCCACAGCGTTTGCTCTTGACACTGCTGTACGGAAAGTCCCTTGCCTATGGGCTTGGCGTGATGAGATTCGCCACAACAGCCTTTATGCGGTAACAATTTATGGGGATTCGCCACATAGGCGGGGTCTAAGGCTTCGCTGACCGCTTGCTGAGCGGCTAAACTCCACGGGTCAAACTGCTGGGGCATATGAGCCACTTTTTCAAGGCCAATTCCATGCTCCCCGCTTAAGACGCCGCCCACTTCAAGGCATAAGTCAAAAATGGCATCCGCGCCCGCCTTGACGCGTTCCAAGGTAGAAGGGTCGTGATCCTTAAACATAATATGCGGGTGCAAATTACCATCCCCCGCATGAAACACATTGGCAATGGGGAGTTGAATGTCTTGCGAAATAGTATCAATCCCTTGTAATACCCTAGGCAAAGCGGAACGAGGAATGACACTATCCAAGACATAAAAAAGAGGAGACAGCTGACCATAACTGGCGACGGCTCCTTTACGCGCCTGCCATAAGGCCTGACGACGTTGAGGGGAGCTTTCCCACACAAAAGACAAGGGATTCCACACGGCAAGCAAACGTTGAAAGTGGGCATACGCGTCTTGCAATTCGGCTTCATAATGATAGGCCAATTCAATCAGTAAAACGCCTTGAGCCGTTTCAGGTAAGCCCACCTGAAAGGCTTGATTCACACATTGAATCGTCAGGGCGTCCATAAATTCAACCGCTTTAGGGTTCAACCCACTCGCGGTTAACTGGGTAACCGCCTGCATGGCGGCGTCCACCGAAGCAAAGCCAATTAAACCCACCCCAACATGAGTCGGCACGGGGGTTAATTTCACCACAGCTTCCGTTAAAATGCCTAAGGTGCCTTCACTGCCACAATATAAACTGGTAAACGATTCGCTTAACACAGAAGGCAGGCCTGCTGGTTCAGGCTTTGTCCAAAAGCGTTCCCCTGAAGGGGTGACCACTTCTAAGGCCAAAAGGTGGTCGGTGGTTACCCCATAGCCAATACAATGGACGCCTCCCGCATTGGCGGCCCAATTCCCCCCTAAGGTACACGCACGTTGACTCGACGGATCAGGCGCATACATCAAGCCCAAAGGTGCTAAACGTTCATTGAGCGTAGCGTTCACAACCCCCGCTTGACAATGGGCGGTATAGGCTTCTGTATCAATGTGATGAATCTGCTTCAGACGAGCCGTAGAAATCAGCAAACAATCAGGGTGATGAGGCACACTTCCCGCAGCCAATCCGGTGCCTGCCCCGCGCGTGGTAAAGGGAATTTGAAACTGCTGACAGACTTTCAGTAAATCCGCCACATCCTGAGGGCTTTGCGGAAGCGCAATCAAGGCAGGGGCTTGAGCAAGCAAGACATTGGCGTCTCGTTCATAAACCAGCCGTTGGGCGGGCGACTGTAAAAAGGTGATATGGGGACAGGCGTGCTGTAAGGCCAAAAAGGAAGGGCTCGTCATGATTAGACACTTTTCTTACTTAACAATATCGCAAGCGGCATTTAAATCAGGTAAAGCAGGGGCGTGGCTCGCATCAAAGGCCTCATGCACGAGCATAGCATCGATGTAGCCGCCGCCTAAAAGCTGTTGAAACGACGCATCATAAATCGCGGCAATTTGTCCAGGGGTAATGGCGTGCTGAGGCATCTGCAAGGTCACGACATAATCTTCATCTGCCGTTCCTGCAGGGTCTGGACGCAAAGTCCCCAAAGTCGGTTGACCCGCATAGCGGACTTTAATCATCACGGCGTCTAACTCTTGAGCACTAGGCGGCTTAAACCAGTTCATTCGTTTGAGCTTAAAGGTGGTACTTTCTAAATGAATAGACGACCCCACATAGACGGTATTGGTGAGCGCGTCCGTTTTGATCACGTAAATCGGCACGCCTGCAGCCACACCCACCCCCTTGCGTTGCCCCTTGGTAAACAACCAGTGGCCTTGGTGAGTCCCTAAAATTTCTTGTGTTTCAATGTCGACAATAGGGCCTGTTTTTTCTCCCAAAACCCCTTTTAGATAATTCGCTTGTCCGTCCAACACAAAACACACATCGACACTTTCTTTATAAGAACTTTCAATGATGCCTCGTTCCTTGGCGTAGGCCAGCACGTCTGCTTTCTGCCATAAGCCTAAAGGAAATAAAGCCCGCTTCAAGTCTTTGGGAAAGACACGCGCCAGCATATACGTTTGATCTTTCCGTTCATCCACGGCACGATGAATGGTAAAATCGCCCGCTTCTCCCTGAGGGCGTCTCATACTGAGATAATGCCCTGTGGCGATATACTCACAATTCAAGGATTCTTGTGCATAATCGACCAAGCGTTCCCATTTCACATAACGATTACATTCCACACAAGGATTAGGCGTCAAGCCCGCTTGATAACTCTTTTCATAATAATCCATGACATAATGATGAAATTCAGCTCGTAAATCAACCGTATCAAACTCACAGCCCAAGGCTTCACACACACGCCCCGCATTCACCAACGCATCATTACAGCAGGTCCCAGGTCCATTCAGCGTCCAAGCGGTGAGCCCCACCACTTCATGCCCCATTTCTTTGAGCATATACGCAATGGCAGAAGAATCCACCCCACCCGACATGCCCACGGCAATACGACTAGGACGTTCAGGCAACCAGTTGAGGTGATTTTCAGGAGAAGAGGTAAAGGCAGGTGACATCAAGAGATTTTGAAACTCCTTGCTTAAAAGGCTTTAAAATGGAAGTCGACTTGCTTCACTTTAGCACAAGCGGCCTTAAAATTCATGGGTATTCATCGCCTTATCTTTATGGCAAAATAGGGTCCTATAGATGAGCCTATATTTACACCAAACTGAAAAGGACTTCCCCATGAAATTATTTGTTGATACCGCTGATTTAGCTGAAATTCGTGAAGCCGCCACCCTAGGCGTCGTTTCAGGGGTCACCACCAACCCTAGCTTACTGGCCAAAGCAGGTCATGGTGATGTCAAAGCCACTATTCAAGAAATTTGTCAGATTTTCCCCAATAGCCCTGTCAGTATGGAAGTCATGAGCGACGACGCCGAAGGCATGATTCAAGAAGGACAAGAATTTGCCACATGGGCGGATCACATTTACGTGAAAATTCCCTTTGGCCTTGAAGGTATGAAGGCCGTTGCTGCCTTAAGTGCTCAAGGCATTAAAACCAACGTCACACTTGTTTTTTCACCCGCTCAAGCCTTATTGGCCGCTCGTGCAGGGGCTTCTTTTATTTCAACCTTTGTGGGGCGTCTGGATGATATCGGACAAGACGGCATGACCGCCACCGCAGAAATTGTAGAAATGCTGGGCAATTACGCCTTTGACTCTGAAATACTGGCCGCGAGTATTCGTCACCCCTTACATGTAGTTCAAGCCGCACAAGCCGGTTGTGATATTGCCACCATTCCCTTAAAAATCTTAAAGCAAATGTATCAACACCCCTTAACGACTTCAGGGATTGCCGCCTTTAAAAAAGACTGGGCCGCACAAGAAGCCTAAGCGCTGTCCTTCACAAGACCATAAAGCCTTTTCACGAAAGAACATCACACCCATAAGGGATCTTTTCCTTGAAGAAGGGTTTAATTTTTTAAAAACTACGTTATACTGTGTAGAGAAGGGGTCTTGAAACGCTTAGCATCGCTTTCGGGTCAACCCTTCAACAGGGAAAATAAAATGACTGCCTTGCTTTTCAAAAAAAAACGCTCGCCTTTTCTACAGACGTTGAAAGTGGCTTGGATGCGTACCCCCATCGGCGGCTTATTACATATGGGGGTGGTCAAATTAAGCCCCATTCACCGACAACTACAAGCGCTAGAAGTACAAAATATTATGGCCTATTATAACGAGTGGAACCGTCCTCGTCGTTGGCCCATCTTTCGTTTTTACGCGTGGTTATGGACTTATTTTATTTCAGGCTTTCGTTTGTGGGATTTAAGTGATTCGGCACGTCAAGACTACTACGCCTTAAACCGACAAAGTCCCTATACATCGAAGATTA
This sequence comes from Vampirovibrio sp., assembly GCA_050916035.1. Lineage (GTDB taxonomy): Bacteria > Cyanobacteriota > Vampirovibrionia > Vampirovibrionales > JAJTHC01 > JAJTHC01. The sequence continues at coordinate 748,141 of CP050876.1, read as the reverse complement.
TTCCGCTTACCTCTGATCTAAAAGAAGACAGCGCAGAATCCGATGTTCCCCGTTTAAAAAATGCGCATTTACCCATTTTAATCGTGCCTGGTTTAAACACGCCCCCCTACTTTTTTAGAGAAATGGTCGAACATTTCAACGCGCAAGGCTACCCCATTTATGTGGCTGAAATGCCACAGCAAGGCTTGTCTTCCATTGGGGAATCCGCCGTGGCTGTCAACGAACAAATTCAAGCCTTATGCCAGCACTACCACGTAGAACGTATTCATGTGGTCGGTCATTGTCTAGGGGGCTTGGTGGCCAAATACCTGATTGATTCCATAAGGACGACACAGTCGCCCATTAAAACGTTGGTGACCTTGGGAACGGGATTTTTAGGCGCCACTGGCGTGCAACGCCTCAAAGATTATTGGGTGCCTCGTAATCCAGACAAACCCATTCCTGAAGTGTTTGACCAACTAACTCAGGCCAAAAACGCCCTCGTCAAACAAGGCATTGATGTCGTGTATCATTCCATTATGGTGGTATGGGACTTTATGGTGCCCTTTCAAAATGCCATGCTACAAACGACAGGCTATGACATGCATACGCCTCAGGTTTATAATCATTTATTAAGCGACTGGAAACTGGACCACTTGACTTTGGCCTTGAATCACACGGCCTTTGACAAAATACAAAAGTGCTTAGAACCTGAACGTGTGTAGTTTAAATGGATTGATGATACGCCACGGCCCATGCCACGGCTTCTTCTACAGTATTGACTTCCCCCAAGGCTTGGGCGTCTTGAAGGGCGCTTAAAATTTTTCCCACCTGAGGCCCCGGTGACAAGTGAAGTAGAGACATCAGGCGGTGGCCATCTAAGCAGGAAGGGGCTTGACGTTGAGCCAAACCGTCCCAATACTGCTGAAGTAATTGTAATTGATGCTGCTTGGCCTGAGCAATCGCTTCCCTTGTTAAAGCGGGGCCTCGGGTACTTAGGGTATCCGCTAAAGCCAAAACCCCCAAAAAAGGCGTATGCTCTCCCATTTTCCTAAAATAACGCAAACGACTTTTTTCACTACTGGCTGGGCTAAACGTACAGGGATATAAATGCCACGCCACCAAATGCGTCAAACGTTTTTGCACCTGCTGACTCAAATGCCACGATTTCAAAATAGGCAATAAAAGGTTTGCCCCCATTTTTTCATGGCCTAAAAATCGATGGCGCCTTACCCCATTCGGTAACCGTTCAATTTGCCAACACTGGGGCTTGGCTAAATCATGAAATAAGCAAGCCATTTTAAGCACCGCATATTCCGTCGCGCTATGACTCGTAGGCATTAGTAAAGCCTGCTGAGTGTCGACATCTAAATCAGGCCATAAGCCTTCCGCTTCTTGAACCAAAGCAAGACTATGTTCCCATAACGGCAAATGATGATGGCTATTCGGCGGCACACATTTTAAAACCCGTAACGCAGGGAATAAGATTTCTAAGACCCCTGTTTCCGCCATTAAGGCAAGGGTTGAAAAGGCATGGGGGGCGGACAATAATTTAAACCATTCCACCGCCACGCGTTCCTTGGCCACCTGTGTCAAAAAGGGGAGCACCTCTAAGGCCCAAGCCAAACTGTCTGAATCCAATACAGAAGGTCGTTTTTGTTGATTCAAGACCGCATGGAAACGAAACAAGCGTAACACGCGTAAGGGATCATCCTTCATATTCTGAAAGGACAAGGCAGTAATCCGCCCACACTCTAAATCCACTTGACCGTGATAAGGGTCTAAACACGCCCTTGTCCGTGTATGAAGCGCCATAGCATTTATGCTTAAATCTCGGCGTGCCAAATCCTGCTCAATCTCATCGCCCAAGGCTTGAGCAATATCTAAAAACAGAGGGGACGCTTCAGGCTGTGCTGAAAAAAAGACCACTCTAAAAATGCCCCATGCCTCGTCCAGCACCACCAAGCGAGTGTCTTCCGTATGAGCAACGAGGTGCCTAGCCAGTGCTTCGGCAGACACATGAAGCACACAAACGTCAACATCTTCAAAGGGAAAGGGCTTTTGAAGGAATGCATCTCGTACAGCCCCCCCCACCACATAGGCTTCTGCACCTTGAAAGGCGTCTAAAGCTTGATTTAAAGCTTGCACACGACGATCCACCCATAAGGGATCAAAAAAAGACATTAGGCCCTTCCTTTCCCATGAAGCAGAAGCGTTAAGCCAACCAAGGCGGCCGTTTCTGCTCTTAAAATACGTGCATTCAAATGACAAGGACGACAAAGGGGATGCCTTTGAAACTGTTCTTTTTCATCCGCCGACCAGCCGCCTTCAGGTCCTACCCACAAATGGGCGACTGTCGAAGGCTCCGCAGCGTGGAGCGCTCCCTGTAAATGAGGGAAATCATCATGACTCCGTTCCATCAACACCCAAGACGGCGTGTTGGTGGGAGCATTCCACAGGTCTTCTAAGCGTTGGGGCGCGAGTAATTCGGGGATATAAAGACTTTCACATTGTAAGGCGGCGTCTCTTAAAATGCGTTGCCAACGATTCATTTTAGACGCCACATGTGAAAGAGGCACCACCCCATGGGCGGTGACCATGGGCTGAATACGGTGGACGCCCAACTCACTGGCTTTTTGAAGGAGTACATCCCATGCCTGTTCTTTTAAGACGCTCGCATATAAAGTCACTTGAACCTGTGGCGTGGTGTCTGACTCCACACGACGGTGAATATCCGACAAGGTAATCGCTTTTTTATCCACCTGAAGGACCCGTGCTTCAAAGACTTGCCGTTGTTCTAAATCCACCGCCACAACCGTATCATATCGTTTCAAACGTTGGACGCTCACCAAATGATGAAGCGTTTCGGCATCCTCCAACACCCACGTGTCTTGGGTCTGCCAAGGTAGGGAAGAAGAAGGTAAAAACAGTCGTTTGACGTGTGCCATCATCAATGATCAACCTTATTCGGATCGTAAAATGTCACGGGTACTGAGAGACCCCTCCACAGGAACATCACTAGACGAGTGACTCAAGCGATCTATAGGACGGTCAACCGAGCGATACGTGCCTTCTAAACTAAACCATTGATTCAGTTGAGTCGATTTTAAATCCACCAAACCGTAACGCGCTAAGACCTCCCGCAGCTCCTTACAACTCGGTTCAATCAAGCCTGAGCAAATCAAACGCCCTTCAGGGGCCAGTTGCCTGAGTATATCGGGCAATAATTCAATAATGACAGGACCTAAAATATTGGCCAAAATCAAAGAAAATAATGGCTTTTCCCCCAAGGAAATTTCGGCAAGGGGTGTGGCGTCAAAATGACAAACGCCGTCGACCTCATTGAGCTGAGCATTGGCTTGAGACACCTTTACCGCAATAGGATCAATATCCAAGCCCAAAACATCCGATGCCCCTAACTTAGCCGCATAAATCCCCAACACACCCGAACCACAACCCAAATCCAAGACACGCTTACCCTCTAAAGAACACGTTTGATCCCATGCCGCCAAACGCTCTAACATTAAGCGCGTCGTTTCATGCGCCCCTGTTCCAAAGGCTGAACCAGGGTCCAGCGTCAACACCACTTCCCCCGACACAGGGGTATAAGACTTCCATGTGGGACAAATCGTCAATTGATTCTCAATCACCGTATCCACATCCCAATGCCGCTTCCATGCTTCCGCCCAGTCTGCTTCGGCGTGCGTCAATACTTCAAAACAAGGGGTTGGGTTCAGTAAATCATCCGCTTCCAACACGCCACGTAAAATGGGTTCCAGTCCCGCCTGATGCGTAAAGACCGAAACCGCATAAGGGACTTCCACAAAGTCTGCATTGGTCACGTAATGGAGCATGACTGAATCTACCTCCGCTAAACCCCAACACAATTCACCAGCATAGTCACACAAATCCTGCGGGCAATTAAACTTAAATTCATAACTCAAGGGGAGTTCAGGGATAGCGGACAAGCGAAAATCTCCTTCTTTTATAAAACACCACCAGTATAGCCGAAAGGTGGAAAATCTTTAAGGACTATCCTGCAGCCCACCTGAAAGACACAAAACGTAACAGAACACTTGTTATTTTATATGGATGCCTTAAAATAAACATACCTCAACAGTTGTTATGTGTAATACTTCATGAGTCTTGCGTATTGTTGACGATGTGAAAGTTCCCCTTTAACGTCGGCGTGTCAAAACAATCGTTCACAAGTTCATGGCTGTATTTTAGAAGTGTATTTAAACAATTAGGATGACTACTTATGGCCAATAGTAAAGGTTCTCGGAAACGGATCGATGTCAATGAGCGCAACCGCTTGCGCAACAGTGCGTACAAAGCGTCCGTGCGTACTTCCATTAAAAAAGTACACGCTTTGGTAAGTACACAAGCCTCTGCAGAAGACATTCAAAGCGCTTTTCAATTTGCACAAAGTTTGATTGACCGTGCGGTGTCTAAAAAGATTTTCAAACCCAACAAAGGGGCGAGAGACAAGTCTCGTTTATTTGGTTTAATTGAACGAAACGCACAAGCCGTTTAGACTATACCTTATTCTGGAAAAAATAAAATGGTGATACAAAGCCATTGATAAAAAAGAGGACGTTCCGTCTATACGGGGTCCTCTTTTTTTATGCCTCCTCATCATCATGCGGGAAGACTAAGCCCTAGAGTTCTCGTTTTAGTTTTGAGCTTGTTCCGTCAGAGACCTTTTCTCGGAAAAAGGTCTCCAACACCTCTAAATCCGTTCAAGGGGGGACGGGGTAGGACGCATTGCGTTTCTCCTCCCCTTCGTCCCCCCTTGAAAATCCCCCCTAGAGTCGAAAAAGCTTTGACTTTTTCTCTTGGGAAAGAAAACCGTTGGTTTCCTCTCCCAACCTCTCCTTCCTAAAGGAGTAGATTCACTTCGTGAATAAGAAGTTTTTGTCCCCACCTCCTCGCATCATTGCTTTACACGACGTCCGCAAAATGTCTCGGAAGCCTCGCATTTTTGCGTTGACGTCTGCCTTGACAATACGGCTGCCGTTTGGTGAGAGAGCCTATTATTTTTTCCCCTAAAACAGATCAAACGGATCGTCCCTAGTCGCGTGTTGTGGTTCTAAAACCAACGCTTCTGGCAATTCCCATAAAGGACTCTCCGTTTTAGGTTCAATCCCACAAACACGATTAAAGGGACAGTATCGATCCGGACACGCCTTCGGCAACGGGAAATGACGTTCCGCCAAGATTTTTTGAATCTGTTGAGTTAATAAAGCTTCTGTTTCTGCCAAATACGTCGCATCCATCTCCACCGCATAGTCCTTCACATGGGGCATTCGGTTTAAACGCACCTCCACATAATAAAACATAAAGGGCAAAGACAGCGCCTTCATAGGCCGTGAATCCCCAAAGGCGTGAGGATTGGCCTGCAAGAGCCTCCAAATCGCGTAAGCGTATAAACGCGTTTGCCACGCGTTGGGATAGTCGGGGGGGACTGCCGTGCCTGTTTTCCAATCAATCAGCGCCAATCGTCCCTGAACTTCACTAATACGGTCCACGCGCCCTGTTAAGAAAATAGGCGGTAAACCCGCGGATTGAAACGGAACATAAAAGGCATATTCACTGGCAAGGGTAGGAACTTTCGCCAAAGGGTGCTCCCGTAACGCTTGAAAATGCGAACGAATCTTAGGGCTAAGCCCGACTTCCAAGTGGGCATAAGGGAGTCCCTTGGCCTGTAAATCCATCAAGGCATGAACCGTTTTCCCCAATTCAAAATTACGTTCATCACTAATACAACGTTGCTTTAAAACGGTTTTATAATAAAACTGTTTGGGACACTTCTCCCATTCTTTCAAATGATTCACCGAAAGCCACCAAGGCTCTTGAACACTGGGGTTTAAATAAGCCAACGACGCAGACATTATAAAGGTCCCCCTGACGGGCTTTTAAGCCATGCTTGAATAAGCGTGAAGGCTTCTGTAGGCTGTGTTTTTTGAAGCCTATGAAAGGCATTACGGTATTGCACATGCGCAGACAAAAATAAACCTTTCATGGCACGGGTCACACCCACATAAAGCAGGCGCGCTTCTTCTTCTAAATGTTGCCGTTTAAAGGCTTCGATATCTGCGGCCAAAGGAGCCAGCGGAACCTGAGGATGATGGCGTTGCTTGGCGAGTCGTTGAATCCCAATTAAGGCTTTTTCAGTGTCCCCCATACGAATTTGTTCCAAGTGATCTGGGAAATGGGCTTGCGTTAAAGCGGGCATCCACACAAAATCAAATTCCATGCCTTTAGACTTATGTAAAGTCATGACTTGAAGCGGAGGCGTTTCAAGGCCTTGGGCACTGACTGGTGGGGGATTAAGCAATTCTTCCGTAAACAGTTGAACATTACGTCGACTCGCCGTCAGCGTCTTAAAATGTTGATGCACCACTTCAAGGGGAGACACGGCATGAAAGGCGTTCAAAAGATTCAGCTGTACCGCTTCCAAAGGAACCCTTTCCCATCCATAACGTTGCAGAATCCGCTGGGCATGTAAGGCACATAAAACACCGTTGCATTGATCCAAAACACTAGGCATGTAATGCTTGACCAAATCCAAGAGACAAGACGGTAAATCCCGTTGAAGAAACTCATGCTGAAAGTGATGCCAATCCCGATATAAATCTTGTAACGCCGTGGGCAAGGTCGTCACTTCGACAAGCGGTAAAGCGAAAAGAGGGAGAGAGGCCAAAAGATCCCTCAAGGCTTTGAACGATTCTTCTTCTAGCGTGTGTAAGTCATAGACATGGGCTTCCTTTAAGGCATAAAGCCACGCCAAACGAGCCTGTGCTGTTTCACCGTAGAGTAAAACCCCAAGCCATGCTTCCACCAATTTAAAGACTTGAAGACTTGGCAGGCGTTCCGTCATCGACAAGGCGGGAATGCCACGTTCCAATAATTGTTGACTAACGGTAAGCACGTCTCGATTATAGCGTAATAAAATCGCACAACGCGCGTAGGGATAACGGGCTTGAATCTCTAACACAGAAGCAATTAAGGCCTGCATTTCTTCCGCTTGGCTTGGAAATACTTCTGCACGAAGAGGTTCCGCCAAAGGGGGATTCAAAGTCGCCACCCCTTCCATGCACGCAGGCAAAAAAGCCTCCGCCAAGGGATGACCCTTTTGCTGAGTATGCTGAATCCATTGATTCGCCACCTGCATAATTTCTACCGCGCATCGGCTACTCTGCGTCATACGAACGTGAGCCTGAGCTTGGGCCATAAACGAGCGAAAAACCTCTGGTTCTGCGCTACTAAAGGTCGTGGTAATCGATTGATTGGTATCTCCACAGCGAACCAAGTGGGGGCTGTCTCCTCCCAATAAATTTAAAAAACGTTGAAGTAGTTGAGATGAATCCTGCGCTTCATCTTCAATAATCACCTGATATTGGGCTTGATAAAACGCACGAACCTCAGGGTGAGCGTCCAACAATTGCACCGCGTACACGATTAAATCCGTAAAATCCAAGGCATTACGTGCTTCTAAACTGTGTTGATACGCCTTCATCCCCAAGCCCATGGCCTTAAGTCGTGTATTGTTTAGGGTTTCCGCATCTTCTAATAAATCCACCCAGGTCAATTCAAGACTTTTGGCATGACGAATGGCCTGTATTAAAATGCGTTGCCACGCCTCTACACTCAGATCCTCTTGCGTGCTTGCCAAGGGATACACCTCAATCGCCGCTTGTTTTTGCAAGGCATCGGCTTCTATTTCATCAATCATGCGAAAGGTATTGGCATCTAAGCCAATGTGGCGGGCATGGGCAGGCTCACTTAAAATTTTAAAAGCCAAGGCATGAATGGTACACACCATGGGGACTTGGGTCATACCTGCGGCAGCCAACTTAGGTTTTAATCGACTCAATAGCGTTCGCGCCGCCGATTCCATGTAAGTCAGCACTAAAATTTCAGACGGAGACCTGCCTTTTTTAATCAGAGACAAAATGAGTTCCACCGTCACAAAAGTCTTCCCTGCCCCAGGAACCGCACTAATGGCCATGGTACCCCCCGAATAGGTCAAGACGACTTCTTGATCCGCACGTAAAGGCGCTAGAGCAATCGCATTTAACTGAGGTTTTTCCAAGAGAGGACTTAAGTTTTGCGTCAGTGCTTGATATAAAAGGGGATGCTGTTGCGCATATTCTCGACCTTCAAGGTCCAATTCCGATGAAAAAATATGGAGCGCTTGACCCGCGGCAAACACGACTTTCCGCAGTAAATGGCCCGCGCGTTCTCGGCGTTGTCGTTCGGTTAAGCTCAACAAATCTAAAGGATGCTTTTCTTCCTTGGCCTGCTCAATGCGTTGCCAACCTTGTGGAGAATGTAAAGCGGTATGGTAGAGCGGGGCTTCATCCGTCTTGCTCCAACGCGGGTTTTGAACATCCAACCACAACTGATACGGCCGCTGGAGTTTAAAATCCACCACTTTTTGAGGAGACGCCACCCATAAAGCTTCTGGATTTAAAGCCTTAGGCGAATCCGCCGTATCCGCCACCTGCCCATATTTGGCTTGCCAAAGCCATTGCCGTCCCCCTTCTTCAAGGGGTTGATTGAGACGGGTGAGCATGTCTCGGTGCCGTTGCCAGCTTCTAAAAATTAATTGAAGGGCAGTGTCCGCTTCCCCTTCCTGTAAGTGAGGATAAATCCAACGCTGTGAAATCGCCAAAAGTTGTGCTTCAACAGACGCATCCGCCAAGCCTTCTAAAGCGTCACGAAAGATTTGGTAACGTTCACGACTGCTAGGGTGCGTGAGTAAGTCTTCTGGAATCTCAAGGGGGAGACTCGCATGACCTGCCTTGCCTTGAGCCAAGGCTTGCATGGCCTGTTGGGTCACAAAATCAGCAAAGGCGTCTAAAGCCTGAGCGTCATACTGGTGTAAATTCAAGCACGTGGTAAAGAGATTACGCCATTCAAAACGACTGAGCGGCAAGCCCCATTCGTGGCTCCGTAGACATTGAATCAAGAGTAAAAAAACGCGTCCTTGCCACAGATCCACAGGGCGTTGCGTACCACTTAAAATTTGAAAGGGAATCCCTTGAGCCTGAAAAAAAGCACGAAGCGGACTCAAAGTTAAGGCATTGAGTTCGGGTAGGACAATCAAAACCTCTTCAGGGGGTAAAGTGGTTAATAGATCGGTGACGGCCTGCCACATTTCAATCAAGCTACGTTGAGGCGCATGTAGGTTTAAGCGCGGGGTGCTCTCTGCCAAGGCATCCATGGGGAGGGCCTCTCCCACAAGCACATCACATAAAAGATCCCCCAACGCCCTCGGTGAAGCCTCTGTAGAGCTGTCCTGCAGGAGGCAAAATTCCTGCGCTTGATCTTTCCACGCTTCAATTAAGGCCTTGGCCCCTTCAATATCGGCGTTTAAGTATCCTCGTCGGGCGCCGCCGCGGGCGTCCCAAGTGACATGAATGGCCTGAGCATGCGAAGACAAAATACGAATCAACGCCTGTTCCGCAGGGGTGCTTTCATCCGCATCCGTCCAAATCAATAAATCAGGCTGAAGTTCCAAATACTGAAAATACTCAGGATTTGCTTCTAGTAGGCCCAAGGCCACATCGATTTGCTTGGTAGAATCTAAGTAACGCAAGGCGAGACTTTGTTGATCAAAATGTTGTTCAAGACGATGAATCCATTCCCTATTAGGCAGGTTCAGCACGCCATCCATGGCTTGCATTTGAACGCGGGTCAAGCGTTGTTCCGCACGCAAACGTTGGCGTCGAATCAATTGCCGAATCAAAGAGGCTTCATCTAATTTCAAGTTTTGGTAGGCTTCTGTCTCTTTTTGCGTACTTAAAATCAACTGAAACAGTCGTTCACTTTCTTCGAGTCCCACCAAATCGGCTTGCCATTGGGCCCACTTCAGCGACTGGGGAAAGGACTCCTGTAATTTAAGTTCCGCAAAAGGCCATAAGCGCTGAACAATATGGCGAATCAAACCATTAAAGGTATACACAGGCAAGCGATGCAAAGGAGCAGACCAGCCTTGGCACAAGGCGTTTTGTAAGGCCTTTTCTTCATGCGTATGACGAACGATTATAAGGGTTTTTTCCGACAAGGCCGCTTGGCGCTGCCACGCTTCTAAAATCCAAGCCTCTAGCGCATGGCCTTTTAAAAAGAGAGGATTCCCTTCCACCACCGTGAGCTGCTGAAGGGCGTGTACAGACATGACTTAGACCAAAACAGGCGTAGATTTGCATCGGCAAGCGGCAGACCCTTGTCCCACTTGACTTTCCGTAATCGGTACCGCAAGCATTTTGTCAATACTTTGACGTGCTTTTTCAAAAATGTCGGGTGCAATTTCAATGGCTTCCACCTCGCCAAGCAAGGCACGATGCACATTTTCCAAACGCGTCATTTTCATATTGGGACATAAGGCCTGTTGACGAGACGGCGTATAAAAAGATTTATGGGGAAAATCTTGAATCAAACGTTGCGCGACCCCATCTTCCGTACAAATAATAAACTCAAAGGCGTTACACACCATCGCTTGTTCTAAAATGCCTGTGGTCGAACCAATATAATGCGCTAAAGCTTTCACTGCTTCATCACATTCAGGATGCACCAACGTTAAAGCCTGCGGATGCTTGGCCTGAAGGGCTTTTAAATCTTCCAACTCAATGCGAAGGTGGGTGGGACAAAAGCCATCCCAACAAATAATTTCAAGTTCTGGCAATTGACTCTGTACATAGGCCCCTAAATGTTTGTCTGGGACAAACAAAACCCGAGACGCCTTCAAAGAGCGAACCACATCCACCGCATTGGCACTGGTACAACAAATATCACTTTCCGCTTTAACTTCTGCACTGGTATTGACATAAGCTACCACGGGTGTGGCGGGATATTGCGCCTTAAAGGCGCGAAGCTGCTCCGCGGTAATCATATCCGCCATAGGGCAGCCTGCATGAGGATTGGCTAAATACACCGTTTTTTCAGGGCTCAATAGCTTGGCCGTTTCTGCCATAAAGTGAACCCCACAAAAGACAATCACCTCCGCTTCTGTCGAGGCGGCTTGCCGACTCAGGCCGAGGGAATCCCCTCTAAAATCGGCCAAATCTTGAACCTCCAAGCGTTCGTAGACATGCGCCAAAATCACCGCGTGACGCGTTTGCTTTAAGGTGTCAATGTCCTGCATTAAATGGGCTTTTCGAGTCGTCATTAAAGGGGAAGGGGAAAAAGTCATGGCCACTCGCCTTTGCGTTAACGCATTTTTACTTCAATAAGAGTCTCTATTCTATAAAAAAAAGAAAGAAAACGCTAGAAACTTTTCTCTCAGCCCTTTTGTTTAAGAGGATTTTTTATTGCACTTAGCACAAAAAAGGCCGTCCCTTGTTTTTATGCGTATAAGAAGACGCTAAAGGACAGCTAAAAGACATAGGATTTAAAGATATGACCGCTCGCATGAATGGCACTAACTGCTTTCCCCCCAATTTTGGGAATTTATCTGGCTTGGGATATCCACAAGCCCCTGCCCCCATTGAACCTATTCCTGTCGTTGATGTCACCCAATTTAACAGGGTTCAACCCAAAAATAGTGGACCGCTACGCATTGACTTCACTGCACAAAACACGGACATTCAACGTTTTGGCTATGAGCTTAATCAAGCCCGACTCAGCGGCCAAAACACACAAATTTTATTTGAAAAGAATGTGGGACGTTTAGACATGGCGGGATCCACCGCGACCAGTTTGAATCAAGCACAGGTGAATGGGAATGTTCAATCGCTGTCACAAATGGGTCAAAAAGGAGCCAAGCACGACGCTATTGTCCTGGGTAATATTGAAAAGAGCTATCAGTCTGGGCGAAACAATCGTAATCAATTAAACGTGGGGGGACGTCTACAAGACGCCGTTTTAGATGGAGAAGGCGGCACGGAAAATCAACTCAGCGCAGGGTCGATTGATCAATTAACACTTGCAGGGGCCAGCCACCGTAATGACGACAAGCCTGCCCTTAAAAACGATCTTGACCTGGGCACCTTCCTTCAAGGCGTCCCTGCCGTTCGGCATGACGTCATGGTCAACGGAAACAGCAAACAAGTACTAACGACCGCTTATAAAGCAGAGTCCAAAACCCAAATATTGGGCAATCTAGAGTCTTGGGAAGATTCCGCTGAAAAAGCCCAAAGTAAATTCTACGTCAATGGCAACGTCGGAAGCGTTACCTTAAATGGACTAAAAAACACGAATCACCTCAACGCTTCAGGGTCCATTCAAGAACTCGGCCTAGGGGAAAAAGCGGACGGCAACACCAATTTTATCACCGCACAAAAAGGTCTTCAACGCTTTGACTTAATCGGTAAAAATAATAACAATACCATTTTTAGCCATGCGGGAGACAAAGCCACTGAAGCCACCTTGGCGGGGCAAAATAACCAAACCTTATATGGGGGGAGCGGTAAGCAAACCATCCGTATTGGAGGGGAAGGCAATCAAAGCACCGTGGTGACCAGTGATTTAACCTCTCAGATCGACCTGTCAAAAGAAAAGCGCCCTGCCTTTGAAGCCAAACAAACCGATACCCTTGACTTAGGGGGCAAAAAGAACGAAGTCATCGCCGACTTAGGGGTCGGGAATGATGAAGTCTTTGTCCATGCCTCATCTAAAAATGCCAACAGCAATTTTATCGTCAGTGGGGGCGCAGGCAGCGATACAATGACCTTAGAAGGACGTGAAGCCGATTGGGACATTCGTGAAAACAAAGAAGAGGGGACCAAGACCTACATCCATAAAGAGTTTAATCAATCCATTACCGTAGGTGATATTGAAGAAGTCAAATATACCGACGCAGAAAAATTAGACTCTAGCCAAATTGGCTTTCACGCCCCTTCAAAAAATAAAGACTGGGCGGGCGGCATTCCTGCAAACATCGCTTAATCTAAAACGGCGTGATGACAACGGGTACACAAGGAAGGATGATCCACATACGCCCCAACCGTTTCCTTATACTGCCAACAGCGTTGGCATTTATCGCCTGTGGCACGAATCACGTAAACCTTGTATTCTCCGTCCACTTCTTCTTCAGCCAGCACGGCATATTCGGTATAGACGTTGGTGGTGGACGTTAAAACCTCTACCCCAGACACCAAAAAGATCGTTTCCAGTAAATTTTCGTCCAAAGCCTGAACAAATTGCCACGTAGGGGACAAGGGTTGAATTAAAATACTCGCTTCTAAAGACGAACCAATTTCTTCTTGCGAACGCGCTTGTTCTAAGCCCGCATTCACCGTTTCCCGCAACATTAGCAAGGCTTCAAAGGCCTTTTCTTTTTCAGCAGGCAAGACCCAAGCCGTGGGTAGTTCTGGCCAAGGAGCCAGTAAAATTGAAGTCGGAGCTCCCTCTGTCAAAGCGAAAGAGGGTTTTTGCTCCTTCGGCCAATGGCTCCAAATATCTTCAGCCATATGGGGCATGACGGGAATAATCACACGAGTCAAGGTACTGAGAATATGATACAAGACGCTTTGTACCCCCAGACGTCGCGCATCCTTTTCCCCATGACAATACAGCACATCTTTCACCACATCAAAGTAAAGCGATGATAATTCCACCACACACAAATTTTGCAATAATTGATAAAAACGATGAAACTCATAGCGTTCAAAGGCGTCTTCTAACGCGTGAGTCACCACCGTTAAACGATGCAACACATAGGTGTCCAAAACGCTTAGTTGTTCGTAGGGCACCATGTCTTGCTCGGGATTAAACCCATGCAAGTTCCCCATTAAAAAGCGACAGGTATTGCGAATTTTTCGGTAAATATCACCAAGTTGCTTCAGCGTGCCCCCCCCGATTTTAACATCACTGGTATAGTCCACCGAAGCCACCCACAAACGCAAGACATCCGCTCCGTATTCACGCATCACGGTATTAGGGTCAATCACATTACCCAAAGACTTACTCATTTTTCGGCCATTTTCATCCAAGACAAAACCGTGGGTCAACACCGCTTTATAGGGGGCTTTATCTCGTAACATCACACTCGTCAGTAAAGACGACTGGAACCAACCTCGATGCTGGTCACTGCCTTCTAGATACAAATCCACAGGAACATGGCCCAGTTCCGCATGACGCGCTTCCACCACCGCCGTATGGCTCACCCCAGAATCAAACCAGACATCCATGACGTCTTCTTCTTTGGTGAAACGATCATGCCCACAATGCGTACAAGTTAAACGACCTTGTAAAAAGTGATCAGCGTCATATTTCGCCCATGCATCACTACTTTCTTGACGAAACACTTCCGCCACCCACGCCGTGGTTTCAGTCGTTAAATGCACCGTCTTACATTTTTCACAATAAAACGCAGGAATCGGAACCCCCCAAACCCGTTGACGACTCACACACCATTCAGGACGATTGGCTACCATGGTACTGAGGCGGGATTCACCACGCGCGGGAATCCACTGGACGTTTTTAATTTCGGCAAGGGCGGTGTCTCGAAACGCGTCCACTTGAATAAACCATTGTTCCGTGGCTCTGAAAATAACGGGGGCATGACTGCGCCAGCTATGCGGAAAAGAATGGGTAAAGGTCCCATGCCAAACCAAGGCCTCAGCTTTTTTCATAATCTCTAATAAAATCCAGTTGGCTTTTTCATAAAACACACCGACCACTTCATGAGGCACACCTGCTTCGGCCCTGAATTTACCTTGTTCATCCACGGGCGAAATAATGGGAAGCGGATGATCTTTGAGTTCTTGACGGTTGTAGGATTTGACGACAAAGAAGTCATCTGGACCGTGGCCGCCTGCAATATGCACCAAGCCCGTCCCTGAATCCGTGGTCACAAAATCGGCCGCAATTACGACGGATTCTCGCTCAATAAAAGGGTGCTTGGCTACCAATCCTTTGAGTTCACGCCCCTTAAACGTCATAAGCGGCTTAAAACCTTGAGCAGGATCCACCCCAAATTTAGGCGCAAGCGTTTCCAGTAAATCTAACGCAAGCACCACTTTGCCGTGTTGAGGCGCTTGCACCACGACGTAATCGACCGTTTCATGAACCGCAATAGCGACGTTGGCGGGCATCGTCCATGGCGTGGTCGTCCAAATCACTAAAGACGCCCCTTCTAAAACTGTAGTCAATTCAGCAGTCAAAGGGTCCCCATAACGCTTTTCAAGCGTGGGTAGCTTAAAGGCCACATAAATACTATGGCTTTCATGATCTTCGTATTCAATTTCTGCTTCTGCCATTGCCGACTCACTAATCGGGCACCAATGGACAGGCTTTAAGCCTTTATAGACATAGCCTTTTTCAAGCATCTGGGCAAACAATTCAATTTGCGTGGCTTCAAAACTGGGATCAATCGTCAAATAAGGCGCGTCCCAATGGCCCATGACCCCTAAGCGCTTAAAGTTTGTTTCCTGCCCTTTTAAATTAGAAAGCGCAAAGGCTCTACATTTTTCGCGCAATTCCAAAGCCGTAATGGATTTTCGTCCGCCTTTGATCTTTTTTTCAACCGCCGCTTCAATGGGCAAACCGTGACCGTCATAACCCGGCACATAAGGGGCGTAAAATCCCTTTTGCGTTTTATAGCGAACGACAATATCTTTCAAAATTTTATTCAAGGCCGTCCCAATATGAATTTTATCACTAGAAAGATAAGGCGGACCGTCATGTAAAATAAAGGCATGGGACTTATTCTTAGACGCCAAATTACTTTGATAAATTTTTTCAGATTCCCAAAAGGCTTGAATTTCAGGTTCTCGCGTACTGGCCCCTGCGCGCATAGGAAACCCCGTTTTAGGGAGGCGAAGGGTGTCTTTATAGTTGAGTTCAGACGCTTTAAGATTCGTTTCAGAAGGATTCGGTTCAGACGTCACGGGAGCATCCTTTCTCTTTCAATAACTGTGTCTTCACTGTCTCATAAAGGCGACAGACTGGCAAGATACCAGACCTCCTAGAGAATCTATTATGGATGCGAAACCCCCTCCTTTCCACTTGCCACAGGAGCCCCATCTCGATCAGCAAAAAGAAGGCCGAAAGAACGATATTCCATCCCCTGCTTTTTATTTTTATGAAATACTTAAAGCTGTCATTATAAATAATCTAAAAAATTACACGTATGCCCTCTCCCTTTTTCTGGAAAATCGACGTCACAGCAAGCATCTTCTGGGGACTATTATTTTTAGTCGTAGGATTTGGGCTCTCCACTCCTACCCACGCGGGAGAAGCCACAGAAGGCACGTGGGAGACCCTTGCCGTCACCCTGACCCCTTTAGCCCAAACCCCCAAGCTCAAAGTCTATTTAGAAGGTCAATTACGCTTACAAAGCCAAGAAAAAACGACCCCCTTAGAACGTACCCTATTATGGACGGGACTAGGCTATCAAATTACCCCAAAAACCAGCCTGTGGTCGGGTTATGCGTGGGTGCCGACCTATAACCCCCGCTTTAACAACGAACAACGCTTATGGCAAGCCGTCCTTCATAACGAACCCCTTGGTGGAGGCAACCTTCTGTTGAGAGGGCGCGTGGAAGAGCGCCTGATTGAAGGGCAGTCCACCGCCTTGGTTAACCTTCGCACCTTGGCTCGTTATCAACATAGCATACCCCAGCACCCCAAATGGTACGGGTTTCTTCAAAATGAACTCATTGTCAACGCCAATACCTCCAGCCCCAACAATAAGGCGGGCTGGAATCAAAACGGTAGCTACCTCGGGGTAGGCAGGCATTTAACCGCACACGTCAATGCTGAACTGGGTTACATGGCCTTGCTTCAGCACCAAGCCAACGGCAGCACCCGTTTAGAAAATGTCTTTATGGTGACCTTGTCCGTGTTGCATTAAAGCGAAAACCTACATTCTAGAGACTCTTTACTATTTTGACTTTAAATAAGGCGTGTTCTGCAAAGCAACATACGTTTCATAAGCATTAGCACTCCACTCAGAATCCAAGAACGCTCGCAAAGGGATACTATATATATATTAAAGGGGATAAGACGGGCGTGCGTAAGAACATCATCATGACAAATAATCCAAATGGTTAAGAAAAACAGGGGGACGACTAAGTAAGGTAACCCTTCGTATAGACATAGAAGGGACGTCAAGATTTAAACGCGCCCACTTCACTTGAATCACAGTTGCCTAACATAAAAAGGCTAAACCCTACCCTGCTGAGCGAAGAACTCAGCGTAAGGGGTTGACTCTCATTTATGCTTGGCATACTCTATTAAAAGTCAAATAAGCGTCCATAGCTCAGCGGTAGAGCAGTCCCCTTTTAAGGGAAAGGTCCTGAGTTCGAATCTCAGTGGACGCATAAAGCCCCAGTCTTCATCGATGTGGGGCTTTTTATTTGTGTTTTATTTTGAAATATCTTTATGTTTATTTTATAATGGGTACACCTATTTTTTGCCTTTTAAACAGAAAGACCCTGCTTATAATGACCACCCTACCCACCACAGAACCCATGCCCACCTTGGATATTTTAGACATTCAACGTTATATTCCCCATCGGCCGCCCTTTTTATTGATTGATCGTGTCACGGAACATAACCAAGGGGTTTTTATTGTCGGGTATAAAAACACCAGTATGAATGAAGATTTTTTCAAAGGGCACTTCCCTCATCTGCCCATTATGCCAGGGGTTTTACAGATTGAAGCCTTGGCACAACTCGGGGGCGTCATGGTGGCGCACTTACCCGAAGGCGAAGGAAAATTAGGCTTATTCGCAGGCTTAGATAATGTCCGCTTTCGTCGAATGGTCGTCCCTGGGGACCGTCTTGATCTTCGTGCAGAACTCGTTCAATGTCGACGCAGTATCGTCAAAATCAAAGGCCTTGCAAGCGTTGATGGTCAAGTGTCTGTCGAAGCGGATATGATGTTCAGCTTCATCCCCAAGCCTGAGTAAATGAAAAAGCAAATTAAACATTCCAAGAAGACGCATCATTTTACCTTGAGGCCTCTTTATGCTTTTATAGACTAAACTCCCTTTTAAGGTATCATCCTAAATATCGATGATCCTTGACAATCCCGATTGAAACCTTACTCCCATGCCTATCTCCCCTCCTAACGCTTCAGAAACGGCGTCCTACACCCGGATGACGCAGGTCACCTTACCCCCCCTTCCCGCCCATGCCTTACCCGTCCTAATTGGTAAAACACAAGCCGAGCTACTGGAACTCTTCACCGCCTTAGGGCACCCTCGCTTTCGTGCCGAACAGCTTCACCATTGGCTATACGTCAAAGGCGTTCAGGACTTTTCCGCCATGCGGAATCTTTCCAAAGCCTTTCAGCAAGAACTCCGTGAACATTTTCAAATCGGCACGCTTCGTATTGCAAGCAAACAGCTTTCTCAAGACGGCACCGTGAAGTACCTGTTTCAATGTGCGGACGGTAACGTGATTGAATCCGTCTTAATGTATTTTGAAGAGCGAGGCAGCTACGCCTTATGTGTGTCCACCCAAGTGGGCTGTGCGATTAACTGTTCCTTTTGCGCGACAGGTAAAATCGGATTAAAACGACACCTTTCCGCCAGTGAAATTGTAGAGCAATACACGCAAGTACAAGCCGACAGCGGTAAAGAAGTCCGCAACGTCGTTTACATGGGACAAGGGGAACCCCTCCATAATTACGAAAACACCGTGAAGTCTCTTCGGATTTTAAATGAATCCTGCGAAGTGGGCATGCGACGGATTACCGTGTCGACGTCTGGATTGGTAGACCACATTGATCAATTGGCCACGGAAGAAATGCCCATCACCTTGGCCTTGTCGCTGCATGCGCCCAACAACGAGATACGTTCTCAAATTATGCCCATTAACCGTCGCTGGCCTTTAGAAACACTCATCCCCGCCTTAGAGCGCTATTTGGCCTCCACTCATCGACGCCTCACCATGGAATATATTATGATGGACGGCATCAACGACCAACCTGAACATGCCCATCAACTCGGACAATTAATCAAACATTTAAAATGTAATATCAACCTGATTCCTTATAATCCCATGGCGAAAGACTTGCCTCGTGCCGTGGACTACAGGCGTTCTTCCAATGCAGCGATTAAAACCTTTATGACTATTTTACTGGAGCGATACCATAAAAAAGTCACGGTTCGTTTAGAACGCGGAGTCGATATTGATGCCGCCTGTGGTCAGCTCGCGAATCGATACCAAGCCGATAAAGAACAACAAGCACCTTCAACCGCACAGAACGTTTAAGGTCACATAGAGTGTTTTTATCCTTGAAGAGGCTCTTTTTTTTGAATTCTTGTTTTTTGGATGGCTGGCTTTCGTTTTTGGCTGGTCGCTCGTCAGAGACCTTTTCGCGGAAAAAGGTCTCCACCCCTCTAAATCCGTTCAAGGAGGGGGAAAGGGAGGACGGCATTGCCCACTCCCCCGATACTTTGTAACATTTTCGTTAGCCTTGACACAAATAGGCTTTACAAATCCATTTTTTTTATACTATTTAATATAAAGCTACTCTCACTTTATATCTCAACCTAGCCATAACGACCATAAGAAAAGGTTCACCCATGCTCCCTATTCAACGCGTTTCACACTCCCAAACCCAAACCAAACAAAGAAACGGCTATATCACTCTTAAGTCTTTCGAACATATCCATAACGAAATAAGCAGTTTAGCATCACAGGAAAAAAGATTTTTTTTGCGACTGGTTCTACATCCTGCACAAGAAGCACAGGATTTGCTTAACCTTGTAGAAAAAATTCATTCTCTTTCCGAGAAAGCTCAAGTGATCATTAGTGATACTCAAGTAACAGTGACACAGAAAGAACCAAAATCTGGCGATTCTCAAAAGTTAAAAGATACTTTTGAAAGAAAAGACCATTCTTTATTAACCAATTTAAAACAGGTAGAGTCTGCCTTAAACTTAACCGAAAAAGAATTTGATCCAATAGAAGAAGAACCATTTGATAAGTTTCAACGATTAAAGCAAGATGCGTCAGAAAAAACAGAACCCTAAGCACAAAGGCTTCTGGTCAAAAATCTACACACGGCTTAACTATAATCGGCGAAGGCTAAGCCATAGATTCCTCGCTCCGTTTCAAGCTGGTGCCGTCAGAGACCTTTTCACGGAAAAAGGTCTCCAACACCTCTAAATCCGTTCAAGGGGGGACGGGGTAGGACGCATTGCGTTTCTCCTCCCCTTCGTCCCCCCTTGAAAATCCCCCCTCAATCCCCACCTCCTCGCATCATTCCTGTGCACGACGTCCGCAAAATGTCTCGGAAGCCTCGCATTTTTGCGTTGACGTCTGTTGACGAAGAGGGGATAAATCTCTTTTTTCTATCTGAAAGTATGAGTATATTATGATTTGGCCTTCCTTTTTGAGGGGCTTTATTTGCCTACACAAAAACGAGAAAAGACTTCGTCCAACACCAATTCGGACGTGTCAATCCCTAATAAATCATCCAACGCACGCAAGGCATCCGTAATAGGAATCGTCACCATGTCTAAGGGCATTCCCTTGCTCAACAGGGTGCTTTGCGCCACTTCGATATGCGTGGTCATTTCCTGTAAGCCGTCTAACTGACGTTGATTCAAGCACAGTTCCGCCTCTTGCCGAGTCGTCTGGCCCAAACCCGCATGGACTCGTTCTTCCAACCATGCCAAAAGCGCTAGCAAACCGACCCCCGACAAAGCGGAAACACAGAGACTTTCAGGATAGTAAAGATTCAGGGAGATTTGTGCCTCACGGGAAAGCGTATCCACCTTATTCAATAGACAGCAAATCGGCGTATGCGAAGGCACTTGAGACAAGAGTTCTGTATCGGCTGCAGGCAGTGTAAAGTGTGGTGAGGCGTCCAAGGCAGTGACATCCACCACATAAAGCACGGCATCCGCCTCTTGACACGCTTGCTGACTACGTGCCACGCCCATTTGCTCTACCAAATCGGTACTTTCCCGCAGGCCTGCCGTATCCACCAAGGTAATGGGCACCCCCGCCACGACCAATCGTTCCGTCACCACGTCCCGCGTGGTCCCCGCCAGTGGGGTCACAATACTTCTTTCTTGACTCAACAAGGCATTAAATAAGGAAGACTTGCCTGCATTGGGCTGGCCTAATAAGGCCACTTTTAATCCATGGCGTAAAAGCTCATAACGCTGAGATTGATCCGTATACGTGCGCGCTTCTTCTGCCAAGGCGTCTAATTTTTGATTCAAACGCGCTCGATCCGGCTCTTCCACTTCTTCGGGGTAGTCCATAGACGCCACCACATCGGCCTGAACATCAATCAACACCTGACGTAAACGCCCCAATCGTTGGCCCAAGGTATTGGCATGCAAAGACTGTATAGCCACTTGCGCCAAGGCTTGACCTTCCGCATGAATCGCATCCACAATGGCTTCGGCTTGAGCCAGATTCACTTTCCCGTTTAAGAAAGCGCGACGGGTAAATTCTCCCTTGGACGCCAGCGTCGCCCCCTGAGCCAAACATAATTGTAAAATACGCTGAGGCAAAACCTGCCCCCCATGACATTGAATTTCAATGACATCTTCCCCTGTAAAGCTATGAGGCGCCTGAAAAG
Source organism: Vampirovibrio sp. (assembly GCA_050916035.1). GTDB lineage: Bacteria > Cyanobacteriota > Vampirovibrionia > Vampirovibrionales > JAJTHC01 > JAJTHC01. The sequence goes on along the minus strand of CP050876.1, from coordinate 726,660 downwards.
GCAGTAAAATGACCTCATCGACCAGTGTCCCGCTTTGAGGATCCACAATATGACCGTAAGCGATACGGTTTTTTTGAAGCGCCGTCCCTTGAAAAAGCATGCGAGCAATACGCCATGCCTCCGTTCCACTTAAACGCAAAACCGCAACCCCCGCAGGCCCTGAAGCGGTCGCTTGGGCCACAATCGTAGGGGCATCTTGCGTTAAAGGTAGGCTACCGTGTAACATAAGGGGGGCTTCTTTCTAAGCTGAATCAAAGGGCTTAATACGATGAGTATACCCGAAACAAGAGAGCGTCCGTAAAAACGTCCGTAAAGAAGAGCGCCCGTCACTAACGAGGCCCCTTATTCTTATACACACCTCTCATCAAGCGACGCTTCATTTCATAAGGACTCACGCGCCCTTCTCTGGCCACGTTAAAGGAAAGGATCATCCGCCATCCCCACCAAAAACAGAACATTAACGGCAGAATGCCTAGCAACAAATAAAAAGGCGTCCCTAAAGTGATTTCAAGACGCTTCCAAGGCTGATGGGCTGGGGCATAGACATAAACGGAATCCCCCACACGAAGCGACGCAAACGTCTTAGGCAAGTCAGTTAACGCACGGCAGGGGAAAGGATCTTGAGTTAGACACAAACGCAAGGACGATGAGGAGGAGGCCTCTTCAGGAGGGCAAACCTGTGCCTTTTGGAGATGCCTATAATCGCGCATCACATAATACGTCCATTCCAGCAAGGCGGGGCCCTGAAAGGGAAGCACACTTAAAAAAAGCATAAAAGACGCCCACGTTAAAAAAAACAATCCTAGCAAGCGAAACACACCCAACTGAGTCAAAAAAACGGGTACGCTCGACATAGGGTCACACCTCTTACAAAGGGCAGGTTTTTTCAGGGAAGGTCGATTTTCGTCCCACCGAATAATAGGTAAAACCCTGTTCTTGCATACGGTGTGGATTAAAAAGGTTACGGCCATCCACGATTAAACGACAGGTGGTCGACGCTCTCAATTGACTAAAATTCACTTGAGAAAACTCAGGCCATTCGGTCAAAATCGCAATGACATCCGCTTCCTTGGCGCAATGATACAAATCTTCACAAAATTGAACACGTCGCACCTTATGTTCGGCGGAAGGCATGGCAATGGGATCATAGGCCTTGACGGTTGCCCCACGGTTTTGCAAGCCCCAAATAATTTGAGTAGAGGGACAATCACGCATATCATCCGTATTCGGGCGATAGGCCAAGCCCCATATAGCGACGGTTTTCCCTGCCAATTGTCCCCCGCAGGCTTTTTCCACCCGTTCAATAAAACTAATCCGTTGATAACGATTCACCGTTTCCGTGGCTTTCAGTAAATCCAAATTTAAATGATACTGGCTCGCTAAATAGCTCAAGGATTGAACATCTTGAGGGAGAAAGATCCCTCCATACCCAATGCCTGCGTGCAAAAAGTGAGGCGAAATACGTTTGTCCATCCCCAAGCCCTTGGCCACCATTTCAACGTCTGCGCCACATTTTTCAGCCAACTGACCCATGGAATTCATAAAAGAAATTTTCATCGCTAAAAAAGCGTTGGTACTTTGCTTAATCAGTTCTGCCGTGGTGACATCTGTCATTAAAATAGGGGCAGGGACTTCTTCATAGAGAGACATCAACAATTCTTTAGAACGCTGTGTCTCCGCCCCAATAATCAAGCGGTCAGGGTGATAAAAATCATTCACCGCATGGCCTTCTCTCAAAAACTGAGGCACACTGGCCACCTCTATCGTCGCCGTACTGCCTGAAGGACGCAAGCGTTGTAATTCCTTCTTGATCCACTCTCCTGTACCCGCAGGGAAATTATGCCTCTCCACCAATAAACGATACCCCGAATGAAAGTCCTGCAGAATGGTTTCCAACACTTGGGCTAATTGTTTGGTATCGGGCTTTCCATCAGGCAGAGGCGGGGAAGACAAACATAAGAAAATAATACCAGCATCGCGACACGCCCCCCGTAAATCAGTGGTATAGTGCAAATGTTGATTCGCCAATTCCGTTTTAACAATGGATTCCAAGCCTTCTTCATAAAAGGGGACAATGCCTTCTTTCAAGCGTTCAATGCGCTCCACATCCAAGCTGGCGACCGTCACTTCATGCCCCATGGCAGCGAAACAAGCCCCCGTCACATTTGCGACATATCCTGAACCAATGACAGCAAGTTTCATGATCGTGGGATTCTCCTTTACGCTCGGTCTTTTTGAATACCGACCAAATAAAACACTTTAAGCTTATTGTAACGGTTGAAAAAAAAGGGGCAATCCGTGTATACAACACACCAAGGCCAATTCAAGCCCAAAGACACGAACTCCGACATCCAATCCCTATCCCATTTGAATGGCGGAGTGATGCCGACTTTCATGCGCTTCTTTTAAACGTTCGCTCACCCGTGGGGGCATCACCAAACGATGATGAGCCGTGGCGTATAACTCAGGTGTCCCGTGAAAATCCGTTCCGCCTGTCACCAGTAAGTCATGTTCTTCGGCAAGCGTACAAAAATATTCAATAACAGGAGGAATATGACTTTTATGATACGCTTCCAAACCCATTAATCCATAACTAATTAATTCTGGAATCAATTTAGCAATGCCTTCTGTCAGGCCTGGATGAGCCACCACGGGGATCCCCCCACTTTCATAAATGGCTTCCACCGCTTCATGAGGCGCCACTGTTAGGCGACTCACATAAGTCCCTGAATTCGATTTTAAAAATTTATTGAAGGCTTCTGACATATTACGAACCGCTTTTTTCTCACAAAGCACTTTCGCCACATGAGGCCGACCAATCGCGCCTTCAGGGTGAGACAATCCAAAAACGTCATCAGGCGTAATTTGAATATTGGTATTGCGTGCAATTTTTTCCACCATGGCTTTAATCTGCACCCGACGATTCGCTTGATGCTCTCGCATCACGTCCTGAATATAAGATTTAGTATCGTCAATATAATAGCCCAATACGTGTAAATCTTCCTTACCCCAATGGGTATTGATTTCAATACTACGTATTAAAGTAAGTCCAAGAGCTTCCGCCTTGGGAACGAGGCGTTCGTAGCCCGCTGTGGTGTCATGATCCGTCACCGCCACGATCTCTACCCCTTGTGCGGCCACCGCCTCTAGTAAAGCTTCAGGCTGAGACGAACCATCCGAAAAAACGGTGTGCATATGGTAATCCGCTTTAGCGTTTGGCATAGCATAACTCATTCCTTTCCATGTAATTAAATAAACGGCATTTCTATCTTAACGTAGTTTCATTATGAATTAAACCCACCTTTCGGGGGAGCTCTTAAATGTAACAAATATTCTTGGGCGAAAAACACAGTCAAAACATGATAAAAAGCCTTTGAAATCAAAATAAATCACCTTTATTTAAAAAAATAAATGCAAAAGTAAATGTTACAATTTTAAGAAACTCACCTTTTTATATGTTAGAATTATAAAATAAGAAGATATTTTGGTGCCTAATCTTAAAATAAGAAGTGTTCTTTACGTGAATTTTATGTTTTACTTAAAAATACTGTGCTATACTTTCAGTTAATTAACTGCACATCACTGACAAGCCGTTCATAAGTAAGAGTGATCAAAAATAATATCTTAATTTATTTTCAAAGCAAATTAAATATAAAGTACGCCGTTTAATCATATTAAAAAATATATGTTTTCACTTTAGATTTTATCTAACCTTCATTGGTTTTATCCTTAATTAGCCCATTTTAGGCTTTATGTTTAAAATTTCAAAAACCTTCATTCACGTCAAAATATTATATAAAGACTAAAAAAGAGGATTGTACGCGTTAAATAGATTAAATAAAATACAAATTTGCACCCTGACCCTAATCATTTAACACTTTAAACCTGATATAACATCATCGTTATTACGATTTATAAGATTTATAAAATAAATAGAGGCTTATGTTGAGCGCATGTACGAAAACAATTGTTCCAAGTGTGGTATTACCTTTGAAACCAAGAACCCCAAACGTATTATTTGTCCTGATTGCCTATATAAAACACGTGCGCCAGAAGAACCGCTAAGTAATGCCCCCATGCAAAATGGATTTCAGCCTGAAGGTGGCTACGGTTCAGCCCCTGAGGGAGGGGGAGATCAACGTTCCAACTATGCACCGAGACAAAACAATTACCAAAACCGCGGCGGATACCAAAGCCAAGGTGGTGGTGGCGGATACCAAAACCGCGGTGGATACCAAAACCAAGGTGGTGGCGGTGGTGGATACCAAAATCAAGGCGGATACCAAGGCCAAGGCGCTGGTGGTGGCGGATACCAAAATCGTGGTGGATACCAAGGCCAAGGCGCTGGTGGTGGCGGATACCAAAATCGTGGTGGATACCAAGGCCAAGGCGCTGGTGGTGGTGGATACCAAAATCGTGGTGGATACCAAGGCCAAGGCGCTGGTGGTGGTGGATACCAAAATCGTGGTGGATACCAAGGCCAAGGCGCTGGCGGGGGTGGATACCAAAATCGTGGTGGATACCAAGGCCAAGGCACTGGCGGTGGCGGATACCAAGGCCAAGGCGCTGGTGGTGGTGGATACCAAAATCGTGGTGGATACCAAAACCAAGGCCGTCCTTATCAAGGTCGCCCACCGGGAAGCGGGTTCAATCCACGTGGAGGCGGGGGACGTCCGCCGCAGCGTCGTATGTTTGTCGAACCTGAATTACTTGCTGAAATTGAAAAACGTTACAGAACGTGCTTGCCTTTACCCAACCCTGATTTCCATACCGTTGTGGGTGAAGAATTACAGCTAGACCCCTTAAAAGTATTTTTTGGTATGAATTTAATTCGCCAAAAAATGAATTTGCCGAAGGTGGATTTACCCAAGCGCCCCTTGGCCGTGTCTTCGGATCAATTACAAGCCATTCAAATGTTGTACGAACCCTATTTGCCCACCCCTCCCATTGGGATTCATAAAATTGTGGCCAAACAACTACGCATTGATGAATGGCGAGTGCATGTGGCCATCAAGCTGATTCGTAAGTCTCGTAACTTGCCCCAGTGGAATGAGGGGCGTCCTGATTTACCTGAGGCGATGAAAGTCGAAATTGAAGCCGCCCGTCAACGGATGTTAGCCGATGAAGACTTGGTCAAAGCGGCTCAAGAAGCCAATGATTTAGCCGCCGCAGAAGCCAAGGCACTGGCAGAAAAAACGACGGCCAAAGCAACACCAAACTCGGTTGAATCCACCGTTGAACCTGTCATTTTAACGAATCTTCCGCAAGCCATAGCAACACCTGTGCTTGTTGAAGAGACGCTTGAAGTAGTCAATACGGAAGAGACAGTTCCTGTAGAAGCCCCTAAAAAGAGAGGGCGCCCTAAGAAAGTGGTCCCTCCTGTGGACGCGCTCATTGAAGCACCCGTCCCTGTCATACTGGATGCTTCGGAAGTATAAATAACAAAAAAAGAGCCTCCCTTCAACCAGAATAGAGGCTCTTTTATGATGCTTACTTATGAGTTAAGTGTGGGCGTTGCGGTGGGTACAGGAGAAGACATTCCTTGACTACTGCGTTGTTCTACCATGGTATTACTCATTTTACCCAAGCCGTACGCCTGTACCTGATTACGTCCACTTCGTTTGGATTGATAGAGGCCCAAATCGGCTTCTTCCAATAAACTCGTTAAATCATGTCGTTGGGGATCAAATTGGGTAACCCCCAAACTAATGGTCACTTTCAGCGATTTACCTGCGCGCGTAAACCTGTGCCCTTGCACCAAACGACGTAAACGATCCAACAACGCCAAGGCTTCCAAACAAGTGGTTTCGGGTAAGACGAGCGCAAATTCTTCGCCTCCATAACGCGCCACGACATCGGATTCTCTTAAATTTTGACGCAACAACTGAGCCAATTCAATTAAGACATCATCCCCTGTTTTATGACCATACACATCATTAATTTGTTTAAAATGGTCAATATCTAGCATCGCCACGGCCAAGGGTGCTTGGTTTCGCTTACTTCGTGCGATTTCACGCGTCAAAACGCTATTTAAACTCCGACGGTTCATCAACCCCGTGAGCGCATCCTGACTGGCCGAATTTTTTTCAACATCCAAGACACGGTTCAAATTCAAAATATCATCTTCATAACGCTTCATACACATCAACAAATAGACAAACGCCAGACTCTTTAAAAGGCCACTACTGAAACTCACCCAAAAATTCTGCTTTAAAATCAGTAGATTTAAATGAGGGGTAGTGCTCGGTAAAAATAAGGCTAAATTAATAAAAATAATCCCGATGGCCGTGGAAACTATCCACTTTGAAGGAGAGTGAATCATCTGTAAATGAGCCAAAGTCATGAGCACGGGTAGACTATACCAAATAAAGCTCGCATGATGTTGAGAAATCATTAAGCCCGACAACAATAAAATGCCTAGGGGGAAAAAACTATAAAAAGTCCACTTCAACCAAGCCCCCAAAGGCGGCATCAAAATAAAAAAGGTATACAAAACGCCTAGCGTCACCGTGGCCTGAACCCCTTGATAAACCAAAGAAGCCCCCTGAGTTGGCAGGCCTGTGGCATGGCTTTGAACACTGACGCATAAGACTTCATAAAGGGCGGACAATAAAGCCAAGCCCAATAAGGGATAAAACTTTTGGCGATCCTTCAATGCCAAAACATGCAAGCCCTGTAAGCCTTTCGCAATCATCACGTTTAAAAAAGATCGGGACATACGCATCACTTTTTCGTTATGGGTACAGTGGAGGAAGACACGGGCGGTGCCTCTAACATTTTGAGTCGATGCTGCGCTTGCAAGGCCAACGCCGAACCAGGATTCATTTGAATACAGCGTTCATAATACCGCCACGCTTGAGCGCGTTGGTCTTGTTCATGATACACCGTGGCCAGATTAAAAAAGGAAGGAGGATGCTTCGGATTGCGTAACAAGGCTTCTTGATAGGCTGCGATGGCCTTTTCATTGGCATGAAGGGCCTGATAAATCGTCCCTAAATTAAACCAATGACGTTCGACCTGCGGGTAGTATTGCGTCAATTTTAAAAACGTTTCAATGGCTTGGTCAGACTGTCCCGATTCATGCAAGGCCACGGCCAAGCCTGACATCGCGGTTTCATCCTGCGGGCGAAGCATTAAGGCCTGTTGAAAATGAAGCAACGCTTGCTTTGGGTGGTTTTGACTCAAGCACAAATAGCCCCAGTTGGCGTGTGCTTCCACCAAATTAGGATTCAAAAACACCGCCTGTTCAAAGGCCTTTTGCGCTTGCTTTTTAAGTTGAATCACGGAGGCAGGGCTTTGCGTTTCGGTGGCTTGTGCGGCCTGAAAGAGCCGTACCCCTTCCGCATACGCCTTTAAAGCGTCTTGCTCTTTTTGCAGAGGAGAAGTCTCCACCACGGGAGGAGACGAACGAAGCGGCCACGACAAAGAAGCCGCTTTCATGACGCAAGGGGTTCCCCAAGCCATAAAAACCAGCAGAGCAAGTAAAATTCCCCGCAAGCGATTCATTCTAAACCCTTTTCAATTGTAGATTCTAGTAAAAAATTTTAGCACAAAAATAGATTGGATTATAGGTTTCCTCCGCAAAGGGCGGTATTATAGTGCTTTTTAGATAAAATGTGAGCGCTTTAACCCGTTACACCAAGAGACGTCCACGCAAAAATGCGAGGTATTGGAGACCTTTTTACGCGAAAAGGTCTCTGACGTCGCCAGCCCAAAACGAAAGTGAGAACTCTAGAACTTCGCCTTTTCGTATGATTAGTAGAAAGCCTATTTAAAAAAGGCAAAAAAAAGGCGACACCCAGATTCGAACTGGGGATAAGGATTTTGCAGACCCCTGCCTTACCACTTGGCCATGTCGCCTTATCTTATTACGCTTCAGTGTACGAGGAACACAGCGAACTGTAAAGCCTTAAAAACACGATGAATATTTCAATATGTAACAATTTTATTAAAGCACCCCCCCTTTCGCACCCTTATGCTTTGTTTGAGGTTTTATGCCCTCATAGCATCAATGTGGCGTGTGTGTCGTCACATCGCTATAGACCACACAAGCACGTCGACCCATTAAACCCAAAAAAAGGAAGAAAATGATGAGTTTCAATTTAAAACAAATCGAGTTTTTGCAGGAAATTTTGTAAAAAAGAGAACAGAAGAAATAATGGCGGAAGCCACCGCCAATTTGACTAAAGAAGCAGTAAATCCCGCCGTGACCCAAGCCAGTCGGCACGCAGGGGATTTGTTAAAGGAGGTGCGCCTAGGGGGAGATTTATCCAAATGGGATCCAGACCTCAATGGCGTGATTAAACACATCAATGAAGCGACGACTAACCCTGAGACAGGGGAATCCATTCTAAAGAGTGGAGCCATGACCCCAGATCAGATCCTCCGCCTGCCTCCTGAGCTTCGCACAAGATATATGCTTACAGAATTCACGAATAGCAAAGAACCGTTAAAGGCTCGTCTCGATTTAAGTGGTATGGACTTAAGCGGACAAGACTTTGCTCCTGATCAGACCATTAAATTGAAAAACGTCATTTTAGATGATGCAAGAATAAAAAAGACACCACAAGGGCTTCAAATAATTGATGCCGTACATACAAAACCAGACGCCACGCTTACACTAGAGGACGTGAGTCGCTATGCAGAAGGCAAAGCCCCCACAGAGGGTGTTTCTTATCATATGTTTGACACTCTAATACATGAGCCAGGGACGGGGGGAGCCCTCATGAGTGGTAGTGAATTAAAAAATGTTAGTATTTCTAATCCTGGCATTGAAAAAAAGCCCTTGCTACAAATAGACAACACTCAGATTGAGCATTTAAAGGTAAACAATGCCTCCGTGACCTTGGCACAAGAAAGCCTCAGCATTGCGCCAAAATCAAAGGTCGAAACCGTGGACCTTGGTAGAAATGCTCATCTCACCGTGAATGCTTGGGGCAATAATACAGGCAAGCCCATGGTTGAGAAGGTTATAGCAAACGCTGAAAATACTGTTACAGCATTATATCCCGATGCCATTGGCACGGTTTCTTCTATGGGGACGGGCATTGCTAAAGAGGCGGAAAAAATCCCTCTAAATACTACGATTCAGGCAGAAGGTGATAACGCGATACAATTCGTTAATGCCTCCTTGGGAGCGAAGGTTGACGTAACAGCTTTTCCGTCGAACAACTTTGACAGGAACTATAGCCGTGCGGTTAAAGAAATACTAGCTACTAACGGGGCAACCTTAAAGGCTAAAGGAGCATTAGGGGATATTACAGGTAAGCTTGACTCCACGCTACAGATTAACGCTAAAGATACCCTAGGCGATGTGACGAGTATTGACTCGAACCTATGGCTCGAGGCGAAGGGAAAGCCGGCCACAAATATAGGCGGAAAAGAGGTGCCCGCAAAACTTTTAAATATAGGAGAGGTCCGCGTTGACAATTCAGGCACGCACACTATGCGCGGAGGAGGAGTAGCAACTTCTAAGGTACCAACTGTGCATGTTGATCTGGATCATGTCAAAACGGATCGAGTGGCGATCACAGGGGGAATAAATGACGGCGTTTCCATCACCAATAGTACAGTTTATGGGACGTACCGAAACGATGATGGTATTTATGTTTCAGACCTGTCTTCTAATCACAATAATCTTCTAAAGACAGATAATACAATCACGATTGAAGGAAACAAGCTCCCTAAGGTACAAGTGACGCAAAATAACGGCACTCAGGAATTTCCACAAAAGGTTAACATCAACGATAATACCACCGAGGACGTTATAGTGAATGGTAACTTTAACGACACAACTGTCCTTCGAAACCATTCCGACAGGGATACAAACATTACGCTTGGGGCTTCTGAACAGACCAATTATACGCTCATGCCTTCTTCCAACCAGCTAGAAGGCTATGAGAAGGTTAAGGTAAACGGATTAAACAAAGGCTCTTCTTTAGACATTAAAGCCAATCCCGAAAAAAGAATAGCCCCCAATGGTAAGCCCATTAAATCCGATCCGTTTCAGCAGGTCACTGTAGACAATAGTACATACGGCAACGTAAATATCGAAACAGGTAGTACGAGAAACCCTCGTATACAGAACTCTACTCTTATAGCCAAGGTTGAGACGGAAGGGGGAATCGAACTATATAATGTGGGTCTAATAGGAGGCAGTGATATTACTGCCTCTAACGTTACAATGAAGAATCCGGAAATAATGTCATCCTTAAATATCTCAGGACGTAAGGAGGGTAAGATTCCATCAAAAGAGCCTCGCGTCAATATCCAGGCCGATAATCTTAGGATTATGGGGAATAATACCCAAATATCTGAAGGCGCCATTAACGGAAAAAAAAGTAGACGTCACTCTAGAACAGGGCGCCATGCTGAAGAATATGCGTCTGAAAGACGGTGCAGGCTCTAATATCAGATTAGAGGATGATTCATCGCTCACCAATGCCCGCATGGTCCATACAAAAGAAAGCATTGGAAAGCCTGTGGAATATCCCCATTTAAGTACAGACGCGAGTCTTTATGGGTTTCGTGAAGAAGGCGGTGGAGTGGGAAGTTGGTTTAGAAACGTAGGATATTGGTGGCAAGACGTCACAGGAAAAAGTAAGCACCACAAGAGCTCCTAAAGATAGGCGCGGTTCGGCCACAACTGAACATGAAAGACTCCCCAGTGGGTGACTCCTACTAACTGGGGATCTTTTTGAGAAGCGTGCCGTTAAACGCCCATGCATGGCTTGTTTCTCCCTAAACTCGTGTTACACTAATTAAGCTGCATAATCGTTTTTATGCCACTTATTAGACACCAGAATGCAGGAGAATTCCCCTATGACTCAAGCCACGACGTCCCCCGCGTGTTCGCTTAACCCCACTCAGCCCGTTAACGTCCCCATTACCGTCGCGCGTGGTGACGGCATTGGCCCTGAAATTATGCAGGCCACCTTGGATGTACTCAAAGCCGCAGGCGCGAGAATCGACATTGAAGAAATTGAAATTGGCGAAAAAGTCTACGGCCGTGGCCATTTAACAGGAATTGAAGCCTCGTCTTGGGAAAGTCTTCGCCGTACCAAAGTCTTTTTAAAAGCCCCGATTACCACGCCTCAAGGCGGTGGCTTTAAAAGTTTGAACGTCACCACGCGTAAAACCTTGGGCCTATACGCCAATATTCGCCCCTGTGTTAGCTATTCCCCTTTTGTCGACACCAAGCACCCTAAAATGGATCTCGTCATTGTTCGTGAAAACGAAGAAGATCTCTACGCAGGGATTGAACATCGCCAAACGGATGAAGTCTACCAGTGCCTAAAGTTGATTTCTCGTCCAGGGACTGAAAAAATCGTTCGTTATGCCTTTGAATACGCCCGTAAGCATAACCGTAAAAAAGTCACGTGTTTTGCCAAAGACAATATCATGAAACTTACCGATGGCTTATTCCACAAAGTCTTTGACGAAGTGGCCACGGAATATCCTGAACTTGAAAATGAATTCTGGATTATCGATATTGGCGCCGCCAAAATGGCGGATACCCCTGAAGCCTTTGACGTGATTGTCATGGCCAACTTGTATGGCGATATTTTGTCTGACGTGGCGGCTCAAATTGCTGGGTCTGTCGGTATTGCAGGTTCCGCGAACATTGGCGAACATTGCGCGATGTTTGAAGCGATTCACGGGTCCGCACCACGTCGTGCGGGGCAGAATGTGGCCAATCCTTCAGGTTTAATGCTAGGCGCGGTGCAAATGTTGGTACACATCAACCAGCCTGATATTGCCACGCTCTTCCACAATGCATGGCTTAAAACGATGGAAGACGGCATTCATACCTATGACATCTATAAAGAAGGGGTGTCCAAACAAAAAGTAGGTACGCAAGAATTTGCACAAGCCGTCATTGAACGCTTGGGTCAAAAACCCGCCACCTTAAAGGCCGTTCATTACGAAGCCAAAGTCGAAGAAACAGGGCCGCCCAAAAAGCTCTATACCCCCACCGTCCCTGCTAAAAAGGAAACGGTTGGTGTGGATATTTTCTTACACCTACGTGAACCGAACATTGAAGAAGTGGCCGCTCAGCTTACCAAGGCGGGCTTGCCTCAGCTTCCCTTGCAAATTATTTCTAATCGTGGTCAAAAGGTGTGGCCCAATGGATTTGCTGAAACCTTCCATACCGATCACTGGCGTTGTCGTTATGAAAATAAAGCCGGTGAATCGATTACGCACCAAGACATCACCACCGTCTTAAATAATATCAGTGCCGCAGGGTTTGATTTTATTAAAACAGAAAACCTATGCACCTTTGACGGGGAACAAGGCTGGACGGCCGTTCAAGGTGCTTAGGCTCCTTCAGATCGTCATTTAAAGTCCTTCAAAGCGGAGCGTTTATCACGTTCCGCTTTTTTAATGATCCGTTTTTCGGAAATCCGTCGTCAATAAACGAGACAAATCCCGATACTCATTCAGAATGGCCAAATCTTGCCGAATTTGAACAAAATAGCGTTGATACGCCAAGGCTTCTTCATCCAAATCATTCTGAAAAGGACGCTGTACAATGTCGGGACGTCCTTGCACTTGCAACAGTGAGCGTAATTCTTCCAAATGTTCCGTCAAACGAGACAAAGACCGAAAGCTCGCTAAAGTGCTATAGGCTTGGGGAGCCTCCGCAAAACGATGATGATACAACAGTAAAATATTGGCAATACGGGCCGACAAATACTGCACTGAAATTTCATCCTTACCCATATCCGCTTGTGTAAAAAGGGTGGTAAACGCATCCAAAGACGGCCACAACGTAGACCATTGCTTCACATACTGTTGATATTGTTTTTGAGACAAAGTCGAAACAGGCAAAGCGGTCACCCCAGCAGGTTTCGACACGGACTCCATGGGGAAGACAGGATTCAAATGAGATTGAATCACTTGTTGAAAGGCATAAGGAATCAAAGCTTCACTAACGGGAGGCACCTTGGCGGAGGGCATTTTTTCAAGCGCCTGCGTATGGAGTGTCCCAAGACTCATCAGTCCCCAAAAGCCTACGAGACAAAAGCCCCCTATGACTTTTTTTGCCAAAGACCTTGAAAAAAAGGATAGATCTACTGTTGAGAAAAGCATTAGGTGAGCATGACCTCCATTAAAAGCTCTATCGACGGGCTTCAATAAAAGCGACAAGCCCGTCATGCCTCTAGGGGAAAAAATCCCCAGAGGTAAGGTCAAAGCCACTACATTTACCTAGTATTTCTTTTTAAGCCACTCTCCATGAACCGCAAAGGAGCCGTCCGTGACGACCTTTTGATGCTCACGAAGTCCCTGTACCGCCACTAAACGATCACTGGCTTCCCCTAAAACCGTCACCTTATTCTGCCTAAATTGTCGAGTACTCGACTGAACATATACCACTTTTCGATCCCCAAAGGTTTGCACCGCTGTTTTTGGAATCAAAATCCCCGTTTGTTGTCCCACTTCAATACTCACACGCGCAAATAAATTAGGTTTAAGCCACTGCTTCGCATTCTGGACTTGAATCCGAACATCCGCCGTACGGGTATCAGGGTGAACTTCAGAGCCAATAATAGTAATCTTCCCCGTTAAATGCTCATTGGGGCGACCATCTAACTGTATTTTAACCGCTTGACCTGCATGCAAACGAATTAAATCTTTTTCAAACGCTTGGGCCACCACCCACACTTGACTTAAATCAGCAATGGTTAAAATTTCCGTATTGGCTTCCACCCATTCGCCAGGGTTGGCGTTTCGTGTGGTGACAATCCCTCTTTTTAAGGTTTTTAAATACACCCGCGGCTGTAATGTTTTACCACTCGCCACTTGATACGCACTCCCAGAGGTCGCTCCCATGAGCTGTAATCGCTTATCATACACCTCAATCAACGCCTGCCGTTTTTGACGAATGGAGCTAAGCTGTCGCGTAATTTTTTTCAAATTGGTTTGAGCCATTTCATAATCGGCCTTCGCGGAAACCTTCCCTTCAAATAAACGTTTTTCTCGTTCAAAGGAAGACGTCGCAAATTGTTTGTCCGTTTCCACTTGTAATTCGGTTGCTTCTAAATCCAGCAAGGTATTTAAAAGTTCCGTCTGTGTATCTCCAATTTCTTTAGAATACAGCGTGACCAAAGTATCTTGCGGGTGAACCAGTTCTTCTAAATTAACCGAAATACGTTCAATACGGCCTGCGACAGGTGTACCGATATGTAAGGTTTGATTGGGAATGGCTTGAATCACCCCTGTTAGTGACATCCACACAGGCGTATGGCCTTCAATCGATTCAGTCGTTTTAAAGTCCAGATTTTCCACTTGCCGAGGAGACAAAGTCACCAAATTTCCCTCATTTCCCGTAGAAGCCTCTACTTTTTGTGCTTCCCCCAGTACTTCGGGGGGTTTGACCGCTGAAGAATCACAAGCACTTAAGCTCAGCAAAGATACAGCGACTAATGTCAAACACAACATCTTTCGTATTGAAAAAGTAGGCATCATTGTGGAGGGACTCCTGTTTTGGCGGACGGTAAACGAGAAAGAGAAGAACGAAATTGCAAGAGCAAAGCAGGAATAATTAAAGGCAAAAAGACGGTTGATAAAATAAGCGAGCCAATAATGGCAATGGCAAAGGGCTTTTGACTTTGAGCCCCAATCCCATTAGACAAGGCCGCGGGCAAGAGCCCCAAAATAGCCACCAAGCCTGCCATTAAAATAGGACGTAATTTTTCCACAGCGCCTTTAAAAATGGCCATAAGCGTTACGCTTTCAGACGCTTGTAAAACGGCTGAAATTAAAATAATACTATTCTGCACCGAAACCCCCGCAGCCGCTAAAAAGCCCACCCCTGCCGAAACAGAAAAATACGTCCCCGTCAGCCACAAGCTCAGTATTCCACCCACCAAGGCAATCGGAATCGCAGACAGCGCAATCAAACTTAAACCCATATTTCTAAAGAGTAAGAGTAACAAGAGAAAAATAGTGACCAACGTAAGCGGCGCCACCACCATGAGTTTACTATTGGCTTCTTGTTGCTTGTCGTACTGACCTGCCCACACCACCCGATAACCTTCTGGTAAAGTCACCGTTTGCTTAAATCGTTTTTGAGCGTCCTGCACCGCGCCCCCCAAATCTCGCCCACGGACATTGGCCACCACATTCACCACCCGTTCATTTTGAAAGCGATTAATAAAATAAGCCCCATTGTCTTCTTTAATATGCGCCACATTATGAAGCGGAATACTCCCTCCATTAGGCAGCTGAATCAACAAAGTATGCAAGGCGTGTTGACTAGAACGGTCTTCTGGATTTAAACGTAAAACGACGTCGAAGCGCCTTTCTCCTTCTTGCACCTGAGTAATGACTTGACCCCCCACGGCAATCTGTACCGTTTCTTCCACCGAATCAATACTTAATCCATAGCGATTCAAGGCGTCTCGATCCAATTCAATACGGTATTGAGGTTGACCCAAAATACGATCTTGGCTGACATCCGTCATGCCTTTGGTGTGATGAAACACTTCCAAGACGTCTTGCGCCACATGTTGTAAGGTATTTAAGTCAGAACCAAAAATTTTCAAGGCCACCTGTGCTTTGGCACCTCCTGAAAGGGCTTCATCCACATTGTCTTGAATATATTGAGAAAACATGGTTTGAAGCCCCAAAATTTCATCCAAACTTTGATCCATGGCCGTGACCAAGGCTTGTTTATTTTCATGCCATTGAGGACGCCAACGCTTGGCGGGATACAAATCAATCAAACACTGAATATTACTCGGTAAATTAGGATCCGTCCCATCATCGGGAGAGCCCACTTGGGTCACAATATTTTTAACTTCAGGGTAGGCGGCCAGTATGCGCCTAATGTGATCCGCCGTTTTCGTGGCTTGGGGTAAAACCGCACTGGTGGGCAAAATATTCGCTCGCAGCCAGATATTTCCTTCATCCAACTGAGGCAAAAATTCACTGCCTAACTTGGTCGTCACCGCCAAGCCCAAGAACATCAGTAGCAATGTCACCCATAACACCATTTTTTTATACCGTAGCGTGCTTAAAAGTAAACGCTTATAGCCCTTGGTTAGAAGGTCTAAGACAATATTTCGTCCTTCTTTATACGGCTTTTTCGTCATAAAAAAGGATACCAAAATCGGGACCAAGGTTAAGCTGGCGAGCAAGGCGCCAAACAAAGCCAAATTCATGGTAATGGCCAAGGGGTGAAATAATTTACCCGCCACCCCTGTAAAACCAAAAATAGGAATAAAGCCTAAACCAATCACCAAAGTGGCCACCGTAATCGGGCGAATCATTTCTAACGTAGATTGTTGAACCAAGGCGATACGGTCTTTTTGACTCAAGTCACGACCTTTTTGACTTAAGCGATGCACCAAATGTTCCACCATCACCACCGTGCCGTCTACAATCATACCAAAGTCAATGGCCCCTAAGCTCAATAAATTCGCGGGCGTATCCAAAAAAGTGAGTCCACTAAAAGACACCAATAATGAAAAAGGAATGACCGACGCACAAATCAAAGCCGCTTGCCAGTCTCCCAAAAAAATCAACAAGACAATTAAAACCAATCCAATACCATGAAGTACATTTTCTCCAATGGTTTCCATGGTCCGCCGCATCAGTTCCATACGGTCATAAAGAGGCTTCATCAGCACCCCTTTAGGCAATTTATCCCGAATATCGGGCAAGACTTGATAGAGCGTATTCAAGACTTTGGCGGGATTTTCACCTCGTCGCATCAAGACAATCCCCATCACCGCATCGCCATCGGCATTTTTACCCACTTGGCCCAAGCGTAAGGCAGGCGCGACGTTAACGGTGGCCACGTCTTCCAAGCGAATCGGCGTGCCTGTTTCCGCATTGGTTTTAATCCCGATATGTTTAAAATCTTCAATATTGTTGATTAAACCCAAAGCGCGCACTGCAAAGGCTTGATGATTCACATCAATGGTATTGGCTCCTGTACTGCCATTGGCCTCGGCAATCGCTTCCATGACGTCTTCTACCGAAATATCATAAGACTTCAGCTGAGCGGAATCCAGCTGAACTTGATACGTTTTTCGAGGCCCCCCAAAGCTGGTCACGTCCACCACACCAGGCACTTGACGAAAGGCTTTTTCCATTTCCCATTCTTGCAAGGCTTTTAAGGAGGTCTTGTCATAATACGAAGATTCTAAAGTATAGCGAAAAATTTCACCAATCGGGGTGGCATCAGGATCCAAAGCGGGCTTCACATCCGCAGGCACATCCGCTTGGCGAATACGCTCTAAAACCTGTTGACGAGTCACTGAAGACGGCGTGTTATCCTGAAAAACAACAGACACCACCGAAAGGCCAAACATACTCACCGAACGCAACTGGATTTGTCGTTTGAGGCCATTTAATTCTTTTTCAATGGGAATCGTAATTAAACGTTCAACTTCTTCCGCCCCTTTTCCTGGGTAAAGCGTAATCACGCGCACCAAAGGATTGGTAAAATCAGGATACGCCTCCATAGGCAAATGAAGGTAATGGTAAACGCCTAAGGCCATCAAGATTAAGCCTGCGACAAGCGTCCATACGCGGTGCTGAAATAAAAAACCCATCACCTGTTGAGGGACGTTTAACCATTTCATTAGTGTATTTCCAAAGGCGTTGGCAAGTTTGGCCGTTGATACACCTGAGTCGGCTGCGACCACGGTAATTCATTCACCAAGACTTCTAAAGGTAAACCCGTTTGTTGTTCTAAAGCGGCCCAAGACTGCCAAGCTTGCCCCAAGGTTTTGATATAGTCGACCTGAATGGCTTGATAAGCCTGACGCGCTAAAATTACATTCGCCAAGCCTGTTTTCCCGTAGCGATACCCTAAATCGGCTAATTGCAAGACTTGCAGGGATTGCGGGAGCAATTGTTTACGGTAATTTTCCAAGGTTTTTTGCTGCGTTTCAATCCCCACCACCGCCTGTTGAATCCCACTGTCAATGGCAAATTCTAAGGCTTCAACATTGCCTTCATCCACCGAAAGACGCGCCTTGCTCTTGGCGATTTCCCCGCCTTGATTATGAAAAATAGGCAAAGCGACGTTAAGAGTCGCATAGCCCCCTAGAAAATTATCTTTTTCATTAATATTAGAAAGCGGAGAAAGCGTATTGACAAATAAAATCCCCCCACCGATTTGTGGATCAGGAATACGTTGTAACTTGCTCGCCTTCAAGCGAACACGACTTTGTTCCACTTGCTGTAAGGCGATTTTAAGTTCTTGGCGATGTTGGCGTCCAAACTGCTTAAGCTTGGCTAGACAAGTCAAATAATCTGCTTCAGGCACAGGGGTCTTCCAATACGGCACTTGTTCTAACAATGCGGAATGGCTCCCGTCTAAGTGCAAGGCGTCTCGTTGCGTCAACCCCACCCACTGCGCCAATTTCCATTGATTTTGAACCAACTGGCCTTGAAGCTGAATACGAACAGGATTCAATTGATACTGACTCAACTGGGCCTGAATCAAATCCGCCTGAGGCGAACTGCCCGCCTTGAAACGAACTTCCGCGATATGAATCAACTGATTCACCAAACTATACTGTTTTTCCAACTGCTCCATTTGACTCACCGTGGCCAAGTAGTCTAAATACGCCAGTCGTAAATGACTCCGTAATTGCCACAAGGCTTGTTGCAAACCTGCCTTTTCTTTGTCGTATTGGAGTTGGGCATCTAAAGTACGTAATTTCCGTTTAGGCCCCAGTTCCAACGTTTGCTGTAAACCCACCTGATTCGGGTTCCCCAACACGGAGGTCATTTTACCCCAGCCCCAATAGGTATTCAAACTCGGGTTAGGAATATAACCTGCAATGACAATATCTTGCTGAGAAACCTGCAAGCTTTCTTGAAGCACTTTAATATCTGGATTTTGCTTGATGGCTGTCTCATACAGCGATTCAAAGGTAGAGTTTTGAACGACAGGTAACTCAGCACCCCATGCGGGCAACCCTACACTCATGCATAGCAGGCACACAAGGCTACTTAGACTTAAAATGCACAGACGTTTCATGAAATTCCCCACGCTCATACTTCAAGCATTCTTTGACAACCATTACAAAAAAATACATTCTAAGTTAATCCTACCATAAACATAGAAGCCGTGCAGGGCTTATAAGCAGAAGCTTATAGCCACTTCACTTAAACGCAATGATTCAAAATTCCTTATCCAAATTTCATCAAGGTTTCAGCATCCGCTTGTAAGGTAGGATTCTGACTTTGTACGCTTAAGGCCAAGGCTTGTTCGGCAAAGCCACGACTTTTTTTCACATAGGCGTCTTGCTGAGCAAGTCCCATTCCCGCCTCATAGGCCACGCGATGATAAATGTGTGCCAATAAGGCCAAAGTCATGACCAAGACCCGCCCCATTAAAGACGATGCCAAAGGGGTCCACACTGTCGAAATAAGCTGTAGTGCAGGGACAAAGGCCTGTTCCAAAATCAAAATCCGTACACGCACCATCGTGGCTTGCCAAGTCAATAGTTCAAAATGAGGAAGTACATCTCCCGTTAAATTAAATTGCCAATCGTCTAAGGCGTGTTGAATCGAATCCACTTGCCGACTCATCAGCGCCTCTTCTATTTTTTGCCAAGCCAAGACATCCGCGACCAAACCCAATCCTAAACGTCGCATTTGAGACAAATAGTCGTCGCTTTTTTGAGGGTGACGCATAGAAGCCACGAGGGTTTCCAGCACACGACGATGATGAGGGGTGAACTGATGACGATTGGTCTCTAAATCCTCCGCCAAATATTGATATCGTTCTTGCACGGCGCTTTGCAAGCGGTGGTGATGGTCTTCAAGCCAATTCACCATGACGTAATCCACCAAGGTTTGATGCAAAGCCACACTTTGCGTCGGTGTGGACGCCAAGACCAACTTCACATTTTCAGTAATTTGACGATACGCATGCAAAGCCCCCTTGTCGTAAAGATAATGAGCATAGGCCAATTGGCTCCGTGCCATCCACAGGGGATTCAGGGCGTCTCGAATACAAAGTTCCCACAGATGCTTGGCTTGTGCATACCATTTTTTCACCGCGGGACTATTGGCTTGCAAACGATACAAATGTAAGGCCAAACCAATGGCTTCTAATTTCCAAGGGACTAAAGCGGTAGAAGGCTCTTTCCACGCCGAGTGATGTTCCAAACGTTTCCACCATGATTGTAAATCCAACAGGTCATAACGCATCCATGCCAAGACCATTAAACTGGTCATCGCGATAAAATCACCGTGCGCATTCAACGCGGATTCTTGATGAATGTCTCGTGCGTATTCATACAAACGTTGAGCATTTTTAAGATCCAACTGTTCCTTGGCGTCATCTCCCAACAAAATCAACATTTCAAAGGTTGCTGCAGCAGCTAAAGTCAAGTGCCCCATTTGCAAGGCTTCATAAGCCTCACATTTAAGTAAGCTTTTTTCCGCCTGCGGATCAGGTTCCGCTTGCAAATGCGCATGCCAAAGCGACAGACGCGTTTTAAGATCCAAATCTACATCTTGCAACTGCAGACGTCTCAAAAATGAAGGTAACCATGACCCCGTAAACGGTTCAATACGTTCCTGCCATGCTTGATTTTGATGAGCCAACGCTTCTGGTAAAGCGCCATAAAACGCATGAAACGCCAAAACAGGTTCAGGCATAGCGACAGGGGCTTCAAAATGCTGGCTCAAAGATTCATAGACCCACGCATGCCGATGCGACAATTCATCAGCAGGCATAAATTGACGCACCGCCTTTAAAAGCAAAGGATGCCGAAAAGAAACGCTGTCCGCCACATCAGGGAGAATCCACCCTTGTTCCCACAAAACGCCCAAGTGCTGATTTAAAACGTCTTGTTCCAGCCCTAATAAGGACGCCACACTCAACATAGAAAAACGAATACCCAAAATACCCGCCAGCTGTAAAACCTTGGCCGTTTCTTCCGGCAATACTTGTAAACGTTCATACCAAAGCGCCGTCATCGATTCAGGCCAAGCAAAGGTCTGCTCGTCGTTACCTCCTATCCATTCCATCATCCCTGTTTGTGGATTGCTTTCTAACAAACGACATTGCAAGGCATAACGCAAGGCTTCTTCTAGATAAAAAGGCTTGCCTTCTCCACGCTGAATCAGCCCCTCTATAAAAGAAGTGGGGCACGCGTCAAAACAGCCTGCCAACCACGTGCTTTTCAAATAATCTTCACTTTGGGTGGGACTTAAAGCATTCAGCCGACCCGTACTATAGTAGATAGGATCAATATATTCAAGGCAGGCCAAATGGTGAGAAGGGGCGGATTGAAGCACCCAGACCATCCCTTTGTGAGACGCCAACCCATATTGATGCAACAAAACGCCCAAAACATAAAGGGAGGCTTCATCGGCCGTTTCTAAATTTTCCAATTGTAAAAGCAACGGCTTAACCGTAGCCACTTGGGGAAGTACCCATGCCAAGGCTTCAATCAAATCCAGACTAGGTTCCGCACCCGCGCCCCCCATAAAGCGAGTCAAGGTCTGAATATAAGGCTGTGCAAGCGCCTGTTCCGCTTCAGGCAAAATATAAAACAATACCCCTTCAATGGCGGATTGAATCTGCGACTGTAAAAACCCTTCCGTAGGGATTTGAAACAACGCACGACATAAGTCATGCCATAACTCTAAATAAAAAGGATACGCCGATTGATGACGATAATGCGACGTATGCAAACTCAAATACGGAGGTTCCACCCCGTCTTCCATGGCGGGCGAAAGCCCTTCTTCCGAAGAAGCTTGCCCTTCCTTTAAAAAGGCATCTAAGTGTTGACGCGCAGTCATGATGCTAGAGGTAGTGCCTGAACCCGTTTCCCCCAGTAGACAAAACACTTGCTGAGTCGTTGGGTAGTCGTCTTGATACACCCCTAAGCCCTTGGCTAAAAACAAAGGCAGAAAATCCTGCAGACCATTCAAGGTATATAGCGTGGTAGGAATAGTTTCCGCAGGCACCCACAAGGGGCGCTCATCCAAGCGGGGCCACGAAGGAGCTTCATCAAAAATATGTAAACGAGGCGAATAATAGGCCACGGGCATTTTTTCTTCTGAAGACAGGTTCTGTTCAGGACGCACGTCTAAAGAAGAAGATCGCGACTCCGCTATTGGAAGGACAAAAGGATCTTCTAAAATTCCCTGAGGCGTCGAGAAAATATCAAAGGCATCCCGCCGAAGCGTAGGCGCCTCTGGCTCAACTGCCACAGGTGGGTCCAGCCGATCAGAAACAGAATATGCCTCTACCAAAGGAGGCAAGGGGGGCAAGTGAGGCAAGACCGATTCAACAGACAGCGCCAAGGGGGTCGCCTGTTCCACGGGAGGAAGCGCAACCGTCACGTCAGTGGGTAAGGCTTCGGTCGTATAAACTGTATAGGGCGAATGTTCTTCCACAGAAAAATCAGTAAAGCCATCTTCCTCACTCGTGGCATGACGAGGCGAAGGGTCAGCATCCACCTGAGTAAAAGACATCGAAGCCATTGCTTCGGCTTTAAGCGCTTGCAAAGTCAATACAAAATACTGCCCCTGCCGCGCCATGGGATTATCCACTACCAAAGGTTCAAAGGGATAGCGCGTTTGCCCAATGACTTGCAACACACGCTGAGACACCACAATTTGAGAAGCCCCCGCCAAGCTCCGCTCCGCGGCAGATGCCATAGGGTTCCGCTGGTTGAGTTCTTCCAAACTCAAACCAAAACGTAAAGACAAGGACCGGTTCGCTCTAAGCACAGGCAAAGGTTTACGATACAATTGCAGAACAAAGCTTAAGGCGGATTCCAATTCATCCACAGGGTTGGCATGATGCGAAAACGCAATAAACACCATATTTTGGTATTCACGTTCCACGACAGCACCGCCTAAAGTCGCTAAACGTTCCGCCAACTGCTCCTGAAAACGTGCCGAGAGACTCTGTATATCCAATTCAGACGCCTCAGGGGCTTCGGGCATATGAAGTAATTCAACACATAACAACGCCAAAAATGTTTGTTCAGGGGAAGCAGGAGCAGACATGAAGCACCTTTCGTCACGATAGCATTCTTTTTATTTTAACGTTTATCTTTGAATTTGGCTACACATAGGGCTTCTTGATGGGCTTGGCTCGCCAAAAGTTCCCCTGCATAGCGCAGAGGAGGCAAACCTTCCCCATAGCGACGTTGCCATGCCCACGACAATAAAGCTTCACTTAAAACAGGATTCTTAGGTAATAAAGCACCATGTAAATAAGTACCTATAATTTGATTCTGAAAATTCGCGCCTTCCGTCCTATCTTTCCCGTTATTGCCTCGTCCCACCAAGATTTTCCCCAAAGGGGGCAAGTCTGCGCCTAAATAGGTTAAACCACTATGATTTTCAAAGCCTACTAAGGTCTCCGACTTCCCCAAAAGAGAGGTTTCTAAGACCACATTGCCAATAAAACGCGCTGAACCTGCAACGGTATAGGCGTCCAGCAAACTAAGCCCCCTTAATTCATTCCCTTGCGGTGTTTTATAATAATGCCCTAAAAATTGAAAGCCGCCGCAAATCCCTAAAAAAAGAGCGCCGTCTTGAGCCAAGCCCTTCAGGGACGGGGCCTTATGACGATGTAAATCCTCCACGACCGTGAATTGTTGAGCGTCTTGGCCTCCGCCCATAAAAATAAGGTCCGCTTCCTGCCAAGACACCTGCCAGGCGCCCAAAGGCGCAGACAAAACCTTTAAACGCACGCCACGCCATGCCAACTGTTGATACAAGGCCAAGACATTTCCTCGATCCCCATACAGGTTCATTTCATTTGGGTACAAGTGTAATAACGTTAAACTTTTCATAGCCACATCATACACCAAGCGACCTTAAAAGCGTTTTGTTTTTTTAGCCCTTTTAAGGTACTCTTAGACTTAAGGTTCATCTTGGATTTGTCCTCATTCTTAAAAATACATACATCTAAAAGGTTTTGACCATGGCACCCTCATTTTCATTCAACCCGCTAAAAAGTTTACCTTTTTTTTTAGGATTGCTTTTCTGCCTAGGGACTTCAGGATGTGGCCAAGCCCCCCCCATCGCCTCCAATCACCCAGCCAAAACCGAAACGCGTGATATTTACCTCAGCAAAACCGTCATCACCCAAACGCCTATTCAATCGTTTAAAGTCACCACCGAGCCTGTTGTGGATGAAGTCGTCACCACAGGAGAAATCAAAGCAAATGAGAATACACTTTTTTTCATTAACCCCATTGTCACGGGTCGTATTGTAGAAGACCGGCTCCAATTGGGAGATACGGTTGAAGCAGGGCAAACCGTCGCGGTGATTCAAAGTGCGGAAGTCACCCAAATCAACGCTCGTTTTAAGCAACAACTGCATGAAAATCAAGTTGAAATCAATCAAGCCAAAACACACTATACACTGGCCAAGCGGGCGTATGACCGAGAAAAACGCCTATTTAAAGTGGGCATTAGTCCCGAAAAAGATTTTTTACAATCCGAATCGGATCTCATTCTGGCAAAAAGTAATTTAGATCACGCCCATGAGCGGGCCCTTCATATTCGGTCCGAAGCCACCGCGTTGCTCAGCACCTACGGGAGTCGCCCAGATTTTGAATCCGAACAACTCAGTACCACTAGTCCGATTAAAGCCTTACGTTCAGGGGTTGTTACCAAAAAAAATGTTACCTTAGGTTCAGTGGTGTCTCCCAGTCAAACCTTATATGAAGTTTCCGACCTTGGAGAACTTTGGTTGGACATCACCCTTTACGCCAATCAAATTGGAAGCATTCAAAAAAATCAAAGCGTTGTATTTAAAGCGGACAGCTTCCCCACAAAGGCCTTCAAAGGGCATATTGACTATATTCAACCCATCAGTAATCAGCCCAGTCAAACCTTTACCGCACGGGTTTTCATCCCCAACCCTCAGCAAGCACTCAAGCCTGGCATGATGGGTGAAATTCATATTCAAAAAAACCTGCACCTTCAAAAACCCTTTATTCCTCACCACGCCTTACAAAGCTACGGCAAAGAATCCTTTGTCTTTATCGATTTAGGACAGAGGCATTATCAAAAACGGCGGGTTGTGGTGGGGAGTGCTTCCCCCACAGGCATATGGATCATTCAGGGGTTAAAGGCGGGAGAAAACATCGTCGGCCAAGGGAGCTTTACCCTGAAAGCCGCATGGCTTAAAGAGGCAGAAGGAGAGCCGTCCTAAAATGCTTGAACGGTTTTTGGTCAAACTTATTCGTCAACGATTCATGATTTGCCTATTTTTTGCGTTATGTTTAATCGGCGGGTTAATTGCGTTTAAAACTTTAGCGATTGATGCCTTCCCCGACTTAAGTAATAACCAAGTTCAAATTTTAACCGATACCCAAGGAGCCAATCCCTTAGAAAGCGAACAACTGGTCACCATTCCCATTGAATCCATGATGAATGGACTCCCCAAGGTGCAAGAAGTACGTTCCCTTTCCAAACTAGGTGTTTCCGTGGTGACCGTCGTCTTTAAAGAAGGGGTCAATATTTATTTTGCCCGTCAACTGGTCAACGAAAAATTACAAAGTGCTAAAGCCCGCTTACCAATGGGCTTTAACCCCGAACTGGGTCCCATTACCACAGGCATGGGAGAAATTTATCAATATGTCCTCACGGGCCACGGGTATTCGCCTGCGGACTTAAAAACGTTGCATGAATGGGACATTAAATACCTATTGCGTAGCGTCCCTGGGGTGAATGAAATCAATACGTGGGGGGGAGAAACACGAGAATACCAAGTCACCGTGTATCCACAAAAATTGTCCGAATATCAAATTACCTTAAAAGACGTTTTTGGCGCCTTACAGCAGAACAATACCAATTTTAGTGGAGGCATTATTGAACATGGGGCGGAGCAAATCACCTTAAGGGGTTTGGGGCTTCTTCAAAAATTAGATGATTTGGGCAACGTTATTGTCAAATATCAAAATGATCGGCCTATTTATATTAAAAATATCGCCACCGTAGAATATGGCACCCTGCTGAGACAAGGGGCCGTAACGAAAGATGGCCAAGGGGAAGTCGTTTCTGGCATTGTTATGATGCTTAAAGGAGAGAATACCCGAAACGTCATTACCCGTGTCAAGGCCAAAATCAATGAAATTCAAAAAAGTCTGCCTGAAAGTGTCAAGATTAAAGCCTTTTATGACCAAACCCACTTGGTAGAAGAAACGCTTAAAACGGTGGAAAGCAACCTACTTGAAGGGGCGTTTTTGGTGATTGGCATTCTACTGTTGATGTTGGGGAATTTAAGGGCCGCCCTCATTGTCGCCGTCACCATTCCCATTGCTTTAATGTTTTCCTTTATGGGGATGAAGGCGCTTGGACTCACCGCCAACATCATGAGTTTAGGCGCCATTGATTTTGGGATGATTGTGGATGGTTCCATTGTCATGGTCGAATATACCCTTCGGCAATTGTCGCATCATCCTGATGCGACGCCTGAATCCCAAATGACGCTTATTCAAAATTCTCTGCAAGAAATGGCACGGCCTATTTTCTTTGGCGTCTTGATTATTACGGTGGTCTACATGCCCATTTTGGCTTTAGAAGGGATGGAATACAAGCTATTTTCGCCCATGGTCTTTACCGTCTGTTTTGCTTTGTTAGGCTCTTTACTGGTGGCCTTGCTATTGGTGCCTGTTTTATGTGGGTTTTTCCTTAAAGGAAACGTCACCGAAAAGGAAAGCCCCCTCATTCGAGTGATTCAACCTCTTTATACTCGGCTCTTGAATCTCGTGTTACGTCATAAGGTTCCTACTTTAATCATGGCAGGACTTTCTTGCGTGGTGGCAATAGGATCCCTTCCCTTTTTAGGCACCGAATTTGTCCCCAAGTTAGATGAAGGCAGCTTTACGATTGAAAATATCAATTTGCCTAGTATTTCATTGTCAGAAGCAACTAAAGTCACCACCCGCATTGAACAAACCGTGCTACAATTCCCCGAAGTCAAAACCGTGGTGTCTAAAATTGGTCGACCCGATTTGGCCACGGACCCTATGAGCGTTTATCAATCCGATACCTTTGTCGATTTATACCCCAAATCTCAATGGCGACAAGGGTTAAGCAAAGACGCCTTAGCCGTGGCACTGAACCGTCGTTTAGAAGCGGATGTTCCAGGGGTGCGCTTCAATTTCACTCAGCCGATTGAAATGCGTGTCAACGAGTTAGTGTCAGGGGTCAAGGCGGATGTGGCCGTAAAGCTGTTTGGTGAAAATCTCACGGTCTTATCTGAAAAATCGATCGCTATTGAAAGCGTTTTAAGCCAGCTTCAAGGGGTGACAGGGCTCCGTCGAGAAATATGGTCAGGCTCCCCTCAAATCACCATCACGCCTGATCGCCTTAAAATGGCACGTTATGGGGTAAACATTGCCGATCTTCGTACGCTCATGAACACGGCCATTATGGGGCAAGCCGTCTCCGAAATTTTGGATGGTAAAAAACGCTTTACCTTACGGGTTAAATTCCCGCAAAATCAGACCTTAACCCCCCAAAATATGGAAGCCTTACTGATTGAAACGGCCGATGGTCGACGAATTCCCTTAGGGCAGGTGGCGGCTTTAAGTCTTAACGAAGGGGTGGAAATGATTAATCGAGAAGCGGGTCAGCGCCGTATAGTAATTCAATGCAATGTGCGAAATCGAGATGTCGGTAGCTTCGTCAAAGAAGCCCAAATTCGCTTAAAAGAACAGGTCAAGCTCCCTGTCGGTTACTCGCTTAAATGGGGAGGACAATTTGAAAACCAAGAACGCGCTCTCAAAAAACTGGCCATTGTGGTCCCCGTATCCATTCTCATTATTTTTGGCTTGCTGGTGGCGACTTTTTCTGCCGTCACCCCTGCCTTATTGGTCATGACCAATATCCCCTTCGCCATGGTGGGAGGCATTTGCGCGTTATGGATTCGCGGATTCTACCTCAGCACTCCCACCATTATTGGATTCATTGCACTCTTTGGTGTGGCGATTCTCAACGGCTTAGTCCTCATCAGCACCTTCAACAAATTAAAAGAAGACGGATATTCCCGAGAGGCGCGTATCCATAAAGGGTGCCAGTCTCGTTTACGCCCTGTGCTGATGACCGCCTTCGTCGCCACCCTTGGATTCTTACCCATGGCCGCTTCCATGAGTTCAGGGGCAGAAGTCCAAAAGCCCTTGGCCACCGTCGTGATTGGAGGCTTAGTCACCTCCACCTTACTCACGTTACTCGTCTTACCCGTTTTATACCGTATATTTACCCCACCAGACGACACACGGACCGAAACCTACGCCGTCAAAGGCGACTAAAATTTAAAAACACTCTATGCTTGATAAAATTAGCCCACCCGTATGACCTAATTTAGGGTATACTAACCTTAAAAGTTAGTATTCTATTTTTTAATAAATCAGACATGAAGGAGTGTTTCAAATGGCGCATTTAAATCGTGGTATTTTTATGGCGGGTAATTGGAAGATGTATAAAAACAATACTGATGCTCGTCAATTTGTGTTAGCACTGGCTCAACAAATGCCAACGCATCCTCGTTTAGAAGCATGGGTATGCGCAGGGTTTACCTTACTTGCTACGACGGTACGCACCGCAAAAGAAGCGGGATTATCCCTTCATGTGGCGGCTCAAAATATGGAAATTGCGCGTGAAGGCGCCTTTACAGGGGAAGTTTCTCCCACGCAACTTGAAGAGTTAAATCTTCAAGGGGTCGTACTTGGCCATAGCGAACGCCGTAGCTATTATAATGAAAGCAATACCGCGGTGAATGCCAAAACCAAAAGTGCTTTGGCCCATGGGCTCGTCCCCATCGTCTGCGTAGGAGAAACGCTCAGCGAACGGGAAGCGGGACAAACGGACGCTGTTGTCACGCAACAAATCCAAGAAAGCCTAAAAGATCTCAGTGCAGAGCAAATCAATCGGGTGGTGGTGGCCTACGAGCCCGTTTGGGCCATTGGGACAGGAAAAGTCTGTGAACCTGCTGAAGCCAACCGCGTCTGTGGAGTGATTCGCCAAAGTATTGCCACCACATTTGGATCCAAAACGGCAGAAACGCTTCGTATTTTATATGGCGGTAGCATGAAGCCAGACAATGCGGAAGGGCTTTTAGCACAATCCGACATTGATGGCGGTTTAATCGGCGGAGCCAGTTTAGAGGCGGATTCCTTTCGTCAATTACTCAGCATTGCGACCCAACAACTCAATGCCTTAGAAACCGTCGTGGCGTAATAAAATTCACAATGGACCAGACTTCCTCCAAAAAAAGGAGGTGCTTTGCTTACCCGTTCAAGTAAACTGAGCATAGGGTACGTTTGTCACTTAATCACTGCGATAGGAAGATTTAAAATGAAAAAATTCGTTGCCTTATGTCTCATGATTCTTAGCTTAGGCGGCATGGCTCCTTTATCCGCCCTAGCGTTTACCCCTGATGTTGAAATTTTACAATTAAAAGGCTATTCGCCAGACACCATTGAACACATCATGGCCGCGCGTAGTCGTGCCGAATGGCGAGGCATGGCGCCACCTAAACGTTCGCCTGTTCAGAAATTCTTTTACAATATCATTCACAATAACGCCATTGATTCCATTGACGAACCTGGTCAGCAAATCATTCGTAGAGACTAAAGTTTAAGTCTCCCTATCGCTCAATACTGAATAGTACCTGTGAGATACAATTCAGGGGCATGATGTTCAATCTGTGTCCACGTGACGGTGGGCCAAGCTTGGGGCGAAAATCCTGAACCGCTCACTAAGCTAGGCGTATGAAGGCCCCCAATCAATTGAGGGGTTAAGGTCAGATGTAAGGTATCGACGGCAGCAGCCTTTAAAAAAAATTCAAACAACTGTCCCCCTCCTTCAAGCATCCACGTCGGGGAATCCTTTCCTGCCAAAAATGGAGCAACCGCGGCCTTCACCTGCTGAAGCTGGTGATGTTCAGAGGCATGCCTGTCCAAAGCAATGACCTGTAGAAACGCACGTCGCTCTGTCGGTAAATCCAAAGGAGCAGGCGAGGAAGAAGCGATGAATAAAGGCCCCCATAAGGCCTGATGAACAGCCCATTCCTTAAACAGAGGGGCCTGCCAATCGAGTTGCCAAGAGTTCGTAAAGAGCACGTGACGTGGAGGCATAAGCGCTTGATTCTCTTGATGAATCAATCCACGGCGAACACTCGGCCATGCCCGAAAGGTCGAGGCACCAAAACAAATGACATCCGCCGTATTGCGTAATGTGAACAACCGTGCTAAGTCTTTCGCGGTCCCCAGCTTCACCCATGCATCAGGGTTTTGCGCGGTGGAAGGCGCGGTAATTTTACCGTCTACAGAAGCAGCAAAGCAGGCCAAACAATGTTCAAATACACGAGACATTACACCCACTCCTCACCAAAAATTCGTTGACTCCTTGAGCCTAAGCATTTTCCCTAAACGCTAATAACAGGTCTAAATGTTTCTGCACTTTAAGCACGTATAAAATGGCGTCATCACTTAAACCGTTACGCTTCACGTTGCCTTGACCCACAAAATAACTGGCTACCGCTTTAGCCGGTTCATTGGGGAACTGGTCCGCTAAAAAAGACAAATACTTGGCCGTACCATACAAGTTTTGAGCGGGGTCAAAGGGATCTTGAACACCCAACCATTGAGCGGTGGCATCCTTCAATTGTCCCAATCCCTTGGCGCCTGTTTTAGACACGGCATTCAACTTAAAAGTGGATTCTGTGGCAATTAAACTGGCCAGTATACGGTAATCAATATGATTGGCATCACTACTTTGCACAATTAAGTGGGCCAAGACATGGGCCGCATTTTCATCCCATTGCGGATTGGTTTCTTGAATCAAATAAATCAACGCTTTTTCACGCGCATTGGGTCGTGGGCGTTTGTCGGATTCCCATAAGGTAGGAAGCGTCGCGGAGGGTAACACCGACGAACTGACGGAAGCCAAAACCACGGCAGAGGATGAGCCTGTTAAACGCAAAGCTGTGGAAGACGAACTAGCCTCCCCCCCTAAAGGACGAATACTGATTTTTCCTTCACTGGTATGAGACCCTAGTTCATTAATGAGTGCTCCCGTTACAGGCGCTGTATGATTAACGAAAGCGTCCGTCTTCTGTTGCGTTTTTCCAAAGTGAAAGAAACGCCATTTTTTCCTAAGCTTAAGAGAAGGAAAAGTCCCTTCCAAAACGAGGGGAGAGGATACAGACGTTGCAATGGTCTCCACCTTTGGGGCAACAGGAGGACGAGGCGCGCGTGCCATCGCATAATCTAAAGACTTAGGGGCGTCTAGAGGGAAGGTTTTGACTCTTTCAAGGGCAATCGGCAAATCGTGTTCATCCGCATACGGAAAAACCTGAAGGGATGCGCCTAAACGATTAAGCTCCGCCAAAGCCGTCATATTCCCACACGACAGACTCATCAACAATGAGGCCGAAATAAGATAACGAATAGACAAAATACCAAAATAAAAGCGCTTCATGTAAAAACCCTTTCGGTCAGATGAGTATAAGCCCCTAGATTATACGACAATTCCTGAAAAATATGATACTCTAAAAGAAGTAGATACTTCATCGGTTAAGGCTTTCACAAGTTCCACACCCTTAGAAGCGACTCTTCACGAAGAACCATGGGAATTATGAATGATGGTCAATAGAACAACAGAATCCAACACGCCTTCTACAAAAGACTTAGATGTTTTATCCACGCAAGACATTCTTCGGCTCATGAATGCCGAAGACCAACGAGTGGCCCTTGCGGTACAGGCGGCATTGCCTGAAATTGCCGAAGTGGTCGACGTGATTTATAAAGCCTTTGAAACGGATCATTCCCTGTATTACATCGGGGCAGGCACCAGCGGACGCTTAGGGGTTTTGGATGCCGCAGAATGTCCCCCGACCTTTAGTACACCAAGCAGTTTGATCCAAGCCATTTTAGCAGGAGGCGAAACGGCCTTACGCCACCCGATTGAAGGGGCAGAAGATGATGGAGAGCTCGGGATTCGCAACATTCGACAAAATGGAGTCAGTCGCGGGGATGTCCTCATCGGGATTTCCGCCAGTGGTAATCCCGCCTATGTGCTAGAAGCCTTACGTCATGCCAAAGAACAAGGCGTCATTACGGTGAGTTTAACCTGTAACCCCAACGCAGAAGCCAATGAGATAGCGGACTATCGTATTGTCACCGACGTGGGACCTGAAATACTGCAAGGATCCAGTCGCCTGAAAGCAGGAACCGCACAAAAAATGGTGCTCAACATGTTGAGTACCGTAAGCTTAATCAAACTAGGCAAAACCTACGGCAATTTAATGGTCGATGTCAAAGCCAGTAATAAAAAACTTAAACAGCGCGCCGTTTCTCTAGTAGAAACCGTGGCCAAGGTTCCGACTGAAGCCGCCCAACACGCCCTAGACCGCTGCCAAGGGCAAGTTAAGCCCGCCATACTGCTCGCCTTAAACAAGGTGTCCAATTTCAAAGAAGCGCAACACTTATTACAAGAACATCAAGGACGCTTACGCGCTTGCCTTGAAATAGACGCGTCCTAAACAAAAACCAGTCGTGTCATCCTTTAAATGAATGAAAAAGAAAAGTAAAAATAAAAAAGCGTGCCATTTCAGTGTAAATGACGTTATAATAAAGCAAACGTTATTAAAAAAATCATATTCGTTTATCCTGTATTTGTGTTAACATAATCTATGTTGTGAACATAAGCACGCCCTAAACGTATTAGTATGAATCTAGTCGGGAGACTAAAAAGCCGATGTCCCCTTTCCTCCATAATTTAACACTCGACATTTCAGAAGAGTCCAAGCGTACCTTTGAAGCCCTTTTAGAAGGCAAGTATAACTATGCCTTTGGACGGGGTGAAATTGTTTCAGGTACCGTGGTGGCGTGGGATTCTAACTATGCCTATATTGATGTGGGTGCCAAAACAAATGCCTTGCTTCCCCTGAAAGAAATGAATGAAAAAGCAGCCTCTTTTTCTGAAGAACTTGAAGTGGGTCACGCGTATGACTTTTATATTTTAAAAGAAGAAGATGATGACAGCCAGTTGACCTTGTCCTTACGCCGTGTGCAAATGGCTTTTGCTTGGAAAGAATTGGCGAAAAAGCTCGACACCGATGAAGTCATTGAAGGCAAAGTCGCTTCTGTTGTTAAAGGCGGGTTGCTGATTGAACTGGATGGTAATTTAAGAGGCTTTGTCCCTTCTAGCCATATGAGAAGTCGTAATAATTTAGAGTCTTTGGTGGGGCAAAGCTTGCCCTTTAAGTTGTTGTCTGTCGATGCGTTGAAAAACAATATTATTTTGTCACATCGCAAGGTCTTGGCAGAACAACAACAAGAAGAACGTAAAGAGCTCTTTTCTAGCCTAAAAACAGGTGAAATCATTGAAGGTAAAGTGGTTCGTCTCACCAGCTTTGGTGCCTTTATTGACTTGGGTGGGGTGGATGGTTTACTGCCCTTGTCTCAAATGTCTTGGCGCTGGGTGGAGCACCCTTCTGACTTATTAAATATTGGTGAAACGGTGAAAGTTGAAATCATTGGCGTGGATGAAGAACGTCAACGTGTCAGCTTGTCCGCCAAAACCTTGATGAAAGATCCTTGGGAAGAAGTGGCCGAACTCATGGTGGAAGGCCAACAAGTGGAAGGCAAAATTATGCGTTTAAAGCAGTTTGGCGCCTTTGTTGAAATTCACCCTGGAGTAGAAGCGTTGTTGTCTGCAAGAGAATTACAAAACTATGAAGACAGCCAAGGCCAAACCGTGGAAGTGGGCATGCTTTTACAAACCTTCATTATTAAATTTCAACCAGAAGAGCGTCGGATTAGCTTAGGCTTTAGTGAAGCCAGCGACGCCGAATAAGCGGTAAGCTTTTATGAAACACCAAAAGGCGTTCGAAGAATCGACGCCTTTTGTTTTGACTGGAGTCGAATACTTTAGGCTAGAGGATCAGACGGTGGTATTTGAGCGAGACTCCATCCGATGGCTCCCCCCCCAACAGCAGACAATCCAGTTCCACCGACGATGGCAGCGGTATTGGCTGCAGGGGTTTGAGACCAATTAGTCAAACGGTCTCCCCATGTTTTAGGCTGAGGATCCACCACTGGATTAATGGCGGGCTGGGGGGTGGGAGCAGGATTGCGAGATGGATTATTCACAACAGGACTTGGCGACGGTACGGCGGATGTGGCGGACGCTGGTGCGACAGTAGGAGTCGTAGAGGTGGGTACCAATTCTTTACCCTGACGCGCATATGAATAACGTGCAGGCTGGCGTGATGGATTATTCACAACAGGACTTGGCGACGGTACGTCGGTTCCTGATAGATTGATGAAATCACGCGCAGGAATTGAAGGAACAGGGCGTGTTGCTACTACCACATCAGGTAATACGTCTGTAACCGTTACCGCTGAGACGTCTAACGTGGGAGGCTGAAGCCCCTTATTCAAATCTCCCGCATTTAAAAAAACCCTTTCTTGGGTTCCTTGAGATGAAGGGAGTACAATCGATTGCGTATGAGGAACCCCTGCCCATATCTCCGTCGCCGTTAATTTAGGGGGAGGCACTAAGTCTGAACTAGTACGGGCCAGTGCAGTACTGGCAGGTTCAAAATTTTTAAATGGATCTCCGTCTTGTAAAGGAGTTAATGCCCTCTGGATCGCCTGTCCAGAAGAGGGATTAAGCTCTCGAGCCATTGTGGCTACCCCCCTTCAAAAGAATTTGATGCCGCCTTTCCAACTGAGGCGGAGGCCTTTTCTAAAGCAGGTACGACTAAATAATGGTTCAACATAGCAAAATAATTCATGATCAATATGTCCTTCTCTACAATCCTACGTCATCCCGAAAGCTTACCTCTTGAAAAGGGCTTCGGTGTTCTGCCGTGGGTTTAATGGTGGTTCGTCCTCAACAGCATAAAACCGTGGGGGCCTCTTTTTGGTGCGGGGCCTGTCTACTTTGTTACAATCGCTTTACGATAATATTTCAAACGAGTAGGCTGTTTCACCAAACTGTGGGGGTAGCAGACGTTCACGCACTAAATCCAAGCGGGTGAGCGAATGGCTAATCCCCTGAGGGTTTTGCGGACGTCATGCAAGGGAATGATGCGACGAGGTGGGTCAAAAAGGGGAGGATTTTCAAGGAGGGGGAAATGAGGGAGGAGAAACGCAATACGTCCTACCCCGTCCCTCCTTGAACCGCTTTAGAGGTGTTGGAGACCTTTTTCCGCGAAAAGGTCTCTGACGAGCGACCAGCTCAAAAACGAAAGCCAGCCATCCAATTTAGAGGGGTGGAGACCTTTTTCCGCGAAAAGGTCTCTGACGGCGCAAGCTCAAAAACAAAAGCGAAAGCCATCCAAAAAAAAGAGCCCCTCATTTAGAGGAGTCGGAGAACCTTTTTCGGTGAAAAGGCCTCTGACGAGCGACCAGCCAAAAACGAAAAATCTATGGCGTCCCGCATGATGGCGAGGCATCCTATTATTTAAAACACGCTATCAAAACCCAAAACCCCCTTTGGCGCGAACCAAAGGGGGTTTATTCTGTAGGTATAAGCGTTAAGAAACGTAGGTCAGGTCGCTATTGTTAGAAGTATCTTGCGTCCCACCTGCCGAACTAATATTAGCGGTTAATCCACTGAGGTAAGGGCAAACCCCTGCCGTCATTGCAATACCCGCCATATTGGCGCCTGCAATAATAGGGTGATCCTTCACCATACTCATCGCAGAACGAAGTCCTTGGCTTAAGCCATTTTTAGTACCCGTTACAAAGTTCTGCACCGTCGCGGCCGTCACTTGTTTCACGGTATTTAAAGACACGCCTTGTTGTTGCGCTTGAACGGCGGTGTCGTTTTGAATCATCTGTAAGCTCACAGGGGCGGCACCTGTGCCATAGGCATTGGCGAAGGCTTGTCCAAAAAATTTGGCGCCACTGTTATTAAACGAACGATCGGCCAGCTCATTTTCAGCCAAGGCTTGAATATAAGGGTTGGCATCGGGGGTGTTCACCAAGGCGGTTCCCACTTGTTTAGAAGCGAGTTCATGAAGGTTCACGGAACCATCAATTTTACCGTTATCCAAGGTGTCATGATTCCATTGGGTGAGAATCATTAAAGACCCTAAATTGGCGTTATTGTTTCCAATACTTTTTTGGAAATCGACAAATTCTTGAGAGGCGGGATTCATATCCGAAGGCACTTGTAAACGCTTACCTGTATCGCGAATAATAGGCGCATTATTCATCATATTGACGAAGTTTTGTGACCCTGTCAATTTGGTTAAGGTTTGTAGGTATTGACGTTCAAAGGACATACCTGAAGGCAAGTTATTGGCGATATCTGACTGTTCAGCAGCCAAAACAGCGTCTTTGTCTCGTTCAGAAACGGATTCACCACGCTTGACTTTTTCAAGTACTGTCCAGTAACTTTGGTAAATCCCTTCACGGCTACCCGTAAAGGCCAATCCACGGCCACCGACGTGTAAGGAACCTATTTCCGCGGATTGTAAACCAGTGGTATTGACGCGTTGGTCCGTCGTCAGCCCACGAAAGTCCTGTTCAACAGGGCGTGTGCCATCGGGAATCGCTAAGCCACCATTAGGCATGGGGCCTGGGCCTGGACCGGGGTTAGGGCCAGGACCGGGATAAGGATTGGGACCGGGGTAAGGGTTACGTCCCCAAGGGAAGGGTGGAAATTTAGGGAAGGGTGGGAAACGAAAAGGTGGGAAAGAAGGGAAACGAAGACCTGTACCAAAAAAGCCTTGATTTTGTGGGGCATTATACGCAGGCGCAGGAGAAGGATATTTCCCTTGAATATTATACCCTGTGTTTGGTACAGCTGCTTGAGGCATGTACGCTTGAGGATTACCTGAGTAAACCGCGGCTTTGCTATACTGAGTGTTGTAAGAAGGATTCGAAAGTGGTTGCATTGTCATCACGATAAACTCCAAGAGGTTGAAATAAGGGGCGCTAAGGGAAGGGATGCTTCCCTTAGCGAGTCCTTGAATTTAGTAAGGTTTAGCCGCGGTATATTGTGGCTGTTGATTATACTGAGGCGCTTGGTAAGCACCGAAGTTATAAGATTGTCCGTAGTTAGGTACGGGGCTTTGGTAAGGAACGTTGTACTGTTTTTGAGGCACATAACCAGGGAAATTAGGTTGTTTCGCTGGTGGATAGTAGGTAGGCGCAGATTGTTGCTGGTAGTACATGGGCTGTTGTGGTGGGTAGCTTGGTGTCCCTGGGCGACTAGGCGCATAAGGGGCATTAGGCGTATTGACGTAAGGAGCCTGTTGTACAGGTGGTGGGTAGCCAAAATCCAAAGGCTTGGCGATTTTAGGTGCATAAGCCAAAGGGGTCGCCACAGGAGCGGGTCCAACCTGTGGAGGAGGTGGAATGTCATAAGGCTTAGGAGCCATTGGATTGCTTGGCATATACAAAGGAGGCGCCGTTGGAATAGAAATGTAAGGCGCTTGGAAACCAGGATGATCATATACAGGTGGATAATCCATCTGAACATCGTAGGCTGGTGTATAGGTGCTGGGTGGGTAAGCGGGTGCATTATAGGAAGGATAGTTCGTCACATTCGCTTCATAATAAGGATTCGGTTGCGAATAGTCGTAGTTGGATCCGTAATTCGATCCGTAAGAAGGTGTAGAAGCACCATAGTTACTTTGAACCATATCATAAGCACCAGGTTTATTGCTGGTCATGTAGTTACTTTGTGGGGTACCCATTTGGTAAAGTCCCATCATGGAAGAATAACTGCTCATATTAAATATCGTGTCCTCTCGTTTTTTAAATCAAAGTATTTTGCGTGTAAAATTAGTCAGTTTCTTTTTTGATCGTGTTGTTCATCTAAGTTTAAAACGTATTTCGCCTCCATCGTTTAACCACATCTATCCAAATAGGTAACCAATACATGACGGTTAAAATCATAATGGCTTTTGGTAAAGTGGTATGACTGATGGGTAAAAGGGTACTCAGTAAAGGTGCAATATAATTCTGTGATAATGAAAAAGTCAGCACCAAAATACTCAAACTAATCAAGTAATT
This sequence comes from Vampirovibrio sp., assembly GCA_050916035.1. Classification (GTDB taxonomy): domain Bacteria; phylum Cyanobacteriota; class Vampirovibrionia; order Vampirovibrionales; family JAJTHC01; genus JAJTHC01. Next base: position 688,663 of record CP050876.1, on the reverse strand, counting down.
CACAATGAAAAAAGCAAGACGTTGACTCGCCTTTTGTAATTTCATATGCCAATCTGGCATGTGAATGATGTGATCAAAATAAGCGTCTGGCATCGTAGGCGTATTTGTTTCTGTCGTAGACATCATCATTTGTTCCTTTCGCCAAAGCGTTCAGCTTATTGAGTAATTTACAAAACCAAGCTTCTACAGAGAAGTAATGATTTATGCTTTAATAAAGTATTCCTTAACATCCGAATTGTGGATTTGATATATTTTGTTACATGGAAACAAAGATCCTTTATAAACACAGGCTTAAAAAATGCCACAATCCTAAAAAATATGCTATTTTAGAAGTATCTGCTTAATAGATGCGTGTTCACAAACTACTTTAAAAAAGAGAGAAAGAGAGTTGGGTATGATGGCGCTCGAACTTCAAAATTCAAAAACCTTTTCTTGGGTTTTACTCGGTTTAATTACTGTCACCTTGATTTTGGGGAGCCTGAGCTTAGTCCTTAAATCGATTCATCCCTCGGAAACAGAGGCAACTACCGATATTTCCCAAAATTATTTTCCAAACAACTTAAAAGCCTTCCCCAAAAAAGTAACAGGGGAGCACTTGGCCCTGATTAAGCTTGAAGGCGAAATTCAAAGCACGCCAGACAGTGGGGGCTTTATGAGCGACCATAATGGAGCCATTGCCGTAAGAGAGGCCCTTGATCTCGCGGCCATGGATGATCGAATCAAAGGCGTTTTACTCATGATCAATAGCCCTGGTGGCACGGTGGGCATGAGCCAAGAACTCAATGCCGCAATCAAACGCGTGCGTGCCAATAAGCCCATTGTCGCAAGCTTTTTAGATGTCGCCGCCAGTGGGGGCTATTATGCGGCCTGTGCCACTGACCGCATTGTCAGTAATAAAGGCACGCTTACAGGATCCATTGGGGTCATCATGCAAAGCATGAACCTACAAGATCTCATGGAACGTAAACTTGGGGTCAAATCCATTACCATTAAAAGTGGGCGCTTCAAAGATTTATTAAATCCTTACCGTAAAACCAGTAGTGCCGAACTGGCTTTACTACAAAGAATCATTGATGATAGTTATCGGGATTTCTTAGCCACTGTCTTAGAAGGACGTTTAAGAACTCTCAATACAGCGGACGAAAAAGCCAAGCGGCAAGCCCGTATCACGGCCATTGCCGATGGTCGAATTCTCACAGGAAATCAAGCCTTAAACGCAGGTTTAGTTGATGAAATTGGGGACGCCTATTATGCAAAAACCGTGTTACAAGGCTTAGTCAATGAACGCTTTCGTTTGGACTCCTCCACTGAAATGGACTTGGCCCCCTACGAAGTAGACAATGATTTTCTCCGTGATTTCTTGCATTTACCCTTGGGAGAAGCCTCCCAACGCTTAGATTTAAAAAGCCTCGTTCACTTGCTTAACCCTCAGATTCAGAACGATCAACATTTGCCCCTGACGGCGCGTTACCCGAATCAACCCTTATGGTTATTTCAATAAAAGGGAGCTTTTATCATGAATTTAGAAACCGCCCTCCCGATGCAACGGCCCCATCGAGACGTTCAATTACGAGTAGACCCACCGCTGGCTTTACAGTGGCATGAAGTTTTACAAGGAATTTGCGTGGCTCCCCTTCATACGTTAAGTAAGCTTAGGGACGCCTATGGAGACCCTTCCCTTATTGACACACCGCTACTGCGTCAACAAACGTTAATGACACTCGGCGTGATTTTATTGCAAGTATTCTGTAATATCGTGTTTAAAAACAACGCCTTAACAAGTCCCTTTTCACTGGTGATGCAAGGCCTGACTCACGTTATGTTTTGGTTGGTTTTGGCAGGGGGAATTGCGTATGCCCATTATGTCTTCACTCAAGAAAATCGTTATGGCTTAGTCCTGACTTTAACAGGTGCCAGTGCCTTACCTTGGGTACTTTTACCTGTGGTAAGTCTACTGAAAGAAAGTACACCGCTATTAGGGTATATCGCTTATGCCGTGCTATGGGCTTGGACGAGTTTTCTATTTTTAAAGTCGGTGGCCTTAAGTTTTAACTGGAATAGTGAACAACTCTGCATCGCGATTAGCCTCCCGTTTTTAGGAAGCTTATGGGTGGCCTTCATGTATACCAATGTCATTTTTTCTTTACTTCATTAAGGATGAAGTCCCCATCAATGCACTGAAGGACAACAGGCATGACGCTAAACCGCTTAATTTTGATCCTTGTATTATGTTGTGCTGGACATTACTCCACCGTTTACGGCATGGATGAAGCTCAATATGATGAAACCCGTTGGGGGAATGACCCTTATAGCACCTACAATATTGTCCCCAATTTAGAAAAAACGGCCCCTAAGGAAACCGACCCCTATTTTGGCCCCCCTGGTCACCTGAAAAATCGACCTACCCCTTTGCCTCCCCTTCAAAAAGGACTGGCAGGAAAGGTTTTTGGTAAACGAGAAGCCCCTGCTCCCAAAGTCCCTGACGAGGTCATTATGCAAGTGGGTCCGCGAGACTACCCTGCCTCTCCTGAACCCTTACTTCGTCTAGAAACGGCATTAGTCACCCCTGAAGGGGCCACTCTGTATGCGGGCGTGTATTTAGTCCACAGCTACGGTCTACAAATCAACGCCAGTGGAGCCATTCTTCAGCCACCGACTCACTTGAGTTTAAGTTATCGCGGCGTTCTCTGCTTAACCCTTCCCTTAACGGCTTTGGAGCGAGATGGATCTCCCCTTGAAAGCCTCCCTTCCCTAAAAGACCCTCAAGCACCTCTCGACGTGCAAGCCCCCTATCGACAAATTAAAATTCAGCCTATTGATCAAGACCGCGTTTGCTTGCGCTATCAAGTCGGAGACAAGACTTTTGTGACCCCTCCTATTCAAAAATATCCATCCTTCTAAACACTTACGCGACAAAAAGTGGCTAGATTTTATACGATTGAAACGAGTGAAAAGCGTATCGGTGTATTCTAGGAGCCTAGACTCGCAGAGGTGTGAAGTGTACAAAGACGTACATAAGCACATCGAGAATCGTAGCGACAACGAAGACGCCAGACGCTATTTAAGCGTTTACTTGGTATTAGTAGACTAGGCTCAGCACGTTCATCACCGCATGACAACACATGCCTAATCCCCAAGAGCCTTGCCTAAAGGTCAAAATTCCCAAATATAAGCCTGCACAAAAAGCCCACTGAAACGTCAAAGACGCTCCATTCCAATCATGCAAACCCGCAAAGAGAAACGCCTGCAGGCCCAAGGCCAAGCCCAAGGGCAGAACCCTAGAAAAAGCAGGGAAGAGTAAGCCTCGAAATAAGGCTTCTTCCCAAAAGGCCGCCCCCAAGACGCGCAACAGTAGCCCCACGGTCCAAGCGCCTTGCACCGACAGGCGTTCAACGTATGACTCCCCATGTAAAGCAGCAATCCCCAGCCAGAGTACCCATAAAATAAAACTATGCCTAAGTACCTTTTGCCAAGTCATCTCAGATGCCCCAAAGGCATAAGGGACAAGACTGAAAGACGCAGTTCGCCGAAAAAAGACGCAACAAACACGTGTAAACACGTTCATATAAGAGGACACACCTATTTTAGTATTTCCATGTTAGCATAAGCATATCGGGAATACTCGTCAAGTCATGACGCAGGGAAGAATATATTATAATGACGCTAGCTTCTTGTTTTAAGTATTTACGGTATCCCCTCTGTCTTTGTTCAGACGTCGTCTTATGGTTCGTCTTGGGACTCGGCCTTCTGGGAAGCATTCTGGCCATGGATTTTAAAGCCCTTCCCTTTGTGCCACAACCCACGCAGAATATTCGTCTCAACGTGGAAGATGCGTATTCCTTAAGCGAAGGCTCACCCGTTTTATTTATGGGTGTCCCTGTAGGCTATGTGAAAGCGGTCCGTTTCAACGAAGATAAAAATTCAATTGAAATTGACTATACCCTAGAAAACCCTACCCTCAAAATTCCTTCGGATGCGGAAGCTTTAATTGTCGCAGCAGGTTTAGGAGGAGCCAAAAGTCTCGAATTCAGCCAAAGTTTCCTCCATCCAGACGCCATGAATAATACCTCTCCCCATCAACAAAAAGTCCTACAACCTTTTCGTCAAAAACTAATGTGGTCTTACCAAGTCAAAGTGGCCAATACCCTCAGGCAAGGAGCAAACAGTCTGGGCAATACGCTTAATACAATTCCTGTGGGTCCCCATCGAGATGATCTTTTCTTGCTCTTAACACAAGTAGAGGCACTCAATCGTGAAGCCCAAACTTTACAAACAAGGCTCCCTGTTATAGAAGAACACCTTTCGACAAAGACAAAAGACCTAACGCGAATTTTAACGCAAAGTAATACCACTTTAACCAAAATCATGAAAGACCAAGTGCTTTTGCATGACCTTAAATCTCCCAAACGACAAGCCCTCATCAAGCAAATCGAAGGCTTACAAACGTTGATGCAAGAAGAACGACAATTATTACATGAAGTCCAAATGAAATTGGATCAAAAAGTAGACCCCCTTTCCCGAGGCATCCCCCTCCCCCACGCTCCTTCGTGACACACGCTTTTCAGGCAAAAGGCTTCTTCAAACAAAAAACGCGTCCCTCACAGAAGAGACGCGTTTTAATATAATACGCTAGGCAAAAGACTTTAAAACCTTAGTTCCAGTAAGCCTGAGACAAGCTCAATCCATCGGACACTTCTTCACCTAATTCAGAGGCAATAGAAACATTATTAGGCGTAAAAATAAAGACCCCTTCGCCAATCCGTTGCTGATGCCCTTCAATGGCGTGTGTCGCGCCCGAAAGAAAATCAACCACGCGTTGGGACTGATTGGTATCCAACAAATGTAAATTTAAAATCGCGGCCTTACGTGCTTTTAAATGAGAGACCACATCCAAAGCATCTTCAAAAGAACGAGGCTCAATCACAATGACTTGACTAAAAGAGGCCGCATTACCATGCAAGGGGCGCACATTATGACTAGGGCGTAACTCAGGCATAGGACGAGCTTGTTCGGCAGGATAAGCCGCAGCCATATTTTCCACTTCATTCAAATAATCTTCTTCTTCAAAGGGGTCACCCGTGACCCAGTTTTTTAGTTTTGTCATCATGTTACTCATGTGGTCTTGTAAACCTCCCTCAGTCTGTGTGGTGTACTCAATAATCAAATTTTGAATAGAAAAAGCAAAAATATTTTCCTATGTTCATCATACCAGCGAAATAGCATTTTATGCAAATAGTTTAGTTCCAATACGAACTATTGTAGCACCATTACTTAACGCTTGACCATAATCGTGAGACATCCCCATCGACAAATGAGGCAAGCGTATATTAAAACGGGCTTCTAGCTCCTGCCCAAGGGCGTTCAGGCGGCCAAAACAAGCGTCAATACACGTGTCGTCCTCCGTCAATGGCGCCATCGTCATTAAGCCATGTAATTGCACCTGTGGAGAAAGTTCGAGGGCTTGCTCCACCAAATGGGGGAGTGCTTCTGGCAAAACCCCTTGCTTAGAAGATTCACCCGACGTATTCACTTGAAGTAGAATCCCTTGACTGACCTTTAAGGCGTCTGCTTTTTCGGCAATACTCTGCAGAAGTTCTGACGTATCTACACTATGAATCAAATCATAATGCCCTACGATTTTATTCAGCTTGTTTCGCTGAATCCGACCTAAAAAGTGCCATTCAATCGCTTCATTCAGCTCAACAGGTAAGGTGGCACGTTTGGTGAGCGCTTCTACCGCTTTATTTTCACCCATGGCCATCAGGCCACAGCGAAACGCCCCCTGTATCGCCTCCGCATCCACATGCTTGGTGACGGCCACCAAGGTCACGTTTTGCCAATACGGTGCGTTGGGATAGCCCACAATCATGAGATTTTCATGAATGCGTTCCTGCCACGCTTGAATACGTTGCTCCGCATCTTCTGAAGAATCCGCATCCCTTGATTCATTTGAAAAAGCATCCAACGGATTCATTATCGCAAAGTTCCTTGCCACTCGGGATGACGCCAAATCACTTCTGCTTCTGTGGAAATCCCCCCACGAGCAGAAAAATCACTATGCACCCGCAACCATCGAGGATTCGCCGCGGTGATAATATCTTCCGCAATTTTATTGGTGATGTTTTCATAGAACATCCCCACATTTCGATACGACAACATGTAATATTTAAACGCCTTTAATTCAATACATACGGCGTTGGGAATATATTCAATCGTAATCACCCCAAAGTCAGGCAATCCTGTTTTAGGACAAACACTGGTGAATTCTTCCACCTTTACCGTAATGGTATAGTCGCGATGCGGATTTAAATTTTCCCAAATTTCAATAGGAGGATAAACCGCCCTTTCCGCAGAAATACTCTGTAAATAATCGCTGGTATCAATCATAAAAAATTCCTTTAGCTATGTCTGAAATAAACAAATCCATTATAGACTAAACAAGCGTTAATGACTTCCCAGATTGTACAAAATTGAAACGCCTATAAGGAATATATCTGATGAGACCCCTATTTTTAATTATTTTAGTCGTCGCGGTTGGTTTTGCGTGGTTCAAACTGCTTCCCTCCAGTCAAAGTAAAGCCAAGTATGAAGAAGCCCCCTACACCATAGAGAAAAGTGAAGGCTCCTTTCAAATCCGAAGATATCCCGCCTTAACCTATGCTGAAGTGACGGTAGAAGGCAACCGAGAAGAAGCCGCCAATGAAGGTTTTCGGGCTTTATTTGGATACATTACAGGAAAGAATGGGACTCAGGAAAAAATTGCCATGACCATTCCCGTCTTTCAAGAACTCGTGGCCTTTGGCGTGGCTTCCGACATGCCCCCCCTCTCGACCCAATGGGCCTTCCGCTTTGTGATGCCCCAAGGTGCGACCCATTTACCGATGCCTCAAGACAGCCGTATTAAGATCTACCAATCGGCCCCCTTTCGAGTGGCCACGGTCAAATTTAATGGGCGCTTTAACTCAGAAAATTTAGTGACGCATAAAAACAAGCTAGACGAGTGGGTCAATAAAAAGGGCTTTACCTTTGAACCCCATACGCATGAAATCTACGCCGCCTATAATGGACCATTTACGTGGCCCAGTAATCGTCGTAACGAAGTGCTGTTCCGCATCAAATAAGCAAGAAGCCCTATCTGTCAGTCCGCTGTCCCCTTGAGCTCAAATCCCTCTTCCTTTTAGTAGGAAGAGGGATGGAGTTTTTAGTAAGCCGTACGACCAAGCACTGGTATCAACGTACCACAGCGCCTTGGGGGCGACGACGAGACGTAACGCCCATACGATATAAATAATCGTACTGCTTCGCTTCATGACGCGTAATATAATAATACTGAGGCGTGACCACCACCGTCGTCCCCACAACCGAAGCCGTCCCTAGAAAAGGCTTGCCCGCCGAACGCAATCGTTCTTTTTCTTGACGATACGCATAGTCCACATAGCGTGGGTAAGGCCGAATACTTTGAAAATTATTCAGACTCGGGTTCCCCAAATTATCATAATTTTGGGTATAAATTTTATTGATACGTTCATAATTTCGTTCGTTTTCTTGCCATTGCGCATGACGTTCCACAGGGCTTAAATTAGATGTGTCTCGAGGCGCAGGATAATTCACCGTATCGTAAGGATAGCCAATAGCTGACGGTTGACCCAAGCAGCGCCCATAAGGAGATTGTACACAGGGATAAGCACCGTACCCATACCCTCCTCCTCCTTGGGAGAAAGACTGATACACATTATTTCCATTGCCCTGAATATACACCGAATTGGCAGATGCCGTCACTTGAAACATGCCTAAAACAAGCAAAAAAGCAAAAAATCTCAAATAGGCCAACCAAGACAAACGTGCCCATACACCCATGCGAAGTCCAAATATAGTCATAAAGCAAAACACCTTATCATTTTATAAGCCAGTACATCTATTCCAGTATTTAGCCGCTTGTATCACAGATTTAGTCTGCATTCAGTTCTTCTAAATACCAACGAGAGTCAAAAAACCTGCAGAAAGCCAAAGACTTTTGCCAAGCTATAAGCATAAAAACGAAAAACGCCACAAGAGGTGCTTTATGCGTCAAAACAATACAATTTGTTACATTAAAGCAAGTTACGTCCATCATTGGGTTAGAATTCTGTGATGGCACTGGTCAACGACTAAAAATAAGATTGACAAGTCATTTTGCTTTGTTTAAGCTAATTAAGCTTAGAGTAGAATTGGCATGGTTCCCGTTCGCTTTATGTTGAATGTTGCCTATTTGAGTCTTGAAATCAGATAAAAATAAAAATTCCACATAAAGTTTCGAGTTGCAAAAGCTTTGCCCTTTCTACAAAATAAGCGTGCTGACTTATGTGTCCCTAACTATTACAATTATTTTGAGGAGGTTTCCTCTGTGCCTACAATTGCACAATTGGTTCGTCAAGAACGTAAATCGATTATCAAGAAAACGAAGTCCCCTGCTTTGATGGCTTGTCCTCAGCGGCGTGGCGTTTGTACTCGGGTCTATACCACAACACCTAAAAAGCCAAACTCGGCCTTGCGTAAAGTGGCTCGTATTCGTTTGACCAACGGATTTGAAGTCACCTCTTATATTCCTGGTGTTGGACACAACTTACAGGAACACTCTGTGGTACTGATTCGTGGTGGTCGTGTGAAAGACTTACCTGGGGTTCGTTATCACATTATTCGGGGGACTTTAGATTGCGAAGGGGTTAAGAACCGTAAGCAAGCACGTTCCAAATATGGTGTTAAGAAAAGTGGAGAAGTGGGTAAGAAGAAAAAGTAAGTCCCCCTTTTTTAAGGAAGACTTCATGAATTCATTACATGCCGTAATGTTACCATTCTCTTATCACCCTATTCACTCAATATCTAGGAGTATTAAAACCTATGCCTCGTCGTTATCGTCCAGAAAAAAGAATTCCTTTGCCTGATTCACTTTACAATAGTGCTCGTGTCGCTAAATTTATCAACCGCTTAATGCAACGTGGTAAAAAAAGTGTTGCAGAAGGTATTTTTTATGATGCTGTTGAAATTCTAGACGCCAAAGGTGGCGAAGAATCTGGGGTAGATATCTTTTTCGCCGCTTTGGATAAAGCGCGTCCTTTAGTGAGAGTTAAATCTCGTCGTGTGGGTGGTTCCACCTACCAAGTCCCCATGGAAGTGGATGACGAAATGGGTGAAGCCATTGCCAGTCGTTGGATTATTGGCTTTTCCCGTAAGCGTGGTGGACGCTCCATGAGTGAACGTTTGGCTTCTGAGCTTTGGGAAATTTCCACAGGTGGTGGAGCTACCATGAAAAAACGTGAAGAAACGCACCGTATGGCTGAAGCCAACAAAGCGTTTGCTCACTACCGCTACTAAAACATTTAATACACTTGAATTTAAGAGGGTGGATTTATATAAATCCACCCTCTTTTTGCCTATAAAAGCAACGATACGTTCATTTAAACATAGAAATAAGGGGAGCAAGTTTGATTGACTCACTCCCCTTATTCTTAAATATAAAGGTCCAACAGTCTTTAGGCTTCTAATTCTCGAGCTTTACCGCCCCCACCTTTACGACTCGTCACCGAGGCGGAGTCTCCAGTCAACTTTGGAAGCTGACCTTTGGCTTTGGATTCCACGCGAATTTCAAAAGAATCCAAGGGTAAATCACCTGTGACTTTAAACACGACTTCTTTCTTTTTGGTGACAATTTCTTCACCATCATCACCGTCTTTATACTCTTCTGTGACTTTTAAAGACGCTTCAATCACGTTGCCCTCTTTGTATTCACTTAACAAGAGCGCTTCACTTAAGGGATCTTCCAAACGACGCTGCAAAACGCGACGCAAAGGTCTTGCCCCATAAGTAGGATCATACCCTTCTTCGGCCAAAAAGTCTTTGACTTCAGCCGTCAATTCCAATTTCAGCTTGCGGTCATTCAGACGTTTGAGTAAGTCTTTCATCATAATGTCCACAATTAAACGAATTTCTTCTCGTTTTAAGGGTTCAAAAATGATGGTATCGTCCAAACGGTTAATAAATTCAGGGCGAAACACTTGCTTCATGGCATCTTTCACACGGTCTCGAATCTTAGCATAGCGAGCAGCGGCTTCTTCTTTGTCCGAACCACCAAAGCCAATACTAGAAGGATTTTCAATGCCAGAGGCCCCCACATTCGATGTTAAAATCACAATGGTGTTTTTAAAATCAACGACACGGCCTTTCGAATCAGACAGTCGTCCATCATCCAAAATTTGAAGCAGAATATTAAACACATCAGGGTGAGCTTTTTCCACTTCATCAAACAATAAAACGCTGTAAGGCTTACGACGAATAGCTTCTGTCAATTGCCCACCTTCATTGTAACCCACATAACCAGGAGGCGAACCAATGAGTTTCGACACCGTATGGCGTTCCATAAATTCAGACATATCTAAGCGAATCATATTTTCGACAGAGCCAAAGAAATACTGGGCCAAGGTCTTCGCCAGCTCCGTTTTTCCCACCCCCGTGGGACCACAAAAAATAAAGGAGCCAATCGGGCGATCAGGGCTTTTGAGTCCTACTCTCGCACGACGAATGGCCTTGGAAATAGCCACCACCGCTTCATGCTGACCAATCACCTGTTCATGCAAGGTGTCTTCCATCTTCATTAACTTATCGCTTTCGCTTTCCGTCAATTTGGACACAGGAATCCCCGTCCACTGGGACACGACACTGGCAATATCTTCAACCGTCACGGTGATATTTTTGGGATCCAAAGTCTTTTTATGGGCATCGGCAATATCACGAAGCTGGTCACGTAAGGTCGCTTCTTGGTCTCGAATTTCGGTGGCCTTGTCAAAATCTTGGCCACGAATCGCCTCTTCTTTTTGACGAACCAAAGCCTTAATTTCACGTTCTAAAGCTTTACCTTCTTCGGGTAAAGCACTATTGTTCAACCGTACACGAGACGCCGCTTCATCCACCAAATCAATGGCTTTATCTGGCAAAAAGCGATCCGAAATATAACGATCCGACAAAGTCACGGCGGCATCAATGGCTTCATCACTAATGGTGAGCTTATGATGCTCTTCATATTTTTCGCGCAAACCACGAATAATTTCAACCGCTTCAGACAAAGTCGGCTGATCCACAAAAACAGGCTGAAAACGACGCTCTAAGGCCGCGTCTTTTTCAATATGCTTACGGTATTCTGAAATGGTCGTGGCGCCAATGACTTGTAATTCTCCACGACTGAGCGAAGGCTTCAAAATATTAGCGGCATCAATCGCGCCTTCAGCAGCCCCTGCACCAATCAACGTATGCATTTCATCAATCACCAAAATAATATTATTGGCCTGACGAATTTCATCCATTACCTTTTTGAGACGTTCTTCAAATTCACCCCGATACTTCGTGCCTGCGACCAGCAAGCCCATATCCAGCTGAATAATTTTTTTATCTCGCAACATTTCAGGCACGTCACTATTGACAATACGCTGAGCCAAGCCTTCGGCCAACGCCGTTTTACCCACACCAGGTTCGCCAATTAAAACAGGATTATTCTTGGTACGACGTCCTAAAATCTGAACCATCCGTTCAATTTCTACTTCACGCCCGACCACAGGATCCAATCGCTGTTCTTCAGCAGCCAAGGTTAAGTTTTGAGAAAATTCATCCAAAGTAGGCGTCTTGGTTTTTCCACCGCTAGAACTTGAACTCGACGATGCACTGCTGGATCCACTGCCTCCGCCTGCGGCAGAACTGCCACGGGTTTCACCCAACATGCGAATCAAATTGCTCCGCAGTTTAGACAAGTCCACCCCAAGGCTTTCAAGCACTTTGGCCGCGACCCCTTCACCTTCTCGAATCAAACCGAGCAATAAGTGTTCTGTACCGATATAATTATGGCCCAACTGACGGGCTTCATCCCACGACAGTTCCAAAACTCGCTTGGCACGCGGGGTAAAAGGGATTTCAACGGCGACAAAACCACTCCCACGACCGATAATTTTTTCGACTTCGGCACGCGCTTCTTTCAGGTTAATGCCCATGCCTTTTAGGGTTTTGGCGGCAATGCCTGTTCCTTCACCCACCAAACCCAACAGAATTTGTTCCGTCCCCACGAAGTTATGCCCCAAACGGCGGGCTTCTTCTTGTGCCAACATAATGACTTTAATGGCTTTTTCAGTAAAGCGTTCAAACATCATAGTGTATTCCTTCATAAACAAACGACGAGGCAGATTTGTAGGCACAAGATCTCCACGCTGTAGATATATGTTCTTAGTGTAACGGTATTTCCGAAAAGAAACAAGTCACCCGTAAAAGCTCCTTCTAAAAAAGGGGAACGCGGTTAAAACGACACGCACTTTTTCAGATTGATCCGTTTTAATACACGTATCCATACACCCCTTAACCGTAAAAGTTAACCGTAAAAGGAAAACCTATGTCATATCGCTTACCCGGAGAAACAACCCTACATGAATTTGGGCATGCGGCTACCGTGTTTGCCTTCAATAGAGAACAAGCAAAACGAGCGGATCAAGAGATACGAGTACTTAAAGATTATAAGAAGCAAATAGAGGACGGGATACGTCAACAAAATCATGACCCCAAAAAACCCTATGAACGTGTTTCGCCTAGGTAGTGTCGACATTTACTTAAGCCATAAACAAATAGAAGCAAGATGAACAAAAGACAAATAAGCCACATCTAATTTATCGTAACGGGTTGCCATTCGCCTGAAGTTTTTAAGGTCTTTAAACAAGTTTTCTACCAAGTGGCGAGCCTTGTAAAGGAAGTAATCGACTTGACGAGGAGCCACCGCATTGCTTTTATTAGGGATGACCACTTCAGCCCCCATGAGGTGAATCGCCTCAAATATTTGTTCTGAAACATAGCCCTTGTCCGCCAAAACCGCCGTGGCTTCAAGCCCTTTTAACAAAGGGATGGCTTGGGTTGAGTCGGAAACCTGCCCTGCGGTGACGATAAAGCGAACGGGGTTGCCGTGGCTGTCACAAACGGCGTGAAGCTTGCTCGTATAGCCCCCTGACGATCGTCCTAACGCTTGTTTTCCGGCACTTTTTTTGCCCCTGCTGAACACTGGTGGGCGCGAATAATCGTCGAATCAATCATAAGCCATTCGGTATCTGCCGATGTGGCAAGGGTGTTGAAAATCATTTGCCAAATGCCTTGTTTCGCCCAACGAATGAAGCGCTTGTGAACACTGCTCCACTTGCCGTAATAATAGGGAAGCGACCTCCATCTTCCCCCGTTTCGCCCCATCCATAATACCGCTTCTACAAAAAGACGGTTGTTTTCGGCAGTGCGCCCTCTATGATGCGACTGACCAGGTAGAGCCTCTTTTATCTGATTCCATTGGGCTTTAGACAACTCGTATTGAATATAATCGTTCATAATAAATCCCTCAAAACAACTAGATCTTGGATTTATTATATCATTATTTATATGTCGACACTACCTAGAACACCCTGTTTAGGATCGTGTTCTGGCCTACGAACACGAGAAGTCATTGAACAACTTCTAAACTTATTAAATGGGGGGGCTTTTGAACACGTCGCCTATCCAAGGCCTCCGTGGTGGTATATGAGAAAGAGAGGACCTGGTTCTCTAAAAAGAAAGGGCTATCCAGTCCCTCTTTTTAAGTATGTTGAACTCGGTATGCAGAGCGACCTACAAAAAGCTCATAAAATATTATTAGACCTTCACCTAAGAAATCCTTTACCCTTAGACTTTATGAACCATTTTATAGGTCGTCAAGGCGCTGGATTTAAAGTGCTTATCAATCCATGTACTTATTCCTTATACCCTTTTACACCTTTTTTTAGCGAGTTAGAAGCCTTGGCCCAAACGTTTTTAACAGCTGACGTGAAAGACGTCCTCAAAAAAAAAATCCGTTCCACTACAGTACAGGGATATGGAGAAGAAGATATCGTAAAAGTCACGGATGACACTCTTGCTAAAAAAAAAGAAATAAGTATCCCCATCTCCACAGAAGTGATCCCCTTACACCCCTTAAGCACGGCTTTAGAAACATCTAAAATAGCTCCAAAATATGACACGTATCTTGAAGGACTAAGAAGAATGCGCGATGTTTATCGTTGGGGTAACTTTCCTCTTTCTTTCTTGAGGAGCAAGCATACACCCTTTACCCTTAGAGCGCCTGAAGAATCGAGTACTGCTAAGAAAACCACTACGCGTCCTAAACGTATTTTGACCCCCATAACACCATCAGAATCATCAAAATTTAAAGGATACCATTACCCTTACGATCACCCTCCCAAGAACACAGACACGATTTTTCGATTATAAAACCCTCTTGCGATGTTAAGAATGTAAATTTAAACACGCATCATTGGAAATCAAATCCAAAAAGTGAGACAATAAAACCATAGCCCTGTCATTATAAAGGAAATGAGCAAGCCCCATGTCGACACAGACCCAAAACAAAGCCTCCATTGAAACGGAACGCTTACTGATTCGTCCTTTTACGCCCGAAGACTATCCCCACCTTAAAGCTCTGCACCAACACCCTGATGTCGCCAAAACCACGTCCAGTGGCTATAGCGATGATCAAAAAGTTCAAGAAGAACTGGATGAATATCAAGAAGAGCAGGCACGTTTGGGCATTTCTCAATGGGCTATTTTTTGGAAGGATGCTTCCCGCTTTGTCGGCCGAACAGGCCTGCAATTCAGAGTGTGGGACCTTTCCCAAGGGCCCCAATATGAATGGCGTGTGGCGGTGCACCCAGACGTATGGGGGCAAGGCATTGCTCCTGAAGCGGGAAACGCCATCATTCATTACGGCTTGGAAACCCTCAAGATCGAACGGGTGGTGATGTCTCACTGGTCATACAATGAAAAATCGCCGATTTTGGCTCAAAAATTAGGCTTTACCTATTTGTATGACACCCCCGTCCACGGGGACCAATGCCCCTATTACGAAATCCGCAAAGCAAAGGAGTCCTGATCATGAATACGACAGAATGTGCTTCCAAGCCCCTGTTTAGCAGTCTTCGCCTCAATTTTAGAGCCTTTACCGTGTCTGATTTTGACGCCTTGAAATCCTTACACCAACACCCTGATGTGGCCATTAGCACCTTTACAGGCTTTAGTGACGATATAAAAGTCCTTGAAGAATTGAATGAATATAGAGATGAATATCAGCGTTTAGGTATTTCTCAACTCTATGCCTCTGAAAAAGACAGTGGGCGCTTTGTCGGGCGTCTCGGCTTACAGTATCGAATTTGGAATCCCACAAAAGGGGAGTACGCCTATGAATTACGCTTTGCGGTTCACCCTGATTTTTGGAGCCAAGGCTACGCCAGTGAAGGGGCTCAAGCGATTCTAGACTATGCGTTTCAGACCATGAATCTGCCTAAAGTGGTGGTGGCTCATTTTGATGATAACGTCAAATCCGCCCTCATCGTCAAAAAACTGGGCTTTCAAGAAACAGGTAGCTTTGTCGTCAAGCATAGAATCATTGTGGGATACGAACAACTGAATCCAAATCATCACAGCCTTTAAAAAACCCTTAAAAACACGCTTTAAAAAATAGGATTAATGTCTTCCATCCGCACAATGCCTTGACGCATGGCAAACACGGCGGCTTGGGTTCGGTCATCCACACATAATTTTTGCAAAATACTATGCACATGAGCTTTTGCTGTGGCTTTGGTAATCACACATTTTTCAGCGATATCGGCATTAGAAAAGCCTTCCACAATCAATTTCAGCACTTCCATTTCTCGAGGCGTCAAGGGACAATCCATCGTTTGATTCGGCGCATGTGGAACAGGAAGACCCACCACCGTATGCGTTCTTTGATTCGTGGTGAGTGTTTTTTCAGCCCCTGCTCCTAAATGAGGCAAGCCCTGAAAGCGCCCTAAAACCAAGCGCGCGATACCTGGGTCTAACCAACTGGCCCCTTCGCTCACGGTATTAATGGCGGTTTTCAATGTTTCAAAACTCGCGCCTTTCAAGCAGTAGGCATCCGCCCCTGCTCCCAAAGCGGCAAACACATCGCCTGCTTCATCTTTAGACGTCAGCATCATGACAGGTACCTGCGGAAACTGAAGCTTAATCTGCTGTGTGGCTTCAATGCCGTCCATATCAGGCAAGCCAATATCCATCAAAATTAAATCACATTTGCCTTGGTATTGATTCACCACTTTCAAGGCCTCTTGCCCTGTTTCAGCTTCAGCAATCACGGTATAATGGGGTTCTTGCTCAAGCATCAAACGAAGTCCCAAACGCGTCATTTGGTGATCTTCCACCAAGATTAATTTTATTTTTTGCATATCTGTAGAAGCATCCGTGGCAAGCATAATATTTCCATTTCTTCTCTGTCTATTATTGAAGCGCAAAGCCTGTAGAGTTGAAATCAGTATATCACAGTTCAAGTCAAAGACTTAAAAAAGGGCGTGCCAAAACAAAAAGTCTCCTTTAAACTAAGGAGGCTAACCCCATGATAAAAGGAGCCTCTCGTGACGATTTCTTTTCTAGAGCAACTCAATCGCCTCAACATTGAACGCTTACGTTTGGGGACTGAAAATGTTTTAAATATTTTAGAACTTTTGGGCTATCCGCAAGAAATCACCCCCACCATCCATATTGCGGGAACCAACGGCAAGGGAAGCGTCACCCATATGACGACCGCAGGGCTACTCAGCCAAGGCTTAAAAGTGGGAAGCATCCATAGTCCGCACCTCGTTCACCCGCGTGAACGCATTTGCCTGAACAATGAACCCCTTTCTGAAGAGGCCTTTAACCGCTATGGCCATGGCTTATGGACGCGTTTAACACAATGCTTAGGTCCCTTCCAAAACGAAGCATCGGAATGGCCGACTTATTTTGAATTCATGGTCATTTTGGCCTTTGTCGTCTTCAAAGCCGAACACGTGGATATTACCGTGCTTGAAACAGGACTCGGGGGGCGTTTAGACGCCAGCAATGTGGTCTCTCAACCCATTTTAACCGTGATTACCAGCATTGGTTACGACCACATGGATCGTCTCGGGGACAGCCTAGAAGCCATTGCCTTTGAAAAAGCGGGCATTTTACGTGCAGGAACCCCCTTGGTACTCGGGCCCGCCATTCCTGAAGACGCCCTCAACGTGATTCATCAAGTCGCCACGCAAACGCATGTGGAATCCATTATTGAAACCACCCACGAGGTATTGACGGTTGAATCCGCCTTAACGGCTAAGCACACCCAACGGATCCGTAATATGGTCAGTGGAGAACGGATCGAACTGGGGCTTTTAGGCGGGTATCAAGTCCAGAACTTAGCGACCGTTTTAGGGATTTTAAGCGTTTTACAACGCCAGCAAATCGTCAGTGACACGGCCGCCTTTCGCGAGGCTTTAGCCCAGTGTACATGGAAGGGACGTTTTGAATATCGCCCTACGCTGGACTTACTGCTAGATGGAGGGCATAACGAAGATGGCTTCAACGCCATCGCCCAAGGCTTGGCAGAAACCTTCCCCACTCAGCATTTATATTGGATGCTTGCCCTACGTCAAAACAGACCTATTTCCCTATTGATTAAATTATTAGAAAAATTTGCCCACCGCACGCAAGCCATCCTCATCACGTGCCCCCGTCACGAAAATCCCCACTTATTTCATGCCCCCCAAGTGTTACGACAACAGTTACGAAATAAGCTCCCTGCCTTAGCACATCAACCCATTTGGGCCAGCAGTGACCCGCAAACGGCGTGGTGGATGCTAGAGCGTCTGATGAAAGGGCAGGCCTCTGACACACGAAAGCCCCATCCTCCCCTCACCGTCGTGGCAGGATCTCTTTATCAGCTCGGGGATTTATACGAAATTTTATAAGCCCTCTTTATAGGCCCTTACTCAAATTTTTGAGACCTCAGCCCTTGGAAGACGATGAAGACTAAGGATAAAGCCCCCGAAGTTTCTTGGCTTCTGCGACACGGCCCACACCAATCATCATGGCTGCGGTTCGAGGCGACACCTTTTTTTCCAACGCCGTATGAAACACTTCGTCAAAGGCTTTGGTCATTAAAAAAGTTAATTTATCGGTGACTTCGCCTTCGGTCCAAAACAGGTGTTGAATGTCTTGTACCCATTCAAAGTAAGACACCACCACACCCCCTGCATTGGCTAAAATACCAGGAATCACATAAATGCCTTTTTCATCCAAAATATGGTCAGCCTCCGTTGTGACAGGACCATTGGCCCCTTCCGCCACAATCTTCGCGCGCACCCGATCTGCATTTTCTGCCGTAATACAATTGGCCACGGCCGCAGGCACCAAGACATCCACCTCCAACTCAAAGATCGCCTTTAAATCCAGCGACTCCCCCGGTTGATACCCCTCCACAGAACCCTGTTCTCGCACGTAGGCTTGAAGCTTCGGCACATCAATGCCCGAAGGGTCGTAGATACCGCCTTTAACATCCGTAATAGCGACAATTTTATAGCCTTTTTGGTGTAAAAATTTTGCGGTAATACTTCCCACATTCCCAAACCCTTGAACCGCAACGGTCGGATGCTCAGCCTTAATCCCCAAACGCTGAACGGCCAAATCAACCGTCAAGGCCACCCCACGACCTGTGGCTTCCACACGTCCCAAAGTTCCCCCTACACTAACCGGTTTACCTGTCACCACGCCAGGGACGGCATACCCAATAAAGTTGGAATAGGTATCCATCATCCACGCCATAATTTTTTCATTGGTATACATGTCTGGCGCGGGAATATCTTTTTCAGGGCCAATCATGGATAAAATTTCCGTCGTATATCGCCGTGTTAAGCGTTCGAGTTCATTTTCGCTCATTTCTTCAGGGAAGCAACAAATCCCGCCTTTGGCGCCACCGTAGGGCAAATTCAACAAGGAACATTTCCACGTCATCCACATGGCCAAGGCCGCCACTTCCCCAAGCTGTACGTCATGGTGAAAGCGAACCCCCCCCTTGGATGGCCCAAGCGTCTGATCATGCTGAACACGGTAGCCCATAAACAATTTAGTACTGCCGTTATCCAGCTTAATGGGGACGGACACAATCAATGATTTACGAGGAAAGCGCAAGCGTTCATGAATCCCCGCATCCAAATTCATGGATTCCGCTACTGCATCCAACTGTTGTTGCGCCATATAAAACGTGTCATTATAAAATTCTTTCATCGGATGTTGTGACATCATCATCATACGATTTTCTCGCCTCCCCCTCAAGATTCATCAATATAAGTATTCTAGCAAATATTTAAACAAAACACACGCGTTCTGTAGAATCTCCCGTCAAAGACAAGCGATTCCGTCCCCAATCGGAAGCCTTCATCATACCTTTTCCCGCCGGTTGGAGGGTTTCAATACACAAGTGGCCATCGCCCGTTTGGACGTGAATACCTGCGTGATCTAACGCCACTATTTGACCAAAGACAAGGCCCTGTGTTGTTTCGTAAACTTCTGTAGAATCTTCCCGCACGGAAATTTTGCCGATTTTAATGGGACTGTCTTCCGTTGTGTCTCCTCGTTTTAAATAGACTTTCGCTCCAGGGGCAGGAGTCAAGGCTTGAATATACTGCTTGACCTGACGCGCCGAACGAGACCAATCCACCGCAAGCGATTCCTTTTTAAGCTTTGGTGCCTGTGTTGCCAACGTATCATCCTGAAGTTCAGGGGTGAGTCGCCCTTCTTTTAAAGCGTTCAAGGTGTCTAGTAAAAGCCCCCCTGCGACCTCGGCCAATTTAATAGATAAACTCCCTGTCGTATCCTCCGCATCAATGGGCAGCACCTGTTTTAAAAGCATCGCGCCCGTATCGACGCCTTCATCGCTCAACATGGTGGTGAGTCCCGTTTCAGATTGCCCGTCTAAAATAGCCCATTGAATGGGGTTGGCGCCTCGATAAGCGGGCAATAAAGACGCATGTACATTGACGACCCCTCCTTTAGGAATTTCCAAGACTCGTGTGGGAAGAATTTGACCAAAGGCGATGGTCACGATGAAATCAGGGGCCAAAGCCGCGATGGCGTCAATCAACGCTTCATCCTGACGCAAGCGTTCAGGCGTAAAGACAGGAATGCCTTTTTCTGTGGCAAAGACCTTCACGGGGGAAGGCGTGAATTGCTTGCCTCGTCCTGCAGGGCGATCGGGCTGAGTCACCACCGCCACCACCTCAAAACCAGAGCTATGACATAAGGTGTCTAGACAAGGGACTGAAAAAGAAGGCGTCCCCATAAAAACAATTCGCGAACTAGGCATGCACTCAATACTCCAAATATAAAGAAGAAAACTAGAAGTATCATACTACGGAGTCCACCCTTTTTAAAAGAAAATCCACAAAAGACTAAAATTGATCAACCCCTGCACGCGTCCGTCAAACGGTGGAAGCCCTTCAAGATTACTGAAACGTCGATATAGAACTTGTTAAACTAGAATAAACATCTTCTGCTCATCAAAAAAAATCAGGAACTTACTGCACGTGCCCCCACAGTTACAAGCATTGCTCGACAATAAAAAAATGCTCTATGCCGTCATTGGAGGGGTCGTCCTGCTCATCGTGCTCATTATTGTCGTGGCCGTCGCAGGCAGTGGCAATGGAAAAGAAGTCAAAGTGGATGAAGGCGCGAAAGTGCTGACCGAAGAACAGCTGCCCTTGGCCACCGATATTGCCGCAGGCAAAGCCGTTGAAATTAGAGCCTTACTCTCTCGGCAGGATATTCGGCTCGATACCTTAGCAGGTACAGGGGGGAAGGTCTCCTTGATGTTTGCGGAAGATGCGACCTTAAATGATCGGGATCAAGCCCTTTTAACCTTGGCTCAATCGGGGTTAATGGATGGAAAACTCGGGATGGAAGCCTTTGATAACAGCGATATGATGGCCAGCCGTGAAGAAAAGCAAATCAAACTGATTCGAGGACAAGAAGGCGATTTGGCCCGCATCATCCGAAAAATGCCTCCTGTAGAAGATGCCCATGTCAAAATTTCAGTCCCCGACCCCACTCTGTTTGCCAGTGATCGTCGTCCCCCGTCTGCCGCTGTACAAGTGACCTTGCCCCCAGGGGAACGGCTCACTCGCGACAAGGTCCGCGCCATTATTAACCTGATGGTAGGGGGGATACAAGGACTTGAAGCCAAGCATGTGGCCCTTTCAGACACCAATGGCAATACCTATAATAGTGTGCTAGACTCCGCCTTAGAACTGCAAGACAAGGCCGCCGATCAAGATTTTTATATGAAGCAAAAAATTTCAGCGCAATTAGACAAACTCATTGGAGAAGGCCATTATGTGGTGACGGTTTCAACCTTTTTGAGAGAATCCCCCAAAGAAACCATGGTCCAAAATTATGACCCCAGTAAGTCTGTTGTGGCCTCTAAACAACGCTTTCAAGAAAGTTTAGGCGGTGCCAGTCATTCAGGGACTTCAGGGATGAAATCAGGAGGAGCCGTTTCAGGCTTTTTACCCCCTGAACTCGACAGTAAAGTCGCCATTGGCCAAGCGGTCGAAGGGCTTGGCCAAATGACGCAAAGTCAGGAAGAAGATGGCTACGTCCGTGAAGGCACGGAAGTGAGTTATCAAAACGGCCATACCCAATGGGTAGAAACCAGTGTCCCTGGCATGGTAGAAGCCGTGTCCATTGCGGTGACCATTGACGATGAATTTTATCCCAATATTCCTCCTGAAGATTTACAAGTCTTGGTGGCTCGTGCGGCTAGTCCACGAGTAGACCCTGAACACGTGAGCTTGGCCCGTACGGATTTTGAAAACCCTAAACCGCTAGAAGGGGAAGACCCCTTGCCTGAAGCCCCCGTCAATAGCGCCAATTTTTTCATGCCCGGCTTAAGCCCTGAAGCCGCCGCAGGCGTGATGACATGGCTGCCTTGGATGGCCATTACCGTGATTGGGGCCGTCGCCTTAATGCTGCTCATGGGCAGTAGTGGGAAAGTCCAAAATACGGCTGAAACCTTAGATTCAGCGATTAGTGAACTTCAACAATTACGGCAGCATGCGGAAGAAACGCAAACCCACTTACAGTATCAACAACAATTAAATCAACAATTGATGCAAGCCCAAGAAGCACAACATCAAGTCTTGGAGCGCACACAACAACAAAATGCGCAAAAATTAAAAGACGCCTTAAAAGATCTTAATCAAAGTCTGAAGCCTTCTTCAAACGCAAGCCCTGCCCTTCGTCCACGTGATATCAACCTGAATCAATGGCTCAGTGCGCCAGACTAAGCCATTGAAGGAACTTGTCTCATGGCTAAACGCCCCCCTGTTGATCCTGCTATTATTAACATGAACGCCGAAGCCCTTTCGGTGGAATTTGCCGAAAAAGTAACCGACGCCCTGAGTCAAGCGGGACTCAAAATAGATGAAATTAAACGCTCTACCGATATTACCGCACATTTTATTGCAGTTGCCGTCAGCTTACTTCAGCAGGAACCCGGTTTTCAACCCCAGCATGACCCTAAAGCGATCTATTTAGCCTTTAATGTTCATCATTGTTATAAGGTATTAGGCCTTTTTACCCATGCCATTATTTTTGCCAGCATCAAAGCCCAAGCCTTAGGCGTGACAGGGGAACCTAAATCGGTTATTTTACAAGGCTTGGCGCAAGACGCCTTTGCCCATGCCAAGCAATTGGTTTCTGCTACTGTGGGCCAAGAAGAAACCCCCGATGTCCAATTTAGTGACGCGCAACTGCAAGGCTGGATGGAACAAATGGTCGCCAGTGCTTTGCATCACTACCTAGGCGAATACGAACAATTACATGGACCCATAGAACCAGAAGCCCTACCGCATGAAGCACCAAGCAATCGCTTTCAAAATAAGGCCCCTCATACGGATACCCCCGCACTCAACACGACGACACAAGACCCTGTGCTTCATCAAAGCCCTGACCTAGCGCCTAGGGTTCATCCTACCCCCCATTCGCAAGACTTTCCCCCTGTGGACTTGGCCCCTGCACACACCCTTTCATCAAACGAAGCGCCTCACCATGAAAGGATACGCCTAAAACTTGCCGCACTCGGACTTTTTTTAAGTACGCAATCCGAAGCGGTTCAAGCAGAATGGTTTCAACAATTCCCTGCTGAAATGGTTCACCAAATTATATATTATATGGATGTGGACCATGTCGCAAATGAACTGCCGATGCAAGCTGTTCTCGCCCAGTTGAACACCTTTAAGCAAACCATTCAACACGTGGCACAAGACCCTGCCTCCCAACAACAACGAACACGAAACGCCATGACTGAAATTTTTACAAACCCTGACTATCGCCACAGACTCGAAGCTTTAATCACAGGAGAACGCTCCAAGCTTCAGCGGTTCTTTAAAACCGCTGGCCGCCTCCAAAATCATCCCCAAGCCTACGAACAGCTTCCCCAATGGCCTACTCCTTTGGAAGAAGCAATGCTAAGCTATTATCAAAAGATTCTACTTATTTAAATGCTAAGCACTTAAACACGAAGTACCTAAAAGTATCTAAAATCACAAGGCCATTGCTATGCCCCTCATTAAAAACGTTCGTTCACGAAAACCCGCGACCCCAACTGCTCGCCCCAACACTCAGGACGGCCAAGCCCTGCCCCCTTGGCTTGAACACATCACGGGAGGCGGACAGCATCCTCATCCCTCCCCCTTGGCTCAGGACGGGCAAGATGATTTTGTCAACCAACTCATTTGGACGGAAGCACCTCACACGACTCCACCTACCACAGCAGAAGGCGGGGAACCGAAGCGGCGGCGTAGTGATCATGAACCTCCCGTGGACCCACAAGCCATTTTCCAGCAAGCCTATGAAGAAGGCCATGCCCAAGGCATACAAGCGGGAAGACAAGAAGGCTTTACTCAAGCGCAAAGCGAAGGGTATCAACACGGCTATGAAGCGGGGCATGCAGAAGGCATGAAGGAAGCCCATCAAGCCTCTGAAGAAATTTGGCAGATTTTGGATCAGTTAGAAACCATTAAAAACCAAGTCTTAGAAAAATCGGTACAAGACATCGTTCCCATGGCCATGGCCATTGCACAACGACTCATTAAGGTAGAAGTGTCTTGTGATCGCGCCTTAGTGGTCGGCATTGCCTTAGATGTTTTAGGAAAAGTCGACCGCACCCAAAAAGAAGTCGTCTTTAAAGTTCATCCACATGATGTAAAACTGTTGCGTCAACACATCAAAGACCATGAAGAAACGTGGCAAGGCGAAGTCCAACGGCATATAATAGTGGTGGGTGATGCCGACGTGGATGAAGGCAGCTGCATTGTCGAAACCTCTGGTGGACAGATTGATGCAAGCTTTCATACTCAACTGCATATGATACGAAAAATTCTAGGATTACCAAACGTGGCCATTGCGTCACAATCCAACGCCAAAGCGGAGTTTGACCACCTACTCGAAGGAGAACATGCCCCGACAGACGCGTGGGAAGCACCCGCCTTTGATGCCCCCTAAAGACACCGAAGCCCCCCTGTTTATTCCCTATCTAACACGACCAGAACGCCCCTCCCCCAGAAAGAGCCCCCTACCCCCATGATGATGGCCGCCCCTGCTAACAATGCCTTTGCCATTCCGCCCATTAGTGAGATTTTACTCGTTTTTGGGGTCTTATTGCTCATCTTAATTATTTTGGTGCCGTTGCCCGACTGGTTTATTGACGCCTCTATCGCCTTTAACATTAGTCTGGCCGTTGTCCTACTCATGATGTCCCTTTACGTCAAACAGCCCTTAGATTTAGCGGCTATTCCGTCTTTGATTTTGGTGTCCACCTTGTTTCGTTTGTCCCTAGGGATTGCCACCACGCGTGCTGTTTTGGCCAATGGTCATGCAGGGGCCATGGTTGAAGCCTTTGGGGTCTTCGTTACAGGGGGTAATATGGTGGTTGGGGTTATTTTGTTTTTAATCATTCTGGTGGTGAACTTTATGGTTATTACCAAAGGGTCGGAACGGGTGGCCGAAGTAGGGGCCCGATTTGCCTTGGACTCCTTGGGGGGGCGACAAATGCAAATTGATGGAGACTTAAACGCAGGGTTTATTGGGCCAGATCAAGCCCGTCAACTGCGCGAAAACTTACAGCGAGAAATGTCCCTGCTCGGTTCGATGGACGGTGCGATGAAGTTCGTCAAAGGGGACTCCATTGCCGCGATCATCATCACCATTATCAACATTGTCGGAGGGATTGCCATTGGGGTCTTAATGAAGGGCCTACCCATTATGGAAGCCGTCAACAAGTATACGATTCTGACGATCGGGGATGGACTGGCCTCTCAAATTCCCGCGCTCATTATGTCCGTGGCCATTGGGATCACCCTGACCCGTACCACCAGTGTGTCTGATAGTCTTGCTAAAGATTTCTTCACTCAGTTTAGAGGCAAACCCTATGGCCTTATTTTTGCCGCCTTATTTTTAATGTTTATCGCCGTGACCTCTTCCATTACAGGACTCAGCTGGTGGCCCTTTGTTTTATTTGCCTTAATTTTAGGCGGCATGGCCTTTAGCGTCTTCATTACCACTGACGTTCAACAACAAATGGGTGAATTACAAGAAGTACAAGAAAACATGCAACAAATGATTGACCCCAATCGCATGTATGAACGCATGGGTGTGGATGTCCTCAGTCTTCAAGTGGGCGCGAGCCTCCTTCAGATTGCAGACCCTGAACAAGACGGCCAGCTTTTGGGTAAAATCGCAGGCTTACGGACCCGATTGACCGATGAACTCGGCTTTATTCTCCCCAATATCCGTATTATGGATTCCTCCGATATTGAACCCTATGAATACCTCGTTTCTATTCGAGGGAACCCCGTGGCCACAGGGAAAGTCTACCCAGGCTATTACATGATTCTACAAAGTTATTTTGACACCTATAGCGTCGCACCCCCTGCCCAAGTGATTCAAGGCACGGATGCCACCTTAAATGTACCCGCCTTATGGGTGGCACAACCCGATATTCCAGAACAACTACAAACGGTTGCCGTTGAATCCACCGATGCCGTCATTACTCACTTACAAAGCATCGTGATTAAATATGTGGATGACGTCATGACCAAAATTGACGTGCTTAAACTCATGGAACTGATGCGAGGCAGTGACCCCAGCGTCATTCAAGAACTTGTCCCCAATATGCTGACGCCCAACGACTTACGTAAAATTTTCGTCAACCTCATTCGAGAAAAAGTCTCGATTAAAGACATTCAATTTATTTTTGAACGCCTGAGTGACTACGCCCGCTTTAGCCGAGAATCCGACACGCTGTCTGAACGCCTACGCGCGGCCATGGGGCGTCAAATCTGTATTTCTCATGCCGATAAAAACAAGCAGTTACTGGCGGCGACTTTGTCGAATGAATGGGAAACGGTTTTGGATGAAGCCTGCCAACGCACCGAATTAGGGGTCATGTTTTTATTGAACCCTATGCAAGTCCAACAACTGATTCAAGCCATTAGTGACACCACTCGCATGGTTCAACAGCATTACGGCAAGCCCCCTGTCATTTTATGTTCCCCACGCATTCGTTTACCGCTCTTTGAATTGCTAGATCGCCACCTGCCCCACACGGTGGTCTTGGCCTATAGTGAACTCATCCCCGATGTGAAGGTGCAAGCCGTGGCCTCTATTAATTTAGAAGACTAAACTTTTTCCCAAAAAAAAGAATCAGACAAGCTAGCCTAAGTCGACGGCATCTCTTATACTAAACGATATGCCGTTTGGCGATGGGGCGATAAGCGCATCGCTGAAAGATAAGGATTGCCATGTGAAACACGCGAACGCTTCAATTGTTCTAACAGGGGGAGGCACAGGGGGGCATCTTTACCCTGCCTTGGCCGTGGCGGATGCATTGGTGCGTGAATTTGGCATTTCACTCCAGCAAATTACCTATATTGGCAATGAAGATAGTCTAGAGGCTCAAAAAGTCCCCACCAGAGGCATCCCCTTTTTACCCTTGGTCAGCCATGGGATGCCTCGGCGCAAAAACCCGATTGTGCTGATGCGCTGGGCCGTTGAAATGTTTCAAGCCACCATTCTGGCCATGCGTTACCTCAAAAGTCTAGACGCCAAAGCGGTTTTAGGTACAGGGGGCTATGTGGCAGGCCCCGTCTTACTAGCGGCCTTTATCTTAAAAATTCCCTTTATAGTGCATGAAAGTGACGCCACCCCAGGCCTCGTCAACCGTCTCATGGCGCCCAAAGCCACCAAAGTCACAGGGGCATTCCCTGAAATAGGCCGAGCCCTAAACGTCGCCGAAGCTCGCTTTTATCACACGGGTAACCCCGTCGACCACCGCATGGGGTCGATCAGCAAAACAGAGTCCTTGGAGGCATTGGGACCTATTTTACCCATGGGCTGGAGCGCGAGCGATGAAATCCTCGTGGTCATTGGGGGGTCTCAAGGCGCTTTAAGGCTCAATGAAACCATGGTAGATGCCTTAAGCCCTTTGGTAGAAGCGGGCTTTAAAATCGTGCATCAATGTGGGGTGAAGCATCACGCCACGATGAAATCGGCGTTATTGGCTCGATACGCCACAGAATCACCCTTTCCCGCGTCTTATGTCTGCCTTCCCTTTGTGGAGCAAATGCCTGCGCTGTGGGCCCTTGCGGATGTCGCAGTCTGTCGGGCGGGTTCCATGACCTTGTCTGAACTGTTTAGTAGCCAAACCCCCGCCATTTTAGTTCCTTTTCCCTATGCGGCTCAAAACCATCAAGACGCCAATGCGCGCTTTGTGGAAGCACAAGGGGCGGGGATCCTCTTGGCTGAAGAGGATTTAAGCGCCACTCGCTTGGTGGCCACGCTTCAAAGTCTACGCCAGAATCAAGCCCAAAGGGCTCAAATGAAAAAAGCCTTAAGCCAATTGGCCAAACCCAGAGCTACCCATGACATCGCCCACTTATTGTTACAACTATTGCACGTTTAAAGGCGCTGAAAAAAATTAAGAATTAAGGACTTGCATTTTAGAACAAAGTCGTTCATAATCACTTTACTTAGTTCTTTGAAATTTTCATATTGATGTAAACTTCCGCTCAAAGGTGGTGCGCTGGGTTCTTCGTTAAGAACCAGTGTTGCTATTCCTTATGAATTATTCTTGTGAATACGGGGTCGTTCTGGACTTGACAGGACGAATTCTTGTGACTGAGTGGCGAGCCGAGGACGCTTAATCCTCGTTAATCCTGAGCAAAACAATAAATGCAGAAACTCAAACTGCTGATAATGTTGTTCAATTATTTGGTCGTAAGCAGCTAGCTGCTTAGTTCCTTACCAGTTAAGTAACTTTATCCCCCACACAAGCTATCATGCTGCTAAGGTGGGCTTGTTAATTCGCATGACCATGCAGAAAGACTTATAGACTTTTTCTGTACAGTGTATCGTCTATACGTCTGAACACGGACGTAAAACGGGTTAAAGTTCACTGTGAATCAGGGTACATGACTACAGTGAAACGAAAATTTGAAGAGACCTACGCTCGTAGAAGCTTGGAGGCAATCGTTTTGGACGAGGGTTCGATTCCCTCCGACTCCACCATTTTTTAAGGGGAAGCTTACATCGTATGAACGAGTAAATCAGACGTGTTTTCGCTTTGACCCTTGCCTCGAAATACCAGTGTTTTGATCTTTCCAAAGCCCTTTTTTGAAGAACCTTCGATGTTCCTATTCAGTGTTTGTGATAAAGATGCCTCGCATTTTTGGTAGTAAAGAGTTCAGAAGTTTTCGGTTTCGACGTTTTGATTTTTTAAAAGCTTCCCATTTTTTTGCGATAATTTCGCCAGTCGCGAAAAAATGTTTTACTCTGTTGGCGAGACTTTATTATTTAGGAACTTTTGATTATGAAATTATATGTGGGCAACGTGCCTTTTTCTGCGAGCGATGATGAATTGTTGGCCTTATTTGTAGATGCTGGTGAGGTTCAATCCTGCCGTATTGTTATCGATCGTGAAACAGGACGTTCGCGTGGATTCGCCTTTGTCGAAATGGACAATGACGAAGAAGCCAAAGTTGCCATTGAGCGTTTAGATGGTTTTGACATGAATGGTAAAGTCTTACGTGTAAACGAAGCTCGCCCTCGTGAAGCTCGCCCAGTTGGCGGCGGTGGCGGTGGCGGTGGCTACCGTGGCGGCGGCGGCGGTGGCGGCGGTCGCTCTGGTGGCGGCGGCGGTTACGGCGGCGGTGGTGGTGGCGGTCGCTCTGGCGGCGGCGGTTACGGCGGTGGTGGCGGCGGTGGTCGCTGGTAGTTCTCCACGCTTCATAGCTTAGTTTTAAAGGGATGTCTTTTCAAAAAAGACATCCCTTTGTGTTTTATGTCCTACCGTGAATGGAACGCTTATCCCCTCTAAAACGTTCCTAAAACGTGAGCGTTTCAATCATCTGCAAGAAAGCATCATCCAAATACGTTAAACTTTCCAACAAAGCCTTCTGCGACGTGACCGCTGAGCCAAAAACTCGCACCACCAAACTAGCTGCCAAATTTCCCAATACCGCCGCTTCTAAAGCACTGGCACCACTGGCATAGGCCACCAACCAAGTCGCCACTACCGTATCTCCCGCCCCCGTGACATCAAAGACATCTCGCTTATTGAAAACAGGAATAAAATGAACACAACGCTTTTGCGAATCAAATAAGGCCATACCCTCTTGCCCTAAGGTGATTAACACATAACGCGCTTGAGATTTTTCAAGCAAGCATTGACCCGCGCGTAAAATCGATTCCCTTGAATCTAAAGCAAAACCGACATTTTTTTCAGCTTCTGGCTGATTCGGTGTTAAAATCGTCGCGCCTTGAAACTGACTTAAATCGTTTTGGCTATCCACCGCCACAGGGATGTTTCGCGCCGAAGCTTGGGTTAAAACCCCTTTAATCACAGTAGGATTGACGACCCCTAGGGCATAATCAGACAATAAAACCCCAGATACCTCTGGAACTAAGGCTTGAAAAGCCGTGAGTAATTGATGATTTAAAGCAGGCCGCAAAGGTTCCCGAGATTCTCTATCCAAACGCAACATTTGCTGAGTCACTGAAAAATTAACCATTCCAGACAAGCGTGTTTTGGTCGTAGTCGGGCGTGTCGCATCCGTCAACATCGCTTCCGTATGAATCCCCGCAGCCTCCATCACCGCTTTGAGTTGAGGCGCATAATAATCATCCCCCCATACTCCTAAAGCATGTGTTTTTGCCCCATAGGCCGCCACATTATGTACGGCATTCGCACCACCACCCATGATCACGTCTGTTTTATGATGACGTAGAATAATCACAGGGGCTTCTCGACTGAGACGATCCACCTGTCCGTAGACCATTTCATCAATTACCATGTCACCGAGCACCACATGCGACGTTTGAGAAAATTGACTAATCATTGTCGCCAACGCATCTTTAGAAATAGGCATATCGACCAGATCCTTTTAAAACATAAATCGTGTTGCCATTATCTAATAAACGTTAGTCGTACACAATCCATACCGCAACGCGTATAGGTCAAAACTGATGTGCTCAGGTGGGATGCCTAAAAGACCCCCTCGCGTGCATTAAAAATGAAACTCCAAGCGAAAAGGAGTCGACACCAACGCGAGTTCGTCTGCAAATTCTTCATTGAGTAAAATTTCCCACTTATGCGTCGAATTACGCCCCAAACGTCTAGGGTATTCTTCATCATATAAACGCTTATGTTTGAAGGCATATTTATCGTACAAACGTACGTGCTTCATATGGGATTTACTCATGATTAGAAAAACCCTTTCCAATTAGAGCCCCTTATCGGGACTGTTTTCTCTCCACACCGATTCACTTTGTCAGTCTAACAAATTTGAAAAGCCTTGCCAAGCCTGTCCCAATTCAAGTAGTTTCAAACCCCTAAATAAGATGCTGTGATACTTCCCTTCGCACGGAGGAAATCAGACAGCGGTCCTTCATAAACCACTTGCCCCCCTTCACGATCCGCTTCTGGCCCCATATCTACAATCCAGTCCGCCGCTTGGGTGATAAACCCTAAATGATGTTCAATCACAATCACCGTATGCCCCACTTTCACCAAGCGTTCTAAGGCTTGAACCAGGATAGGCACATCCGTCACATGCAGGCCTCTCGTCGGTTCATCAAACAAAAAGAGGCTAGGCTTACTGGTCGCTTTGTGTGTCACGGGTAAATAAGGGGCCAATTTTAGACGCTGGGCTTCGCCCCCTGAAAGCGTTGCCGTCGACTGTCCCATGGGGAGATAGCCCAAGCCCAAATCCAATAAACATTGTAAACGCGTTCTGATTTTAGGCGCGGTTTTGAAAAATTGACTGGCTTCTTCAACCGTCATACATAAAACATCATAAATCGTACGGCCAAATAAGTGAATGGACAAGACATGGTCTTGAAAGCGCTTGCCGTGACAATCACTACAAGGCATGGTCACATTCGCCATAAATTGCATGTCAATGGTGACTTCCCCTAAGCCTTCACACGTTTCACAGCGTCCGCCTTTACTGTTAAATGAAAAATGTCCCGCGGTTAAACCTAACGCCTTGGCCGTCAGCGATTCCGAAAAAAGTTTACGAATTTCATCATACGCTTTCACCACGGTGGCGGGATTAGAACGCGATGAGCGAGACGGCAAGGATTGATCCACCCACAGCACTCCGCCTGAAAACTGGTCTAGCCCTTCAATCCCCACACAAGGTAAGGCCTCAAAAGGGGGGAGTTCTCCTTTTCGCTTTAAGACTTCACCATATAAAGTTTGCACCACTAAGCTAGATTTTCCCGCACCACTGACCCCCGTGACACAAGACAAACGCTCCAACGGGAAACGAACCGTCACATTTTTAAGATTATAACCAGTCGCCCCATAAATCGTCACCCATGCAGTAGGTGGAGCCTCTTGAGCGGGCTTTAAACCCTGCGGACTTAAAAGGCCTACAGCCGTTTTCGTCTGAGCGCGCAACAATCCCTTATAAGAGCCTTGAAAAAGAATCTCTCCCCCTTGTCTACCACTATGGGGTCCCATATCAATAATGAGATCCGCCTGCTTCATTACATCAGGGTCATGTTCAACCAATACCACCGTATTGCCTAAATTTTTCAATTGATGGAGCACATTCATCAATTGCAGAGTATCTCGAGGATGCAGACCCACCGTCGGTTCATCCAACACATACAAGGTTTCCGTCAGTTCACTGCCAATTGACGCAATCAACTGTAAGCGATGAGCCTCCCCTGA
This sequence comes from Vampirovibrio sp., assembly GCA_050916035.1. GTDB lineage: Bacteria > Cyanobacteriota > Vampirovibrionia > Vampirovibrionales > JAJTHC01 > JAJTHC01. The sequence continues at coordinate 656,526 of CP050876.1, read as the reverse complement.
AGACAAGCTTCGTAAGGGACGTAACAAGGGTAAATAGCCCAAGCCCACAGCCTCCAACCAGTTTAAACGTTGAAGCAAAGACTCCCACGCATCCTGACTACGTTTGGACCATTCTTCTGAACTCACAAACCCTTGAGCCTCAAGCCAAAGCGGTTTCAAGACATGAATAGGCGTCTGTAAACAATCTTCATAAGACATCCCCAAAAGCGTACTATGACGCGCCAAGGGAATCAAACGAGTCCCCCCACAGGCCTGACATTCAAAATACCCGCGATACTTGGCCAAGTGCATACGCACATGCATTTTGTAACGCTTGTCTTGCAAGTAGGCAAAAAAAGGACGAATCCCCACAAAGGCACCAAAGCCTTCCCAAATACGGGTTTGATCCGCTTCTTTTAAGGCCTGATAAGGACTATGCAGAGGAATCCCATGACGAAGGGCCTCACTTTCCAAAGTCGCTTGTAACGGTTGGTACGTAGGGGTTTGAAACGCATGAATGGCACCATTGGCCAACGTTTCCTGCGGATTAGGGATGATACGACTTTCATCCAATCCCATCACACGGCCATAGCCTTCACAAGTCGTACACGCCCCCTGCGGATGCATGTAGTGAAAATGATGCGGCGTCCACAAAGGAAGGGCTTCACCACAATCAAAACATGCCGTCGTCGTCGGTAAAATCTGCCGTGTAATGGAATCGCCTTCCTGAAGATGAGCCACCCATTGCAGCCCTTCTTCTCGCCCCAAACGATCCAAACTGGCCTGTACCCGATTCAATACCTCCTGAAAACGTTGCACTAAAGGGTCATCCAAGACTCCCTTATACTTAAAACGATCCAATAAAAAGCAGACCGTCTGTCCGTCATGCACCCAAGCGGTCTTCCACGTGGGTAAGGCTTCAGTCAGTAAGTGAGGCTTTAATTCGCGGTCTAAAATACGGTCTAAGCCCAAGCCAAAGAGCAAGGCATAGAGCTGTTTCAACATTTTTTTAGGCACCTGTAAACTCAAATACACCGCCGTAGACGGCGATAGCGTTTCACATAAAAAGAAAGGCACCTGACGCGCCACGTCTTGCACGAGTCGAGAGGACTGGCAATGAGGACACGTTTTTTCACCCCGCTCATAAAAAAGCTGGGCCAAGGCGTCCACCGCTTCGATATTCGCTCCCACCGTGGCACGGGCATTGGTCACGGCATTATGTTGATTCAGCCCCACGGCAGGGGGAATATGGCGAAGTTCTTCGACTTTGGCCTTTTGCGCTTGTTCTAAAAATTGTCGCGCGTACGCCGACAAAGACTCCATAAAGCGCCGTTTCCCTTCAGCATAGAGCGTGTCAAACGCCAAAGACGACTTCCCACAGCCTGAAGGCCCTGTAATAACGGTGAGTTGATGCAGGGGAATATTCACATTTAAATGCTTAAGGTTATGTTCCGCCGCCCCACGAATTTCAATACAGTCCGCCGCGACCCATGAAGATATTTTGGGGCCTGCGCATGGTTCAAGAGTATTGGTATCCAAAGCCATAAGAAACCCTTTGCCTACTTTTTAAGACTCATCCACACGCTAAAGCCAAAGTATAGCACAAAGAACCTTAGAACACAGAAGCCTCATCTTTTTCAGCTTGCTTTACTCATTACGGTGTTTGTCGCCATAACAAACCAAGTCAAAAGAGTTGAAATTTTTATTGATGATCAGTGTACAGGTCGTTATATAGTCTTGACCCAAAAGAGAGGGCATTGGTAAGTTTGTAGGATACGTTCCCTTCTTAGGAAAAGCATAAAACGTATTTTTGGGACTACGTGTGAATTCTTTGGCGACCAACTCTTCAAAGGCTTGCAGGGGTATTGCTTTTTTCAGGGGTAATTCAAAACGTAGTATTCCATCAGAACTATAGGATTTTTGTCCATCACTTTCGATACTTGGGATCCAAGGCAAGACATGATACGTAGATAAACGTTTATTTTTTAAAAAGTCTGAGTAGTCTTGTTGTAAAACATTCACTTTTTGTAAACGAGGTAAAATATCTGCCGCCGCTTGGGGTGGTTCTAAACAACGTAGCAGTTCTGTATTTCGATTTAATATATATTTACGTTCCCAGCCATCCGTCCACAACCCTTGTACTATCAATGGTGCTACCATTAATGGTGCGGCAATTCCAAAAGACTTAATACTACCGATTAATATGTTTAAGCTGTAAGGTACGCTTACAAGCGATGTTCCAAATGTCTTCATCCCATTTTTAAAGCGTTGACCTGCTCCCGTTTTTTTACGAAGTCGTGCTACGTATTTTTTATACTCTTCATCATTGGTAATTTTTATTGATAGATTCGGCGTATGTCTGTTATCACCATATTGTGTTACATGACCAGTGAAGTCAAAAAGAATGGGATCAGGGGTAAAGCGTACGTCGTGATAATACTCTAAAAATTTTGACACACTGTTTTTTTCAAGAGGTGGCTTATTGATCATCGGCAACGTTTTAATGTCTATAGTGCCTATACTATCCCATGTTTGAGTTTGATTGACTATAGGTGCTGGATCAAGTGAAAAATAACCATCTTGGCAGCTCTTCTCTCCCGCTTGAGCAGTAAGAGAAAGTGCTTGAAGTCCTAAACTACATAAAAGAAACCCACTAAGCAAAACCTTAGATGAAAAAAGAGTCCTGATATTGAAAGACACGAGCGACTCCTTAATGAACTGATTTAAAGACAGTTAATCCTTTAAAATTTGTGAGACCTAAGTTTAGTCTTGAAAACGCTTGAGGATTAAAGAGCTGTTATGCCCCCCAAAGCCAAAGGAGTTGGACATGGCATAGTTGAAGTCATTCACCTGACGCGCCGTGTGAGGCACATAATCCAAATCACAAGCCTCATCGGGATTATCCAAATTAATGGTAGGCGGAACGGTTTGATGCAACAAGGCTTGAATACAAATAATCGCTTCAATGGCCCCTGTCGCCCCTAACATGTGACCATGCATACTCTTGGTGGAAGACACCAATAAGCCATTTTTAGCATAATCCCCAAACACGCGTTTAATGGCAATCGTTTCCGCAACGTCTCCCAAAGGCGTCGAGGTGCCGTGGGCGTTAATATAGTTGAGTTGTTCAGGCTCCAGCTCCGCTGAGCGCAAGGCCGCGACCATCGCACGAGAGGCCCCCAAGCCTTCGCTATGAGGCATCACAATATCAAATGCATCCGAAGAGCGACCATAGCCCACAATTTCTGCGTAAATTTTAGCCCCACGGGCTTTGGCAATTTCATAATCTTCTAGAATTAAAATGCCGGCGCCTTCGGAAATCACAAAGCCATCACGGTCCTTGTCAAAGGGACGGCTCGCCCGCTGAGGATCATCATTACGGCCTGTTAAAGCCTTCATATTATTAAAGCCCGCCACAGCAACCGCCGTAATCGGTGCTTCCGCACCCCCTGCCACCACCGCGTCACATTCACCGGTTTGAATCATTTTTACTGCTTGCCCAATACAATCGGTGCCCGTGGCACAGGCCGTCACCAAAGCAAAGTTAGGACCGGTAATACCCAGTTCAATAGAAATACGCCCACAAGCCATGTCAGGAATCATCATCGGCACTAAAAACGGAGAAGTCCGATGATACCCTTTTTCAAGGCTCGCAATCACGGTTTCTTCCATGGTAATTAAACCACCCGAACCCGTGCCCACGACCACACCCATACGGTGCTTTTCCACATGGCCTTCAATGCCTGAATCTTCATACGCTTGCAAGGCAGCGGTTAAACCCAGCTGAGTGAAGCGGTCCATACGACGTGCTTTTTTCTTGTCGATGTAAGTTTCTGGATCAAAATCAACAATTTCCCCCGCGACTCGGCAAGTCCGCCGTCCTTCAGGAATGACTTCAATAAAGCGAATGCCACTACGCCCCGCTTCTACATTTGTCCACAGTTCCGCATTGTTCTTCCCCATAGGAGAAACACTGCCCATACCTGTTACCACAACGCGTTTTAAAGTCATCATCCAAAACTCACTCTCGTTTAATTATGACGTAAAAAGAGTTGAGGTAATTCAAAAAGAACTACCTCTTCAATAGTAATGATACTTATTGATTACGTTCCACATAATTCACGGCATCTTGAATGGTCGTAATTTTTTCAGCATCTTCATCAGGAATTTCACAACCGAATTCTTCTTCCAAAGCCATGACCAATTCAACGGTATCCAAAGAATCCGCACCTAAATCTTGCTGAAAACTCGCTTCAGGTCTAATTTGATCTTCTTCTACATTCAACTGTTCAATCACGACTTTTTTGACACGTTCCATTATGCTAGACATAAATTTTTCATTCTCCAATTAAATTAAGGGCACCTGCCCACTTACTATAATGACTAAAAAAGCTTAAAATACAAGCCCACCATCCACACCAATGACTTGACCGGTGATATAGGCTCCCTTTGTGGCCAAAAATAAAACCGTTTCTGCAATATCTTCAGGTCGACCAAAACGCTTTAAGGGAACCGCATTGAGCAGTTGTTCCTTATGAGGCAAGTCGCCTGTCATATCCGTTTCAATAAAACCAGGAGCAATCGCATTACAAGTCACACCACGGGCCCCTAATTCTTTGGCAACCGTTTTGGTAAGGCCAATCACACCCGCTTTTGCCGAGGCATAATTGACTTGACCTGCATTCCCATACACACCCACCACACTGGATATATTGATAATACAGCCTTGGCGTTGCTTCATCATCACTTTCCCCGCTGCACGCGTGGTGTGAAAAACACCCGTTAAATTGGTTTGTAAGACGGCATCCCAATCTTCATCTTTCATCCGAATCATGAGCGTATCGCGAGTAATCCCTGCATTGTTCACCAAGACGTCTAAAGATCCAAAATCAGCGACTACGGCATCCACCAGCGCTTGACAGGCCTTCGTATCTCCAGCATCCGACGCATACGCCTTAACACGACGGCCTGTTTCAGTCGTCAAGGCTTCAACAATCGCTTGCGCCTTTTCTTGACTCGAATAATAGCTAAACGCGACATCAAAGCCTGATCGTGCCGTCAATTCCACACAAGCCTTGCCAATACCACGACTACCGCCCGTAATTAAAACTACTTTTTTAGACTCTGTCATCCTTCATTCCTTTTTAAACATTGGCAGGGCACGCCTGAAAAACATGCACCACTTCGGCGAGCGAATTTAAATCATATATATTGTATACCAAAACATCTGGATAGGTCTTTTTCATCAATCCAGACAACACCTTCCCTGGCCCAAACTCAATGATGGCATCCACCTTGCAAGTTTCAACCAACTGACGCATCGTTTTTGTCCATTGAACGGGGGACGACATTTGGGCCTGAGACGCTTCTGCCAAAGCCGTCGCCTCTTGTCGAAGCGCTGCATCCACATTACTAATCACCGGAACCTGAGCCGACTGAAAAGCCAAAGTTTCTAAAACCGTGGCAAAGGCTTGAGCAGGCCCCTTCATTAAAGGAGAATGGAAGGCTCCTCCCACAGGTAAAGGTAAAACTCGCTTGGCTTTTGCCGTTTTCAACGCAGGCATCGCAAGGGCAAGCCCCGCTTCCGTGCCTGAAATCACCACCTGAGCAGGCGAATTATCATTGGCCACAACGGCCCACGCGTCTGCTGAGGTAGGCAAAGTCGACAACACCGTTTGAACCTCTAAAGCCGACAGCCCCAACACCGCAGCCATCGTCCCTTGAGGCGCGGATTCCATCAACCGGGCCCGTTGCTCGACCGTCGGTACCACTTCAGCGAGCGTCAACACCTTAGACGCCACCAAGGCTGAAAATTCACCCAAGCTATGACCTGCTACCGCAACAGGCTGAAGCGACACTTGCGCCTGAAACGCGAAGAAACAAGCCAAGGACACGGCCAAAATAGCAGGTTGCGTATAAATAGTACGGTTCAATTCTTCCGCAGGCCCTGTAAACATCAATTCTAATAAAGATTGTCCCGCTTCATTGGGAGTCACCAAAGCATTGACCTGATCCAACAAAGCCTTAGCTTCAGGCAAGTGTTGATAAAGGTCCTCTCCCATCCCCAAGTACTGAGAACCTTGTCCTGGAAATACAAACGCCACTTTAGACATCATGAGACCGCTCCTTTTTCTTCCAGTCCATTGAAAGAAGGACCAGACCACACAAAGAAACTCGACGCCCACGCGAGACCGCCGCCAAAACCACAAAGCATCACACGACTCCCGTTTTGGACTTGCCCACTTCGCACCGCTTCATTCAAGGCCAAAGGAATGGACGCAGCCGACGTATTCCCATAACGGTCTAAGTTAATGACCATTTTTTCACGAGGGATTCCCAAGCGTTCATTCATTGCATCCATAATACGGATATTGGCTTGATGGAGAATCAAGACATCAATATCTTCAAGCGTGGATTCGGCATTTTCAAGGGTTTGACGAATGGAAGAAGGCACCACGCCTACTGCAAATTTAAAGACTTCACGGCCATTCATCTGCACATAAGGACTGCGGGGATCGGGCTGAGGAAGAATCGGACAGTTCACCAACTGATAATCCGCATGCAGTTCATCCGCCTTGCTTCCATCGAGATTTCCGTCATGAGCCAGTATGCCGTCAAACACGTCACTCGCTTCTAAAATAACCGCACCCGCCGCATCTCCAAACAACACACAGGTATTACGGTCTGTCCAGTCCATGACACGAGAATGAGCATCGGCCCCCACCACCAAGGCCCGCTTGTACAGACCAGAGCGTAAAAATTGATCCGCCGTAATAAAAGCCGCCACAAACCCCGTACACGCCAAGGCCAAATCATAGCCAAAGGCTTTTGTGGCTCCAATCGCCGTTTGAATGCGAGACGCAGTGGCAGGGTAACGCTCATCTGGCGTGGTGGTAGCCACAATAATTAAGTCAATTTCGCTTCCTTCAAAAGGCGCCATCGCAACCGCTTGTCGAGACGCTTCAATACAAAGATCCGTCAGCATTTCATTGCCACTTAGGACATGGCGCGTACGAATTCCCGTGCGGGTCTGAATCCACTCATCCGTGGTGTCTACCATTTTAGACATATCATCATTGGTCAAAACCGTTGGAGGCACCGCTGCGCCAACCGCAACGACTTTAACACCCCATTGTATCCCTTGTTTCCTCACCGACTAAAATCCTCGCTACATCTCTCTACGATAACGAAGTGGGTTCAAGCACTTCATTAGGCACGACGACATTCCGATTCAAAAGAGACACTTGTCTCATTTTATCCATCACACGACCTTCAACACCTGAAACCGCCACACGAATTGCATTTTCTATGGCTAGTGCAGAACTTCCCCCATGAGCAATAATACAAATGCCATCCACCCCCAACAATAAGGCACCCCCAATATATTCATGATGAATATGTTGCTTGGCTTTTTGCAAAATAGGTTTCGCCAATAAAGCCACCAGCTTGGTCCAAAGATTTACGGAAAATTCTTGCTTAATTAAGCGACCAAATAAAGTCGCCATCCCTTCTGCAGATTTCATCGCCACATTGCCTGCAAAACCATCACAAACCACGACGTCAAAATCACTAATGAAAAAATCACGACCTTCGGCATTACCTGTAAAACTTAGATCATCCGCGTCTTCCAGCAAGGCATAGGCTTCTTTAGAAAAGGCGTTGCCTTTCCCTTTTTCAGACCCCACATTAAGTAAACCCACTTTGGGATTTTCAATGCCGTAAACCCCTTGCACATACGCACGACCCAAACGAGCAAACTGCACCAATAAGGCAGGAGGACAATCCATATTCGCCCCACCATCGATCATCAAAGTAGGCGTACGCTGTGAAGGCAACGCCACTGCAATGGCAGGACGGTCCACGCCTTTGATGCGCCCCATATTAAACAAGGCGGCGGCCATGGCTGCCCCTGTTGAACCTGCGGCCACCATCGCATCCGCATGACCTTCTTTCACACGACGGGCCGTCACCGCAATAGAGGCGTTTTTCTTTTTTCGCAAGGCCACTGCGGGTGTTTCATCCATACCTATTTCGTCCAAGGCTTCCACAATACGTAAGTCTAAACCTTGGGTATCATACTTCTGAAGCTCTGCCTTGATTTTGTCAGGATGCCCCACCAATTCGACAGACACCCCATAGATTCTCGCCCCCTGAACAGCCCCTTTGACCGTCTCAACAGGTGCGTAATCTCCACCCATTGCATCTAAGGCAATGACGACAGGTCGATCAAGCATAGGTCGTTTCCTCACTTATGAAAAACCAAAACGGCTAAAACAAGAAAAAGGACTATTCAGCGTCTTCGCGCTTCACTTCTCCCGCAACATCAATCACGCTGTCCCCAGCATCTTCAAGACCGTCTAAAGGCGCTTCCATACGAGACTGAACTTGATCATACCCACTTTTCTTTGCAAAGCGAGGGGAAACAATACGGCCATTGTAAAATCCACAAACGGTACAAACCGCATGAGTCAATTTAGGGCTACCACAATTCACACAAAAGGTAACCGCGGTGGGCAAGGCCTTCCAATTGGAACGACGATGACGCTTGTCTGACTTACCAACGCGTTGCTTAGGTACTGGCATGAATAAAATCCTTATATCATATTGAGTATGTTGAAAGCCTAACGACTCTTACAGTTTAAAAGTGTGCCTTAAACATATTTAAATTGCAAGTATCCGTTACAATGGGCTTTCATTTGACTAAGGGATTTATGCGAAATTGGGTTGACTCCCCGCTCTGTTCATCGTACATTAGAAGTTGTTGGGGTATCGCCAAGCGGTAAGGCACCTGGTTTTGGTCCAGGCATCCGGAGGTTCGAATCCTTCTACCCCAGTTTATGCCTTCTCTTTTGACAGGAGAAGGCATTTTTTATTCAGGGGTTTCTTTCCTCACACGCACAAAAGTTTAGCCACTTGGGTTTTATGCTGATACGACATCTTTTTAGTGACATAGGTTCAACACAAAATTCAAGTTAGGGTCCCCCTGTATGAGTAGTCTTTCAGCATCCAATACTCCTTATAATACGGCAGCACAACCCCAGCAACCCCAACAATCAATGGGGTCTAACTTAGCGCCCGCAGCCCTTGCCTTTACGAGAGAAGAAGCCGCCGTGCTGGTGGCTACGGGCTTATTGAACACACTCAATAGCAAAAAAGTAGAAGCCGGCATGAGTGCCTTGCCCCTTCCCTTGGCTCTTTTACAAGGGCAAAATATTGTACAAGACCAAGACCGTTCCGCTAATCTCATCCATCGCACGTTTAAACCCATTGGCAATTGGATGGACGTCAAAGATCACGACACCTTTTTCTTTGCAAAAGACGGCCAAAAAGGACGCCAAATTATGACAGAAACGGCGCGTAAAAATGGCGGGGTTTTACTCGACGCAGACGGCAAGCCGTATACCACTAAAAAAAATGCGTTTAAAGATTTGGAAATATCAGCACGTAGTAGCAAAGCACCCTTAGGGAAAAATGTACCGCTCTTTAAAACCGAATTGCCGACGGTCAACGCGGAAGGGCTCGTGGATCAATATGCCCTAAGAAAAGGCAAATGGCATAATTTCATCAGTGACCGTAGTACCCATTACCGTGGAGCAGGCACCTTTGGAGATTCCACCATTGACCGTGAAGTCACAGGACGCGTCACCCAGCAAGCAGAAATTTATGGTAAAAAAGTCAAAGAATTAGACGCCTTAAAAGCGAATCCCAGTACGACGAAAGCGCAGTTGTCTCAAAAAATACAAGAACTCCAAAAACAATATATGGAATTAGACCAAGTTCGCTTAGAAGAATCGGCCAAGGGGACGGCTCAAATGAAGCGCATCGTCAAAATAGACGAAGCGGAACTTGCCCGTTTAAACGCCAATGGTAGTAGTCCTGAAAAAATTGCCGCACAAGAAGCACGCCTGACTAAAAACCAAGGCTTATTAGACGCACAAGAAAAACACTTTGCCCGTTTAAACAAAAAGAATGCACAATTCATTAGTGCCCACACCAATAAAGTCGCGAATATGGATCAATTGGTCAGTGATCTTAAAACCACTAAGCCCAATTGGTGGCAAAAATTATGGAATGGGTTTAGCGATGAAAAAGCCACGGCCATGCTCTTTGACAAAAAATTTCAAAACTTAGGCTTAAGCGCCGAACAAGTGAGACAACTTCAATCCCTGAGTGGAGGAGATGAAGCCGTACTGCGTCAAAATATTCAAAACATTTTAGAGCAGAATAAAATTCAAGCCGCAGGCCTCACCACCGCCAAAAATATTGCAGGGCCTTTAAATAAAACCACAGGAGCTACTACAGGAGCTGCCACAGGAACTACTACAGGAGCTACCACAGGAACTACTACAGGAGCTACCACAGGAACTACTACAGGAGCTACCACAGGAACTACTACAGGAACTACTACAGGAACTACTACAGGAACTACTACAGGAGCTACTACAGGAGCTACTACAGGAGCTACTACAGGAGCTACTACAGGAGCTACTACAGGAGCTACTACAGGAGCTACCACAGGAACTACTACAGGAACTACTACAGGAGCTACTACAGGAGCTACTACAGGAGCTACTACAGGAGCTACTACAGGAGCTGCCACAGACGTTTTAGATAGCACGCTTGCCTCTAAAGCGAAAAATTCTGTTTCACGCAATATGGGAGGCATTGGCGGTAAATTCACCAAGGGCTTGGCCATTGTGGGCACCGCCTTAGAAGCTTGGAACTTTAAGACCAATATGGATAATGGTAACCATCGAAAAGCCGCGTCGGATCTGGCTACAACCGTTATCACGGGAATTGCCGCAACCGCACTCACCGCAGCCTTTTTCAGTGGGGTAGGGACCCTCCCCGCCATGGCCATTGCAGGAATTATTGGCATGGGCTTAACGCCTGCGACTTCAGGCATAACCGATTGGGGCTTTAAACAACTGGGGCTCACCAATAAAGATGAACGAGATATGGCCCAAGCACAACACGGGATTAATCAAATGAAGGCCGTGGCGAACAGCTAATTTCTATCGTGTTTGATAGATCAATTTTTGGAGGGCTGGCTTTCGTTTTGAGCTGGTCGCTCGTCAGAGACCTTTTCGCGGAAAAAGGTCTCCACCCCTCTAAATCCGTTCAAGGGGGGACGGGGTAGGACGCATTGCGTTTCTCCTCCCCTTCGTCCCCCCTTGAAAATCCCCCCTCAATCCCCACCTCCTCGCATCATTCACAACCACGACGTCCGCAAAATGTCTCGGAAGCCTCGCATTTAGTGCGTTGACGTCGGTTGGTGCACAGGATTAAAGGTCTCAGGTTTTAGGCAAAAATACTAGAATATTCTAGAGTGAAGCTTGTCATCTCCGCTGGATGCGGTAAAATGAAGCAATACGGATGAGGTCCGGGTGGTTAGGGTGCCGTCTCGAAAGCGGTCGCCCCGTGAGGGGTTGCAGGTTCGAATCCTGTCTCATCCGTTTTACTATTAAGTTCCAACACGCTCAATGGCTATGTTTCAAGATAGGCCCCGCGTCGTTCAATAGGGAGCAACTGAACGTGGCCTCCCCATTGATTTTGCCATGTTGTGAGGGCATTCTTCATTAAAGTGTCTTGAGACGCCTCAAAAATAACCAAGCAGGTCGAACCACTGCCACTAATCACCACCCCGTAAGCCTCCGTATGGGCATGCACATAGGCTCGAAACGCTTCAAAGCCTTCAATCAAGGATTTTCGATACGGCTCATGAATACAATCCGCTTGTAGAATGCGCTGTAATAAAGAGGCATCCGTATGTTCAATGGCGTACAATAACATCGTCGCGTGACGCAAAGCACTCACCACGTCTGTTCTGGGATACACCAAGGGCAACACTTGACGAGCGGCTTCCGTCAACAAGGCATCTTCAGGAATCCACACGGCGGTATGCCAAGTCGATGGCCATGACAACGCATAGACGGACGCCTCATCCCCAAAGACACAGCCCCCTTTAAGTGCAGGAGAAACATTGTCAGGATGCCCCTCAAACGCAATGGCCAACGCCAAGAGCTCCGCCTCACTCAAAGGAGAGCCTTCCAAATGGTTCGCTCCCAATAAAGCCGCCACCACCGCTGTTGCACTAGAACCCAAACCCCGTGCCACTGGGATATGAATCTCTACCGCGACCGCATAGGCAGGCAAGGGACGCTGAATCCTCTCATAATAAAAACGTAAGGCTTGAAAAAACACATTCGTCCCCACCGCATCCCAGCCCGATTTGGCCGCAATACTAAATCGAGACGTGGGTAAGGGTTTTAAAGTAGGAGTTTCTCCCTCAGCTAAACGCTGAATCTCAAAACGATTCCACAAAGCCAGCGCCAAGCCAAACGTATCAAAACCCACCCCTAAATTTGCGGATGTCGCAGGCACATGAACCGTACACGTTGAAACAAGCGTTCCCTTAGTCATGAGATCTTCCTTCTGGCTTTGATGGAGAGGCTTCCACGGCTAAAGGCTTGGATAAAATCAGTTGCAAGCTCGGTGAAGTCCCAAGGTAACGCTTCGCCACGCGTTGTACATCGGCAGGGGTAATCGACTTTAAACGCTTGGGGTAGGAATCCAAATAGTTCAAAGGCAAACCTTGAGTCAATAAGCGCCCCGTAAACGCCACCCATTGTTCGGGGGTATTTAACGCAATATCAAAGCGACCCAAACGTTTTACCACCAAGGCATCTAAGTCTTTTTGACTAAGGGGCTGGCTCGCCAATTGCGTCAAAATCGACTGAAAAATAGCCTTCGTTTTTTCAAGATTTTCAGGTTTAACCCCCGCATACCACGTCATCATACTACGGTTTATGGTCGTTTCCATGGTGGCGGTGACTTCGTAGGCCAAGCCTCTTTTTTCGCGCACTTCTTGAAAGAGTTGAGCACTCATGCCTTGCCCTAAATACGTTTGAATCAACTGTAAAGCAGCCATATCTTCCGCCTGAACCGAAGGAAGCGTCCACCCCCACAAGAGCCAAGCCGTGCTTTGATCCGCTTTATCCACCTGTAAAATAGTAGGAGTCGGTGAGCGCTTCTCTTGCCCGTTTAAAGACGGGGTTACCGTTTGAGGCAAAAGCGCCTGATGCCCTTCCAATAGATTGGTCAGCGCCAAGCCGTCTTCTAACTGTTTTAAAGCCGTCGACGAACCCGCCATGACGACGGCCACAGGCGATTTTTCCCACACGTTTAACCATGTGGTTTTTAATTCTGCCCAAGTCATTCCTTTCAGTAAGGACACCTCCTCGTCCAACTGAACACCCGCCCCCAGCCCCTTGGCCAAGTAACGATTGGCATGGGCAAAAAGCAAGGCTTGGGGATTGGACGCTAACATGGCCACCGATTGAATCGCGTTGTCTCGTTCCGATTCAAACGCCTTTTCATCAAAATCCAGCGCATGCATTTCCTGTAAAACAACCCGTTGTGCCTGAATCAAAGCGGGAACTTGATCCGCCGTGGTTTCAAAATAGACCTGCACCCAATCTTCCTGAGAAGTATACTGCACGGAAACCCCTAAATCTTCCAAATAATTTTTAACCGTTCGTGAAGATTTTTGCTCAAGCGGGGCCTGCATCCATAAGTCACCCAAAACATCTAATTGCTTTTTTAAACGTGGCGACAAAGCCGAAACAGGCCATTGCCAAGCCATCCCAATGAGTTCCGCATGCGGTAGTACTTTTTGATACCCTTGAAATGCACCAATTTTAATGGGCTGAGGGTCCTCTTTCAAAGGATAGGCAGAAGAAGGTGGCGAGGTCGCCGTTAAGGGCTTGGGTAAAGCAGGGACTGATTTCAACAAGCTCGTTGCCACAGGTGGTAAAGGCTTTCCCTTATCAGTTTCAGGCAAAAGCAGAAAGGTGAGTGTTTTTTGCTGGAGACGTTGTTGCATCCCCCGTTGCGCAGCTTTAAGATCTGCTAAGGTTAAGGATTTCAACAAATCCAATTGTTGTTCCCATTCGTTTTGAGTCCCTTGCATCCATGCTTCACCCAAGCCTGAAAGATAAGAGGTGGGCTGACTACGCTCCTGAGTAAAGCCCAAGCGTAAAACTGTCTTAGCGCGTTCTAGCTTTTCCTCAGTCAACCACGTTTCATCCGCCAAAATATTTTGAATCCGCTGCGTGGTCAGCTCCAAATTGGGAAGCGCCGTCATGGCATATATATACGTAAAGCCTTCAAAGGCGTGCCGTGTCCAAGAAGCACCTACCGCGAAAGCAGGGTTCTTAGCCTGATGCAAAACCGCTTCATTTAAGGCACTTTCTTCCTGATTAGCCAGAAGATACAGGTAAATTTGAAACGCAAAACGCTCTTTCAAAGAGGCAGAAACAGGCGGTTCAGGGAAGGCCCATAAAACCGTAGGCATCGGCACGGTCGAGGCGTAAATAGGGGTCACCTTAGGCGTTAAAGCCTGCCAATCAATACGCTGATGCAAAGGCGCAATAGTGCTTCCCATCGGAACAGGGGATTTCTTAAAAAAAGCATTCACCCCTTCAAGTACGGAAGCCTCTTCATCGGGAGTGGCAATAAACAAAGTCGCCGATTTAGGGAAATAATAGTGCTGATAATACGCTCTGACTTTTTGAGCATCAAAAGTCGCAATTTGAGGCGCAGGCCCTGCAATGGTTTGAGCTATTTGAGGCGTATTCTGATACAGTGTTCGATACACGGCATCAAATAATGGCCTAAAAGCGGCATTTTGGGAACGAAAAATTTCCTCTTGCACCACCGCTTGTTCTTGCTGAACGGCCTCCGTAGGAAAACTTGGTTTAAAAAGCATCGACAAATGCAAATTTAAGGCGTCTTTAAATTGGGTATGCGGGACCACATAAAAATAATGGGTAAAATCTCTCGAAGTCGCTGCATTGGTATAGCCGCCATACTGCTCTACTTGTTGGTCAAAGGAAGGCGTCCCCACAGGTGACTTAAACATTACATGCTCCAAGAAATGAGACATCCCGTTATACAAAGGCAACTCATAAGCACTCCCCACGCCAAACCATGTATCCAAAACAACTTGACGAGATCCCTTTACTTGATAGATCACCACCGTCAAACCGTTGTCAAGGGTATGCACCGTATACGGTAGAGACGTAACAGGCAATGAAGCAGGCCCTTTCGCTGCATGCAAGGGAGGCATCAACGTAGAAGACAACAGGAGCATAAGCCCCACTAATAATCGCCATTGAAACATCATAAATTCCCTTTCAATAAAAAACACGCCTGTATATAGCATACTAGGCGTGTTCAATATGGGGAAGTAAATCTTCTCCGTAAAAGACTAAAACTGAAGTCCTTCGGCACGAGCTGCTTCTGCTAAAGCCGCGACACGACCATGATAAAGGAATCCACCACGATCAAAAACAACCGCTTCAACACCTATTGCAAGCAAACGTTTGGCGACTAAAGTCCCCACTTGTTTGGCGGCTTCTACATTGGCACCCAATTTTAAGACGCCAGACAATTCCTTATCCAAAGAACTCGCTGCAGCCAAGGTCACGCCTGATATATCATCAATGGCTTGAACATAAATATGTTTACCACTACGATGTACCGCAAGTCTTGGGAATTCTGCCGTTCCCGATACTTTTTTACGAACCCGTAAATGACGCTTGCGTGAAATTTCCTTACGGTTTATTTGTTTATACATGAGACAATAATCCTAAATTTCAAGATCACTTACGATCCATTACTTCTTACCAGATTTACCTGCTTTACGACGAACCACTTCATTCGCGTAACGAACCCCCTTACCTTTATAAGGTTCAGGTGGACGCTTTGAACGAACCAAAGCAGCAATGTCACCCACGGCTTGCTTATCAATACCAGAAATAGACAGCTTGGTATTCGCTTCTACTTTGGCTTCAATTCCTTCAGGCAAAACAATTTCAACAGGGTGACTATAACCCAGTTGTAAGGTTAACATAGAAGACGTAGCAGCAGCACGGTAACCGACACCCACCAATTCCAAGTTTTTGGAAAAACCAACGGATACACCAATGACCATATTGTCAATCAATGTACGCGTCAATCCATGCAAAGAACGGTGTAAGCGAGTTTCACCATTAGGCATAACCACAAGGGTGTTACCCTCAAGCTGAAGGCCCATTTCAGACCTAACTTGAAGCGTCAACTGTCCTTTGGGACCTTTAACCGTTACTAAGTTTTCATCAATCGTAATCGTAACGCCCGAGGGTATTAAGATTGGATTTTTACCAATTCGAGACATAATCTATACCTTCTTGAAAATTTAGTAAACGTAACACAAGACTTCGCCACCCACACCCAGCTTACGAGCTTCATGATCCGTCAAAACACCTCGACTTGTCGAGATAATTGCAACACCAGAACCTCCTAAGACACGGGGCAAACGACCACTACGTGAATAAACCCGCAAACCTGATTTAGATACTTTTTTTAAGCAACGAATAACAGGCTCACCCGATTTAGGGCTATACTTCAGAACAACCATAAAAGTTCGGTCCGAATCAATGCGATACTCTTTGACAAAGCCTTGACGTACCAAAATTTTAGCAATTTCAACTTTCAATTTAGACAAAGGAATACTCACTTCCACATGACCCGCACGCTGTGCGTTACGAACACGGGTGAGCATATCAGAAATAGGATCAGAATACATAAGTGTAAGACCTATATTTACAAAGAAGACGCCAAAAGTATTTTATTTAAAAGCTATTTTAAAAAAGACTCTAAATCTAAAAACTTAAGGAGCTCTTCTGAACTACCAACTTGATTTTGTAACACCTGGCAATTTGCCTTCATGCGCCATTTTTCTTAAGCACACACGACAAATACCAAATTGACGATAATAAGAACGAGGACGACCACAAATTGAACAACGATTTTGCAAACGCGTCTTAGGGTATTTACCCTTTGCCACTTTTATTTCACGTTGTGCTTCTTTGGTCACCATGGAAACTTTAGCCATGAATCACGACTCCTAAGTACTTGCTTTTGCGACAAATGGGAAACCCAATTTTTTCAACAAAGAAAGAGCTTCAACATCCGAAGACGAAGAGGTCACCACCGTAATATTCATACCACGAACTTTCGTGATCATGTCATAATCAATTTCAGGAAATATAAGCTGGTCTTTCAACCCAAGGTTGTAGTTACCACGCCCATCAAATCCTGCATCATTAAGACCTCTAAAATCACGAATACGAGGCAATACCACATTCACCAATTTGGAAATAAAATCATACATTCTATCCCCGCGCAATGTTACCATTGCTCCAATGGGCATACCTTCACGAACCTTAAAGCCTGCAATAGACTTCTTAGCACGTGTAATTAAAGGTTTTTGACCTGTCATCAAAGTCAAATGTTGAATCGCTTCATCCAATGACTTTGCATTTTGAGCTGAATCGCCCAAACCCACATTGACGACTACTTTCACAAGAGAAGGAACTTCGTGAACATTAGACAAGTTCAATTCTTCCTGCAACGAAGCAAAAATATCGTCTTGATATATTTCTTTTAACGTTTTCATAAAGCACCTAATCTATTCCGTAACAATCTTCAAATTCGAAATATGAATCAAGCGTTCTTTGCCATTAACAATGTTAATGCCTTCCACAACGACTTTATTCACTTCTCTATCAACCAAACGTACCACACCTTGTTTGCCTTTATCCTTACCAGTCAAAACAAACACATTGTCGCCACGCTTCAGATGAAAAGAAAATTGCGTTTTCACTAACTTTTTTTTATAAGCCTTCATAATCTTTCCTTAGCTATAACACTTCAGGAGCAAGAGAAACAATCTTCATGAAATTATTATCTCTCAACTCACGTGCAACTGGCCCAAAGACTCGGGTACCACGAGGATTCCCTTCTTTGTTAATAATCACAGCAGCATTTTCACCAAACGACACTGTACTACCATCCGCACGCTGCAAAGGTGATTTGGTACGAACGATAACCGCCATAACCACATCAGATTTCTTTACAGGCATATTTGGTGAAGCGGACTTCACTGTTGCAATAATACGATCACCCACGCTTGCTCGTTTACGCTTTAACACACGTATACAAAGTAGTTCCTGAGCGCCTGTATTATCGGCAACCACCACTCTAGATTCCGGCTGAATCATAACAACCCCTTACTACAGCACTTCTGCTTTACGTACCACTTGCTTAAGCGACCAACGCTTTAGCTTACTCATGGGACGAGACTCCACAATAACCACTTCATCACCCACTTGACATTCATTCAATTCATCATGGGCATGAAACTTCTTACTGGTCTGAACAACCTTACCATACTTCACATGAGACTTACGACTCGTCACCAAAACAACTGCTGTCTTGTCTGACTTCGCGGAAGACACCACACCTTGCAATTCACGAGCAACCATTAAACCTCAACCTCCGAAATGGATCTTTGTGTGAGAAGCATCTTAACGAAAGCCACTTGATGACGAGTCTTCTTGAACTGAGACAAATCATTAAGCTGCATTGTTTTTTGCTTCATCTTTAAGTCAAACAATTTTTTTTGGAGATCGAGCTCTTTCGCACGAAGTTCATCTATGCTGAGTTCTCGAATTTGGGATAATTCATTCTTAAGCATAATTTACGTCACCGCTTTCGACAATTGATCTCTTTTAACTACACGTACTTTAATAGGAAATTTTTGAGCCGCTAGCTTTAGGGCCTTGGTCGAAAGATCTTCTTGAACACCTGCCAACTCAAACATCAAGCGGCCAGGACGAACCACCGCTACCCAAAATTCAGGACTCCCCTTCCCTGAACCCATACGAACCTCTAAAGGCTTTTTCGTGACAGGCTTATTAGGGAAAATACGAATATATATTTTTCCACCACGCTTAACCGCACGTGCAATCGTACGTCTCGCTGCTTCAATTTGTCGACTCGTAATCCAACCAGGCTCTAAGGCCTGAATCGCAAAATCACCGTATTCTAATTGCGTTCCACGAGTTTCAATACCCGTCATACGACCACGATGTTGTTTACGATATTTGGACCGTTTTGGCATTAACATTTTCAAAACTCCTAAACATCTTAAACTTAATTATAGTGTCTGATTTTACAAACACAAGTAAGACTAAAAAGTGTTACTTAGCGTTACGTTGAGGACGACGCGTCGACTTACGACGTTGGCCATCTCGATCAGAGGCATTCTGTTGAGGCTTAGATCCTGCGGTGCGAATATTATGATACGTCAAGACTTTGGTATCACAATCACCCACATAAATCCAAACCTTTACCCCAATAACTCCAAAAAGAGTATGGGCTTCCGCGTGAGCATATTGAATACCCGCTTTAAAGGTATGCAACGGAATACGGCCTTCTTTAGCCCATTCGGAACGCGCAATATCCGCCCCGGCCAAACGACCCGATACCATAACCTTAATACCTTTAGCACCCGCACGCATTGCTTTTTGAATCGCCTGCTTGGTCGCCCGACGAAACGCCACGCGACGCTCTAGCTGCTGAGCAATCGATTGTGCCACCAATTCAGCATCTGCATCAACTTTGTCCACTTCCAAGACTTCTAAGCGAAGGTCTTTGGTAGACACCAAAGTCAAAAGTTCCGTACGCAAAAGATCTAAATTCTGACCACCGCGACCAATCACCACACCAGAGCGACCCGTGACAATAGAAATTAGAATTTTTTCACTCTTACGTTGAATCATGACCGAACTCAAAGCTGCTGCTTTTAATTTCTTGGTGATAAAACGACGGATGACTTCATCTTCTTTAATATACTTGGCAAATTCAAGAGAAGACTTGACATACCAAGAAGACTGCCAATCTTCAATGATACCTAATCGTAAGCCTCTAGGATGTACTTTTTGTCCCACAGGTTAAGCTCCTTTTTTCGGGGGTGATACTTCAAGGGTCAAATGTGATGAACGACGTAAACGTTGATACATACGACCTTGTGCACGTGGCTTGAAACGCTTCATGGTTGAACCTTCATCCACAAAAACACGACTCACCACCAATTGCTCAGGACTCAAATCCAGCTGTTGACGAGCACTCGCCACCGCTTCTACTAACTTCTTCAGTACCACTTCAGAAGCACGATAAGGCATCGTCTTTAAAAGCACATACGCTTCATTCACAGACTTACCACGTATTTCATCAATAACACGTCGCATTTTACGAGGTGTCATTCCAATATTTCGTTGACGTGAAACAGACATCATAACATTACTTTCTCTTGACTTTTTTATCGTCGGCATGACCACGGTAAGTACGAGTAGGGACAAATTCGCCCAACTTATGCCCCACCATTTGCTCCGTCACAAAGACAGGCACATGAGCCCGACCATTATGAACAGCAATCGTATGACCTAACATATCAGGGGTAATCATCGAAGAACGGCTCCAAGTACGAATAACTGATTTAGAACCTGAACGATTCGCTAAATCAATTTTTTTCTGAAGCTTGGGGTGAACATACACTCCCTTTTTTAAAGAACGTGCCATAAAATAGAACCCTTATATTATTTACGACGACGACGCACAATAAGTTTCGTAGACGACTTCTTATTGTTTCGTGTCTTTTTACCCAGCGTTGGCTTACCCCAAGGGGTTACAGGCGAAGGTCGACCAATAGGTGATTTTCCTTCTCCTCCTCCGTGTGGGTGATCGCAAGGGTTCATAACAGAACCACGCACGGTAGGGCGAACGCCCATCCAACGCTTACGGCCCGCTTTACCTAAATTAATGTTTTTAAAGTCGGCATTGTCCAAGACACCCAAGGTCGCAACACAGTTAATTAAAATTTTCCGCATTTCAGTGGAAGGTAAACGCAAGGTCGCGTACTTACCTTCTTTGGCCACCAATTGAGCAGAAGTCCCTGCACTACGTACTATTTGACCCCCACGACCAGGAA
This sequence comes from Vampirovibrio sp., assembly GCA_050916035.1. Lineage (GTDB taxonomy): Bacteria > Cyanobacteriota > Vampirovibrionia > Vampirovibrionales > JAJTHC01 > JAJTHC01. The sequence continues at coordinate 635,669 of CP050876.1, read as the reverse complement.
CCAATTCAATATTATGAACCACGGAACCTAAAGGAATATTCTGAAGTGGCAAAGTGTTACCCACCTTGATTTCAGAGTCTTTACCATTGGTAATAGAATCCCCGACTTTCAAACCCTCTGGATGAAGAATATATCGACGCTCTCCATCTGCATAACAGACCAAAGAAATTCGACAGTTACGATTAGGATCATACTCAATGGTTTCTACACGAGCAGGAATATCTAATTTATTACGCTTGAAATCAATAATACGATAGGTCTTTTTATGACCCGATCCTTTATGACGACAGGTAATGCGTCCGTTATTATTACGACCTGCTCTTTGATTTAAAGCAGACAATAACGGCCGATAAGGAGCCACAGCAGTGAGATCAGAATTGTCAATTTTAGACATTCCCCGAACACCCGCTGAAGTAGGCTTAAGTTGTTTTGTGGCCATGGTGTTAAACTCCAGGAATTAATTCAATAGGTTCGCCTTCAATTTTGAAGACGGCCTTGGTGTAAGGTTTACGATAGGTCGGCTTACGTCCTGCTCGTTTCTTTTTAGAAGGAATACGAATCGTACGCACTTCTAAAACCTTACGTGCAGGAAATAATTGTTCAAAAGCAGAAGCCAGCTCGATTTTATTCACCGAAGCATCAACCTCGAACACATACTGACCCACTTGAGATAAGCTAAAGGCTTTTTCAGTCAAAATAGGACTTTTAATAATTTGGTGCAGGCTTTTTTTAGACATTAAACAGCAAGCCTTTCTTGAATTTTAATAAGGGCATCTGCCGCGATCAGGATTTTGCTAGACGCCAAAATATCATGAACACTCAATGCAGATTCCACACGAATCGACACATAGGGAATATTACGAGTCGCCAAAAGCAAATTCTGACAACACTCATAATTAGACACCACCAAAAGCACCTTGTCTGAAGAAGTAATAGACAATGCCTTCAAACCCTTCACCACAGAGGACGTTTTAGGTAGATCCAAAACCACACTATGAAGAATAAAGATTTTAGGTAGCGCATTCGTCAACGCAGAACGATGAGCCAAGCGAACCAACTTCTTATTCAAGGCAATACTAATAGAGCGAGGCTTAGGACCAAAAGTCACACCGCCTCCACGCCATAATGGACTACGAATAGATCCTGCCCGAGCACGACCCGTTCCTTTTTGCTTCCATGGCTTACGGCCACCCCCGCTCACTTCAGAACGAGTCTTTGTGTTTGCCGTACCACGCATCGCATTGATACGCTCACGACGCAAAGCCAAAAACAAGGCATTCCGATTTAAAACCACACCAAAAACTGCTTCTGATGCGTCCACCGTTCCTTTTTCTTGACCTTCTAATGTAACAGATTTCAATTGAATCGACATTAAAATTTGACCTTAACTTAAATCTTAGTAACTAACGGACTTTGGCGACCAACAAGCCACCTTCAGCACCAGGAACAGATCCCTTAACCAGCACCACGTTTTTTTCTGCAATATAACGAACCACAGGTAAATTCTGAACCGTGACCGTTGCATTACCCGTACGTCCAGACATCTGGAGACCTTTATATACACGGCCAGGTGTTGTACCCGCACCAATAGAACCAGGCAAACGATGGTTTTTTGATCCGTGAGACATGGGCCCACGATGGTGACCCCAACGACGAATACCCCCCATGGTTCCCTTACCAATAGAAGTTCCCGTCAAATTCAAAAGAACACCTTCTGCTTCCAAAAAGGAAAGATCTACCTTGTCACCAACCGAATAAGTCGCCACAAGCGCCTTACTCACTCGGAATTCTTTCAAAGTACGAAACAAAGGAAGTTCATTCTTCAGCAAATGCCCTTGACGAGCCTTGGTTAAATGCTTGGCCTTTGCCTCAATCACACCGACTTGAATCGCATTATAGCCATCCGTTTCTTCTGTTTTGACTTGCGTTACCGTCATGTCAAACACTTCAACCACAGTTACTGCGATAGCGGACCCTGTTTCATCAAACACCTGGGTCATACCGAGTTTCTGTCCTAAAAATCCAGGAGCAGTCACTACTACTTATCCTTTCACTTTCACATGGTGTAAAAAAGGTCCACACAATAGGGTGCCTACAGTGAAGACCTTATTAATCTATTACAAACGAACTTCGATATCAACCCCTGCTGGTAAATCCACTTTGCTGAGCTGGCTCACCAAATCTGGACCAGGATCCATAATATCAATTAAGCGCTTGTGAATACGAATTTCAAAATGTTCCCGTGAATCCTTGTTCACGTGAGGTGAACGCAAGACACAGAAAATACGACGCTGCGTAGGAAGAGGAATAGGCCCAACCAGCTTCGCATCCGAAGACTTTACGACATCCACAATTTTAGAGGCCGATGTATCAATCAACCGATGATCATAGGACTGTAAACGTATACGAACACGATTTTGTTTTTGACTTGTTTGCTTTTGAGCCATAATTCCTTTTAAACCTTCTTAAATTAACGCCGTTTTCAAAACAGCTTCGTACTATTCAATAATGGTATCAACCACACCCGCACCAATGGTACGACCACCTTCACGGATAGCGAAACGCATCCCCGCTTCAATGGCAACAGGTGTCAAGAGTTCAACGGTCATAATGACGTTGTCCCCAGGCATGACCATTTCCGTATCCGCAGGAAGGGTAATAGAACCCGTTACGTCTGTGGTACGTACGTAAAACTGTGGACGGTAGTTAGAGAAAAATGGCGTATGACGACCCCCTTCTTCTTTTTTCAAAACGTACACGTTTGCCGTAAATTTGGTGTGCGGCGTAATTGTTCCGGGCTTTGCCAAAACCATACCACGTTCAATGGTTGTTTTGTCAATACCACGCAACAAGGCGCCAACGTTGTCGCCCGCTTGACCTTGATCCAAGAGCTTACGGAACATTTCAACCCCAGTAACAACCGATTTACGGGTGTCACCCAAGCCGATAATCTCAACTTCTTCGCCAACTTTGACGATACCACGCTCAATACGACCCGTGACTACCGTACCGCGACCCGTAATGGAGAATACATCTTCAATCGGCATCAAGAAAGGCATATCCAAAGGACGCTCAGGCGTAGGGATTTCTGCGTCAACCGCATCCATCAATGCCCAAATGGTGTCAACCCACTTGTCTTCGCCACGCTTTAATTTAGGATTCGCGGCCAAAGCATCTAACGCCTTCGCACCAGAACCTTGAATAATGCTCGCATTGTCGCCATCGAAGTTGTATTCGCTTAACAATTCACGAACTTCCATGTCAACCAATTCGATCAACTCAAGATCTTCCACCATATCGCATTTGTTCAACCAAACCACGATATTAGGCACCCCAACCTGACGAGCCAACAAGACGTGCTCACGGGTTTGAGGCATAACCCCATCCGTCGCAGCAACAACTAAGATCGCGCCGTCCATTTGAGCCGCACCCGTAATCATGTTTTTCACATAATCGGCGTGACCAGGACAATCCACGTGAGCATAGTGACGTGCATCCGTCTCGTATTCCACGTGCGCGGTGGAAATGGTAATTCCACGTGCTTTTTCTTCAGGCGCCGCATCGATTTCATCAAATTTCTTGAAATCTGCATAACCGACTGCTGCCAAGGTTGCCGTAATAGCAGCCGTAGAAGTGGTCTTACCATGGTCAACGTGACCAATAGTTCCAACGTTCACGTGAGGCTTGTCACGCTTAAATTTTTCACGAGCCATCATCATAAAATCAAATCTCCTTTAGTATTGGGCCCAGAAAGGATAAAACTAAAATGTACTTTTTTCCTACCGATTCCTAAAAATAGCAGGAGACTCCATACACCTTAATGTGATTCTATTACATGCACGATAAAAAACAAGTCCCCCCGTGGTGAATCTCTCCTTTCAGTCCATAATAGATGCGCACGCAAAAGAAATAAGGTCTCCTGATTGAAAAACGAAGCGTCTTGTATCATTTTGTAACACTTTATTTTTCAAGCGCACCGTTTGGGCTTGAGGGGGCTTTATGCACGTAATAGATTTATTGTAATCTATTTTTCCTCCCTCTACATAACTCACCCGAAAGGTAGAACCAATACGGTAAGTTTGTGTTAAAATAAGGGGTGTTATTATTTGTTTTGGACACCTTTGAAAATGGCCTATAAACCCTTAACTGACAGTCAATGGGCGCTCATTGAACCCCATATTCCCAAGCAGAAAATGGGAAGACCAAGAACCCGAAACCGTGAAATTTTAGAAGCGATTCTCTTTGTTTTATCCACCAATTGCAGATGGGAAGAGCTTCCGCCTTGCTTTCCCCCTAAAATGACGGTGTTTGACCGGTTTAAAGTATGGCAAAAAGAAGGGTTTTTTGAAGCATTATTCAAGCAATTCAAACAAAAAAAGCAAGAAGTTCAAGAAAAAACCAAAGAAATCTACTATCTCGATGCGACGATTAAGTCGGCAAAAAAAGGGCGATTGCGTTGGACGAGCAGGAAAATTAAAGGGCACGAAAGTAAGCCTCATTGCCAATGAAGCGGGCTTGCCTGAGGCGATTCATATTGAAAAAGGGAATCGGCATGACCGACATGCCTTCGGTCACATTTTAGCGGAAATCCCCGCCAACAGCTACATTGTGGCAGATAAAGGCTATGATTGCAAGCGGCTTCGTCGGCAGTTACGGCACAAAAAATTAACGCCTGTGATTCCCAAGCGACAGTTCAAAAACAAGCCAAAAGTGAGGACCCCCAAGCCTGATATTTACAAAGGACGGTGGACCATTGAGCGGACCTTTGCTTGGTTGGAAGGTTTTCGGAAGCTAGTTTTACGCTATGAACGAAAGCGAGAACATTGGCAAGCCTTTTGGGAACTCGGTTGTGCCATCCTTCATTTGAGAAAACTTACCGTATAAGGTCTAAACACTCATGTCGATCTCCCCAACGCCCTATTCGCCCGCTTCCTCCTACTCGTCCAACACGCCCCGCATGGCCCCCAAGGCCAACCATCAGCGTGAAGGAATGCAATGGGTAGGACGGACGCCCCACCCCAAAAAAATGCCGCTTCCAGGTCAACCGGATTTCTATGAAGTTCTGCTGCACGGATCTTTTGACTATGACTACGCTAAAGTAGTGAGGCAATTAAACAAGTTCTATGGATGGACTGGTGAAAATTTGATAACACTCAAAAACAAAGTCGATTACATCACAAGATTAGAGACCCCCTTCAAGGGAGGGATTATCCTTAATCCTAAACAAAGCGCCACGTCGGGGGAAGAGCTTCTCCCCAGCTTTAAATTTAAAACCGTTTTTGGCGGCCTTCACACGGATTTGGAGGAGGCTCGTGCTTTATCTGCTTCTGAAAAGAACACAGGGATTAATTTAGAAAAAATCATTACACGAGTGGCCAAAGACAAGGATGGAGAGCCAATTGAACCCAGTAGGGTTTTAGAAAAATCAAAATTTGTTACCGATACTAAAATATACGAAACACACCCAAAAGGGACCCTTCACATTGTAGATTCCTTCGGGGTTCCCCTTACTGGAAACCCCAAACAAGATATACAAGGAATAGAGGACGCTTGGAGCACCCTAAATGCTTACAACAAAACCCCTCGCGTAGATAAGCTTACTGCTCAAGAGCAGTACGACTGGTGGAATCCAATAAGGGAAGAAATAAAGCGTGAGAACGCTGAGAAAGGCCTAAACCTGCAGGGGTAAGCTTAAAAATTTTAAAACGTCTGAAAACAAGTCCCTTTATTGAGGGACTTGTAGGCGGGGGAAGGCTTGGTTTATTCACGGTGCGTGCTATAATAGACGCCTATGAAGAAAATCAGTTGTCCTGCTTTTGAAGTCTTTCCGGTTCACGCGTGGCCTTGGCCTGTCGTGTTGCTTGGCCTTGTCCTGCTTTTGAGTCTATCTCCCCCACCTTTAGAAGCACGCCTCTTCAAACCCACAAGTCCCCCAAAAACGCGCCTAAGCTTTGTCCCCGCCTTGCTCACCCCGTATGACAAAATTGTGGTCCCCTCCGCAAAAGCCACTGCTGGCTCATTGGGGTGGCCGTCCACCGAAAAAGAAGACGTCGTCACCCTAGACGGCGTGTCCCCCCCTCAAAGTTTGGATGCCTTACGCCGTGCGCCCCAAGCCAATATCGCCTTAGTTCCCCGCCTTTCGGTTAAAACCATTAAAGACGCAGAGGCCTTAGGGGCCAGTGTCACCTTAATTCAACTTCAAAACGAAGTGGCGGAAGCAGATTTAAAGCATTTATGGCAAGCCACCATTGAACGTAACGAAGTCGTGCGCTTTGCCTTGGAAAAGATTGCGTTGCCTCCTGAACGGCATATGACCCATTCCAGCGAATTTTTACGAAAAACGCTGAGTGTCCTGATTACAGGAGCCGCCTTGGCCAGCAGCACCGTGGCCCCCATTGGGGGCTATGAAAGCATGGGCGTGATGACCGGCAGTCAAGTGGCTCAAAATTTCGTGATGGGGCGCAACAAACCCATTAGTGACTTAAGTCCCACGGAACATATTCAACTGTCTTATTTAATTGACGATTTAAAAGAAAGTTTGGTGGAAGAATACCACCGTTACCAAGCGGCCCTGATTATGCTGAATCAATTACAAAATGAACAAGCCCGTGAAGAAGCGCATTTTCAAAAATTTCAAGCGGACCATGACCCCACGCAGCGTTTTTTAGCCATTCAGCGTTATTATAAATTTCGCGCGCAGTTACAAAAAGTGGAAACCCAAGCCCAAGACGCCCGTATTCAGCTAGAACGTATCGCAGGGGCCAATGCCGTTGACACACTCGCCATTGGGATTCGTCCTCACGCGTCCCATGTGGTGCTAGAAACCCCTGTGGTGAAAAAAGAAGTCGCGCAATCACGCGTTTTTCAAAGTGAAACCCCTCGCGTTTTGACTCCCCCCAAGTCGCCCCAAAGCCAGCCTAATGGGGAAAATCCTGCACTCCCCTTAATGGAGGATGCTGCCTTATGACCGCTTTCATCACGCCTCGTTTTTATGGGGCGCCTCTTCTGAGTCTATTCTTTTTAGGCGTCAGCGTGCTTTGCTCCATGCCACTTATGCAAGCCTCCCCCGTGACCCCCCAACAATTAGATGTGTTGAAGTCCAAGAATACGGCATGGACGGATTCACAGAAGGCGTCCCAAGAAAATGCCTATACGAATTTGGAGCGGCACTATCACCAGCAAGTCACCGCCTTTATGGAAAGTCTTTCCCCTTCGCAACAACGGGTGCTCCTTCAGCACGAACAACAATGGACGGCCTCCACTCAACGGATTCGAGAAAACACCTTAGATGCAGCGGAGACGCAAAATCAAGATTTAAACATGCTCTGGCAAGCCGCGGTTTATCGTAGTCAACCCATTCGCTATGCCATTGAAAAACTCAGCCGCCAAGATGCCAGCGGCAAGCCGAGTCGTCAAAAAAGTCGTACCAAGCAAGTCGTCAATGGTTTGGCACAAGTGGGCGGGGCGGCGACCTCCATTATGACAGGCACCCCTATGGGTTTATTGTCGGGTGCCTTAGTCAATGACATTATTGCCCAAAGTAATACCTCCAACACCAAACCCGTGACGGATGCAGACATGGTGATTCTCGCGCGTGCCGTTGACACCTTGCAACAAGAACTCTTGACGCTTTATCTCAACTATAAAGCCGCTGAAGATCGTCTGTCTTTACAAGCCAGTCAATATCAGATTTTAGAGGCCACTTACCAACTGGCCCAAAACAAAATCGCCCTAGAAAAAGGTAAAAACACACAAACAAACAATACAAATACAGACATCACCGCCACACAGCTGATGCAATACATGCTCAACGAAGCCAAAACCTCTCTTAATGAAGCGGAAACGGCCTTACAACAAAGCAAGCACGATCTCGGACTTAAAGTAGGGCCAGAAGCCTTGGCACTTGTAGAAACGCACCACTAAGACGTCTTTGCGCTTACCCCATTGAACCGTCCTTCTTGAAGCGGTTAGAGTTAGCCCATCAAATCGAGTTGTCGTCCCGCATTTTTAGGCGCAGTAATAGACCCATTATTCACCCATGCCTGAAGCATCTTCACTTCGGAAGCGGAAGGAGCCTCAACGGGTTGTTTCACTCCTTGAGGATTACGATGAGACGCCGACGTGTTTTTAGACGTGGGCGTATCGACACCCAATTGATTTCTAGAAAGACCTGAAGAAGGTAAAAAAGTCATAGTTCGCTACTCTTTTACAAAGTTTTTAAGTAAAACACTATGTTGATAGTACGTAAATAACTATACCATAGGAACCCCTATTTCAACAAAAAATGTAACACAACTGTAACAAATGGAGGAGTCCGTGACGATCGTATGACAAAAACGTATGAAATCTTAGTCCTCATACCTCAAGTGATTGAATCTATTTCACCAAGACTAGTCTTTTTAAGTATCATCTGTCAAAATAGAGCTAAAGAACCAATGAACCCTTTACAATGATTAAAAAGAATGGATACTTCCATGCCTCAGCAAGAAGAAACACGCCTTTTACTGTTGCCTTGGACATACGACCGTGAAGATTCGCATCTCGCTAACTTTATGGATGTCTTACATTTTCTCCTGAATTTTTATAGTTCCCTGTGGCAAAATAACACGACAGACAACCGCATTCGTGGATTGACCCGCACCCTGCAAGAAAAATGGGACAGGCACAGTTCCATTGAGGAAGACGGCCGTAACAGTGATGCGTTACTAAAACAATTGGCAGGGATCCACCATACCCGATTTGTGGTGGGAGGACACGTCCAATGGGTTCCTCAAACCAGTGACGTCAACAAAGTTGATCACTTGTCTCTAAAAATGTTGCTCTATGACACGGTTGAAAAAGAATGGGTCTTGAAACGTGAATTCCCCCTCAAGCATTTTGAACCCTTACACAACAAAAAAAATGATTTTTCTCCCGTCGATTGGGCGTTAGATAATCTCTTAAAGACCATTTCATCCCACTTGCTCACCTTTATGAATGCGGAAGACGCTCCACTCTATTTCAAAGCACTCCACGACTTTACGTTGGCCACGCCATATGCCGTTTTAACCCAACTCAGTGAAGTCGAAAAACTCCCCACCGCAAGTAAACGTGCAGAACGCTACAGTGAACTAATTCAAGAACATCCCAACGATGCCTTGCTACATTTACTCGCTGGACGCCAACTTAAATTAAATCGTCGCTACACAGAAGCCATACAAGCCTTGGAAAAAGCCTTGGCCAGTCCCGTCTTCCCGTCCACCCTCCATAGTCAGATTCTCAATGAACTGGGTGGATGCTTGGCCTTGAATGGGGAACGAGAAAAAGCCATTCGCTATTGGGAAAAAGCGCTCACCCTAGAACCCAGTAACACGCTAACCTATATGAATATCACCCACGCCTATGAAGCCATGGAGCAAGACGCTAAAGCGGAAGCCTCTCTAAAAGCGGTACTGCCCTATGCCCCCAACGATATTCGCATTCATAATGGACTGGCACGCGTATACTGCGCACAAGGACTGTGGAGTAAATCCCTGATGCAATACCACGTTCAACTGCTTCTGGATCCTTCAGACCCTTGGTGTCACAACAATGTGGCCACCTCTTCACTCAAAGAAAATAAAATTGATCGCGCTAAAAAACATTTTGCCTATGCCCAAGAACTCGATCCTGAAGGGGAGGCGGGTCAATATGCGACTTTGATTCTTGCAGGCATAGAAGATGAAGGTAAAATGACGGATATTATTTCGTCTTAAGTGACGGGGCTTTTTCTCCCTGCTGAAAGAAAGCCTGCACGTCTTCTATCGTTTCCACCACGGATATTTTAGGCAGGCTACTTAAAATCGAACGCCCATAGCCTTTACTACGTAAACGGGTATCTAGCAAAGCTAAAACGCCTCGATCTTCAGGCGTTCTCAGTAAACGCCCCATCCCTTGTTTCAACTTAATAATGGCTTGAGGCAACGCATAATGATGAAACCAATCTTCACCACGCCTTTTGAAGCGTTCTACCGTGGCTTGATGAATAGGTTCATCAGGCGCGGTAAAGGGCAAACGATCAATCATCACCAAAGACAACTGATCCCCAGGGATATCAATGCCTTCCCAAAAGGTATACGTCCCCAGTAAAACAGGGTGAGGCGTCGTTTTAAACCATTCAATCAAGCGTTGCCGAGGGAAATCCCCCTGCTTACGAATAGGGAAAGGGGTTCGTAGACTTAATTCATGGGCCATCCGGTCCATAGCGGAATGACTCGTAAAGAGGATAAACGCGCGCCCTTGGCTTGCTTCCAATAGTAAACTCATTTGCTCCGCCAAGGCCGTCCAGTACCCTTGCGCTTGTGGCATTTCTGGCAAAGCGTCAACCGTGGGAATATAGCCTAGCATTTGAGTCTTAGTATCAAAGGCAGAAGGTAAAACCAATTCTTGCGTATAAAGCAAATCCACGACGCCTGCTTCATTCACCCCCGAAGCGTTTAGTCCCAAAGCATCATTGAAATACCGTAAACCTTGACGCACTGAAAGGGTCGCACTGGTTAAAATCGCCTGCTTATGATCCCAAATACGTTGACGGAGTAACACATCCAAATCCAAAGGGGTTGAAACAAGTTGAAAATTCAAACGCTCATGATCAATCTCTGCCCAATTCACACGATCTAAGGCGTCAGCAGCAGCCAATTCATGCTGGAAAAACCCCCACGCTTCAATCAAAGATTGTAATTGTTCTTTTATTTTTTCAAATTGCTGCGCCTTCAACTGCTGTTTTTTAGTCTCCACAGGCATGTCTGGAAGACTGAACACGTCTAACGCATTGACCCAATGCAACACCTCATACAAAACCCCTTGAATCATCCGTATCGTTTCATTAAAGGCTTCATCGTCATACAAACGAATCGTTGATTGTTGCTTCGCTTTTTGAAACAATTGATGCATTAAAGTGGCTTCCGCTTCCTTCAAAGCCCACATTAAATCATCTGGCAGTGGCATGAGTTGCTTATTAATTTTCCCCAATAGTTGTTGGGATCGATAACGACCAATACGGGTAGAAAAGGTATTCATGGCGTAGCTTTGCAAGCTATGCGCTTCATCAAAAATAACCAAATCATGAGGCGGTAACAAGGCCCCCCCACTCATTAGATCTTGACAATACAACGCGTGATTGGTAATAATAACGTCCGCCTTTTCAACGTGTTCTCGTGCCAAACGATACGGATTTTGATCATAAAAACGACATTGCCAACCCAAACAATCTTCTGCATCACTCGCCACTTGTTTCCAACGCTTAGCGGGCACTTCCTGCTCCAAGTCTGCCCGATCGCCTTCCCAACCTTCGTAAATTGAAGTGCGAAGGGATTGAAACGTCAAACGCGCCTGTTGGGTGTCTAAATGTTCACGCGGACTGATCTGCCCCAAGGCCTCTTGCGCCTCTTCCAGCTTATGGATACACAAGTAATTCCCACGCCCCTTGACCAAGCTCACCTTTAAATGAGATTCATTCCCATATAAGTGATGCGCTAAGGCGGGGACATCCTTATAAAGCAATTGTTCTTGCAAGGCAATGCTCCCTGTTGAAATCACAATAGGACGTTTGCCCTGTAATAAAGCAGGCAACAAGTAGCCAAAGGATTTCCCCGCTCCCGTCCCCGCTTCCACCATCAAGTGATGCCCATGATGAAGAGCGGCTTCAACAGCTTGCATCATCCGAATTTGTACAGGCCGAACCTGATACCCCGCCCAAGCGTCAATCATTTGAACAAAATCGGTCGGATGAAACGCTTGCTTTTCATCCACAGCGGGACCCGTCATAACAAAAGCCTCCGATGAACACGTATACAGACATGCTAACACAAACCCCTCACTCAAAAATAAGCCTTTCCAACGTCGTCCCTTATTCAACACGTTTCGACAAAATAGCGTCTATATCCGCCCGATGCGGACTATTGGGGACCCGTTGCAAGTATTCTTTTAAATACCATTGTGCATTAGGCGCATCATTTAAACGGTCATAAATTAAACCCACATTATAATAAGCTTGTACAAAATCAGGTTTAAGATTCAACGCCTTGAGATACGCATTCTTAGCCTTCAAAAGCGCCTGCTCTGCCGCATACAGATTCCCTAGATTATAATAAATCGTGGCCTCTTGAGGCGACACCCGTAAGGCCTTTTCTAAGCACGCTTCCGCTTGAACATAGCGCCCCGCTTTCCGTAAGGTCGTGGCTTGATTCACCCAACGCGTCACCTCTGGAGAAGGCGTATGCATCGTGGCGGCTCCTCCCAGAGGCTTTCCTTGAAAAGAAGTCGTTTGAAGGGTGGGGGAATTCAATCGAGGCAGCAAAGGAGTTTCTTCTTCGCCCGTTAGTGTCACCACCCCCTCCATCTGTAAAGACTGTAGCGTATTGACACGGTCACTCAACGTTTCAATTTGACGTTGTTGATTTTGAATCGTTTGAATGGCATTTTCAAGGGCTTGAGTCGCTTCCGTTAGCCGTTTCTGTAAGGCCGTCTCCACCATGACACTGCCTTGGGTCGAGGGAGTATTGGCTAGAGTTCCTTCTTGTTGAAGTACCTGAACTTGCGACAACAACTTGGCATTTTCCTGCACCGTTTCTGCATAACGTTGATGCAGATTTACCAAAATATGCTTCATTTCTTCCGTAGGCGTCTGCACGACTGTTTCAGCCCCCGCCGTAGTCACCCAAAACAGAAGACTTAAAAGACAGCCCACGCTCCAAAAATGTAAAGACTGTAAACGCAAGAAAGACGACAAGCAAAGCCCCTTTGCACGTTCAGATGAAACACTGCTTCACCGATATGGCTCTATTGTACGCCTGCTTTTGAAGGAAAGAAAAGACTGTAACAAAAAAGTTCCGCTTTTCAATGGAGACGATCTTTCCCCAATACTAAAAATCTCTTAAAAATTGTAAAAGATTCTATTTTTAAACGCGCTATTTTTTGAGGGAGGGGGGAGACGGAGGTAAACCCGCTTTTAAAGAAGGGTTCAAAGGCAAACGAGACGACGCAGACATCGTTCCAGGCGGAGGAGGCGGAGGAGGCGTTTCCATTTGAAGGGCAGCGCCTGCAATTTCAGTGTCCCAAAAAAAGACGATCTTTAAAGGCCCCAAGGTTTCTTTTTCAATTAACTTGGGGGCTGAAGGCTTCGCAAGCTTCATCGCCTCCTTAATTTCTTGAAAGGTTTCCTGTGTATTGGCCGTATACAAGACCAACGGAGTGGCCAAAGACTTTAAAAAAATCAAGACCGCGGGAGGGGGACCAGAAGGAGCTTGTTGAGCGTGCATAGAACAAAACCTCATCTATAGATATTCAAGACTATGAATCCCCCTTCGAAGAGGGGAGGACTAGCCTGCAAGAGGCTCCTCTATATAAGGGGGAGAAAAAAGCGAGGGATTTATTTAGGCAAACCTTCAGGCGACAAGGGACGATCCTTTAAGTTATAAGACCATTTCTTAAAATGCTCCGCGCCATTCACCCACTGAGGCAGTTCAAAATCTTTGGGATTATCTAGCTTCCCGTTCACACGTACATAAAACATATTCGTGTCTTGCGTATTAAATCCAAAGGCAGGAATATACCCCACCACAGGAATATAATCAATCAAACCATAAGATCGATGGGGCAAATGCCCGATAATCGGTAAGTAACGTAAAATTTTACGAATATTCAATTGAGAGGGACTTAAACCTTTTTGATTGGTCAAGATATCCGCACGAATCATCATATGGCTCTGCTGACTCAGTAAGTTCAAACTGCCTTTGACGTTGAGATTCATACGCTCCCCTGCCGTGACAAAATAATTGGTCAACAAAAGCCCATTGACCACCTGCACATCGGCTTGATACGTTTCTGAAATCGCAGGGCTATTTTTATCCACCCGTTTTAAAAACGTCCCCACATCAGACAAATCTAAGTTGAGCAAACCGCCCCGTACAATGGACACCTTAGACAAGATATTTTCCACCGTCACTAGTTCAGGCATCCGCCCTTCTGAAATGGTCAAGGAGGATTTTCCACTCGCATTTCTCAAAAAATCATCTGGTGTACTTCCCGAAGTCCCTAATTCAAAGCCCCCATTCAATTTACCAATCACCAACTGTTGAACCCCCGTTAATCCATAAAAAACAGGGTTGGCGGGTACATTCTGCGCCTGCAATTTTAGAGACGTTGCATTATTATTGAAGGGATCCATGGTCAAGGCCATGAGTAAATCCCCCTCCACAATTTTAAAACGGGTATCCTCCAACTGAAGCACCCCATTCTGATAAAGATTGATGAGCCCTTGACCGTCTTGTACCGCGATGTTTTGAAAAACGCCCATGTCCCACGTCAATAAAGAATTGCGTAATTCAAAGGGATAGGTCACCCGATACTGAGGGAGCCACTGGGCGACTTCCGCTTCCCCTTCCTTGAAGGGGGCGAGCCAAAACGTAACTTGCTTATTTAAACTACTGCTTAAATCATTTAAATCCCAATAGGCAGAATGCACATGACTTTCTTTAAATTGAAAGGGCAAAGCCTGTGGTAACGACATTTCAGCCTTCCAGTTAACGGTAGAACCTTGCTGGGTTTTAAAGGATTGAAGATGAATGCCCGCATGATCTTCTGCCAAAGTGACTTTCCCCGTCAGGTCCCCCACATTCAAGAGAGGACTTTCAATGCCTTTAAACACAATGGACCCTACAGGCGCTCCATTGGCGGAGGTCCACGCCAAATCGGTAAAAACTTCTCCTGTGCTATAAGGAGACTGTTGATTATATTGCAACTGCTTGAGTTGCAAGGGCTGAGGCGTCCAAATACGCGCGTGAGATGAAAACAAGTGACGAATCGCTTCAGGGGCATCTAAAGACGCTTGAATATAAATAGGATTTTTCATGCCTAAGGGGTAAATTTCCCCCTGTTCCAGTTCCCAATCGCCATGATCCATTCGTAAAGAAGACACGCTTTTCAAAAAAGGCGCAGGCGCTTCAAGCGGGACTGGTGTTGCCTCCTGAATCGGTTCAACATCCACAGAAAGTCGCGCTTTACCCGAACTATGGGGATGCGTCAAATTCCATTGAGGCAAGTTCAAAGCAGCATCCATCACCGCGTGCGTACTCAAATTATAATGGGTCATTTGTGTCTGTGCGGAAAGCGCCATGAAACGATTCAATTCCCGTGGATGTAAATCTAAGACAAAGCGACCATCTATCACGACCCCTGCAGGCGTTGCCGTCATTTTTAAGTTCGTCGCATCCCACGGACTCAGTCCATAATACCCCTTCAAACCCGCTTCAGTTAAACGAATACGGTTGCCTTCACCATATTCAAAGGTGCCCGTCACCCGCGAAAAAGGTTCAGGCGCCAAGGTGGGGAAGTACCCCCCCACCTGATTTAAAGCAAATTGAGCCGTCGGCTTGCCGTCATCCAGCCTGAGATCCAGATCCATCTGCCCCGTTGGATTCACCCGTTCAGGCAATTGAACCTTTAAGCCCTTCCACCACGCTTGCCAACGCTGAGCCTGCTGCGTTTCATACGCAGTGGCATCCTGAAAGGCAAATTGCATTTCATCTCCAGGAGTAAAAAAGATATTTTTTAAAAATAAAGACTTTAAACGCAAAGACAAATGAGACGAGTGGCCCGCCCCAATCCCCTGCGTGCCTTGTCCTTGAAAAGTGGCATGAAAGGGCCCCCAATCTAAGATGTTTGGATCCAGCAACCATGAAGACCCCTTGGCGTGCAAAGCAATTCGCGGACTTTGAATCAATTGCGGATGCTGAAGATAACGCAAACGAAGATCATCGACTTGTAGATCCCCCAACAAGGCCTGTAGCGTCCCTTTTTGCGCATGGCTTTGACCGTGCAACTGCCAATGGGCCTTCCCCTTTAATACACTCACCTTCGGCACGGATACCCCTAATCGCTTAAAGACCTGAGGTAAATCCAAGTGCCCATCGCTCTGCCAATCACATTGCGACTGACACAAGGCGGAGGCCTTCATCTGACCCAGCTCTCCTAAATTCAAGACCGCCTCCTTCAATTCCAGTAAACGAGGGGTCGTCTTGTTTAGAAAGAGCTTGATGTGCTTCACCCCAAGGGTATCTTTCGGCTTGGCCACCTGTGGCAAAGTGACCCCTAAGTGATTTACCCATGCCAATACAGGTTCTAAGGCTTGGGAAGGACAGTGCAGTCGTATTTCTTGCGCCTCATTCAAAAGATGAATCAGGTAATTGCCTTCTATAGGGGCTTGATTTCCCACCTGAATTTTAGCCATTTGCTCTTTAAGGGAGTCCCCAACCACTAAAAGGTGGTCCTGCGGCGTATTATAGAGTTTAAGGTGTCCTTCAAGCTTCAACGGCAAAGACTCCCCTCGCTCAGGGTGAGGAAACATCGCTTTAATATCGGTATGAAGCAACAAGGTATCTTTTGCCGTGTCTTGCTGATAATGAGGTTGAAAGGCGCCCCCCTTCCATGAAGGCTGGGCCAATAAGGCAAAGTAGGGGGGGGGGACCAAGTGAGGGTTGCGTCTTAAAAAGGCAGACAAGTGAGGGGCCGTCAATACAGGAGAATCCGCTTGTAGATGAATCGTTTGATTTTTAAAATGAAAGACCCCTTCTGAATTCAATCGAACAGGGGGAGCATCCATCGCCACGCGTAAATCCGTTTTCGCCTGACGCCACGCCACCTGCTCAGGCGTCACATCCCCTTCCACCTCCAACCCCTGCACTTGCGTGGCCTTAGGAAAGGTAACGGTTCCCATACGAATGGCTTTTGAAAAAACAACCTGTAAGGGTTCCACCGTTTTAAACTTCATTTGAGAGGTGGACGCCTGTACCCCAAGGCCTTTTAAATCCAGCTTGGCCTGCAAATGCCCTGCCTGCCAGCTTAATCCTTGACGCGCCAATTCCTTCTGCAAAGCGTTTAAAGTAGACTGGGCTTGCAAGTCAAAATTTCCGCTCAACTGCCATGCTAAACGTTTAAAGGCTTCTTTCAAAGGGGTTGGATTCGTCCACTGTGGCGCTATATTTCCGTTTAAAGACAAGGCCCCTTGAGGGTGCGTCAACTGTATTTTGGTCAACTGTAATCCCCCTAAAGGCGTACCCTTTGCAGGAGGCATCCACTGAGCGAGCACCTGTAGATGGGCCTCTTTTTGAGGCATCAAATGCCCTTCTATGGCTAACGCAGACTCATAAAATAAGGGGCTCCCACGCCAACTCATCCGTAAAGCAGGCTGAATGTACGGAGATGCAAGAAGCGGTTTTTTAACGAAGAGAGAAGACCACGCCCCCGTGTTAAGCGACACGTCCAACCAACCTGATTCATGTAAGGCCTTCCAAAAAAGTGAGGCATCAGGGGGGCGATGCGCTTCCACATGAAACGCTTTAATCCACGGTCCTAAATACAAGTCACCCTTCGCCGTTCCCGATACAAGGGTTCGAAACACGGCAGGCTTACCCACAGAAAAAGCCCGTTGAGCATCAGGCGTCTTCACCCGCCAATGCTGCATACCCACACGAAGCCGTTGAGGCGTTCGATGCCAATTGACCTCCGTTTTTTCAAGCCCCAGTTCGTAAGTATTCGGACGAAGCAAACGATTCCCTGCTAAGTCTTCAATCGTAACCGTCGCCCCATCAAGATGAACTTTAATATGTTCCCCCAAGGGAGAAGGGTTCGATTCAGGCTTGGATTTAAAGGTATCTAAGACCGACTTAAAGGCGCGGAGCCCCTCATTCCCCTGACTATTCGCCGTGACCTGCTTGACGTGAAAGGTCCCCAATAAGGCGGTGGGGCCTCCTAAAAAAAAGCGCCACACATGTAAAGGAACCGTTGCCCCTTCCGCCTGAATCTGCCAGTTGGGCACTTTGGCCTGCTGAGTCGTCGACTGCCATTTTAGCTGCCGTGCCTTGGTTAACACCGTTCCCCACGGCAAAACAAATACCCGCAAGCCCTGTAGTTCAAGATGAGACTGATGTTTCTGCTCGAACCATTGATTCAAAACAGGCAGCGCCACAGGAAGGGGATCCCAAAAAAGCAAGCCGACATTCACAAAAGCCACCAGTCCCAACCAGACTCCCAAAGTCACCAAAACGCCTTTAGGAAGATGCCAAAAGATCCTCCATAAACGGATCACGCCAATAGAAAAGGCTTTTTTCATTAAATTGATTGAAAGAGGCCGCGAAGTCATGAAGCAAGAAATCCCCTGTCCACCCATGTAAGTGAAGCACACGCACCATTGCCTTTAAGAAACAGGCGGTTCCTCCTTCGAAGGCAAAGGAGCAGGCGCTAACGAAGAGGAAGATTCCTCCAACGGCGTCGAAAGAGGCTTGTCTTCCTTCAGCGTACCATTTCGAAAGCGCTGCAAGGCTTCCCCCAAAGACTGAGCCACTTGAGGCAACTTTCCAGGTCCAAACAGCAATAAAACCAAAGCCAAGACCAATAAAAGTTCACCCATCCCCAAACTAGGAATAAACAACGAAAAAGGGAAAACATGCATAAACATAAACCTTCATGTGATAATAAAGTCATCCCCACGACGACGACCAAAGAATACTAAAGAGGGGGTCAACTTCCCAAAGACTGTGATATACTTTTCAAGGACATTTGTATTATACTCTGAAAGTACCTTTACGTCACCTCTCAGGTCAGTCAAAGGTATTTCACCCACTCCGTCAAAACACAGAGAACGCGACCCCAATGCCTTTGAACACACAAAACAAAGCCGAACTGATTCGTGAGCTAAAAGCAAAAGGCTTACGCCTGACCCCCCAGCGTGAACGGGTCTTGGATATTTTTTACGCGCTTCCCAATGGCGAACACATTAGTGCGGAGCACGTCTACAATAGTTTAAAACGCGAAAATGTAGATATTTCACTGGCCACGTCCTACCGTACCCTAAAATTGCTCGCTAGCCATGGGGTTTTACGAGAAGTCGACTTTGGCGAAGACATGAAACAATATGAACTTATTCGCGATGAAGAAGCACCGCATCATCACTTAATTTGTGTGGATTGCAATAGCACCAAAGAATTTGAAAGTGCCGTGATTTACACAGAAGCCCAACGCCTTTGTGCGGAACTCGGTGCCGAATTGGTGGATGTGCAAGTGAAGCTCTATGCCCGTTGTAATACCATTTAAACGAGCGGCCTAATCATCTTATCAAACGCGACGAAGCACCCAGCTAGTCCGCCGAAACGGGGATCATTTGTAAAGCGGGCCGAGCGTCTTCTTGCATTTTAAGGGTCACATAAGCCAAGTTATTTAAGCCTTGCATCACCATATTAGACATCAACAATTCATTGGCCTGTAAATTATGGCTCCCTTGATTAAAGACACCAAAGCCACCAGCCCCTTGACGTTGGCGCAATTCTTCAGCATAACGCATACTTAAAGAAGCATCAAAGCCCTTGTCTGTGGGAAGTGTGGGTTTTGCTTTACGCGTCATGAGAAAGATCACCTATTGTTTATAGTTCTACAATACCAAAAATACCTATATACGTATAAAACCACATCACCCAACACTTTGTGCTAGCGCGCACATTAAATCATTTCCCTGTTTTTATGCGTGTATGTATCCTGAATTTGGAGTATTTTGATGATGTCTCAGCGATTGCCTAATCAAGTTCCACCCCCTTTATCTACTCTGGTTCCTGCTTATGGATCCGTACCAAAGGCCCCACTGATCGCTAAAATCAGTCAAGAGGCCCAAGACCTAGAAAAGACCACAGTAGCCGACCGCCCCCTTTCTCTAGGTGAAACATTGAATAACGCTTTTTCCCAAAATCCTTCTGCTTGGTTGGTCTTCAATATTAGTTTCTTCGCTGGCTTGATCCCCTCCTTCCAAATCATCAAGGCCGCTTGGGACTCCAAGAGGGATAAAGGCTCATCAAAGCCCTTAAAAGAATCAAAGGCCTCAAAAGAATTTTCCCTAAAACTCCATAAGCAAGGCCTCCACCCAGAAAAACTAAGAGAAAGCGCCAAAGAAGCCGTTCAAAAACTCAAAGCCTACCAGAAACGCTTAGCCCTAAAGTGGGCATTTGTGGGGGCGGGCATCGGGATATTAGGCGCTTTAGGGGTCAAGACCCTAAGCCAATTTTATACCCCCCAAGCGCATGAAAAAGCCCAGTCCAAAATGGAGGCCTTTAACCGAGAAAAAGGCGTGCAGAGTCAATTACGCATCTTACCCGTGGCGAATTCACTGGTGTATGGTGAAGCAAACGCCGTCAGTGGAAACCTTTCACTGAATCCCATGTTAGTGAAAGACGTAGTCTATTCAAAATGGCTCTTAGAACCCATCATGAACCATGAACTCAAGCATTTAGAGCAATATATCTTAATGGCCAGTTCCCCTCATCAGGGCCTTGAGCGTCTAAACTTACTCAATGCCAAAAAAATGGCAGCGCAAATCAAAAAAGAACCCACCGCCTTAGCAGAAATTCAGAAGGCACATCAAGAAATCCTGCAAGGACTAAGCGAAGAAGACCAGCAAAAAACCATGCCTGTGGATGGGTTTAATATGAGCACGCCAAATTTTGTAGAAGCCATGTATACCTTAATTTACAAAAAAAATGTTCAACCCAAAGACATCCCTATGATCATTAACGAAGCATTTTATAAAAAGGCTGCCCAAGCCCACGGCCCCCTCAGTCCTCAAGAAGTTCAAAAAGCCGAGTTGTATTTTAAAGCATGGGAACAATATTCCCCTGTCCAATGGACCTCCCTTTTACCGTGGTCCAAATACAAAAATAACCTCCTCGAACAAGAAGCCTTTGACACCATGCCTTGGTATGCCAAGTAAGCCTTAATACTTCATAAAAACCCGTTCAATCCCAATACTTTCCGCATGGGGGAGTAGGTCCAGTTTTTCAATGCGCACCCACAAGCCCAAGCCCAACGGATGGGACAACACCACGCCCGCCAATTCTTCGGCAATTTCTTCCAACAATAAAATATGACGGGATTTAGATAAAATTTCCAGCGTTTCTACAATCAGGCGGTAGTCGAAACTGAGTTGTAAATTTTCCCCCACGCGCCCCATTTCTTTAGACGCAACACGCACATTAAAGCGTAAACGTTGGCTTAAGCCTTGTTCCTTGGGTAAAATACCCACTTGAAAGGGCAAAATCAATTGATCCAATCGAGACAGCATCACCCCATGATTCACACGGAATAATAAGTCTTCTGCGGTATGGGGAAGCTTCATAATCAGGCGGTCTCCTAAATCAAAAAAACATAAAAATCATAAGGCGCTGAAACATTCGTTTAAGACGAAGCGGGAGGATCCAACGCATAAGTCAGGGCGGGCAGAAGCGGGGGTAACGGGGTGGATCTTTGAAGTTTACTTTGTTGAAAGACTTGCAACCACACGCCAAACCACAACCAATTACGCCCATAATAATTGTGATTATTTAAGGCACTCGGCCAGTCGTACTGATGCGCATGGCGTTGATACAAAGCGGTATCTTCCAGCACCACCATCGGCCATAAGGCGCCCGCATTCGCAGGACTTCCAAAAGGCTGGAGGGTATGGCCTTCTAAGTCACTGACTTCAGGAAACTGTTGAAAAACTCGCTGCCTAAAGGTTTTAAGCAAGGCTTCACCCGTTGGATTCGCTAAGTGATACGCACGCGTCAGTGCGACATCCAAATAAAGACGCCAAGGCAGTCGACAGGCTTCATATCCGTAACGACTGCTCATACCGTGATAGGTTTTATCGTCCTGCTTAGGATAAATCCGCCCTTTTTGACGATCAAACCACACCCAGTCTGGCGGAAGCCCCATCTGACTCAGGGCAAAGGACGCCTGCCACATACGGTAGATACTTTGACCTAAAGCCTCCCACGGATGTTCCTTGTCTACGGCGGCAAAGACGCGATACAACGCGGGCGAGCCATAAGAAGGGTTTAATAAAACGACATTCGGTACGTGCTGATTAAAGCGATACCAATCCCCTGCCAATAAAACGGGCCCCCACGCGGAATCCACGACTTCACGGCGCCATAGATCCTTTAAAATAGCCAAGGCCTCTTTTTTATACGCAGGGGACTTCCATCGTTCATGCGCCATCAATAAGGCAAAGGCCATGTCCTGATCCGCATCCGCCGCCACCCCTTCATCCAAGACTCCCCACTGCGTGGTCGACGGTTTTTGCCCCCATTTCCACGCAAACAAATGATGCGATGCACTCACTTGTAGATTATCTCGCGTCCATTGCCACAAGCGGTCAAAGGTGGCTTGATCATTCAGCCATACCGCCTGTTGCAGGGCGTAGCTTTGCCCTTCACTGGTAGTGATGCCGTGATTATCAGGATCCTGAATCCGTCCATCAGCTTGTAAAAAGGTGGCTTTATACGTTCCCCAGCTCTGCCGTAACCACTCGGGTGGATGGCCTAGAAACGCTTGCGGTGTTTTTAATAAAACAGGAATATGACGAGGCAAGGCATCAAACACCAAAATATAACGCCACTGCCACAACAGCACACTCATCAGGACAATAAGCACCCCGACAAGCATACTGGCTACGATTTTAAACGACCCACGTCGCATAAGGAACCCTCATCTATTTTACCCCAGTGTAACGAGGTGACCCTTCTTTAGGCAAGCGTTGCCTTTTGATTTCCACTGGATTTAGGACCTCTCTTTGTGCTAGCATTAGCCATGGAGGGTTCCCTTACCCCTCATACCAATTAAAAGATTAAATAGCGCCTGACGTCTTCGTTGTCGCTACGATTCTCGAGGTGCTTATGTACTTTATGTACAGCTCACACCTCTGCGAGTCTAGGCTCCTAGAATACATCTATACGCTTTTCAAGCTTTTAAATGGTATCAGTCATGATTTAAAAAGGATTACTTTGAATGTTTGAACTTATGCTAGAGCGCCACTTTTCGGCGGCACACCATTTACTCAATTACGTCGGCAAATGCGCCACGCCTCACGGACACAACTATAAAGTCCGTCTCTATGTCCAAATGAACACCTTAGACGACGCCAATATTGCCATTGATTTCAAAGACATGAAAGCCGTACTCGACGCGATTCTCGATCGTTTTGATCACCAAGATTTAAACACGCTGCCTGAATTTAAGAATGAAAGCCCCAGTGCGGAGTTTATGGCCCGTTTAATTTTCCGTGAAGTCCGTGTGCAGATTCCAGACACCCAAAAAGTGTGTATTTACGAAACCGACACGCAAGCCGTCTGTTATACAGAACCTTAAATGCGTGCCTTAATAAAAACACAGAGCCTCCTAAAGACGCTCCGTGTTTAATGGTATCTAAATGAAAGTTTAAAAAATTTCCTTATTTAAGTCCAATCATTTTGATAGGCTGTAGGATTCACGGGGGTGGGCAATACCGCATACGTCACAGGCGTCGACGAAACAGGGTTCACCGCGGTAGTGGTCGTAGTGATGGGATACGTCGGTGTCACAATAGGCGTCGCGGTATTAGACGCCGCCTTAGCCAGCACCGCTTGAAGGGCCGACTGCTGTTGTAATAACTGTTGCTTTAAAATGGCTTCACGCTGTTGATACTGTAAACGATTGGCATCCAATTCGCGTTGAGCGGCCACGGCGACTTGATCGACTTCCTTGGCGTCCGTTTTACCCGAACCCCCTAAGAAGTAACCCAGTAAGCCACCGCCACCCGCGGCCAAGAGCCAATTAGGGATTCCAGGGATCCAGTCTTTAGCCTCTTTTTCAGCCTTGGCTTCTTTTTCGGCTTTTTCGGCTTTTTCAGTCTCAGCAGTCTCGTCGGTGTCATCCGTCGTTTCTGTTTCTTCGACTTCATCGTCTTTTTCTGATTTTTCAGTCTTATCCGTCTTGTCTGTTTCTTCTAGAGACTTCGATTCAAGCGACGGCTTGGTGCCAAAGGTTTGGACAATTTTATCGGCCCAGCCATCCATCCCTACAAAACCAAGGGCTTTAAAGCGCTCTAGCGCGTCGCTTTCACTCGTTTCAATAAAATCACTGCCATATTGAGCCTTCACCACTTCAGCCATATTGGCACGGTTTTTATCCAAATAGGCAATGATTTTTGGATCAGACTTGCCCAAGGTACGACGCACCATACCGTCTGCCACCAAATTCTTGGCCACTTGGAATTCCGCATTTTTACCGTATTCACTGGGGTCTTTTCCATCCGCCAAGGCTTGTTCTTGCAGGTAAACGCCTGCCAATACAGAACCCGCCTGCTGAGCCAAAAAGACTTCAGGAGGAATCCCCACTTTTTTAGCTTCACGGTTAATATCATCAATATTCAAGGTGACCTTCATGGTCTGCTTGGTTGTATCGTATTCCGTGGTGTACATTTGATCGTCTTTCACATTGTCTTCAACGACATTGAAAGACACTTTGTCATCATTTGCCAAGGATTCAATGATTTTATTAGACGCTTTGTCTGTACGAAGGGTTTTAAGTAAACGTTCAAAAGACGCATTATTGACATTATTTAAAGAAGTCATCATGAGAAAGGGATCTCTCTATTAGGTTATGAGGTATTTTTTTAACAGGTAACACATCAAGGGGAGGGAACAGAGAACACAGGGTTTGTTCTACATCTAAATAAAAACAACGACAGACCCTGACTTTCTTTTTTGTTACTTTCTGTTACAAGCCTTAGAGCATAAATGCACTAGCACAAGCGCTATCGATTTTCGGTTTTATGCTGGAGAAGCCCTTTTAGTCCCTGCAAAGGACCCAAAGGCTTTACGATTACTCCATTTGAAGAGAAGGACGCGTTAAACCCGTGCCATACTATCCACTCCCCCCCGTGGGCGCATTCACGGGCTACATTCCAGGAGGGAACCCCTATCTCGCGGGGGGGGGCTATAGTACAGGCGCACCCGCGGGCTATCCCTTACCGCTGCCTCCTCGTTTTCACGAATCGCCCAACACCGATTGGATGACGCCTTCTGAAGCACAGTTTGAACGCCGCCACTTAGACCATCAAATCAATTTAAGCGCCTCTGACTGGGCGCAAATGGCCATTTTAGGAACCTTAGGCGTCGCCTTATTAGCCATGATCTCTTTTTAAATGAAATCCGCTTTTCAAGATACCCTAAAGAAAGTTGCTTATCATGATGTCCGCTTACGGTAACTCACCCTACTATCCCAACCAAAGCAGCTACATCCCCGCTACATGGGATGTCAACGCCATGGCGAATCCCTATACAGGCACCCCTGATGCGCGTTACATCAACACGCATCCTTCTATTTTGGAAGAACATATCGATGAAGCCCCCGTCGTACCGATGGAGCCCAACCCAACCATGTATGGGCTTTTACCCGTCAACCACAGTACGCCGTGGATCAATGATGTCGCCAAGTGGGGCATACTGTTCTTGGGCGGCGGAGTCATTTTGAGTCTCCTGAGCTACCCAGACCCCAAAAAGAGTACTCATTCGGCTGAAGCCTTTTGGAAATGGCTTAAAAATCCGATTGCCAAAAAATTTGAAGATGACCAAGGCAAGCTCACCGCCAAATGGATGCTCGGCTTACAAGGCCCTGATGGCAAAACCAAACAAGCGAATCTTTCTCGGCGTATGCAGGCCGAAGGAGGGACCCATTACATTCAAAACCTCATGAATTATTATGATGAATACGGGGGAAATGTCTATAAACGCGCGCGCATGGCCAAACATTTAGAAGAAAAACGCGAACAAGGCGTTGATGTGGTTCTATTACATCGAGAATTATTGCGTGACCCCAAAGACAAACGCTACAAGAAAGATTTTTATAAGGATTATGGGTTTAAAACACAGGGAGAAGCCGTACAACAAACCCAAATGGTGGTAAGGGCCTTGCTTGAAAACTTCCGTAAAGCAGGACGGCACCAAAACGAAAAAGTCCAGACCTTGACCAATATGAGCGAAAACTTCTTAGAAATGTATGTCGAACGCCATAGCGCGGATGCCCGCAATTACCCCATGGGCAACGGCATGTCTCGCTTGGCTCGCTTGGTCTACCTGCCTAAAATGCGTACACTCATCAAAGAAAAAAAACAGGGAGAAGCCGAACGCGCCTTACGGCAATTCTTACATATCGCCTCTCAAGAACCGCACGACTATTCAGGCGATACCGCAACCGTTCCCACCCGTTTATTCACCTTTGACGAATGGAAAACCTTTTTGCATGAATATCGTGATATCATGCGACACAAAATCCAACGCAACACACTCAACCGTCAATTACTGCAAGGTATCAATGATTTTGCCTACCATGGTTCAGCGGCGTTTAACCAAAACGGTAAATACAAGCAAGAAGCCAAGCTTCGTAAAAGCTTAGACATTCTTAAAAAACAAAGCCGTGATTTTAGTCCCCATGTCAACGTGGGTCAGATTTCTAATGAAATTAATGGCAAAAAGGTAACCAGCTTGGGGCAAACCTTCAACCTCTTACATGAACTCCTCAAAAAGCATCACCCCCAAATTGATTATCTTTCCACCGTGGATGACGTGGCGTAACGCCAAAGCAAACAACGCCTCATCACACCAAAATCGTACTGTCTTAATACCTTTATGTTAAAATGGGTTCCGTCTAATGCCTCCCACTCACCCATAAAGGATTTTACCATGCCTATGACCTTGCCTAGCCCCGAAATTAACGATATCACCTTGGCTCCTCAAGGCAAAAAACAAATTGACTGGGCCTTGCAAGACATGCCCGTACTACAAAGCATTCGCCAACGCTTTTTAAAGGAAAAACCCTTTCAAGGCGTACGCATTTCATCCTGCGGGCACATGACCAAAGAACTGGCCGCACTCGCCATTACCATTCAAGCAGGCGGAGCAGAAAGCATGGTCATTGCCTCCAACCCCATTACCACGCAAGACGACGTCGCTGCATCCCTCGTTCATGACTACGGTTTGGCCATTTATGCACAACGCGGTGAAAGCATCGACACCTACCGCAGGCATGTGCAATTGGCCGTAGACTTTGAACCACATATCATTATGGATGACGGAGGAGACGTGGTTGCTACCATGAAAAACACCCGCCCTGACTGGTGTTCCCATGTCTGGGGTAGTACAGAAGAAACCACCGCAGGTATTACCCGACTAAAAGCCTTAGACGCCGAAAATGCCTTGCCTTGGCCTGCTATTGGGGTCAATGAATCCAAAACCAAGCATCTTTTTGACAACCGCTATGGAACGGGGCAAAGCACCTTGGATAGTATCATGCGGGCCTGCAACATTTTACTAGCCGGAAAAACCGTCGTCGTCATGGGCTATGGCTGGTGCGGACGAGGGTGCGCCCTACGTGCCAACGGCTTGGGGGCCAATGTGATTGTCTGCGAAGTCGACCACATGAAAGCGCTTGAAGCCGTGATGGATGGCTACCGTGTGATGCCCATCCAAGAAGCCGCCCGTGTTGGAGACCTCTTCATTTGCGTCACCAGTAATAAGCACGTCATTGATGTAGATCATTTTAAAGTGATGAAAGATCAAGCCATTTTATGCAACGCGGGGCATCAAAATTGGGAATTTAACTACGATGCGCTGAAAGCCATGTCCAGCACCATTACAGAACCTCGTCCCTATGTGGAAGGGTGCATACAAGCGGATGGCCGCACGCTCTACGCGCTGAGTCAAGGCCGCCTGGTGAACTTGACAGCAGCCGAAGGTCACCCTGCTAGTGTCATGGATATGAGCTTTGCCAACCAAGCTTTGGCGGTAGAATACTTGGTACAACAAAAGGGACAGCTCCCTCACCGCTTACTTACACTGCCTATGGCACTGGATTACCAAATCGCAGAACTCAAGTTAGGCGCCATGAACATTCAGATCGACACGCTGAGTCCTGCCATGCAAGACTACTTAAGCAGTTGGAACATGGGAACCTAAATTAAAGTCACTGTCTTGACGGGGCTTCCTGTTTTCGATACATTGATTAAATGGCATTGCCTTATTGGCGTTCCTCAAGTAGGACTGCACTAAGTTCTTCATCTCGATGCTTTTTATGATTGAACCCTACGCAATTATGGTGAAGAAGTAGGAAAGTTCACGACATTTTAAACATAAGGACTCACAGTGATGACTCATCCACTGATTCGTGAAATTGAAAAAGAATACACGCGGACCGACCGCCCTGTACTCTTTCCAGGCGATACCGTTCGTGTCAACGTCAAAATCGTTGAAGGCAGCAAAGAGCGGATACAGGCCTTTGAAGGCATTATTATTGCCAAACGTGGTGCAGGCGTTGGCGCGACCTTCCGTGTGCGTAAGGTATTTCAAGGCGTCAGCGTAGAGCGTACCTTTTTGATTAATTCCCCTCGTGTCGAAAGTATTACCGTCCTTCGTCGTGGGCGTGTACGTCGTGCCAAACTCTACTATTTAAGAGATCGTATGGGTAAAGCGGCGCGTATTCGTGAAAAAACCACTGGCTACGCCGCACCCACCAAGTTTGGTTCCATCTTAGTGGCCAATGTCAATAATCCCACTGAAGGCACGAAAAAATCTAAAAAAATTAGATAGTCCCCTTCATGGTTTGAAATGCAGGGGTTCCCGATGATAGGGTGACCCCTGTTTTTAAAAATAGACCCTGAACATTAACTACTCTTCCGCCTGATACCTTTTTGTATTGAGTCCAATACAGTCGCTTTTCCTTTTTTATCTTCTGTCTTATTAAAATATGAATTATTTTCATTCCCAAGCTTTCCCTCTTTCCTTTCTCTTTTAAGAAAATCTCTGAAAGTCTTCACATGGATGCTGTTTCAAATTCTCCTTTAGGGAGGAATCACGTGAGTCCTTGCTCCGCCAAAAAATCTGTGACGATACAACGTCAAGGCACAGGGGCTGCCCTTCCTTGGACGGTGTCCCTGTTAAATTCTATTCGTGAAAACCCCATCAATAAAAGCATCCTCCAAGAAGTCTTTGGATCAAATATCCCCTTAACCTTAGCCGCTTCAAGTGTAGATGAAGCCAAAGACCAAGGCTTATATCAAGGTTTAGAAACGCTCAATGGCTTTGGTGTCACCTTACTCATTAACCTGGCCATGCGAAAATTTGTAGACGCCTATACGCGCCACTGGGGCAAGGGATTAAATCACGCCTTAAGTCCAGAGCAAATCCAATGGCGAAAATTCACCCTGTCGCTCCCCTTGTTTGCATGGCTCATTGGCGTTGAATTTTTCACGCCTTTACTCCGTAATATGATTAGACCTTATACGGTAAGTTTTCTCAAATGAAGGATGGCACAACCGAGTTCCCAAAAGGCTTGCCAATGTTCTCGCTTTCGTTCATAGCGTAAAACTAGCTTCCGAAAACCTTCCAACCAAGCAAAGGTCCGCTCAATGGTCCACCGTCCTTTGTAAATATCAGGCTTGGGGGTCCTCACTTTTGGCTTGTTTTTGAACTGTCGCTTGGGAATCACAGGCGTTAATTTTTTGTGCCGTAACTGCCGACGAAGCCGCTTGCAATCATAGCCTTTATCTGCCACAATGTAGCTGTTGGCGGGGATTTCCGCTAAAATGTGACCGAAGGCATGTCGGTCATGCCGATTCCCTTTTTCAATATGAATCGCCTCAGGCAAGCCCGCTTCATTGGCAATGAGGCTTACTTTCGTGCCCTTTAATTTTCCTGCTCGTCCAACGCAATCGCCCTTTTTTTGCCGACTTAATCGTCGCATCGAGATAGTAGATTTCTTTGGTTTTTTCTTGAACTTCTTGCTTTTTTTGTTTGAATTGCTTGAATAATGCTTCAAAAAACCCTTCTTTTTGCCATACTTTAAACCGGTCAAACACCGTCATTTTAGGGGGAAAGCAAGGCGGAAGCTCTTCCCATCTGCAATTGGTGGATAAAACAAAGAGAATCGCTTCTAAAATTTCACGGTTTCGGGTTCTTGGTCTTCCCATTTTCTGCTTGGGAATATGGGGTTCAATGAGCGCCCATTGACTGTCAGTTAAGGGTTTATAGGCCATTTTCAAAGGTGTCCAAAACAAATAATAACACCCCTTATTTTAACACAAACTTACCGTATTGGTTCTACCTTAAAGCGTACTCAAGAAGTCGATTTTTCTAAACTGACCAAAGTCCGAGATAAAAATGGACGGGTCACCAACCAAGAAGACCCTGAACTTCGAAAAAAGCACCTTCAGTCTAAAAGTCACCAAGCCTTGGTGAAGTCCAAAATGCAAGAATATAAAGACCTCGCCAAACAAGATTGGATGCTGGCCCTACCCGCGGCCTGTACCTTATTTGGCATCGGCTTAATGGGGATGCAACATAATTGGAAAATGCCCAAATGCTACTTAGACACCCCTAAAATTCTGGAAAATATTTTAGGGAAAGCCCACCCCCATGAACCTGCCTTAAAAAAAGGAATCCGTAATGGGGTAGAAAAATTTGTCAGTAACTTATTTGACAGCCAAAAATACGAGGCTCAAAAAGGCAAGCTGGACCTCATTGAAGAAGGCCTACTAGAAGACGGCAATTGGATGAAATCAGGACGATTGTTAACCGCCTTAATGTTTGCATTACCTACCTACATTGCCCTGTACCTTTATTCGAGAGATAACATGGAAAAGCCAGAAATTGCGCTCCGTGGGGTGGCCTACTTAGTGGCCAACGTCATTTTCCCCAACGCCGTTGAAACCTTCGTGAATCGTCACCTGCCCAAGCATACCCATATTCCTTACATTGGTGGGCATCAAAACATCTCCCTTTTAGCAAGCTTATTGGTCAGTACCTTGTCCTATACCTTATTGCCCGTCTTAATTGTCCGAAGCAGCCGACCTGCTCGCCTAAAGCACCTAGAAGAACAAAAACACTCTATCACGCCTCCTGCTTCAAAAACAGCCTCCCCTTCGTTACAAATGTAACATACTTAATTTTACCACTTGTGTCTCCCTTAAAAAAAGGTATAATAAAATTCAAGTCATATTCAGTATCAGAATATTGCTTTTTTACTGAGTTCATTTTCCTCTTCATAAGAATTAATCTTGTCAAATGAGGGGAAGCGTATTTTTTCGGTCTGATCAAACACATCAAGCGTGGCAGCACATATTAAACATGTAGAGGCCTTTGTTTTATTGTGTATTTTCCAACTTTAATTCCTTCCGATTACATTACTTAAATCCGATGAGGAGTGCTTGCCATGTCCGCCATAATGTCTAGTCGTCGTTTAAATGTTTTGGATTACACGTATGAATGGATGAAAGATCTAAAGGATCTTCAAACCTTAACGGTCGTCGTCACACAGACCAATCGCTTTAAAAATCGAATGCTTAACCATATTCGTTTCCCTGAAGGCTTACGTGTTTTGGCTCACATTCGCAATGGGTTTCGTATCCCGCGTGGGGTCTTTGAGTTCCTTAAACCAGGAGACGTCTTGGTTTTTGAAAATCAGTTGGATGACATCGGCACACAGCGTCTTGTTTTCTAATCCCTCAACTATATTCTTTATTCACAGGGTCTTTTTTCGCATTGAGAAAAGGGCCCTGTAACATTTTGTAACAGAAAAGCACTTCATCCCTTCTTTATACCTTTATTAAGATATAGCAATAGTTTCGTTATTTCTTTTAAAATGCAAGTATAAGGAATTTTTCCATGATTTCTTCCGTCATCAGCAAAGGGTCTTTCGCCAATAATGCTCATGTGGTGCAAACCAGAACCGAAGGACAACGCCTCACCCACGTGCGTCAACATTCTTGGATTAAAACCTTCATGATGACCAACCCCATTACCGCTCCCATGGTGTTGGTTTCAGAATTGGTATCGGGCACCAAACGTCGTTCTGCCTAAAACAATCACCCGTTATAAAAGACGATGCTTAGCGGGTTGAATTCCTTCGCTTCTTATACCATTTAAACGATTGAAAAGCGTATAGGTGTATTCTAGGAGCCTAGACTCGCAGAGGTGTGAAGTGTACATAAACGTACATAAACACCTCGAGAATCGTAGCGACAACGAAGACGCCATACGATATTTAAGCGTTTGCTTGGTATGATTCACGTTTCAAATCATTGAGACTAACCTTTTCAACCACAGGACGACTCGGCAAGACCCAATCCAGAATACTTTGAACAGTTGCCCCTGTGGCGACGGCACCCAATATGACGGCTAAGCGCGTCGGCAAGGTTTTAAAGCGAAATAACTTAGACCCTTCTTTAATGCCCGCAAGATTCATCCCTAAGCTATGGCCAATGACGGCTGCGCCTATACTTCCCGCCATCCACGTCAAGCCCCCTTTTGCCGTTTCCTTCAAGCCTTCTAAGGCCGTGGTTTTTGCCAATTCACCCCCACGCTGTCCTTCATTATAGGCACTGTCATAGGCTTGATGCGTTTTTTGACCAATGTTCACCACAAAAAGAACGCTTGCGAGTCCGCTCAGGGTAGAGCTCACCACTTCTTGACCCGCCCATAAGTTTGTAAAGGGCTTGGTAAAGCTAGCGTGTAAAAATTGTTTGGTGCCACTGGCTAAACTTTGAGGCGACTGCTTCCAAAGCGTGAAGGACTCTTTCATCGCCTTGCCTTGGGACGCCACTTGCTGACGGTAATCCCCTGTATGGGTGAACAGGCGTTCTAAATCGGTACGTTTACCGTAGCGATCAATGTCTCGTAAACCAAAGAGTTCTGCGGTGCTACGCGTTTGATCCTTAAACGGAGTACTTTGTACCTTACTGAGTTGTTTTTGCACAAAACGATCCACGGCTTGAACGTCTGCGAGCCCTTGGGCTTGAATCTGAAACCATGCCCATAATTTTCGCGTATAAAATTCCTTGGGACGATAGCCTTGAATATCAATTTTAGTCAAGACCTTCGCATCAGGATCCAACCATGCGGAAGGAGAGGCCGCCGAAGTGGGAGGGGAGAGCGCAGCCACTCCCATTGAAGCCCCCCCCCCCATGAGAGGGGGAAGCGATCCATTGACTGAAAACATCGCCATGACGCTTACGCTCCTTTACTCCTTACACTACAGAAGCATAAAACCGTTTTGACTTTGATTTTGTGTTAGTCGCCTGCCTAAATGCAAGACCC
The DNA here is from genome assembly GCA_050916035.1 of Vampirovibrio sp. Taxonomy (GTDB): domain Bacteria; phylum Cyanobacteriota; class Vampirovibrionia; order Vampirovibrionales; family JAJTHC01; genus JAJTHC01. The sequence continues at coordinate 602,727 of CP050876.1, read as the reverse complement.
TTCATACGGTTTTTCTTCTCAAAACTTATGCTAGACTAGGAGTATCCCTTCACCTCACGCTTAAAGATAAAGTGCGCTCATCATGACCTCCAAAAACCCCACGCCTATTTTTGACTCCCACTGTCACCTCGACTACATTGAAGCGGGCATCATGGGTCATGCCCCCGACACCCCTTTAAATGAAGTCATCACCCGAGCCCATGACCATGGCGTAGGATATTTCCTAAATCCCGCCGTTAATATCGCGGATTTCGATCGTGTGCTTGGGGTGGCTGAGCGCTTTGAACACGTCTATGCCAGTATCGGGGTGCACCCCTGCGAAGTCATCGAAACCGCACGCGTTGAACATTGGTTATCCGCCATTGAAACTCGCCTGAGCCATCCGAAAGTCAAAGCCATTGGCGAAACAGGTTTAGACTACTTCCATGAATCTGCCCATACGGAAGTGGCCGATTTACAACGCCATTGTTTTGCCCAACAGCTCCAAATGGCCCAACGCCACGACTTGCCTGTGATTGTGCATGACCGTGAGGCCCACGACGATGTTTACCGACTTATTTCAGAACACACGGGTGTAAAAGGTGTTATGCACTGCTTTGGGGGAGATCTGGCCTTTGCACGTCGTATGATAGAACTGGGTTTTTATATTAGTTTTGCAGGCAATGTCACCTTTAAAAAAGCCTTGGATCTTCAAGAAACGGCGCGACATGTTCCTTTGGAAAAAATGTTAATTGAAACAGATTCTCCCTTCTTGTCTCCCGTCCCTGAACGCGGCAAACCCAATGAACCTTACCGTACGCGGTTTGTGGCCGACTACATTGCCAAATTACGCGGGATTACCATTGAACGCGTCATTGAAGCAAGCACCCAAAATGCGTTGAACCTTTTTCAAATTCAACCCATGCTCACCAAATGACCTGAGTACACGGGATGAAAGTACCAAAGATGAAAGTACAAGGGAGGGGAAATATGAAACATCTAAAACCAAGCGCGCTGCTCTTTTCAAGCCTGCTCTGCGTCAGCCTAAGCGTGCTCTTGGCTGGATGTGGTTCCCCAAGCACCATGGTCCCCCCTCAAGACATCACCTTAGAATTTTGGACCCTACAACTCCGAGACTTCCGTCCACTCATCACCCAATGGATCCAAGACTACGAGCAAACCCATCCTCACACCCATATTCACTGGGTCGATGTCCCCTTTGCGGAAGGAGAAAAACGCGCCTTAACCGCCATGCTGAGTCCTCAAGTCCCTGATGTCATTAATCTCAATCCCGCTTTTGCCAGTACGCTTGCCGAACGTCACGCCCTGTTAAAGCTTTCTCCCTTTTTATCTCCCGCGACTGAATCTCGTTATGCACCCGCCCTCATGACTTACAGCCTTTTTCAGAATGAACTCATTTCAATTCCTTGGTACACGACCACGACACTACGCTTTGAAAACACCGCGCTTTCTCAAGGGAAAAAAGACTCCTATGTGAGCTACCCACTTTGGACGAGTGGCGGGAATCTCCTTAAAGGGATTGCCCTTTCAAAAGCCCCTCCACAAACATTCAAGGCCTTCCAACAGACGGTTAAAACCCTACTCGACCCCGTGAAACGAGATCTCCACACCAAGCGTATTCCTGCCGAATGTCTCACGGGTCAATATGCCAATGCCTTAGAGCTTTTCATGGCAGGGCGTTTGCGTTATTTGGATGCAGGCAGCAGTGCCTTAAAAGTGATTGAAACCAACGCCCCCCGTGTGTACCACACCATGAAACGAATCGATTCACGGCTTCAAAACAACGGGACTATTGATGCGTCTCCCATGGTTTTGGTAGTCCCCAAACGCGCTCAACATCCACAAGAAGCCGTTGATTTCGCCGTATTCATCACGCAAAGTAAGTATCAAATCGCCTTCAGTCAAGCGGCCCCTGTTTTACCGTCGACCGTGGAAGGCCTTCGGCACATTCAACACACGATCACCGCAACTGATTTAGCGCAAGACGCGCTAATCGCCAGCGCCAATAAAATTTTAGAGGCTCAACAGGGGATTAGTCCTCGAAGTGAACAGGCCGTTTTGAATGATTTAGCCAATGCCGTCGCACAATCCTATTTACTCAATCAGCCTGAAGAAAACATCCATTACACCCAACGACTCTGGAATAAAATGAATTTACAAAGCCCTTCATCAGCTCAATAAGCCCCAACGCGTGAGACGGCTTTCAAAGATCTCTAAAAAAATATCCAGCTCCTCTTGCGTGGTAGGCATACCAAGGCTGATTCTCAAGGTGGATAAGGCTCGTGCTTCATCACCACACTGAGCCAAGATCACGTGACTCGGTTCAATACGGTCTGCATGACACGCTGAACCAGACGACACACCGATGCCTTGCATATCCAAGTGCATTACCATTTTTTCACCCTTCACCCCCGAAACAGAAATATTCACCACGCCAAGCACCCGATACACGGGATTTTGTGGCGTATTGAATTGAAGCTTCCCTGTAGGATTTAAGCGCGTCAATCCTTCCATTAAATAGGCCGTTAAACGCGTTAAATGTTCAATGCGATACGCTTCTTCTCGCGCCAGTACGTCAATGGCTTTCGCAAAGCCAAGAATGGCAGGCGTATTCAGCGTCCCCGCGCGACGGCCTCCTTCTTGGCCCCCCCCACAAAATAGCGGATGTAAATCAGGGGTTCCCCTTCGGTGAAATAAAAGGCCAACACCTTTAGGCCCATAGACTTTATGAGCCGTCGCCGTTAAGAAATCAACCTGTGAAAACGTCGTTTGTAAATCTAAGGACATTTTCCCCATACTTTGAACGGCGTCCGTATGAAAATAAGCCCCCTTCGTATGGGCCAAATGAGACAAAGTGGCCAAATCATTAAGTGCCCCTGTTTCATTATTGGCATGCATAATGGACACCAACGCCGTGGGTTGTTTTTCTAAGCCCTCTTCCAAAACATGGGGGAGTATGCGCCCCTCCGAATCAGGCGATAGTTCCAGTAGGGGAACCCCTTCAAAACGCTGCAAATAGCGAGCCGCTTCTAAAACAGCACTATGCTCCACCGCCGAAACAATCAAGCCCCTGGCATCACCCTTGTATCTTAAGGCACGCATCAAACCCATCAAAATCCAATTGTTACTTTCCGTCCCCCCACTCGTAAAGGTTAATTCTTCAGGGGAGACGTTCAAATAAGTGGCAATCCGTTGACGTGCCTGAGCCACCGCACAGTTCGCTTCCTTCCCCGCTTGATGTTGACTCGCTGGATTTGCAAAAGTTTTCAAAGAAACTTGCATCACATCCAATACGTCTGGATGAACGGGGGAAGTGGCCGCATAATCTAAATAAATAGTGGGTGTCTTCATACGCTTGATTGTAGCATGGAGATATCCTGAATAACGATTAAAAAGAAGAAGGATTCCAATTGGCTTCCTTCTTCTTACTTGTGTTTAAAATAAAAATGTCACTTTCGTGCCCTATTTAAATATAGGGGAATCCACGATAGGACCTTGTGGTGTAGGCCACTGTAGCACCGTTGGTCAAGGCAACCATGTCAAAGAAGGAGGGTCTATGACGGGTGGCTCGTCTACGGGTGGTTGTACTGGAGTAGGCAACCATGTCAAAGATGAATCATTTGTAGGTGAAGACACGACAGACGTACTTGGTGTCGCCGTGGGGCTTGGCAACCAGGCAAGGTATTGCGCAGCAGTCGTAGAATTACCTGCACTGGAGGTAATGTTTGATAATAGAGTGGATAAGCTAGATCCTCCTAGAGGCTGGCCGTACTGAGGCTGACCGTAAGCAGGCGCTTGAGCATACTGAGGCTGACCGTAAGCAGGCGCTTGAGTATACTGAGGCTGACCGTAGTCAGGGGCTTGAGCATACTGAGGCTGACCGTAAGCAGGGGCTTGAGCATACTGAGGCTGACCGTAAGCAGGCGCTTGAGCATACTGAGGCTGACCGTAAGCAGGGGCTTGAGTATACTGAGGCTGACCGTAGGCAGGGGCTTGAGCATACTGAGGCTGACCGTAGGCAGGGGCTTGAGCATACTGAGGCTGACCGTAGGCAGGGGCTTGAGCATACTGAGGCTGACCGTACTGAGGCTCGTTATAGTTCGTCGCAGGAAGAGTCTCAGGATAAATAGGCTTAAAAGACACGGCAGGTCCTGGGATGGCAGAGGAATCCTGACCATAAGCAGGGGCTTGAGTATACTGAGGCTGACCGTAGACAGGGGCTTGAGTATACTGAGGCTGACCGTAGACAGGGGCTTGAGTATACTGAGGCTGACCGTAGACAGGGGCTTGAGCATACTGAGGCTGACCGTAAGCAGGGGCTTGAGCATACTGGGAAGGTGGATACGTGGCTGGAGCACCATAACTGATATTTTGTGACATGATGTGATATATTCTCTCTTTTCTAGATCTGCGATAATGTGATATAGTCAAAAAACTAAAAAACTACTGTTCTAGTTAATAAAGTATTTACAGAAATCTAAATTGATTAAATGTCACAAAATTGATACAAAGCATCCATATTCATAGCCGAGTGCCCCTAAAAAGGGCATAAACCAAAGGCTCCCCATCATAAATAAGGAGCCTTTCAGCGATCTAACAATTTAAAAGTTTAAGATAAACCCATCACAAAGGTCAACAAGGTGGCCACAGGCGTTCCCGTAGACGTTTCATCTTCCAGCATATCTGCCCCTGCAATGTCCAAATGTACGACGGGCATTTCGTCCTTCGCACCACTCATCACAAAAGCTCCAGCGGTCTGAAAACCACGTTCACTCCCACGGTTGGTATTACGAATATCCGCACCGTCTAACTTCGATTTAATGTTTTCAAAATCGGCAAGGGTGATATCCACATATTGCACCGCATCTCCACTGGATTTTGCTGAAGCTTCTAGTAAAGCGCCCCATTTCGGAGCATTAGACATCATACAAATCGTATTGCCCACCGCCATTTTGGCGGCCCCTGTCAAAGTCGCAATCGTAATAATCGCTTCAGGCTTCACTTCACTCGCTTTGGTCACGGCATCAATCAAAGTCAGGCGGCCTTCTGCATCCGTATGACGAATTTCAACCTTCTTACCACAGGTGGTGTCTACAATAGAATCAGGGATCATGGCATCAGCATCAATTTTATTCGGTGTCGCCGCCAAAAAGAAATGTACTTCAACCTGTTCAGGCTTTAATTCAGCCAAGGCTTGAGCCGTCCCTAAAACAGAAGCGCCTCCTGCCATATCGCCCTTCATCGTCACCATAGAATTCCCTGGCTTCACTTGATACCCCCCCGTATCAAAAATAACCGACTTCCCCACCAAAGCCACCTTACGCGTTGGATTTGCCCCCTTATACACCAAGTGAATAAATTGAGGGGGATCGCTCTTGACATTGCCACGCGCCACCGTATAGAAACAAGGCATTTCTTTTTCTAACGTGGCCAAATCATCCACCACGCTCAAGGTGAATCGATCCGCATGAGACTCTGCAATCGTACGCGCCACATCCACCAAACTTTGTACCGTTTTGGTATTGGCAGGCTTATTGACTAAATCTTTGGCTAAGGCACGTCCTGTATTTAAGGCCAAAGCAAAAGGCAAGACAGACTGTACGGCGTCGACTTGTTCATGAATCAAGGTCACTTGTTCAAAGGATTGAGCAGGTTTTAAAGACTCTGCAGACACATAAGTGGCCACATAAAGCGCCGTCACCAATGCCGTTGTTGCCGTTTCAAGAGACAGCGTCGTCGCGGTGCTTTCATCATTCAACAAAGAGCCCCCAAAAACCGTATGCCCACTCACCAATGAAACCGCCACCTTATGCAGGGAAGCCTCCCACCCTAAAACGGTTTTAAATCCAGCCGTATAGGCTTTGGTCAACGCGTCCAAATTGGCTTGTTTGGACTTTCCTAAACCCAACAAGACAACGCGTTTAACCGCATAATGAGGATTAGCGGGTAAGCGAAGAACCAAGGTTTTTCCTTTACTGGCAGAAAACTGCTCAGTCTGAGCCAAGTCATAGATCGATTCTTGCAAGGCTTCCCCTAAAGCATCCAACGCGTGACTCTGAGGTAAACGAGGGGTCTTGCTGTCTTTGGATGTCTTGTCCGACTCGTTTTCTAAGGATTCTGCTTGCCACAACGGAACAATCACCGTGGCATGCGTATTACTTTTAAAAGGACATTCTGCACTAACCTGTAAAAAAGGATGTAAATTAGGCATTTTTATTTCTCTTTCTCTCTCGTTCACTTTCCTATATTGCGACTATAATGATAGATGCTACCTAGTAGTATAACATGAGTGACCGTGTCTTTCATAAAGAATCCTCCACCTTGGGGGCTTAAATACAGGAAGACCTTCGTCCTCTAAGAAAGTAACGCCATGTCTCAAAAAGGACTCCACTATGCCTCGATTCTCATGGGTTACCCCATAGCGGCTTTTGTCTTGCTAAGTGGGGTTAACCTCCTTTTTCAACTACAGCTTCCCCATTGGGCGTGGCTGGTGGCGATGCTCTTGGCCCACCTTTTTTCATGGGTTTATATCATCAAAGGACTTGATCCCTAATGCCTGATTTTATATCCCCCCTCCAAGATCAACCCGTGGGGTGGGTGGCAGGCGAACTCTGCATCGCCTTAATCCTTTACACCCTTGGATTTAGAAGCATCTTACACCTATGCGAAACCAAGTTGAACTCCACTGCATGGCGTTTGGGGGTGTATCTCAGCTTTACGCTACTTTTTTTTATGGGATTCATCCTCGCACTCATTCTCTTTCCGAAAGAAAAGATGCTTGTCATAGGGATTTGTTTAAGTTATAACTTGATTAAAATTATGTACGGTATTTATAAGGCTTTCGCAAAATAATGGGCGGAATACCCTGTAAAAAGAAGCGCACAAGAAAAAATAGTCCACTAGACTAGGAGACCACGCAAGCAATGCAGTCACATTTTTGGGATGTATCCTTACTCGGCTTACCTGTCCACCTTAATACCCTTATTATGGTCGCCGTTGCCATGGTTCTTGTGTTGGGACTTTCCAAACTAGCGACTTCGACCTTGTCTGTCCGTCCGGATCGCAAGCAGATTTTCGCCGAAATGATTTACGATTTTTGTCGCAATATCACTTTTTCGTCCGCAGGTACGCGGGGAGACACCTTCTTATACTATGTGGGCAGTGTCTTTGTATTCGTGTTGACCTGTAACTTGTTGGGACAATTCCCGCTCAAAATATTCGAGCTTCCCCATGGGGAACTCATGGCACCCACAGGAGATATTAATGTCCCCGCAGCGCTAGGTCTAAGTACCGTTGCGATGTATTTCTTTTTCGGGCTCAAGGCAAAAGGATGGAAATATTTTCAGCATTACTTAACGCCGTTGCCTGATCTGATTAAAGGCCAGTCTTTTGGTGTGGCCTTGGCTTATATTGTCTTCTTTTGGCCCTTTATTCTTTTGAATGTCGCCGAAGATTTAACGCGCCCTGGGTCTTTAATGATTCGGTTGTTTTGCAATATATTTGTGGGTGAGATCCTTACGGGCGTGGCCCATAGTGCGACACATTTTGGCTTGCCTGTTTTGGTCATGTGTATTGAAATTTTTGTGGCTTTAATTCAAGCTTATATTTTTGCTATGCTGACCAATATCTACATCAGTATTTTGTCGGAACATCATGGAGATGACGCGCATCATGACGAGGTTCATCAGAATCCACCTCATGATGTAAAAAATCCTGCCTTAATGGGCGCCACGTCTTAATTTTAGTGTTTATGGTTGAATCCCTGTTAAATAATAAGGAGTTTTAAAAATGGGAACTGGACAAGTTTTTACAATTGGAGGCCCTTTGGCCATGGCGATTGCCACCATTGGCCCTGCGATTGGTATTGGTTTGGCTGCCGCTGCTTTTTTTAATGCCACCGCTCGTCAGCCTGAAGTACGCGGACCTTTGCAAGGGGTGTTCTTTGCGACCGCAGGTTTGATTGAATTGATGGCACTTTTAGGCTTTATTACGCTATTTTTATAAGACGTAAGAGGCTTGGCGTGATCAGCAAATGTCAAGCCTCTTTTACGCTTTGTTTTCAATGCATTAAAGGTACTTTTTATTTATGTCATCCTCATTGTTTCAATTTGATGCCACATTGCCTCTCGTCTTTCTAGGTTTTCTGGTCTTCGCACAAGTTATGCGAGTGGTGTTTTTTGAACCCATTCAGCGCATTAAAAAAATGCGCGTTGAAAGTCTTGACGTGAAGAATAAAGCCTTGGATCTGACCACTGCATGGATTTTTGAACATCAAAACTTACTTCAAGAAGAAGAAAGTAAAACACAGCAATTGGTGCAAGCCGTTTATCAGGAACGTGCAAAAGTGGCACAAGAAACATCGGCTAAAACCTTGCATACACGCAAAGAAGAACTAGGAAAAGCCTTATCGGTCCATGTGGCCGCAGAACTAGAGCGTCTAAATATTCAAAAAGAAGAGCTAGGGCAGCAAAAAGAAGCCTTAATGGCTCAAATCACTCAAAAGTTACTTCATTAGTCTGTGGTCAGGAACCTCGTCTTATGTCACTCCCGTTTTCTGTATTTGGCTCCAATTTAGTCCCGCTTCTCATTCCGATTGAAGAAATATGGGCCTACTTGGGCGAAACAAACCTTTTTAATGTGTTTTTACTCAGTGCTATTGTGGTCTTTATTTACAAGCGTCAAAACATGGACTTAGGCAAGTCTTTGGATCAAAGTGTCGCCAAAGCCACCCATGATTTAGACCAAGCCGACCAATTGGTCACCTTGTTAGAGGCTCAGAAGAATGAAGTGTCCCACGCACTCGCTAAAGTTGAAAGTGAACGGGTAAAGCGTCTAAAGCTTGCAGAAGAACGGGCAGAAACCTACGCGAGAGAATTATGGGTCAACACGCAATCCAAAATCCGACGTCTTACCGAACAGCAAAACACCCAAAAGCGCTTAGAATCCATCCATTTAAAACGTGACATGCTCAAATCTCTTATTGCCTCTTTAGAACTTGAGACCGTTTCTCATTTAAAATCAAATATCCCTGCAGAAGAACAAGTTCGTTTGTTTTGGCAAGGCTTAGAGGATATTGAAGCGGCTTATCAGCAAAACCAAGGCCCCCCTCTCGTTAAAGCAGGAGTTTTACCTTAATGTCTAGTCTTCACTTAAACGATACTTCCTTCAATATTGCCAAGGGCTACGGTAAGGCTCTATTTAATATTGCGAGCGAACGTGGGGAGCTCCCTGCGGTGTATGAGTCCTTATGCACACTGTCCGAGTTGCTTCGTGACGTTCCTTCCCTTGCAGAAGTCTTCATACAGGGCTTGTCTTTTTCAGAAGATGAAGTAGCCTCTGTGACGACTCCCTTATTGGAGGCGATGAATCCTTGGGTTAAGAAAACGATGACCCTGATGATCCAGCAGGAACACGCCCTAGGCATTCCAGCGCTCTATGAGAGTTTTTTACCCTTTTATGAAGAGGCTCAAAAAATTGGTCGGGTACAGGTCACTTCATCAATCCTACTGAACGATACGATGCAAGAAGCCCTTAAGCAAAGATTAGAAAAGCTCTTCGGCCTTTCAAAAGTCATTTTACACAGCACGGTTGACCCTGAAATTTTAGGGGGTGCCTACGTAGAATACAAGGGGTTTCGCTTTGATGCGACCTTGAAACGCAAGTTACAGCACTTAGACGCGGCACTCGCCCATATTTAAATCATTTTATTTTCCCTTGAATGAAGAAAAGGAAGTCTTATGACCATTCACAGCACTGAAGAACTGTCGACCTTATTACGTCAACGTATTGAAGCCTTAGATTTAAACGTCAGCACCGAACAAGTCGGTACCGTTTTGGAAATTGGGGATGGTATTGCACGCCTCAGTGGTTTGGACAAAGCCATGGCAGGGGAATTGGTTGAATTTGAAGATGGCCACCAAAGCAAAGGCATGGTGTTAAACCTTGAAGAAGAAACGGTAGGGGTGGTTATTCTAGATAGTCCGCTTCATATTCAAGAAGGCATGCGCGTGCGGGGTACAGGGGCGATTGCCTCCATTCCTGTAGGGGATACGATGATTGGACGAGTCGTCAACCCACTCGGTCGACCCTTAGACGGGAAAGGCGAGATTGAAACCTTTGCCAGTCGTCCGCTAGAAAGCAAGGCCCCTGGGATTATTGAACGAAAATCCGTACATGAACCGATGCAAACAGGGATTACCGCCATTGATGCCATGATTCCCATTGGGCGTGGACAACGTGAATTAATTATTGGGGATCGTCAAACAGGGAAGACCGCCATTGCCTTAGACACCATCCTCAACCAAAAAGACAGTGATGTTATTTGTATCTACTGTGCCATTGGACAAAAAAATTCCACCGTGGCACAAATCGTCAAAACCTTGGAAGAAAATGGTGCGATGGATTATTCAATCGTCGTGGCCGCTTCTGCAACGGATTCTCCTTCCATTCAATTTTTAGCGCCTTATGCCGCCGTAACCCTAGGCGAATATTTCATGCACCAAGGCAAACATGTCTTAGTGATTTATGATGATTTGTCCAAGCATGCTGTCGCGTATCGTACCCTTATCCCTTTTATTACGTCGTCCGCCAGGTCGTGAAGCCTACCCTGGGGATGTCTTCTACTTACACTCACGCCTACTCGAGCGGCCGCCAAATTAAGCGATGAACTTGGAGCAGGTAGTATTACCGCCTTACCCATTGTTGAAACACAAGCAGGGGATGTCTCCGCCTATATTCCCACCAACGTCATTTCCATTACGGATGGACAAATCTTCTTAGAATCCGATTTGTTCAACGCAGGGATTCGTCCTGCCGTGAATGCGGGGATTTCCGTGTCTCGTGTTGGGGGATCTGCTCAAACCAAAGCGATTAAATCTGAAGCAGGGCAATTACGTTTAACCTTGGCACAATACCGTGAACTCGAAGCCTTCTCTCAGTTCGCCAGTGACTTAGACGCCGCGACACAAGCACAACTTCGACGGGGGCAGCGCTTGGTTGAACTCCTCAAGCAGCCTCAATACAACCCGTATTCGGTCGCAGAAATGTATAGCCTCTTGCTTGCCGCCAACAAAGGGGTGCTGGATCCCTTAGAGCTAGATCAAGTCTTACCCTTTATTAAGGCTTGGCTACAAGAATACAAGTCCCTGCATACTGATCTGTATGACATTATTAATACAGGGCAAAAAGTAGAAGAAGGGCATAAAAAACATCTGCTGGAATTGATGACCCGTTTGCGTAAGACGCAGTTCACGGCCGTCTCTTAAATCGCCCCCTCTCTATTGAGGGAGTATCCAACAGGTTTTGCCTACCGTAACGCCTCAAGTATCTCAATTCAGAACAAGGACCTTTGCTTCCTATGCCCAATTTAAAAGACATTCGTACTCGTATTAAAAGTATTAAAAATACACAAAAAATTACGCAGGCCATGCGAATGGTTGCCGCGGCCAAAGTTCGCAAGGCGGAAAATCACCTCAAGCAATCTCGTCCGTTTACGGATTTACTAGAACAGTTGATGATCAAGGTCTTTCCTGAACTCTTGTGTCATTTGGATGTCTTACGGGAATCTCCTTACTTTCACACCCTTCATACGGGAACGGTAAGGCGGGTCGGCTTATTTGTGGTGGCGGCAGATCGTGGATTATGCGGGTCTTACAATAGTGTCATGCTCAAAAAGCTCAATACTTTATTGACTGAGTATCGTGAACAAAACATTGTGGTCCGTCTCTATTTGGTAGGCAATAAATCCATTCGTTATGTGGCCAAGCAACATGCGGATTTAGAAGTCTTGGCCAAAGCGCATCACATTACCTTGCCTGTGGATTACATCCACGCTGAAAAAGCAGGAGACCTCTTACTACAGGCTTTTTTAAATCGAAAAATTGATCGTTTAGAAGTCCTTTACACCCAATTCAACAATATGGTGTCTTACGAACCGATACATAAAGCGGTCTTGCCGATTGATTTAGAAGCCTTAGAAGCCAAAGCCCTCAATGCTCCCGCCCAAGAAAAAAAATTAGGCTCTAGCTTAGAGTTTGAACCCGAACCCTTGGCCTTAATTGAAGAAATTATTCCCATGTACGTTAAACGGCAATTGTTTGGCGTTTTATTGGAATCCGTCACCAGTGAGCTCGCCTCCCGTATGACGGCGATGGCCAATGCCACCGATAACGCGAAAGACCTGATTCATCGCTTAACCCTGATTTACAACAAAGCGCGACAAGCGGCCATTACGCAAGAAATTATGGAAATTGTTGGTGGTGCGGAAGCCTTAAAATAAGCTTCTCCTCAAACATACGTACACTCAACGAGGTCCTAAAGCACAATTTCAATAGGTGAACGGCTTTATTAAAGGGTTTCGGCGCGTACTTCGTGATCTAACTTAAATAAACAGTGGCTACAACGTAGCTTAAACACCAACCATGCTTGATAGTCTAAGTCTTCTCTTAAATGGGTACGGGTCAACAATTCGCCCCCACAATCTGGACAAGGCCAAAAGCCTTCGGGGTGGCGTTCCATTTCTTTCAAAGGCAAACGTTTCCCGTTATTAAAAAACGCGATGTGATGCACATTCACATGCTCCAAGGCCACCGCACCCGTTTGAACATGCGGCGCTTCACGTTCATATTGTTTCAATTCCTGCGGGACACATTTTAAAACACGGGCCAAGCGGCCACGATTCATGACAGACAAAAACAACAAACGCCCTTCTTCCAACTGCTCTAAAATTCCCAAAGCAATGCCCGATTTTTCCGCCACTTGCGCGAGGTTCAAAGACCGTGCCAGGCGTCGCTGCTGAATAAACGTGGCTAAAGTGGGCTTCATCGTATTCACATCCGTCATAGTCGTGGGGGACGTACACACAGGAACAGCCTTCCATGTAACAAATTGTAAACAACCCCTTAAGTTTAGCATAAAAAAGCCGATAACTATTCTATAAGGCTTACCGCCTTTCATCTTTCTTCTGAACAGGGGGACATAGCAACGAGAGGCAGTACGAAATCGTATTGCCGTTTTTCTTTTCATTTTTTTTGAGCCCTTTCTCATAAGGCAAGCTCCCCCCATTTGAAATCGCTTTTTATGCCAGAATACTTATGCTAGACTAAGAGAGTGTTGGCAGTGATTTATTTCAAGAAAGCCTTGTCTCATGTCCAGTCATTCGACCCCCGCTTCCGCTCTCCTTCACCCTCCCCTTTCCCCGCAAGATGTGTGGGCGCTCGATGAGATTCTAAAACAGCAACCTGCTTTCCACTTTGTAGGCATTGGAGGAGCAGGCATGAGCGCTTTGGCACTGGCCCTGCATCATAAAGACTTTAGCGTTTCTGGTAGTGACCTGCAACGCTCCGCCACCACTGAACATTTAGAAGCCGCAGGCCTCACCATTTTTTACGGGCATCACGCGACGCAAGTACCTGTCCATGCCGTGCTGGTCATCTCTACCGCGATTGACGAGCAAAATCCTGAGCTACAAATCGCGTTGGAACGACAACAAGTCATTTGGCATCGATCGCAAGTATTACAATGCCTAATGCACAGTTCACGCCTTGGCATAGAAACCACGATTGGTTTAACAGGCACGCACGGTAAAACGACCCTGACAGGCTTAATGGACAGTATACTCCATGGCGCAGGACTTGACGTGATGAGCATTGCAGGGGGTAAGCTCCCGCACTTGAATCAAAACATCCGTTTGGCGAACAACCCACGCTACTGTGTGGCGGAACTTGATGAAAGTGACGGCACCATTCTTCGCTATGCCCCGACCTTCACGATTTTAGCCAATCTAGAACTGGATCATGCCGATCACTACACCCATGGATTAGAAGAATTACTTCACACGTTTCGCTGTTTTTTAACCCAATTAACGAGTCTGCCTTCCGCCTCTCCTCATCCCCAAACCCTTATTTTAAATGGACAATGCCCACATACTCGTCAAATGGTTTCGTCTCTGCCTGAAGGCGTACGAGTGGCGTGGTTAATCGACCGTCCCGAAATCGCCCATGAGTTTAAAGAGACAGACGATGTCTTTTTAATTCAGACGAGCGGAAATAGTCCCTCCTCCTACACCTTATCTCAACGACCTATCAATGCCAACGTGAGCACTTGGCAAGCCCTTGGCTCCTTTACGCTCTCCGTGCCAGGCTGGCACAATGCGTGGAACGCCAGTATGACGGCAATGGTAGGACATTACTTAAGTATCCCCTGGTCTAAAATTGCAGAAGGCTTGCACACCTTTACAGGGATGGGTAGGCGCTTTGAAGTACTCGGTCATTATCAAGGGGCTTTACTTGTAGATGATTACGCGCATCACCCCACTGAAGTGGTCGCCACCTTGTCCGCCACACGTCAATACATGCACGATCAATCACGACACGGCAAACTCATTGCCTGCTTTCAACCGCATCGCTACACACGCCTCAAGGCCTTGTGGGATGATTTCCTTAACGCCTTTCAGCAGGCGGATGTCCTTTACCTGCTGGATACCTACCACGCGCATGAAGCCCCTATTGAAGGCATCACGAGTGAGGCTTTTGCGAAAGCGCTTCAACAGCAATTTCCGCATTCGGCCATTCATTATGCGCCTGATCCCACTGTACTGATTCAAACCCTTCAAACGCAAGCCCGCGAAGGGGATCTCATTTTGTCGATGGGAGCAGGCAATATTACAACGCTCTTGCGTGGCTGGCCCGCATCAGAAAAAGAGGCTGCGTATGTCGTCGATTGAGACCCCACCCTTTTTGGATCTAAAACCCGACTATGACAAAACGGCAGATCACTACAGCACCTACCGTATTGGAGGCCCTATTGAAGTCGCGTGGTTTCCGACTTGCCTAGAAGACAGTCTCGCTTTACTCACATGGTTATATCCACACATTCAAGCCCGTCACACCACCTTAAACACTATTGGCTGGGGCAGTAATACGTTAATCGCTAGTCAAGGCATTACAGGACATACACTCATCACGCGTAAATTGACTAAGATTCAACACCAAGGCGACGGCGTGTTCATCATAGAAGCAGGGGTTCACTTGGCCAAGGTGGCTCACACGGTCATGGAAGCAGGCTACACCTTGGGCGAATATATGATTGGGATTCCCGCCACCATGGGAGGCGCCACCGTCATGAATGCAGGCGCCATGGGGCAAGAGACTGCTCACATTGTGGAGCGAGCGCTTATTTTTGATCTGCATGAAGGGGAGGCGCACTGGCAAGAGGCCTCTCAACTGGGCTATGCGTATCGCTATAGTACCCTTAAACCCACACAACATATTGTACTGGCCACCCAATGCCGTTTTCTTCAAGGGGACCCTCACGCCAGTCAAGCCAAAATGGACGCCAACATGCAATTCAGGAAAACACATCACCCGCTGGAACCCAATGGGGGCAGTGTGTTTCGTAATCCTTCTAATACGCCTAGTGTGGGACAAATGATTGATGAACTAGGGGGAAAAGGCCAATGGCGCGTCGGTGGCGCTGAAATCAGTCGCTTGCATGGTAATTTCATCATTAACACAGGCCACGCCACGTCATGGGACGTCCTTTCCCTGATGCGACAAATGCAAGTCGCCGTGTGGGACGCGCATCAGATCCGCATTTACCCTGAAAATCGTTTCATCGGCCATGCTAGCTCAGCAGAACGCGATCTATGGCACGCTTTAACAGAAGGAGACCTTCATCATGACCCTTAATTTTTCCACGACCGATTCGCCCTTTGAAGGATGGACGAATGAAGGCGAGCACGGTCTTTTACACATTGATAAAACGGCGCGTATTGCCGTCTTATGTGGCGGGAAATCCTCTGAACGTGACGTATCTCTTCGCTCAGGACAAAATTGCTACCAAGCCTTGCTCCGCTTAGGGTATACCCATGTTAAACTCATTGAAGTGGACCGTTACCTTCCCCAACTGTTACTGGATTTAGGGGTTCACGTGGCTTTTTTAACCACTCATGGAGAACAAGGGGAAGATGGGGCGATTCAAGGACTTCTTGAGATTTTAGGCATCCCCTATACGGGAAATCGTATACAGGCGAGTGCCATCACCATGAATAAATCCATGACCAAACGAATCCTTCACGAAGCGGGACACCCCGTCTTAAAATCCAAAACCTTTTATTGGAATCCTGAAGAAGGCACCGATTTCCGCTTTATTGAAGCCTTATTACAGGAAATTGGGCTGCCTATGATGATCAAACCCTTAGAAACGGGTTCGAGTGTGGGGATGTCCAAGGTAGAGCATGCAGGCGAACTCGTCGATGCGCTTAACCTAGCATCAGAACATGGCGGAATGCTGATGGCAGAATGCTTCGCCAAGGGGAAAGACCTCACCGTAGGCGTCGTACAAATTAACGGCATCCCCACGGTTACCCCGATTCTAGAATTACGCCCCAAAACAGGATGGTATGATACCAAAGCCAAGTACACCAAAGGTTTGACGGATTTCATTTTACCCGCAGAACTTAGCCCCTTGCAAAGCGAAGCCATTCAACAAGAAGCCTTAGCGGTCCATCACAGTTTGGGTTGTCACGGCGTTAGTCGTACCGACTTTGTCACCACTGAAACAGGAGACTTTTACATCTTAGAAGTCAACAGCATTCCTGGTATGACGGATTTAAGCGACCTCCCTGCACAATGTCAAGCCATGGGACTTTCCTACGACGACTTGGTGGACCATGTGCTCCATACCGCCGTGCATACGCCTGAAGCCATTGCTAAAATTAAACGTCCCTATTCGACCGCCGTTTAAGTCTTTATGATCAAAGCCGATTTGGAAGAACACCCTTCATGCCTGAAGATCTATCCCCCCTTTCCGAAAGCGATGCGCCCCCTGCCGTCAATCTACCCGAAACCTTAGAGCGCCCCACCCCCGTGGAGCTCCCTGAATCAGACGCATCCCCCCCCTCCACACAGACGCCTCGACAAGATGCTCAAGCACGACGGCGTCAAAAAATAAGGCATCTATGGCAAAGTCGCGTCCTTGAGTTGGGGCGGCTTGTCGCCTTTGCACTATTATTCTATGGCCTGTTTATTGGATTCACCCTCCCTCAATGGACGCTCACCCCCTCTCAAATACACGTCAGTGGTCAGCGGATGATGCACGCCAAACGCATCCAAGACGCGCTGAAATCAGAACTGGGCAAGCACCTACTCTTTATCAATCCCATTGAAATCGCTCAACACGTCGAAGCTCAAGATCCTCTGCTTGCAAGCGTACAAATTCGGCGACAACTGTTGCCCACCCCTTATTTGGAGGTACAAATTAGCGAACATCGCCCCTGGGGCTTGCTCTATAACCCGTGGGAAAAAGCAACGGTTTTGGCATGGCAGCAAAACATGAAAGATCACCCCAACGCGTTCATCCCTCCCCCTTTTGCCTTTATTTTAGACACCTATAAAAGCTTGCATTTTACGAGCCAACATTACCAGTTGCCTCCACAAAGCTTGGCCAATCACTATACGTTGATGTTTATGGACACGCTTTGGTATCGTCAAATTCCGCCGAGTAAACGGCAAGCTCTTTTACAAGATTTGGACCGTATTATTGAAGGCCTCCGACAAATAAAAGGCATCGATGTTCAAAGTATTGGCCTGTCCAAACGGCAACAAGTCACGCTGGATGTCACCTTCAAAGGGCAAAGCCTTCAAGTGGTGGCGGGTCCTTTAGACGCCCCTATTTTTAAGCGTGTGGCACGCCTTAAAGCCACCTTACCCACCATTGAAAAATTAAATACCCAAAATCCTAAAAACCCTATTGATCGTATTGACTTGCGTTGGAATGAAAACGTCTATTTACACCGCCAAAATGGTAGTGTCCATAATAATGATCCCTTCAATACCCTTTAGACTGGAACCCCCTATGCTTCCGACGACTCCCCAACGTATTTTACTGGTACGACTCAGCGCGAATGGTGATATCGTCCAAAGTTTTGAAACTTTGAAGCAAACCCGCCAACGCTTTCCCAACGCCTTTATCGGCTGGGTGGTCAGCAGTGAAGGCGCTTCTCTATTAGAGCAAGTCTCCCCCTACGTGGATGCTATTCATATCCTTCCCAAGCGCGCGTGGTCTAAAAACTGGATCAAAGCCTTCTTTCCCTTGTTTCCTATGGACACACACGTGGCAGAAGTCCTTCGTGACATCAAGGAACAGCGCTATGAAGTCGCCCTAGATGTTCAAGGGTTAAATAAAAGTGCGGTGCTCCCCTGGATGCTCGGTATTCCTTATCGTATGGGCTTTGAAAATGCGAGAGAACAAGCCCGATTTTTTTACACCCACACCCCTGCACGCTTGGCAGGCTTTTATCACCCCACCCAACACGCCACGCTAGAATTTGCATCACTCTTAAAGGCGTGGACAGCCCCCCCCACCGAAACCAAGCCCCTAGCCAAGCGTCCTTCCGAACTACCTTTAGACTTTCCCTTTACACGCCTGAAAACCTATAAGGCGGAAGGGAAACGGCTCTACGGCTTTGCTCCCTTTACGATGTGGGCATCCAAACAATGGCCACGCAGCCATTGGCAAGCCCTCATCGAACAATTACTCCACTATGATCCCGAAGGCATTGGCGTGTGCTTAGGAGGTCCCGCCGATGTGTCCACTTGGCAAGCATGGACCAAAGCGCTCGCGCCTGATTTACAAAGCCGTTTGATTCACTTGGAAGGTAAAACCCAGTGGCCCCAATTATGGACTGTGCTAGGCCACATAGATGTTCTCATCGGATCAGACTCCGTCACCCTACACATGATGGATTGGCTCCTGAAAGAATCCCTACACCCTAAGGGGCAAGCCCTCGCTCTCATGGGGCCGACGCACCCCTTACGCACGGGGGCTTTATCGACTCATGCCTTTAATCTGCACCACGACTTACCCTGTAGCCCTTGTCATCAAAAGCAGTGCACGCTCGGTACGCACGCGTGTATGACGGCGCTGACCCCCACCCAAGTCTTTGAAACATTGGCCTTTTCACTGCCCGCGCCGTCTTTTCTAAAACACTAAAGATCCTTCTGTTACGATTGTAAATTTTTAAGCAAAACCCTCGCCAACTCTCACTTTTTATGTTTAATTAAGATTTAATTTGAACTATAAATATGCCGCTAAGGTTTGCCATGCGTTTACGATTAAATCCTGCTCCGTCGGCGTTTTTAAATGCCTCCTTTTCTCCATAATCCGCAATCGACCCTCCTCATTCTCTCAAAACATCTGCCCTTCAAGCGGATCACTTTCAGCGTTCGGGAGTGAATTCCTTAGGCGCACAGGCAAAAGAAATGGCCCAAACAACAGCGCAAACTCTCGAAAAAGAACTGGCAAGAAGAATAAAAGAATTAAACTTAAAAACCCACTCTATTCAGATAAGCGTAAGAGGTCAAAATTGTAAAGTGGTCGTAAAGATTGGGAATAAACAGCATGTAATCGAAAAACAGATAGTACAACGTGACCCTGACAAGACTATACTAAACCAATTACAAAACATTGGAAGTCACAAACAAAATACGACAGGACCAAGAGCTTTTTAAAAAGACAGCAGAATCAAAAAGATGCGAAGAGCATTACTCTCTTCGCATCTTGATCAATAAACTCAATAGTCGCCAGTCTTTATCGTGCAAAGACGTCGCCAATACTACAAAGTGGCTTGGCCAGGCTTCCAGTTCACAGGGCAGTTGGCTCCTGTTTGGAAGGCTTGTACGGTGCGTAGAACTTCTTCTACATTACGGCCCACGGAAAGATCATTCACCGTATAACTACGCACGGTTTGTTCAGGGTCAATAATAAAAACGCCACGGTAGCTAATGCCTTTGGCTTCATTTAAAACGCTGTAATCACGCGAAATCGCATGGGTAATATCGCTAAATAAGGGGAAGTTCAAAGCGCCTAAAGATGATTCAGACCACGCTTTATGGCTGTAAACGCTGTCTACCGATCCACCCAAAACTTGAACGCCTACTTTTTCAAATTCAGCACTCATTTGGCTAAAGCTCTGAATTTCAGTCGGGCAAACAAAAGTGAAGTCCAAGGGGTAGAAGAACAAAACCACCCATTTTCCTGCTTTGGTATACTCGCTTAAGGTCACTTCTGTAATTTGACCGTTGGCGTAGGCGCCTGTTTTAAAATCAGGGGCTTTTTGTCCAATTTGTAAAGACATTGGGACGTCCTTTCTTTTTGATTCATACAACATACAACAAAAAATAACTCTCCCATTATAAGACTTAAACAGGGATTAAACAAGTTTAGTAATATTTAAAAGAATCTTAAATTTTTCAAATGCCCCGCTGATGCCCATTAAGGGCAGGGATTCGTCAAATCGTCGTGAATGTGCTGAATGGCCTCTAAAATGTCAGGACTCAGCGAAATCACGACACTACGGATGTTTTCTTCCAGCTGGGCCAAAGTCGTCGCCCCAATAATCGTAGAAGTCACAAAAGGTTGTTGATGCACAAAGGCCAAGGCCAACTGCGTGGGCGTCAGTCCATGAGCCTTCGCTAAATGGGCATAACGCGCCACGGCGTCACGCGCCTTAGGGGTATTATAGCGCGCAAAATAATCCCCAAACAACGCCAAGCGACTATGCGCAGGAAAAGGCGCGTTTAAGTATTTGCCTGTCAACGCTCCCATCGCCAAGGGGGAATAGGCCAATAAACCAATCGATTCACGATGCATCACTTCCGTCAAGCCCACTTCCATGGTGCGGTTCATTAAATGATAACAATTTTGAAGCGATACCATGCGAGGCAACCCGTGTGCTTCCGCCAACTGTAGATATTTCATCGTGCCCCACGGCGTTTCATTCGACAAGCCCACATGACGAATCTTACCTTCTTGAATCAAGTCGGCCAAGGTTTCCAAGGTCGCGAGAAAATCAAAACCTTCGGCCTCTTCAGCAGGGTGTTGATACTCTCGTTGTCCAAAAATATTGACTGGTCGCTCAGGCCAATGCAACTGGTATAGATCCAAATAATCGCTCTGTAAACGCCGTAAGCTCCCCTCTAAGGCCTGACGCAAACTCCGTGGGCTAAAATCCAAATGGCCATCTCGAATCCACGTAAAACGAGCGCTCGGCCCTGAAATTTTACTCGCTAAGAAAATCTCTTCTCGACAACGCCTTTCCGCCAAATAACGCCCGATATACGTTTCCGTCAAACCCGACGTTTCCGCACGAATCGGAACGGCATACACTTCAGCCGTATCCCAAAACGTGACGCCCATTTCACGCGCCAAATCCATTTGGGCAAAGGCCTCGGCCTGCGTATTTTGTTCGCCCCAGGTCATGGTGCCCAAGCAAATCACGGGGACTTCAACATCACTTTGGCCCAAACGTCGTTTCGGCATAGGCATTTCAAGGGGCTTAGGCATGGGCGAGTCATCCTCATCTTAATTGTAAAATATTTCTCACTACCTAAGATTCTACGCAGAAAGTCCTGCTTTGGTAAAGTCCTTTATCTCAACGCGTTGGAAACTTCCCTCCCCGTATCCCAACGGGCTGTCATGATTCGCGCTTGCATCGCGGCCTTTTTTGAATCATAATCACCACACTAGCTTCTGATTCCCCTTGGAGCCTTTCCCCCCTGCTGTACCATACCGCTGTCATGGTGTGCTAGTCACCTAAGCGATGACGCATCGGGACGGGAGCATCCACAGAAAAAAGGAAACCCCTTAATGTCCATCACCCTTGAACGCAAAAGTGAATTACGTCAAGCCTTTGGTAAAGACGACAAAGACACGGGTGCCACCCAAGTGCAGATTGCCGTGTTAAGCGAACGCATCCGTAATTTAACCGCACACTTAAAAGAAAATCATAAAGATTACGCCACGCGTCGTGGTTTGTTGATGTTGGTCGGAAAGCGCCGTCGTTTATTGAAGTATTTTGCATCAAAGCATACGCCTGAACAATACAAAACATTGATCGACAGCCTAAACATCCGTAAGTAAGTCTTTCACATACGTTTAAAAATGCTCCTGTTGTGATGATAGGGGCATTTTTGTATCCTTTTGTAAAAATTGGCGTTGTAACGGCCTTGATCTTCATGTTTATTGTAAAGTAACGCTAGGTTTAAATATCGATACGTCACGACCCCCTAAAAAATGGAAAGGTCCTCTCTCTCATGAATATCATGCCACGCGCTTCCTCTACCAATCAACCCCCCGCAGTACACGCCCGTTCGGGATATTTACTAGGTAGTGTCGACATATAAATAATGATATAATAAATCCAAAATCTAGTTGTTTTGAGGGATTTATTATGAACGATTATATTCAATACGAGTTGTCTAAAGCCCAATGGAATCAGATAAAAGAGGCTCTACCTGGTCAGTCGCATCATAGAGGACGCACTGCCGAAAACAACCGTCTTTTTGTAGAAGCGGTATTATGGATGGGGCGAAACGGGGGAAGATGGAGGTCGCTTCCCTATTATTACGGCAAGTGGAGCAGTGTTCACAAGCGCTTCATTCGTTGGGCGAAACAAGGCATTTGGCAAATGATTTTCAACACCCTTGCCACATCGGCAGATACCGAATGGCTTATGATTGATTCGACGATTATTCGCGCCCACCAGTGTTCAGCAGGGGCAAAAAAAGTGCCGGAAAACAAGCGTTAGGACGATCGTCAGGGGGCTATACGAGTAAGCTTCACGCCGTTTGTGACAGCCACGGCAACCCCGTTCGCTTTATCGTCACCGCAGGGCAGGTTTCCGACTCAACCCAAGCCATCCCTTTGTTAAAAGGGCTTGAAGCCACGGCGGTTTTGGCGGACAAGGGCTATGTTTCAGAACAAATATTTGAGGCGATTCACCTCATGGGGGCTGAAGTGGTCATCCCTAATAAAAGCAATGCGGTGGCTCCTCGTCAAGTCGATTACTTCCTTTACAAGGCTCGCCACTTGGTAGAAAACTTGTTTAAAGACCTTAAAAACTTCAGGCGAATGGCAACCCGTTACGATAAATTAGATGTGGCTTATTTGTCTTTTGTTCATCTTGCTTCTATTTGTTTATGGCTTAAGTAAATGTCGACACTACCTAGACAACCGATGGGAGACCATTTCTATAGAAGAGTTTAAAAGTTTACTCCCTTGGAAGGGGACAGAAGAACAATTAAAAAAAACTTGATGTTTATCTTAGGAACAATAGCTGAACATGAAGAAATGGCTCTCCGCTTGACTCAACATCCTGTCTCAGAGAAGCCTGGGGTTGCGATTTCTTTGACAGATCGTTTAGTATATGGAGAGGCTAACCCAATGACGAAAAACGGTATAACAAAACATGCAGATAAGCCCTCCAAAGGTGAGGTTGTAATATATCACCCAATAGATGCTCCAAAGACACTGCCCGACAAGTTAATTCAAAAAATCGAACAAGTATTTAAAGACTATAATATCCAAAGTTGAGGACCTGACTTGCTTTATAAACCCTTTGACTTGGCTTCATACAAAAAGATGCCCCTGTTGTGATGATAGGGGCATCTTTTTATGCTAAGCTAGGATGTAAATACGAGTACTGGAAAGAAGGAAGCTGCAATGTCGTCATCTACTCCCGCATGGTCCCCATCGTCTTGGCAAGACAAACCCACCCAACAACTCCCCACCTACCTTGATGCCTCCGCCTTAAGCGCGGTGCAAGAACGCTTAAAACAATTGCCTCCCTTGGTCTTTGCAGGCGAGGCTCGTGCCTTAAAAAAACAGCTGGCCAAAGTCGCCAATGGGGAAGCCTTTCTACTGCAAGGGGGGGATTGTGCCGAAACCTTCAAGGATTTTTCTGCCGTTCAAATCCGTGATACCTTTCGGATTCTCCTGCAAATGGCGGTGGTACTCACCTATTCAGGGCGTCTGCCCGTGGTGAAGGTCGGTCGTATGGCAGGGCAATTCGCCAAGCCCCGTTCTAGCGATGTAGAAACCCGTAATGGCGTGAGCTTACCTAGTTTTCGAGGGGACCTCATCAACGGTTTTGACTTTACTGAAGCCAGTCGTCAGGCCGATCCACAACGTATGATCCAAGGCTACCATCAATCCGCCGCCACACTGAATTTATTACGTGCTTTTTCTCAAGGAGGCTACGCCGACTTGCATGAAGTGCATCGGTGGACGCTCGATTTCATTAAAGACGACCCCCTTTCAGAACGCTACAATGAACTGGCCAACCGTATTTCAGACTGCTTGGCCTTTATGGAAGCCTGCGGGCTAACGGCGGATCACGCCCCGATGATGAAAGAAACCGATTTTTACGTGTCGCATGAAGCCTTATTACTGCCTTACGAAGAAGGGTTAACCCGTGTGGACAGTACCACCGGCGACTGGTATGACTGTAGTGGGCATATGTTGTGGATTGGCTACCGCACCGCTCAGTTAGACGGGGGGCATCTGGAGTTTTTAAGAGGCGTGCAAAACCCCTTAGGTTTAAAAGTAGGCGTCGGCACCGAAGTGGATCAACTTCTGAAAATTTGTGATGTCTTAAACCCCCAAAACGAAGCGGGTCGTTTAACGCTGATTAGTCGAATGGGGGCAGGAAATGTTGACGCGCATTTACCGCGACTTATTGAAGCCATTGAAAAAGAAGGACGGCGTGTCGTCTGGATTTGTGACCCTATGCACGGCAATACCCATACGTCAGACAGCGGATTTAAAACCCGCGGTTTTGACGCGATTCTCAGTGAAGTGAAAGACTTTTTTGCGGCGCATCACGCGTTGGGGACTCATGCAGGGGGGGTTCACTTTGAACTCACCGGACAGGATGTCACCGAATGTATCGGGGGCCTCGTCAATGTCTTGGACGAAGACTTAGGCAACCGTTATGAAACCGCCTGTGACCCACGACTCAATGCGCACCAATCTCTAGAACTGGCGTTCTTGATTTCAAACTTATTGCGGTAAGCGCAAATTCTTTTCAAATTTAATCTCATCACTGCGTCTTTTTAATCTCCCGATGGAGGTCACAGGCCGTGGAATGTCTCATCCTGAAAAAGGGTTTTCTGGCCAATACGCGCTTCTAGACAAGAAAAATCACTAGAATGAAAGAAACCCCAAAATTCTCCACATTCCTGAACAAGGATGTTCGACGTTAAGAGAGAGAAAGAGACGATTGATCTATGACTACACACAACGTCGTTGACACCCCTTGGCATGCCGTCATTCTGGCGGGAGGCAGAGGCACGCGCTTAAAACCCTTTACCGATCACCTCCCCAAGCCCCTGATTCCTTTAGGGAAGATTCCGATTTTAGAATTAATTATTCGACAACTCAAAGGCTATGGCTTTCAACAGGTCACGCTATGTGTGGGCCATATGGCTGAGCTGATTCACGCGCACTTTGGCAATGGAGATGACTTTGGTCTACCGATTCACTACACCTTTGAAGATTCTCCCTTAGGCACCGCAGGGCCCTTGGCGTTTTTATCCGCACTACCTGAACATTTTCTCGTCATGAATGCCGATTTAGTCACGGATTTAAACTTTAAATGGCTAATGGAAGAACATATTCAACATCAATCCATGGCGACGCTCGCGACCTTTCAACGCACCACACAAATTGAATTTGGCGTGCTTGATTTTGTCAATAATACGCAAGATATTTCAGGGTTTCGAGAAAAACCGACACTGGTTCATTCCGTCTGTATGGGGATTCATGCCCTGCATCGCGACGTCTTGCGCTACATTCCCGTAGGGGAATTTTGTGGCATTGACACACTAGTTAGCCGTCTCATGAATGATGGGCACCGTGTACGCGCGTATAAATTTGACGGCTATTGGCTGGATATTGGTCGGCATACGGACTATGAAACCGCTCAACGCGATTTTGAACAAATGCGTCATCGCTTACTCCCTCAAGAAGGGACCCACAAGGGACAGCTTAAAAAAGCAAGCCCACCGAAGGCGCTCTACAAAACAAAAGACTCCAAAATTTCAAATGCCTCACCTCGTGCTCTAAACAAAACGGCAAGCGCTGTCGAAGGCTAAATCTCATTCAAATCGACAAGGAAACCGCGGTGCATGTCTAATCCTGATGAAAACACCCCAAAACTCGTCCCCAAAGCCCTACAAAAAGAAATGTCACAACAGTGGGGCTATATTGTCGCCAGCTTAAGTTTTGTGCTCATGCTGGCTCCTCCTCTGTTCAAAGGGCTCCCTAGCCCAGACTATATGGGCTTTATCCTGCTCTGTACCGTGGGGATGTATATACTGGCCTACCAAATAGGAAAAATCTGGTATTCCCCCATTCATTTAAAAAAAATAAAACAAAAACGTAAAAATACAGAGTCCGAAGAGGAAGCGGAAGAAGCAGACTCCCCCTAGGTATTGTCGACACTAGCATCAGTAAAACCGTTTAAGGACTTTTCATAGGCACCTACTCCTATTTAAGCTACAATAGAGTCATTACACTCGTAGAAAATACGGAGAGTCCCTTGTCATGTCCACTGCACTCCTTACAGACAAACCGACCCTTTGGCAATACCGTGGGGGAGCGCCTGACTGTGTGTTACCGCCTGACTTACTGAGCCTCGTCGGCGAACAAGCGGTCTTGGCACGCTTACTTTATAATCGTGGTCTAGAAGAGAAAACAGACGCAGAACGATTTTTAAAAGCCCCCGATGAAGCCGATTTAATGCCCGTTGAAACCCTCCCTGATGCGGAAATTGCGCTCAATCGTATTGAAAGCGCCATTGAAAAGCATGAAGCCATTTTAATTTTTGGAGACTTCGATGTCGACGGTATTACAGGGACCTCTATCTTCTATGAAACCTTGCATCAGGTTTTAAAGGCCAACGTCAGTTTTTATATTCCTGATCGGGCCCATGAAGGACATGGCCTAAATGCCAACGCCTTATTACGGCTCGCCTCTTCTCGTCAACTCAAACTCGTGATTACCACCGACACGGGTATTTCCAACTTTAATGAAGTGTCCCTACTCAAAGGCTTGGGGGTGGACACCATTGTGACGGATCACCATGAACTGCCTGAAAACCTTCCCTTAGCGGTAGCGAATGTGAATCCTCAACGTTTAGACGATTTAGAAACGAATCGCTTGGGGCATTTGTCTGGGGCAGGGGTGGCGTATAAATTATGTGATGCGCTCCTGAAGCGACGCCTTCCTGAACGTATCGCTCAAGAGGCGAGCCACCGTTTACGAGATTTATGCGCCATTGGCCTTGTGGCGGACATGGTCCCCCTTTTAGGAGAAAATCGATTACTGGTCCAACTGGGCTTGACTCAACTTAATCAACGCAACCGACTGGGCATCAACGCCTTACTCAAGCATGCAGGAGTAGGGGAAGACACCCCTTTAAATGCGGAAAGCATTGGCTTTACCATTGGCCCACGGCTCAACGCCTTAGGTCGCTTAGAAAACGCCACCGAAGGGGTTGAATTTTTAACCACGCAAGATCCGCATCGTGCAGAAGAACTGTCTGCCAAACTTGAAGCCCTGAACCGCCAACGACAAGAACTTTGCGATAAAACCTTTATGGAAGCCGAGCAACACTTAAACGCCAGTGGAGGCATTGAAGGACGAAAAGCCATTATTTTGGCTTCTCCCGACTGGAACCCAGGGGTGATTGGCATTGTCGCCAGTCGCTTAATTGAAAAATACAAAGTCCCCACCTTTATGATGGTCGTAGAGGAAGCCGAACAAAAAGTACGCTGTTCGGCTCGCAGTATTTCGGGATTTCACCTCACTGAAGCCCTTGAAAAATTAAAACCTTATTTCATACATATGGGGGGCCATGCAGGAGCCGCAGGCTTTGCGCTTCCCTTAGAAAAATTGAAAAATTTCAAAGAAGACTTGTGGAAATTAGCGGAAGACACCTTGGATGATGAAATGATCCGGCCTGTGGTCGACGTCGACGCCAAAATAGGGTTTGATGCCTTACACGTTGGTTTTGTAGAAGCGTTGGACACTTTAGCTCCTTACGGGATGAAAAACCCGAGTCCCCTCTTCGTTTTAGAAGATTTAAAGGTGGCGTCCCAACGCGCCTTAGGAGCCAATGCGAATCATCTTAAAATCATGTTTGAACCTGCTGAACGTCAAGGCTTTGTGAAAGGTCAACTCCAACATATTGAAGCCCTCCTTTGGAAATGTGGTAGCCATTTTAAATTGGACGCCTCCAAACGCTATCACATCGCCTGCACCATTGAAAAAAACACCTATGGCATGGGTACCCCCGTTCGTTTAACCATTAAAGACATTAAAGTGGCTGGTCGCCTAGGGAAAGCGACAGAATCCCCCCTCGCCTTGGTTCATGAAACCCAAATCCATACGGCGCGTTCAGCCCCCCCCAAGGGAGTTGCGGTGATGCCCCTGACGCCAAGTCCCCCCCCCTCTACGGTTTCATCAATGCGCCTGGTCGATCACCGCACGCATGCTCACCCTGCAGAATGGGTTTCTCAACATTTAATGAAAGAAGGAACCAATACTCCCCCCCGCACACTGATTTATAATGAAGGAAGGGCCCCTCGTATTCCCTTTGTAGAAGCGCATCATCTGGTCAACCGTCACACCGTTCAACCCTGTGATACTTTAATTTTATGGGATATTCCTCCTTCTCAAAGCCTTTGGGAAGCACTCTGCCAAAAAAGCCAAGCCAAAACCCTTGTGGTGATTGGGGCCAAGTATCAAGAGATTGATCTTGATTTACCCCTAAACACCTTTTTAAAGGCGGTGCATCAGGGCTTACATCTCTTACTGACTAAGACGCCCGCTGGATTAGGACTGAGCCATTTAAGCACCCGCTTTGCCACCACGGAAGCAGTGATGCTGGCTAGTCTTAGCCTCTTTCAGTCGACCGAACATCGATTTCTGATTCACCAAGAGGCAAACGAACGGCAGGTTCAGCTCCCGCAGTCCCCAATGGATACCCCCTTAGAGGTGGATGCCCTATTATCCGAACATGAAAATCAACCTGTACTCTACTTACTCGAAGATCTTCGACAAAACGTGACCAGCTTTCGAAAAGACTGTCTTAGCCGTGATTTAAAGGCTCTAAAAACGACCCTATAAAATCGATGCTCACGTGTAGGGCTTCAAAAAGGGGGTTAAGCATACTTGAAAAGACGGCTATTTCATTTCAAGCAACAGCATCGTCATGTCATCCCCCAAGGGATGCCCCTGCGTAAAGTCGCTGAGAACGCCGAGCATATTGTCTAAAAGATCCGCCCCTGTGGCCCCTTCGTCAATCACAGACTTCAACAAATCCCCCAGACGATCCTCACCCAACATCTCATCCTCAGGATTTTGCAGTTCACTGATTCCGTCCGTAAAGAGAAGAATTTTATCCCCTGCTTCAAGGGTGCGTTCTTGCATGGCATAAGGGATATTGGGGATCCACACCAAAGGGGTTCCGTTTTCGGCTAAGCGATGAATCTCTCCCGTTTTGGCTTCATAATGATAGGGATAGGGATGCCCTGCTCCCGCAAACTGAAGCGTCTTATGGACTTCGTCTAAATGAAGGTATAAAGCCGTTGAATAGTCGCCAGTCTTAACCACGTCCGCCAACTGATTATTCAAGTGAAACAAGACTTGATCGGGAGATTGATGATGGTGTGTAATTCGATAAAAAGAGGATTTAATCATGGCCGTGATAAACGCCGCAGGCAAGCCATGCCCTGACACATCACTCATGAGAATCCCTAACGTCTGATCTTTAAAGGTAATAAGGTCATATAAATCACCTCCAATGGCTTCACAAGGCAGATACAAACCATGGACTTGGACAAGGTCACTGGTGTAATGTAACTTACTATAGGCAAAAGGATTATAATTGGACCCCTGCTGGGCACCAATATCGGCAGGCAGTAAGCTCAATTGAAGTTGCTTGGTTTTTTCGAGTTCTTTTTCCAGTTCGACGCTGCGGGTAGTGAGTTCCTTACTCAAGCTCTGCCATTCATCATGACTGCTCTGTAAAACCTCTTGACGCTTTTCCTGAAAAACTAGACTCACGAGTTGGGCGTGAGTCAAAGCCCACGATTGATTCGCCAGTAGACAAGCGCGCACCCCTAAATGATGCCAAGTCTTTAATGTTTGCGCATTAGGCGCTTCTTCGACCCAAAGCAATAAGTGAATCGATGAAGTCGCTGGATGAGCCTTCCACTGCTTCAAGGTTTGCGTGACATCCTCGCAAATGGAAGGCGCTTGCAAGAGAAGATCTCCCTCCGCATAAGTACTTTGATTCACTTTTAAAGCCGACGCACGACCTTGAAGAGTTGTTTCTTCAGCACTCAATAAAGCGTGCAAAGCCGAAGGGGTAGTTACCAACCATTGAATTTGATGGTTTTGAAACGCTTCGAGATGCTGGCGAGTCGGCAAGGGAGCTTGTACGAAGGTATACCCTTCTTCTTTTAAAAAAGAGGCCAATGGTCCTTCATACGAAGGAGGCTGTTCAGTAAAGAAATACCAGGTTGACTGTGTCATCAGAAAAGACTCCCTACCCTATAAAAGAGGTGATTACAACGCTTTAAGTGAATCATAAGACATTCTCCCTTCGACAAGTAGGAGTCGAAAATTCAGCGCACTGTAACATTTCCTTCATTTAGTTGGTTGCAGAAAGGGCGAGACGAGATAAACTGAACTCCATTAAGACGAATCAAAGAGTATTTTCCCCGTTTTTCCCGAGAGAAACCCATCCTCCCTCACGGCCCCTAATCCGGAGGGCGAGGGGGATTCGTGTTTGCTATTTTTAATGTTAAATCAAAAGGAATGATAAAAAATGATGAGCCTTCCCCTTGACGTCAGCGTATTAGAATCCCCTCCCGAAACAGAAGTAAACACGCCTGAAACACAGATGCCGTCCTTAGGTTTAAGCAGACCTACCTTGCCTCACTCCCGCGACGTAAAAAATACAAACGCTACCGAGGCGCTTAATCCCCATAACAACGCGATCCACTTATGGAATGCCAACCTCACGTTTACGCCCGCGGCCAAAGACTGGCAACTGAGTCAGGAAGAACGTGAACTCGTTTCCGCCTCCATCAGTCAAACGTGGACAGATCAAGCCATGAAATGTTACATGTGTGCCGCTGATTGTGCCAATTGCGACATTCCCAAGGGACAATACTCATTTGTGTGCCAAATGGCAAAAGTGGTGCCCGTTTTGTTAGAAAGCTTAGGACAACCTGATCCTCACCGCTTAAAACGGATTTTTCCACAAGGATACCCGCATAGCGCCTATTAAAGTTAGGCTTCGCAGTCATGCCTCATCGCAGCTGAGCAAGCTGGCTTTAGCCTAAAAATTCAACCGCTTTTTCACTCATTAACAGTGCAAAAGTGGGATTGTTCTCTAGTTCCGAAGGCAGTTCATTCGCCAGTACATCACTGACGGGGGAATCCAAAAAGGTCAGCAAAGAGGCCGCAACGCGAGCATTCACCTGAGCAGGGGAAAGATCCGCCCGCGTTTGTTGTAGTTGTTGCTTGGCCGCCAAGGGAGAAAATTGGACCGTATCCAAATTACTAATAGACGCTAAAGGCGTCGGCATCACTACTTTATTGGCCGCTAAGGGAGCAGGGGCGGGCAAAATCGGAGCGGGTGTTGTACTACGTAATAAAGGGTTGTTATGATTTACATGGGTCATGCTGAAATATCCCTATGGGTTTAATAAAGTCTCAAACTTGGAATGGAACGCTTAAAATGATGAAAAACACAGTTTATTGGTTTATGGTCATTGAAGTCGATGCCGTCAAAGAAGTCCAGTTCTTTGATTCTAATGGTCACTATCTCATACTGTTATAATAGAAGCGTGGCAGATGAAGCGATTGGTTTCTATTATCACACCCTTATAAACAAATAAAATAGCAAAAGTTTGCGTGCGTTTCATTACTTTGTTACAATTATTTACATCTTATACGACGTTCAAGGAGACTCCTTCATGCAAGATACTTACCACAAGGGGGATCCCCAAGATCAAGCCGAAATACAAACCCATCGTCAGCGACTCCATCAAGGCCACGTCATCGACGTTGTACAAGACCAAATCCTTACTGCTTACGGCAAGCCCGCTGTGAGAGACGTCGTACTCCACCCAGGGGGCGTCTGTGTCTTACCTGTGCTTCCCGATGGACGCTTAATACTGGTTCGACAATTTCGCTACGCCACTCAAGAATTCTTATGGGAATTCCCCGCAGGTAAGCTGGATGTCCAAAGCGAAAGTCACGACGACGCCATTCAACGTGAACTATGGGAAGAAACAGGCTATGAAAGTACACAATGGACCTCCTATGGCTTTATCTATACCGCCCCAGGCTTTTGCAATGAACGAATTTACCTCTACAAAGCGGAACAATGTACACTTTCCCCGCTCAAGCCTCCCCTCATAGAAGATGAAGCCCTTCGTATAGAAGCCTTTACCCCTGAAGCCTTCAAGCAGATGATCCACGCTCAAGAGATTAAAGATGCCAAGACTTTAGCCTTATGGGCTTTTTTATAAACACGCTGCCCGCCGTCTTAGACTCGACAAAAGCAGGTCAATCCGCTACACTAAGGCTTGGACTGTGTTGTATTGTAGTAAAAAAGGAAATCGGCTCATGTTTAACTGGATTGAATCACACGGTAGAAGTGCCTTATTGGGGGTTATTTTGGCATCCGTTTTAATCGGCACGAGTATTTTGGCAGGGGGATTGGTACAGTTTAAAAAACTTGAGCAGTCTCAACTGGGGGTAACAGGTTATGCTGAAAAGCAGGTCAAGTCAGACGTCGCGGAATGGAGCATGACCGTCACGGCCTTTGACGCCAACAAGACCAATGGATACAACCGTCTCAATCAAGACTTAGACACGCTGAAAAAAATGTTGATGACCAACGGTATTACCCCAAAAGATATTCATGAAAATGTCCTCTATGTCAATACGTCTTATAAGAAAAACTACAATGGTTACGATACCGCTGAAGTCAACGGCTACAACTTAAGTAAAGTCTTGACGATTCGCACCACTCAAATTGCTAGCATCGTTGCCATTGGCAAGAAGCTAGAAGGCTTAATTGGAAAAGGCTTAAGCATAGACGTGGCTCAGCCTCAATATTTTTATAGTCAGTTAGATCGTTTGAAACTCGAACTCATTGCACAAGCGACTAAAAATGCAAAAGAACGTGCCAAGACCATGGTTGCCGTAACAGGGGACCACATCGGCAATTTACTAAAGGCCTCCAGCGGTGTATTTCAAATTACGGCACCCAACAGTACGGAAGTGAGTGATTATGGTCAATATGACACCAGCACCATCGACAAAAAAATAACCAGTGTCGTGAATGTCACCTTCGCCATTAACTAAATCACTCTCTCACAACCTTTAATAAACCTTTAATACGGGCTTCTTTCATCCAGAAGCCCTTAATTTTTATGCTGAAATGTAACAGAGTGTTACCGAAACACAATTGTTCTGGTAGCGTTTCCTTTATTAAAGCACATAGACTTCGACATCGATTTATTAAAACAGACGACTTTATCATTTAAAACAGAGAGAATCATAAGGACTTAATTTAACCATGGGTAGCCAATTCGCCATTCCACCACAATCTCAATTCGCAGGGCCTCTCCCTCCTTCCTCGAGTTACGTCAATGTTTCAGCCAGCTTACAGTTGCCTCAAAACATTAGCCGTGTTGCCTCCGCCTTGTCTCGTGACTTAGCTGGACAAATCGCACTCTTCACGGGTAACCCCGGCTTATACGGGACCGAATACTCACAATCTTCCATTATTGGAGCCGCCATTACACCTGGATTTTCACTGAGTTCTTGGGGAACCCCCGAACAAGGTGGACTCGCCAGCAACCCCAGTACCGCAAGCTTTCCTGGATTTTTCCAGCCTATTTCAACTTTCCCTTCTTTACGTGGTGATAGTGGGTCAGGCTATTATGGCTCTCAAGACCCTCGCTTCATTCCACAAGGTTGGGGAGTAGGATCCAGCAGTCAATATTCACAACAACCTTATAACCAAGGTGGCTACGGCATGGATCCCTACGCTCAGTCTGGATACGGACAAATGGGTGGCTACAACCAAGGTGGCTACGGCATGGATCCCTACGCTCAGTCTGGATACGGACAAATGGGTGGCTATAACCAAGGTGGCTACGGCATGGATCCCTACGCTCAGTCTGGATACGGACAAATGGGTGGCTATAACCAAGGTGGCTACGGCATGGATCCCTACGCTCAGTCTGGATACGGACAAATGGGTGGCTATAACCAAGGTGGCTACGGCATGGATCCCTACGCTCAGTCTGGATACGGACAAATGGGTGGCTATAACCAAGGTGGCTACGGCGGTGCTTACGCCCCCATGGGTGGCTACAACCAAGGCGCCTACTAGAACAAGGTTCCCACAACTAAATAAAACCCTTTGTAAAATTCAATATTCACTAAAAAAACCGACCCTGTGCTCTCCTCCAGGGTCGGTTTTTTATGTACATCTATTTCGAATCACAGCGACGCTGTACAGTCAATCGCGGCTTTAAATACAGACCCCGCAAGCATCCCTTGTAAGGCGTCTTCCACCTCGCCTAATGGATAAGTGACCGTAATCAAAGGTCGAGGATCCACTTGGCCCATTAACAAGTATTCAAACGCCTTTTTCACTTCCACAGGGGTATGGTGAAACAAACTATATAAGGTAATTTCATCGTAATGCAAGCGTTCTGTAGAAAGCGTCACGGTAGAGCCACTCGCACAGCCTGCAAAGCAATGCACCTTCCCCCCACGACGGCTTAAAGCCACCGCCTTTTCCCATGTTTCAGGCAAACCCACCGCTTCAATCACGACGTCCCACCCTCGGCCATTTGGGCTAAAACGTTGCCGCAAATCCTCGGGGTTTAAACCCTCCGCGATCGAAACAGACGCCACTGCGCCTCCAAAAGATTCCGCCATTTTGAGTTTTAGATCAGTACGCGCCACGGCCGTCACCTTGGCTCCTGCCAGTGTGGCCACTTTGACAATCAACTGACCAATAGGGCCTAAGCCCAAGACCAAGACCTCATCTCCCGCCTGAACCCCCACCCCATGAACCGCACGAATGGCCACGGCCAAGGGCTCCGTAAAGGCAGCCACTTCAAACGGTAAGGCCTCTGGAATTTTATACGTGTTATAACGCACAATACGTTCAGGAACAATAATATATTCTGCATAAGCACCATTCAAAAGCTTTAAGTGTTCGCAAAGATTTAATTGCCCTTTTTGACAATAAAAGCAGTCATAGCAAGGGGCAGAATTAGCAGAAACGACTCGATCTCCTACCTGCCAAGCCTCTATCCCTTCCCCCAGTTCCGTCACCACCCCTGCAAATTCATGCCCAAAAGGGCTGGGCAATGTCCCCAATAAAACAGGGTGGCCCCGCCGATAACATTTCAAGTCCGTCCCACAGGTCAAGGCACGATGTACCTTCACCAATAATTCCCCCGCTTGAGGGGAAGGACGTAAGACCTTTTCATAGCGAATATCCAAAGGAGCGTGAAACATCATGGCATTCATTGTATTCAAAAGCCTGAACTCCCGCGTGATTTGGAGAAAATTTAGCGCGCCCACACACCTTTTAAAAAAAAGGCTAGACGGTCGCTCCTCCATCAATGGTGATGACTTCACCTTGCATATAGGTGTTACGATCAGAGGCTAGAAAAACGGCAAATTCGGCCAAATCGGCAGGATTACCTAGTCGACCCTTTGGCACCCAATCGGTATAAATACCCAATAATTTTTCAGGCAGAGAGTGCCCTAAATCCGTATTAAACATCCCCGCGGCAATAGCATTCACCGTAATACCAAAGCCCACCGATTCACGAGCCAAGCCCTTAGTAAACCCAATCACCGCCGCCTTGGACGTTGAATAATGCACCGAAGTCGGCATACAACGTTGTGCGGCAATCGAGGTGATATTAACAATACTGCCTCGTCGTTGCTTCATCATTTGTTTTAAAACGGGTTTGGTCATGTAGTACAGACCATTCACGTTGGTATCAATAATGCTATGCCAAGACGCCTCGGTCGTGGTGACAAAATTATCGGCCTTATTAATCGCCGCATTATTGATGAGGATGTCAATGCCACCCCATTCAGCTGTTAAGGTTTTAACCATATCTTTAATGCCGTCACGATCAGTAACAGACACTTTAAACGCACGGCCTTTTGTCCCATGCACTTCAATCAAACGTAGGGTATCTTCAGCTGCTTCATCATTTTGATTATAGTTAAAGGCAACCAATGCTCCTTCACGTGCAAAGACGTCACAAAGCGCCTTACCAATCCCACGGGAGCCCCCCGTAATAATGGCACGCTTCCCTTTTAGCAAACCAGCGGAAGGAAACTGAGAGGATGGAGCATCTTGAGTATTCATCATGAACGTACATTACCTACTTTATAAAACGTAAGCCAAACCCACCACACACATCCACAAGGAACTGGCTTTTATACTTTACGATTGAATCACAAAGTAATTTAAAATGCAATGAAAGCCATTCTCCCCCTCATACATTAAAAAAGACCACAGCACCAAATGATTGTTTGCTTTATACTCGCTTCAAATCCCTTCCTCCACACAAAATACCAGAGAAGAAAAGGAATCGACATGCCTCAACAATCTTCACCCCACTTACACCGATTCATTACCGGCACGGATACAGACGTAGGCAAAACCTTTTTCACCACCCACTTGGCTCGCACCCATTTAAATCAGGGACGACGCGTCGCCATTTACAAGCCGATTCAAACAGGGATAAGTCACTTGGAAGAAGGAGATGCCTACACCTGTGCCCAAGCACTTGGTTTTCCCCCAGCGCTTCATTATGAAACGACTTACCAGTTTGAAGCCCCTGCAGCCCCCAGTGTGTGTGACGAAAAAGGCCTCATTGACTTTGATGTGATTACACAGCGATTTCAAAGTTTAAGTCAAAGCTATGACGTGGTCCTCGTTGAAGGGGCGGGGGGCGTTTTTTGTCCAATCACCCCCCACGCGTATATGGTGGATTTGATGAGTGCGCTAAAGCTACCTACTTTTTTGGTCAGCCGTTATACCTTAGGCACCTTGAACCATACCCTTTTGTCATTAGAGGCGTTAACACAAAGAAAACTTCTGGTAGAGGCGGTCGTGCTTTCCGAAGGAGCCACCCCCTTAAGTCAGGCCATGAAAAACACGTTGGCCGTGCGTAGTGTGGTCAGTCAACTCCAGCACTACGCGCGTGACATCACTATTCAAGAACTCCCGCATCCAGTCGGGTCAACCCTATAGCGTGAAGGATTCATAAGATTTAAGGGGCTTAAAACGCGCAAAACGTCGCCTTCAATGCTCGTGTGGGCAAAAGCAAGGTATTCCACAATCCTTTCACAAAAACTTTAGAACATTCTTGAAACAGAGATTCCGCCTGAATACGAATCCCCTGCGGTTTAGCACATAAATTCATCGAACATAAGGCCAAGGCACTGGTCAATAAACCCGTTAAGCCAATGGTCATTTGCAAAGGTCCTTGCAAGAAGGCCTCTTTTAAGCGATCTTGGCGAAGCATCATGACAGGCGTCATCACCTGAGCAACTTTCGCTGAAACAGCCGAATCCTGCGTTTTAGAAGAGAGATAAGGCAATAAATCTTCTAAAGCCTCCGACGCCAAACCTTTTTCTAGCGCTTCATCCAAATCATAAATAGACGCTTCACTTAAGAAGGAGACGCGTTTCTGTTTTTTAGACGCCGTGGGACGCACCAAAGTCTGCTTTGCATTAAAAATAGCATCGGAACCCAGCTTTTCTAACTGTTCTTCATTCAAATGTTCTTGAGCCATTCCTTTTAAAGAAGTTAAATTGGGCTGTAAACGTCTTCCAAAATAACGTTCCAAGTCGATTTCAATCCCACCGTCATAACGGGGCTTGTCGCATTTTAAGACAAAGGTTCTGCGTTCTGCACTGGACATCATCAATTTTCCTTTATGTAAAATAGAGAGGGGGTGAGTAATTTGGCATTAAAATAAAGAGAAAAGACCAAGAAAGTGGCCCATAAAACAGGGATTCTAAAGATCAGGGCTTTCGTGTCTGCATATATATATTAAAACAATCTTAATAGGATTTAATGCTAGCCGAACCTAGACTGTTACATGATTTTGTTACATTGAATAAAGGGGACCTCATAAAAAAGATCCCCCGTTCGAATTTAAATAAAGATCGTTTTAATCGATCCGCTGATTACGCTTGAGCGTCTTGAAACCATAACGCCAAATGCTGAATACTGGTTCCCAAGGCTTGCCCTTTTTCAGTGGCTCGATACTCCACCTTAGGAGGAATCGTCGGGTAAGCTTTACGCGTAATAAGTCCTTGAAACTCCAAATGCTTTAAACGCGCAGACAAGGTACGAGGAGAAATTCCCTGTACCGCATTTTCCAGCTCCACAAAGCGCTGTGCTTCATTTTTCAACAATAAGTGAATAATTTGCAGGGAATACTTGTCCCCCACGAGACGCAAGGCCCCTTCTAAACAAGTGGCCACTTCATCTTGATGAGTAGGATCTGTCGTATGAGAGTCAGAAGAACGGATGGGGGTATGAAGAGACACTAATTTTTTCCTTTTTTCAATAATGATTGCTTTGATCAAAACACCTACGTTTAAATACATCCTTTATCAAGCGGAACGCACATTTTAAAACGTCATTGTCCAGCCGTGAAAGAAATCCACAGAGACAAGATCCTCAAAAATAAATATCATCTACGCTTAATATGGAAAAATTTAAAGATCTTTCAGCCAAAACCCTAACGATTTTTTCTAAATAACCCTTAAACTAGATAAAGTATATCACAAATTTAAAATAAGGAAGCCCCGATTAGGCTGAATCGTTAAAAAATTTATTTTTTAATGCTCTATCAAAAGATCTACGCCCTGTGCTGGATGAAAACACTTCTTGCCGTCACGCATAATGATCATCAAGACGCTTTAATGCCTCCTCCACAGAGAAAGAGAAAGAGACACCTCCCCATTATGATTAAACACACCTTCACGATTCATCGCCGGCAGGATCTAATCCTTCCCCTCTTGCTCATCATCACCAGCCACGTGGCCATGGCCCCGCTTTTATTTGGGGCTTCTTCTGTCATGACAAGCGTTTTGGCCCTAGGGCTAGGACTGCTCCCGCTATGGATGCTTTGCTTCCCCCATGCCGACCTTGAAGGAGAGTGGCTCTGGTCTACTTTGGTTTCCCATGACGAGCAAATCCCTGCGAGTCAACGTATTTTAGAAATGATCGATGAACTCGATTATACCGCAAGCTTTGTCCGAAAAAGCGGGCTTGTCGCCTTAGAAAAAAATCTGCCGATGTTGAATTACAGCCAACCTTATTTAAGAACCTGTCTACAATATGTGCTCGATGCCAAAAGCGATAGCGAATTACAAGCCCTTTGCCAACGACAAAACACGGCCTACACCCAAGCGGAAGAGACCGTTCTCAATGCGTTGTGGCACCGTGTAGAAACCTTATTACCCATCACCACTTTGATCAATACCCTCATGGTTTTACTCGCGTTAAAGCACGTGTTAAGCGCTGAAATAGCGGGTCTCTCCTTGCTCATGAGTGTAGGGACTTGGGCAAGCGTCTATTTTGTTTTCAATCCCTTCCTACGCCAACTAGAGACACGACACCAGCAAAATGAGAGCTTACGCCGTATGATTCAACAGGGGGTTCAAGGGGTATGGCATCAATTACACCCACAGGCCTTACGTCGAGATCTCGAAGCGTATTTGCCTCCCTCCGAATGGCCTGAAAACGGCTCGGAGTCCCCTCTGTTTACACACTATTAAGTCATCAGTCAAAGGATTTAACTCATGTTTCACCCTAACACCTTAGCACAGCCTCCTTTACCCTATGCCCCACAAAGGCCCTTACGCGCCTCAAGACGAACACCAAGCATTGCGATTACCTACTGTGAATACAACGCCCATACGCATCAACAGCGCTGGGGCATTTGGGCGTTTACGATTTGGACGCTTGCCACCATGATTAGTCTCTGGCAAAGCTGATCCCTTATTTAATAAAGTCCGCCACAGTCGTTGCGTACACCTAGGTCGACACGGCCTAAACTGCTTGTAGGAACTTAGGTCTCATTTTTTGGCAAACCCCTTTAAACTATTAAACTATGAATATGTTGTCCCCCTTGCCTTAAAAGAAGGACGTTTAACATGATGATGGCCAAGCCCATTAAAACGAAATCGTTAAAACCCCAAAATTCGGACGTCCCTAATACAGAAGACGGCGCAGAAAAACCGAGTCAAAAAAATAATAGCCCTTCAGCCTCAAAAAAAGGACTTACTATGTTTCAAACCATTATTCTTGCTGTGGTCATGCTTATTTCAAGTATTGCAGGTCCTGCGCTGGCCATTTATTTCTTAGGCCCCACCGTCTTAGTGCCGATGATTCAAAAGGCCCTCCCCAAGACCGCTGTGGCGGAAGAAGGTGAAGCCGTAGACGGGGAGCACCCTGCAGAAGAGGCCACCGGTGAAGCAGGCAAAGAAGGCGAACATGGCGGAAGCAAATCTCAAAGCTTAGGGATGAATCTCCCGATGGACGAATTTATCGTCAACTTAAAAAGCAGTGGATCCGCTAAAAGTAACCAATTTTTAAAAGCAAAAATGAGTTTGGCCGTCACCGTCCCAGAAGCGGAAGATTGTAACGCCAGCAGTGGACATGAAAAGAAAGCCGAAGGTGGCGGTGGTCATGGTGAAGGGGGTGAAGGCGCTGCGAAAGATCCTTCGACCGCTTGCAACGAAGCCTTTGTCACCAAAATGGGAGCCTACACCCCGACATTAAGGGATATCATCAATACCGCCATGATGAAACGCAGTGCCCAACAACTCAGTACATTAGAAGGTCAAGAAGATCTAAAAGATGAGTTGGTCAGTGAAATGAATAGCGTCTTGACCAATCAAGGGTATACGGTTCAACGCGTTAATTTACAGGATTTTATCATTCAACGTTAAAACAACGTGGTGAACGATTCAAGGTATGGCATCCATGCCTTGAATCAGTTTGAAATCATTATTCACTTCTTTCTAAAAGGACAATAAGACCATGATGATGGTGCTTTCTCAGGACGAGATTGACAGCTTACTTTCGGCCATTTCTGCCACTCCCATAAGCAATCCCTCCAACGCGGTATTGAGTGAGGGAGGAGCGGTTATTTCACACCAAGCGCCAAGCACTTATGGATCCCTTGAATCCAATCAGGACCATGGTGCTCACCGTTCTATTTTAGAAATTGTCAATGCGGAAAAAGACAAAAAATATAAAATTTACAATTTCCGAAGACCTGATAAATTTTCAAAAGATCAGCTCCGCGCCTTGGAAACGATTCATGAATCGTTTGCTCGTAATACGGGCATGTTATTAACCTCCTTTTTAAGAACCAACGTTCAGGTGGATGTCGTGTCTGTCGACCAGCTCACCTACAGCGAATTGGTCGGTTCCATGCCGCGGCCTATTTCCGTGGGTATTATTGAAGGTCCCCCTTTCACAGGACAAATGCTTCTGGGGATTAGTCACGAAGTGACCATGTGTATTATAGATCGTATGCTCGGGGGAGGCGGAAAAAATGGTAACAATCAAATCAAACCAAGAGAATTAAGTGATATTGAATCCAATATGATGCAAAAAACCTTTACAAAGATTCTAAAGAATCTCAATGAAAGCTGGAAAGGTATTGCTCCTGTTAAATATGAATTAAAAGCACTGGAAGAAAGTTACCACCTCATTCAAATTACCCCTCCTGGGGAAATTGTGGCCGCCGTAACCTTAGAAGTCACCATCGGCAATCAAGATTCTGGGCTAATTAGTCTTTGTTATCCCTACCCTATGCTTGAGAAAGTGATTGAATCTCTCAGTTCCTCTCACCTGTTTAGCACTAAAGACAAAGAAGAAGACGAAGAGGGCCCCACCTTTGAAGATGAATTATTGGAAAAAATGTATTATGCCCCGATCCCTGTTTCCGTTTTAATAGGCGGGACGGCCATGAGCGTCGGACAAGTACGGGAGCTTCGAGTGGGAGACGTGATCCGTCTCGACCGCTTAGCAGGCAGTGATTTACTCTTATGTATCAATCACAAACCCAAGTTTTTTTGCCAACCTGGCACACTGCGCCAAAATATGGCGGTATGCATACAAAATAAAGTGCCTGAACCTCAAGCGCTTAAAGGTTTCGCTTTAGACTCGGCAAGAGGAGCCGCTTTTAAAGGAGATATCCCTGTCGTTAATCTGTAAATGGACAAAGCCCTCGACTCATCTAATAAAATCAAAGGACACCCCCTATCATGCCCATGACCAATGAAAACGCCCAATCATTCTATAAATACATTCATACTTTTTTTACGGCAGGGGCAAGTAGTATGGGGATGATCATGGGGGTCAATATTGCCCTGCAATCCTTTGACATTGCACTCCATAACGAGTGGGAAGACTTACTCGAACGCTTTGAAGATCAAGACCCGATTATTGGACACACCGTATTCCAAGGAAGCATTAAAGAACCCTTCTTGTTATTTTTGAAAGGTGGACAAGGCGCCATTTTGTCTGATTTAATGTTAGGGGGTTCTGGAGTCCCTAATTCAAATAGTCTCAGCGATATGCAAGTTTCCGCTCTTGCCGAATGCTTGAATCAAATGACCCATGGGGCGCTTCAACAATTTAATCCCAGCTTGACGAGTCCATTAGAAGTCAGTAATATGGACGCGCATATTCAAACGGACGAAAATCTTCCGACATTAACGAAAAACTTTCGACAGGGATCCTTCTATTCGATTCACGGCGTCTGGCTGCTTGATGACCAAAATGGGTTAATAGAAACCGTTGAATTTATAGCCTTACTGACCGAAACATTTGCCCAAGCACTGGTTCAATTAGCACGGCCAGAAAACGAAGACACCGACAAATTAAGCCCTACGAAGGGGATCGCTTCTGGCTCAAATGCGCCTTCTTTTACAGAACAAAGCATTGCCACCCCCAATGCCATACCCCTTCCCGCCCATACACGCGCACAGCCAGAGTCCACAGAATTCGAAGCCTCCACAGAAGCCTACAGTACAGAAACCTATGCTTCCGCACGGGGAGGCAGTGCCGTGATTGAGCGTTCCGCTCCCCCTTCAATAGGCCAACAAGCGACCGAAGGGGTTTCTCCCTATCCCAGCAGGCCCAGCCCCCAAAGCACGTCCATCAAACCCATTCGTTATGGAAGCTTTGACGTCAACAATCCTTCTTCCATTGGTGAAGAACATGAAAATATGAACCTCCTTATGGATATTGGACTCAATTTACATGTGGAACTCGGACGCACCCAACTCAATATTAAAAACATCTTGGAACTCACTCGTGGATCCGTCGTCGAACTCGACCGTGTGGCGGGCGAAGCCGTCGACTTATACGCCAATGGCAAACTCATTGCGCGTGGTGAAGTCGTCGTTATTGAAGACAATTTCGGCTTACGCGTCACGTCGATTGTCTCCCCCAGTGAGCGTTTAAAAGGGCTGTAAGGACTATTTAAACGTTTGAAAAGCGTATAGACGTCTTCTAGGAGCTCAGACTCGCAGAGGTGTGAGGTGTACAAAGACGACCAGAAGCACATCGAGAATCCGAACAACAACGAAGACGTCATACGTTACTTTAACCGTATAAGGGCTATTAAGCAGGAATCTTGAAGTAACTGATATAGGCGTCTTTATCTTGTGAAACCGTTTGGTTCAATTTCTCATCAGTGTAATCAAGGTTCTTCTGCCCTTCGGCTTCAGGCATATATTTAAAACCGGCTGTCGTATCGGAATTGTTTAAGTCCCACGTCGGCCCTTCATAATCCAAGCTCCACACATGAAAAGTATTATGGTTGGTATGGCCCGCAAGGGTACTCACCGTGCCCTTTTCTCTGGCAACACTAAGTGCGTCGGGATTAGTTAAACGCATGTAGCCAGCATTAAGTCCAAAGAGTTCTTTGTAAACTGAATGGGCGTAACCACCCTTCTTCACTTGGTCAGGGTGGGTTTGAAACCACGCCATTTCTAACGCTGCCATTAAAGGGTTACTTGGCTTACCTTTGTATACGTCTTTAGTATAGTCTTTAACTTGATCTGTAGTAAGCGTTGTTTTAGTGCCGTTTGCCCAGTTAAACGTGTAATCGCCTGTCTTCGGATCCACCTGAATGGTCTCATTTACTTTTTTCAGTAACCAGCCATTGGGGTCCTCATCTCTAGTGGCTTTGACGATGCTGTTAAATCCTGCATGAATAAAACAGGCGTATGTGTTAGGGGCCTGCTGTTCACTGAGATCTAGGCCATTGAGCTGTGCTTGAAGATCTGCTACAGGAGCCACTGTAACGGGTGGATCTACGGGAGCCACTGTAACGGATGGATCTACGGGAGCCACTGTAACGGATGGATCTACGGGAGCCACTGTAACGGATGGATCTACAACAATTGGAGGGTTAGTCTTATTCATGAGTTGCTTAATCATGGCATTAATGTCATTTTTTGGAGGGTAAACACCGTCCTTAAAGCCTTGAATCATTGTTCGTGCCTCATCTAAAAGTAAGACATCGGCACCAGTGCCACTGTTTGAATTAAGCTTAATAAACTCAAAACCGGTAAATGCCGTGTAAAGATCGTTCAACTCGCTTGTGGGCATCGCATTTGAAACCAATACATCCCTATTTGCTCGAAAATAAATATCATATGCCTCACTTGCTTCCGCCTCTTTGTTTCTTGCATCTTGAAGGGCTCTAGTCGTTTCTGCACTAACTGTACCCGTTTCGGCCTCTTTTTCACTTTGAACTTGCCATTTATGTACATCGTACCCTGAAGTTCTGAGATTATCTCCCAAATCCCATCCTCCTAAGATAACTTGATCAATTCGAGACTGTGTCGTTGTCGGCATCCACTCTTGGGTTAAAGACGGATCCACAGGGGGTGGGGAGGGTTCTAATCCCATTGACTCTAACATTTGTACTTCATAGTGGACTTTATTGCTACCTGTTGTATTAGCTTCTTCATTTTTAAACCTTAAATCTGCTGCATTTAACTTACCATCTATAT
The DNA here is from genome assembly GCA_050916035.1 of Vampirovibrio sp. Classification (GTDB taxonomy): domain Bacteria; phylum Cyanobacteriota; class Vampirovibrionia; order Vampirovibrionales; family JAJTHC01; genus JAJTHC01. Next base: position 557,751 of record CP050876.1, on the reverse strand, counting down.
TAAAGTCAAATAAAGAAACGGCGGTTTTTTCGTTACTAATACCCCTTTTCATAAAAAGGTCTTCACCACGTAAGACGCTTTGTATCAAGAATATTTCATTCTGTATTTTTTCTCTTCGTGCCTTTATGGGTGCTTCAATAGTAGGAGATGACAGTGATCTGTATTCTCTTACTTTTGCGAGTAGATCGGCACGATTAAACTTACCATCATTGTTAAAATCTAAAATCATGGTCCCATTTGATGCGTGGGGATCTTTTTTAGATTCTGCAATTAAATAGCCAACGGCCTTATTCAAAGGATCATACCCCGTTTTGGGTGTTGATGGTAAAATAGGTAATTGATTCTCTTGTGGTCCGATATTATTAATAGCCATGATTACTGCTCTCTTTCTATCTCTTTAAATTAAATAAATTACGTGCTCATCATTATTAACTAAACTTAATATAGTATTAGGTCTGGTAAACTTTAATGAGCTATATAAATAAAAGCGATGGGGGGGGGGGGTAAAATTGCTTTTTCTTAATGTTTTGTTACAAGCAGGTTCTCTATCTTTTGTTATACTACGGTTTAGATTGGCTAGGTAGTGTCGACATTTACTTAAGCCATAAACAAATAGAAGCAAGATGAACAAAAGACAAATAAGCCACATCTAATTTATCGTAACGGGTTGCCATTCGCCTGAAGTTTTTAAGGTCTTTAAACAAGTTTTCTACCAAGTGGCGAGCCTTGTAAAGGAAGTAATCGACTTGACGAGGAGCCACCGCATTGCTTTTATTAGGGATGACCACTTCAGCCCCCATGAGGTGAATCGCCTCAAATATTTGTTCTGAAACATAGCCCTTGTCCGCCAAAACCGCCGTGGCTTCAAGCCCTTTTAACAAAGGGATGGCTTGGGTTGAGTCGGAAACCTGCCCTGCGGTGACGATAAAGCGAACGGGGTTGCCGTGGCTGTCACAAACGGCGTGAAGCTTGCTCGTATAGCCCCCTGACGATCGTCCTAACGCTTGTTTTCCGGCACTTTTTTTGCCCCTGCTGAACACTGGTGGGCGCGAATAATCGTCGAATCAATCATAAGCCATTCGGTATCTGCCGATGTGGCAAGGGTGTTGAAAATCATTTGCCAAATGCCTTGTTTCGCCCAACGAATGAAGCGCTTGTGAACACTGCTCCACTTGCCGTAATAATAGGGAAGCGACCTCCATCTTCCCCCGTTTCGCCCCATCCATAATACCGCTTCTACAAAAAGACGGTTGTTTTCGGCAGTGCGTCCTCTATGATGCGACTGACCAGGTAGAGCCTCTTTTATCTGATTCCATTGGGCTTTAGACAACTCGTATTGAATATAATCGTTCATAATAAATCCCTCAAAACAACTAGATCTTGGATTTATTATATCATTATTTATATGTCGACACTACCTAGTGATATTGGAAAAGCCGTATCAGGAAAGGGGTATGCTTCAAAGTTGAAATCCACCGTTTAAATGAGAAAAATATGAAGTAGCCCTTGCTTGAAAGAGAGAGCGCAAGCAATAAGGCTAGTGTAGAATTAAATTAGGCATGGACAATACCCAAAGCGCCAAGGGGGTGAGGACGTCTATTTTGAGTCACTGGGGGGGGGTGTTCTTGAGCCGCCTTTTGGGTTTCAAAGGCTTTCGCGCGATCTTTCCGTGTTAATAAACAGGTTAAGGTAGGGGGCAACGCATATAGAAAAGCGTCTACGCCTAAGGAACTTAAAAACCTATACACCGACTGCTTTTTTGGTCCCCTTTGGTCATTACATTGATTTTATTTTCTAATCGTTTTTCCACCGCATTAGGAATAACAACATTGGCGAAACCATACCACGCAAATTTAACAATGCCTTCCCAACGTTCAAACGATTTTCGAGCTGCAATGATAAATCCACCAAAACCTGTTACTATTCTAGCGCCTAGTCAGGCCGCTTTTCAAAAGTTGGATCCTAAATTGTTGGCAGCCTTACTTAAGCCTCAAAACAAAGGGATACTCCAACAGATTCTTAAGTACCATGTTAGTGCAGAGAAAAACAACGCTGGTGGATTCGATTATTGAACTACAAGCCCTTCCAGATGAAGAACTCGACGCCTTAGAAGCGGAGTTTCGTCGGATTCGTGCAGAAAGTACGGACTTGCATCATTCGCTTTACGCCGTGGAACGTGTCATAGCAGCGCAGCATTCCGCAAAACAATCAAAGAAAACTTAGTGGGGATCGTCTATTTATCAAGGGGCGTTTTTTATAAAATTTTAAACATACACTCCCCCTACTAGGTCATGTTGACATTCGGCTTATAATAAAATGAAGACGCGGGGACTATTATTTAACAAAGGGATTCAATACGCCCCATGCTTCGACAGAAGATCCCCCAAGGTCTAGACTATGGCTCAGTAAAAGCGCTTGCCAAAGCTGAGGCGACATCAGCTGGCGCCCGAGAGAATCCCCCACTGACATCGGCTGTACAAAGCAGGCCAAGGCGAGCACCTCCTTTTGAATCCCTATAGAGAGAGGGCTCCTCCACGCGGGAAACATAGACCACGAACTCATGCTTTCCATGAGACAGGGGCAATCCGTACGATACGCCTCCACCCATTGAGCCTCCAAAAACAAAGAGACACACCCCAACCCTGAACGAGGGTCTATTTTCATAGGGAGGACCTCTGGCTGGCAAAACCATTCACGCTGTTCATGAATCCTTTGAATGCAGGCTTCAAGCGCCCAGCCATGCGCACGTAATTGTTCAGCCACCTTGGGTGTAAAAATCGCGTCATTCGCCTTTACCGCCCGAATATCACCTTCCGTCAAGGCTAGCAATGCGCCTAAAAAAAGAGAAGACGGCAGAACCATGGCTTGTTCGTAAATCATCTCAGGGCTAGGGTCTTCACCCGTCATGTTTTGACGAATAATCCAGCGACCCAACACTTGATGATAACGAACCAATTGCACCACAATAAAGACATCCACCACAGAAAATCCCCATTGGGACAAATGTCGTTTAATATCTACCGCCACTTTGATGGGGTGTAAAGGGTCATGCGACAACTGCAAACGTTCATGAGGATACCCCCCTGCTTTGCGTAAATCATGAAAAAAGGCCGCAAGTGTGGTCAAACGTTGCCAATGGGGAGGCAGCAATCGAAAGGCCTCCGTTTGGCGTGTTTTACAAATCACTTTGGCCGTATGAACGTCTAAGGTAAAATCATGGGTCTGATGTTGAGTATTTTGAGGGCCCCTCATACGTTTCCATTCGGGCACATAAGCGTCTAAAAGACCTTGGTCACTCGCGTCAAGCACGTCCTCTTCTTGTTCTGTTTCAATCGCGTTAAAAAAGGCCTCTGCCTCAATGAGTGGGATCAAACTAGGCTTCATCCAAAGAGACATCTGATCCTTCTCCTTACTTCATTCATCAAGGAGCCGTTTTCTCAAAAGACTCGACCCCTCATTACATCCTTAGTGTATCATTAGTTGCTCCCCCGGACGAGGCCTACCCTATACACCCCTATTTTGTGCTACAATACCGATGTACATTTATGAGTCTTAAAGGAAGCTTCTGTCATGACCCTTGAACTAGAAACCCCAACCCCCAGTGTGACGAGTGAACTCAGCAAAGACGCGAGTTACGGATTACTTCCTTTTTTCAAAGGAGTTGGACAAACTTGGGTAAAAATCACATGGCCGACGCTACAGCGTTTGGGAGTTCAAGTCGCCATCACTATTTCCGTCACCGCGCTCATTACCTTGTTAATATGGGGGCTAGACAACCTCTATCGCTTTTTAATTCATACCTTTGTCTTACGAGGTGCCTAAGCGCGAGATTCCTTTAAAAATCTTCGCATTTGAATCTAAAAAACTTTATGCTAAAATTTTTAAAAATGCGCACTGGGTGACAAAAATAATGTTTCCCCCATTTATAACAGAAGGCTTACCTAACTTATGATGACTAAAGAAACGACAGAAGATACTTTATTCCCCCTTGAACATATTGAAGAAGTAGAAGAGATAGAAGTATTTGACGCCTCCATTGATGGTGAGTCCCTCGACTTTAGCATGGAAGATGATGCTTCTGAGTCGACTGCGGTGACTAAAACGTATCAAGCGGAAGATATGCCACAAGGCACCAAAGTCATTGAAGAGGGAGCGAGTCCCAAACGTAAGCGTTGGTACATTATTCACACGTATAGTGGGCACGAAAACAAAGTCAAAATCAACTTGGAACGTCGAGTTGAGTCCATGGGCATGCAGGACAAGATTTTCCGTGTGGAAGTCCCCCAAAAACCCGTGACAAAAATTAAAGATGGCAAACGCATTGAAAAAGATGAACATCTGTTTCCCTCCTATGTCCTGATTGAAATGATTATGGATGACAATTCTTGGTATTGTGTTCGCTACACACCAGGGGTAACCAAATTTGTGGGGGGAGAGAAAAAACCAATCGCCGCCCGCGATTCTGAAATCAAAAAGATTTTAGGAAGAGGCCCCAATACCAAACAAAAAGTCGAAGTGGATCTCAAAGTGGGAGATAACATCCAAGTCATTTCAGGGCCTTTCTCAGACTTTGAAGGCACGGTGACGGAAGTACAAGCAGACAAAGAACGCCTTAAAGCCACCATTTCAATTTTTGGACGTGAAACGCCCGTTGAATTGGTCTTTAGCCAAGTTCAGAAACGTGTCCATTAAGTCGACTGAACATTTCTTTTTCCTATAGGCCTTAAGTCTTCATTAAATTAGGTGGTGTGACATGTCTAACCCTTCTGTTTGTCTACTGATTCTAGATGGTTGGGGGATGTCTACAGAATCCTACGGTAATGCGATCGAGCAAGCACGTACCCCCCATTTTGATGCCTTATGGGAGGCCTACCCTCATACTTTACTCCAAGCCCATGGTGAAGCCGTAGGCATGCCCCCTAATGTGGTAGGCAATAGTGAAGTCGGTCATTTGACCATTGGTGCAGGGCGTGCGGTTCCTCATCCTCGTCTGGCGATTGACCATCTCATTGAAACCGATACGCTAAAAACACATCCACTTTGGACGAAAATTTGCCAACACCTTCAACACTCTCGCGGGACGCTTCACCTCATTAGCTTATTGAGCACCGGTGGCGTGCATAGTGATTTGTCTCATTTGGCAGAATTCTTAGGACTTGCCCATGACGCAGGCTTAGCTGGTCGTCTGAGGGTTCACGGCATTACCGACGGACGAGACATCCCGCCCTATACCGCTATGGGTATGGTTGAAGACGTCGAAGGCGCCTTATATGATTTAGATGCCCCACAGATGGCGACCTTAAGTGGTCGTTTTTATGCCATGGATCGTGATCAACATTGGACACGGACCGAAGCCGCCTTTAACGCCATGATGCACGGCAAAGGGAAACGACAATTTTTAGCCACACAAGCGGTTAAATTTGCCTTAGCGGAAGAGCTAAGTGATGAATTCATCCTGCCGACCGTCACCGATTTAAGCTATGAAGGCATGGAAACGGGTGATGTGCTACTGTTTCTAAATTTTCGACCTGATCGAATGAAGCAGATCGTCTCCGCCTTTGCATCGCCTGACTTTGATGCCTTTGATCGAGGTATACGTCCTTCTCATCTTTATTGTGCCAGTTTAGTCGACTATGGGGGACTTCCTCAAGTCGAAGCTTTTATCCCTCGTATCTGTTTAAAAGATACCTTAGCTCAGCGCCTTTCAGAAGCAGGACTTTCACAGTTTCATGTCGCCGAAACCGAAAAATATCCTCACGTCACTTATTTTTTCAATGGCGGAGACGAAACCCCTTTACCAGGGGAAACCCGTAGCATGATACCGAGTCGTCGAGATGTTCAGACCCATAATCAAGCCCCTGCCATGCGAGCGTTTGAAATCAGTCGCGCCCTCATTGAAGCCTTGGATTCTAAAGCATTTTCATTTTTAGTCGCCAATCTCGCCAATGTAGATATGGTCGGCCATACAGGAGATGAAAAAGCCACCATCGAAGCCGTTGAACAGGTAGATCAAGCACTGGGCCTCATTTATCAAGGCTGCCAAGTAACCGGCACGTCGCTCATTATCACCGCGGATCACGGCAATGGAGAATCCATGCGAACGCCAGACTCCACCCCTCATACGGCCCATACCATCCATCCTGTCCCCCTCATCTGGGTGCCTGCACTAGGAATCAATTCTGAAACCATTGACCTCAGTCACACCAAAGGACTCGCTGACATACGTGCACTTATTGAACAGGCTCTACACGTGCCCACGCGACTATTACCTGCTTAACTACCAATATGTTCATACATATTAAACAAGGGCATATAGATAGACATGGCAATGACCCCCACCACCACCCCTAAAAAGAGCAAGAGTAAGGGTTCCATAAAGGTCATTAAAATATTAATCCGTTGATCCACTTCTTTTTCAAGGTATTCTTGGGCGGTCTGTAAGGATTGTTCCAAGTTCCCTGATTCTTCCCCTGTTGCCAAAATCAAGAGGACTAGTTCAGGCATCACCCCTGTGTCTGCCAAAGCCGTCCCTAGTTTTCGCCCCGTCTGTACTTGCTTATTCACTTCTACTAAAGCGGCTCGAATCACCTCATTATTCACCGTAGAGGTAGCAAAATCAATCCCTTCTGTAATCGGAAGACCCGCCGTGAAACAAACGCCCAAGGTCGAAACGAAGCTAGATACATTGGCAAAACGAACCACTTCTTTCAATACAGGAATCTTGACATTATTCTTATCAATCATTTTCTTGGCATAGGGAGTTGATAAAAATTTCAAGCCCCCCCAAATACTTAAAGCCATGGCAGGGAAACTAATAAACCAGCCCCCCCTTAAAGAATTAGAGCAAAAAATCATGATTTTAGTCAGTAGAGGTAATTCAATCCTCATTTGCGTATAAATGTTTTCAAAAGAAGGTAACACAAAATAAAACATTAACAGCATGACCATAAACACCAAGACCAAAATAATCAACGGATAAATCGCGGTGGATACAATCTTTGATTTCAATTTTTCACTACGTTCCATTAAATCCGACACACGTTCTAAGGTGGTGTCTAATTCCCCTGAATTTTCACCCGCCTTAACCAAGTTCACAAAAATATCACTAAAGGCTTCTGGAAATTTAGCCAAAGCTTCAGAAAAAGGTAGCCCTCCTAATAAATCCTTACGAAGCGTTTGAATCATCATTTTATACGTAATATTTTCTGAGAAATTTTCAAAATAAAGTAAGGCCTCTGTAATGGGAATCCCCCCACGAATCATAATCGCCATATTTCTAGAAAAAGCCAAAATATCTTTTGTCCCAATTTTTGGCTTAAAAACAGACGCCAATATCGTTTTCTTTTTAATTTGGCCACTACCGTCATTATATCCCTTCACTTCTTCAAGAGAAAGCGTCGACAACTTCATTTCACGTAACTTCGCACGAGCTTCCATTTCAGTTGAAGCAGGAATAATTCCTTCTTGTTTTTTACGGCTCCCTAAATTTAAGGCTTTATAAGCATAGTTTCCCAATGGTCTAATCCTTTATCTTTCATTTAAATAAAATTTGTTTTTATCTCGTCGCACCGCGAAAAGGACCCAAAACCCTTTCTATTTCGGTAAAATCGACTTTGCCTTCTAAGATTTTAGTTCGGGCACACATTCCTAAAGAAATCATGCCACTCTTCATCGCCACATCTTCTATTTCTAATTCATTGGCTTGAGACACCACCAATTGGCGTAACTCTCGATCAATCGTCATAATCTCATATAGGCCTGTTCGTCCCAAATAACCAGACTCTTTACACATTTCACAACCCACCGGTTTAAAAATCATCACATCTTGTTCAGGGAGAAAAGGGTTTTCTTGGTATTGAAATAAAATTTCTTTTTCACTTTCAGAAGCTGCATAAGGTTGCTTACAATGCGAGCAAAGTGATCGAACCAATCGCTGAGCAATAACACCGTTTAAAGCTGCTGCAATCAAGCTTGAAGAAGCTCCCATTTCTAACATCCGCGTAATGGTCGTAGCACTGGAGTTAGCGTGAATGGTTGAAAAAACCAAGTGGCCTGTTAAAGCAGCGTGAATACCTGCTTCTAATGTTTCATAGTCTCTAATTTCACCGACCATGATGACATCAGGGTCTTGGCGTAATAAAGCCCGCATCGAACTTGCAAACGTAAAATCTGCTTTGGGATTCACCTGAGACTGGTTCAAACCTTCAATTTTCAATTCTACGGGATCTTCTACCGTTGAAACGTTAATCAATTCACTGTTGATATTATTCAAAACGGTATACAAGGTCGTGGATTTTCCTGACCCTGTTGGTCCACAGACCAAAACAATCCCATAGGGGGATTTGTACATCATTTCAATTTTATTGGTATCTTCATCACTAAAGCCCAGTTTTTTAAAATCCGCAATCTGCTTAGCGGGTCGTAAAATCCGCATAACAATTTTTTCTCGGCCTTCTGTAACAGGAAGAGTATTCACACGGAAGTTATAATCTGTTTTTTTATAGGTAATGGCCATACGACCATCCTGAGGCCTACGATGATCAGAAATATCCATCTTGGACATAACTTTCAAGCGTGTAATAACGGCACCTTCCATACTCCCTGGAATTTCAAGCATGATTTTTAAAACGCCATCCGAACGGAAGCGAACGACATAATAACCCTCACGTGGTTCAATATGAATATCTGAAGCGCCTTGCACAATTCCTTGAATCAGCAAAGAATTCACAAATTTAACCAAAGGGTCCGAAATATCTTGAATTTCAGCCTCCCCCATTTGCCGAATATTATCCATACGGGAAGCTTGCGCGGAAACTTTGACTTGATTGGCATTTTCGAGTTGACTTAAAAGTTCCTGAGTACTATCTTTATTTCCCCTTGCTTGAACCACTTGTTGGGCTTCAAATTTTTCTACCCATTGACGATAATCCATCGGAAGAGTAGAGACAATTTGAGGACGAACGCCTGTCACGAAGGTCACTTCATCAATCGCCGAACGATCCGTCGGATTAACCATAGCAATCACAAGACGCCCATGTGTATTGGCCACAGGCACTAATTTTTTTTCTTCAATCAATTCTTCAGGAATCAGTTCCAAGAGCTGACGATTAGACAAAACATTTTCTAGTGAATAATACTTGACGGAAAAACACTGTGTAATAATTTGAATGAGTTCTTCTTTACTGATAAAGCCTTCTGCCAATAATTGTTCATCCAAGGTCGTTTTCATTTGTTCTGAACGTTCCATCACCGCAACAAGCGTATCCAAAGACAAAGCTTTTTGCTCTTGCACATACTTAATAACCGCCTGCAATGTAATACTTGCGCTTCCCTCTACCGCTTCTAGCATGTAGAACTCACCTCCTTCCCTCAGTATATTATTCGCCTAAAGATTACTCCATTTTAAGGGATTTTCTCATTTCCAGCTATTTTGGGGTGGAGAAGTCGAGTCATTAGAGGAGAGGGAGGCGCTCTGCGGTGGGACTTTGCGGATTAGCCTCCACAAGCCAAAAGCATCAGAAAAAACAAAGGTGGCCAGAAAAAAACCCCGCCATCTACATGGAGGGGGCTTAATAAAAAAAAGTCAGGCAAAAGGCTATCTTTCCGGGGCGTCACCGCCCGAGTATTGTCGCTGCCTAGAGTCTTTACGGCCGTGTTCGGGATGGGAACGGGTGGGATCCTCAGGCTGAATTACCTAACCAATATAAACGGGTACATACCCTGAAAACTGCATAGAAAACGTTAGAAATCAACACCAAACAAATAAATTATCTGTATGAATTAAGAACTTGCTTTTCTCATAAAAGGAAAAGCCCTCGTCCGATTAGTATCACTCGACTCCGCTTGTTGCCAAACTTCTATCTGTGACCTATCAACCTCCTTATCTTGAAGGGGACTTACCTCTATCGCTAGAGTGAGAGATCTCATCTTGTGGTGGGCTTCGTACTTAGATGCCTTCAGCACTTATCCACTACGGACGCGGCTACTCGGCGTTTACGCTTGGCAGCATAACCGATACACCGTTGGTCCACCCTTCCCGGTCCTCTCGTACTAAGGAAGGCGCCACTCAAATCTCTTTCGCACTTGCCGGATATGGACCGAACTGTCTCACGACGTTCTGAACCCAGCTCACGTACCGCTTTAATGGGCGAACAGCCCAACCCTTGGAACGTACTACCGCTCCAGGATGCGACGAGCCGACATCGAGGTGCCAAACCTTCCCGTCGATATGGACTCTTGGGGAAGATCAGCCTGTTATCCCTATGGTAACTTTTATCCGTTGAGCCACGGCGATTCCATTCTCCACCGCAGGATCACTAAGTCCGTGTTTCCACCCTGCTCGACTTGTTTGTCTCGCAGTCAAGCTCCCTTATGCCTTTGCACTCTGCAGCCGATTTCCATTCGGCCTGAGGGAACCTTTGAACGCCTCCGTTACTTTTTAGGAGGCGACCGCCCCAGTCAAACTCCCCGCCTGACACTGTCCACACACCCGATTCAGGGTTATGTGTTAGAATCCTAGTTGTAGAAGGGTGGTATCTCAACAATGGCTCCATTAACACCAAAATGCTAACTTCAACGCCTCCCACCTATCCTGCGCATCCACAACCAAAAGTCAATGCCAAGTTAGAGTAAAGCTCAATAGGGTCTTTCTGTCCTGGCATGCGTAGGCCGTATCTTCACAGCCATTCCTATTTCGTCGAGTCTCTCCTTGAGACAGCTCCCAGATCGTTACGCCATTCGTGCGGGTCAGAACTTACCTGACAAGGAATTTCGCTACCTTAGGACCGTTATAGTTACGGCCGCCGTTCATCGGGGCTTAGGGTCGAAGCTTCGCTATTACTAGCTAACCTCTCTCCGTAACCTTCCGACACTGGGCAGGCGTCAGCCCCTATACGTCGTCTTTCGACTTCGCAGAGACCTGTGTTTTTGGTAAACAGTCGCCTGGGACATTTCACTGCAACCCTCTCATGCTCCACTTGTACAAGCTTCACACGTGCAGGGCACCTCTTCTTCCGAAGGTACGAGGCTATTTTGCCGAGTTCCTTAAGGAGAGTTATCTCGCGCGCCTTAGTATTCTCTACCTACCCACCTGTGGCGGTTTACGGTACGGATTGATTAAAAACTCACAAACGAAACTTTTCTTGGCAGCTGGGCATCAATCAGTTCAGTTCCTAAAAACCTACGCGTCGCACCTCAGATCAACAGTAATGCGGATTTGCCTACATTACCTACCTACATGCTTACACCCACTCTACCAATCGTGGGCTGACCTAGCCTTCTGCGTCATTCCGCTGCTCAAACATTCTTAACCAAGTGCAGGAATATCAACCTGCTTGCCATCGACTACGCCTTTCGGCCTCGCCTTAGGTTCCGACTAACCCAACGCGGACGAGCCTGCCGTTGGAATCCTTGGGTTTTCGGCGCATTGGATTCTCACCAATGTTTTCACTACTCAAGCCGACATTCTCACTTGTGAGTCGTCCACTAGTGCTTACGCTCTAGCTTCAACCTACAACACAACGCTCCCCTACCCAGAGTAGGCTGCTTTTAAACGGAAGATCATGCCCATTTTTTTGACTACTTTCGTACTCATTTTATTATGTACTAATGTACACGCAAAAATTCCGTGCGAATCGTCCGCAAAACTGAACATGCTTTCTCGCCTAAAAGCAACCTATTCTCTGCCATTGCTTCGGTTCAACACTTAGCCCCGTAAATTTTCCGCGCATCATCTCTTGACCAGTGAGCTATTACGCACTCTTTAAAGGATGGCTGCTTCTAAGCCAACCTACTGGTTGTCTGGGAAATGACACCTCGTTTATCACTTAGTGTTGATTTGGGACCTTAACAGATGGTCTGGGCTGTTTCCCTCTTGACGACGGATCTTATCACTCGCCGTCTCACTGCCGGGTATCACTGTAATGGTATTCGGAGTTTATCTCGATTTGGTACCTCGGGATGAGGCCCGCACCGAATTAGTGCTCTACCCCCATTACGATACGCCCGACGCTGCACCTCAATGCATTTCGGGGAGAACCAGCTAGCTCCGTGTTCGATTGGCATTTCACCCCTAACCACAGCTCATCCCAGAATTTTTCAACATTCGAGGGTTCGGACCTCCACGTAATGTTACTTACGCTTCATCCTGGCCATGGTTAGATCACACGGGTTCGGGTCTAACACAACAAACTCAACGCCCAGTTAGGACTCGGGTTACCTACGGCTCCGCCTTTTAACAGCTTAACCTCGCTTGTCACGTTAACTCGCCGGCTCATTCTTCAACAGGCACGCCATCACACTATTAAGAGTGCTCTGACTGCTTGTAGGCATACGGTTTCAGTGTCTATTTCACTCGGCTTCACACCGTTCTTTTCACCTTTCCGTCACCGTACTGGTTCACTATCGGTCATAAGCAGTATTTAGCCTTACCAGATGGTCCTGGCAGATTCATACGGAATTTCTCGTGTACCGTACTACTCGGGTGTGCTAATACTCAGTCAATCCCGTTTCGTCCACGCGACTATCACGCTCTATGATGGGGCTTTCCAACCCTCCTAGACTACAAAATTGATTTTTTACTGAGCAGGAACGCTTGAACATCCCTACATAACATCCCACAACCCCTTATATACAACGCTTCAAGGCTCTCACATATACAAGGTTTAGGCTCGTCCCCGTTCGCTCGCCGCTACTCAGGGAATCGTTGATTTACTTTATTTTCCTCCAGGTACTAAGATGTTTCAGTTCCCTGGCTTACCTCCACTTTCACTATTTTATTCATGAAAGGGTAATGGTCTATTAAAACCATTGGGTTTCCCCATTCGGACACTGACGGATCAGGGCTTGGTACAGCTCCCCGTCACTTTTCGCAGTTTTCCACGTCCTTCATCGGCTGCTTATGCCTAGGCATCCACCGTACGCCCTTTGTAGCTTTACCTTTTTCTACGGCTATCTTTCATAGACTCTTTGTTTATTTTTTTGCTCAGACCCTTATGTACATCTAAGTACACGATGGCCTTCACAAAAAAATTGCCTCGACTCTATAAAAGCTATCTCGTAGAAAACCTTCTCATTTTATTGAAAAGGGTTGAAATCTATTTAAGCTTCTACTTAAGTATATTTCAAATTTAAAAACATTAGTTCTTATCCATGCAGATAATTACTTATAATCGTTTCTTTTTCGACTACTCTAGAACGCAATGACCAAGCTAGATTATATGATCTAACTTAGATTTTTGAAAAGTGCCCCACATAAATGTAAAACACCCGTCTGAAAACTCCCGTAAGAGTCTTCCATTTGCATTACCTAGTTCTTTATTTGAATGATCATTTGGTCATCTTCATAACCAAATGTCTTTGCTTTCTAACGCTATGCAGTTTTCAATGTACAAACCCATGCTATTCGCTGGTAACTCAATAACGGAAAAAAAATATAAATTATCCTGAAGTCTCAATGAGATAAAATTGCTCACCAGAGCCGCCTCAATCCACAAACGCTCTTTGACTCGCTTGTAAACCCGTGACCTCGCTAAAAGCCACTCGACGACGACCTGAGAAATCCGCTAGCCCACTATAATATAGCGACCAACATGATCTCCTTAGAAAGGAGGTGATCCAGCCGCACCTTCCGGTACGGCTACCTTGTTACGACTTCACCCCAATCAAAAGTTCTACCTTAGGTGCCTGCCTCCCTTGCGGGTTGGCTCAACAACTTCGGGCATAACCTTCTTTCGTGGTGTGACGGGCGGTGTGTACAAGACCCGGGAACGTATTCAACGCAGCGTGCTGATCTGCGTTTACTAGCGATTCCAACTTCACGTACTCGAGTTGCAGAGTACGATCCGAACTGAGGGCGGTTTTATAGATTTGCCAACCATCACTGGCAAGCAGCTTGCTGTACCGTCCCATTGTAACACGTGTGTAGCCCTGGACATAAGGGGCATGATGATTTGACGTCATCCACACCTTCCTCCGGCTTGTCACCGGCAGTCTCGCATGAGGGTTCAGCACCTTACGGCCTGTAACAACATACGACGTGGGTTGCGCTCGTTGCGGGACTTAACCCAACATCTCACGACACGAGCTGACGACAACCGTGCACCACCTGTCTTACAGCTCCCCGAAAGGCACTCACGACTTTCGCCATGATTCTGTAGATGTCAAGCCCAGGTAAGGTTCTTCGCGTTGCATCGAATTAAACCACATGTTCCACCGCTTGTGCGGGTCCCCGTCAATTCCTTTGAGTTTCAACCTTGCGGCCGTACTCCCCAGGCGGAACACTTAGCGCGTTAGCTACGGCACTGAATGGGTCGATTCACCCAACACCTAGTGTTCATCGTTTACGGCTAGGACTACAGGGGTATCTAATCCCTTTCGCTACCCTAGCTTTCGTCCATTAGCGTCAGTTATGGTCCAGTTGCCCGCTTTCGCCACCGGTGTTCCTCCAGATATCTACGCATTTCACCGCTACTCCTGGAATTCCAGCAACCTCTACCATACTCTAGTGAAGCAGTTTCCAACACATAACAACTGTTGAGCAGTTGAATTTTACATTAGACTTGCTTTACCGCCTACGGACGCTTTACGCCCAATAATTCCGGACAACGCTCGCACCCTACGTATTACCGCGGCTGCTGGCACGTAGTTAGCCGGTGCTTCCTCTATAGGTACCGTCTAGTTCTTCCCTATTGACAGAAGTTTACACCCCTAAAGGCTTCATCCTTCACGCGGAATTGCTGCGTCAGACTTTCGTCCATTGCGCAATATTCCCTACTGCTGCCTCCCGTAGGAGTGTGGGCCGTGTCTCAGTCCCACTGTGGCTGGCCATCCTCTCAGACCAACTAATGATCGTCGCCATGGTAGGCCGTTACCCCACCATCTAGCTAATCATACGCAGGCTTATCTTACACCGATAAATCTTTCGTACATGACATCTCAATCATATACCTATGCGGTATTAGCACCCGTTTCCAGATGTTATCCCCCTGTGTAAGGTAAATTACCAACGCGTTACTCACCCGTCCGCCACTGATGTACGCCCGAAAGCGCCTCATCGTTCGACTTGCATGTATTAAGCATTCCGCCAGCGTTCGTCCTGAGCCAGGATCAAACTCTCCATTACTGTTTAAAAAGTTTTAGATTATTTTTATCTCTAGCTTTTGTATAACCCTTGATTTCCGTGAGACTATACCCCTCACGCAAAAATTACTCGCCCTAGCAAGCAATCTTATCTCATCCGAAATTGACTCCAAAATAATTCTTCGTCTTCATTTCTTTTCCACTATTGAGTTGTCAATGAACCAACATGCTGTTTAGGAGCAGCTCGCTCCCTCAACAAATCTATAATCTCTCAAACCTTTTTAGACGTCAATACCCCAATTTAAAAAAGGTGTTTATTTCTTGACATTTGTATGACATTAAAGCCATTTTATGTAACAATATATAGTCTGTAGTAGACACTCATGAGAAAGGATTTACACTAACCATGTCCAACGAAAAAGCCTATTTTGCGGCAGGTTGCTTTTGGGGCGTTGAGTCCATATACCTTGAAATTAAAGGTGTTTACAAGACCACTGTAGGTTATATGAATGGCAAAACTAGCTCACCTTCCTATCACGATATTTGTACAGGAACAACCCACCACGCGGAAGCCGTAGAGCTCCTTTTTGACAATGCTGTTGTTACTTTTGATCAACTGGTTTGGCTATTTTGGCACCTGCATGACCCCACACAAGTCAACCGACAAGGCCCTGATGTCGGCACCCAATATCGAAGCGGGATCTACGTGAGCAGTCCCTTACAATATGAAGTGGCACTGAAAAGCAAAGCCCATGCGCAACCCTTATTTCATCAACCCATTGCGACTGAAATTTTACCCGCTGAAACTTTTTGGACGGCTGAAACGTATCATCAACAGTATTTTATCAAACACCCATGGAAAGGCTCCTGCCATCTTCGACCTAATGTAGACGCCATACTGAAGACTACCCCTTTACTTTAACGCATTCAAATCACTGGAATCATTGGACTAAGACCCACCCATACTAGCGTTCCACAAGCCCCGACCCGCCTGCTGCGCTTGGGATTCTAAAGCCTGTGCAATACGTTGATACTTATAATTTGGGGCATAAATCAGCACCTTGGCCAAACCCGCTTCCAGCAACCCTTCATTCACACTTTTACCCCCCTTAGCGTCTAAATACACCCACGCCAGCGTTCGTCCATAAGGATCCCGAATTTTTTGGTCAAATTCCAAGTAGACCCGCTTGCCTAAGGTGGCGTCTCGTGTATAGGCCTTGGCTTCTAAGCCATACGGTTGAGCCTCACCCGTCGGGTTTCTTTTAGATACGGTGGTTTCAGGCGTGTCGACTTGCAAAAAGCGTATTTTCTCATTTGGTCGTTCAAGCTGACCGTTATGATTTAAATCACAAAAAATCGTATCCCCATCCACCACTTCCGCCACATGACACGCCACACGAGCATGGCCTTGAGACGAACGCCATTTTTCCGTGTTCAAACGCTTTAAAGGAAACTCAAGCGTAGAAGAATGAGAAGTCGGTGCATTCAAGTACGCCTCCTGCACGCGATGGATCCACGCGTCAGGCGTTAACAGTATAAGCAACGAGAGAAGTGCCACGACAATACAAAAGCGTCGTTGACGTCGGATTCGAAGGGGCTTAGCAGACATCATCACCCTGCTCCCACTATTTTATTAGGAATAATAAAAGGAGTATAGCATAGTGGCCTGCTTCATGAAAAGAAGAGGGATAATACCCCTCTTCTTTTAGATTCAATGTCAATGTGTCCAAGTGTCGTTAAACGCCTTTTAGATAGTTCCGCAAACTATACATGGTGGTATTAGAACGACACAAGCGACGCAATTTATTAACAGCACGCGTTTCAATTTGACGCACCCGTTCACGAGACACCCCAAAGAGCTGTCCAATTTCTTCCAAAGTCCGGCGATTTCCGTCCATAATGCCAAAACGCAGCTTGACGACATCCCTTTCACGAGGACGCAACATCATCAAGACCCCATGCACATCTCGAATCAACGCATCATTCTGCAACTGATGTTCAGGCGGTATATAATGTTCGTCCACCAAAAAATCAGCCAAGGTCGCTTTTTCATCCTTGGTATTAATCGGCGTTTCTAAGCTAATAGAAGTTTGCGTGGCTTGTATAATCGCTGCAATTTTAGAAACAGGCACCTCCATACGGTTCGCCATTTCGTCTTGCGTGGGTTGACGATTTAATTCATGACTCAATTGATGCTGCACTTTTCGCATTTTCGTGAGTAATTCAATCATATGAATGGGCAGACGAATCATACGAGATTTTTCAGAAATCCCCCGTACAATCGACTGTTGAATCCACCACGTCGCGTAGGTCGAAAATTTAAAGCCTTTACGATAATCAAACTTTTCCGCGGCCCGAATCAAACCCAAATTGCCTTCCTGAATCACATCCAAAAACGAAAGGCCGCGGCCGATATACTTCTTGGCAATAGACACCACCAAACGTAGGTTGGAGCGCACCAAACGCTTTTTAGCGTCTTCATCGCCTTCTGCGATACGGCGTGCCAGTTCCAGCTCGCCTTGAGAATCCAGCAACTTAATACGCCCAATTTGTTGCAAATAAATTTTAACCGAATCATCACTGCCACTGAGCTCTAATTTTTTTTCAGATTCGCGCGCATCGGCATCGATTTCAGCTTGATTGTCTTCATTAAACGTCATCAAGAGTAAGGGGTGTTCTTCTCCAAGTTCCGAATGCGGATTATAGTCCAGCGAAGACTGTCGAACCATCATAATGGGGATGTCCTTCTTCTTTTCAGTAAGGGTTACAAAAATGTCTTTCAAATGAATTGAAAATACAAAATATATTTCAAATAACTTGAAAACATAACCTGTCTTTCAAATAACTTGAAAACATCATAACAAGATTCACAAAACGCCGTGGGTCGATTCCTTCATGTAAAGGACGCTTCAAAACAGTGAACCGTTTCCATGGTTTTGATTGGCTTACTCTTCAATACAGGCGAATCTTTCTTTAACACCTTTTTGTAACTAAAGCTTTACAAAAGGGTGTCAGAATCCACGCTTTAGGTATTCCTATGCACCCCTTCTTTTATGAAGTGATACAGCTCCCCCTCCCCCATGAAAGGAACCCTTGAAGATGAGCAAAGTTTACCCTTACCGCCCCCTGCGTTTACGCTTGCATGAAATCGCCCAAGGGCAACACCAATGGAATTTACGATATCTTTCTGACTTGATTGATGTCCCCTACCAAACGGTGCTGTCTTGGAACCAAGGCCGTTCGATGCCTAAAATGCCCATGCTCGTCAACTTACTCAAAATTTTAAACGTCACCTTTGAAGAATTGATGGATGCTTCCCTATTGCGTTAAAGGTTAAGACCACTTCGATTTGAAGCAGGCGTTTCCTTAAAGCGTCAAAAGGTATAAAAACTCTTGATCAGGATTATTCCCCACCATATAGATACTCTCCCCCACATGTTGAAAACCAAAACGTTGATAAAACGTGTAGGCTCGTGGATTTCCAGAAAAAACAGTTAAATGCACCGCATCACTAGACGTATTGACTTTAATCCAATCCAAGGT
This sequence comes from Vampirovibrio sp., assembly GCA_050916035.1. Lineage (GTDB taxonomy): Bacteria > Cyanobacteriota > Vampirovibrionia > Vampirovibrionales > JAJTHC01 > JAJTHC01. The sequence continues at coordinate 539,130 of CP050876.1, read as the reverse complement.
GGCGTGCATCGCGTTTTGAGCCAAACCCGTTCCATGAAAGGGCTTCATTAAATAAAAACGCTCTAAATACGTGCTGTTTTTCGGTTCGGGATGTTCAGGGTCTAAATCATCCAAAAACTTGCGACATTGTGGAATGATTTTAATATAACCGGCCAATGCCGCCGTGGAATCATCCCACACGCTAAAAAAAACGTTGTGAAGATCCAACAACTCAGCGCCTAAGGCTTGCCGTGAAAACCGTGTTTCCATGTAATCATTTAAATCTTTGGGATTGTAATTCATCCCAAACGTTTCTAAAAAGGTACGTTGGGAAACATTGACTAAGGCGTCTAAATCACCCGCCTCCATACGTTGAATGACCAAAGACATAGATCGAACGATTCCTTATGATTCCAACATTATTCAACCGCCGCTAAAGGAGGCTCCATGGCTTGATGACTCGCCAAAGACATCTCACAGATTTTTGCCACAACGGCATTGCTGGCTTTCGTCAATTGTAAGGCGGCTTCACACGAAGGGTTCGACATCACAATCGGCATGCCCGCATCCGCATCCTTTCGCACTTGAGGCAATAACGGCACCTGAGCAAGCAGCTCTAAGCCCAGTTCTTTTGTAAAGACTTCACCGCCCCCTTCGCCAAATATATTTTCACGCTCGCCATGGGCATTAATGAAATAACTCATGTTTTCCACCACGCCTAAAACGGGGATATTCGTTTGCTTAAACATACTATTGGCACGACGACAATCCGCCAAGGACACATCCTGCGGCGTGGTCACAATGACTCCCCCTGTAATGGGGGCCAATTGACTGATCGACAATTGAGCATCCCCTGTCCCTGGAGGAAGATCAATCAATAAGTAATCCAGTTCTCCCCACGCCATGTCCGTAAAAAATTGCGCCAAAGACTTATGTAAAATAGGGCCCCGCCAAATCATGGCTTGATCAGGTTTGACCAAAAAGCTAATGGACATGACCTTCACGCCGTGGCCTTCTGGTAAAATCGCTTTTTTATCGGCATCCACCCCTTTAAGGCTTTGCCCTTCAACCCCCATCATAATCGGGATATTCGGTCCGTAAATATCCGCATCCAAAATACCGACTTTTGCCCCTGCTTGGGTCATGGCACAGGCCAAATTCACCGTCACCGTGGACTTACCCACCCCGCCCTTGCCACTAGAAATGGCAATAATATTTTTCACCCCTGGAATGCCTTGCTTGTCAGGTAATCGAGGACTCAAGGTTTTTCCAGAGATATTGACCTGCACTTTCTCGACCCCTTCCAAGCCCAATACGGCATTTTGAGCCTCCTTGCGAATTTGTTCTTTTAAGGGGCACGCTTTGGTGGTCAACACAATGTCAAAGGTCACGGTCGTCCCTTGAATCACGATGTTGTCCACCATGCCAAGGGCAGTCAACGATTGATGCAATTCAGGGTCGTTCACCGTTTTAAGCGCATTTAAAATATCGACGTCTTGAATCATCATAGGGCGTTTTCCTTGTAGAACGATTTGTAGCAAAGCTCCCCTTCTTCTGGTTCAGAAAGTGGGCTTCTCTAGTCTAATGAAGATAGGCTTGAAATACAAGGAGATTACAAAAAACCTGCTGTTTCATTTCAGCGAACGCTACAAGGAAAATCCTTTCCTTAATGCTTTTGCAAGAAATTCAATACGTTTTGCCTGTTGTTGCAAAAGGTTTGCATGAAGGTATGGCAAATCAAAGTTTAAAACCGTTTGAAGTTTTATTTTAGACAAGCAGATGATCTTATACCAAAATTCATTACCTGGGAGATAAAGTCCAACACGTGGGAGCCTTTCTTCCATTTTATAGTCCATTTTTTGAAACGAATCTCCCACTCGATAAGATGATTCTCCATAAAGGTAATGCTGACGGATGATCTCCCATTCTTGACCACTTAATTTTTTCATCTCTTCTGAAATCTTCATGGCCTCTTCTAAGTCTTGTACTTTTAAACGCAGTTGATGCGACGCGTCGTCTGAGCGAGACTGCTCCTTCACAGGGTCGAAAAGGCGCTCTCCTAAATTACTGGGCAACTCTTCTAATGTACTTGTCACCAAAACAGACCCTGAAGGGGGGCGTCTACCCTCAATAATCTGATGAGAGAGATCCGTTACTTTTGTTGATAATTGATAGGGAGGCTCTGGAAAAATGGGTCCGAGAAAGGAAGAAGTCGGAAGTGTTTCACCAAGATACTTCAGTCGCTTCCGAACACTCGCTGCTTCTGGATGATGCTCCAATAACGTTTCTAAAGGAAGAAGCATCTCTGAAGCTCCCTGCCTCTGAATCAGCGGAGGGGGGAGCTTCTGCGAAGCAAGAGAAAGAGGTGGAATACGATTAAACATAGGCATTCCTTGTTGTTACATTCTGCAAAGTCAAAAGTAATATGCAAGAACTAGGTACATAAAACCAGCAAAATATAAATATGTGCCCTAAATGAATGCCCAAAGCTTTGCTTCATATCAAATACCACTATAATAAAGTAAAACGTCTCATTTGAAAGATGCCACTAGGCCAAAAAGACTCGTTCGCCGTCCCACTGGCTCATGCCGTGTTCCAAGTTATACAAGGGCGTCAGGGTGGGGTCCACCTTTAAAACCGCTTCCATGTAATCACAGGCATAAAGACTACGAACGCCTCCTTTGCACACAAAAGCCATGGGGCGTTGAAGATCTAACGTGTTGGCCCACACTTCAATCTCTTGCACAGGGAGGCATAAAGCCCCCGCAATAGCGCCTGTTTCTTGAATTTCTTGAGGCGTGCGTACATCCACCACCTGCAAATCGGGACGGGTATTGATTAATTCCTGTAAATCTTCATTGGAAACCTGTTGCGCGGGCATGTTCTGACACTCCTAAAGCTTAAGCTAGGCTTGAAAACCTATTCACGACATATGATGATAACAGTATAGAAGAAACATCCCGCCAACACAAAATTCAACAAAATTCAAAAATGGCCGAACGGCCTTCTGGTTTTCCGCTTTTTTATATCCTTTTGATAAACGCCCTAGCACAAAAAAATAATCACTCGGGTTTATATGAGTATCTTAACTGCTCGTACTGACGCTCACCCACTGCTTACCCCAATGAAAGTTGCTATGCTCATGTTCTCAACCGCTGGTGTTTCTATTGCTTGCCCCCCTTCTTTGGCCCGTGTGGGCGCCTACCCCCTCATCCCCAGCCCTTGGGATGCGACTTCTCCTGCTCCTACTGACGCGATACCCTTGCCCCACTTACCTCCTCCCCCGCCACTACCATCTATAGCAAGTAACCCACTCCCACCGACTGCAGGACCCCGACCCCTTCAAGGAGGGATGCCCCCGCCTCCCCCACCGCCTCAAGTGTTGGCGCCGTGGCTATTTCAAGACCATCCCTTCCCTCCTTTAGCAACCCCTACGCTGTCTGATCTCAACATGCCCCCTTCCCCGCCACTGCCCCCCAATGGCTCCCCAGCCCAAGCCCCCCCCTTCCAAGGAGGAGCCTCCCCCGCCATTCCTGTGCCTCCTTATCCTCCACGCATGAACCTTACCCCTTCTAATGAGGGGGGAGGCAATGGAAACAGTCCTCCTTCTCCAGCAAATCCACCCCCTTACTCTCCTGCCCCTTTCAATGGAGGGCTTCCCCCTCAGGGGCCTCCTTCTCCCAACGCAAGCGTGCTTCCCACTGTCCCCGATTTACCAGCTGATGTAAGAGGCTTTGACGATAATATCATTCGATCACTTAATATTCGCCTAGAAGACCCCGACTGGATGCGCCGTGCCGATGCCGCCAACGACTATTTCATCATCCTAAGCGGGAATCCCAACTTAGAAAAACGCCCTCAGTACAAACCGTATGTCGATGCCTTTGCCCTTAAAATTTTAAGAGACCCGTCTTCTGTGGTGCATGAAGCCATGTTACGAGCCATGCAGGTCGGTTACTACCGTTACCCCAATCCTGAAATTCTAAACGAACTCAACCGCCTAAGAGACAGTGCAGGCTTAATGGGTCTAGAGGCTCAAATGGTGGATGACGCCTTATACGGCATTCAAAAAGCGCAACTGCAAGACGCCAAAGAAGCCCAAGCGCGTCAAACCCCCAATACCCCCCTGAATCTTATGCTCACCACACGATAAAACTTAAAAGCTCCTAGCCTCCTAAAGCCTTAACACCCTAGATAATGTTCTAAGGCCTGAGCCACACCGTCTTCTTCAATAGAAGGGACAACGCCTTTGGCTTGTCGCTGCACCGCCAAGGGTGCGTTGCCCATGGCCAAGCCCAAGCCTTCACCCGCGAGCATTGCCACATCGTTTTCTTCATCTCCTAAGCACAAAATTTCTTCGGGTCGAATTCCCCACTGCGCGGCCAATGCCACCACCGCAGACCATTTATTGACGTGGGGGGCCGTCACCTCTAAAAAGTTCGATCTCGATTTACACACCCCAATACGTTCCACCCCATAGGTGATCAATAAATCGGCGCGAATGGCGTCTAAAACATGCGGGTCATTATTAATAATCACCATTTTAGGAGGCGCTTCCTGCCCTGTCAAAACCTGTAGCACATCTTCCACCAAAACAGGCTCAATCGAAGACGTCCGCTTATATTCATCTACATACACGTCATGCGCCTGACTATGTAAGACATCCTTGACATACACGTTAATGTGGATGCCCTTGGCTTGACATTTGGCCACCACCGCACGGGCCAAATCCATCGGAACAGGATTTTCATAGCGCAAGGTATAAGGCGCCTGACTGTCTCTCACCACCGCACCTTGATAACAAATCACGGGGGTGTCTAAGCCCAAGCGATGCACATAGGGTAACGCGGAGGGAAACATCCGCCCTGTCGCAATGACCACTTTAATCCCTGCAGCCACTGCCGTATTAATGCGCGCTTGTACCACGGGACTCACACTTAAATTTCGATGCACCAAGGTACCATCTAAATCACAGACCACCATTTTAATAGGGGTCGCATAAGCGGGAAACAAAGCAGGGAGTGCGTCAAAGGCCGTGGACATCAGGCATTTCCTTTCGATTGGATTCAAAGCTCCATAAAATATATTGTCAGTATAACGGAAACGACTTACAATCAAAAGCAAAGGAATCTTTTACTATGCACAAACGTTTCAATTTTTTAAAACCCAGCGTCTTGGTCCTTGCCCTACTTGCTTTTTTTTGGAGCAGCTCCCTCATCAAGGTTTTTTCAGAAGGCTATACCCGCTTTCCCTCTAGCTATGATAAAGAAGCGAAAACACCGGTGCAAACTCGCATTAGCCAAGCAAAAACGGATCGATTATTAATTGAGTTTTATCAGGACAACTGCCGTTTTTGTCAAATAGTCGCCCCTTTCCTGCACCAAGTCAGTCAACGAAAATCCTTTCAGCAGTGTCTAACCGTGATTCCCATCAATACCGATCTTATGGAAAATCGTCTTTATATGGAGTTGTTCAAAATAAAATCCGTCCCCAGCTTCTTTATCTTTGAACCCAAAGCCATGAAGAAAACCCCTATTGTTCTCAACACTCTTGACCATGAAAAAAGCCTTAAAGACGCCATTCAACGTGGACTCAACACGCATGATCCTTCCAATCGCTGCCGCATTTAAGGCGGTTTCAGGACTCGCGCTTTAATGGTGTTTTAAGTACACTGGCTTCAATACGTCACCCCTAGGTAAATAAGGTCTGCCATGTTACAAGATATCCAAACCCTACAAGCTGAGATTGTCAACGATTTTGAACGCTTCGAGACGTGGGAAGAACGCTACCATTATATTATGGCGCTCGGCAAAACACTGCCCCCCATGGAAGATGCCTTAAAAGTGGAAGAATTTCGAGTCACAGGGTGCCAAAGCCAAGTGTGGATGCACGCTCAAATTCAAGCGGACGGCTTGATCCATTTTCAAGTCGCGAGTGATGCCCTCATCGTCAAAGGCTTAATTGCCTTATTGCTCAAAGTGTACAACCATCAAAGCCCTGAAACGATTATGCGGACGGAGCCTTCCTTTATGGAAGCCATTGGCATGGCGGAACATTTGTCCATGACCAGACGCAACGGATTGGCCTCCATGCTGAAGCAAATGAAGCTTTATGCCACGGTCTTTCACATGACTCAACAAGCCTAAAAAATGGTTATTGCTCTATTTTTTTCAAGCGTCTTATTTAAGAGTCGTTGCGACGCCAAAGCTTGCAGGTAATACTCCCCCGCCTTATAAGAACTACGCACCAAAGGGCCTGACGCACAGTAGGCAAAGCCATAGTCTTCTAACGCCCACGCCTTCAATTGTTCAAAAACGTCTGGAGGGATCCACTCACTCACAGGCAAATGCTTCGGAGAAGGTTGTAAATACTGACCAAAAGTAATGGCATCCACCCCTACCTGACGTAAGTCATGCATCGTGGCTTTGACTTCATCCAAGGTTTCTCCTAAGCCCAGCATCAAGGAGGTTTTGGTCACCCCATAAGGGGCAATGGCTTTGGCGGCTTCCAAAATCTGCAGACTTTGTTCATAAGTGGCACGGCGATCTCTTACCTGGCCTTGTAAACGTTGAACCGTTTCCACATTGTGCGCAAAAACAGACACACCGCTCGCGAGGAGTACACGCAGTGCGCTGAGGTCCCCCTTAAAATCAGGCGCCAAGACTTCGACCGTCACCGTAGGGCACGCCTTCAAAATGCTGGACACACAACGAGCCAAATGCGCAGCTCCCCCATCAGACAGGTCATCTCGATCGACAGACGTCAACACCACATACGACCAGCCTGCTTGGACAATGGTACGGGCTAACTTTTCAGGTTCTTCTTCATCCAGCCAACCCTGAGGGTTCCCCGTCTTCACATGACAAAAACGGCATGCCCGCGTGCACGTGTCCCCCATTAACATAAAGGTGGCGGTCCCTTCACTCCAGCAGTCAAACAAATTGGGACATTGCGCTTCTTGACACACTGTGGCCAATTCCAAGCCTTTGGCCGTGGCTTTTAAATCACGAAGTGTGGGATTGTCCTGATACCGAACCTTCAACCATTCAGGATGCATGGCATGCCTTTCTTGGGGATTAAACTCAATGTAGAAACCGTCTCCTTACTTTAATAGAAACGTCCTGAAAAGTCTTCACTAAAATGTAATCTCGGGTGCGGAAAGCTTAAATAGGGTATCCGCCCCCTTTACTGACTTATCCCCCTGAAGGGATACTCATTTTAGAAACCCGTCGTTTTAATGACCGCTCCTAAAATCAGGAAAAGGTTGGCGTTTATGTGGTGAGGCACAAAACTTTATTTTTTTTGTTTTTCTGCTAATGAGGACAACATTAAAAAAGAGGTTTCAGTATGGATTCTAAACTATATTATTGGGCTTTGCCTGTTGATGGTAATTTACAAACGTCTAATCTAGAACAATATAAGCATACTCATCCAAAAGATGCTGCCTATGCGATAAAAAAAGAATTATTGCGTTTGGGTAAGGCCTTAGACTTGACTGAAGAAGAAAAGCATATGAGTGGAGATGCTTTTGTCAGAAGTGTTAATGAACACGTTAAACCCACCGCCCAAGAGAAAGGCCTACTGTTTAGTGTGAGTGACCAAGAATTAAGGGAACTCAGCCCACAATCTGCCAATAATATGATCCATTATATTAAAGATTTCAACAAATATAAAGACTTGGGAATTTTACCCCCTGAAACGGAATTTGAATTTGCCCCACCCAATTATCATCGATACGGTTTGGGAAATTTCGATCATCATCGTATGGCTATTACAAATACCTCCAATTCTAATAGAGTGTTAAACTCTGTGCATCCAAAAGAAGTACTCCAAGCAATGGCCCCTGATTTTGGAAGACGCTTCCCCGAAATATTTTTACTGCATGAAGGTATACATGGAGTGATAGCAGGGAATTCAGGCGAAAAATCTCTATATCCAAAAGGCGTACCTTGTTATAGTATAAATCTCGATCCTAATTTAGTTACGGAATACAATAAAAAACGATGGCCTTCTGTTCTAAAAGGATATAAAGCCTCCTTAAAAGCAGCAAAAACAGATGTCGGAGAATCAAGTGTTCGTTTTGTTTCCGATTACCTAACGGAGTATCATAAAAAAGACATAGAAGAATTCTTCCCCACAGGTAGTGAAATGATACACTTACATAGTTTGTCACAAACTCAAGCCAATGATCGTATGGCTCAACAATTGGGTATGCCTGTTGACAAGGTACAGGATTTAATTGATCAAACTGTAGGGAAACCCTTTACAGAAAAAGAAATAAAATTTGTCAACAGTTTAGAGAAATCGTTTAAAACACATATGCCTGCTGTTCATCAATTTAACGAAGCCATTGCCAAAAACTGGGACGACGTTGTCCCCACCTTATTACATTGGGCGATTAAACCCAGTGGCTTGAACAAATTGATTTAATCCAGCACAATCCTTTTTATGTTAAACTGAAACCCATATTCCACGTGCTGGAGGCTTAAATATGGTATCCGCCCCCTTACTGACTCATCCCCCTGAAGGGATCCTTATTTTAGAAACCCGTCGTTTTGATGACCCCCGAGGCTTTTTTGCTGAAGTGTATAACCAAAGCCGTATGCCTCAAGAGCTCCCTGTGTTTGTGCAGGACAATGTGTCTCTTTCACTCCATCGGCACGTACTTCGAGGCCTCCACTTTCAAGACCCTCCCTTTGCGCAAGGTAAATTTCTCACCGTCTTACAAGGGTCGATTTGGGATGTCATGGTTGATTTGCGAAACGACTCCCCCACCTTTGGCCAAGCCTACGGGGTGGAGCTTTCAGCAAGCAATAAAAAGCAGCTTTACATTCCTGAAGGCTTTGCCCATGGCTTTCTCACTCAAGAAGATCACACCATGGTCCATTACAAAACCACCGCTCCTTACAGCGCCGCGCATGACCGTGGCCTACGGTGGAATGACCCCGCCTTAGGCATCGACTGGGGGCTTGAAGGACAAACGCCCATTTTATCAGCGAAAGATGAAACCCTTCCCTTCTTTAATGCGTCTACCGTTTATTTTTAATCCACAAAACCCTGATGTAAAGGAGGCCTCAATGCCTACTGCTTCACCACACGAACGTATTTTAATCACAGGCGGTGCTGGTTTTATCGGCTCCGCCTTATGTCGCTATTTGATTCAATCCACCGAGGCGGACGTCTATAATATCGACGCCCTCACCTATGCCGCCAATCTTAATAGCCTTAATGAAATCAAGGACTCCCCTCGCTATCATTTTGAACACGTCGACATTAGCGATGCCTCGACTTTAACGGATATTTTTGAACGCGTTCAACCGACGGCCATTATGCATTTGGCCGCCGAAAGCCATGTGGACCGTTCGATTGATGGGCCTGCCGTCTTTTTACAAACCAATATCATGGGAACTTTCACCTTACTTGAAGTGGCCCGCCGCTATTATGAGCATTTAGACGCCGATGCGCAAAAAGATTTTCGCTTTTTACATGTGTCTACCGACGAAGTCTACGGGAGCTTAGGGGAAAATGATTTATTCACCGAAGAAACACCCTATGCACCTAATTCGCCGTATTCCGCCAGTAAAGCCAGTTCTGATTTCTTGGTTCGGGCATGGCACCACACCTATGGCTTGCCTGTTTTGATGACCAATTGTTCCAATAATTATGGGCCTTATCACTTCCCTGAAAAATTAATCCCGCTCATCATCATCAATGCGCTACAAGGCAAGGACTTGCCTGTGTATGGGGATGGTTCTCATGTGCGTGACTGGTTGTATGTGGATGATCATGTGAAGGGGTTGTACACCGTGCTTCAAAAAGGCCTGATTGGCGAAAAATATAATATCGGGGGGCATAACGAAAAAACGAACTTGGACGTGGTGCATACCTTGTGTGATGCCTTCGATGTTCAACGCCCCAAACCTGACGGCACGAGCTACCGCAGCCAAATTAAATTCGTCACCGATCGCCCTGGCCATGACTTCCGCTACGCCATTGATGCGTCAAAAATTCAGCGAGACCTCGCTTGGGTGCCTGAAGAAAGCTTTGAATCAGGCCTCGCCAAGACGGTGGCATGGTATTTGAGCCGTCAAGACTGGTGGCAACCCATTTTAGATAAAACCTATAACACGGAGCGCCTCGGGATCGCCCACGTCTAGCTCACCCACAGGATCACGCTATATAAAGGAATTTCTATGAAAGCACGTAAAGGCATTATTTTAGCAGGCGGTTCAGGCACACGCTTGCATCCTTGTACCTTGGCCATTTCCAAGCAGTTGCTCCCCGTCTGGGACAAACCCATGATCTACTACCCGCTTTCCATCCTGATGCTCGCGGGGATTCAAGAGATTTTAATCATTAGCACCCCCCATGACATACCCCTCTTTAAACGCTTATTAGGTCATGGAGACGCTTACGGTATTCGGCTTTCCTACGCCGAACAAGCGGAACCCAAAGGACTGGCCCAAGCCTTAAGCATTGGGGAATATTTTTTAGACGGTCACCCTTCCGCCTTGATTTTAGGAGACAACCTCTTTTATGGTTCTCGCTTACCGGAGCAACTACAACGCATTAGTCAAAAAGAAAAAGGCGCCACGGTCTTTGCCACCCAAGTGGAGGATCCTCAACGCTACGGCATTGTCACCTTAGACGAGGCAGGCAGGGCAAGCGCCATTGAAGAAAAACCTGAACATCCCCAAAGTGCTTGGGCGGTAACCGGGCTTTACTTTTTTGATGAAAATGCTCCTGCCTATGCCCACAGCCTAAGCCCTTCCGCACGAGGTGAATTTGAAATCACCGATGTGAACCGTCTCTATTTAGAAGCGGGTTTACTGGAAGTTGAACGTTTAGGGCGGGGGTCTGCGTGGTTTGACACGGGAACGCATGCGTCTCTTTTACAAGCGTCTCAATTCGTGCAAGCCATTGAAGAGCGCACGGGTCAAAAAATTGCCTGCTTGGAAGAAATCGCCTACGAACAAGGCTTTTTAGATCAAAACGGCTTAGCAGAACGAGCGGAGGCACTGGGCAAAAGTGCCTATGGACTCTATTTGAAACAGTTGCTTAAAGAGCTGCCACTGTCTATTCATACCAATTAAACGATTAAATATCGTATGGCGTCTTCGTTGTCGCTACGATTCTCGAGGTGCTTATGTACATAAACGTACATAAGCACCTCTGCGAGTCTAAGCTCCTAGAATACACCGATACGCTTTTCACTCGTTTAAATGGTATCGCTAGCGTCGGTGGGTGGTGATTTTACAGATTTTTTTTCAGTGTGGTGAGTCTTTTTGGGCAGGCTTGCTTGTTTGGCCCATGACGCTTTCGCCTGTCTAAGGGCCTGTTTAAAAGCAGGATCCAAACTCGCAGGATGCATATACCCCTCAATCCATTGAAGCACTTCCTTCTGGGCGCTTGGCTGACTTTTTAAAATATCCATGCCCAAACCCACATCTTCATACAAATGTAAAGACTTGGTCGCTTCTGTAATACGGTACAACTGCTGGGTGTCTTCATAGCTCATGGGTTCACTTTGACTCGCCATGTATAAGGTGGGAATCTTACTATGCATGACGGATAAAACAGGATTCAATCCCTTACTTTCTAAAGTCGCTCCGATGCTAATCACCGCTTTTAAGTCTGTATCTTGATCCGCACTACGAAGCAATAAGGCGTTGGCACTAATCCCTTCCGCCATGACAGCCATTCTTTTAGGGATAATTTCCCAAGGAAAAGTGGCTTGATTTAAATCGGGATGTTCAAAATACTGTTCAATCACGCGGAAATCAGACACCAAATTTTTCCATTCTGATTTTTCAAAGGTACGCCAAGACTGAACCCCGCCCCCACTCAAGGCATCGCTATGGCCATGCCCCCGTAAATCCAAGACCAACACGCCATAACCCGCCTTGACTAAGTCAGGCACCAAAAAGGACAAACGCTTACCTGTGGAAGACAAACGATGCGTCAAGACCACCAAAGGGTAACGATACTTGGGTAAGGGATGCTTAGGGGGAGTCGCAGCCACCGCCTCGGGATCTTCTCCATCTTCTTCAGCATCTGTAGCGACTTCTTCTTCGGCTAAGGCTTCAGGGTCTTCTTCTTCACCCTCTTCACCCACTGGCTTATTGGCTTGAGCTAAGGCCTCCACTTCGGCTGTTGGGCTATAAAGCGCTCCCTTTAAAATAAAGCCATCTTTCGTGACCCATTGCAAGGCTCTCGGGTGAAAATCACCAACTTCGCTATAACGTAAATGGGTTTCCAGCACCACTTTGGGCGTTGTGCTCCCCTCTTCTTCCGTATCTTCTTCAGCGGACGCGTCTTCTTCTGCCGTTTCAGCAGGCTTTGCGGGCGGATTCCCACACGCACTCAAGACAAAAGGAGTCAGCATCGTCAATGCTAATAACGCATAAATCGCCCATTGCCCCAAAGGAAGCGAAGCCAAGCATAATCGAAGAACGCGAGAGTGGTTCATTGAAAGAGTCCATGTTAGACTTAAAGAGTAGTATCACAAGTGGTCTTGAATGTTTCGGTGCTTTTGTTAAAAAGCTTTAATTCTACCTTTAAATGAAGGAATTCACCCCATGAGCACCCTATGGCAAAGCCTACAAAGACTACCGTCATGGGTATTACTCAGTACAGGGGCAATCTTCGGCGTCCTGTTACGCTACCATCTCGTTCGTTTTTTTTCAGTGGATTGGGTAGGGATTCTCAGCATTAACCTCATCGGATGCTTCGGCTTTGGGGTGGGACTAGGCTTAATTTTTGTGGACCCTGAACGTTTTAACAACCACGCCTTTCGTCTTTTTTACCTCACGGGTATGATGGGAGCGATGACGACCTTTTCCAGCTACCTATTTAACCTGCATCAATTCATTCAGGCGTCTCCACAACCCGCTTGGGGAGCATTGTGCTTCAATGTTTGCGTACAACACGGACTAGGCTTAGCTTTTATGGCTTTAACGGCATGGGGGACTCCTCCGTTATACCGTCTAGGGCGTTCATGGATTTAGCTCAGCGCCGTCATAAACAAAGACCCTAAACTTATAAAACTTGTACGAAGTGAAGACCTGTGGGATAATGAACGGGTTTACCTATCTTTTTTGGAGCTTTGACCATGCTAGATGACATTTTACAACTCGACTGCTATGCCCCTGCTCAAATTGAACGTAAATGGCAAAACGCTTGGGACGCGCAAGGCCTCCATCGTACCGATATTCACGACACCCAAAAACCAAAATACTATGTGTTGTCCATGTTTCCGTATCCGTCGGGGCGTTTACATATGGGACATGTGCGTAACTACACACTCACCGATGTCATTGCTCGCTATAAAAAAATGCAAGGCTTTAATGTCTTACACCCGATGGGGTGGGACAGCTTCGGTTTGCCTGCGGAAAATGCGGCGATTCAACAGGGCGTTGCCCCCCACGCGTGGACCTTTGACAACATTGCCACCATGAAAAAAGAACTCAATGCCTTAGGCTTCATGTACGACTGGGAACGAGAAATTTACACGTGTCGAAAAGACTATTATAAATGGACGCAATGGCTCTTTCTGTTTTTATACCAACGAGGACTGGCCTATAAAAAAGAAGCCCCTGTCAACTGGGACCCCATTGATCAAACCGTTTTGGCCAACGAGCAAGTCGTAGAAGGACGAAGCTGGCGCAGTGGTGCCTTAGTCGAAAAACGCTATATGAGCCAATGGTTCTTTAAGATTACCGCCTATGCAGATGCCTTGCTCGACGGTATTCCCGAACTCAAGGGGTGGCCTGATCGTGTTAAAGCCATGCAAAAAAGTTGGATCGATCGCTCCATCGGGGCCAATATCACCTTTAAAATTGAAGGACATTCAGAAGATTTTACCGTCTTTACCACACGGCCAGACACCATCTATGGCGCCACGTTCTGCACACTCGCCCCTGAACATCCCTTGCTCAATCAAATCGTAAGCCCTGAACAACAGGTGGCGATTCAGGCGTACCAAGCCGCCGTGAAGTCTTTGTCAGACATCGAACGTACTTCGCTCTCTCGTGAAAAAACAGGGGTCTTTACGGGAGCCTATGCCCTTAACCCCTATACGCAAACACGCATCCCGATTTGGGTCAGTGACTATGTTTTAATGGACTATGGCACAGGGGCCGTCATGGCTGTTCCTGCTCATGACGAACGAGATTTTGAGTTTGCACAGCGTTTTGATTTGCCGATAGTCGAAGTCATTCGCCCCGACGCTCAAGACGAGCGCCCCTTGACTCAAGCCTATACAGAACAGGGCCAGCTGGTTCATTCAGGCGACTTTGATGGGCTTTCCAGTCAAGAGGCGAAGCATCAAATCATCGCCAAAGGAGAGGCCGAAGGCTTTGCCACACCCAAAGTACAGTATCGACTGCGGGATTGGTTGGTGTCTCGTCAGCGCTATTGGGGTTCGCCTATCCCCATCATTCATTGTGAGCATTGCGGGGTCGTCCCCGTTCCTGAAGCGGACCTTCCTGTAGAATTGCCTGAAAATGTACAGTTTACAGGCGCAGGGGGGTCCCCCTTGGCTCAGCAGGAGGCGTGGGTCAATACCCCTTGTCCCGACTGTGGCCAAAGCGCCAAACGTGAAACCGACACCATGGATACCTTTGTCTGTTCCAGCTGGTACTACTTACGCTATATTGACCCCCAAAATAATGACGCCATTTTTGACCCCGCCCTCATTCAACAGTGGATGCCTGTGGATCAATACGTCGGGGGTGTTGAACATGCGATTCTACACTTATTGTATTCTCGGTTCTTTAGCCATGCCTTACATGGCGCAGGCTTACTCCATACCCCCGAACCGTTTAAAAATTTACTCACCCAAGGCATGGTACTTAAAGACGGGTCTAAGATGTCCAAGTCCAAAGGCAATATTGTTTCTCCTGTAGATATTATTGACGCCTATGGAGCAGATGCCGCACGCTTTTTCATTTTAAGTGATTCTCCTCCTGCTGCTGACTTTGATTGGAAAGATTCCGCCGTGGAAGGCTGCTATAAATTCTTACGACGGGTCTGGCAAAATATGGTGACCCATCGCAGCGCCCTTGATTTAAGCTTGCCCACCCCCGACTACGCGACCCTAACAGGAGACGCGCGTCACTTATTTCAAGACACCCATAAAGCCATTGCAGGCATTACCCAAGACTTAGAAAATGGCTTTCAATTTA
Organism: Vampirovibrio sp.; assembly: GCA_050916035.1. Taxonomy (GTDB): domain Bacteria; phylum Cyanobacteriota; class Vampirovibrionia; order Vampirovibrionales; family JAJTHC01; genus JAJTHC01. The sequence continues at coordinate 523,966 of CP050876.1, read as the reverse complement.
ATACGATTATGGCCAAATTAAGAGAATTCGCCAATGCCATTAGTAAGTATACCCCCAACCCTTTAGGAGATGCGGTCTACAGTCATGCCGTTGAAACCTACTTAACGTTGTCGGCCCCCATTACACCCCATTTTTGTGAAGAATGGTGGTCGAAACTAGGGAAAGACAGCACCATTCATACCCATCCTTGGCCCGTGGCAAATCCCCTTGCGCTGGTCGCGGATGAAGTGACCGTGGTCTTTCAAGTCAATGGAAAATTACGAGACAAAGCGGTGCTTCCTCTCAATACCTCCCCAGACGATTTAAAAGCGTTAGCCCAAGCCTCCCCCGCGGTACAGAAATTTTTAGACGGCATGACCCTCGTCAAAATAGTGGTGGTCCCCAATAAATTAGTCAACATCGTGGTTGCCCCCATATAAGGACTTTCCGCTGAATGACCCTCCCCTTTCTCGACCCCCACACACCAGAAGAGCTGTCTCATCAAGAAACCTTGTTTGAGCTTGAAACAGGGGTGGCTTCCCCCAGCAAACGAAATGCTCCCATTTCCATTTTAGGCCTGTCTACCTCAGGTCATGCGGCGGCTCGCTTGGCCATTGCGGTGGGGACTCCTTCGGTTCTAATGCATGACAGTAATCCCCTTGCCCAGCTACAAGACCAAGCCTTAGCAGGTGACGCCCACGTGACAGTGGGCAGTGAAGCACAATTACATCAACATGCAACAGACGTGGTGGTGTCTCCTGGTATTCCCCCTCATAGCGAGGTGATTCAACGATTAGTGGCCGAAGGCTTTCACCTGTATTCGGAACCCGATTGGGCCTTTCTGAATCAGCCCCCCCATGTGCAACGGTGGATTAGTATTACAGGGACCAACGGAAAAAGTACCATTACCAGCCTCATTACCCATTTATTACAGCACTTAGACCTTCAACGATCTACCGTGGCCTGTGGGAATATCGGACGAGCCGTTTCTGATGTTATCACCAAGGCGTGGCAAAATTCAGAGCCGCTACAACCCGTCGTCGAACTGAGTTCTTACCAACTCTATTATTCACAAAAAGCGTTTTCTAAAATTGGCGTCTTTAGTAACCTCACCCCCGACCATTTGGCATGGCATGGAGATTGGTCTGCCTATCAAAACGCTAAAAAACGGCTACTACTAGGCTCCATTGCTTGCGACTATGCCGTCATTAATTTGGATGACCCCGTGGGCATGCAATGGGCCATGCAACGCTCTACAGAAAACACGTTGGGGATTCACGGCAAAGCACACGCCTTAGAAGCCTTAGCGATTCCTCAACTCTTCGTCAATACCCAAGGAGTTTTAGAACTTTTTCTACCTGCTTCCCTACAACAACCACTCGCGCCACTGCTAGGCTTCAACCAAGCGTACTTAAGTCGTGCCAGCTACCGAGAAATGGGGGGGCACCACACACAAAATTTACTACTCGCGGTAGGGGCTTGCCTGTGGCAACTATGGGATACCCACACGCTGCCTACCTTAAAAGACTCTTCCCGCTGGTGTGACGCCCTCCATTCTTTTCAAGGCTTAGCTCATCGCTTTCAACGACTGAAGGTCCCTGCTCCTTTTGTGGTCATTAACGATTCAAAAGCCACCAACCCCGAAGCAGGTATAGCGGCCTTACAATGCATTGCTCAAAGTACCCCTGCGATACTCCTAGTAGGAGGACTGTCGAAGCAAACCCCCTTAGAAGACTGGGCCAAAGTGGCTCAAGCGCATAGCTGTGCCGTTTTTTGCTTTGGACAAGATGGTCAAAGTTTTTATCAAGCCTTAAGCGAGCTTGATTTTCCACACCCGCTTCACTATACCCTTCGCTTAGAAGATGCCCTGCAAGACGCGTTAACACTGCAACAACGCCTCCCTCAACATCCCCTTTTATTTGCCCCTGCTTGCGCCAGTCAAGATGCCTTTGAGGATTTCGAAGATCGAGGACGCGTCTTTGAAGCCACCGTTTCGGCATTTTTCGAGGAGTCTTCCCGATGAATCCTGTTTCCCCTTCCCGCCAAAGCGCCAAGCACGCCTCTCGACGCCGAGGACTCCTGCCCCAATGCATACAGCTCTGGCACGGTTTTTATGCCCCCTTTCAAGTGGATCCCCAACTGTTTTATGTCACGCTTAGCACCTGTATTTTTGGGCTGCTGATTTTATTTAGTGCCTCTGCCCACTACGGGGCTGAACTCAATGGATCCAAGTGGTATTATGTGTTTCGACAAGCCCTCTACATGGGGATGGGATTAGGCGTGATGTGGGCTTTTGCTTGGTTTAAAGAAAAACGCTTGCAAAAATCCGTCTGGCCCTTGGCATGGGTAACGCTGATTCTACTGATTTTAACGCAACTGGTGGGGGATACCGCCAATGGTTCCGAACGCTGGTTAAGCCTAGGGCCTATTCGATTTCAAAGTTCCGAACTCGCCAAGCCGAGTGTGGCCTTACTCTTGGCGTGGGCCTTTGGACAACGGGGCCCCCAAGCACGAGAAGCCCTCTTAAAAGCCTTACTCATGTGTGGGGCCTTGATTGGACTGGTCTTTAAGCAACCCAACCTTAGTATTACCTTATTGTTAGGCTCTTGTGGACTGGCGGTGAGTTTTATGGCAGGCTTGCCGTTATGGCTTTACGGGCTAGGCCTTCCCCCCTTGGCATTAATCATTTTTGAAAAGATTAAACACACCCCTTATCAATGGCGACGCATTGAAGGCTGGCTCAACCCTTGGGCGGATCCTCAAGACATTGGTTATAACATCATTCAAAGCTACTACGCCATTGCCAGTGGCGGCCTATGGGGAACAGGCTACGGCAATTCGATTCAAAAGCTCTTTTATCTTCCCTTTCAACACACCGATTTTATTTTCGCGGTGATTTGTGATGAACTCGGTATCATCGGGGCGGGGGTCACCCTGATGCTTTATGCGTGGCTGGCCTTACGGGGTTTAAATATTAGCCGCCAAGGCGATACCCCCTTTAAACAATTGTTGGCCTTTGGTCTTACGTGGATGCTCGTCATGCAAGCCTTGATTAACCTTTCGGTGGCCACAGGACTCTTCCCCGTCACAGGGGTCACCTTACCGCTGATCAGTTATGGCGGCACGAGTGTCATTGTCACCCTCGCCATGATCGGGATCTTATTCTCACTGACCGCTTCCTCCCGCGCCTCTCAGTCCACGTCGATCTAAACCGTCTTCGATCTTAAGAGCGATAAACAATACCAGAACCTCCCTCTCTTTCCGCCCAGAAATAGGGTAAGGCATTATTAACCCTACTTTTTGTTTTTATACAAATAACGATTACATAACATTGAAACCCTTCGCTTTAGACGCTTATAAAGGACATATTTCTTATGCAAGTTTTTCCTTATTTATTCAAAAAAAATTCATCTTTGAGCATCCCTACTCCATTGAGAACAGGGATTCAAAGCCCTTTACATAAACCTGTACAGGATATATTTGAAAGATTAGGCCCCAAACAAAAAGCATCCTTGCGAAGTCTGTTTTATTCCATGATTAAAGGGTCTGATAGAAGTATGTATGCCACTGTTTTTGGTAAAAGACCTGCAAGTTATTTAACACTGAGTCCCCAAGATGCGAATACTTTAGAAGGGCTCAAATATTTTTTATCTTCTAAAAATATTGTAGGTAGTGTCGACATATAAATAATGATATAATAAATCCAAGATCTAGTTGTTTTGAGGGATTTATTATGAACGATTATATTCAATACGAGTTGTCTAAAGCCCAATGGAATCAGATAAAAGAGGCTCTACCTGGTCAGTCGCATCATAGAGGGCGCACTGCCGAAAACAACCGTCTTTTTGTAGAAGCGGTATTATGGATGGGGCGAAACGGGGGAAGATGGAGGTCGCTTCCCTATTATTACGGCAAGTGGAGCAGTGTTCACAAGCGCTTCATTCGTTGGGCGAAACAAGGCATTTGGCAAATGATTTTCAACACCCTTGCCACATCGGCAGATACCGAATGGCTTATGATTGATTCGACGATTATTCGCGCCCACCAGTGTTCAGCAGGGGCAAAAAAAGTGCCGGAAAACAAGCGTTAGGACGATCGTCAGGGGGCTATACGAGCAAGCTTCACGCCGTTTGTGACAGCCACGGCAACCCCGTTCGCTTTATCGTCACCGCAGGGCAGGTTTCCGACTCAACCCAAGCCATCCCTTTGTTAAAAGGGCTTGAAGCCACGGCGGTTTTGGCGGACAAGGGCTATGTTTCAGAACAAATATTTGAGGCGATTCACCTCATGGGGGCTGAAGTGGTCATCCCTAATAAAAGCAATGCGGTGGCTCCTCGTCAAGTCGATTACTTCCTTTACAAGGCTCGCCACTTGGTAGAAAACTTGTTTAAAGACCTTAAAAACTTCAGGCGAATGGCAACCCGTTACGATAAATTAGATGTGGCTTATTTGTCTTTTGTTCATCTTGCTTCTATTTGTTTATGGCTTAAGTAAATGTCGACACTACCTAATCGTTTCTGGTCAAGAACAATTACTCTCTCAAAAGTCCAACTCAACCCTTAAACCCGTTTTTTTGATAAACAAAAAAAATTTAAAAGCCACCATTCAAGAACGTAAATGGACTTTTGAATCTTACTTAGGTCCTACATTAAATGTCGATGAATTATATGATGCTCTACTAAGAGAAGATTCCCCGATTTGGAATATAAAAGACGCACATGGGTTAGTAGGTCATATGCTTGGTTATCCCAAAGAGGATGTCGAAATTTTTGAAAAAGCCTGTATAAAAGCAGGGGGTATCACAACAACACATAATCTTGTTGCCGTCAGAAATTTTTTCACAGCTTTTATGACTCATGAACCTGAAAAATGGGCCCCACGCTTAAAAGAAGAAGAAGCTGCCCTTCGCGTCAAGATTGGAGATAAAATCAAACCCGATGCCTTTTTTAACTATTTATTGAAATTGCATCGCTTGAGTGCAAAGGACTAAAGACCCACCACAACAGGTATTCCACATTACCCGACGCCCCTGTAATCGGGGATTCACTGACCCCTGCCAAATGCCAATCAGGCAACAGTGCCTGTAAATCCGCCAAAGTCGCGTTTTTAATCCGTTGGCGTAAGGCCTCATCCGTAATCACACCATTAAAGGCCTGCGCTTCTTCAGGACTCAAATACGCGTGGGCTTCAAACTGAGGCTTTAATAAGGCCAGTACCCAAGCGCCTTGTTCGGATACAGGCGTTAAACTCGCACATAAGGGCGGTAAAATATGACGCAAGGACACAAAAGACACATCCGTCACCCCCACCCACGGACGAGCCGAGGGAGCAAAGGATTCTCGCGTTAAATGCCTTCCATTGCGCGCTTGCCAATTCACCACGCGCGTGTCTTTCACCAAACGATGATGTAATTGCTGCTTACCCACATCCACCGCATACACCAAAGCCGCCCCCGCTTGCAGTAAACAATCGGTAAAGCCCCCTGTAGACGCCCCCACATCCACCGCGATACAACCAGTGACTTCTAGATTGAAGACCTCTAAGGCATGACGAAGCTTTACCCCGCCACGACTCACATAAGGGTGGGACTTAGACTTCACCTGCAACACATCTTGATTCAGTCGAATCAAGGTCCCCGGCTTGGTCATGACCTGCGCATTGACTTCAACCTTACGCGTCATAATCAAACTCACGGCTTCAGGCAAGGTCGACACGTAGCCTTGTTGAAGCAAGGTTTCATCGAGCCGTTGTTTCATGCCAGCGTTGCTCCAGTGCCTGTTGAATATCATTAAACGTCTCATACGGCGTAAACGAAAGTCCCAAGTGCTGAAGTTCTTCCGCCAAAGCGTCCCGAGCAAAGACCCAGTCGGCGACTTTTGCCATGCCAAAATCTGTGACACTATCACCCACCGCAATTTTAAAAGTCGTCGTTGAATCCCATTGATTCAACACCATCACCTTACAACAGGCACAGGAATTACAGACCGCACAATCCACAGGGGCATAGGGCATCTCGACTTGAATGGTCGCCTTTTGAAAATTAGCGATATTAGAAAATAAGGTATAGTCCCCTTCAAAAGCTTTTAGCGCAGGAAGGATAAAGGCATCCAAGCCCCCAGAAACGACTTGAAAAGGAATCGCTTGAGCCTTTCGCCACGCCATAAATTCAGAAAAACCGGCACGTAACACCAGTTCCTCTTCCATAAAGCGAATAATCTCCTGCTTCAAGTCAGACGGCATTAACGCATAAAGGGCTTGAATCCCTTCCTTCACCGAAAGACTACGCTCCTTTAAAATACGAGTGGCAATCGTTTTCCATTGGGGCGGCGCAAAGCGTTCCATGGTCATGACAATCGCATCCATTTCCGTAATGGTACCGTCAAAATCAGAAAAAATCACCCAAGACGGCGGTGCTTGTTTACTTTTATTTTCAGTGACCGTGGGTGAAGCAGACATCCTCTTCATCCCACACACGCGTGATGAAGCGCGTCTTGAAAGGCTTGAATGCCTGCAGCACTTCCCCCTTCCACATCATGAATCCCTGTCCCTGCATTGATGATGACATCCGTGCCAAAGTCTTTGAGTATTTGAGGCACCATCGGGGCTTGAATGCCTGCAGAAGGCACCGCAAAACTAGGTAACACGCCTAAATGTGGTGAACGCAAGGCATGATGAACCGCCAAGGCGTCTGCTTTAGGCAAGGACACCGACCCATAAGGACTCGGAAAGAGTACCGCATCCGCACCCGACAAACGGGGTAAAGTCCCAAAAACCAAGGCGGGACTCATCCCCGTATGAGAATGCTGATAAAAGGCTCCACCCAAGGCAGGGTGAGCGATTAAAAACGCGCGTCCCTTTAAACACTGCCGTAAACTATGTAAAACAGGTAAGCCATAGGCCAAATAATTAAATAAAAATGCTTCAGCTCCCGCATCCAGTAAGCGCTCCGCACGATTCACTAAGTCATGAACGGGGGCATTTAAATGCACGGCATAAAGGGGGCGATGTCCACATTCGGCTTCAGCGCGATCCAAAGCCCCCACACAGGCATGCACTCGCTCCAGCGCAGTGCTTAAGTCCTTGTCTGCCAGCACTTCATCATCCTTCACCAGTTGTATGCCCGCTTTGGCTTGTTCAAACAATAGATCCGCCAATGCGTGAGGGGGTACACCGACACACGGTTTAAAAATACTCATTAACAGGGGAGAGCTTTCAGGCACGCCAAGCCGTTGACGAATCCCTGCTTGGCCGTGGGCAGGCCCTTGCCACGCTTGAGCCACCGAAGGAGGGACTGCCACATCCAACCAACGGAGATTAGGCAACATCGACACCTTGCCAAAGCACACGGTTTGAAGCATCCCCAAATCTGAACTCAGCAAATCTTTAGGAAAACTTAAGACTAGGGGAAGTGTCACCATACCTTGGGAAGAGGCTTCTTCGGCATCCCCTACCCATGCTTGTCCTACCCAGAGGACTTTAGCCAAGTAAGGCGACAAGCGTTTGAGTTCTTCAGGTCGTTGCGTGCCAATACTTTGCCCATTGGCGATTTGAGTGGCATAGTCCCACGCCTTGCTCACTTTTTCGACAGGCAACTGAAGCTGATACAACGCCACCACATGAGTATCTGCGTGAAGGACCGCCTGTATTTCAGGAATAGACCACCATGAGGACAGCAATGAATGTAGAGACATACGTCACTCCTTTATTTCTTCATAAATCGTTACAAATAAAGTACCCAAATACTAGCACAAAAATAATTGCTCCTACGTTTAAGCCCTTGTAGAACCGCAAAGACTTTAAAATTTTATTAAAAAGGTAAAGTCCTAGCACAAAAAATCCATTCTACCGTGTTTATGCCCATAACAGAATCTTCACTGTAAAAGAAGCCGTTACCCATTTAGTTTAAGGAAAGTCAATATGAACGCCTCCGCCGTTACGCCCACCGTCAACCCTACGTTAAACCAACGTCAGTGGTTAATTCAACAGAAGCAAGACCTCCTCCAAAAAGAATTAATGCTTGAAGAATATGATAAAGTGCAAGGCGCTTATCATAACTTAGAAGAAGAAGCGCAGATTTTCGAACAAAAGAAGTCCGATTACTTACAAGAAGAAGCGCAATATGAAGCGTTAGGGAGTTCTCTTAATATGTCTAGTAATGGTGTCAGTAGTCCAAGTGGAGTCAACCCAACCGTTCAGCAAGGGATTCCCACTGGAGCTTCCACACCACAAGGAGCGCAAGGACCACAAGGAGCGAACGCCGCTTATTTATCGAATGCTTCTCCCTTAGGTGGAGGCATTGAAGGTCAGTTTAATCCTTACGCCGCTTACGGTGCGGCTCCCTTACCTGGTGAAGGTCAACCTTACTATCAACCCCTTCCCACTACAAATCCAAGCATGCCTAACGCAGGGAACCTCACGCCACCCTTGGCTCCAACAGGGGCTCCGCCATTAAATCCTCAAGGCGTGCCTACCCAAGCGAGCCTTCAACAACAGGCACAAAAAGCCCCCGTCACCCCACAAGACGTGGCCGCCTTACGTCAGCTCTTACAAATGAATCCACAAACAGCGCAACAAGCTGCTAATGTGTCGGATGCAGATCTGACACAACTGTTAAATAGTGATCCTGAAATTGCAGGGGCGGTCAAAGAATTCCAAACCATGATGCCCGCTCAAAGTAATCCTGCGGGTGCAACAGGAACGAATCCTCAAGGTGCAGGCCAAATCCCTGGCCCCAATACGCCTATGGACCCTGCCCAAGCCTTAAAAATCGCGCAGCAAGATCCCGCAATGATGCAACAAGCCAAAGCCATGTTTGATAGTCTGACACCTCAAGAACGTCAACAAATGATGACGCAATTACAAAATGATCCTGAAGCGCAAGCCATTTTGGCGCAAATGGGAGTGAGCGTCCCACCTCAAGCCTCTGGCCCAGCGAATACGCCTGCTACGGCTCCTTCGGCTCCAAAGCCCCGATAGACATACTTATTGATTCCTTCTCTCTCAACATATATCACAATATATGTAGGGGTGTGTTCAAAACACACCCTTTTTTTTATGGGGAAATTCCAAATAAAAATCGGCATCAGTGTTTAAAAACTAATGCCGATTTAAACCGATCAATCAAGCCTTAAACCGTGGTCAATAATAGACTATTGCTCAGGCCCGCAAGTTCGGTCGTGCCTGCACACAGCACAATATTTGCTCCCTTGGAGACCACTCCCGTGTCGAGCAACCAATCATGAATACTTGCCAAGGTGGCTTCCGTATTTTCGGCCGCTTTAAATCGAACGGGCATCACGGCGTATAACAAACACATTTGATAATAGACATGGTCATTCGGCGTCAAGGCGATAATGGGCACTTCAGGGCGGTATTTAGACACACGCTGTGCCATCGCTCCTGAATAACTCATCACCACAATGGCTTCAAAATCATCATTCCACGTCGCTTCCACCGCCGCACGAGCCACGGTTTCAGGCGACATGGCTTCAGGAAATTCTTGATACGCCACAGGCTCGAAACGCGTAAATTCGCCATAATGCTTCCGTGCTTCGGCTTGTACTTTAGCCATCACACGCACCGCTTCCGTCGGGTAATCCCCATAGGCGGATTCTCCTGAAAGCATGGTCGCATCCGTACCGTCATAAACCGCGTTGGCCACATCCGACACTTCGGCTCGCGTAGGGACAGGACTGGTGGTCATGGATTCTAACATTTGGGTGGCCGTAATCACAGGCTTACCCACTTCCATGCACTTACGAATCATCAATTTTTGTGCCGCAGGGACTTGTTCCGCAGGCAATTCAACCCCCAAATCACCTCGAGCAACCATGACGCCATCCGCTTCTTCCAAGATGTCATCCAAACGCTCAATGGCTTGAGGCTTTTCAATTTTAACAATAATTTTAGGCATACGCTTAGGATCACAACCATTAGCCAGCATAAACTCACGCAATTCAATGACATCTTCAGGACGCTGTACAAAAGAAAGCGCCATAAAGTCACTGCCTTGCTTCAAGGCAAACAAACAATCATGCTTGTCTTTTTCAGACAAAGCGGCTACAGGAATCGTAATTTCAGGGACGTTAATCCCTTTACGTTGCTTAAGCGTGCCGTCATTCAAAACCCTTACCCGTAATTCAACAGGGCTCAAGCGCTCTTCCACCTTCATTTGAATGTTACCATCATCAAATAAAACGGTATTGCCAATTTCAAGGGCTTCAAACATCGGTTTGACATTACAAACCACCAAGCCTTCATGGCCACCCTCATTATTTTCGCTATACGCAAAGCGTAAGGATTGGCCTTCTGTCACAGAAATTCCATCACTCCCGTCGAAGAAACCCACTCTAAATTTAGGCCCTTGCAAGTCGCTTAAAATCGCCACGGGCTTTTGAAGTTCTTCCGAAATACGGCGAACATTCACATACGCTTTTTCAAGTTCTTCATATTCGGCATGAGAATAATTAAAACGAAAGACGTTGGCTCCCGCTTCAATGAGGGCACGGATCCCTTCAGGGTGACGGCTGGCGGGGCCTAAAGTGGCTACAATTTTAGTCAACCGAGTGGCAACGGTTTGCTCGACGCTTGAGCATACTTGAAGAGTCGTCATGAGGGGTATCCTTCTGAATTAGGTAAGCAAGATAAACAAATGATACCATTTAAAGGCTTAAATATCGTATGGCGTCTTCGTTGTCGCTACGATTCTCGATGTGCTTATGTACGTCTTTGTACACCTCACACCTCTGCGAGTCTAGGCTCCTAGAATACACCGATACGCTTTTCAATCGTTTAAATGGTATGAATAACCCCTTTATTATACGTGAAACTGATTCATTTTCAAAGAAAAACGCCCTTGCTTGAAACAAAGGCGTTTTTAAAGTTTACTTCGTTTTCAGATAGGAAAACTTAGAACTTGATGCTGGTGCGTAAGCCACCGGCATAAAACATATCGCTATCCGAACGACCGAAGGGGGTAACACCCGCTTGGATACTAGGGATAATGCTAACACGATCGTTCAAGCGGAAGTTGTAGTAGGATTCTACGACTTGAGAAAGACGATCACGCCCGTCGCTAGAGAAACCATCCTTGTAAGAACCAATGGCGTAGCCGACACCGATGTTATCCCCATCGCGGAAGCCCAAAGTACCCGTAGGCACATTTAAAGCAACACTGGCAGCTTGACGAGGAGACAACGCGGCATTAAGCCTAAGTCCACCAGCCGCAATAATACCACTGGTATTGTTATAGTTTTGGTTCAATCCATTCAACAAGAGATCTCCACTCTTGTTGTTATTGTACATATAGTCTGCATGCAAACCAATGCCTTTATAAATTTCTTGATCCAAACCTGCATAAACCAAGTGGGTATTACCAGGTCCATAATTAAAGGCATTGGCTCCACGAGTCACCACATTGGTGGTGGAAGGCTGATAGTTGGAACTGTCGTTAAAAATACCCACCAAACCTGCATAGAAACTCGTTTTACGGTTGTCTAAGTTCGCCCAATTGTAATTCAAGCGACCTTCCGCAGCAGCGAAATAATTGTTGACTACATTACGCTCATTAGGTGCACCGTAGGCCAAAGTTAAACCCACATTTAAGTCGTCACTCAGAATAAAGTTGGTTTTCGCACCAGCCATTGCAACCGTTGCATTGGTAGGCAAACCAAGGATATTCGTCAATGCCGTATTTTGGAACTGGGTGTTTTCTTCACCACGATACGCAGACTTGTCGAAGTAATCACGCCAAGGCAAGATTCCAGCAAATAAGGTATGCTTGTTATTAAATAAGTTGAAATCTTGTTCATAACCCGCACGGTCTAAGTACACACTTTGACGTGCATTTGTACTGCCATTAGAAAGCAATTCATTGTTGTTAGATGCATCCGCAGCGATACGGCTCAAGCCCAAAATACCACCCGAATTACTACCTAAAGCAGCAACGGCACGGACTTTAACACGACCTTCAGCCAAGAAACCACCTTCTTTACCTTCGTAAACAGGGGCTTCAACGGTCAAACGCAAACGAGAAATGGCTTGAGTGGCATCAGCATAGGCATTGTCACCCGATTCAAAGGCACCCAAGGCACCCACGGTGAAGTCACCACCTACTTTAAATCTTTTTTGTTCTGCTTCAATGGCTCCTACACGTGTTTCCAACGCTTCGGTACGCGCTTTTAAAGCGACCAATTCAGGCGCAAATTCAGCTTCCAAGGCAGACAAGGTATTGGTATCGGCATTGCCCATGTAAATTTTACCTGAACGTACGATGTACAACACATCACGCAAGGCGGCAGCCATTTCATAACGCGTCGCGTACTGATTACCCTTGAATTTAAACTTGTCGTTTCCAACAGGGTAACCTTCAATCACGTCGTATTTTTCAACGAGTTCTTGCAAGGCATCATACGCCCAGTGATTTGAAGACACATCAACCAAGTCTTCCATATGAGTCAAACGGATATCTTCAGGACGATTCGTATCAATAGATTCGATACGGGCATGTGCCACATTGGCCAAGCCTGCCAAAAACAGGGAACCCGCCAATAAAATCGGGGTTACTTTACTAGAAGTCATTGAATTTTCACTCCTTAATCCTCAGCAATTTTTATCATATTACTGAACGATATTACATTACTGAATGAGATAACATACAAGGACTCCCCATGCTTTTTGTATAAATACAAGAAACAGAACAAGGAAACGTCCCAAAAAACCTAGTTTCTTAAAATGATTACATTAAGAAACATAGATTTCAAAGTGATCATAACACGACTGAATTAGAAAGAAAAGCTAATTTTGAACACTTGTTTTATAAATTTTTTATAAATGTTGTTTCAAAAAGTAAAGCAATGTGCCTTCCAATAACGATCATCGTATTCGTCCTTCTTATTATATACGCAAAAAGAGGTCTTTCTCTTGGTCACAGGTCCCCCATTTCCTCCAGCCAGAGGAAAAATACGCTTAAATCGGAAGACCAGTGCCTTAACTCGCTTAAATCGTCGCCACAACTTTACCTAGGTCTTCCTGCCTCGTTATTTTTTATGGCGAGTCCTTTGATTTACGTTTTGATATTGTGCGATATTATTTAAGGCCCCTCGTTCAAAAAGCATTCGCAAAATAAGTCGATAACGATCGCCATGTTCGTCTTCGGGATCCATTTCACCGACATTGACGCGTTCACCATGGTAATACGTGTCGTTGGTCAAGGGGGGCTGTATGAAATTAATATGTATTTCCCCTGTGGTCGGATTTACTTCTAATAATCCAAATCCTGTGTCCGTTTGAATGAGAGAAGGGGACTGAGGAGAAGCCATGGCCGTGTTTATCATGCGTTGTGCGATGTAGGTATGATTTTTCATGTGTGCAGGCAGCGGTTCACCATGAGACGTCGAACCCAAAGTAAAATGTAGAGTAGGATTGGGGACAGCCTGCACTTGCCCTGCTTCATCAACGGTATGGGAAAGGGATTGCATCGCCATGTGATGTTCATGCCCATTCATGACCCCCGTCACGCCATAGGTGGCTTCATCTGTCAAGAAGCGGTCAAACGTATGCCGTTTCTGCACCATAAAAGGATGATCCGCCACATGAGGATCCGCTGGTATATCAGGGAAATGCTTTAGAATAATACGCTTACGATCAGGGTGCTTTGCTTTACTTTCTTTCAAGGCAGCCTCCAGCCAATACAGTTGGGCTTCTTTTAAGGCGGTATAGGCTTCTGTAAAATGGTTCGTTTTATACAATTGATCCATATTTTTAGCTTGTATGGTGGAAAATGCATTTTCATCCAAAAAGAATAAATCAGCAGAATCCCCTAAACTGACTTGGTAATACCGAGGCACACTCATAAAGTGAGCCAATACATCTTCCTGACCCAGCTGGGCATCATTATTCCCTAACACACTAAAAACAGGGGTTTTGTTACGAATAAAGTGTTGAAAAGGCTTGCCCACATGGCGCCACATAAGTCGGACATCCCCACTGTCGTAAGCGGTATTATTTCGATAATGTTCATTAGGGGGATACAGCAAGTCGCCTAAAATAATCGCGGCATCCATTTGGTGGCCTTGTGCTTTGGCTAAGGCGATGGATCCATCAATGTTATATTGCAAGGTTGAATTCGGGTAGCCCGTATCTCCAAAAAAGGGCACGCGAAAAATACCATCCGCGTTTTTGGCTTTTTTCAAATGGTACTGTACAAAGCGCACAGGTATTACTTTGGTACCGATTTTAATGGTTTTAGTGTCATCCCGCACTTTTAAGTCTTGATTGATCCAGTCTTGAATCCCAGGCATCAAACGATTCATCACAGGTTCAAAATTATAACGAATATTGCGAATGCTTCCCATCGTATTACTACGGATTTGAGTCCCCAAATCGAGTATCCAGTATTTTAAACGCTCTACATTGGTATGCCATGAAGGAGACAAAGCATAGTTTAAATGCTTGGCGGCGTCTTGCATGAGATGTTCGGAAGCCTTCCAATCAGGGCGTTCTTGCAAAGACTGAATAAATCGTTGCATTTCAGGAGACGCTACCGTTGCTCCCGTTCGTTGACGAGCAGGCACCGAAGAAGCCACCGGAGATAAAGAATAAGCAGGTGCCGAAGGAGAAGGAATCATGTGAGGTTCAAATATCCTTGCCTCTGATTAAAGCGTTAAGAACAGAACAAGCGATATGTTCATAGTATATCAAAACACCGTAAAAAAAAAGCTGTGCGCGGCGCGCAAATCCACAATTGTTACAGACATCATAAAGATTTCTCGCTTTCTTAAAGCTTTCTTAGATTCAGATGCAAAATCAAAGAATGAATGCTATACTAAACTGCGGTATACTACTTACTCTCCATGTCACTTTTTTTAAGTCAACAGGAATCACTACACTAAAATGGATTCATTTTCTATTATTCAACATTTTTTCACACAAATGCAATGTCCCCAATGTGGTCGTCATTTAGAAGAAAAAGGGGTGGCATTGCTTCGTGAAGAGGCGCATACGTTTCTGGTGCATTTGGAATGCAAACACTGCCATAGTGATATTGGCAACGCCATGATTGGTATTGAAACCTCCTTGGGTCATCTATTACGTCACACGCAGTCGGATTCAAGCCTCGTCGTGGGGATCGAAGAAGGAGAAGCGCTTCATTTTGAATTGGACGCGGGGGAAGATGATGACGAGATGAATTTATCTGAATTATTTGAAAATATTCAGCGTTCTGAAAAAATGCCTCGCTTTGCAGGAGGCATTGGCTTAAGCGGGGTAAGACGTCGTTACCAAGACCCTGAGCTCACCCCTGCTGAAAAAGAACGTTTTCAGGACTGTGATCCCATTGGGTATGATGACGTGCTGCAAGCCCATCACTTCTTTGAAAATTTAGGCCGTAACTGGCAGTCCTTTATTCCTGAAGAAATGCGTCAATCCCAAATAGGGTATGAAGCGGAATCCCCCGCTGAAGAAACGCCTGACTAGCACCCGCATGACGATCCACTAAGGCCAAAACACCGATAATATCAACCGAAGGGTACTGTGCTTGAATCACATCAATCGCGTTTAAGGTGGATTTTCCAGTGGTGACCACATCTTCCACCAAAATGACTCGACTATAAGGGACCAAGTGACCTTCTATTTGTTTGGTTCCGCCATGAGCTTTTGCTTCTTTACGAACCAAAAAACCATCCACCGCTTGTCCCGCAAAAGCACTATAAGCAGTAATACTGGTGACTAAAGGTGCAGCACCTAAGACCATGCCTCCGACAGAAGCAACAGGACGCTCCGCGACTTGAAGCTGGTGATAAAACAATTGTCCAATCAACCAAGCGCCTTCTCCAGACAAAGCGGTCATACGACAGTCCATGTACCAGTTAGACGTCGCTCCACTGGCAAGTGTAAAATGGCCTCGCTTAAAAGAATATGTTTTTAAGCACTCAAAAAGTCGTGCCTGATTCAGAAGTAGCCTGCTGGGCAGGTGAATATTTCCACCCCAAGGATTGAGTGGACTCGCTGGCATGCTTAAGGGGTCGAGTAGCGTGATTTTGTTCATCTTGTAATTGTATCTTTCGTTCATAAAAAGCGTGGTAACGTTCGGAACCCAACACGGCTTCACCCAAAGCCAGTGCTTCCTCCATACAGCTTAGCCCCCATTCTACACCATTTACGGAATCAAAAGCTAGTTCCCCCAAACTAAATAGTGCTAAGGCTTGCCATAAGCGATCTTTAGCTATTTTAGCGTCTTGCAAGACCTGCTTTAAAATCTGAACCGCTCGCTTCGGTTGACTCATTTGCCACAGCAGGAGTGCTTTGTCTTTTTTTGTTTGCCACTGCAGCGTTTTTTGGGTGTGCAAGGCATCCAATGTTTCGGCTTTTTCAAGGTAGGCCAAGGCTTTTTCAAAAGAAACTTGACCGCCTTCATCGGGGTTTTTCCATATCGTGGCCAAGTGTTGTAAAATGCTCACGGCTTGGGGCAGCTGATTCGCCTCTAAGTAAAGTCGAAAGGCGTCTTGCCCGTAGGCCAACTGGTCTACGCGAAGCGCAAGCGAAACGGTCATAAGACAAGTCAATGCCTTAGCCCATACCAAGCGTTGGGCTTGGGTGGCTTCATCTATAGCATTCGCCGCCGACTCCGCTGGCTTCGTTTGCCACTCTAAAAAAGTAGCATGGGTCTTAAAATAATCCTCCATAAAACGATACAGCACGGGGTCCCCTTGGGACGAAGGCAATTGTTCGAACACTTCCGTGAGGCGCCATAATAAAGAGGTCTCTACCGCTTGCGAATAAAGACGGTTTTTTGTAGACGCAAATAAAGTTTTAAGATGATATAACGCTTTTTGCGGTTGCGCGTCTTTCATGTCTAAAAACGCTTGATACAAGACCAATTGTGCCGCTTCTTCAGGGGTACAATCGTTACGATAAGGCTGAATTTGATTCATTATTTTTTTCAAGGCCTCTACATTATTTAAATGCGTATACAAGGAAGCCAATTCAAATAGGGCTTGCAAATAAGCGTTTTCGGTATCACTCATTTTCTTTGAATGCTTTATCAAGGGTAAAGAGGCCTGCTCTGGCGTAAGTGTTTTAGCCAATCGAGGGGTTGCCTCAATAAGGGGCTTATTCGGAAAAGAAGCGGCCCATGTGGCTTTTGACTGAAGTGATGAGCTGCCTTTAAACAGACCCGTTCTGTCGCCAGGATGTGAGCTTCCTTTCAACGGACGACTGGCTGCGGAGGGAGCTTTGACGGTAGGAGGTGGAGGGGAAAGGGTTTCAGCCTGATACTTGAGAACAGAGGGCTCCCGCTGTGAAAAATCGATAGAACGATGAGGGGGAGTACCTTCTTCTACGCGCTTCATTTGTTCTTCATGAAAACGTGCTTCACGTTCTAAGGCCAGCGTATCACTATAAGGAAAGACACGCCGCTTGGCAGAAAGCTTGGCTTCTTGTTCATAAAAAAGTGCCAAATGTTGATGCCAATACTGCCGTAACGTCGTTGCTTGAAGCTGTTTAAAAAGGGGTTGGATGTCTCGATAAAGTGCCACCCATTGTTCTAAATGATCTTGAGGCGTAGGTTCACTTTGGACAGGATCAGGCTGTACGGTCGTCCGTAAAAAGATTTTAAGAACGCTATGTTCAAGAATCTGCCTTAAGTTTTCAGGCGTACTGTGTGTTAAACGAACTAAAATGGTGAGGCTCAAGGGTTGACGCATCACCGTAAGAAGCGCCAATAAGGAAAGGGCTTCACTCCCTTCTTCATCAAGAAGACCTTGCGCCTGAAAGGCCACCTGTTCTAAAGCCTCTGCTTCACCCAAGGGAGTCTCAATCCCCTGTAATCCCTGTGCCAAGTGCCGTAGTACTACAGGATGAGCAGACTCCTGATGATACAGGACTTCCAGTCCTTCTCGTAACCAAGGGATATTTTCACTTGCCTTCAGTAAAGGGTGGATGCCTTCAGGGGCATCGGCAGGCAACGGGACAGGGGTGTCAAAGTGCCCCAAATGTAAGGTTTTCATGCCCTGTGGAGGAAGCGTCAAACCATCGACACTTTGATATTCTGAGGCAAAGGCTATTTTAAAAGAGGGAAATTCCAATAAAAAATTTAAAATCTCTACAAAGGCAGGGGCTTGTTTTTTAAGACTAGGGGTCTTGCCTTGAACCATCACCTCTAAGCCATTCATGACGATAAGCATAGGGGTGGCTTGGAAGATTTTGAAAAAAGGACGAAGTTGGTCAAACAATTGTTGACGCCCTTCTACGCTGTGTGCTTCCCACAGTTTAGGAGCAATTTCAGCAATACTCTCCCCTTCTGGCTGGCGGACCTTTGCCAAAGTGGCCAGTTGCTTTAAGATAAACAGCCCCCATTCTAGACTATCCCCATAAGAAGGGACTTCAAACCATAGGAGTTCCGCGTAGCGAGGCGTCAATAATTCGGCGAGTCCTCGCAATAGACTCAATTTTCCAACCCCTTGAGGCCCAAGCACATTCAATACTTTAGCATAGGGCTGGTTAAGGAAATGGGCGACCTCCAACAGTTCACGGTGCCTGTCTCGAAAAATAGCCGCTTGATAACGCACCTGTCGTTTACTCCGTATTAAGGGCGCTTCCAATTCACGAGATTCAGGATGATGAGGTTTATCTTTACGAAGGGGACGAAAGGTATGAGCTTCCAAACGCTCTAGTACGCCAGGGGCGATAAAATAACGTAAGGTCCCACGCCGTTCAGGGAAATGAGGGATCTTCGGTTTTTCAGGACGGACATCGGAAGGAGACATATCGAATACGTTGGCCTCATCACGTTAAACCACTGTGGACGTGTACACATGAACCACCCTAAGGATTCACACGTTTATGCTATAGTGGTACTTTCAGTATAAAAATATTTAGGACGCATCAGGGATGAACACTTTAGATTTACGACACACAAAGGAGTCCCAGACTTTTTTAGAGCACGTACACACACTAGGACTCACGGTGACAGACGCTCAATTTGAAGCTTTTATCGCGTTTTATGACTTATTGCTCGCGAAGAACAAGGTGATGAATTTGACACGCATTACCGATTGGGAAGGCTTTTTAACCCGCCATATTTTAGAAAGTTTGCTCTATAGTTTGTTTATCCCCGAACAGAGTAAAGTCTTGGACTTGGGTTCTGGAGGGGGATTCCCTTTAATCCCCTTGGCGATTGTGAGACCGGATTTAAAAATAAGTTCCATTGAAGTGATTCAAAAAAAAGCCCACTACTTAAAAGAAACCACCGAAGCCTTAGGCTTAGTCCCCATTCAAATTTTGTCTGAACGGGCGGAAGACTTGGGACATCAATCCCATTTAAGAGCCGCTTTTGATGTCGTGACTTCTCGTGCGGTGGCAAGCCTTCCTGTGTTAGTAGAGTATTGCTTGCCTTTTGTGAAGCGAGAAGGGCTTATGCTGGCTTTAAAAGGTCCTAAATGGGAAGTAGAAATGCGTCAAGCAGAAAATGCCATTGAAACCTTAGGGGGAGAATTTATGGATGTCTTTATCCCTGATGGGATAGACGCTTTAGAAACGACTTGCTACATGGTACAGATTATGAAAGTCGCCAATACCCCTCGTCAGTATCCTCGTCAAGCGGGGACCCCTGCCAAATCTCCTTTATAGAAAACCCTTATAAAGAACACGGTCGCGGTTGAACTAGGCTTAGGTAGTGTCGACATATAAATAATGATATAATAAATCCAAGATCTAGTTGTTTTGAGGGATTTATTATGAACGATTATATTCAATACGAGTTGTCTAAAGCCCAATGGAATCAGATAAAAGAGGCTCTACCTGGTCAGTCGCATCATAGAGGGCGCACTGCCGAAAACAACCGTCTTTTTGTAGAAGCGGTATTATGGATGGGGCGAAACGGGGGAAGATGGAGGTCGCTTCCCTATTATTACGGCAAGTGGAGCAGTGTTCACAAGCGCTTCATTCGTTGGGCGAAACAAGGCATTTGGCAAATGATTTTCAACACCCTTGCCACATCGGCAGATACCGAATGGCTTATGATTGATTCGACGATTATTCGCGCCCACCAGTGTTCAGCAGGGGCAAAAAAAGTGCCGGAAAACAAGCGTTAGGACGATCGTCAGGGGGCTATACGAGCAAGCTTCACGCCGTTTGTGACAGCCACGGCAACCCCGTTCGCTTTATCGTCACCGCAGGGCAGGTTTCCGACTCAACCCAAGCCATCCCTTTGTTAAAAGGGCTTGAAGCCACGGCGGTTTTGGCGGACAAGGGCTATGTTTCAGAACAAATATTTGAGGCGATTCACCTCATGGGGGCTGAAGTGGTCATCCCTAATAAAAGCAATGCGGTGGCTCCTCGTCAAGTCGATTACTTCCTTTACAAGGCTCGCCACTTGGTAGAAAACTTGTTTAAAGACCTTAAAAACTTCAGGCGAATGGCAACCCGTTACGATAAATTAGATGTGGCTTATTTGTCTTTTGTTCATCTTGCTTCTATTTGTTTATGGCTTAAGTAAATGTCGACACTACCTAGACTCTTTTGGATTTAAACTCTTTTGGAAAGAGCCTCCCACACACTCAGTAAATGGGCAGAAGCGGGCAATTCAAAGTGCTTCACTTCTTGGGTAATGGGGTGGATAAACCTTAGGGCATAGGCCTGTAGCGCTTGCCCCGCTTCAGGGACGAGTTCCTTCCATTGTAAGGCCAGTCCTGTGCCGTAGAGAGGATCCCCCACCAAAGGATGACCCACATACGCCATATGAACCCGAATTTGATGCGTACGGCCTGTTTCTAATTGACATTGCACCCACGTAAATTTGTCATTTAAATTTTCTTTGACTTGGTAATGAGTGACCGCGGGTTTCCCTGTCCAATCTGCCTGCATTTTATTGCGTTGCTGAGGATGACGACCAATACCGATGCGTACCGTCCCATTTAACTCTTGTACTTGTCCTTGTACAATCGCGTTATAGCGACGATACATTGTTTTAGACTGTAGCTGTTCCGCCAGCCCATGGTGGGCCTTATCTGACTTAGCCACCACAATCAGCCCTTCGGTGTCTTTGTCTAAGCGATGCACAATCCCCGGACGCTCCACCCCGTTAATCCCCGACAGGTTCCCTCGACAATGGTGCAATAACGCATTGACTAAGGTATCAGGCTGTTGCAAGCCTGTGGGGTGTGTAAGCATACCCGCGGGCTTATTAATCACCAATAAATGTTCATCTTCATAGCGAACATCCAAAGCAACGTCCCACGCAGGCATGGCCAACACTTGTAAGGCCGGCTCTGTAATGGTAATGGATTGTCCGAGCTTGACGCGAAACGATGATTTCTGCCACGTCAGCTCACCTTGTGTCACGTAGCCGCCTTTAATCAAGGCTTGAATGCGTTCTCGAGAATAGTCTTCTCCCAAAACTGTACTTAAAAATTTGTCTAAGCGTTGATCCGCGAACGCCTCAGTGACCAGAAACGTAAGCGATTGAGATTCAGTCGACGCGTCTTCAAAAGCCTCCTCCATTGAACGTACAGTCATGGGCGTGAAGATTCCTCTACGGCTTTATAGTGGACGAAAAAATAATGATAAAGAATAAGTAGGGCACCGATAAAAATAAAGGCATCCGATAGATTAAAGACAGGAAATTTCACAAAAGGCAAATGAATGTAATCAGTGACCGCACCGGTGAAAAGGCGATCAAGGGCATTATTAAGCCCCCCCCCAATCATCAAAGCAAAGCCTACCGCTTCGAAACGATCCATCAGGCGGTGCTGAAGAACCAATACGATCAAAATCCCCAAGAAGGTAAAACTTAAAATACTCGCCCACAGGGGATTTGCCTGTAAAATACTAAAGGCCATGCCCGTGTTTTCAAGATGTTGCAAGGACAAGTACTGCGGAAGAATCACCACGCTTTGTCCAAGAGGCTGTTGAGACATTAACCATTTAAAGGTCCCGTCAATCGCCAAGCTATCAAAGACCACCATCGCGAGCAAGAGCTTCGGCGATAAGACCCGATGCGTCACACAAGGCTGAGTCGTGGCATGATTCGCCAGCGTGTTACGTTCATCAGACATTATAGTAGGATCCTTTTTAAAGCAGTGTGATTTAAAGTATCGTGAGTAGTGTAGCACAAACAACAATGTAGAATAAAGCGCTCAACGTTCGATAAAAGTCAGGAGACGCGGGCGTATGTTTCATCTAAACTCATGCTAAAGTATATTTGTATCACCTAAAAATAAGGGATTTGACTGATGGCACCCAATGTACTCATTTTAGGCAATGGTGGACGAGAACATGCCTTGATTACCGCATTAAGTAAAAGTCCACAAGCCCCTTGCTTATGGATTGCCCCTGGTAATGCAGGGTGCTATGAAACGGCGACAGGGGTAGAGCTTCAAGCCGATGATGTCGCAGGGATTTGCGCCTTTGTGGATGCCGAAGCCATCGACTTGGTGGTAGTAGGGCCTGAAGCGCCTTTGGTAGGGGGAATCGTGGATGCTTTAAAGGCTCAAGGCACGCGAGTGTTTGGGCCTTGTCAAGCCGCTGCTCAATTAGAAGCTTCTAAACATTACGCCAAACAGATGATGGCCCAAGCCCAAGTCCCCACGGCAGGCTTTGCTTACTGCCTGACCGAAGAAGAAGCCCATGCCGCCTTAACGCAATGGCGTCCCCCTTACGTCATTAAAGAAGACGGACTGGCAGGAGGCAAAGGCGTCACCATCGCACAAAGCCTAGAAGAAGCTCACGCCGCAGTTCAGAAGGCCTTCTTAAAAAATAGCCCTGTGGTGATTGAAGAATTTTTAGAGGGAGTGGAAGTCAGTGTTCTGGCAATTTGTGACGGCACGCGTGCGATTCCCTTGGTGTCTGCCCAAGATTTTAAACGTGTAGGAGAAGGAGACACGGGCCCCAATACAGGGGGCATGGGGGCGTATGCCCCTGTTCCTTTTGTTCAGACTGCCTTGTTAGAAACCATACAATCCACGATTTTAAATCCCATGATGCGCATCATGCAAGACGCGGGCCATCCCTTTACGGGTATTTTGTACGCGGGCTTAATGATTCACCCCAACGGAAACCCCTTTGTCGTGGAATTTAACGTCCGCTTTGGAGACCCTGAAACACAAGTGGTGCTCCCCTTATTGCAAGACGAAATCGACGTTTTACAATTGTTGATGGATTCGGCTCAAGGGGATCTTTCCGCGTGGGTGTCACAATCGCTCTTGCAGTTTCCCTCTCAAAAAGCCATCACCGTAGTGCTGGCTGCAGAAAATTATCCAGGCGATTATGTCACAGGACAGCCCATCGGCTTACCAGAAAGTCTCCTTGAAGGTGTCACCATTTTTCATGCAGGGACACAACGCCAAGTAGACTCAACGCTTCATTCGGTGGGAGGACGCGTTTTAAATGTCACGGCCGTGGCCTCTTCTTTTGAAGTCGCTCGCCGCAACGCCTACCAAACCATCGCCTCTATTGAGCTCCCTCAAAGCTTTTACCGAAAAGATATTGCCCAAAACGTGAATTAGTCCTCCTCTCGTCAGATTCTCGTCCCATGCTTGGGGGATTCTTTACTTCGTGTTTGGTCTCTATACAAGGGAATCCTGTATACTCAAGGGACATGAAAGTAGGGCTTCCTGCCTCGTTTACGGGAGTTGGTGTTTATGTTTTTTAAAAAGAAAAACGAAGAAGCCCCTTTGGCCACACAAAGCCAAAAAACCATGGCGCCTGCGTTTCATTATCCCAAAGTCAAAAAAAATGAAGACGTCGATGCTCAAAAGTCCGCCGTACCTTATGACGACCCCGTCGAACGTTTTTTACAAGAAGACGCTCAAAAAAATCAGCCTCCCTTGCCCCCCCAAATGATCACGGGAATTGAAGTCCCTCCTGTGCTTAAGGATCCCGAACCTGCGCAAGCGATCTCTGTCAACACGCCTCTACCTGCTCCACAAGAACATCAAGACACAACAACTACCGCTCATGCGCTCCCTATGCTCGCTTATGAAGATGACACGGATTATTTTAATCCCTTGGCTATTGGAGAAACCTTACCCACTGTACCTGAACCGAGGCCTGCTTCAAGGGAAATACCTGTTTTGCAAAGTCCTATAGAACCTTTAGAACAAGATCCTTTTGCATTTGAAGCAGATGAAATCGAAACCTTACAAGCGCAATTTGCGATGGCTCAAAAAGCCAATGAAGCGCTCGCAAGTATTGGAACGCCCCCTCCCGAATGGCTGGAGGCAGAAGAGGTAGAGAAAGTCGTCTCCGAACAGCAGGCCTCACAAAAGCCCGCCAATCATTCTGCTTTCTTAGAGGTTCTAGACAATGAAACGATGAGTCCCTTTCAAGTAGACAGAATTGAGGCACCGCCCTTAGAGAGTCTCCACCATACAACAACAGAAATCGATACGTTCGCTGTAGACTTTGAAACAGATTGGAAAGAAGCGATGGTCGAAATGGCGGATTCTCCCTCGCCTTCAGCCATTTCTCCGTCTGAAATAGTGCCCCTTGCAAAAAAAATGGATTTCCAACCTTTAGAATTTGATTTGGATCTGTTTTTACAAGACACGGCAGATCAGCGAAAGACCGATTCATCTGTTTTAAGCGAACCTGATCTAGATGAAATAGATTTTAATTTTGACTTACACTTACCTGATCTAGACGGCGCAGATTCCGCTACTATTCTTGAAGAAACACCAGCGAGCTTATCCATCGAAGCAAGCGTGCCTGATTTGTCCAGTCCCTTCTTAAGTGAGGATTTCCCTCCTCATGAACTCAGTCTAGAAGATACGCTCATTCTAGAGGATTTAGACTTAACGCAACGCACCGCTTTAGACTTAGAT
Organism: Vampirovibrio sp.; assembly: GCA_050916035.1. Taxonomy (GTDB): domain Bacteria; phylum Cyanobacteriota; class Vampirovibrionia; order Vampirovibrionales; family JAJTHC01; genus JAJTHC01. The sequence continues at coordinate 499,169 of CP050876.1, read as the reverse complement.
GAATACCCTGACACCATAGATAAAAAGACGCATTTTTTAGAGACAGAACCCCTTAAAGAAGAAGCAAGCACCCTGGCATCATCGTATTCCAGAGAATCTTTTTCGCCTCTAGATTCAGTTCATAAGGCTTCTCCCGAAGACGACATGATTGACCCTTCTATCTTTTTTAGTTTAGAAGACTTGGAAAACGGCCATGCCCCTGTCGAAACCCTAGACCACTTAGAAAGTATTATTGATCCCCCTCCTGCTCCCCTTTCATCTGCCCAAGGAGATAAAAAGAATACTTTATACCTACCCCAAGAGCCTTCATCATCTTTAGATTCAAGCCCTCTGGCTCCCATTCCAAGTGCAGAAGCAGACGTGTATGCGCTGCTTGATTCGACAAAGACCACCACTTCTTCAAATGCCACCCCATTGCTTAAGCTAAGCAACTTAACCAACTTAGTTTTAGAAGAAATCCCCATAATAAAGGAAGTCCCCTTCCCCGTCGGCGCAAGTCAATTATTCTTGGTTCAACTCAATGAACTCTATGCACTACTAATTCGTAAAGACAATCACTACACATTAATACAATCTTTTATCAGCTTACCTGAAGAGTGTACAATAGAATCTCCCCATGTTCATATTACATGGAACGCCACGAGTGTAGACGAAGATATCTTTTTAATTCAAGTGGGCACGTGGATGCAACGCATCATCGAAACATCTAAAGAAATCAAGATACATACGGCTTAAAAAAAAGCACTGCCTGCTAGGTAGTGTCGACATTTACTTAAGCCATAAACAAATAGAAGCAAGATGAACAAAAGACAAATAAGCCACATCTAATTTATCGTAACGGGTTGCCATTCGCCTGAAGTTTTTAAGGTCTTTAAACAAGTTTTCTACCAAGTGGCGAGCCTTGTAAAGGAAGTAATCGACTTGACGAGGAGCCACCGCATTGCTTTTATTAGGGATGACCACTTCAGCCCCCATGAGGTGAATCGCCTCAAATATTTGTTCTGAAACATAGCCCTTGTCCGCCAAAACCGCCGTGGCTTCAAGCCCTTTTAACAAAGGGATGGCTTGGGTTGAGTCGGAAACCTGCCCTGCGGTGACGATAAAGCGAACGGGGTTGCCGTGGCTGTCACAAACGGCGTGAAGCTTACTCGTATAGCCCCCTGACGATCGTCCTAACGCTTGTTTTCCGGCACTTTTTTTGCCCCTGCTGAACACTGGTGGGCGCGAATAATCGTCGAATCAATCATAAGCCATTCGGTATCTGCCGATGTGGCAAGGGTGTTGAAAATCATTTGCCAAATGCCTTGTTTCGCCCAACGAATGAAGCGCTTGTGAACACTGCTCCACTTGCCGTAATAATAGGGAAGCGACCTCCATCTTCCCCCGTTTCGCCCCATCCATAATACCGCTTCTACAAAAAGACGGTTGTTTTCGGCAGTGCGTCCTCTATGATGCGACTGACCAGGTAGAGCCTCTTTTATCTGATTCCATTGGGCTTTAGACAACTCGTATTGAATATAATCGTTCATAATAAATCCCTCAAAACAACTAGATTTTGGATTTATTATATCATTATTTATATGTCGACACTACCTAACTCAACTGTGATCGAGATGTTTTTTCAACACGTTTCACATTAAACACCTTAGGGGCTTCAACATCTTCAAAATAATGCTCGTCCCGTATATCTTGTTCAGAATCAGTCAAGGCATTACCCCCCGCCTGCATTTGTCGCCGACCACCAAAAAAAGTGCTCAACATCTGCCCAATACCACTTGGGCTCAGGTATTGAATAGGGTTTGTAATTTGCTGGCTACGACTTAAATTTTGATTCGCTTGAAGTACATTTAATTGTTCTTGAATATGCTGGACTTGACGAACCAAGTCTGAAAACGATTTAGACGTAATCAGTTGGTCTTGCCCTAAAGGCATTAAAGGAGGGGGGCCTTCAGACACTGAAGACATGCGACGAGGTTCAGGGGTGAACTGAGGAATAACCAAAGGCTTTGGAAATCCAGAATCACCCCGATCATATCCAACAGGGGGGAGAGTTGCTTGGCTGGGTGTTGGTGGCAAAATAGAATAAGACATAATAAATTTCTACCATTGAATTGATACAGGCGCAAAGGCCGATTAGACAAGAACCCATATCTTCCATTATATACCCTATTTATTTCAATGTAAAGACCTTATTATTATTCAAAAAAGCGAACACGGATGGACTTGGCTCGCGTGAGGCAAAGAGAAAGACCCGCTCAAGATGCACCCCACCGTCAAACCTGTTGAAATAGTCAAAGATGCCATTTTAGGCTGGCGATAGTACGGCCGTAATGTATGTTAAACTAAATGAATCTCCTCAATAATGACGGAAGCCTAGCTCTATAATGCATGACCACCCTATTAACACTTCAGAAGAAGACATCCACACCCGTAAAGCCACCTTATAGCCACGGCGTGTCAAAATGAAAGAGGCAAACGGCGAGTACAGCCAAGGCCCGCAGGCCATCGATGTCTTGTCGGTAGTTAAGCATGGCATGATTATATCACAAGCCTTTCAAAGGGGGAGTCAAAGCGACAAAACAACAAGAGTCGATACACTCTTTTTTTAGACGTTGGCGTTATACGCGGAATGAGTCGGGAGATACGGGAAAAATCATCGTGCCGTTTTTAGCGTGTTTATTGTAACGTTATGACTAAAGAATACAATCATTTAGCTTTCAAATTTAATAACCTAATAGGAGCTTTTGGGGTGATGATGGGACGATTACAATTACCTTTCTATGGAAAACTTAAAAACTATAAACCCGCTAAAAAGACGATTCAAACGTTAGCAGACACCCCTGACTATTTGGTGGAAGTATTTGCCGTAGGTCCACTGCAATGTAACTGTACGTTGATTGTACATAAGCCGACAAGGCAAGCCACGATTATTGATGCGGGCGGTGATGCAGACTGGTTACTGCATCGTTTATTTATGGTGCATGGCGTAGAAAATTTGGTACAAGTTTGGCATAGCCATGCTCATTTTGACCATTTCATGGCGAGTGAAGCCCTTCGTCAAGCCACGCAAACCACGTTACACCTCCACAAAGCAGATGCCCCACTGTGGGAAATGCTACCCGAACAATGCCAACGCTATAACATACCACTACCGAAAGAGAAAACGGCCCCCCCTGATGCGTGGCTCAGTGAAGGGCAACCTTTGGTCTTTCATTCTGGCGATGAGGGTCATGTTACGTTGCCACCCGTTGGGAAATGTTTACACACGCCAGGGCATACACCGGGGTCTACTTGTGTTTATATGCCCAGCCTGAATGTATTGGTGGCGGGTGATACGTTATTTCGGGGTTCAATTGGAAGAACAGACCTTTGGGGTGGTTCTGATAAGCAAATTGAACAATCCGTTAAAGGGCGGCTGTTGAAGTTAGACGCCCCTGAAGCACTGGCGGTGGTGACAGGGCATGGGCAGCTCACAACCTTAGGCTTTGAGCAACGCTATAACATTTTGGTGCGCTAGCTTGATCGATTGGCGACTTAAGACGACGTCCTATAATTTGCAAATGGGTTTAAGGGGCTGCTGAGTCACCATTCAACGCGTGAATGGGGAGACAAGCACAGTAGCAATTGAGTCCAGCCGATTATTTTATTATAAAAGTGGAATGATACCATGCCGTTTTTACCCCTTGTAGGCTTAAACCTTAAGAGAAAGACCCCCTCAGTTGAAATGGTCAAAGATGCCATTTTAGATGTCTCCGTCAGATGACGCTCAAACCCTAGACGGAAACGGATACAGCTTATAGACCGAGGGTTTTTCTGATTAAATCTTCGCGATGTTGCAAGAATGCTTCATACACTTCACGGATATTGTCATCTTTATTAAGTTTACCAATATAACCCCAATCAATAGCTTGAGCATTTGCCCAAGTTTCATTAAGATTTTTTTGATGGTCAGTTAGTGTCGCATACCATTCTATAGGATTGGCATCTTTCTTACTTCTATTGATACTAGAATGCATAAACCATTTATTTCGATAATCTTCTATTTCGTGATCTTCAAAACCTGACTTTACTAGGTAGTGTCGACATATAAATAATGATATAATAAATCCAAGATCTAGTTGTTTTGAGGGATTTATTATGAACGATTATATTCAATACGAGTTGTCTAAAGCCCAATGGAATCAGATAAAAGAGGCTCTACCTGGTCAGTCGCATCATAGAGGGCGCACTGCCGAAAACAACCGTCTTTTTGTAGAAGCGGTATTATGGATGGGGCGAAACGGGGGAAGATGGAGGTCGCTTCCCTATTATTACGGCAAGTGGAGCAGTGTTCACAAGCGCTTCATTCGTTGGGCGAAACAAGGCATTTGGCAAATGATTTTCAACACCCTTGCCACATCGGCAGATACCGAATGGCTTATGATTGATTCGACGATTATTCGCGCCCACCAGTGTTCAGCAGGGGCAAAAAAAGTGCCGGAAAACAAGCGTTAGGACGATCGTCAGGGGGCTATACGAGCAAGCTTCACGCCGTTTGTGACAGCCACGGCAACCCCGTTCGCTTTATCGTCACCGCAGGGCAGGTTTCCGACTCAACCCAAGCCATCCCTTTGTTAAAAGGGCTTGAAGCCACGGCGGTTTTGGCGGACAAGGGCTATGTTTCAGAACAAATATTTGAGGCGATTCACCTCATGGGGGCTGAAGTGGTCATCCCTAATAAAAGCAATGCGGTGGCTCCTCGTCAAGTCGATTACTTCCTTTACAAGGCTCGCCACTTGGTAGAAAACTTGTTTAAAGACCTTAAAAACTTCAGGCGAATGGCAACCCGTTACGATAAATTAGATGTGGCTTATTTGTCTTTTGTTCATCTTGCTTCTATTTGTTTATGGCTTAAGTAAATGTCGACACTACCTAGGTATAAAGTAAGTCAAGAAATCCGTCCAAACAATAGGGTCTATTTTTTGAATCTATTCTTACTATGACTGGTTCTTAAAGGAAAATGGTGGAGGATAAAACCAAAAGTATTCTAGCCATACAAGAATAACAGGGAATTTACAGGGAAAATACTCAAAATTGGGACTATTATTCGGAAGCATACTGGACTCAAGATCCTTGAAATCGCTTAATAATCAAGCTTTTAAGCAAGTCAAGTGACGAATTTTCTAACATTGAAGATTTTTTGTTGAGCTGCATAATTTTTTACGTTAAAATGTCGGTAATATATTCTTTATAAAATGATTGGATTTCTAATGAAAGTTGTCTTGCTGGCTGGTGGTCTCGGTACTCGCTTGAGTGAGGAAACCGAATTAAAGCCAAAACCGATGGTGGAAATTGGCGGTAAGCCCATTTTGTGGCACATCATGAAAATTTACTCCCAATACGGATTCAATGATTTTGTGATTCTAACAGGTTACAAATCCCACATTATTAAGGATTATTTTATCAACTACTATTCTCGCTATTCCGATATTACCGTAGATATGCAGGAAAACAGTGTAGAAATCCACAAAACTCGCACCGAACCTTGGAAGGTAACGATGCTTTATACGGGGCAGGATACCCTCACGGGTGGACGCATCAAAAAAGCCCAACAATACCTCAACGATGCCCCATTCATGCTGACCTACGGCGATGGTGTGGCGGATATCAACATTGCCAGCATCGTGGCTGCTCACAAGGCCTCTGGTAAGCTGGCGACCATGAGCGTGGTGCAACCCAGTGGACGCTTTGGCTCCGTGGCGATTGACGCCAACAATGGCATTCATTCTTTTGAAGAAAAGCCTGCCGCAGGCGGTGCTTGGATTAACGGCGGTTTCTTCGTGCTGGAACCTGGTATTTTCGATTATCTACCCGAGGGTGACAAGGTCATTTGGGAACGCGCTCCCTTGGAAAAATTGGCGAAAGCGGAACAGCTTAACGCCTACAGGCACGAGGGTTTTTGGCAGCCTATGGATACCCTGCGGGATAAAAACGAACTGACGGATTTGTGGTTATCAGGAAAAGCCCCTTGGAAAGGCTGGGATTAATATGGCCTTCGCTGATTTTTATCGTGGCAAAACTGTTCTTGTAACGGGACATACGGGCTTTAAGGGTAGTTGGCTAACGCTCTGGCTACACCACCTTGGAGCAAAAGTAGTGGGTTATGCCTTGCCGCCAGAGACGACACCTTCGCTCTACGAGGCCGTGGCTTTGGGCGATGTTTGTACCTCCGTGTTTGGAGATATTCGCGATGCCGTCAAGTTGAATACCGTGTTTCAAGAGCAGCAACCTGAGATTGTGTTGCACTTGGCGGCTCAACCCTTGGTGCGTCTATCCTATGCGGAACCTGTTTCCACCTACGAAACCAACGTTATGGGGACGCTCAAGGTGCTGGAAGCTGCTCGCCAGTGTGCTAGCGTTAAAGCCGTCGTAAACGTTACCACGGATAAATGCTACGAAAACAAAGAAGTACTGCAAGGCTACCGTGAAGAAGACCCCATGGGGGGTCATGACATGTATTCCTCTTCCAAGGGTTGTGTGGAGATTATGGCCTCTTCCTTCCGCCGCTCCTTTTTGGGTGGAGGCAGACCCTATGCCTTAGGTAACGCTCGGGCGGGCAATGTGATTGGCGGTGGCGATTGGGCCTTAGACCGCTTGATTCCCGACTGCGTGCGAGCCATTGAGGCGAACCGTTGCATTGAAATCCGAAACCCCGAGGCCGTGCGTCCTTGGCAGCATGTGATGGAGTCACTGGCAGGCTACTTGCTCTTGGGGCAACGACTCTTTGAGTCGGGCGAAGTGTATGCCGAGGGCTTCAATTTTGGCCCCAACGAAGAAAGCGTCCTGACGGTAGGTAAAGTCGTCGAAGAGGTCATCGCCACCTACGGCCGTGGCGAGATGATGCTTCACAAAGCCGATGCCCTTCACGAAGCAACTTTGCTGACTTTGAACATCGAAAAAGCGGCGAAGCGTTTGAATTGGCACCCTCGATACACGGCGAAAGAAGCCATCCGAAAAACTATCGCTTGGTACCAAGCCTTTTACGCAGAAGCTTCCACGCCTGCTGAGATGACTTTATTAAGCCTGTCACATATTAAGGAGTATGAACAATTACTATGGAACAACAACTACGCAACGCTGTAAAAGACGCGGCCAAGGCCTATTTTAAACACGTTCATGGCGGCGAAAAAAAGCCCATGAGCTACATCCCCGCCTCTGGGAAAGTACTCGATGAAGCCGAGCTCTGCAATATGATGGATGCTTCCCTCGATATGTGGCTCACCGCAGGCCGTTTCAACGATGGGTTTGAAAAACGCTTTGCCGAATACTTGGGCGTGCGTTTTGCTCTCACCGTCAACTCAGGATCCTCCGCCAACTTGGTGGCCTTTTCGGCCCTCACCTCTCAAAAATTGGGCGCTCGTCGTTTACAAAAGGGGGATGAAGTCATCTCCGTGGCGGCGGGCTTTCCCACCACGGTGAACCCCATCATCCAACATGGCTTAGTACCTGTATTTGTCGATTGTGAAATTGGCAGCTACAATATCGATGTTTCCCAGATTGAAGCTTCGATGACGTCTAAAACCAAGGCGATTTTCTTAGCTCACACCCTCGGCAATACCTTCAATTTAGACGCCATTGTCGCCCTTTGCGAAAAGCATAACCTGTGGTTGATTGAAGATAGCTGCGACGCCCTTGGTGCAGAGTTCAACGGTAAAAAAGTCGGTACCTTTGGGCATATTGCCACTTATAGCTTTTACCCAGCCCACCATATGACCATGGGTGAAGGCGGTGCCGTGGTGACGAGCGATGCCAAGCTCAACAAAATTCTGATGTCCTTCCGTGATTGGGGGCGTGATTGCTGGTGTCCCCCTGGTAAGGATAACACCTGTAATAATCGTTTTTGCATGAGTGACTTGGGCAATTTGCCCACGGGCTACGACCACAAGTACACCTATTCTCACATTGGCTTCAACCTAAAAATCACGGATTGGCAGGCCTCCATTGCCTTGGCTCAGTTGGATAAATTACCCGCCTTTTTAGCTCAACGCAAGGCAAACGCCGCCTACTTGCTCAAGGCTTTAGCCGATTTACAGAACATTCTGATTCTTCCATCGGTCGCCGAGAACGTAGACCCCTCTTGGTTTGGCTTCCTGATTTCTGTGAAGGCCGAGGCTCCTTTCACCAAGCAGAAACTCGTACAATATTTGGAAGCCAACGGTGTGGGGACGCGTCAGTTATTCGCAGGCAACCTACTTCGCCAGCCCATGATGACCGACTACGACATACCTATGCGTATTCTTGATTCAGAGCTACTGAACTCTAACGAGCTGACCGAAGCCCATTATGCCCTGTTGCCCAACACGGATTTCATTATGAACCATACCTTCTGGGTGGGCGTCTACCCTGGTTTAGGCGAAACTGAATTGGCTCGCACCTCCGAGTTGATTCACGCCTTCGTGGCTGAAAAATCTGCGGTGGCGGTGTAAATGAAACGGATTCTGCTCACAGGGGGTAATGGCTTTATTGGTCGCACCCTACTCAACTCCCCGTTGGCGAGCGAGTATCACATTGAGGCTCCCAGTAGTAAGGAACTCAACCTCCGTGATACTGCTGCCGTGGATGCCTACTTCCAAGAACGGGAGTTTGAGGCGGTGATTCATAGTGCCGTCAAACCAGGGCACCGCAATGCTATTGATACCACGGATTTACTGCAAAGCAACCTACGGTTGTTTCACAATCTACAACGACATAGGCATCGTTTTGGCACCTTTATCAATCTAGGGTCTGGCGCAATTTACGATACATCTCAGCAAATCACCCGTGCCACAGAATCTCAGCAGTTTAATCGTTTTCCCAACGATGAACATGGCTTTTGTAAATACGTCATGGGGCAACAGCTTGAATTACTGCCCCAGAGCGTGAATCTGCACGTCTTCGGAATTTTTGGTCCGTATGAGGATTGGCAGATTCGCTTTATTTCGAACGCCGTGTGCAAAACGCTGGTCGATTTACCCATCACGCTGCGACAAAATCGTCGCTTTAGCTACCTTTATGCGCCTGATTTAGTGCCTGTGATTCGCCACTTTATTGAGCATCGCCCGCAACACACCGCCTACAACGTAGTACCCAACGAAGTACACGAATTGGTCGATTTAGCGAATTTGGTTCGCTCTACCAGTGGCAAAACGCTACCGATTCAGGTAGGAAGCTCTGGCTATGGCTTGGATTACACAGCTTGTAATGCCCGGCTTCAAGAAGAATTGGGTGAGCTTTATTTTACCCCCATTCAGGATTCCGTAGTGGAATTGTTTGATTTTTATACTACAATCAAGGAAATAGAACGCTCCAGTTTGCTCTTTGACAAGTAAAAGAAAGTTGAGGACACCATGAACCATTTAGAAAAGAAAATGATCGAGCTACTGCTTGATTTGAGAGAAAATCACAACGTTATCGGCATTAAAGCTGAATTTGAAGCCGAAGGCACCCGTATGGAAGAAGCCCTTCGCTTGAAGGAAGTCATCACGCGCGCAGGTTTGGATTTAAGCATTAAAATTGGGGGCTGCGAAGCTCTGAAAGATATGTACGAAGCCCGTACCATCGGCGTGAACGCCATTATTGCTCCTATGATTGAATCACCCTATGCCTTAAAAAAATACATCCAATCCACCAAGCTGGCCTTCCCCGAAGAAGAGCGTGCGGATGTCGCCTTCCTCATCAACATCGAAACCATCACCGGCTTCCACAACTTTAGTGAGATGCTGGAAATTCCAGAAGCCGAAGACCTCACGGGCATCGTGCTGGGTCGGGTGGACATGACGGGTTCCATGGGCTTGTCTCGCGATGATATCAACTCGGATAAGATTCTTAATCTTGCCCAAGTATTGGCTCAAAAAACGACGGATCACGATAAAAAGCTTATCATCGGTGGCGGCGTTTCTTCCGATTCCTTGCCCTTCTTCCGTCAGCTACCTAAAGGTAGTCTTTATAAATTTGAAACGCGTAAGATTATCTTCGATGCCCAAAAAGCTTTGGAGAGCAACAAGTCCGAAGAAGGTCTTGTAAAAGCCGTCGGATTTGAACTCATGTGGCTCAAAAACAAGCGGGATTACTACGGTTTAATTTTCCAAGAAGACGCCGCTCGCATCACGATGTTAGAATCCCGTTACAAAGCTTTGATTGAAAAATTTGGTGGCGTGACGTATGCCTAGCCCTCACACACCGATTGCCCTCGTGACGGGGGCGTCTCGGGGTATTGGTCTTGCAATTAAAATCATGTTTGAAGCGAAGGGAATCAAGGTGTTGGCACCCACGCGTGCCGAGTTAGATTTACAACAGAGCGAAAGCATTGGGACCTACGTCGCCTCACTTTCCTCGCCTGTGGATATCCTTGTAAATAATGCGGGCATCAATGAATTGACAGGCTTAGCAGAAGTGAACCCCGCCATGACTGAACGCATGCTACAGGTCAACCTGCTTTCCCAGCTGCAATTGCTTCAAGCCCTGACCCCTACCATGAAAGCTAATCGCTATGGACGCATCGTCAACATGGCCTCCATTTGGTGCGAGTTTTCGAAGGAGCGACGGCTCTTGTATTCAATGACCAAAGCGGGCGTCAAGGGACTCACCACGGCCTCTGCAGTTGAGCTGGCGCCTTACAATGTGCTGGTGAATGCCGTGGCTCCTGGCTTTGTGGCTACTGAAATGACGATGCAAAACAACAGCCCTGAGCAGTTGGCACAACTCGCCGCAGGGCTACCGATACGCCGTTTGGCAGAACCCCGTGAAATTGCGGAGGTGGTCTACTTTTTGGCATCGGAACAAAATACGTTTATCACAGGGCAAACCTTGTTTGTCGATGGAGGCTTTTCATGCGTTTAGACTCACTCACCGTTCAATCGAACATTAAATCCTACACGGTTTCTTTTGAAGAAAACACGGCCTTTGTGGCTAGCTTGGCCGCCCTTGAAAATGCGGTCTTTGTCATTGATACCCAAGTCTGGGAACTACACCAACACGGCATTTTATCCGCCTTGCCTGTCGAAAAAGTGATTCTGCAAACTGCTGAAGAAGCGCAGAAAAACATCGAGAGTGTGTGTACCTTATACGAAAAAATCATGGCTTATGCCCCTCGAAAAAACTTGAATTTGGTCTCTATTGGTGGTGGCATTATTCAGGACATCACGGGTTTTGTGGCCTCCTCGCTCTATCGAGGGGTGAACTGGATTTTTGTGCCGACGACGTTTCTGGCTCAAGTCGATAGCTGCATTGGCGCGAAAACTTCGCTCAATTTCAAGCAGTACAAAAACTTAGTAGGTACCTTTTACCCACCCTCGCAAATTCACCTCTTCCCTGGATTTTTAGACACCCTGAGCGATTACGATTATTACTCGGGCGTGGGTGAAATGGCCAAGCTCCACTTGCTCGATGGTGAAGCGTCTACCCGTGCGATGCTAGCGGATTTACCCGCCCTCGATGCTCGGGAACCCCTGACGGTCTTGCGTCGTTCGCAGGCCTGCCTCGCCATTAAAAAAGCCTACATTGAAGACGATGAGTTTGATACAGGGCGTCGCAACTTACTCAATTACGGGCATTGCTTTGGACACGCGATTGAAAGTGCCTGCGATTTTGCGATGTCTCACGGGCAAGCGGTAGTGTTAGGCATGATTTTAGCCAACCAAGAAGCCTTGGAACGGGGCTTGCTCTCCGCTGAAAACGAAGCCCTTGTTCGGGAACAACTCCTCATGCCGATTTTACGTCCTGAAAGCCAAGCGGTTCGCTTTGAAGTGGCACAGGCTCTGGCAGCGATGGGACAGGATAAAAAAAATCTGGGCAAGGGCCTAGCCCTCGTCATGTTGAACGATGCCTTCGAAGGCGTAAAAATTACCGACATGTCCCCCGAAGCAGCCTCCAAACGCCTAGACTCTTGGCTTGAATGTAGTGTGATGAATGCCGTTTGCTAGCGTGTTAAAAAGGATTTCCCATGGCCCCTTTGATAAAAGTTTCCGATTACATTGCTCAACGCTTGAAGCAGTTTCACGGCGTGGAACAGGTGTTTATGGTTTCTGGCGGTGGAGCCATGCACCTGAACGACAGCTTGGGGCGAGAGCTTGCCTACATGGCCAATCACCACGAACAAGCCTGTGCCATTGCCGCCGAAGGCTATGCTCGTGTGAACCAACGGCTCGCCGTGGTGAACGTGACCACAGGGCCTGGTGGCATCAACGCCCTCAACGGTGTGTTTGGACAATGGACGGATTCCGTGCCTGTGTTGTACCTATCGGGACAGGTAAAGTTTAGTACCACAGTGGCGTCTTGCCCCGAGATTCCCCTACGACAGCTGGGTGATCAGGAAGTGGATAGCGTCTCCATGGTCAAGCCGATCACCAAATATGCGGTGATGGTGTCGGAGCCAGAGCGCATCCGCTATCACTTAGATAAAGCCATCTACGAAGCCACCCACGGACGCTTTGGCCCCGTGTGGTTGGATATTCCCATCAATGTGCAGGCGGCCCTCATCGACCCAGAAAACTTACCCGCTTTCACGCCCCCCGAGCCAACGGCAACGATCTTGCCTATTGAAGACGTGCTGGCTCATTTACTTAAAGCCGAGCGTCCCTTGATTGTGGCGGGGCATGGCATTCGCCTTTCCAAACAAGAGACGACTTTTTATAAGTTGCTAGAAACCCTCCAAATTCCCGTGGTGACGACCTTTAACGGCATGGACATCCTGCCTGAAGATCACCCCCTCTTTGCAGGACGCATTGGCACCATTGGTCAGCGTTCGGGCAATTTTGCCCTTCAAAATGCGGATGTGCTGCTGTGCTTGGGGACTCGGAATAACATCCGTCAAGCCAGCTATAACTACGAAAATTACGCCAAAAATGCCTTTAAGATCGTGGTGGATATCGACGAAGCAGAGCTAAAAAAGCCCACCGTCGTCCCTGATTTACGCGTCCTTGCGGATTTGGCGGACTTTCTGCCCGCCTTGCTTTCCGCAATGCCCGCTCACGCCACCCCCGAATGGATTTGCTGGTGCCAAGCCTGCAAAGATCGCTTTGCCCACGCCAATACCCCCGAGTATCAACAAAGCGACGCCACTATCCTCAACCCCTATCACTTCGTGCGCACCCTCTCCGAGGCGACGCCTGAAAACGCCATCTGGGTGATGGGTAATGGTTCGGCCTGCGTGTGTAGCTTTCAAACAGCTCAAGTAAAGGCGGGGCAACGCTTTCTACTTAATTCGGGCAACGCGTCGATGGGCTACGATTTACCCGCCGCCATCGGTACCGCTCTGGAGGCTCACGGACGCCCCGTGATTTGCGTTTCGGGTGATGGTTCGCTGATGATGAACCTTCAGGAGCTGGAAACCTTGCGGTATCACCAACTGCCCATCAAGTTGTTTATCATTCAAAATGGGGGCTATGCCTCGATTAAAAACACCCAGCGGAACTTCTTCCAAGGACGTATGACGGCTTCTTCTGTTGAAAGCGGGGTGAGCGTGCCTGATTTTGTGAAAGTCGCCAAGGCTTTTGACCTCCCTGCTTGCCGTATTGAGGGCCCCAATGGCTTGAAGGTTCGCTTGGCTGAGGTACTCGCCAGCGAAGGCCCCATGGTCTGCGAGGTATTGGTGGATTCAGAGTACAGCTTCAGCCCCAAGCTTTCCGCCCGCCAGTTGCCCGATGGCAGCATGGTTTCCCCCTCGTTGGAGGACATGGCTCCCTTCTTAGAACGAGCGGAATTTGAAAGGTATCAACTGGTATGAAATTTATAGAACTTTCTTTAAGCGGATCTTATTTAATTGAATTAACGGAATTTTTCGATGAACGAGGCTCATTTGCACGACAGTTTTGCAAAAAAGAATTTGCGAAACGAGGCATTGAGCTGGATATATGCCAGTGTAACATCTCTAAAAATACCCATCCACAAGTATTAAGAGGCCTGCATTTTCAAAAAGCCCCTTATTTGGAACCCAAGCTCGTTTCTTGCTTGAAAGGTTCTTTTTTGGATGTGATCGTGGATTTACGACCGGAATCTCCAACTTATCTAAAGCATGAAAAAATCAAACTTTCTGAACAAATCCCCTCCCTATTGTATATTCCACCTTCGTTTGCTCATGGCTTTTTGACGTTGGAGGCAAATACCACCGTTTTTTATCAGCTTGGCAATTATTTTGAGCCCAATTATTATGATGGCCTTCGCTATAACGATCCTAAGCTGGGCATTGATTGGGGCAATACGAGCCAAATCATTATAAATGAAAGGGATGCCAACTATGCCTATCTCTAAACGTGTACTACTTACGGGTAGCAGTGGGCTCATTGGTAGAGAAATACTTGAGCCTTTATTGGAGGCTGGTTTTGAGGTATTTGCGTTGGTTCGAAAACAGCCTAACATCTGTAAACACGATCACTCAAAACTACACTGGATTGTGTGTGATTTATTTGATCCCGAAGCTTTGCAGGACTGTTTAGCACAAATCAAGCCCACACACTTAGTGCATCTGGCTTGGGTGACCACGGGCGATTATTTGATTTCCAACCTCAATTTTGACTTTTTAATAGCCAGCCTTAACTTATTGAAAGCCTTCCACGCTCACGGAGGCAAACGAGCTGTATTTGCAGGAACGTGCTTTGAATACCAGTTTAAAGAATCACCGCTTAAAGAAAGCGACCCGCTGCTACCGCTGACGGTATACGCACAATGCAAACATCAACTGCAACAACTGGCTAGCCTCTATTGCAGTCAAAATGACATTTCTTTTGGTTGGGGACGTATTTTTTATGTGTACGGTCATGGCGAATATCCTACCCGCTTAACCCCTTCCATTATCAATACGCTACAAAGTAATAGGCAATTTGAAATCAATCACCCTGCACTTAAGCGGGATTATATGTATACCAAAGATATTGCTAACGCTTTTGTTGCATTCATGCTTTCTAGCGTAGAAGGTGCTGTAAATATTGGAACTGGGCAAGGCATTACCTTGCAATCCTATGCAAATACGATTGCAAGCTTGCTGAATAAGGAAAACTCGATCATCTATCCAACGCCTCTGCCTGTGGATCAAAGTCCCCCTATTATTGCAGATACAACTCGTTTGAAAACCGAAGTTGGTTTTTTACCTACTTATTCATTGGAAGTAGGATTATCGCAGGTTTTATCTGAATTTCCCTTATAGAAAAGAAAGAACTCGTATTTTATGAATCTTCCTGATTTAGAACTTATTTTAATTACCTATAATCGTGCTAATCATGTAGAAAATACATTTCAACAACTACTCAAAGACGATTCACCTGTTCGAGACCTTCCTATTTTGGTATTGGATAACAACTCTACTGATGCAACGCCAGAAGTTGTTCAACACTGGCAAGCTAGATTTCCTAATCTCCGCTATAAAAAAAATAAATACAATGTGGGCTTAGCAGGTAATATTTTTAAAGCCATGGAAGCCGCAAGCCACGAGTATGTTTGGATTTTAGGTGACGATGATGTGTACGATTTTACCCATTGGCAGTTCGCCGAAGCAGCGATGCAAAGGCAAGAGCCCGCTATTATTTTAGCTCGCTATTGTTTACCTGATGATCTGAAAACAGATATTCCAGCTCAAGTAGTTCAACTAACCTTTATTACGGGTGGTATCTATAGAACAACTATCTTAAATGATACTATTATGTACAATGCCCTCCAAGTGGTGTTTACACTATTCCCACATTTGGCTTTAATTTTATATTTAGTTAATACAAATCAAAAAATGTATGTTGTCCCTCATGCTATTTCAAGTAACGGTCTAAAGCCTGAAACTACTGATTCTTCCTATATACGTGGGACAATAGAAAAG
Organism: Vampirovibrio sp.; assembly: GCA_050916035.1. Classification (GTDB taxonomy): domain Bacteria; phylum Cyanobacteriota; class Vampirovibrionia; order Vampirovibrionales; family JAJTHC01; genus JAJTHC01. Next base: position 483,352 of record CP050876.1, on the reverse strand, counting down.
GACCTTTTGCCTCGTAGTAGAACGATGAACTGGCTTGCAGGCTTTGCCAATTGTTGTACCTTGGTACACGACCCTCAATTAGCAAAAGCTATTTTCAAACGTGGTTATGAAGTTATTCACGATGGTGAAACTAATTTCTTCGAATTTATGCATTTCTTATTATTACAAAAGGAGGAAAACTGGACTCATTTAGTTGATATTTACCTACTTTTAGAAAGAGAACAGCGACATACATTTATTCTAAAATATTTAATGCCCACCTCTTTTAGAATTCTCAGAAAAAACTTGAAACAATCGCTACGCAATTATTTTTCATTGCTTTGGTCATCTACAACAAATAATGAAAGAACTCGTATTTTATGACTCTTCCTGATTTAGAACTTATTTTAATTACCTATAATCGTGTTAATCATGTAGAAAATACCTTTCAACAACTACTCAAAGACGATTCACCTGTTCGAGACCTTCCTATTTTGGTATTGGATAACAACTCTACTGATGCAACGCCAGAAGTTGTTCAACACTGGCAAGCTAGATTTCCTAGGTAGTGTCGACATTTACTTAAGCCATAAACAAATAGAAGCAAGATGAACAAAAGACAAATAAGCCACATCTAATTTATCGTAACGGGTTGCCATTCGCCTGAAGTTTTTAAGGTCTTTAAACAAGTTTTCTACCAAGTGGCGAGCCTTGTAAAGGAAGTAATCGACTTGACGAGGAGCCACCGCATTGCTTTTATTAGGGATGACCACTTCAGCCCCCATGAGGTGAATCGCCTCAAATATTTGTTCTGAAACATAGCCCTTGTCCGCCAAAACCGCCGTGGCTTCAAGCCCTTTTAACAAAGGGATGGCTTGGGTTGAGTCGGAAACCTGCCCTGCGGTGACGATAAAGCGAACGGGGTTGCCGTGGCTGTCACAAACGGCGTGAAGCTTACTCGTATAGCCCCCTGACGATCGTCCTAACGCTTGTTTTCCGGCACTTTTTTTGCCCCTGCTGAACACTGGTGGGCGCGAATAATCGTCGAATCAATCATAAGCCATTCGGTATCTGCCGATGTGGCAAGGGTGTTGAAAATCATTTGCCAAATGCCTTGTTTCGCCCAACGAATGAAGCGCTTGTGAACACTGCTCCACTTGCCGTAATAATAGGGAAGCGACCTCCATCTTCCCCCGTTTCGCCCCATCCATAATACCGCTTCTACAAAAAGACGGTTGTTTTCGGCAGTGCGCCCTCTATGATGCGACTGACCAGGTAGAGCCTCTTTTATCTGATTCCATTGGGCTTTAGACAACTCGTATTGAATATAATCGTTCATAATAAATCCCTCAAAACAACTAGATTTTGGATTTATTATATCATTATTTATATGTCGACACTACCTAATCTCCGCTATAAAAAAAATAAATACAATGTGGGCTTAGCAGGTAATATTTTTAAAGCCATGGAAGCCGCAAGCCACGAGTATGTTTGGATTTTAGGTGACGATGATGTGTACGATTTTACCCATTGGCAGTTCGCCGAAGCAGCGATGCAAAGGCAAGAGCCCGTAATTGTCATTGCTCGTTACGATTTTCCAGAATACTTAGTGAATGACAAATCAGCACAAATTATACAAAGCTCTTTTATTACAGGCACACTCTATAAAACTAGTCATTTTAACGATACAACTATGTACAATGCCATGCAGTCCATATTTACGTTATTTCCGCATTTAACCGTAGGACTGAACCTGTTTAATCACGAACAAGATCTTTGTGTAGTACCATACGGTATTTCATCTTGTAGAGAAGAACTTGGCGATACCGATGTTTCATACACTCGTGGAGCAATTAGAAGTGATGTACTACCTCGTGCAGGGTTGATGATGTGGCCGGTTGGAATAGCCAATATCACTTCGCTGGTACACGACAAGATGCTTGCCAGCAGAATTATGAATCGAGGAGCGGATGTAATTTGCGGTGGAGAAAAACAGCTGTTCAACATTTTGAAGGAAATGATGCAAAAAGAAATTAATTGGACTTCGTTAATAGATGTTTATCTTGTATTAAACAAGCGCCAGCGCTTTATTTTGATGGTAGAGTATTTGATACCTCAGTTTTTTAAAATTCAGCTTAAGAACTGGAAAAACCATTCACGTAATCGGTTTAAAGACTGGAAAAACCGCTTACGTAATCGGTAGTGTTATTATATAACTAGAAACTGAAGACCATTATGATCTACTCTGCCTCTAACCCTAGCTTGGATATCATACTCATTACCTACAACCGAAAAGAGCATTTGCAGGCCACCCTTGAATCTTTGTTTGCCGAAGATTCCCCTGTGCGTTCCCTCCCCTTGACGATTCTCAACAATGCTTCCACCGACGGTAGCACTGAACTCATTAACGACTATTGCCAACGATTTCCCAACATCAAGCATACTATTCATAACCGTAACATTGGCGGAAATGCCAATATCATGCGAGCCTTCGAAATCGCTACGGCGGATTACGTATGGGTTCTCTGTGATGATGATGAATTCGATTTCACCCATTGGCATGCCGTCGAAACCGCCATAGCCAACGGGGCAGATGCCATTGTGGTGGCCAACTACCTTAACCCGAAAGAGAATCTGGCTCAACTGGTCGGGCAAATGACCTTTGTGCCTTCCACCATCTATAAAACCGAACACCTCACCGCTACCGTGATGGTCAATATGGCATGGAACATTTCGACTATGTTTCCGCAGTTAGCGCCTGTGGCTTATTTGTTCAACCACCATAAACGGATTGAGGTGTTGGATCATTGGATTGTCCGCATGGTGTCCACGTGTGATGAAAGCTCCTATGTACGTGGGCTAAACGAGGATAAGCATCCATTGATGTCCTCGCTGTTTTGGCAAGTGGGTTTTCTTAACGCCTTGGCCTTATTTAATGAAATTGCTTTAAAGCGGCATATTATCGATACGCTCCGCATCGATAATGGTTCTCCTTGTTTCAATATAGGTCGTCTCCTGGAGGGTCTACAACGTGTGGATATAGCCGAGGCCTGCCATGATTGGAACATGGCAACAGCGTGGGCTAATTTAGCGTTTTATCCTAAAAAACGTTATTTACTATTTGTTCTTTACATCATTTATGTCGTCTTTCATGTCTCATGGACGTGGGATAAAAAAGTCTTTAAAATTATTTTTAATCATAAACACAAAATCAAGCTATGGGATAAAAGGTGGTTGCTACGGACATACAAACAACCCAAGAATACTTTAAAGTCAAACAAAAACGGGGTATAGACTCCATGAACAAACGTCCGTATATCATCTGGACGCCCACATTCTCACGAAGTAACGGGGTACGCATACTACACTTACTCGCGGATGCCTTACTAGCCCGTGGCTTTGAAGTGTATCTCTATTCAGGCAAGCCCTACCAGTCACAATACCGCTATTTGGAACACATTACACCTGAGCTTCAATCTGAAGCGGTGGTGATTTACCCCGAGATCGTTCACGGAAATCCGCTGCAAGTCGCACGCGTCATTCGCTATGTACTGTATTACCCTAGGTAGTGTCGACATATAAATAATGATATAATAAATCCAAAATCTAGTTGTTTTGAGGGATTTATTATGAACGATTATATTCAATACGAGTTGTCTAAAGCCCAATGGAATCAGATAAAAGAGGCTCTACCTGGTCAGTCGCATCATAGAGGGCGCACTGCCGAAAACAACCGTCTTTTTGTAGAAGCGGTATTATGGATGGGGCGAAACGGGGGAAGATGGAGGTCGCTTCCCTATTATTACGGCAAGTGGAGCAGTGTTCACAAGCGCTTCATTCGTTGGGCGAAACAAGGCATTTGGCAAATGATTTTCAACACCCTTGCCACATCGGCAGATACCGAATGGCTTATGATTGATTCGACGATTATTCGCGCCCACCAGTGTTCAGCAGGGGCAAAAAAAGTGCCGGAAAACAAGCGTTAGGACGATCGTCAGGGGGCTATACGAGTAAGCTTCACGCCGTTTGTGACAGCCACGGCAACCCCGTTCGCTTTATCGTCACCGCAGGGCAGGTTTCCGACTCAACCCAAGCCATCCCTTTGTTAAAAGGGCTTGAAGCCACGGCGGTTTTGGCGGACAAGGGCTATGTTTCAGAACAAATATTTGAGGCGATTCACCTCATGGGGGCTGAAGTGGTCATCCCTAATAAAAGCAATGCGGTGGCTCCTCGTCAAGTCGATTACTTCCTTTACAAGGCTCGCCACTTGGTAGAAAACTTGTTTAAAGACCTTAAAAACTTCAGGCGAATGGCAACCCGTTACGATAAATTAGATGTGGCTTATTTGTCTTTTGTTCATCTTGCTTCTATTTGTTTATGGCTTAAGTAAATGTCGACACTACCTAGTAAGATCGGGGGAGCAAGCCAGTATCATCCTAGCGAAACAATTTTTAGCTACACACGGGCCTTTTATCCAGAGGTCCCCTTACTGACCGTGCCGTGGATTGATACGTCAATGTTTTACAACGACGGCCAACCCAAGACCGAAGATTTCAGCTTCGTCTACAAGGGGGGAAAGTGTCGAAACGCCCCAGAAACCGAGGGTCTTGTAGAAATTACCATGAACTATCCGGATACCCGTGCGGAACTAGCCGTCTTACTGCGTCGCACGCGGGTCTTGTATTCCTATGATGCTTGTTCTGCCTTGCTCGATGAAGCTCAGCTCTGTGGCGCGGACGTACGAATCGTAACACCCGACGGTATCGAAGCCTATCACAGTGATTACACAAACTATGTGTCAAACTTTAAAAAACAGTTGGCGGCCTTTATCGAAACGACCCAAGCCCTGCCTGCGGTTGATATGCTCGAAAAACCACAGGGCCTTTCGCCCATTCGCTATACGTCATTAGCATTACGTTGGCTTTGGCATCGTTACTTTACTCATAACAAAACAAAGCAACAATGTATTCAAAATAAACAGCGTGGATTTTAGAGCGAATCAAGCAAAAACGTGCCTTGCGAAGCAATTTATTTGATTTAGAGTATGTCACACCGATTAAACCAGAAATCTTACTTTCTCAATTGGCATCGGAATAAACTCCCCCCAGCCGTTTAGGAGCTTCTAAAATGAGCCTACTCGCCATTGTCCAGAAAATTGAATCGGCTTTAAATTCGAAGGAAATGAAAGCCTTTGCAAAGCAGGCGAACGCGCTTGTCCACAAACTCCATCAGATTGACTCACAAAAGGCCGAAGAGCATTTCAAAACCAACGCAGATATTTCTGAAAGTATCCTTGCTGAACTCGATCGTAAACAGATCGACAGCTTGGTATTAGACGGCATCCGCTTCCCTGAAGGGGTTGAACTCTATGTGCTGTCTATCCAGGGGAATTGCTTGAAGATAGTCTGGATCTTTTTAAAAAAGTGGACTATTACGCTTCTAAAACCTATCTCCGCTTATTAAAAAACGAAGCGCTCGAACGATGGACGATCTCAAAGGGGTTAAACTCCCAGCAGACGTGCTGGTGAAGCTAAAAACCGACGATGCTTGTACAAAGGATCTGTTTCAGGTCGCTATTAAGAACTATACGGAAGGAAAGATCTCCCTTTCAGAAACGGAACGCAAGATTCTACAGGCGTTTAAAAAGAATAGATGGCTAACGAATAAGGCACTGGCTGAACATATTTTTTCGAGACAATTAACTAAATAGCTTTTATAATACTCCTTAAGTCTATTAAGGAGTATTATAAAATGCAGTGTCCCAAAATTGTCCCTGTAAATATACACGATCTACCCCCAAAGGGCTTACTCCGCACTTGTGGGAGCTCGCCAGAAATCTCTATTTGTCTGGGCTTTCTCTCCGCCAAATTGGGAAAATAATTGGGGTCTCTACAGTGGCGGTGCTTAAACAAATTCGAAAAATGGACACCTCAGACTCTCGGCTCGAACCGCAACCCGTCACCGTGGTTGAGCGGGATGAGCTCTGCACTTTTTTGACTAAAAAAAGGCAAAATATGGGTATGGCTGGCTGTGTGTCGAGAAACGCGACGAATCCTTGACTGGGAAGTGGGTTGTCGTGGCCTTAAAACCCTGAGAAAGCTATGGAAGGTGGTCTCTCGGAGCCTGAAAGACTTCATTCATGTGGTAGCTATTTACTTCCGCCAAGTCAACTTAAAATATAGCTAAATAGTTAAATGTCTCCGTTTTTTTATCTTTGTAACTAGACCTTATACGGTAAGTTTTCTCAAATGAAGGATGGCACAACCGAGTTCCCAAAAGGCTTGCCCATGTTCTCGCTTTCGTTCATCGCGTAAAACTAGCTTCCGAAAACCTTCCAACCAAGCAAAGGTCCGCTCAATGGTCCACCGTCCTTTGTAAATGTCAGGCTTGGGTGTCCTCACTTTTGGCTTGTTTTTGAACTGTCTCTTTGGGATCACAGGCGTTCATTTTTTGTGCCGTAACTGCCGACGAAGCCGCTTGCAGTCATAGCCTTTATCTGCCACAATATAGCTGTTGGCAGGGATTTCCGCGATAATGTGACCGAAGGCATGTCGGTCATGCCGATTCCCTTTTTCAATATGAATCGCCTCAGGCAAGCCCGCTTCATTGGCAATGAGGCTTAGTTTCGTGCCCTTTAATTTTCCTGCTCGTCCAACGCAATCACCCTTTTTTGCCGACTTATTCGTCGCATCGAGAGTGTAGATTTTCTTGGTTTTTTCTTGAACTTCTTGCTTTTTTTGTTTGAATTTCTTGAATAATACTTCAAAGAAACCGTCTTTTTGCCCTACTTTAAACCGGTCAAACACCGTCATTTTAGGGGGAAAGCAAGGCGGAAGCTCTTCCCACCTGCAATGGGTGGATAAAACAAAGAGAATCGCTTCTAAAATTTCACGATTTCGGGTCCTTGGCCTTCCCATTTTCTGCTTGGGGATGTGGGGTTCAATGAGCGCCCCTTAACTGTCAGTTAAGGGTTTATAGGCCATTTTCAAAGGTGCCCAAAACAAAGAAGAACACCATTTTTTCTAACACAAACTTGCCGTGTTGGTTCAAATAAATCGCCAAGTGCTTCAAAGCCAGTGGTTTTTTATAAAGTGTCGCTTGGGTGAATTGGTAATGGCAGGCCTTGCATTTGTAGCGTTGTGTATTGCGAAGAAAACCGTTTTTAATGGTATGATTAGAGCAATGGGGCAGTTCACTGAGACTTCTTTTCCTGCTTAAATGAAGTCTATTTTAACAAAACATTCTCCATTTTTGAAAAGGGTTGCAAGAGGTAGATGTTAGCGGTTTAATAAGAGCAATAAGTTACGTCGTAAATCGCTAAACGAAAGAAAAACCTTTGGGTTTGGCAAGGTAAAGGATTGTAAATAGGATGTCTACCTGTACCACACAATGGCAAGATCAAGCCATGGTTCCGTTGAGTTTTAAAGAAAACGTGGGGGATGCCACCTTGGGTGGGGTGTCTTTGCTGGAATTGGCTCATCTTTATGGCACACCTTTATATGTGATGGACGGCCTTAGTTTGCGCACAGCGTGCCGAGAATATCACCAAACATTAGGGGATACTTATGACGCGGGGCATTTGGTGGTGTTGGCGTGTAAGTCTAATTTTAATATCGGTTTAGCCAAAATTGTGGCGCATGAAGGCTTGGGTTGTGATGTCGTTTCCGCGGGGGAATTGATGACGGCCATTAAAGCAGGGGTTCCTGGTGAAAAGATTGTGTTTAACGGCAATTTAAAATCAGAAGAAGAATTGGCGCTGGCTTTTGATCACGGCGTGAACCGTATTATTATTGACAATTTTGATGAAATTGAACGGGTGGCCAAAGTCGCCAAAGCCAAGGGTATTCAAGCCAATGTGTTGACGCGTGTCGCCCCTGGCATTGAGTGCCATACGCACGATTACATTAAAACAGGGCAGAATGATTCTAAATTTGGTTTTCCTATTCAACGGATGAATGAAGTGGTTGAAGCGATTTTAAAGTATCCTGAACAGCTCAGCTATAAGGGATTTCATGGTCATATTGGGTCCCAGATTTTTGAACTGCGTGCGTTTAAAGATTTGGTGTCGATTTTGTTTGCAGAAATGGAACGAATTCGTCAGGTGTATCAAATCACCTTTGAAGATTTAGATTTAGGGGGCGGCTGGGGTATTGCCTATACTTATGCGGATACGCCTTTACCCATTCCTGTTTTGATTGAAACGTTGACGGCTACGGTGAAGGCCTCGTCGGCCAAGTTTCAATATCCTTTGCCTCGTTTAATTTTAGAACCTGGTCGTAGCTTAATGGCCCGTGCGGGTGTGACGCTCTATACCGTGGGTTCTCGTAAAGAAGTGCTAGGGGCCTTGCCTTATATTTCGGTCAATGGAGGGATGGGAGATAACATTCGCCCTGCCTTATATCAAGCCGCTTATTCGGCGTGCGTGGTGAATAAATTAGGCATGGATACTCCTACAGAGGCGGTTCGTGTGGTTGGGAAGTACTGTGAAGGAGGCGACATTGTGCTTCGTCACTTTGAAGGGCCTTGCTTGGAAACAGGGGACTTATTCATGACCTTTGGCACGGGAGCCTATAATTATACGATGGCCTCTACCTATAATCGTTTTGGTCGCCCTGCAATGGTTCTGGTGGAAGACGGCCAACATGGTTTATTGGTGGAACGTGAAGGGATTGAAGATTTAATGGCTTTGGACCGCGTTCCGCATTGGATTTAAAGGAAAATTTCTTTTTTTAGCTTACCCACTTGAATTCTCTTATCTATAAAGTAAGATAGAGAGACATAACATAATATGCTTTTATGAAAGATGGTCTTACCTTGACTACGACGATGGTGGTCTCGCCTTCTACGGTATTATCGGATTTATCCACACTTCAAGTGCCTACTTTGGAGTGCTCCTCTTTGTTGCGACGGCCTGTTGTGTCGCGTAAGCCCCTTCGTATTTTGATTATTTCCGCATTGACGGGCTGGGGGCATAAGCGTATTGCCGAAGCGTTGGCGGATGCCATTGAGGAGCAGGGGCGTCATTCATCCCCTAAGACCGTTCACATTGAAAATGTGTTGGAATCGTCCACACTTTTAAACAAGGCGTTGTCAGCGATTTATAACTGGATTTTACGACACGCTCAAGCATGGATGTTTGTTTATTATCATTTGATTAACCTCTTGAATTTGTCGCATCAAGCTTTGATTTTAGAACCGATGCGTGCTTATGCAGAAGCCTTGATTAAGGTGCATCAACCTGATCTTGTTATTTCAGTTCACCCGATGCTGCAATATTTTGGCGGGATGCTACAAAGAGCGCATGCCAAGCAACATCCGCTGGCGGTTTCTCCTTTACCTTTATATACGGTGGTGAGTGACCCTTGCTATGGGTTTTGGAAGGGTTGGGCGTATTCAACGGTGTCGCATTATTTTACCGCAACCCCTGGGGCGAGTCAGCAATTGACTGATTATGGGGTGCCTCCGCAGGCGATGAGTGAAATTGGTTTGCCGATGGCGTCGTATACGCTGCCTTTCAATACATCAGAACGCCAAGCCTTGCGGAAAGCCGTCTGGGGAGACAGAGCGGATCGCTTGACCTTATTTTTTAATGCGGGCTGGGCAGGGGGTGGGTCTATTGAGGCCTTATTGAAGGATTTTCTGGCGTCTGGCTTACATTTACAGGTGAATATTATTTTTCAAACGGGGAGTCATACCAAACTGAAAAAACGTTGGCAAGCCTTCATCAACGCCCAAGAGTATCGACATATTTTACTGACGTCTACGGCGGATGACATGACCACGCTATATCCTTTGTCTGATGCGATGATTACCAAGCCAGGGGCGTCTACGGTGTTTGAATCGTTGCATTATGGGGTTCCCTTGTTGATTGACACTCAAAAACGGTTGATGCCTCAGGAAGCAGGGACGGCGGACTGGCTAGAGGCGAAGGGCATGGGGCATCGTGTGTCTTCTGTGGCGCAACTTCAGGACATTATTCGTCAATGGTTGCAGCATCCTTCGCGTCGCGAACGCTTGGCTCAGCGGGCTTTAGCACATGCCACGCCTCACGCGTCTCAACACATTGTGCAAGCTATTTTGAAGTATTATACCCAATCGCAAGCGTTATAAGGGGCTACCCCCTTTTTGTTAATCGTCCATAGGCTAAGGCTTACGAAGAGGCTTTGATTTCCATGAGTTCAAAACATAACCCACTACGAAGATCCTGAACAAAGGCGACGTTGGCTCCCCATGGCATACGGGTGGGGGCTTTTAGTATATGAATCCCAAAAGACTTTAAGCGTTGGAGGGTTTCTTCTAAAAGGGTGACTTCAAGACTCACAAACAGAGGATTCTGCCAGGTGTGTTCTAGGGGCTTGGGTAGGGTGAGAGGGATGCCCGAATAGCGTTCAAGTACGGGGGCTTCCACGAGTGCCCATTTTTGACCCGTTGTAGACACCAAGGGTTGGTATCCATTTTCTTTTGAGTCTTCTTCAAGAATAAATCCAAGGCCCTTTTCCCAAAGCGGAAGACTCTCTGCAACGGAATCCACCACTAATAGGGTATAGCCGATGCGAAGCAGGTGGTTCGTCATTAGGCGTTGACCTGTAAGACCCACGTGGCACAAGCATGAATGAATTGATGAAAGATGATACTGGCTTCTTCTGGACCAGGGCAGGCTTCAGGATGAAACTGAACACTCATGACAGGTAAATGTTTATGGCGCATGCCTTCTACGCTTCCATCATTGAGGTTAATATGGGTGATGAGGATGTCTTCGGCGACATGGGCATCTTCCGGGGGGCATACCTCATAGCTATGGTTTTGACTCGTGATGTAAATCATCTTCGTGACGAGATCTTGAACAGGGTGGTTGCTACCATGGTGACCAAAGGCCATTTTCTTAGCCTGTAAACCCACCGCTAAACTCAGGATTTGATGACCTAAACAAATGCCAAAAATCGGGAGGCGGTTGTCCATACAGCGTTTGGCGAGGGCCACGGCGCCCTGAAGACGGCGAGGATCTCCCGGTCCATTGGACAGAAAAACCGCTTGTGGGGCGTAGCTCATCACCGCGTCATAGGAGGTATTGGCGGGCACTACGGTAATGCTTCGAACCAATCGCTGTAATTGGCGTAAAATGTTTTGCTTGACTCCATAATCCACCACCACTAGGCGCTCTAATGCATAGGTGTCAGGGGCTTCCTTTGATAAAGGGGGTAGCACATAAGGACGAGCCGTCGAGACTTGAAAGACCAAATCTTGTTCATCTAAGCTGGGTTGGGCTTTGACGGCCTCTAAAAAGGAAGCGAGCGTGTCTCCCTTGCTCGTGATCCCACATTTTAAGGATCCTTCACTACGAATGGCCCGCGTAATGGCCCGTGTATCGACCCCTTCAATACCGACGACTCCCGCGTACTTCAGTGCGGTGTCTAGGCTACCTGCGGCGCGCCAGTTGGAAGTCACCTTACTTAAACGACGCACCACTAAGCCTGACGCGTGCATGCCTTGAGATTCCACATCTTCCGTATTGACCCCTGTATTGCCAATTTCAGGAGAAGTCATTAAAATCATTTGCCCTTTGTAGCTCGGGTCGGTTAACATTTCTTGATATCCCGTGCAAGCCGTATTAAAGACGAGCTCACCAAAGGCTTCGCCTCGTTTTCCGACGGAAGCCCCTGGGTAGATGGATCCATTTTCAAGGACTAGCCAAGCAGCATTTTGTTCAGAAGAAACGGCATTCATGTTCGTACCTATGGGGTTATGACTTTATGTCTACGACGCGGGATTAAAAAAGTAGTGACTTTAATTATATGAGAAACAAAGACAAAATTCGCTTATCAAGCCAGGGGTTTTAATTCTTTTGCCAAGGCTTGAAAAAAGGGACGTCCTTCTCCCGTAAAGCCCCCTAGCAGCTGTGGCAGTAAATTTCGTTCTGGATGCGGCATTAAACCTAAGACATTGCCTTTTTCATTGGTAATCCCTGCAATACCGTTCAAGGAGCCATTGACGTCTTCTTCATAACGGAACGCCACTTGCCCGTTTGCTTCTAGACGCTCTAAAGTGGAGGCATCCGCCAGGTAGCAACCTTCTCCGTGGGCAATGGGCATTTCAATGACCTGTCCTGCCGTGTATCCTTGCATTAAAGGGGATTGAGTGGACACCACACTTAAACGAGTCCGTTGCTGGCAGATAAAACGGCGGTTTTTATTCTGAATCAAGGCGCCTTCTAATAAACCTGCTTCTGTGAGGATTTGAAATCCATTACAAATGCCAATGATGACCCCGCCGTCTTGTGAAAAGTCCTGAATGGCATGCATTAATTTAGACTGTTTGGCAATCGCCCCACAGCGGAGGTAGTCTCCATAGCTAAAGCCCCCTGGTAAAATGAGACCTTGTAGGTGTAGGCTTAAGGGCTCTAAGGGAAGGTGGTCATGCCACAAACGAAGCACTTTAGCCTGCGGGACGTTGACTTCTAGGGCTTCGACAATATCTTGGTCACAATTGGTTCCTGGAAAAACAACCACCCCAATGGTGAGAGACGACTCCTTCATGAAGAGGCCTCCCCTACAGTTAAATTCAAGAGATGCATATCTTCAATCACGGGGTTGGCTAACAATTCATGGGTCATGATTTCAATTTTCTTTTGAGCGTCGGCTTCGTGCGGCGCCTCTAAGCGAAAAGAAATATGCTTACTCACCTGAAGGGTACTGACTTCTGTATGTCCCAATTGGTGTAAGGCTTCTTCTACCGCTCTACTTTCAGGGTGCAGTACATTGGCTCGTGTGGCAATCAGTAGTTCGGCGTGATAGGTGGGCATACGAATTTTCCCTTTGCTTGGACCTTAATTAACTGTGATTCATTATACGTGAGAAAGACTAAAATTCAAAAGAACACATGAACGTTTAATTAAAATGTATCGTCTTAACCCAAGCTCAACACGAGCTAGGGGGCTTGCTTGGGCTTTGACGCTTCGGCGGCTTTGGTGAGTCGAAATTCGGTGTCGGTGACCACTTGATTTAACCAAACAGGGAAGTAGCCAATGACACTGGCAACAAAAACGTAGCCCATAAAATCAACGGGAGAGCGCATATTGCGTGCAGATTCAGAAAGAAGCTTACGGACATCTAAGCGTTTGAGGGTTTTGAGCTGTAGTTTTTCCGCAATGCCTTCTACCCATGGTAAGTCAATCGTTTTACCCCCTAAGTGGACAGACGCCTTCAAAAAGTCTTTACCCTCTGCTTGTAATGCTTTGACGTGGGCATCTAGCGTATCCACTTCAGCCATGGCTTGACCTGAATGTTGGTAGAGGGCTTTTAAGTGCTCTAAAATGGCAGTCCCGTGTTGGGGATCTTTTAGCGTATCTAGAAGGTTTTGACTGGCGCGATACTCCGCAATAGTTTCTTCTAAACGACCAAAATGTTCTTCCTTCAGGGTATGAAAGACCTCCGCATAACGAAGGGCTTTGCCATTGAGGATGGGATGCTTGGCCATAACGGCTTGGGTGGCCACATCTATAAAATCTTGATAGTTATGGGCTTTGTCCCCCATTAAATTAAAGTGTTTCAGGTCTCCATGCTGTATGGCTTTTTCCATGTCTTTTGAAAATAACTGGTACTCCACGGTTTCTCGCGCAGGGGCTAAAAAAGCTTTTTCAGGGGGTAAGTCTCCTACTAAGGCTTGCGTTTGAAGGGTATGCCATAGGCCTGTGGCTGTTTTCTCTGCTTGAGCAGGGGTGCCCATGCGTTTTTCAAGAATGCCCTGAACTTTAGACAGCGTTAAGGCGTCTACATCGGCTTGCCGTTCTAGACCTTCTAACTCAAAGAGTTGTCGAATCAGGGCTTGAGGATTGGCATTTAAGGTGCCTCGTTGTGAAGCAGGCAGGGCTTCCTGTAATTTTATTTTGAGTAACGCTTTACGCGCATCTAAGGCTTGTACATGGGCGAGCAGGCCTTCACTGTGCTGCGACAAGGTGTCGTGAAACTTCAGCTTGAAGGCAGCTTCTTTCTTTTGACGCGGACTGGCGTGAGGATTTTTTAAAATCTGTGAATACGTTTGAGACCCTTTTTTAAGAAAGGGGTAACTTTTTATGTAGCGCTCTAGGGCTTGGTGCATTTGATCATTGGCTTCATCCATGGCGGAAAGTTTCGCCAATGTTTCAGGGGCTTTGGCACTTAAGGCGTAGAGTTGATCCAAGCTGGGGTAATCAATACTGTGATGTCCATGTCGAGGATTAAGGGTGGGATTCATCATCATCATTAAGCTAGGTTGCTTATTTTTACCCAAACTAAATAAAGCTCCATCTCGTTGACGCTTTTGAAGTAAGGCATGATTAACGGGGTCTAAGGCGAATAAAAAGAGCGAAATAGAGGCCACATCTCGAATAATGACGTCTCGAATCGCACGGTAGTCTTTACCTTCGGGAATACCGTCATTATTAGCATCTTTATCGGAGGCTCTTAAGTATTCGGAATGTATACGAGCAGGCACCATCGATCCAAAAAACATCAGAATACAGAAGGTTAAGGGGAGCTTTGGGATGGTAACGCCAAAGAGTTCAGGGGTTTTTTCAAAATTTGAAAATTCAACACTCTTGCTGAGCAAGGACATAAACTGTGCGACAAAATGTTGACTGGCTTTGCTCAAGGGGTTCTCTGTCTGTCGAGCGGAAGCGTGCCAAGTATCGCTAAAATGTCGCCCTTGTGTGGGAAGATGATTAATCCGGTTATAGTAGAAGTGATTAATGCCTTCTAATAGGGGGTGTTTCTGATAGGGAGGAGGAGCAGGCATTTTCATGAAGCCAAGTCTCCTTCTTTGATTTGATGATACAGATTAGGCGAGGGGGGAGCTGTTTCTTCAGGGGGATTTTTTTCTTCAGACTTTTTCTTGAGACTCAATGACACTAAACGGTTCGCGGGGTATTCCTCTCCACGTTGAATGGCATGGGACAAATACCACATCCAACCTAACATCCACGTCAAGGCGGCCAAGGTTAAGACCGCCTTGGTGGCTTTCATTTTTTCAAGCGCCTGTGCCATAATCTGTTCAAATGGCTTGGATTGATTCGGCTTTAAGTATTCGCGAAGACTTGCCGTCCATAAATCTCGGCCTTTGTCGAGCTGGCGTAAACGCTCTAAAATAGGCACTTGTTCGGCTTGATGTCCTGCCAGAAGGGTGAGAAGGGTCATCCCTTTATGCATGCGTTGCTGGGGAAGGTGTTGGGCATTGAGTGTTAAGGTACTTTGTTCGGCTAAGGTATACAGAGCTTGCATTTTCGCGGTGAGTAAGGCATGTTCCCCGCGACGTTTGCGGTTAAAGAAAATAGATCCCGCCCCATGTTTGACATCAAAGGCGAGTAGCTTGCCTTGAGTATCCGCAATTTCTTCAATGATTTTAGCCAAGCTGACGTTCTGAAGGGTTAAAGGGGTTTTAGTATTGAGGGTCGTGGCTTGGGCCAGTTGTTCTTGAAGTCCAAACAACTCCCCTTTTTTGAGTCCTGCTTTTAAGGCCTTTAAATGCCCTGTACTCATGTGAAAGTAAGGGTCCATAATCGTCTTGGCGGTAAAGTGAAGGTCGATCTTTTCGTGAAGGTGTGATTCAGGCACTGATTTAAAAATCGTACGGACATAATCACGCCCTAAGGCTTCTAAGGCGTGAATATCTTTTTCATGCTGGGGCAATCGAGGGGATTTTGTTTTTAGAAAATGTTGTTGACTTAAACTTTCTTGTTCTGCCAAGTGATGAGACATTTGTAAGCTTCGTCGTCCCATCCAATTCAAAGCTTTTTGACGGCTCAACAAGGGGACGAGACTAAAGACAATGGTGGGGACCAACAATGAACCTGGGGCGGCTTGGAGTTCTCTCAGCATTTCTTCTCGTAAGTTGAGCCAGTTGGCATTTTGGACTTGTTGATGTTTAATGTAGCGCCACCGGTCTAAACCGTGGCGTTTTTGAGACTCAGGGTCTTGAGTGGGATCATAAGGTAGGGCGCCTCGTTGTAGAGAGCGAGAGATGCGAGGGAATGCCATGCCTACAAAGTCTAGAATGGTAAAGTTCCAAAAAAATTGTGAGTCGATTTTAGCTGTTAAGCCTGCGGCGGCAGCGGGATTGAGTGTAGAGGCATAACCAGCTACGGCCAACGCCACTAATTCAGGCGATATTTCGAATTTTTGAGGGGGGTCTTTTTTCTTTTTGGGTCGTTGAAACGGATGCAAAAGGCTGAATTTTTGAGGGGCGGTCTCTGTTGAAACGAGGGGGGGTGCTTTTTGAAAAGAGTCTTCTGGGGCTGAGTGGTCATCTATTGGTGTTTGGATGTGGGTCACAGGGGGCGACAAAACAGGGTGTTTCAATTCATCCTGTTCGGCTTTGAGCGTCGACAGGGTGTGATAGCTTAGGGGGTGCTGTTGTATGGACATCATGCGAAACGGTTTACCCTATGACTGTAAAAGGACTTCATCCAACCAAACGATGCTTGTAGCTCCTATAACATTGCTTTTAGATAAAACACATAAGCCACACTAGAATAAAACCAGCAACGACGCTCAATTGTGCCTTATGGTGATTACATTTAGAATGAAGAAGACCACGCCACCTACTGGTAAATAAAAAATGAGAAAAACGCATTGTCTACGCAATCATTTTGCAAACACTAAAGAACGACTATACCTTAGTTTGAAGCATTTGTCAAAAATCCGTTACATACCCGTTATTTGTTTACTTGATTAAGCGTTGGCCCCTTAAATAGGCTTCAATAAAAGGATCCAAATCGCCATCCATGACCACGTTCAGGTTGCTGTTTTCATGCCCCGTGCGGTGGTCTTTCACCAAAGAATAGGGGTCAAAGACATAGCTTCGAATTTGACTTCCAAAATTGGCGGACAAGGCTTCCCCTTTCACGGCAGCCATTTTGGCGTCATGTTCTGCAATTTTTAAGGCCAGTAATTTAGAACGGAGCATGTCTAAGGCGATGGCTTTATTTTGTAACTGGCTTCGTTCCTGTTGACAACGAACCACAAGGCCTGTCGGCACATGAACTAAGCGGACGGCTGTTTCCACCTTATTGACGTTTTGCCCCCCTGCCCCACTTGATCGAGCCGTACTAAATTCCAACTCTTCAGGGCGAAATTCGATGCTATCTGCTTCGACGCCTTCCACCAAGGGAGCCACTTCAATACTGGCAAAACTGGTTTGACGTTTCCCATTGGCGTTAAATGGCGAAATCCGCACCAAACGATGCACCCCATGCTCCGCACGGCTATAACCATAGGCATAACGCCCTTTGAGTTTTAAGGTGGCGGATTTAATGCCTGCTTCTTCCCCATCATGACGATCGACGATGTCCACGCTGTAGCCTTTGCGTTGCCCCCAGCGTGTAAAGAGCCGTAACAGCATTTCTGCCCAGTCTTGCGCGTCCGTTCCGCCGGCCCCTGCATTAATGGTGAGTAGCGCGTTGTGATCATCATATTCCCCGCCGAGCATTTGTTCCAATTCCCACGTTTCCAGGGCGTGAGTCAAGGCGCTGGCCAAGGCCAAGAATTCCGCTTCAAGGCTGGGGTCTTCTTCCAGCAGTTCAAGCATCACCGTGGCGTCTTCAATTTGAGCTTGCCATAGGTCGGCTTGTGCCAAGGTGTTTTTGACGTGGGTTAGGGCTTGCATGACGCTTTGGGCGTGGGCAGGGTCATTCCACAAGTCAGGGGCTTGGCTTTGGGCGTCCAGCGTGTGGAGTCTTTCGAGCGTGTCCGTGCTTTTCAGCACGAGGCTGGCTTTGCCCACCCGTTCCGCGAGTCCTTTTAATATCGTGTCGAGTTCATGTTTTTCCATTAGTTTTTTCCAAATACTCATGCCATGTTTTATTTTTTTCGTTGAAGTTCTTTTCCCACCATTTACAAGCATCTGTATGTGAGCGAATAAACCAAGCTGTCAATCCGAAACCGACAATAAAAACAATTAGACATCCCCAAAAAATGAACCCTTTTAAATCTGGGATATTGAGATCTCCTAATTTAGAGAATGTTAGGATACAAACTGATAAAGCGAGTATTACTATACCAACTATTAAAGCAATAATGTGAAAATGAGAATTATATAAGAAATCTTTATCATATTTAGCTTTTAAGGCTTCTGTATATTCTTTAACATCTGACTGCTTTTCTATTTGTTCAAATAGTGTTTTATCTAATTCGTCTTGAGCGTTACAAATAAGGGCATCTAAACTTTTCAAATTAGGAACGGCCATAATACCTAGAAAAAAAATAATCAAAGAAGAAAAGAAGCAAAGGCTTAATACAATCAATTGACCATACGGTCCAAAAACGGCGTTCAGTTTATCAGATATAGATAAAATCCCATATAAAAAAGCAAAGTAACCTGTGATGATTTTAAAAAACCACCCAATTGAAACGGATTGACAATCTAATGCCATTTGTAATCTGTGTTTATGAAACTCAATATTTGCTTGTAGAGGCTTATAATGTTCATTCACTGCTATATTTTTTTGAGCATTATTCACAAAAAACGTCCTTGCCGTTGAAATTGAGGTTTATCCTCTAGATATTTTACACCAAATGTGCTAATGCCCACGCTGCAGAATAAAGGCCTGTATTTCCCTCAAGGCTTCAACGTGAAGCCCGCGCGGCTTTAAATCCGCCAAAACTTGTAAGCCTGCTTCATGTAAGCGAAGTAGCTCTGCCTGCGTGCCTTCAAGACCTAAGAGGCTGACATAGGTGAGCTTGTTCTGCTCCGCGTCTTTGCCCGCGGTTTTTCCCAAAGTTTCAGAACAGGCGGTGGCATCCAGCAAATCATCCGTGGCTTGAAAGAGTTGCCCCAGTAATTCCGCCCAAGCGGAAAGGCCTTCTTTCACGGGTGGGGTTACCCCTGCCAGTAGAGCAGGCGCGACTACCGCATAACGAAGCAAGGCCCCTGTCTTATGGGCGTGAATGTAGCGAAGGGCTTCCATGGTGTTCGGGGACTGAGCGCTCCACATATCCGCATATTGACCGTTGACCAAGCCCTTAAAACTGCCCACGCCTCCCAAAAATTGGGTAAGGGCCACCAAGGCTTCTAGCTGGGCACTCGTCTGTTGTGGGCTGTATTGAATCAGGCATTCAAAGGCAAAGCACGCCAAAGCATCCCCAACTAAAACAGCGGTCGCTTCGTCAAAGGCCTTGTGGGTGGTGGGGTTCCCTCGGCGGAAATCGTCATTGTCCATACAGGGCAAGTCATCAAAAACCAGACTTTGGGCGTGCATGAATTCACTACTGAGACAAATGCCTTTTAAAGGGGATTCATCGCTTTGCCCGAGCGCTTGCCAAATCAGTAGAGACAATAACGGGCGAATGCGTTTGCCTCCTAATACTGTGGCGTGGCGGGTGGCTTGCCAGAGCCGAGGCAAATGAAGGGCAAGGCCCGTGTTTTGTGTTAATAAAGGACGTTGAGCCTGCCAAGAAGATTCAATCGCTTGTTCTAGCCACGTGTTGATCTGGGCCTGAGCTGTGCCGTATCGCCATGCCAACCATTCAGGGTGCTGGTGAGGGGGAGTCGGACTGGAGTCCAAAGGTGTTAATAGGTGGCTGAGTGACGAGGCCATTTTAGAAATCGTCTCCTTCTCGTTCGTCTAATTCGTCTAAGGTATGGTGGCGCTGTTGTTGTTGAATCTGTTGTTCGATTTGCTTTAAGTGTTGTCGGGAAGCTTTACGATTTTCTTGGCGTTGTTCCGCGTCTAATTTGACCACGTGGATAGGTTTCCCTCCTTTTTTGGATTTGCCTAGCTTGGTGGTGCTTTCTTGTTTCTGAGACTGTAGGAATCGATTTTCTTCCCCCGCTTTGGCTTCACTGACCATTTCTCGGTAATGTTGGTAGCGACTACTTTGTAGATGCCCTGTTTCAAGCGCGTGAAGCAGTCGACAGTCGGCTTCCTGTAGATGCAGACAGTCTTCATACGCACAGGGGGAATCCGTGGTGAAGGCGTCGAATTCGGGAAAGGTCGCGGCCAAATGGAGCGGAGACTCTTGCGAAAAATCAAGTTGACTAAAGCCGGGGGTGTCGGCGATGAAGAGGCCTTGCGCGGTTTCCAGTAATTCGGTGTGTCGTGTGGTATGGGTGCCTCGTCCCCCTTTGGCGGAAACGGCGTCGACTTTAAGCTTTAATTGAGGGTCTAATATATTCAGTAGGGAGGATTTACCCGCGCCACTCACACCTGCCACGACCCATGTGGCCCCTTTGGCCAATAGGGTCTGTTGGAGCGCTTCAATACTGCTGGGGTTGTAAATACTGGTCGTGAGTGTTGGGACGCCGACCACCTGTTGATAGTAAGCCTGCCATTGATCCAGACGATAGGGCCCTTCTGTTTTTTCAGGGTGAATGTCGGCTTTGGTGATGACCAAAACAGGGTTTAACTGTGCCAGCTGTACCTTGCTTAAGAGTCGGTCCACTTGACGTAAATCTAAAGACGGTTCCTGCCACGGACAAACCACCAGCACATGACTAATGTTGTGAATAGACGGCTTATTTAGAATCTGTTGCGGGGGAAGGACTCCTGTAATCCAAGCCAAGTCGTTGTCATGCACGTCAAGGGTCACCCAGTCCCCCACGCGGACGCTCATTCCCTGCTTTTTCAGTAAGGCTTTTCGCTTACAGGTTAAGCGTCTGCCATCACGATGCTTCACCGTATAAAAATCAGAAAAATAGGTCAGAACGAACCCATCCGCTTTTAACGGCATGTTTTGAAACAACGGGGCGTGAAGGAGGGTGGGTTGAAGCGGTCGCATAAGAAAAATAAGACTCAGATTAGTAGGGATTAGGGGTGTGACGCTTGCTAGCTTAGCATAAAAAGAAGGCGTATTGGGTCAAATCTCAAGAGTTCAAGAAGACCCTACGCGTTGAGGCCGTTGAGGGGTGATGAATTGTAACAATTTAGGTTACTTGTAGAAGCAAACGTGTAGTGTTTTGTCTTTTAGCTAAAATCGTCACTTGGTGTTATTTTTGGATTCCTCGCTTCATTTTGAGCTGGTGACGTCAGAGACCTTTTCACGGAAAAAGGTCTCTGACACCTCTAAATCCGTTCAAGGAGGGGGGGGAAAGAAAAGGAAATTGTTGCGGCTCTCCTTCTCTTGCCCCCCTCCTTGAAAATCCTCCCCCCCTTCTCATCCTTTTCGCTTGCTCCACCCCCTCACGTCGGCCGTCCGCAAAATCCGCAGGGGATTCGCCATTCGCTCACCCGCTCGGATTTAGTGCGTTGACGTCGGTTGGTGTAGCTTGTATCTAAAAAATAATACAGAAAAAACCTCATCGATATTTTGGTGTTCTTGTTGAAAAGGATTTTAAAGCAAAAAGGAGGGTGTATAAACGCCCTCCCTTTATTGAATTAAGGCGCGGCTTTTTTAAACCGTTGCGGTGGACTGAGTGGCTTTTTGAAAGGCACGGTCCAAGTCGGCGATGATGTCGTCGACGTGTTCAATCCCCACACTGAGTCGCACATAATTGGGCGCGAGACCCGCCGCGTGTTGTTCGGCTTCGGTTTGTTGACTATGGGTGGTGCTGGCAGGGTGAATAATCAGGGTTTTGGTGTCTCCAATATTGGCCAAATGACTGGCAAGCGTCGTGTTTTCCACCAATGCTTTTGCCACGTTTGCCCCTTTTTTGACGCCAAAGCCCAAGACGGCCCCTTGCCCTTTGGGTAGATATTTGGCGTTTAAGTGAGCGGTTCGACTCGACGCCAAACCAGGGTAGTTGACCCATTCGACTTCAGGGTGAACTTCCAACCATTGCGCGACTTTTAGTGCATTTTGACTGTGGCGTTCAATCCGAAGCGACAAGGTTTCTAGCCCTTGAATAAAGGTCCAGCCATTAAAGGGGCTTAAGGCAAAACCAAAATCACGCAAGGTGACGGTTCTGGCTCGTAAAATAAAGGCCAATGCCCCAAAGGCTTCGGTGAATTTTAGGCCGTGGTACGCCGCTTCAGGCTCTGTTAATAGGGGGAAGCGTCCGCTACCGGCCCAATCAAATTGCCCACTGTCGACGATGACCCCTCCGACAGAAAGCCCTTGCCCCCCAATAAATTTCGTCGCGGAATGAATAACAATCGCGGCGCCAAATTCAATGGGTTTTAACAAATACGGGGTGGGAATGGTATTGTCCACGACCAAGGGAATCCCGTATGTTTTACCAAGGGCTGCAATAGGTTCGAGATCCACAATTTCAAGCCGTGGATTCGGCAAGCTTTCCGCGAAAAAGAGCTTGGTATTGGGTTGAATGGCTTCTTCCCATTCACTGATATTATTGGCAGACACAAAAGTCACGCTAATGCCTAAACGCTTTAATGAATGGGTGAATAAACTCAAAGTCCCGCCGTATAAATCTGTTGCGGCCACCAAGTGGTCTCCTGCTTGGGCAAGGGTTAAAATAGTGGCAACGACCGCAGAATGCCCAGATGACAACGCCAGAGCCGCCACACCGCCTTCTAATTCAGCAATGCGTTTTTCAAAGACATCATTGGTGGGGTTCATGAGCCGAGTATAAATGTTGCCAAAGGCTTTTAGACCAAATAAATTGGCGGCATGTTCGGCATTGTCAAAGACGTAGCTTGTGGTTTGGTGTAGGGGAACGGCGCGTGAATGTGTTTCATCTGGCGTGTAGCCCGCGTGTAAGGCGGTGGTTTCAAAATGAGTATTTTCAGGGGACTGAGACATAAGTTCTTCCTTATTGGTTTAATCAATGGTCGGGGGATTCACCCTTGAGGCAGAATCCGATATTCAAAAAATCCCCGAGACTGGTGGGTCGAGGGGATGCTTGAAACTTGGAAAAGACACTTTATTTCTTTACGTTACGTGAAAGAAGAGAAGTGTTTCAAAGAAAGCTCACCTCGACCCATGCAGGGCATCATGGGCATGCATGGCATGAGGAATAAGTCCACACACATACAATATCTAGAGGGGGAAGTAAAACGCATGTAAACATCCTATGCAATCTAAAGTTAAATGATAAGTTAAGGCTAGCATAGGATTTCAAAAGTTGTCAAGTGAAAAGCAAGTGATGGCCTTGTGGTGTTGACCTAATTCTTGACGTGTTCTTGCAAAAATTGTTTTAAATCCGTGTTGTTACGCTTGATTTTAAGCCAGTGAAACGGCACTTCACATAACGCAATGATATAAAGCAGGGCAAGCCACCCTAGACCAAAGAACCAAGCCTCTTTATGTTGGCTTAAATAAAGTAAAGGCGCCACCAAAGGAAAGCTCAAACAGAGGGGACTCATCAGGCCGTTCATGACGTCACTGTCGACATAGTATCGGTGAATGCCCAGCCAGCCTAAGGTGGTCACGAGAATGAGGTAGATACTATGTTTTTTACCGTAATGTTGATACATGAGACGAATCGTCAATTGTTGACGTTGGCTTAAGGAGCCATCTCTCAGTAATTCTCTTAAATCTTGACGATAAGAATCCATGCGAGCTCCTTTAATAAAACGAAACGTAAGTCAATGGCTACCTTATCGCTTCGGTCATCTTAAAAAAAAATGAAGATGGCGACATAATTTGTTACAAAAGGCAATTGCTTTTTTCTTTCGGGTTTTATATACTTAGGTAGCTTAATTCTCGAAAGGATCACATTTATGGGTGGTGCTATTAATCCTGTTTCTAATACTTCTTATCGTCCAAGCTCTTTGCAGATTCCTCAATTTGTAGGGCCTACTTTGCCTTTGCAAGGTCCTCCTTTTCCGCCAGTCAATGCTATTGGTTCAGGGAATATAGGACCAAGAAACTCTAGTTTTAGCGGTTTTGATCCTAGTCAGTTTGCTCAATTGGGTGTCAGTTCTTTGACCCCTCAATTAGGTTCGCCTTTCCAGATGAAAGCCAGCCAAAATGCTTGCAGTGCTGGGGGCCGACTGAACGTTTGCGGTTAGAGAAGTCACTCTTCAAATCAATCATTAGCGATCAAAGAGGCGGCAAAATGGATTTGTCGCCTCTTTGATTTAAATTGAGCCGCGAAGTGCTTTGAGGGGCTTAATCGACGTTGGTTAACACCATGGTGACCATGCCGTTGTCAAGGGTATACACGGCTTTACGGTTGGCCAAGCCTTCACCATCACAGGTGAGGGTTTCGGCATCATCCCCAGGGGCCGTGGTTCCGCACATTTCATCTCCACTTTTGCTATACAGTAAGGGCACCACAAGGCCCGTGTCGGGGTCTAAATCGGCGTTGGTGGCGGCCATAAATTCACCAAAGCCCGTTGGACGACGGCCCCTATAAGCCAAAAACTGAGCAGATCCCGAATTTAATTTTTGTAGATAATCTTCTAAAACGGCTGCTTCGGCATTGCCTGTCAAATCCATCATTTGTGTGACGGCGACGGCGGACATTACGCCAATAATAGCAATAATCACCCCAAGTTCGATGAGGGTAAAGGCGTCTTGCTTGTGTCGATTCAACATGATGAAGCTCCTCTGGAAAGGGTTTGTGATGGAAATGAAGGTCTTTAAATGGGTCGGTTACTTTTTTAAAATGCTTGAATAGATTGTTACATGTTTTAACGTTAAACTTAGGTAGTGTCGACATTTACTTAAGCCATAAACAAATAGAAGCAAGATGAACAAAAGACAAATAAGCCACATCTAATTTATCGTAACGGGTTGCCATTCGCCTGAAGTTTTTAAGGTCTTTAAACAAGTTTTCTACCAAGTGGCGAGCCTTGTAAAGGAAGTAATCGACTTGACGAGGAGCCACCGCATTGCTTTTATTAGGGATGACCACTTCAG
Organism: Vampirovibrio sp.; assembly: GCA_050916035.1. Classification (GTDB taxonomy): domain Bacteria; phylum Cyanobacteriota; class Vampirovibrionia; order Vampirovibrionales; family JAJTHC01; genus JAJTHC01. Next base: position 458,645 of record CP050876.1, on the reverse strand, counting down.
CCCCCATGAGGTGAATCGCCTCAAATATTTGTTCTGAAACATAGCCCTTGTCCGCCAAAACCGCCGTGGCTTCAAGCCCTTTTAACAAAGGGATGGCTTGGGTTGAGTCGGAAACCTGCCCTGCGGTGACGATAAAGCGAACGGGGTTGCCGTGGCTGTCACAAACGGCGTGAAGCTTGCTCGTATAGCCCCCTGACGATCGTCCTAACGCTTGTTTTCCGGCACTTTTTTTGCCCCTGCTGAACACTGGTGGGCGCGAATAATCGTCGAATCAATCATAAGCCATTCGGTATCTGCCGATGTGGCAAGGGTGTTGAAAATCATTTGCCAAATGCCTTGTTTCGCCCAACGAATGAAGCGCTTGTGAACACTGCTCCACTTGCCGTAATAATAGGGAAGCGACCTCCATCTTCCCCCGTTTCGCCCCATCCATAATACTGCTTCTACAAAAAGACGGTTGTTTTCGGCAGTGCGTCCTCTATGATGCGACTGACCAGGTAGAGCCTCTTTTATCTGATTCCATTGGGCTTTAGACAACTCGTATTGAATATAATCGTTCATAATAAATCCCTCAAAACAACTAGATCTTGGATTTATTATATCATTATTTATATGTCGACACTACCTAGTATATCGAGAAAATGTGGCGTCCTGCAGATATATTAATTCGGAATCCCACAACGGAAGGATAAAGGGGGGTCGTATTTAAAACACCAGACGTATAAAAAAACCCCTTCTCGAGGAGAAGGGGGTGTAATTCTTTAATATTATAAAAGCATTTGCTTTACAATAATAGAAAAAACATTGCATCAGAGTATCTAAAGAATACAACAAGTTGTCAATAAAACAAGTCTATTTTTTACCATGGACGCATATTTTTACAAATCGTTACAAATGATCAAATAGGCCGACCTGTTTAGCAAAAGACTCCCTGACTGTTCAAGGAGTCTTTTAAAACGTATGACGTGATTTGACTAAGGGAGTAAAACCGTGTCAATCGCGTGAATGGTACCGTTGGATGTTTTTACATCAGGCATAGTGACCAAGGATTCATTGATTTTAACGGCATTACCCTTGGTTCTTTGAACAGCCAAAGATTTGCCTTCTAAGCTTCCTACAGCGACCGTACCTGATTTAATATCCGTAGACATTACATTACCTTGAATAACATGGTACTTTAAAATATCTTGAAGCTTACCTTTGTTTTCAGGCTTTAAAAGGCTTTCAAGAGTACCTGCGGGCAATTTGTTAAAGGCAGCATTGGTGGGAGCAAATACCGTGAAAGGACCAGGGCCCTGTAAGGCTTCAACCAATCCAGCTGCTTTTAAAGCAGTCACTAAGGTAGAAAAATTAGGATTGTTTAAAGCAGTTCCTACGATATCAGAATGCACCATACCAGACTCAGATGAAGTATAGTGAGAAGAGGAAGCATGATGTACGCTGTCATTCGCAAAAGCAGGCAAAGACACAGTAGCTAGAGCAACAATGGCCAAAAGTGGCAAAAACTTTTTCAACATAAAAATTAAGATCCTTATCTACATTACATATAAAATTGGTGGAGCTCATGATGAAATCCACATGAACCACTAAATCATTTTGCGAACAAAGAGTCAAGCCTTAAAAAGGCAATATAATATTTTTTTAACAATTTTAGAGGCTGAGCGCTTTGGCCGTATAACAGCCTTTTACTTGCCCCAGTTGGCTCAGCACCTCCTGCTCAACAGGGCTGTCCAAGTTAAATAGCATGATGCTTTTATCCCCGTCTCCACTTTTGCCCACTTGTAAAGCTGAAATATTAATGTTTGCATTTCCTAGAATCGTTCCAATTTGTGCAATCATGCCAGGCTTGTCTTCATGGGGCACCATTAACATGTAGTCGGTGGGTTTTAAGGAGGTTTTAAACCCTTCAATATCCACGATGCGAATCACATCGGGTGCCATTACCGTACCAGAAAGACTCAGCCTAATTCCTTGATCATTGGTGAGGATAATGGTCAGTAAATTAGGGAGGCTACCTTTGGCGGTGGATTTACTTTCCTGTACGGTGATGCCAATGCTTTTGGCAAGCGACGTGGCATTAATGTAATTAACCCCTTCACGATTGACACTTAATAGTCCCTTCAGTACCGCCAGACTTAAAGGGGCAATGTTTTCTTCTGCCAAGCTCCCTTTGGCGATGAGTTCTACTTGGGTGATGCCCCCTGTTGCCAATTGACGCCCCAAGCGACCCATGGCTTCGCCTAAGGGTAAATAGGGACGAATGGGATCCATGACTTCTGATCGAAGGAGAGGGGAATTTACCACGGAGCGTAAGGCCCCTGTCGCAAAAAAGTCTCGTAATTGTTCGGCCACATCTAAAGCGACATTGACTTGGGCTTCTTCCGTAGAAGCCCCTAAATGGGGAGTAAGGACCACTTTTCCCGCTAAGTCTTCGGCCAATAAAGGGCTTGCCACATTTAAAGGTTCTTCATGGTATACATCTAAAGCGGCGCCTGCCACGTGACCCGTGCGAAGCGCGTCGGCGAGATCGGATTCGTTGATGATGCCGCCGCGGGCACAATTGATGATACGAACCCCCGCCTTACATTGCTTTAGGGTTTCCGTGTTGAGTAAATTGAGTGTGTCCTTTGTTTTAGGCACATGCACGGTGATGAAATCGGAATGCTTCCAAATATCAGTGAGTTGCGTGGTATGTCTAGCGCCCAATGCTTCTACGACGTCTTTGCTGATGAAAGGATCGTACACCACGATTTTCATACCGACGGATTTGGCCACTTTCGCGACGCGGGATCCAATTTTCCCCAAGCCGATTAAGCCTAAGGTTTTATTGAACAGTTCTATGCCGGTGAGTGATTTACGGTCCCAACGTCCTGCTTTGAGGCTGGCATCCCCTTGGGGAATGTGACGCGCCAAGGCAAACATCAGACCAATGGTATGTTCTGCCGCGGCAACAGTGTTGCCTTCTGGAGAATTCACCACCACGACCCCTTGTTGGTTGGCCGCTGCTAAGTCTACATTGTCTACCCCGACCCCTGCACGGCCAATAATTTGCAAGTGGGGGACTTGGCGTAAAACCTCCGCCGTGATGGTGGACGCACTACGAATCATGACGCCATCACAGTCTTTTAAGGTGGCCACCAACTCATCCGCAGGAACATTGGCCACATATTTTACGTCACAAAGGGGACTCAAAATGGCGACAGCATTTTCATGGATTTGATCGGTCACTAAAATTTTGGGCATAGTCGTTAGGATCCTTAATGCTTAAAGGGGGTGAAGTGTTATTTTGATAGTGTCCCACAAGCATACGGGAGCTTCAAGGTTTCATCGTTGAACGTGTTATCTAGGGGCTTGTCATAAAGCCGTACGTTTTGTTGCAATACCTTCATTAAATAGTCTAAATATTCAGCTTGGCCTGCTCCTTTTTTATGTTAATTTTATCTTAGAGTGAGCAACACTATTCATGTACAATGCTGTAAGGATGTAGGCCCATGGAAACAGGATTTTTAGTGACCTTTGAAGGCGTAGATGGTTGCGGAAAAAGTACGCAGTGGCACGCCGTGTCGGAGGCGCTTCGTCATATTTATCCTGATCAAGAAATTGTCCAAACGCGTAACCCTGGCGGGACTGTTTTGGGGCAGGCCATTCGTCAGCTTTTATTGAATCCGCTTCAGGCGGGGGAAGCCTCCATGGCCCCGATGGCGGAGTTGCTTTTGTACATGGCGGATCGCGCTCAACATGTGGCGGAATTGCTCGCGCCTGCCTTGGAAAGAGGGGCTATCGTTTTGTGTGATCGTTTTGTCGATTCTTCCATTGCCTATCAAGGGGCGGCGCGTGGGATTGATCCTAGCCTGATTTTACAATTAAACCGTTTTGCCTGTGGAGATTTACACCCCCATTTAACCTTGTGGTTTGACGCAGACGTTAGCCTTTTAGCACGGCGGATTCAAACCCGTGGGGGACAGGACCGCTTAGAGCAAGAAGGAATGGCCTTTCAAGAAAGCGTGCGTCAAGGATTTTTAACGTTAGCACGACAAGAACCCACGCGCATCCACCGACTGGATGCCTTGCTTCCGATTGAAATCTTAACGCAAGAAGCGGTCGCCTTGATTCAGGAAAAGGCCATGGTGAGTGAAAGTGCAGCGAATATCTGGCAGACCTATTTTACGGAAGAATCGGTCTAAACACGCAGGGGATCCTCTCGTTTTTTGGCAGTGGACAATCTGCTTAGTATAGTGCTATACTTCGTTTAGTTTTATGTATGCTCCTCCTCGTGTTATCTCTTCATGGGGTAGACAAAGGGATTGGAAAGGAGCCTCTTGGTGGGTTTTTCTTTGAGTCAACGCCAAGTACCTTCTTTGTCCTCTCTCTCATGGGGGGCGACGTTGTATCCTTCCCCTCGATGGGCGCCTGCGAATCAAACGCGTCATGCTTCCCCCGCTCCAAGTCTACACGACACGATTCAAGCCCGTCGCCAAGGTTATTTTTATACCTATTTGTTTATGCCTGCCACGCGTGCGAAGAATAGTCGAGTGGCCTTGTTTTTGGACCAAGGCTTGGCGCCTTTGCTCAAATCTCCCTTGTGTATTCGTTATTTGGAAGAAGCAGGCTTCCCTGAAGTTCGACAAAATCCGCAAGCGTTGCGTCAGGCGCAAGACATTTTAAATGACGCGTGCTTGGTCTTGAGTGTAAATAATGTACAGCGTAATACCAGTTACCCGAATCGCTTGTATCGTTTAAGTGCGGATATGACGGCGTATTTGAATGACCGTCCCAAAGAAATGAAAATTCTGGGCTTGAACGGCATTTCAGAATACGATGCAGAACGCTTTCAACGCTTGGCGAGCAAGCTTTTGTGGTCGGTGGGGATTCAGGAAACGTATTTGAGTCGACAAGAGCAAGACGACCTGCTTCGTATGCTTATTGACGCGTCGCAAGCCCCGTTACGCTTGAATTTGTGGTTTAAGCCCTTGTCTTAAGAATAAAAGTCTTAAGAATAAACGGGTGGGTCTGCCCCCTATTCAAAATCCTTTTAGTATGGATAATAAAAGTAGCTTATATTATTTCGTGTCCCGCCTAATGCTTAAGGGAGTTTTCTGTTTATGTTGATGACTCATGTTTTAGAAGCACAAGCCTTGCCTCGTGTTATTTTAGACAAAGCCACCTTGCGTTTGGCGCTTCCTGCGGATGATGAGGCGATTCGGCGGATTATTATTGATACCTTGGCGGAATTTTCTTATACCGAAGATTGCCCTGCCAATGACCCTGAAGTCGCACAGATGTCTGCCTATATGGCGACGAAAGACAAGGCTTCTTATTACGTGATTGAAGATCATGCCACGGGCCAGCTGGTCGGTTGCGGAGGGGTGGAGCCTCTAAAAGGTTATGAAGGCGATAGAAAAGTCGCAGAACTCATTAAATTTTATGTGACTCCCGCCTTTCGAGATCAGGGCTTAGGGGGGCAATTACTTCAGCAAGCCCTGTGTGATGCCAAAGCTTTTGGCTATGATTTCCTATATTATGAAGTGACCCCTCGTTTATTTTCAAAAAGTTTGTTTGAACGTTTGGGCTTTTATTTTGTCCCCGACAAACTCGGCAATAACGGACATTTTCACCCTGAAATTAATATTTTTGTTTTACGCCCCTTAGTGGGGGACCTGAACATTACGCTTAAAGATTTGGCATAAACCAAGACGCATAAATCAAGACGCATAAACCCAAAAACGCTGTGTAAAGGACTCTATATCATGACGGTTCCCCATTACCCCTTTTTAATGATCCCTGGCCCAACCCCTTTGCCCGACGCCGTCAGAGAAGTCATGGGGCGCCCTGCGGTGGGGCATCGCTCGCCTGAATTTAAGGAAATCATGAAGCGCGTTTTGCCGAATCTGCAAGCGGTCTTTCAAACCCAGCATCCTGTCATTGTGTATACGGCAAGTGCCACAGGCGCCATCGAAGCCGCTTTAACCAATACTTTAAACGCGGGAGAAACCATTCTCGTCTTGAGTTGTGGGGTCTTTTCTCGTCGTTGGGGCGATATGGCCAAGAGCTTAGGCTTGGTGGTGGAAACTTTGAATGTGGAAGACGGGCAAATCAATACGGTGGAGGCTTTGCAAACGCGTTTGCTCGCGGATACCGCACATACCATTAAAGCGGTGATTTTCGTTCATAGTGAAACGTCGACTGGGGCCTTGAATGATGTGAAGGCGCTGGTGCGGGTGATTCGTGAACATGGCGCCTTAAGCATGGTGGATACCGTCACAGGGCTTTCGGCCGATGCCTTTAAAATGGATGAATGGGGCATTGATTTGGCCATGAGCGGGAGTCAAAAAGGCTTTATGATGCCCCCTGGCCTGTCCTTTTTGGCGGTAGGGGAACGCGCGTTAGCACGGCACCAACAAGTGGTACAGCACCCCGGATTTTACTTTAATTTTACGCGTAATTTAAACGCCCAAGCGGAATACACCACGGCCTACACGCCTGCCACCCATTTGATTATGGCCTTGGATGTCAGTCTTCAAATGATGTTGGAAGAAGGGCTAGAGGCGATGAATCAGCGCCATGGACGCTTGAGAGACATGGTGCGCGCGGGCGTTCGGGCAATGGGTTTACGTCCCTTGGTGGAAGACGATGCAGACGCCAGCCCTGCGGTGACCGCCGTCTTGCCCCCTGAAGGGGTGGAGGCTCCTTTAATTCGGAAAATTTTAAAGGACCGCTTTAGCATTACCGTGGCCGATGGGCAAGCCCGCCTGAAGGGAAAGATTTTTCGCATTGGGCATTTGGGCTTTGTCGGCGAACGAGACGTCTACATGGTTTTGGCCTGTTTGGAACATGCTCTACACGCCTTGGGGCATCCCGTGGGGCTGGGGGCGGGGATTCACGCGGCTCAAGCCGTGGCCTTGGCTGAGGGAAGCAAGCAAACCATCACCGTTTAAGGCGTCAGATGGGACGCTGATTGAACGTTTCCTAGTGAATTCTTTCAGGGTACTGGCCAGTACCTTATTAATCACTGAATATACTCTTGACAGCGACTCCGTTTGATTTAAACTCACAACATAGTCCCCGTCTCGTATTGCCTCTCGTCTGGTGTTTTTTTATTGAAAAGGTCTTTCTTATGCTACCTAATATTTTTTCTGCTTCCCGCCATAACTCTCTCCCTAGGCAACTACGTCAAATAGAGGAAAATCTTGAAAAAATTGGTGCAAAAAAAGAGGTTTTTCCAATTAAAGCAGCAGCATTTTTGTTGTCTAATGTAGATGACATTCCAGAAGGACCAATGGCAAGAGCAAACCTTGCGAACGTAGTAAACCGCATGGGTATAACAAAGAGGACTGGTCTTTACTCTTCTGCTCGGATCGTACAAAAAACCCAACGACAATTTTTACAGGGGTTTTTCAGTTTACTTACGCTTACGGGAGCGCTAGGATCGATACAAATGCATTGCTCTAATTTGGTAACGGCAGGGATTCTTTTTATGGGTGGTGGGGCTTTAGGGACTATTGAGAAGAAGGTTAAGCCTCTTCAGGAAAAAAGCTTACACAAGTTAGCAACAATTATGGACCAGGTACCTTATTTTAAGTAGTAAAGCCTTATTAATCTTGGTGTGACCGCCTAAAAAGCAGGATTGACAGCGACTATTTTATTTTCAAGCGGATGAAATAGTCGGTGCTTTTTCTGCCTAGTCGGCTGGTGGGGGGAGAAAAGAAGAAAAAGGTTTCCTCTCTAAATGGGCTGTGTTACACTGGGGGGTGTTCAAGCGAGGGTGTATATCATCATCTGCCTCCTTTGGGGTGGAAGAAAGTTCCTTGCTCACCGTTACAATGAAGTCTTATTTTTACAGTCGAAATAAGACCTATTGGCTTTAGCCCAAGGATGCTTGTTTTATGAGCCGAATAACAGAAACCAGCTGGATGATCGGTGGCCCGCAGGGCAGTGGGGTAGATTCGTCTGCCACATTGTTTGCCCGTGCCATGGCGGTCGCCGGATTTTGGGTATATGGTAAACGTGAATATCATTCCAATATTAAAGGGAAGCACAGTTACTTTCAAATTCGTGCCAGTCACGATGTGGTGCGCTCTCACTTGGACCCCATCCACGTTTTGGCCACCTTTGAAGACACCACCGCAGTCATTCATGCCCACGAAATTTTACCTGAAGGGGCGTTGATTTATGATCCTGGTTTAACCAAGCCTGAAACCTTGGAAATGGACGCGAGCGTTCAATTATTTCCTTTGGATTACGAAGGCATTATTCGTGAACTCGCCGAAGAAGAAGGCAAGCCCGCGGCCAAGTTGGCCATTGTGAAAAATACCATTTCCGTTGCGGCCGCCTTGGCCTTATACGGTGTGGGTGTGGATGTTTTGGAAGAAGCCTTAAAAGGCTTGTTTCGTGGTAAAAAAGCCAAGTTGGTGGACATTAACCTTAAAGCGGGTGTGAAGGCGTATGAAGCGATTCAGACCAATCCTGCTTTGGCGGGTTTTAAGTACCAAATGGCGCCTCAGCCCAATAAGCCTGAAGCGGACAGTCGTTTATTGATGAACGGTGCGGCGGCCTGTGGAATTGGTAAATTAAAGGCAGGAATGCGTTTTCAAACCTACTATTCTATTACTCCTGCGGTGGATGAATGTATTTATTTGGAACAGCACAGCGAATACGGCTTGGTTGTGTATCAGGCGGAAGATGAAATTGCGTCGATCAACATGGCCAATGGGGCTGCGGTGACAGGCGCACGAGTAGCCACGGCGACGTCTGGTCCTGGTTTCTGCTTAAAGGCAGAAGGCATCGGCTGGGCAGGGATGAACGAAGTACCTACCGTTATTTTCAACTACCAACGTGGAGGACCTTCCACAGGGCTTCCCACGCGTAGTGAGCAAGGAGATTTACTCTTTGCGGTGAATATCGGTCACGGAGACTTCCCTAAAATTGTGATGTCTCCTGGTGATATGGAAGAATGCTTTGAAGATGGTTTCAATTGCTTCAACTACGCCGAGCGCTATCAAACCCCTGTGATTGTTTTGGTGGACAAAGCCTTGGCCAATTCCACACAAACCTTGAATAAGTTTGCGGAATCTCATTTGCGTATTGACCGCGGTAAGCGTGTCACTCACGTGGAGTCTTATGATCCTGCGGACCCTTCGACAGGGCTTCCTAAGTTTCCTCGCTTCCAAATCACGGAAGACGGCATTTCTCCACGCCCCATCCCTGGTACGCCTGGTGGAATTCACTTCTTAACGGGGGATGAGCACACGGAATACGGTTTCATTACCGAAGAACCCGCGATTCGTATGCAGATGATGGAAAAGCGCGCGAGAAAATTGGAAGTGGCTTTACGGGAAATCCCTGAACACTTACAGTTTAAGCTCTATGGGCCTGAAGAAGCGGAACTCACCATTGTGGGCTGGGGTTCCACCAAAGGCGCGGTACTCGATGCTTTAGAGCGCTTTGCGGAACAAGGAAAATCCGTTAATTATCTTCATATTCGTTTAATGTCTCCGTTTCCTGTAGATGCCATTACACGCATTTTGAATCAGGCCAAAAAACGTTTAATTATCGAAAGTAATTTTACGAATCAGTTGGCGAAGTTGATTCGTCAAGAAACAGGCATTGATATTGAACATAAAGCGGTGAAGTATACAGGGCGACCTTTTTCACAGTGTGAAATTATTCAAGCGGTGGAAGAAGTGCAGACAAAGCAATCAAGAAAGGTGGTGCTGATCAATGGCCACTAAACAACAGGGTGAACAAACCCTCCCCACTCTCGACGTTAAATTGAAACCCTTTCAATTGCGTTCAGATAAAAATCCAGACTGGTGTCCCGGTTGTGGAGACTTCGGCATCGTGAATGCGATTCAACAAGCCGTTTCTGAATTACAGCTAGAACCGTGGAAGGTTGAATTCTTTGCAGGGATTGGTTGTTCAGGAAAGTCCGCACAGTACTTGCAAGCGTATGGGATTCACACCCTTCATGGTCGTGTCTTGCCTTATGCCTTAGGGGCCAAAATTGCGAATCCCAATAACGTGGTAATTGCCACGGGGGGAGACGGAGATGGCTACGGCATTGGTGCAGGTCACTTCTTGCATGCGGGTCGTCGTAATGTAGATATTACCTACATTGTCTTTAACAATGAAGTCTACGGTTTGACCAAAGGGCAGGCGTCTCCGACCTTAGAAGTCGGTATGCAGCCTAAGAGTCTACCGTTGCCTCATATTTCGCAAGCCATTAATCCCCTTGCCTTGGCGATTGCGTCAGGCTATACCTTTGTGGCACGTTCTTATTCCTTTGATGCGAAGCACTTGAAGCAAACCATCATGGATGCGATTAATCACCGTGGGGTAAGCTTGGTGGATGTACATCAACCTTGTCCGACTTACAATGACTTGCATCCGAAGGAATACTACACGGAAAAAGTCAATGAAGGTCAAAGTGAACTGCCTCGCCTTCAATACTTGGAAGAAACAGGGTATAACGGTGTCGTAGAAGATGCCAGTGACCTTGCGGCCTTGCAAGCAAAGAAGATCGCCGCCATTGCGGAAGCGTATAAGTTGACGGATCGCGTGGTGCTGGGAACCTATTGGAAGGTTGATTTACCTACCTATAGTGACCGTTTGGCCACGAACATCCCCTTATTGAAAGACTATGCGCCGATGGACATTCCCTTTCATGACGAGGACATGCGCCCTACGACGGATTTATCTTCCGCTTGGGAAGAATTCGTGGTTTAGTAGGCCTTCGTTTTTTAATCTAAAAAGCCCTTAACGATTTAGGGGCTTTTTATTTTTTGAGAGAGATTTATAGGGGAAAAGAGATCTCTTTTTGAGTCGTAAACGCTTTGTCTTTACTAGGATTTGGCTTAAATAGAGGAAGCCTAAATAAAAGAGTAGGCAAAAACGAGCATCCTTTGTTATACTATAGATATCTTTTAAATGGTGTGATGAAATGAGAGAAGAGAATTTACGATATGCAAACTATCCAACGTGTGCTTTTTTTCATGGTGTCTGTAATGATCTTGCCCTGCGTGGTCATGTCATCTGCCTTGGCGGTTAGTCCTCAGGGATTATACGACGAAGTTTGGAAAATTGTGGATAATCGTTATGTGGACGAATATAAAAATCATCAAGATTGGCGTATATGGCGTCACCGCTATGATACCAGCCTGAAAACACCAGAAGATGCCTATGTGGCCATTGAGACGATGGTCTCTAGCTTGGGAGATCGTTACACCCGATTTTTAGACCCTGAAGAATTTAGTGAAGAAACCCGTGGTATTCAGGCCAAACTTTTTGGCATTGGGGTGCAGATCGGTGTAAAAGACGATAAAATTATGGTGATTGCTCCTATGGAAGGCACGCCCGCTGAAAAAGCGGGGCTCAAGGCCGGCGATGAAATTACCAGTATTGACGGCAAGCCCACCAAAGGCTTGTCGATTAAAGATGCCTCTAAATTCATTCGTGGAGACAAAGGTACCTATGTAAAAGTGGGTGTGTTACGAGACAATCAAGACCTGACCTTTAACATTGTCCGAGATGAAATTACGCTGAAGTCCGTGAGTGTGGTCCCTCCCTTACCGACAGATTTGCCTGCAGAAGTGGGCTATGTGAAATTATCCACTTTCTTAAGTAAGACGGCGGCTTCCGAATTGAAAGAGATTTTGATTCAATATAAAGATAAACAGGCCCTGATTTTAGATTTACGTTCAAACCCAGGGGGCTTGTTGACCAATGCGGTCTTCATCGCTGATTTCTTCTTGAAAGGGGGCGCGATTGTCTCTACGGTGGATCGTCATGGTTATAAGGTGATTACCCACGCCACCAATAAGCAAATGAGTGCTCAGCCACTTGTGGTGTTAATTGATGAAGGTTCAGCCAGTGCGAGCGAAATTTTAGCAGGCGCTTTGAAGGATCATCAACGAGCGATTTTAGTGGGTGAAAAAAGTTTTGGCAAAGGGTTGGTACAAGAAATTAATCCTTTGAGTGATGGTGCAGGCTTTAATGTGACCACTCAGCGTTATTTAACCCCCAATGACACGGACATTCATAAAAAAGGCATTACGCCTGACTACAAGGTGCCTGTCAAAAAAGAAGATATCCTGGCCAAGCGAGATGTTCAATTGCTTAAGGCCTTAGAGGTGGTTCATGACGACTTTCATGTGAATTTTGCGAAAAGTGCCTCTTCTTCTCCGTCTGTACAAGCTCCTGCATCCGAAGGACATCTCGCGCCAACGCCTGCAGAAACTGAAAAATCAGTCGAAGGAAAAGACTAAGCACTCGTTGTGATTTTTTGTGTTAATCAATAAAGGAAGCCGACGCTCATGGCCAAGATTTTAGTAGTGGATGATAATCCTGCCATTGTGGAATTGGTGAAAATTAATCTAGAAATGCAAACGCACGATGTGCTCACTGCCCCTGATGGCTTACAAGGCTTTGCGATTGCTCAGCAGGAATTGCCCCATTTAATTGTCTTGGATTTAATGATGCCTAATGTGGACGGTTACACGGTTTGTCAACGACTTCGTAAGCACCCTGATTTGGCCGAAACCCCTGTGTTAATGCTTACCGCATTAGGGGATATGGACGATAAAATCAAGGGGTTTGATTCGGGGGCGGATGATTACCTGGTCAAGCCTTTTGAAATTCCTGAACTCTTGGTGCGGGTAAGGGCTTTATTGCGTCGTACCAAGGCGAGCTTACCGTCTACGGCGACGAATGAAATTTTGTCCGTAGGGCATTTTACCTTGATTGCCGATAGCCTCGAAGTGAAAGTGCAAGACACCATTGTAAAATTAACGCCCACGGAATATGAGATTTTAAATGCCTTGGTGCAAAATCATGGGCAAACGATTGCCTTGGGTAAATTATTGCAGGATGTTTGGGGCTATAATCCGGATGACGATGTAGAAACCTTACGGGTACATATTCGCCATTTGCGTGTAAAACTTGAAAAAACCGCGCCTGCCTTTAAATATATTGAAACCATTTATGGCGGTGGCTATCGTTTATGGCCCGAAGGTAAACCTGCGACGCCTTAAGTCCTCCCTTTTTTGGCTGGATATGTTTAAATAGAAGCATATCGTATGGGTCGTGTAAGTGGTGTTGTCTTTTAAACTGGAAAACCCCCTTCTCTCGATTCTTTATATACAAGGAGGCGTCTATGAAACTTTCCACAACGTGGCTGAATGATTATGTTGACGTGTGTGATCTAAGTCCACAACGGTTGTCTGATGCATTAACGAATGCGGGCTTAGAAGTGGAAGGGGGCATTGAATATCGAGGGGCGCAGTTTAAGCAAGTCATTGTCGCCCAAGTCTTGCGTCTGGATCCTCACCCCAATGCCGATAAATTGCGTTTGGTCACGGTCGATTGTGGCGCCGCGCTTGGTCAAACGCAAGTCGTGTGTGGGGCGCCTAATGTGGCGGCAGGCCAACTCATTGCCTTTGCGCTTAATGGGGCCCACGTTTTTAGTACAAAACAAAACCAGTGGTTTACCTTAAGTCCCGCCGTGATTCGCGGGGTAGCGAGTGAAGGGATGATTTGCTCTTTAGAAGAATTGGCCTTAAGTGGTCGTTATCCTTCTGCTGACGGTATTTGGGTCTTGAATGATGTGGTGACGCCTGCCCAAGTGGGTCAACGGCTTGAAGAGGCGTTGGCGTTGGAAGCCGAGGCGATTTTAGAAACGGCCCCTACGGCAAATCGTGGCGATTGGATGAGCTATTTAGGGGTGGCTCGAGAAATATCAGCTTTATTTGAACGGCCTTTAAAACCTATACAGAGCTTATCTAATTCATCTCTGCCGACACTTTCTGCGGATGCTTTCCGTGTGGTCTTGAGTGATTCAAGTGTGTGTGAACAGTATAACGGTGTGCTCCTGACTCAAGTGAAGGTTCAGCCTTCTCCTGATTGGATTCAGCGTCGTTTAGAAGCCTCTGGGATTCGGAGTATCAATAATGTGGTGGATGTGACCAACTTGGTCATGCTTGAAATGGGGCAACCGCTTCATGCCTTTGATGCGCTTAAGCTTGGTTTGTCGGGTGAAATTAATGTGCGTCGTGCTAAATCTGGGGAGCGCTTACTCGCTTTGGATGAAGCCACCTACGACTTAGATGAAACGCAAGTCGTGGTGACGTGTCAAGACCAAGCTGTGGCTTTGGCAGGTCTGATGGGCGGTGCCTCTACAGGGATTGATGACGCCACTCACAGCGTTTTTTTAGAAGCGGCCTACTTCCCCAGTGCCAGTACGCGTCGTTCTGCTAGAGCCACGGGGATTCGTAGTGAAAGTTCCGCTCGTTTTGAACGCGGGGTGGATGCCGGTGGGGTAGAGCGGGCCTTGTGGCGTGCCCTGTATTTGCTTCAAGAACTGGCAGGGGCCCAAATTGAAGGCCACGTTCAAGCGGGAGCGATGGTCCAAACGCCTGTTTTGATTACCTTGCCTTTGTCACAGGTGACAAAAGTCATTGGGCAAAACTATTCAAGGGATGTGGTGGTCAACGGACTAACGCGTTTGGGTTTTGCGGTGGATGAGGCTCAGGAGGATGCTCTTCAGGTGCAGGTGCCTAGTTTTAGACAGCGGGATGTTCAAAAACCTATTGATTTAATTGAAGAAGTGGTTCGTATCGCGGGTTATGACGGGATTAGGGAGACCTTTCCTGTAAGTCAAAAACCCGTGCAGCAGAGTGTGCGTCGGCGTATTTTGGCCGATTTGCGTCACACCTTAACGGGTTTGGGATTGAATGAATCGTTGACCACGAGTTTGCTAGGAACGACGCTGATGGAACGCCTTGGGGTGGATTTTGAAGAAGCGTCTCTGGTGAAGCTTTTAAATTCTCATTCTTCAGAACATACCTTGATGCGTCAAAGTTTACTGCCCACCCTTTTAGAATCGTGTCTGACGAACGTTCAACAAGGGAGCCCTACCTTTAATACTTTTGAAATTGGTCGTCGCTATTTTAAGCGTGGCAAAGCCAGTTTTAAAAACACAGGCGTGCAAGAATCGCTCAGTTTGGCGGTGCTCCTTTGTGAACAAGAACCTTCGGCGCAATGGATTCCCTCACCTTCGCTTGATTTTTATACGCTAAAAGGGATTTTAGAAGCGCTCTTAAAACGCTTTAGTCTGGAGCAGCGGGCCTATTTTACAAGCGAAACGAAAAATGACTTTTTTCATACGGGTCGCTGTACGGTTGTGTCCCTTCAAGGGGTGAAAAAACCCTTGGCCATTTTGGGACAGTTACACCCTAAAATTCAAAAACGTTTGAAATTAAAAGCCCCTATTTTTATGTTTGAATTGGACGCCGATTTATTCATTAAAACGGTAGAACAGCAGGCTTCTGCCCAACAACAGGAAGGGGTGCCTGACCTTATTCGTTTATCTCCTTACCCTGAAATGGAGCGTGATTTGGCAGTTTTGGTCCCTAAAACGTTGACGCATCAACGTATTGTGGACAGTATTGAAAATTTAGAGTGTCCTAGTCTTCAACGTGTGGATGTTTTTGATCAATACGAAGGAAAAGGGATTGAAGTAGGCTACCGAAGTTTGGCGTATCGCTTCGTGTGGCAGGCGCCTGACCGTACCTTGACGGATCAAGAAGTGGACACGCAAATGACTCAAATTCGAACGCATTTGGTGAACGATTTAGCGCTCACCTTACGCTAAGCATATTCAAGGATTTTTAGGCCCATGTCTTATGTTGAACGTATTGAAACCGTACAAGCTCTATTGAAACGAAAGGGGTGGGATGCTTTCTTATTGTTGCATCAGGATGTTCATCTCAATGAATACTTGTTGGAAGAAGCAAAGTATCGTGACTTTTTGATTGGTTTTACCGGTTCTGCGGGGGATGTCTTAATCCTTCAGGATCATGTCTGGCTCTATGCCGATGGGCGTTATCACGTTCAGGCGGAGCAAGAAGTGCCACGGAGCCATGTGCGTGTGTCTAAGCTGGGACAAGAAGGTCAACCTACGCTAAAAGACCACTTGGCCGCTCTACCGACAGAGGCTTGTATTGCGTATGATCCCAAAGGCATTTCGGTGGCTTATTTGGAGCGTCTTCAGCAAGGGATCTACTATAAATCGTTTCAGTGGATTACGGTAGAAGCGCATCCCATTGGTGCGTTGCCTGCTTTTCAAGCGAGCTTGCCTGCCGTGTCGCTTTCTAAAGCATGGCGTGCGGTGGAGGCAGAGGTCCATGGACGCTCTAGTCTTGAAAAGCTGTCGTCCTTACGTCACTCTTTGCGAGAGGCTAATACGACAGGCTTACTGATTAGTAAGCTGGATGATATCGCATGGCTCACGAATACCAGAGGCCAAGATATTCCGTATAACCCTGTCTTTAAAGCCTTTATGTGGGTGGATATGACACAGGCGTGCTTATTCGCGACTCCTACGGCGACCGATGATCTGACGCAAAACGCATTAAAACAATTGACGCTCCAAGGGATAGCGCTTCACCCGTATGAAGGCTTTTGGGACATACTCCCACCTTTGGCAAAGGGTCACACCCTTTATTGGACCCCTTCTGCGCATTCTCAAGCCATTTTAAATCACTTGACTGACCCTAGCATAAGCTTTAAAGTAGGACTGAATTTAATTCAAGCTGCAAAAGCCATCAAGACTCCTGAAGAAAGACAGGGTATGCGAGAAGCCAATCTTCGCTCTTCCGTGGCGGTGGTTCGTACGTTGGCGTGGCTCGATGCTCAAGCCCACGCGGGTCTTTCCGTTTCTGAACGTGATATCGCTCAGTGTATAGAGGCCTTTTACCGTGCGGAAGGCAGTGTAGATTTAAGCTTTAATACCATTGCAGGTATTGCGTCCAATACGGCGATTATTCACTACGGTACCCCTTCGGAAACGGTTTTTGCTCAAGCGGGGGATTGGATTTTACTGGATTCGGGGGCGCAGTATCCCTTTGGAACCACGGACATTACCCGCTGTACCACGTTTGCAGGCGTGGTGCCTAGTGCTGAACATCAAAAGGCCTATACGCACGTTTTAAAGTCTCATATTGCGGGCGCCTCTTCAGTATTTCCGAAAGGGAGTAGTGGCGCACAGATTGACGGGATTTGTCGTCACCCGCTCTGGCAGGCAGGTTATGACTACGGCCATGGGACAGGCCATGGGGTGGGTTGCTTTTTAAATGTGCATGAAGGCCCCAACGGGATTTCAAAAGCGTATACGGAGCCTCTGCCGCTTCACAGTATTAACAGTATTGAACCAGGCTATTATGTCCCGGACTGGGGGGGCATTCGCTTGGAAAATTTGGCTTTGGTGATTGAAGCCCCCTCGCTTTCTCTTCAAGCGGGTACGCCACAACCCACGTGGTATGCCTTTGAACTGTTGAATTGGATTCCTTTTGCGTCGCATTTAATCGATCCGCAATGGTTAAGTCCTCAGGAAAAACAATGGTTGCTGGACTATCATCAAGCCATTCTTAAGCGCTTGACCCCACGGCTACTTGAAAAAGATGCCCTCGCGTTGGCATGGTTAGAACAGTCCTGTCAATTATGTAGACGAGTTTTGTCATAGAATCTTTAAGAGAAGCTTAACTAAGGTTCCCCTCTCCATTAAAGTCTGTTAGAGTAAAAGAAGTTTGAAGCATCTTATGTTTTAAACAGTTTTTAATGAATCTAAAAGGAAATGTCTATGACCACTCAAGTGACCTTCAAAGGTAATGTGATGCAGTTACAGGGTAAAGAAATTCAAGTAGGGCAACAGGCGCCAAACTTTGAATTGTTGAATAACAAGCTTGAAACCGTTACCTTGGCCAACTACAAAGGCAAAACCGTTTTCTTAAACGTTGTCCCTTCTTTGGATACGCCTGTTTGCCAAATTCAAAGTCGTCAATTTTACCAAAAATTAAATGGTAAAAAGAATGTTGAATTTGTAACGGTTTCCGTCGATTTACCTTTTGCACAAGCTCGTTTTTGTGGTGCAGAAAATATGGAAACCACCACATTGAGTGACCACCGTAACACTCAGTTTGCTCAAGCTTACGGATTGTTATTGTCTGATTTACGTTTATTAACGCGTGCAGTGATTATTATTGACGCACAAGGTAAAATTGCCTACAGTGAAATCGTTGCTGAAGTGACCAATGAGCCTAATTATGATGCGGCCTTAAACGCTTTAGAACAAACGCTTTCCGCTGGCGCTTCTGCTTAATTTATTGATTTAAATTAACTTAAAAGGTAAAGCTCTCTTTCTTGATTGAAAGGGAGCTTTTTGTATGAATTTTGAATACTTTCGCCCGTATCTTCTGTGTTCATCCCTTATACTAAAAAAGCAATGAATCGTGAGTAAAGCGTGTAAGAGAAGAGAAAGTCACCGAATGGCACGGCATAAAAAACACCCTGAACATGAAAATCTAGAACGTTGGCTGGTGTCTTATGCTGATTTTATTACCTTGTTATTTGCCACGTTTACCGCCTTGTACGCTATTGCCACCTCCAAATTAACAGACAGCACGGGGGTGGCGCAAGAAATTAAAAAATCCTTTCAACAAGAAACGCTTTTAAAAGGGATCTCTTCAGTTCTCACAGGGCAAAGTACGCCGACGGACAAACCTAACCCGATGTTTGAAGAAACAGGAAAAGGCGAAGGGGTGATTGGTCAATTCGATAGCTTAACCTTAACCCAAGGGGAAAAAAAGGCTCTAGAAGACTTGATGGAAGAATTAGACGAAGTGGCGAATGGTCTTGCTGAAAAATTGAAAGATGCAATGGGGGCCGAAAATTTAAGTCCAGCTCTCGGTTTGAAAGAACAAGTCGACGGGAAAGAGGGAGTCCCGTTACGGGGTTTAGAAGTGACATTACAGGAACGAGGCTTAAAAATTAGTTTTGACAGTCGTTTACTTTTTCCTTCAGGAGAAGCCAATTTAAATCCCAAAAGCCTTCGCTTTGTGGATGAAATCGCCAGTCGTTTACTTAAAAGCGTCCCAACGCATCTGATTCATATTGAAGGACATACCGACAATACCGCTATTTTTGGACGTTACCCATCGAATTGGGAATTATCTTCTGCTCGTGCCTGTACGGTGGTACGCTATTTTATAGACCACCATAAGTTTACACCGTCTGATTTAGTGGCGGTGGGCTATGCAGACAGTCGCCCTGTAACGTCCAACAGTACGCCGAGTAATCGGGCTAAAAACAGACGCATTGATATTATTCTTCACAGCCGTGCGGGGGAAAACCATTCGGACCCCATTCGACAACACCGTAAAGAAAAAATATTGATTGATCAAAATCATCGTTTTAGTATTGAAAATAAGCGGGCCAAAGAAACCCCTGTGGATATTACGCCTGTGCTTAAGGCGGATATTGCTCCAGTAGAGCCTCCAACAGAGGCAAGCACGTCCACCCCAATTACACAAAAAGCGTCAAAACCCATCAAAAATACGATTAAAACTAGTCAAGCGCCCCTAGTAGAAACCATGAAACCTATTGAAGAACAACATTTGCCGATTTTTGATGAAAACGGGCAGATTGTGAATGCTGAAAAAGTGAAAAAATCTAAACCCCAAAACGCACAAAAATAATGGCAGTGGGTTTTAAGCGTTTGTAAACCTTGTATCGAAATAAGAAATCCAGTATAGTAGGGAAAGTGTTTCCTGACGTTTGGATCTTTGCTCCGTACGGATTTCACGTCGCCTTTTTACTGTTGATGGCTGAAAGAAGCCTAAATGGTAAGGTTCTTTCTCCTTTTTAACTGAGGTCTTTCTCTTCATGCATTTTATGATGACTCCTTTTTCAATGATGCCCACTCTGACGACTTCTGCTTCCTTGGCACGCCAAGGTCAAGAGGCTCATGTCGCTCATGGGGCAGGCGGAGCAGATCTTGCCACCTTGGGTAATGTGTCTAAGGCGACTTTGGCTCAGCAAGCGACCCATGCCAAGCACGTGAAAGAAGAAGGTGAAGAGAAAAAAGAAGAAAATAAAAACGGTAGTATAGAAAGAGATCCCTTACTCAATCGCCTTTTGTCTTCTGTGTTGACCAAAGAAAAGGACGATTCTAAAATCGAATTTTTACAAGGCAGTACCTTGAATGTTGTCGGACATTTTAGCGAAGGCTTTACCTTGGCGGTGATGATTAAGGGGCTCCTTCACTATACCAAAATTCGACAAGCCGAAGAAGACGGCAAGCTGGTTCCTGGCCAGATTTTAGCGGGTCGTGGAGAAGACGGTCACTTTTATCGCGTGCGGTATCAAAAAAATGGGGTGGGGTCTAAAAATGATTTTTGGAAACAAGCGGGTCAAAATCCCACGGGGGAAAGTGTCAGTATTTTAAGGTCTAAACGCAATGGATTTTTTGGTTTTTTAACCGCCTATGAACCCGTAGCGCGTTTGCTAGATCCAAACAATACGCGTTATAACAGTCCCTTTTTAGATGTTCAATTCTTGGATGAACCCTCCACGCGTTATCGGGCCAGTGTCTTAGGGACTCAAGCTCAAGCCACCATTACGGCGGACAATATTGTCGATCGTCGGGGGCATCCTTCTGGTTATGCCTTTGACGTCATTGAACATAAGCCAAGCAAAGAAATGCGTTATTACCGTAAAGCCTTTACCGAAGAATTAGAACATGATTTAGGGTCTCGTATTGCGGAAGATTTATGGAAGCTTCCTGTGGTACGTCAGCTCGGACGCTATGGAAAAGGTTCAGAGGGACGTCCTCGTATTAAGCAGCACACGCAACAAGGGGTCAGATGGCCATGGGCTAAAGATAAATCTTCCAACCTGCGTGCGATTCGTCAAACAAAGCCTTTAAACCGTGCGAAGCAAGGGAGCTTGTCTATGGAGGATCTACCGATTCCTTTTGATCCGCATGCCGTTTTAAGCCTTAAAAAGAAGGATACCTTAAGTAAGTTCTTAAAATATGTACCCCCTTTGGATCATCTCGTGGGTTGGGGTGTGATCGGTGGATTATGTGCGGCTGTTTTTGGGACATGGGTAGAAGCCAGCCATGCCAATATTAGCTTGCCAACGATTAATTTTGGTGGCGGTGGTGGAGCTCCCGCTCCCGCAGAGGGAGCGTCGTCCCATGGTGGTTAAGCCGGACAGCCCCGTGCCATTCTTCAAGTAACCTGTTCTCATCGCTTAAAAGGGGTTAGGCTTCTTCTAAGTAGTGCTCAGGGGGCGTGTCTTGGACGTGGTACACTTTTAGCTGTGCTTGGGCCGTCATGGTTTTTTGAAGTTCACCACGCAATAAGCGGTGATGCGCGTCTAACGCTACCCCTAAGCGGGTGTCAAAGTGATTGAGTTGTTGTAGCTTTTTCAATAGACACTGATGATCTTCAGGGTCTAAGGTGACGTTGCTCGACAAGGCGTGGGCTTGATGTAATAAGCTCCCTCGTAATAGGGAGGCTTGTATTAATTCAGGCGTCAAGCCTTCTTCTATATGCTCAGGGGCTTGCGCCAAACCCGCGATTAAAGTCATGGTGAGCCGTTCCACTTCAACTAAAAGCGACTCTAATTCTTGAAAAATCTCATAAACCGAACGTGTCACAGCCGCCGTATTCCTTTACGTTTTTAGGGTATGTTTGCTTGGGCTTTGGCGTCTTTTTGGGCTAATTCGATGGCTTTGACCCATGTTTGCCGAAGGTCGACTAAATGCCCTAGGACATTGTCAACGCGTGCCGTGTCTTTTTGTATATTGGCTTGTATCAATTCATGATGCAAATATTCGTATAAGGTCATTAAATTTTCTGCCACAGCCCCTCCGATTTTTAAATCTAAGCTGGCCATAAATTCCGCAATGATATTCTGCGCTTTTAATAAGTGTGTATTTGATTTTTCATAGTCTTTTTCATGAATACCTTTTTTGGCAATTTTACAAAAGCGAATGGAGCCGTCATAAAGCATGACGAGTAATTGTTCTTTACTGGCGGTCATGATTTGCTGGGCTTCGTATTGCTTAGCGTGTTGCTGATGTAAGCGAGCCGAAGACGAAGGAGGTTCTTTATAATTCATGGTGGTCCTTTTAGGCCTATGACTGGCGTATATACTTCAAATCGGTGTTGCATCTTAGATTCTTTTAGTTTAGCTATTTTATCGCGTCAATAGATTCACCTTAAGGCGTATATTTCTCTAAAGTTTTAATCAGGAGATGCAGCGCCTTGGCCCGATGACTACGTTTATTTTTTTCGGCCAAGCTGAGTTCTGCCATGGTCATGGGAAGGACGTTCCCTGTGCCTGCTTCGACGGGGTGAACCATGGGATCATATCCAAAACCGTGGCTTCCTCGTAAGGTTTCATCCTGACGGATGAGCAAGGCGCACTGTCCTTCGACTTCTGTCCATTCCTCCGTTTCTAAATGAAGGAGTGCAAGCGCACAGACAAAGCGGGCGTGTCGATTAGAATGTTCACGCATTAAATGATAGATTCCCTCACAACGCTGTATATCATTGCTCGCGCCTGCCAACCAGCGATTGGAGTGTACACCAGGGAAGGCGTCTAAGCCTTGATGCCCCGCCAAGGCGTCTACGATAAAACCAGAATCGTCCCCTAAGGTGAATTGGGCCCCTTCTTTTCGAGCAAACGTTTTGACAAAATCCGCTTTGAGACGGGCATTGCCTGCAAAGGTGGCTTCATTTTCTTCTAATCCGTCTAAAGGTGGGGGTAGGAGTACTACAATGGCAAGACCTGCTTGGGTAAAGACTTCTTGCATGTCTTGCACTTTATGGAGGTTCCCTGTGGCGAGCACTAAACGCAAGGGGGAAAAAGATCTATTTTTTGGAGCATCCATAGATAACGCCTTTCTTCTTCGAGTTTCATAAATTGACTGGGGTGCGGAAGCGCCTCTAAAATGATGCGGAGCCCTTGTCCTTTTTGAGCCAGCGAATCCGCTAAAGTTTCGATTAAATGGGCTTGAACGGCGACTTCACTTTCGCTTAAATTCGTTAAAATTAAGAAGCCTTGTGGTTTTAATAAGGCCCATAAGGCGTCTAAAACCTTTAAAGGATTAAAGAGGGTTTGGGGTAGCCCCCATGCGTGGTGTTCATGGGCTAAGACAAAGGGTAAAAAACAAGACACCACATGGGCGGTGGCGGGCGCATGCTTGGCAAAGTTGCAAATATCGGTTTCTACAAAGTGAAGATCCTGTTGAAATTGTGCTTGAATCTGTTTCACCAGCCCCTGTGCATAATCGCCACGGGTGTAGCCATCCAGATAATGTCGATAAGGGTCCACTTCAACGCCTGTCACCCGAACCGATTGGCTGAAAGTCTTTGCCACCGCCCAACAGGCGGGGAGAAGCGCGCCGTTTTTGCTTCCTACATCCACCCAGTGACAATGTTCACCTTCTAAGGGAGGCAAGGCTTGTCGACAACGGTCTAATTGATCCAACTGATATAGGGATTCGAGCCGTACCCATGACCAGGAGGGCGCGGTGATTTGATCTAAGGGATAACGGGTGAGTAAGTCTTGACGCCGTGTGATTAAATCAGCACTTAAGGGTCGGGTATGGGTGGCGACATCCAAATTCATGACCCATAAATCAGGAGAAACGGGACGTTTCCAAGCGCAGGCCAATTTTCTTAAGGCAAAACTGAAGGCATTGAACATGGACGGGTGACGGCTTTCTTCGGGGTTTTCATTCGAGCGAGGCATTGACATGGATTTGCCTAGTATAACATTATGCTTTAGAATGGGTCTATCCGCAGGGATGGGTATTGATCGTGATGGAGCAAAAGGCACGCACATGAGTGACGCGAGAGTTGACGGTAAATTTATAGGGATGAATGCTCATTAGCTCCCTAAACACCAGCATCTTGGTGGTGGCTGGTGAAGCAGACAGCGGGAAATCAACGTTTATTGAAGCGTTGTTTAGCATGATGCAGTCATGTGCAGCCCCCACCTTGTGGATGGATGCCACGGCGGATTGTGGTATTTTACGTAAGCTAAAAGGGGAGGCTTCCTTAAAATCCTTTCAGGGGGTGGCCTTGGTGGAGGCTTTGCGTGAAATACAGACTCATAAATGGACCCATTGTCCTGAACTGGACTGGCACTTGGCGGAAACCCCCTACCCGATTATCGGGGTGCATGATGGCCTTAGTTTACAGGCTCATTCTGAACAAGCGTCTGAAGCAGATAGGCGTCAAGGGGAGGGTACCCATCGGGCGTCTGATTTTTTAGAAGACCCTTGTGTTGAAAAGGCCCTAGCCTATGGATGGCCTCGACTCTTGGCGAAGCATTATCGTTATGTGGTTATGAATGCCCATGAAGCCAGCTTAGTCAAACCCTTACTGCCCAAGCTTCAGGTGAGTTTACTTTATTTGTGCCGTCCTGACCAAGAGGCTGATTTTTCACTCTTGGAAGCCTTAGAGGATTTAGGCCCGTGGCATTCACTCAATGTGTTGATGACCCAAGCGTCTCCTCGAGATACCTTAGAATCGTCGTGGCAAAATGCGTTGTTTGAAAATCCCAGTTGGCGATTTTTAGGCAGGCTTCCCTATTTTGAGTCGGATGCGGATTGGCATCAACAGTATCAAGACCACTTGCGAAGTATTTTGACTCGTCTGAATTGGGATGGTGTGTCGGTGATTCAACGGTGAACCCGAGTCGAACAAGCGACACGGCAGCGTTGATGATTGAAAAGAAAAGGTCCTCTCAACACAAGGATACTTCTTTGCTACAATGGTTTTATAGGTTTCGTCCCCTTATTATTTCCCCCCTATTAAAAGGGCCATTAAAGGATTTTTTATATGCTGGTTGACTGTATTACCGATACGATTCACCATACCCCCTTGGTGCGACTGAACGCCCTGAATCAAGGGGATACCGCACGTATTGCGGTGAAGCAAGAATCGCGCTTGCCAGGGGGCAGTATTAAAGACCGTGTGGGCTTGGCGTTGATTGAAGACGCTGAAGCGAAGGGCTTGATTCATCCCGAACACACGCTGTTGATCGAACCGAGTAGCGGTAATAGCGGGATTGCCCTCGCTATGGTGTCCGCGGTTAAAGGGTATCGTCTACGGATTATCATGCCCGAAACCTGTTCGCTGGAGCGTCGGGTGATTTTAAAAGCCTATGGGGCCGAACTTCATTTGACCCCTGCTCACCTTGGTATGCAAGGGGCCTGTGATGAAGCCAAACGCTTAAGTCAGACGTTGGCCCATGCGTATTTGTTGGATCAATTTTCAAACCCCGCCAATGCAGGTATTCATGAACGGACGACAGGCCCAGAAATTTGGGCGGATACGGAAGGAAACGTCGATATTTTTATTGCCAGTGTGGGGACAGGGGGGACCTTGACAGGGGTAGCGCGTTATCTCAAAGCGCAAAACCCTGCCGTTCAAATCATTGCCGTAGAACCTGCGGAAAGTGCGGTATTGAGTGGCCAGCCTTCGGGGGCTCATTTGATTCAAGGCATTGGCACAGGATTTATTCCCCCCGCCTTAGACGTTTCCTTGATTGATGAAATTATAACGGTGGATTCTCAAACCGCGATTGAAACCGCCAAAGCCCTTGCCTTAAAAGAAGGGATGTTGTCGGGAATTTCATCAGGGGCGAATGTTGCGGTGGCCTTACAAGTGGCGAAGCGTCCTGAGAATCGCGGTAAATTAATTGTCACCATTCAATGTTCTAATGGGGAGCGTTATCTGTCTTCCCCTTTATTTCAGGAGCTTTCTCAAGCCTGCCAAGCCATGACGGCCATTTAGATCATGTCGGCACGCCCTAATTTTATCGCTGTTTATCGCTTGCTTTGGAAGTAGGCTTCTAAACGTGCCTGATTTTCCGATTCTAAAATCCCTCCGAGTGGAGGCTTGGACGGACGAGCGATTTGAGGGCTTGGGTCTTCTCTCTTTTTAGCAAAGGCTCCAAAAATAATTTGTCCCACCCGCGCTTGTTTAAGGGCTTCGCGACACATGGGACAGGGTTCTAGGGTGACAATTAAGGTGTGGGACGCCAAACGCCATTGGCCTTTTTGTTGACAAACGTTTTGAAGGACATTTAATTCAGCATGCCCTAAAGGATTTTGTAAGGCTTCACGCGTATTCCAGCCTTCACCGACCAAATGACCTGTTTCATCTAAAAGCACGGCCCCCACAGGCACATCCAAAGGAAGGGAACGCTCTGCTACTTGCATGGCGTGTAGCATCCACTGATGAAGAAGGGCTTGACTCAATCTAAAGGGAGGGGTCACCTGTGGGGCTTTCTGTTTTTCAGGGGGCTTCTTGCACGAAGGTCTCTGGAGCGCTAAGGACCCCTTCAGGATCAAGAATGGTGACACTATAGCGTTCGGCCCACTGGTATAAAGCCATTTGCCAATGTAAGTCCCACGGCCTTTGAGCGGTGAGGTCATGACGTGCGTTGAAGGCCTCTACCCCTTTGAGAGGGTCTTCTACCCAGCGAGGGTAAAGATGCCAATGCAAATGCGTGACGACTTCACTCCATTGTAGCCAGTAGACTTTGGCGACGCTTGCTTGCGTTTGCAGAAAACTGGCCCACGTTTGGCAGGCTTGAAATAATAAGGGGGGGACTTCCGCGTGTTCGCTGGTCACCACACGAGGCGCGATTTGGAGATAGCCCGCGCGCGGTCCGACCATCGCGACCAAGAGCGTGGGTTCATCCGTATGAAAGGGGGTGTGATTCATCCGTTGATCCTTTGTGAGTTACAAGTTTGATTTACTTTAATCTAACATAAAGGGGACGACGGATAAATGCCTGATTGACTTATCTACCCATGATAAAAATAGTATGACTCATCGGTAGGCCGCGCTAGGGTTTAAAGCGGTCTTGTATCCAAGTCCACGCATTTTTTGCATGGTCACTCGTCCATTGCCAAGCCGTTTCTGCGCCGTTGCGTAGTCCCTTCCACCCTTTTTGTAAAACGTCGACGCTTTTGTCGGCGAAGGGGGTGAGATATTTAATGTTCTTTGTTTTGCCGAGATAAATCGCGCCTGCCGTTAGGGCTAAGGCACTGAGGCCGCCTAAAATCCAGCCACTGTTATCATTTTTTGGTGGGGCAGGGGCATAATAGACGCGGTGCGCCTGAGGAGCAGGCCTCATGGGAGGTGTGGCCATAGGAGGGGGGGTGTTTGGCGTGGGATACGTATAATGAGGCGTCACAGGGGCTTGTGGGGGCCACGGATCATGCTGTACGGGGACGTTATGTTGGGGGGGCACATAATAGCCAGGATTGGCCTCTGGAGTATAATAGCCTGTTCCATAAGGGGAATAAGGCGAAGGGATATTGACTTGGGGGTAGGTCCCATAGGGGTAAGTCGTGGACATTCCATACTGGGCGTAGGGATTATACGCATAGGGATTCATGCTATAGGGGTTGCTATAGGGATAGCCTGCCATGGTTTTGACTCCTCATCACGGTCGAACAGGGATTGTTTTTTGTTGACACGAAATAATTATGATTTTCTTAACACGGGTACATCATATTGAGCATAAAACCAATGGGCGCCCTTTTTTGTGCTAGTCTGTATGGCATTACATCATACACGGTACCCTTTTCAAGGGTGGCCTAAAGAAAAGATGAGGACTCTTCATGTTTTTTCACGGTAACCGTATTGTTTTAGGCGTTTGTGCAAGTGTTGCGGCCTATAAAAGTGCGGATTTGATTCGCACCCTTCAGCGATTGGGAGCGGAAGCGGTTCATCCCATTCTTTCCCAAGAAGCGCCTCAGTTTATCACCGCCTTAACCTTGTCGAGCCTCAGTAAAAAAAAGGCGACGGCGGAACATCACGCGGTGGATGAAGCAGGCGTACCGCTACATATTAGTTTGGCGCAATGGGGGGATGCACTCCTGATTTACCCCGCTACGGCGAATAGTTTGGCTCAACTGGCACAAGGATTAACGGGGGATTTACTCACCGCAACGGCCCTGTGTTTTGATGCGAAGCCCATTGTGATTGCCCCTGCCATGAATCGCCGTATGTGGGAACATCCCTTAACACAACGCAATTTAGATCTGTTAAGCGCCTTGCCTCATGTGTTTATGGTGCCGCCTGTTGAAGGCTTATTGGCTTGTGGGGAAACAGGGTCAGGGCATTTGGCGCCTGATGCATGGACTTTACTGACCTTGTATAAAGCCTTGCATCCTCAGGCTCATCGCTTGGTGGGGAAAAAAATACTGGTCACCGCAGGGGGCACGCAAGAAGCCTTAGACCCTGCACGCGTGCTGACGAATCGCTCCAGTGGAAAAATGGGACGGGCCTTGGCAGATGAAGCCTACGCCATGGGAGCCGACGTCACGCTGATCAGCGCCACCCCTCTGGATGCTTTTGAAAGTAGGCCGTATCAGGTGCAGTATTGCCCCAGCGTTGATTTAATGAGAACCGCCGTTTTAAAGGCGTTTGCTCAGCAGGATTGGCTTTTAAAAGCGGCTGCCGTCAGTGATTTTAGACCTCGATCTCCCCAAGCGGGTAAAATTAAGAAAAGCGAAGCCTGTGCTCATTACACGCTGGATTTAGAAATCACCCCTGATATTTTAAAAGAAGCGTGCGCCATGAAGCAACCGCATCAAAAAGTCTTGGGCTTTGCCGCGGAAAGTGAAACGGGAGATTACACCCCCCTGTATGAAAAACTACGCCGTAAGGGGGCGGATGCCTTGGCGGTGAATGCCATTGGGCGCGAAGATATTGCCTTTCATCAGCCTGACAATGAAATGACGCTACTATGGACCGATGAAACACAGGCCCCCCATTTTTTGGCTAAAGCGCCTAAGGATGAAATCGCGCGCGGGCTTTTAATGCACCTTTGTGACGCTTGGCTTTAGTCCAAGGGCCTTTTTCTCTGCATTTTTAGCTTGTGCCGTCAGAGACCTTTTTACGGAAAAAGGTTCTCCGACACCTCTAAATCCGTTCAAGGGGGGACGGGGAAGGACGCATTGCGTTTCTCCTCCCCTTCGTCCCCCCTTGAAAATCCCCCCTCAATCCCCACCTCCTCGCATCATTTACGGCCACGACGTCCGCAAAATGTCTCGGAAGCCTCGCATTTTTGCGTTGACGTCTACTCTAAAAAATGCTCCCTCAATTTGGTGAGGGAGCATAATGTATTAGCTCAAGTAAACAAGACGACGCATCTTTTAAAGGTGCGGGCAAGGGGCCCCTTTGTTACATTAATTTACATCCACCACTTGAAGCTTGGCGTCAGGCGAGCTCAACGTGGGTGGGTTTTTCTTATACAGATACAAGTTCTGAACAAGCATCATGACCATGGTGGTCACCAAATAAAGCATGACGCCTGCAGGAATCTGAATAATCAACATTAAAACGGCAAAGAGCAGCGGCATAAACTTGTTCATCAAGGCTTGTGGCCCTTCTGCAGGCGTGGGTGTTCCAGACATCAAAGTCATAGACCACTGATACGCCCAACTCAGTAAGCCGTAAATCACAATTAAAGCCAGTACCCCGTAATGGTAGGTGGTTTCTGTTTTTCGCGTAGGAATTTCACTTTGAAAGGCCGTGGCACCCTGTGCTGGGGTGAAGCTAAGCGTTTCTAATTCTTTAGAGGCTACATTCATCACGCTTCCCTGAAGCTTAACAATGTTTTTGCTGTAGGCATCATCAAAGCCTAAGTCACTTTGGTGAATGGTGAAGTGCAGGGGTTTGCCCGCAATCGGGGGCTGAGGCTCCACGGCATAGAGTTTTTTGACATCATTCATACGCAGGCTTTTCACCGCAATTTGTTCAGGGGCATCCAAGCCTTTTAAATAGACGTCTAAGGTTTTACCTGCTTCAAACTGACGACTACTACTGTCCACCGCCATGATATGGTCTAAAGGGTCTCCCCCATTAGAGCGCCACGTGTGGTGTAAGTGTTGAATAAATCCAAAGTGTTCTTGCCCAGCCAACTGCATGAAGGCGGGGGAAGACAAAGCACCGTATAAGGCAATAAAAATAGGGATTTGCAAAAGCATGGGCAAGCAACCTGCCAAGGGATTAAACTTGTTGGTCGCGTAAAAGGCCATGACTTCTTTTTGCATGGTGGCGGGGTCATCTTTATATTGGTCTTGCAAGGCCTTTAACTTGGGTTGCATGGACTGCATGGCCTTCATGGACTCGGTTTGCTTGGTGTTTAAAGGCCATAAGAGCACGCGCATTAGTACGGTAAACACAATAATAGCGAAACCATAATTCCCTAAAATGCCTTTTAAAAACGTTAAGGCTTCAATCATGGGTTGATATAAAAAATCCATTGGGCGAATGCTCCTTCACGGTTTATGCACAGCGAGAGGGCGCATAATAAACGTGTTTCTTGACTAAGACGACGATGATTAATTCTATTGTATAGCAAACATCATGATTGCAAAAGGCTTTATGCAAATGCCTGAGAAGCCAATGGGGCCTTTAGATTTTGCGTGTCGACAGGGGATTTGTTCTGCGACAAACGAGGATAAGAAACGGACTGAACCTTGGATGATACGTTGGGTTTTGCCTGTTGCTTGGGTGTGGACTTTAAACGTTCGACGGGATTGAGACTTTTACGATGTTTGGCTTCCCACCACGCGATTAAGGGCGCCCCTAAAATGAGCCCAGCGGCCACGACATCCGCCACAAAAGACAAATTTTCCGTAAATAAGGCTTTTTTCACCGCAGGGGTCAGTATTTTGAGTTCAACGACTTGGCCTGCTTCATTGGTGGTCAATTTGGTTTTATGCTTACGGTAGGGCATTCTTAAGGCGGAACCAATTCGATAAATCCCCAAAAGCCAGTCATTGGACCAGCTCGCGGCACCGACGGCTTCTAAAACGACCCCGCCTGCTTCCTGATAGGCCATATTTTTAAACTTGGGGGATTTTTTCTGTTGTGCATCGGGTCTAAAATACAATTGCTTGGCGCCACATAAGGCGGCGGTGGTTTGTAACAGGTTGGCCACGAGTAAGGCGGGGCGGGTAAAAATCTTGGCCACATGATTAACGCCGATACTGTCTGCCACGGTTTCAATCATCACGCCGACAATCCCGCCGAAGGCTCCTGTAGTTTCCGCATGGTAGATGTTTTTTTGGATCTTGATATTTTCAAGGGATCCACTGGCTAAGGAATCCACTTTGAATCGTTCTGGCCATTTCATTTTATACTGAGGATTCACCACTTTTTTAGAGGCTTCTTTGATCCATTGCCCCCCGGCATGAAGGGTACCTTGTAATTGTTTTTCCGCATATTTTAAATCATTCACAATAAAAGCGGTGGCTTCTTTAAATTGGTGTTTGTCGTTTGTGGTGTTGCGGAAGCGAAGCGTACGTTTTAATAAGTCTCGATTAAACCAATGTTGAAATCCTTTCATGCCCTTAATGTCTAAGGGAGGGACGCTATAACCCTTTTCGCGTGCCTTGTGGGCTTCCGCGGTGACACGGTCATTATAGCCAATGGTGGCTTCTGCCATTTCAGACAAATGATTGGCCACCAACATAAAGGCTTTGGCATAAAATCCATGCGACCAAAAAACGGCGGGAAAGGACGCCAATAAAGCGGTATTGCCTAGAAGTAAGGTGGGGTTTCCAAATTCAAAGCCGCGCTTTAGGCTGGAGACGGTTTTAATCGCTCCGACGACCGCATAGAGTTGAAAGCCTGCATTGGTCATCCAGTGTGACTTTTTTTTCGGGTCTTCTTTTTTCTTTTGAATGAGGGGAGGGCGACTTTTGGCTTTGGGAGGCGCCGTTGCAATAGGGGCATCTTCCCTCAGGACAGACGGCAAAGAGACATTTTCATTTTGATCTAGCGGATACGCAATGGGGGTAATCCGCAATTTAGACTGCGAAACAAAGACCATAACACTATTTTTCCTAGCGTAAAAAATATAAAGAAGAGAAGGAAGCAGGGTATTATTAAGGAGGGATTATCGCATCACATTCGTGTTATGAAAAAAGCTAGGAAAAGAGAATTCATTAAAGCAAGGACACACTTTCATTTGTTTAAATTATATTAAAGCGTTTGAAATAGCTTAATAAGGCTAACATGGACATAAAAACATGTAAATACCTTTTTGTGCGCGGTGTTGAGGGGTCGTTTACGGCTTGACGCCTCGAATTTGGCGGTGTAAATCAAAAAACGTGCGCTCCAAGGATTGAATATCTTCAGGCGTGTTTGAATTTCCATATCTTTTAGGGTAAAATGAATTTATGTCCCTTATTCGTTTTATTTCAACTCCAAAAGGAATCTAATCTCGTGGCTCGTAAAATCCCCCTTTCTAAAGTTCGTAATATCGGTATTGCCGCCCACATTGATGCGGGTAAAACCACCACGACGGAACGTATTTTGTTTTATTCAGGCAAAGTGCATAAAATTGGTGAAGTGCATGACGGTAACGCCGTGACCGACTGGATGGAGCAAGAACGTGAACGGGGTATTACCATTACGTCCGCCGCGATTACCACGTCTTGGAAAGATTACCAAATTAATATTATTGACACCCCTGGTCACGTGGATTTCACCATTGAAGTGGAACGTTCCTTGCGCGTGCTTGATGGCGTTTGTGCCGTTTTCTGTTCAGTGGGTGGGGTTCAGTCTCAGTCTGAAACCGTTTGGCGTCAAGCGGATCGTTATAAAGTGCCTCGTATGGCGTTTGTCAACAAAATGGACCGTACAGGTGCTAACTTTACCCGTGTGGTCGGTCAAATGAGAGACCGTCTTAAAGCCAATGCAGTGCCTATTCAATTGCCCATTGGTGCAGAAGAAAACTTCTTGGGCGTCATCGATTTGGTTGAATTTAATGCGATTCGTTTTTATGATGATATTGGTAAAGATATTCGCATTGAAGCGATTCCTGCGGATATGCTGGATGAAGCGACTTTGGCACGGGAAACGTTGGTCGAAGCGATTGTTGAAAATGATGATGCCTTAATGGAACGCTATTTGGGCGGGGAAGTCATTGCCACGGCTGAGCTTAAGCAAGCGTTGCGCAAGGCTGTTTGTGCGGTAAAGATTGTGCCTGTCTTGTGTGGAACGGCCTTTAAAAACAAGGGGGTTCAACCGTTGTTGGATGCGGTTGTCGACTACTTGCCCGCGCCGAATGATGTGCCTCCTATTGAAGGGCTAGCCATGGACCGTGAAACCAAAATTATTCGTCAGTCCAGTGATGATGAACCTTTCGCCGCCTTGGCCTTTAAAATCATGACAGATCCTTTCGTGGGTCGTTTGACGTTTTGTCGCGCTTACAGTGGTGTGATGAGTGGGGGCAGCTACATTGTGAACGCCACCAAAGGTAAAAAAGAGCGAGTGAGCCGTATTGTGCAAATGCACGCGGATGCTCGTGTGGAAATTGATGAAGTGCGCGCGGGTGATATTTTTGCTTGTGTGGGCTTTAAAAACACCACAACGGGAGATACCTTGACCACGGAAGGCAATGAAGTGATTTTGGAATCCATCTTTATTCCTGAACCTGTTATTGAGGTGGCCATTGAACCGAATTCCAAAGCGGATCAAGATAAACTGTCCATGAGTTTGATTAAATTGGCTGAAGAAGATCCTACCTTCCGTGTGCGTGTGGATGAAGAATCCGCTCAAACGGTTATTGCAGGGATGGGTGAGCTTCACCTCGAAATTATTGTGGATCGTCTGCTTCGTGAATTTAAAGTCAACGCGAGTGTGGGCAAACCTCAGGTCGCGTATCGAGAAACCATTACCAAAATGGTTGAAGTAGAAGGAAAGTTTGTTCGTCAATCAGGTGGACGTGGTCAATTTGGTCATGTTTGGTTGCGTTTGGAACCCCTTGGCCGCGGCGAAGGTTACAAATTCGTCAACAAAATTGTGGGCGGTGTGGTGCCGAAAGAATACATTCAGCCTGTGTCTAAAGGGGTTGAAGAAGCTTTAAAAGGCGGTATTATTGCAGGGTTTGAAATGATCGATGTTCAAGCAACCTTGTATGACGGTAGCTACCATGATGTAGACTCTAGTGAAATGGCCTTTAAAATTGCAGGATCTATGGCCCTAAAGGCGGGTGTTCCTAAAGCGGGGCCTCAGTTACTTGAACCCACCATGAAGGTTGAAGTCGAAGTGCCAGATGACTTTATGGGTGATGTGATTGGTGATTTGTCCAGTCGTCGTGGTCGTATTGAAGGCATGGAGCCTGTCACGGGAACGGGTGGTACGATTGTCAGAGCCACCATTCCTTTGGGTGAAATGTTTGGTTACGCCACGGATCTACGTTCTAAAACGCAGGGTCGTGGTACCTTCAGCATGGAATTTGCGAACTATGAACCCATGCCTAATAGCATTGCAGAAGCGATGATGTCTAAATTTAAAGGGCATTCCGTCGAAGCTTAGACGCGTTTCGTCTTTCTTTTTAGCTTTTATAAGAGTAGAGGCCTCCGTTATTTGATGGAGGCCTCTATGCTTTGGGTTTTAATCGTCGACATTCTAGACAGCCCCTCTTTACACAGAAGCTTCTGTGGTCTTGTGAATGGACGGAGAACCTTTTTTTATGACGTTGCCTCAAAAGCCTTCTCAGCCTAAAAAAAACTCAAACCCGCCTAATGTGGCCACGAATATACCGCAAACCATTCTTTCTGCTGAAACCGCGATACCACAATTACAGCAAAATTTTGTGGTACAAGGCCAGCATACGTATGCGGTGATGCCTCGGCAAAATACCAAAAGTAATCAAGTGGCCGACTACCTCAATTTAGTGGAACGGGTGGCTCGTGCCGAATTTAGACGTATTCCCCCTCATATGGTAGAAATTGAAGAACTGATTAGTATTGGGGCTTTGGCGGTTCAGAATCTCATCAATAATAAAAGCCCTGAAGATATGGCGCGTCTGAATGTGTCTTACATGGCCACCGCCATTCGTTGGGGGATTCGTAATGAAATTAGAGTCCGCTTAAAATGGTATACGTTGAAACATAAAAAAGAGAATGACTCAACGGAGGAGACTCATAATGGGATTGAATCCGTTCGTGAAGCGGTGTATGAGACCATTTTATCGATTGATAGCTTACAAACCAGTGAAGATGGTACAACAAGTTTCGACTGTATTGCGGATGATGCCGCCACGCCTGAAGAAGAACTTGAAATTTCTGAATTAGGGAAGGCCGTTAAGCGTGCCATTAAGTCTTTGCCTGCTCGAGAAAAATATATTATGGAATGTCGCTTCTATAAAAATATGCAAGTCAAGGACATTGCCGATGAAATGGGATTGTCGAGTTCACGGATTACCCGTATTGTACAATCTTGTTTAGAAGATGTGCGTCAATATTTAAAAGATAAAATGTATATTCAAGAATAAGCAGCGATTTGGCAGACTAGATCTCAATACAAAGACGGGGTGATCTAAACATCACCCCGTCTTAGCAATTGTAAAAAATTAATCTTCTTCAGCAGCAGGAGAGAGTTCCCCCAGGGAATAACGTGTAAAGCGACGAATCGATACGGTTCCCCCTAAGCTTTTACCCAAGTCTTCAATGAGTTGAGTAATGGTTTTGCTACCGTCTTTCACATA
Source organism: Vampirovibrio sp. (assembly GCA_050916035.1). GTDB lineage: Bacteria > Cyanobacteriota > Vampirovibrionia > Vampirovibrionales > JAJTHC01 > JAJTHC01. The sequence continues at coordinate 423,269 of CP050876.1, read as the reverse complement.
CGTTTGTGACGTCAAAACGCGTGTGGCTAAATTCTTTTCAACCCGACCTTCGACAATTTTAGCACGCATGGCTTCTGGTTTTTTCTGAATATCTTCTTTTCCCAGTTCAATGCGTGTTTCGTTTTCAACTTCAGCAATAGGAACTTCAGAACGTGAGACAAATTCAGGGGCAAAGGCCGCAATTTGCATGGCCATGTCTTTGGTAAAGGTGGTAAAGGCTTCATTAGACAGGGCCGAAGCATTCTCGCAGGCGGTTTCAATCAAAACACCAATTTTACCACCCGCGTGAATATAAGCATGCACAAATCCATTTTCACTAGGTGTATAGCGAACAAATCGAGCCACTTTCATGTTTTCACGAACCGCGGTAATGACATCCGTAAAGAGTTCTTTTAAAGGACGGCCGTTATAATCCACTTGCATAAAGGCATCGACGTCGGCATAATCCTGAGCAATGACAACGGCTTGAGCTCCTTCAACCAAGCTCAAGAATTTTTCGTTATTGCCTGTGAAATCGGTTTCACAGTTCACTTCCACTAAGGCACCGATTCCGTTTTCTAGAACAGCAGCCACTTTACCTTCTGCAGCGGTACGAGACGCTTTTTTCTCAGCACTTGCAGCACCTTTTTGACGCAATAATTCAACCGCCTTTTGTTTATCACCCTCGGCATCCACCAAGGCTTGGCGTACGTCCATCATACCTGCTCCCGTTTGTTCACGGAGCTCTTTAATGGCTTGCATTGATACTGACATCATCATTGATTTAAATTCCTTTAATTTATGTCTTTGAATCTTTAATTCAAAAGAAGAGGCCTCTTTTTTTGTGAAAAATCAGGAGAACCTCTTCTATATAAACGGTGATTAAGAAATGACTTCTTCCGTGACGCTGGCCACCAATTCAGGCTCTGCCGCTTTTTCTTTGGCAGGGGCTTTTTGGGCTTCTTTGGCGACGGCCAAAGCATTTTCACGTTCTGTATTGCCTTCTGCAATGGCGTCTGCCAAGCGACCGACAATCAAGCGAATGGACTTTAGTGCATCATCGTTACCAGGAATATTGTAATCACAGAGGCTCGGATCCGCATTGGTATCAAGTAGAGAGACAATGGGCACACCAGCTTTACGCGCTTCCAATACCGCATTGAGTTCATGTTTTACATCCACGACGACGACCAAACCAGGTTCGCCACGCATGTTTTTCAATCCCCCTAAGCTACGACGTAGCTTCGCCAAGGTACGATTCATCACGGCTAATTCTTTTTTGTTCATGCGTTCAAAGTGACCGCTGGCTTCGAGTTCTTCAAGTTCACGTAGGCGTTGAATACGACCACGAATGACGGTTGCATTGGTTAAAGTCCCCCCCAACCAACGTTTGTTGATGTATAAAGCACCAACACGTGTCGCTTCTTCAGCCACAATATCCGCTGCTTGTTTTTTTGTGCCGACAAAAACTACTTTTTTGCCTGATGCCGCAACGGCTTTGACCGCTTCGTACGCTTGTTCAAACAAAGGGACGGTTTTGGTTAAGTCAATAATATAAATACCGTTACGCTTGCCCCAAATATAGGGCTTCATTTTAGGGTTCCAACGTTTGGTTTGGTGACCAAAGTGAACGCCTGCTTCCATCAATTCTTCCAAGGTAATCACTGGCATAGGATAAACTCCATTTTTGTTAATTTTAGAGGGTCATCACTTGAGCGACGAAGGCTTGTATAAAGGAGACTTGGATTTTGAATGACGGACAAACGCCAGAGTCCAGCAGTCATTTTCAAAACAATAACGATTCAAAGCAAAGAAAAATTCAAGACATTTATTCAAGCCCATGACAGTCAAGACAGTCTTACGTTTTCATCTTAGTCGTAGACGTAAGGCAAAATCGCAGCGGCTCTTGCGCGCTTAATCGCTTTGGTGAGTCGACGTTGAAAAAACGCGCTGACTCCCGTAATACGACGAGGCAAGATTTTCCCACGATCCGTCAAAAAGCGACGTAATAAATTAGCGTCCTTATAGTCAATGTAATAGATTTTGTTTGCTTGAAAATAGCAACGCTTCTTAGGACGTTCAGCCATCATAAGGCAGATTCCTTTGTGTCTTGTACTGTGAATACGCGGTGCCATTGTCGTCACAGGCGACTCGGATACCCCTCTAAATAAAAGATTGGCAAACGACACAAGTTAAACCATATGACAAAGGTGCGTATAATGCAAGTGTGTTTTGTATAAATTCATTAGGGATTCGCACAATTGTGCTGTTTTAAGTCTTTATTTTGGCGGCTTTGGGAAGGGGGTTTCTTGATTTAGTGAAGAGTAGTGTGTTATTTTATTCTAAGGGGATGAGTACAGTTGCTTGGGAAGCAGAAAATATGCCTAAAATTCGAAAGATTTTAATTACAGGTGCGGCGGGTATGGTAGGCAGAACGCTAGTCAAGCGCTTGGCCATGCATTTTGAATTGCTAACGCCCACAAGAGCAGCGCTAGACTTATTGAACGCCTCTAGCGTTCACCTTTATTTGGCAACTCACGCGCCTGACTTGATTATTCACTGTGCGGGAAAGGTGGGAGGGATTCAAGCCAATATCGCTCAACCCACCGCTTTTTTATATGAAAATATGATGATGGGTTTTCATTTGGTGAAATCTGCCCAAGCACTGGGGGTTCCGCATCTGCTGAACTTGGGCTCTAGTTGTATGTACCCTAAAAACGCGACGAATCCTTTGGTGGAGTCTCAAGTGTTGACAGGGGAACTAGAACCCACCAATGAAGGATATGCCTTGGCCAAATGTGCGGTGGCTCGCTTATGTACCTATATTGGCCGTGAAAATCCACACTTTCACTATAAGACATTGATTCCTTGTAATTTGTATGGTCCCTATGATAAATTTTCAGACGCGCATTCGCATATGATTCCTGCCGTGATTAAAAAAATAGATCAGGCGATTACCCAAGAGCTCCCTGAGGTTCAGATTTGGGGGGACGGCTTGGCACGTCGAGAATTTATGTACACTGAAGATTTGGCGCGTTTTATTGAAATGGCAATCCCTCGTTTTGAAGACTTGCCTGATTTAATGAATGTGGGCTTAGGCTACGACTATACGATTAATGACTACTATGAAACGATTGCCAAGGTACTGGGTTTTCAGGGTACTTTTGTTCATGATTTAAGCAAACCTTCGGGGATGGCTCAAAAATTGGTAGACGTACAAAAGCAAAGCGCCTTTGGTTTTATCCCTGAAATTTCATTAGAAGAAGGAGTTCGACAGACCTATGACTATTACAAAAACACGGTATCCGCTTGCTGAAAGTTCGTGGGACGCGCAAGAGGTAGACGCCATTAAAAAATTGGCAGACTTGCATCAAACGACTATGGGCGCCAAGGTTTTTGAATTTGAACGTGCGTTTGCCGCGTATGTGGGGTCTCGTTATGCGGTGATGGTGAATTCAGGGTCAAGCGCTAATTTATTAATGATTGCCAGCTTGTTTTATACCAACAGTCCAAAGCTTCAACGCGGAGATGAAGTCATTGTCCCTGCGGTGTCGTGGCCTACCACGTATTATCCCTTATATCAATATGGATTAAAGCTTAAATTTGTGGATGTGTCGACAGAGACGCTCAATTTTGATTTAGACGCCTTAGAAGCCGCCATTACGCCTAAGACCAAAGCAATTTTGGCCGTTAATTTATTAGGAAATCCCAACGATTTTGATCGTCTTCAGGCCTTGATTCAAGATAAAAATATCATTTTACTGGAAGATAACTGTGAATCGCTGGGGGCCACATTTAAAGGCAAGCAAGCAGGCACCTTTGGATTAATGGGGACGTTTTCTGGATTTTTCTCCCACCATATTTCCACGATGGAAGGTGGGGTCATTGTGACGGATGATGAACATTTGAGAGACATCTTGGTCTGCTTACGCTCTCATGGGTGGACGCGACACCTTGGCGACGACAATACCCTTTGTCAAAAATCAGCGCAGACCTTTGAAGAGGCCTTTCGTTTTATTTTACCGGGCTATAATGTACGCCCTTTAGAAATGTCAGGCGCTACAGGATTAACACAATTACAGAAGCTCCCTGAGTTTTTGAAGATTCGTCGAGAAAACGCGCGATATTTTCAAGAACGTTTTCAAGATCACCCTGATTTGATGATTCAACAAGAAATAGGCCAAAGTTCTTGGTTTGGCTTTGCGTTGATGATTCGCCCTGAATCCACTTTAAAGCGATCTGAATTGGTTCAAAAACTAGAGGCGCATCAGATTGATTGTCGTCCTATTGTGGCGGGGAATTTTGTGAAAAACAAGGTGTTGTCTTACTTTGATTATGAAATTTCAGGAGACTTGCGTCAAGCAGACTACATTGATCAACAAGGATTTTTTGTGGGCAACCATCAATTTGATATTAAAGACAAGATTGATTACTTGGTTCAGGTTTTAAATGCTTAGTCTTTTATTGCTGAGCCAAGGGAATTCTTGCGTTTTATAAAGCCGTATCAAAGTATATGAAGGATTTGAATCGATGAAAAAAGTAGCTTTAATTACAGGGATAACCGGGCAAGATGGTAGTTATTTGGCAGAACTTTTACTCGCCAAGGGCTATGAAGTCCACGGCATTAAGCGTCGAGCGTCTTCTTTAAATACCAGTCGGATTGATCACCTCTTTCAGGATCCACACGACGAAGACCTTCGCTTTAAATTACATTATGGTGATTTAACCGACAGCACCAATTTGATTCGATTGGTACAGCGCATTCAGCCTGATGAAATCTACAACTTGGCGGCACAATCTCATGTAAAAGTCTCCTTTGATTGCCCTGAATACACCGCCAATGTGGACGGCTTAGGCACCTTAAGGTTGCTGGAAGCCCTTCGTATTTTAGGCTTAGAAGCCAAGACCAAGTTTTATCAAGCCTCAACGTCGGAATTGTTTGGCTTGGTGCAGGAAACCCCTCAGCGAGAAAGCACGCCTTTTTATCCGCGTTCGCCTTACGCCTGTGCCAAAATCTATGCGTATTGGATTACCATTAACTACCGTGAAAGTTATAATATGTTTGCGTGTAATGGCATTCTATTTAATCATGAAAGCCCACGCCGAGGTGAAACCTTCGTCACGCGTAAAGTTACCCGTGCGGCGGTACGCATTAAATTAGGCTTGGAAGAAAAACTATACTTGGGCAATTTAGACGCTCAACGAGATTGGGGCCATGCCAAAGATTATGTGGAAGGCATGTGGCGCGTTTTGCAGCAGGAGCGCCCAGAAGATTATGTTTTAGCCACAGGGGTGACCACCACAATTCGTGATTTTTGCCAAATGGCCTTTGCCGAACTGGGTATTCACTTGGTTTGGCAAGGACAAGGCGTGGATGAAAAAGGGGTGGATACCGCCACAGGTAAGGTTGTGATTGAAGTGGACCCTACGTATTTTCGTCCTACGGAGGTGGATTTATTATTGGGGGACGCGTCTAAAGCGCGTCACGCACTGGGGTGGACGCCTCAGTACCAATTGGCGGACTTGGTAAAGGAAATGATTCACGAGGATTTGAAAGACGCTCAGAAGGAAAAGCTCTTGCTGACAGAAGGCTACCCTGTGCATCGAGAAATAGAGTAATCGAGTATTTTATATCACGAACTAGGTCAGCCTGTTCAAAAGAAGTCTTACCTGTATAATTAAAGTCATGTTGGATGTAAAGGATTTTTCACTATGCCTAACTACCATTTATTGGACTTTAAGGCTTTTGGTGATCTTCGCGGGAGCTTGGTTTCTTTAGAATCTCAAAAAAACATTCCGTTTGACATTCAACGCATTTACTATATTTACGACACCAAGCGAGACGTCCCCCGCGGCTCCCACGCGCATAGAGATTTAGAACAAGTTTTGGTGTGTGTTAATGGGTCTTGTAAGGTCAAGGTGGATGACGGCCAAATCGTCGGGGTTTTTGAACTCAATACCCCTGAAAAAGGCTTGTATGTGGGTAAAATGTTATGGAGAGAGATGTTTGATTTTTCGCAAGGCTGCGTGCTGTTGGTCTTGGCCAGCGCTCATTACCACCCTGAAGAATACATCCGCGACTACGACGACTTTTTGAAAGAGGTGTCTGGCTCATGACGTTTATTCATCCTCTGTCAGATGTACAAAGCCCCCATATTGGGAAAGGAACACGTATTTGGCAGTTTTGTGTTATTTTGCCAGAGGCTCAAATTGGGGAAGACTGTAACATTTGCGCCCATGTCTTGATTGAAAACAAGGTGGTACTGGGTAATCGGGTCACGGTTAAAAATGGGGTGCAGTTGTGGGATGGGCTTCGTATTGCGGATGATGTCTTTATTGGTCCGAATGTCACCTTTTGTAATGACAAGTACCCTCAATCGGGGAATCGAGACTTTCTGCTGCAAGGCATTACCATTGAAGCAGGGGCCTCAATCGGGGCGAATGCCACGATTTTACCTGGGGTGACCATTGGTCAACATGCCATGGTGGGAGCGGGTGCCGTGGTTACGAAGGACGTCCCCGCGCATACAACGGTTATCGGTAATCCCGCAAGGAGTATTCATTAGCTCATGTTAAAACAGATTATGATTCAAGCGGGAAAAAGGGTGAAAACCCTATCACAATATCTTGATTGCGTTTCATTCAGTAGAAAAAAACGTAGAAATGCAAGAGAGTCAATCAAGCTCTTCTCCTTGTCTAAAAAGATAGAGACCTTTAAACTAGGGATTACCTATAGCTTATTTGACGGAGAGGAACTGTTAGAAGCCTCTTTGCAATCGGTGAGATCTTCTGCCCATTATATTAGGTAGTGTCGACATATAAATAATGATATAATAAATCCAAGATCTAGTTGTTTTGAGGGATTTATTATGAACGATTATATTCAATACGAGTTGTCTAAAGCCCAATGGAATCAGATAAAAGAGGCTCTACCTGGTCAGTCGCATCATAGAGGACGCACTGCCGAAAACAACCGTCTTTTTGTAGAAGCGGTATTATGGATGGGGCGAAACGGGGGAAGATGGAGGTCGCTTCCCTATTATTACGGCAAGTGGAGCAGTGTTCACAAGCGCTTCATTCGTTGGGCGAAACAAGGCATTTGGCAAATGATTTTCAACACCCTTGCCACATCGGCAGATACCGAATGGCTTATGATTGATTCGACGATTATTCGCGCCCACCAGTGTTCAGCAGGGGCAAAAAAAGTGCCGGAAAACAAGCGTTAGGACGATCGTCAGGGGGCTATACGAGCAAGCTTCACGCCGTTTGTGACAGCCACGGCAACCCCGTTCGCTTTATCGTCACCGCAGGGCAGGTTTCCGACTCAACCCAAGCCATCCCTTTGTTAAAAGGGCTTGAAGCCACGGCGGTTTTGGCGGACAAGGGCTATGTTTCAGAACAAATATTTGAGGCGATTCACCTCATGGGGGCTGAAGTGGTCATCCCTAATAAAAGCAATGCGGTGGCTCCTCGTCAAGTCGATTACTTCCTTTACAAGGCTCGCCACTTGGTAGAAAACTTGTTTAAAGACCTTAAAAACTTCAGGCGAATGGCAACCCGTTACGATAAATTAGATGTGGCTTATTTGTCTTTTGTTCATCTTGCTTCTATTTGTTTATGGCTTAAGTAAATGTCGACACTACCTAATGTCGTCTACCAAAGCACTTCTTGGCATGGAGAACCTGCAGAGGCTTGTCTTTATGACTTGCTACTTTCATTAAAAGAAAAAAAGCTTATTGATGAAATTATTTTCTTTGAACCTGATGCTTTAAAAACATCAATAGATAATGAACTTTTCAAAAGAAATATAGGCGTTCAAGCCGTACGAAAGGCAAAATGTAATTATTTACTTGTGATGGATGTAGATGAGTTCTATCACGCGGAAGAAATACAGTGGGCCAAAGAAAAAATCTTAAAACACAATTATGATACCACCTTTTGTTTTCATAGAAATTACGTTAATACTCCCCAATATCAACAAAAAGAAATTGCCAACTACGCCATTCCTTTTATCTCACAATTAACCTCTCAACGTAGATTGTGTACCCAAAGCAATGCTCCTATTGTAGTTGATCCTACACGGTGTTTAAATCACATTAAACATCCTTATATATTTATGTACGATGTTGTGGTTTGCCATCACATGAGTTGGGTACGAAGAAATTTACTTAAAAAGTTTAGAAATGCGACCAATACCATAAAAGAAGGAACGGAATATATTTATGCAGACGCAGTTATTGACGAAAAAGTGTTCGAAATATTAGGGCTGACGAAACAAAAAGAAGATTTTAATATCGTACCAAACATATTTAATATCTCTTTTTGAGATCTTTATTCAGTGCAGTTGATATTGACCGTCCTGCTCTTTTCGTAAAAGGAATTAGAATGAAACTCCCTTTGATACAAAAATGGATTGATTTTTTTCGTGGTAAATCTCTGTCTCATGGTTTTTATGAACATGAAATAAGCCAAAAATTTTGGATGCTGAAACAAAATATGTCGTCGATCGATACTTTGATTTTAGGTTCTTCTCATGGGGCTTATGGTATTGATACGCCTCAATTTTCACCCAATAGTTTTAATTTGTGTTCAACCAGCCAAGACCTGTATTATTCTTTTCATTTAATGAATAAATTGAAAAAGTCGCTTAAACTTAAACGAATTATTTTAGTGTATTCTGTTTTTTCCTCAGGCTTAGAAGTCCAAAAAACAATTGATTATGAGGTGTGTAATTATTTTAAATGCTTATATGATATTGACTATAAACTGCCTGATGACCAGAACCTAGGGGGGCTTTATAAAGTGTATAAATCCTTAAGTAAAAAGCGATTTCCTTTGGTAAAAGACAGGGTTAATACACAAGGCTATGTTCGGTTAAATCGTTATTTTGATCAAAATGCTCCTGTCAAAGAGAGAGTAAAAACACATTTAAGGGAAAATGAGAGAAAAAATGATGTTCTTTCTTACTTGATTCGTTTTATTGACATGGCCCAGCAGGAAGGGATGGACGTGTTTATTTTAATTCCTCCTGCAAGAAGAGATTATTTGGATTGTTTACCTCATGAATCTGAATTATTTGCTTCTTTGTACTCAATGATTGAGGGGCAAGATATTACCCTATGCAACTATTTTTCAGATTCACAGTTCGAGTGGGAAGATTTTGGTGATTTTGATCATCTTACTGAAGCAGGCGCGTCTAAATTGACTTCGGATTTGAAGAGGTTGGTGTTATGATTCCTTTTCTTGATTTAAAGGCGATGAATGCGGTGTATCGTCCTGCGTTGGACGAGGCTTTTCAGCGTGTGCTAGACTCAGGCTGGTATCTCCTTGGGCAGGAAAATGAACGATTCGCTCAGGCTTTTTCTGATTATTGCGGCGTTAAACATTGCATTGGGGTGGCCAATGGTTTGGATGCGTTAAGTCTGATTCTTAAGGCCTATGCGTTTGAAGCAGGCAGTGAAGTGATTGTCCCCGCCAATACCTATATTGCCAGTATTTTAGCGATTTCACAAAATCAGTTGACCCCCGTTTTGGTGGAACCCTGTTTGCACACGTATAATATCAACAGCGCTCAAATAGAATCGGCGATTACGCCAAAAACCAAGGCAATTATGGTGGTGCATTTATATGGTCAAGCGGTTGATATGGGCCCTATCCTGCAGGTGGCGAAACAATACAACTTAAAAGTGATTGAAGATGCAGCGCAAGCCCATGGTGCGTTTTATCCTTATCGTAAGGAACGGGTGGGGTCTCTGGGGGATGCGACAGGTTTTAGTTTCTACCCAGGTAAGAATTTGGGAGCATTAGGAGATGGTGGCGCGGTGACGACCCATGACGACGCCTTGGCCGAAAAAATAGCGATACTGCGAAATTATGGCTCTGCCGTAAAATATGAAAATCGTTATCAGGGGGTGAACTCTCGATTGGATGAACTGCAAGCGGCGGTGCTTCAGGTCAAGCTCCCTGATTTAGATGCCAGTAATGACGCGCGTCGTTACGTGGCGAAACGTTACTTGTGTGAGATTCAGAATCCCGCTATTGTGTTGCCCACCGTTCAAGATTGGCAGGCCCATGTGTTTCACCTGTTTGTGGTGCGAACGGCCCATCGATACGCCTTACAAGACTATTTAAAGGCGCAGGGGATTCAAACCTTGGTGCATTATCCGATTCCTCCTCATCAGCAACAGGCGTATCCTGAATGGAATAGGGCGTCTTTCCCTGTGACGGAGCAAATCCACCGAGAGGTGTTGAGCCTCCCGATATCACCCGTTTTAAGCAAGGCTCAAGTGTCTCGTGTGGTGGAGGCGGTGAATACGTATGTCTAATGTGATGTCTGATCAAGCCATAGAAACTTATATTCTAAATAATGAAAAACATATTTTGCGCCAATTGAAACGGGCCTTAAAGAAGAAAGTAGAAGTGGAAAAATTACAAGCCTTGGCCGAACTTGCCACTTTTTGTACGATGAATATGTGTAATCGCATGGTTTTTCCTGAACTGGAAGAAGCCTTGTTACAAGTGGCTCAAAGGCATACGATTGAGCAGGAAAATTCGTATAAACCCAATACTTTTTTACATGTTTTAACGACGCCTTATCTAACAGGGGGGCATACGCGTGTGCTGGAGCGTTGGATCAAAAATGCACCGCCTCATTCTAAGCATTCGGTGTTAATCACTGATTTGAAGGACCCTCTGAATTTACCCCCTTTGTTAGAAAAACTGGTCACGAACTGTGGCGGGAGCCTGACTATTTTACCGCCTGCTTCTCCTTTTATAGAAAAAGCGTTGGCCTTAAGAAAACAGGCAAGTGCTTATGAAGCCGTTATTTTACAGGTTCACATGAATGATATGGTGCCTTTGCTGGCTTTTGGGACGGCAGATTTTTTAAGACCCGTGGTGTTTTTTAATCATGCGGATCATCTTTTTTGGCTTGGGGCGAGTATTTCAGACTTAGTGGTGAATTTAAGAACGTTTTCTACCGAATTTAATCAATGGCATCGAGGGATTCGTAAGCAATGTCTTTTGCCCTTACCCCTTGAACAGCCTGATCCCTTGATGAAGCATACGGACCATAATACTGCCTTGAAAAAGCGATTAGGTATTTCTATGAAGGCTAAAGTGGTGCTCACCATGGCGTCATCCTATAAATATAAACCGTTTGCTCCTTACGATTTTATGACTACCCTGCAGTCTATTTTAAATAGGGTGCCTGAAGCGGTGTTACTGGCGATTGGCCCTAGTGAAACGGATGAACATTGGCAAAATACAGTGGCGCTTTCCTCGGGGAGAATATTTTGCCTTGGAGAAATTCCCCATAATGAACTAGAGCTGTATTTGGGTTTGGCGGATTTAGCCATGGATAGCTTTCCGATGAGTTCTTTTACCGCTTTACTAGACATTGCTAAATACAATATTCCTTGTCTGACGTTGAAAACGCCGTTGAATGAATTGGATACCTTTCAGGAAGCGGGTATTTTTTGTGAGACGCCAGAAGCCCTGATTGAAAAAGCAGTTTTAGCGCTTAATACGCCTACGGTGTCACAGACTTTATACGATATTTTAGAGCGTGACCACTTGCCTGAGGGTTTTTCAAAGCACTTAGTGTCCTGTCATCAACAGTTTCCCTCGAATCATCGTTTACAGCGTATTAAGATACAAAGAAAGCGAAAACCCACCGCCTTAGAAATTTTTGTGTGCAAGATGCAAACGCCTCAAGATCAAATTCGATCATCGCGTCAAAGCGCTTTACTACGCTGCATAATCTCTATATTGCCCAGTAAAACATTCCGCCAACGGTGCAAAGCGTTTTTTAAGATCCCGTAAAAGAAGGACCAAATGATGACAAGTAAAGTAGATGTGGCCATACAATCCTATAAAAAACCAGAGTCCCTAATTTATACTTTATTTTCGTTAAAGCAAGCCTGTGGACATTTAATAGATACGATATATATAAATGACGACTGCTCTAACGATGGGACGATGGCGTATTATATAGATCCTCACTTACATGAGTGTTTGGCGCCTATTCAATTAAAATTGCGTGTGAATAAAAAACCAGGTGGCTGGGGCACACAATTGATGACCAAGCGTTTTAAGCCTAAGTCCTTTAAATCTTGGCGCCGTTTTGTGTATGCTTATCTTAAGAACGCTTTATTTGAGGAGGCCGATATTAGATATCAATGGGCTATAATGGAAACGGATAAAAAGTATCTTTTTGTGATTCATGACGATATTAAATTTACAAAAAATATTTTAAAGCTCTATTATGACACCATTGAAAGTGACTCAAATTATGCAATAGTCGGTGATTTGGGTCAATGTTGGATTTGTAAAGATTCAATGATCTGTCATCCAACTAAAATAGTAGAAGGCACACGTCCACATGCGTATTGGCCTTTGACCACCAGTGATAAAGGGGCGTTTCCAAAATATTATGAGCGTGCTTGCCGTATCAATGAATGGTGTTGTTTGATCAATGTAAAGACTGCAAAAAAAATAGCGAAACAGCATGCTTGCTATTTTGGTAATCATGAAGATGGGGGAGATACCGCTGCGTATTGGTTTGATAAAATCATGAAATTGGGTTATGCCTTTACAGATCCTCTTCCTTCTCAAGATCTGAGGGACCATTATTATCAACATTGTTGGCAAGGTCATTCAGGCCATTCGGTTTGGGAAGAACAGGCAGGGATTAAAAACGTGTATCAAAAAGAAAAAATAAGGCTCTGTCTTAAAGAAGAATTTGGTTATGAATTCAGTGACAGGTGAATTATTCCATGATAAGTAATAAATGTTTGATGAGTCCCCTTAACAACTTGTTAATGCGTGGGATTAGAAAAAGTGGATATAAATAGAGCTTATACAAACGAATATTTAGAATCCCAGTGTTTTCTAAATGACTTTTCTCTTTTAGTATTTGAAATAGCTTAGTATTAAAGTTTTTTTCTTTTTCTTGGCGTTGAAGATCCGTGGTGGTGCTATTGATATAACTTTTCTCATGCATACGCCAGAGCGTTAGCTTTTCATTGAGATAATAAAAAGGGGAGCTTAATGCAATTTGACCCCATAGCCATTTGTCTAGCCACGCATCCACAGGGGGACTGAAGTCGCACGTTTTTAAGACGTCTTTTTTGACTAAGACACAAGAAAAGGTGGGGACAATATTGAGCATACTAAAATAGCCTACCATATAACGTGGCCACGCTTTGGCATTTAAAATCGTATAGGCTTGTTTGAAATACCCCTCCATTTCCTCTATGCTGGCGGATTCTCCAAATAACTGAACGTCATTAAACATAAACACTAAGTCGGGGGTTTGTTTTAAAATGGCCACTTTTTTTTCAAGATGACTGTCCACCCAGAGATCATCACTTTCTAAAAAAGCCACATACTCGCCTGTTGCTTTTTCCAGACCCAAACGGACGGTTTCTTTTAATCCTTTATTGACGCCTCCTTCATGTTGAAACAAATGAATATTGGGGTATTGATTCACATAGGCTTGTATGACGTTTAGGGAATCATCAGAAGAACCATCATCCACAATAATTAATTCCCAGTCATCATGGGTTTGTGCTAAAATAGAATCAATGGTTTCGCTAATTAAGTGGGCATAATTATAACTAGCGGTAATAATCGCGATTTTCACGAGGCTCCCTTTTCTTCTGAAATAAAGATTCTATCATATCATGAACGATGTTGATGAAATGAAAGCCAGAAAAAATACCCAAGTGAAGGCTTGCGTTTCATTTATGTTCCCCTTAGACTAAATGAATACAAAAACCCTTTGCGCGGCTAGCTCAGTTGGATAGAGTGCATGGCTACGAACCATGAGGTCGGGGGTTCGAATCCCTCGCTGCGCATTTTTATTCTTGGCTCTACAGGTTCTTTGAAAACTGAATAGCCAATACTTTTGTTAAAAGGTAACGATTACCGTAACGATTAGCAATCCCTTGCTTCTTTGTCCGTTTATTAAGACAAAGGAGCAAAAAATGCTGACGTTAAAAGAAGCCTCCGCCGTATTGGGAATATCAATACCTGCTTTGAAAAAGCAAATCTATCAGGGCAAGCACAAGGCCCATAAGGCCAAAGGCTATAAAGATAAAGACGTTTGGATGCTCGACATCCCGAATCATCACATCAATACGTTGATGCCAGAGTGGCTCGACGATTTAAGAGCTGGAAAAGGTTACGATAAACCTTACGCTAAAAGCACCGTTCGAAACTACCGCTCATTTATTCAAATGATGTGGAAGCACGCCGACACAGAGCCCTCTTTTCATGCGTTCAATCTCGCCACTTTAAAAATGGCAATTGATGCCCTGAGTGAAATGCCAACGTGTCACTACGCATTAAAGCGTAACATTATCGACGCGTTTAAGTGCTTCACGAAGTGGTTAATTGCTCGTGAACTTAAGCCTAAATCAAGCCTTGAAGGCATTGAAGACTTACGTCCTAAGCGATTCACCCCTGCTAAGCGTGACAAACTCAAGCAAGGCGATATTTCAAGACTCCTTGAAGCGGTGGATAAGCATTGCACCCTCCCCTTTTTTAAAGAGAGGATGCACTTACTCTTGACGCTTCTTCTTACCACAGGCTTGCGGATTTCCGAAGCCTTAGCAATTCGCCTTGAACATATCAACTATGAGCAAGGCACAATTCTGGTTTTAGGTAAAGGCAACAAGCCACGCATCACGGTGTTGTCGGAGTCTTTGCAAAAAGTCATAGAAAAGTGGGTTCATACGTTCCACGCACAGGGTCAAACACTGTTCAACAACCTTGCTTACAGTGGGGCGTTAATCGCCTTGAAGCGGTTGAAGAAGCACCTGCTTTTCCCTGTGGGATTCCATGCCTTGCGCCGAACCTGTGCCACGCAATGGGTACAGATGAATGTCCCGATTACCATGGTTTCTAAATTGTTGGGGCATACGTCATTAAAGACAACCCAGCTGTATGTAGAAGCCGACGCACACGATGCCGTAAGATTTGTGAGAGCCTTACCTAGTTATTTTTGATTTAATCACGTTCGGCTTGTTGTCGGAACGTGATCCCCTGCAACACAGACTCGTCAAAGACAAGTCAGAACCTTTATCATCCCTAGGCGACCCACGAGCCATGTGACTCATGCAAACCGTTCTAGGTACTGTCAACGTTCCAAATCAGGAACAGGGTTTTTATAGAATTTTCAAAGGGCTAGCTGATTTAGTTCTTTGAGCCGTAAGGGACATCAAACTCCTTGCGGTGGGGGTAGGTGCTTGTAACACCTACCTTCTCTTTTTTAAACAGGTGAGAGGTCTGTATCGGTCAAAAAAAGTCACCTGAAAACCCAAGGGCGAACAGGTGATTTATAACTTTATCTTAACCTCTTTCGAGGCAAAGTCTTTAAAATTGGTTTTTAAGATAAAGTTACGGGTTGATTTCGTTTCAACCGATAACGTTAGAATAACAAGCTTGTTTATAAAAGGCAAGCATTTATTTGTGGAATACATCAAATGGAGGATAAAAATGGACGTTCTTTTAGAAAAAGACCTTGTTGATTTAAAAATAAGCAAAACTGCTGTTATTAAAAACATTGCAGATAAAGTATGTAGGGTAAAAGGATCTACTGTAAGTTCTATAGAAGTTTTTGCTGTTTTAGGCTACCTATACACTCAAGGCAATTTAAATGAAGAAAACTTTCAAGGCATTGTTCCCCAATTTATTGCTCAAGATACGTTCCAATCCGCATCTAAAGACACTGTCGAAAAAATAAAATATATAATTGATCAGCTTTTGCAATTAGAATACTTAATTAAAAAAGGTTAAATCTATGGGATTTTTTCTATTTTTACTAATTTGTGCAATTTTATACTTTATTTTCAAGTCACCTTTTCAAGACCCCCCTGTGAATGATGGCTTTGGTGATCAAAATACTTTTGATTTGATTTACATCTCTCAATATGGCGAATACACAAATAGACGCTTTAAAGCGTTTCGGTTGATTGATTGTAAAATACTTCAGGGATACTGCTATTTAAGGAAAGAAGAAAGAGATTTAAGGATTGGCAATATCCAAAACATAGAAGTGATTGAAAGCCTTTTAAAGAAGCATATTGAAGAGTTGAGTAACAACTTTTTAAAAGGTACAAATAGGTATTGCCATCTATCGACCCATACTGGGCATGATGATTTACTTGTTACCCCTTTTGAAATAACAAAAAAGGGTTTGAGTGTATGGGTCTACAATTGGGGAGGAATCTATACATTTTACCCAAGAAACATTGAAAAAATAATTCATTTCAGACATTCAGAAAAAAATTACACTGATTTCGTTAAGTCCCAATTTGATACCCTTGTACGAAGTGCTAAAGGAGAGTCATTTAGTAGTGCTTTTTCTAAAGAAAATGAAATAGCCCTATGGATTCGTGGGGAAGAGGATTATTTGGTTCATTTTATCAGAGAAGATAAAAACCTTACCGTGACTTGTACTTGTGGAAGAGGGTCTAAAGGTTGGTTGTGCAAGCATAAAACAGAATTGGTTGAAGGTAATTTTACAAAAGTCGTAGGCGGTGTTGAGTTCAAAGAAGATTTGAAAAAACTGCTATCAGAAACAGATGTAGAATCTAGCTACAATGAATATCTAAATGACCCAACCGTTAAAAATAGAGATCTGTTTAAAGAAGCTCTAAAGGACTAACCCCGACACGGTGAACGCATCGGTTACTCATCCATTTTCTTAAGCTTTTTATGGGCTTTTTTGAGATGGCTCTCAATCTTTGGGGCGGGCAATTCGGCTTGAGGTAACGCTTCAGGGTAAACGCCTGTATTTCGCTTGACCATATCTCTGACTTCTTTACCGACTTCTTTATGAGCCTTTTCTAAAGAACTTTGCCCTGTGATTTGCTCATTTTTAATGCGTTCTTCTGCTTGCGTCACCCTGAATAAATTAGCCGCTAACTCCGTACGACTCATGGTTTCATAAAGCTTTTTTGGATCGACTTGACGCTGACGTGCCAAGTCCCAGTTGCCTTTGTTGTACATGCCGATTAAGCCTGCTTGATTAAATCGTCCGTAATCCTTGCCATCTTGGCGTTTGAAGGTTTTATTCAAATCCTTAAACGCATCTTTGAGTTGAAGGCGAATCCCTAAACGTTCGACATCTTCAGAACTCAGCTGTTCTTGAAAATGTTCCATCGTTTTGGCGAAAAATGCTTGGGCTTCCGCCACTTCTTTGTGCGACGTATCGGCATTCATGGCAACCGTATAACAAGCAAAGCGAGAAAGTTTATAATCGTCTAGCTCATAATCACCTTCTTGAAAGGAATAGTGCCTAAACTCTTCTTCTAAAACAAACCAATCCGATTCTAAATAGTTCTTAATCGTTTTGTAAATTAATTTTTTAAACGCATCCCAGTCTTCATAGCCTAGCATGAGCATAAACTCACGAGCCGACCACCATGTCGTACCATTTTGTTTAGATAAAGATTCAAAAGGAGGGAGGGCTTCAGGCATTGTAAGCTTTCTTTAAGTGACGAGCAGCATAAGAGGTATTATAAGTTCAATCCAAGAAATAAGTAAACCCCGACACGGTGAACGCATCGGGTGTTTAGTCGTCTTTGTTGTAGTCATTTAGGGATTTAAGCCAGTCGTGCAAGTCGAGCAGTTCGAGTTCCCAAAGGTCTTTTAAGGACGTGTGAGTTTGAACGCTCAAATGCACGCAGGCTTGCCTTAGCTCTTCTACAGTGGCGTGGATGATGCCTCCGCCGTGGTTTTGGTAAAAAAACCAGCAAAGGCTTCGCTAATTTTGTAGTAATCCTGCTGATCGAGCGCATAAATGACATCGACTTCGACACCACAAAGGTTGGCGAAAAGCACAATTTCTTTTTGCAATTCGGAACCTTCCGCTTTTTCAGACGTGATGCGGTCAATTACCTTGGGGCGACGGAGGGTCAAGCTGGTGATTTTTTGACCTTGAAAATCAAAGGGGTACTCAAGTTTTATCGTGGCGTTCATGTGAGAACCTTTCTGTTTAATTTAAAAAAATGGGGGCAATAAGCCCCCATACCATGAGCTTGGAACAACAATAAGAAGAACTAAATACCTAGATTCAGGCGTGTCACTGCGAGCTGGTCGAAGCCATTGATGATGCGTACAAAGTTAGGGATGTCAATCAAGTGAACCGTTTGCCCACTGACTTTTAATTCGTAACGGTGTACATTCACCATGACCTCTAACTTAACCGCTTCGCCTGCCTTGAACTCACTGGGGTCAACCTTAATGAGCTTCCCCTCAAGGCGAACTTCAACAGGTTGCTTTAAGCCAAATTCACTTTCAGCAGACCCACGCAAGACCAAAGGAGTGGTCTGTCCTGTCGTAACGCCCCAAAGGTTTAAGACATCTTTACTAAATTGATTCAAGGTGAAGCTACATTCAAGCTTGTTCATCCCCATGGGAATATCAATGGGGGCATCCATGCCACCTGCTCGAAACTCTTCTGTCTTCAATTCAAGCGTGGGCAGTTTGCACATTTCGACGTTGCCTGCGTAAGCTCGACCGTCTACCCATAGGGCGAAATTGCGAATAATATCTTTTCCATATGCTGGCATTTTTAAAAACCTTTCCTGTTTTTAGATTTCAAAGATTTCTGTTAAATACCCATTGTTCACGGCAGACCGCAAGGTGATGCGTTCGGCTGGGTAAGTCGGGGCAAAGTCAAAGTCAATGACGATGTTTCCCGCAGCGATTTGTTCA
Organism: Vampirovibrio sp.; assembly: GCA_050916035.1. Classification (GTDB taxonomy): domain Bacteria; phylum Cyanobacteriota; class Vampirovibrionia; order Vampirovibrionales; family JAJTHC01; genus JAJTHC01. The sequence continues at coordinate 404,564 of CP050876.1, read as the reverse complement.
GGTGGGTTGCGAGCAGGATCTGCCCACGCATTACCGTCAATAATCGCCCCTTGTGCCTGCAGGCTACTGAGGAATTGATTCACGGAACCCACGACATCATTAACAAGGGTTTTGTTAATGCCACGGTCAACTGCCCACAACAAAGCATTAAGGATGCTGTCATTGATGACATCCGCCGTACGACGCACCGCCAAGAACTGCCACTTCGCATCCGCACTGGGTGTACGGTTGCCCCATAAGCGATATCCATCTTCACGAATAATCGTGGCAACGTTCGCCTCGTTGAGCAAGTTGGCTCGGGCGTTGATGTCGCCCATGGTGAAATCAATTGGGCGAGCGGTGCCAACAATGTTGTTAATCGGCTTGTTGGAAGGGGAAACCCAAAAGCCTTCTTCATTGTCAACTCGGCAAATGACACCAGCGACTGCGGAAGATGCAGGCATTGCGGTGGGCGTGCCTGCTTTAGACTTCAACACGAAGGGATCAACGATGTAAACACGAGAAGAAATAAAGTCGCCTTCATACTCAATCGCCTTGGCATCGGTCGTGTTAGGGGCATCCACTACGGCAATGGCTCGCATCTGCGCTGCCACGGTGGCAAGCTTTGCCGCAACCGCATTCGCTGTGGAGGTTCGCTGATGCGTGAAGCTTGGAGCAATCAGAATGCGTGGGGCGATGTCCAAGGTGGATTTAGCCCCAAGAAAGGCATCAATGCCTTCGTAGTTGCCTGTTGTGACATTAACACCACCAATGACATTCGTGGTGGTGGCAGCAGTGTTCGCCCCTTCGGTCACTCGAACGACCACGACTAAGGCTCCACCTTGGTCGAAAATCAAGTCGAGGGCATCGGGAAGTGATCCCGTCGTTCCCAATTGTGCGGCTTCGACTCGGTTTGTGATCAAGGTGGGGGTATTCAAAGGAATAGCCGTACCCAAGGGAGCCGTGCCCACAAGCCCAATAACACCTGTTCGCACGGTTGGAATGGGGCGGGTACCGCTGGTAACTTCAGTTACTTCAACACCATGTAAAAAAGGCATTAGGCGTTACCTCCGTCTTCTTTTGCTTTTGCAAGCTTGCCTTCGGCTTTAAATAAAGCCTCTTTTGTTTTTGAAAGCTCTTTCTGTAAGGCGTCAATATCAATGACCACTTGAGCTTTTTCGCTTTGACAAGCCAAAAGTTCAATTTTAGTCTCTTCTTCTTTTTGAAGGGCTTCTTGAAGATCGGCTTCTAAATCTTTGATTTGATCAAGCAGATCAAGGTTCGTGTCTTGAAAATCGCTCAAAGTGTCGTCGATCGTCTCTTCTTCAAAGGTGACTAAGCCTTGACGCTTCAGAGCGTGGGCTAAGTCGGGGTGGAGCAGAAGCTCCGCACCGTCGTCGTGATGCTCGCCGTTAATAAGGCGACCTCCGACAGTTTTCACAAGGATTTCGGCGTTCATGGGGTTATCCTTCCATGTTCAACTAATAACAGATAAGGTGCAAGGGGTGGTGTCTTTAACCACCCCAACACAGTAGGGACTTAGGCGAGAATGTCCTGAATGGCAGCGAATGCAGCGGCGTGTTTAACACCCACATCCCACATTTGCATTGCCTCGACTTCAATCGTGCCTTGTCCGACTTTGTAAGGATTGACAAGGATTTCAAGACCGCCCCAGCCCGCAAGAATCAATTCCGACCAGTTGCCAAAAATAGCAGCGGAACAAATGCCTGAAGACGACCCTTTGGTTAGGTTGCTCGGTACAGCATTGGTGGCGTAAACAGGGTAGCCGTTGGCTTCTTTGCTGACTTGGTTAAGCAAGAATAAGCCACTACCTACATCGATACGGATTGTTTTCATCGTTCCACGCACCTTGGCGTTGGTTAAATAACCCAAAGAATCTAAAGGCGTGTTTGCTGTCGCAATGTTCGTTTCAAGTTCGACCAGTTTGTCAAAGGTAATGGCTAAGCCGTTTGTACCCATCGCAACTGAACCAATACCGACGGTGTTCAAAATACCACGAGGCACACCCGAAGTACCTGAACCGTTAATAACGGCTTGCTGCAAGCCCAAAGCCAAGACAACTGCCAACTGTTGCAAGACCAATCCTTCAACAGAAATACTGGATTGAGCCATGAGTTGACGGGTGTATTGCGTCCGTGCTGAAATGGTTTTGGGGGTCAAAGAAACTTGATCAAAGGTCAAGTCGCTTGCGGAGGCTTGAGAACCTTCCGTACTAATCCATGTCACACTGTTACCAGCGGTCACACGAGGCACGGCAACATTGCCTTGAAGCCCAGTGAGCATTGTGGCTCCCATTTGTGGAAAAACTAACGCATTGCGGAACACATCAATAAAGCTGACGAGTTGAGTGGCGACAAGGTTAGTTGCCCCTGTCGTGCTGCCTAAGGTGAAACCCAACGCACGAGTCAATACGTCGAAAGGAATAAGCGTACCCTTTGTGTCGCCGTGGTGATTGCGCGCAGCGTCTTGAGCGATTTCCATTTCAAAGCCTGCTTCGACTTTGTTGGGGTCTGCCAAGTGGCTAATTAAACGGCGGATCGAATATTGGCTCAAGTCACGCTCGCTCATGCCGATGCTGGCATCTCTCACTTGGGGGTCCGCACTTTGCTTGGAACGCAAATCCAATAATAAGTTGCGGTACTGAGCCATAGGGGTTTCTTTAAGAAACTCATCTTGGGCGATTTTACGCGCATTGGGGACACCAGCCAAATCAGCTAAGTCCACAAACTCTTTCAATAACTCTGTGGTCGTCATGTCTCGTCTTCCTTCTGTCTCTTCGACTTTAACAAATGATTTAGGGGGAATGGGGTTGCTTCGCTGTTCTAGCGGGGCGGTTACATTGGGGGTGGATGCCTTTCGTTTTTCATCCGCTTGTGGTTGTGGGTCATCGATTTCTTGCTCAACAGTTTCCGCTTCTTCCTCGTCTTCTTCTTCAGAATCTGGAACAGAGGAACCTTGAGGAGCCTCACGCTTGGCGCTTGGGTCAGGAAAGCTTCGCCCTTCGCCGACCGTGGGGTCGGCGGGTACCGTAACAAAGGACACCTCGTAAGGTTCCCAGTCGGTGGCGATGTAGCGATAGGTATCTTCACTCTTTTCTTCACTGTACGAGTGGATGATGTAGCCTGCTGAAATGGAACGGAGGATGCCGTCTTTGACTTGAGCAAAGCGATTGTTTGAAAGCTCATCCGTGCCAAAGCGCACCGTCCCACGCAGCACTTTGTCTGCATCCAATCGCACATTTTCAACCACGCCAATCAAAGCGTTGACATCGTGGTTAAAAAGCAGACTTCCGCCATTTTGAAGACGCTCTAAACGGATCGCTCCTTGCTCGTGGCTTAGAATCTCTTCACCATACCAACGACGCACAGGGTACTCGCTGGTAATGGCCACGTCAACGGTGCGCTTGCCTTCATCGATGCTTCGCTTATCGATTTCAAAGACACGGCGAACGTTTGTGTCTAATTTACGTTCTTGCAATAGGGGATTTTCAAACATTTTGGTTTCCTTCCTGAATGTTAACGGTTAACGCCGTGCCGAAGAATTGATCAATGGCAGGCTGTGGGATGCCTGCTTGAGCCATGTCTCGTAAGTCGCTGGCTATTTCAGCGTAGACGTCTTGAGGATCACGCCCCTGTTCACGAATGGTTTGACCGAAGCTTTTCGTCAAACTTCTTAAATTGTTCATCGTGGCGGAAGAATCCTTGAGCGGATCCACCCAGCTCCAACGTCTGCCTTGCCACTCGTGATTGAGCAGGTCTTCCAAGGCGGAAGACTTAAGTGGCAGGCCGTTTAGTTTGATCAAGCCTTTGAGCAGGGCAAATTCCAACCATCGTTCATAGATGGGGGCGCATAAATCATCGATAATCGTCTGTTGACCAAGCGTGTACTCGTCTCGCTCATCAAGGGTGAAGTGACGCAAGGTGCTAAAGTTCACTGATTCGCCGTCGCTCGCAAGGGATGCATGAGATACATCTAAACCGCTTGCCACATCCTTTAATATCTCTTTTTTGAAGGCTCCAAACTCGCCACTTGGGTAAGTGGGGTTGTGTGTGACGGCGGTGTAGCCGTCAGGTAAAACCATAATTTCGCCTTCTTCGGTGTTTTGAATGATTTTGTCAGGCGCAGATTCCACCTTTTCACCGTTTTCATCGAAGCTATCTTCAGGCTGAATGTCGACGGCATAGTTTGATTGAAGGACCAAGCCCTTGTTTGCACTGCTTCTAGCGTTGAGCAAGGTGGCGAAGGTGTATTTTTCTAAATGGTACATATTAACCAAAGCCGTCGCTGTGGCAGGAATGCCTCGTTTCTGTCCCACGAATTCAGGCACAAACAAATGAAGTACATGTTGGGCAACGACGCGATCATAATCCCGATCGCTTCCGTAGGACTGGTAAGCTTTAAAGGGCGTGTCTTCTTTGGTGAAATAGTAGGCAATGGGTTTGCCAAAAGAATCCACTTCAATACCGTTGACGATGCGACTGCCGTCGGCTTTCGTTGCCATTAAAGCAGAAGGGACTCGTTGGGAATCGATGAGTTGAAGGCTCAAGCCTTTAGAACTTTCGTGAATAATGATAAAGGCTTCGCCGTCCATATCCATGGAACGTACGACGCAGGCTTGGACTTGGCGGAAGTTGAGGCGACCAGTCACATCGCATCGCTTCGCCCAACGTTCAAAGGCTTTTTCAGTCGCCGTGTTGTAGTCGGGAACACTGCTTTTAACCTGTAGTTGAATGCCTTGCGAACCAACCACATGACGCACCCGCATTTTAATAAACTTCCGAATGGTGCTGTGGTTCGAATAGGAAAAACGGCTCCGTGTCACAAGGCTTGACAGCTCCTGCTGAATCACCAAATCGATGTGTTCAAGCCCCGTCTTCCAACCTAAAGCCGTACGGTCTTTCTTAGACGCATTGAATAAACGAGTAAAAATATCGACAACCCCTTGCATAGGGGCGCGTTTGGCCTGATAATTCACCGCAGGGGCTTTTCGATTATGAAACCAGCTAAACATTAGTTGTACCCCATGGCAATTGTTTCAAACGGAGACAGACCCTTGGCACGGCGTTTTTGCATCGCTACACGACTGGCGTAAAGGTTTTCAAGATCAACAAGTTCCTTCAAGGTACGGCGCTCGAGTTCCATGCCATTGACCATGTACTTGTGTTGTTCTTTGGTGGCGGATTTCTCAATGACCGCACGAATATTGTCCAAGACTCGTTCTTCGTGAGTGCGAGCGTCTAATCCACCCGTCAAGGCATTTAAGCTTCGGGCAAGGATCAATCGCCCTGCTTCAACCACAAGGGAATCGGCATCTTGTGTAGCAATCAGCTGATAACGGGTCGTTATTTCGCCTGCATCCGTCAAGGCATTTAAATCGGAAGCTCCCACATTGAGTACCCAGTGGTCGGCGTCCCATGTTAACGCTTTGTTGAGTGAGCCTTTGACGTTTTGTAAGAAAAGGACTAGCCCCCAACCGTCCAAATTAGAGTAAGCCTTCGCTGGAGAGTTACGAAGGGAAACTGTAATTGTCGTGCCTGCAAGCAGGCGAGTTGGGAAGCTAGTCATCGTTATACTTTCTCTTTATTGACAATCCAAAAGGATCAACATTAGCATCTTAGCGACTTTGCTCACGTGGTTCTTGGGCAAGGATACGCAGGCTTATAAAAGCCTTAGTTGGGTATCAAAAGGTTTATTGCTCCACAAGCGTTCGATGTGCTTTTCTCTAACGCGACTATTGGCAAAATTGGCGGTCTTTTCAATATCATGGACATAAAACCCCATAGCATCCGCCACAGGGTTGGGGTAACCGCTTAAAATAAAGGTGCCTTTCACACCTTTTAAGACCTGTAAAAGCTCCATGTACTGCTCGACGCTGTAACCGCCATAATGCCCGCAGTTGGTGCCGATATAAGGTGGGTCGCAATAAAACAAGGTTTCTTCGGTATCAAAATACTCAACGATGTGCAAGGCATCTTCTTCCCAAATTTCAGCCTCAATCAAACGATCCGCCGTTTTATAAAGGCGTTCCTGTGTGCGTTTATAGGCTTTGATGATTTGAGGTTTTGAGCCTCTAGACTTGGCAAAGCCTGCACCGATTGAATGCCCAAAGCTTTGATGACAGCCGACAAAAACCGCCCACGCGGTGCTGATGTCGTCAAGAATGGGCATCTTTAAAAGATCCATGGCGCGGTAATACTCGGCACGGCTAAAGGGGGTGAAGCGTAAACGTTCGATGAGTTGCTGACGTTTTTCAACATCCTGCATGACTCTGTAAAAGGTGACGAGTGGTTTGTACGTGTCGTTGATAATTTCACGACGACTGGGGACTTTGGCAAACATGACGGCTCCACCACCAAAAAAGGGTTCAACGTAAAGTTCATGGGGTGGCATTAGGTTCACGATATGGCGAGCAATGGTTTGCTTACCGCCATGATAAGAGAGTAGCGGTTTCATTAGAGAGTTTCCTATCGATTGAGAGAGATTTAAAGAAAGCACCCCCTACCATATTGTTGACGTCAACGAGAGGGTAGGGGTATTTGTTGAGTACACTAAAGCTTGCTTTGATACCAGCGAATCTTCGTACGGATCCAATCGCCGACTTCGTGAGGCTTTAACTGTGGCTCCCACGGGATGCTGTTGATGTCAATCTTGCCAGCAGAATCTGTGCCTTTGTGCTTCAAGCCGAACTCATAATGTGTGTAAACCGTGTCTTCCTCCACTAGGATGTCGTTTTCCTTGCAGAACTCCGCCACGAACTTCAAGCATGCCTCTAAGCTTTCTTGGGTGAAGGTTCCGCCCTTGTAACCCTTAAAGGCTCCACACACCGCTACCCCAAGAGTCCAACTGTTTCCACCTGCACAATGCGCGGCGTAGGCGTCCCCGTTTTTGAGGATTCTGGCGTTGGCAATCGGGGGGAAAATCCCTGTCACTCTATCGCCGTCGTCTTCAAAAATATAATGGTAATGCTTGCGGTCTAGGGTATTGGCCTTTAAGCCCCCTGCCGTCCAGTGAATACACACGCGTTTCAATTTCTTCATGGCCGTGCCCTCTTAAAAAAAGGGGGCTGGTGAATACGCCCCCATGCTTTCTCACTGTCTTGTTAAAATTTCAAAGTCTTTAAAACGGTGACGATGGCTTTAATCGCAATGTCATCAAAAGGGTTTTTGGTGTTATTGGCGATCTCATCACCGTACTTTTCAAGAACACTCACCAACCCAAATGAAACAATTTTCCAAACAAACATTCTTTAATCCTCCTTGTCGATTTTGATTATGGTTTCCAACATTTCACGGTCAAGTTCACTATAAGGGGTGCCCTCTGGCTCATGGATAAAATCAACTTCACAGTCTCGCCAAAGGATTATCTCAACGCCTTGAAGCCACGTTATGAGGGCCAAGACGCTTAGGCGTGCGAGTGATTTCAGCTTCCTCATGGGAGTCCCCCTTTTCAAAATTGGGCATCTTTCCTTCAATCGTACTCATCCGATGTTCCAAATTGTCTAAGCGAAGGGATATCCTTGAAAATCCATCCTCCACCGCATTTTTGACACTTTCAATCGCCACAGGTATTTTGGTGGTGGCCTCTAAAAACTTTCCGCCCAGCTTGAAGATTAAAAAGACGACTCCCCCAACAAAAACAATGGTTGTCAGGCAACCGCTTAAAATAAGCAGAATCATTACGTTTGGGGGTAATAAGCTGGTGAGTTGCTCCATTAGATTAGGCCTCTAAAATCTCTAAAACGGCTTGCTTTAAAGCGTCAATCTCGTCACTGCCCTGCGTGTCAATACTCTGCACAACAAAGATTGCAAGGGGGACATTGCCTGCGTTTAGTGCGGTTTCTACCCCACTAGAAACAGGGAGAAAACTTGCTTGTGTCGGCAAATCTAAAGTCCCCATAAGGGCGACGAGTTCGCGGAGCTTGTCTTGAGGCGTCTGAGGCAATTCTATAACCTCCTTAGCGTATCCTTCTAGGGAGCTAAGGAACTTCTCCCCCTCTTGAACTTCCATGTCAGATGTGGCTCCACGGTAGCCTTTGTATGTATTCGGGTCTTTACCCTCTGTAATAATGAAACCTTCCATAATCAAACCTCCATTGTATAACCAGTTGCCCATATGTTTGTTCCAACACCTGTACCGCTTACTTTGTAATCGAATTGACGACTACTATTTAAGCCAATTTCTGCAGTTGTGAAATAAAGGTTTGTGTAAGTGAGATAATCATCAGCAAATCTTTGTACCATTATCCCAGTTGACACTCCAGAGCCTGTCCGTCTTAACCAAGTCGCTCTGTCTCCAAGTGCGGTGCCACCGTAAACTGCAAGCTGTAGTTGAGTGGCGCCAACAGGAGCAGTGGAAGATGCGGCAATGGTTGTAAAGGTTGTGGCCGTACCTGCGTTTAACAGTAATTTATCAGTAGTGGTGTTATCGTACCTAACAGTGTGTTTATTCCCCCAGTTAAACCAAGCCACGTTGTCTAAAACAGCTGAACCCGCCAATGTAGTGACTGCTGTCAGAAGTCTAAACTTAGTGAATCCACTAGGAAGCGTTGGGGAAGTGGGGGAGGTAGAAGCTAAATAGCCTGTCGCCAGTGTGGTGGGGTTTAGAATGGCGTAAATGTAGTACCACGTTGCGGAAGCGATAGAACCTGTATCCAGTCCATTAAGGCCTGTCGTTCCAAAGTTTAAGGTAGCAGACGAGCAGTTGATCAAGCTGGTGCGTAAGCTGTCCATGCAGCTTAAAGTCCCCATAGTAATGGTCGTCGTACTTGCCCATAAAGGCGTAGTCCCTTGAATGGAATCTTTGCCAAGCGTTTGCAGGGGTGTTAAAAGCGTATTGATCGCTGTCGCCAATTGCGTATTAGTCGCATTGTCAAAGGTCAACCCAGCTTGTTCAATCAAATACTGGACTTGTTCAGCGACCTTTTTTAAATAAACATCGTTACTCCCTAAGGTCTTGGCTGCTTTGTTTAAAATTGCCGTCTCTCCGCCTAAAACAGGGTCAGTTGTTTCGATGCGATACACATCGGGACTAAAGGTATTGGTCAAGGTCAAGTTTGCCATATTACACTACTCCTGCGGTAAAAGTACCGTCTGCATAAATCGAACCGTCACAGATATTGGCTGCCTGCACAAAGCTAATCTCGTTCAAAACACATCGGGCAGGGGTCACCAATTTAAGCAGTTGCCGAATCTCGTCAGACTGCCGAATGCTGATCGCACGATTCAACTTGATATTATACTTTGCGAAAGATTCTGAACTCCCGCAGTCATACGTGCCGTCTGCATAAATCGAACCGTCACACAAGGCATCCCCAATGCCTTCATCTACGACAATGTCGTAATCGGGGAAGCTGTCAATGCCTGTTTTGCAAATCTTCACGCTTCCCCAGCCTAAGCTTTCCAATGCCAAACGCACTGAAAGCACCGTACCTTTGCGCCGATGCGTTTCAATCGCCGTCGCAATGGCTAAACGTTTTGTTTCGTCACTAGCAAGTGGGTTCCAATAATCCAAGCTAAAGCCCCATGCCAACCATGGCAACAGTGCCACTGGGCAAGTGGCAGGATTCCAAAGGGCGGTAAACTCAAAAAAAACGCTCGTGCATTTTTCGCCCAATTGATCAAAAGAGACTTCTAAAGGGCTACGGTTGGGAGGGAGTAGACTCATCATCTTAGACCGCCTCCGTCACAGCAATGGCCGTGCAGTAAGGGGCTTGTGTTGCGGAAGCCACGACGTTCGCCGTGGGGGCAGTCAAATTCACAGACTCGACCCCTGCTTGATGCAAGGCAGCGTACAATCCCGACAAACTTACCGTGGCTCCCACTTTGTGTTGAGCATCGACATAAGCCACTAAAGCTTCTTGAGCCGTTTCTAAAACAATCGCCGTGTCTGGACCAGTAAATAAACTAAGTTCTGCCGTGACGCTATAGTTTAAAATTGATGCTGAAACGACTTCGACGGTATCGGTAAAGGGACGCACACTTTCGGCGTTCAACGCCTCTTCAACCGCCGTCAATAAGGGGCTTCCTGCCGTTCCTGTGTCTGTGCGAGAAAGCACCGAAACACGCACGGTGCCTGCCGTGGGTTGGGTAATACCTACATCTTTCACGTCGGCATCCGCACTTAAGGCATGGAAGCGATAAGCCCCCACGCTTCCTGCGGTACTAAACCCTTCTAAAGACAACTGAATCCGCTCTCTAAAATTATCGTCGCTTTCCAACACTGCCTCAACAGGAGGAAAGGCTAAGGGATCCGCAGGGATCAAAACAAAGCGTTCAACGCCGTAAAACGCCCCCAACTGATCCAAGTTTGACCCAATGGCATAGGCGAGCATGCACTGCTTCGCTGATTCATTGATGCGGTTACGCAACAACAGCTCACGATACGCCATGGTTTCTAAAACCAAATAAGCAGGGTCGCTTGGCAAAAGACCTGTGAATAAATCAGGGTTCAAAACTTCTAAATACGTCAAAGACTCGCTTAAAATCGTCGCAAAGTCCAAAGGCTCCACCACGGTGGGGGCTGGCAACTGACTTAAGTCAATGGCGGTAAACTCACTCATTAGCGTACTTGCACCCCTTGAATGTTAATCGGTTGACCGTTCGCTAAAATTTCGGCAGAAACATTGATCGTCGCCTTGCCTGTTTCATCAGACTTGACAGACACTTGATTGACACTAATGCGTGGTTCCCATTTGGCCAGAGCATCCGCCGACGCCGCAATCATCTTGAGCTTAGTGGACGCATTCATAGGGGCATCCGTCAGCTGAAAGAGTTGGGAGCCATAGGCACGGTTCATCACACGAGAGCCTAACGGCGTGGTGAGAATATGCCCCACACTTTGCCGAATATGGTCGGGAATATTGAGGCTTGTGCCAATTTGCCGATTCATACCCATGAAGGAATCCTTTAAAAACTACTACAAGGTCAGCTTAGCAAATCTCCCTCGTTCTTTCTTGGGCAAGGATACACCATTTTTAAAAAATGTATAGCCGAACCCAAGCAACAAAGCCTCCAAAAATGGGGGCTTTGTTACTTGGGCTTTTGTCTTATGCGTTGTAGCTTCGCCAGTTTTCTTTAATGTAAGCGTTACAGGTCTCAATCAATTTTAAAAATATTACTGAATCCGCATTAAAAGGAATATTCAATTCGTGGTCTTCATCTTTTGCATAGTCTTGATAATCGTAGGCTTGACTTAAAAGGCTTATTGCCAAATCCTCTAAATCTTCATCATTTTCACCCAGTTCAATTTGATGTGCATTTGCCCAGTCTTTAATGAAGCCTTTAAAAATTTCGAGTTCCGCTAAAAGGGTTTTCTTTACTTCTTTAAAATAAAGGTCAACCGACTCTTCGACGGGGTCGCATAAATATCGAATGTTGTTGATTAATTCTGTTCTAAACATCAATGTATCTCCAAAACTTATTCAGTCTACGTTGCTGAATTGACTGTGATATTACCGTGCAATATCAGACACAGCAAGCGTTTGTGTTGTTTTGTGTTGTTGTCCTTAACTCATGGGAGGCGTTGCTCCTGCCCCACCATGGTTGTGACTGTTGTACTGGCTCCGCATCGTCGACATCGTGCCTGTGGCATCGGCGACACTCGTGCCAACCACCGCACCAGTAACGGTTAAATCACCTGTCAAGGAAACATCACCTGTTAAGCTCATCGTGGGGCAGGTCACTGCTAGGGAACCTGTCGAATCCACCGTAAGGGCTTTGGTGCTGGTGTTGTACATGAGCTTTGTGCCGTCGCCAAAGTCGATATGGTGCTGATTGGCGGTTCCGCCTGAAGCCCCCACGACACCGCCTAAGGCAAAGGCGTGTTCCCAATTGTGATCAGGCACGATTAAAACACAATGTGTGCCGATGCTTGGCACACTCCACACCTTCACGGCCCCCCATGTAGGAGCTACCCATGGGATCCAATCCGTGACCAGTTCGCCGTCGTCGACTTTCACTCGGGCAGTCGTGGCATCAATGGCAACCACTTCGCCTGCTGTCGTGCTTTGGGATTGTTGGCGTTGTGTTTCTGCAAGAGCATAGTTGTTAAACATTAAAGAATCACCTCCGTGCTGGGGTTGTCTCCGTTGACGGTAACGTAGGCGGAAATATGTTCAAACTCAACCGTAGGCGGATCTTCCCAAATGTTTATCCCTGCCAAGGCTTCCGTGTGGGCTTCAATCAACATCACCGCATACTTTCGGTTTTTATCGTCCATCATAAAGTCGGTGGTGATGTCGTCGATTTTAAAGTGCTTAATGGGTTGATCAAACTGATTCAAGTGGATGGCTTGAGCAACCTTCAATGCCAAGCCTCGTGCCTTGAGCTGGGCGCTGCCTTCATCAATCAAGACGACTCGAAATTCAAAGTCCAACTGCACACGCAATTGTTCCCCACCGCCTTGTTCTGCCACAGGGTTCATGCGGTTACATTCAAGGGTCAGCAAGGGGAAGTCTTGCCCATGCCACGTTTCAAAATCGATAAAGGCATAATCCGCTTTTATTGTTTTAAATGCAGGCACAGCCGTTGCCAAATCTTCGGCAATCGCCGTGTGCAAGTCCTGTAAATTAACGGCAGGAATATCCATTTAAATCGCTCCCAATCGGTGTAAGTGATGCTCGTAACGGCTTACAAAGTAAGTGATCATCTGTTCTAAAACGCCATCCATTAAAGCTTCTGATTCCGTCACAGGCATATCTTGCTTGACTTTAATAATGGGCAATCGACTATTGCCTAAACGCATGTAGACGCTTTTTTTAGAGCTGTTCTTTTTGAAAAACGCCCCTTCATATTGAACTTTGTTTGCCTTGATGCCTCGGTCGGTTTGGGTTGGCTTCAAATAAGCCAAATCCACAGGGTTTAAGCCCAAGAAAATCGAGCCTTTGCCTTCAGACGCTTGAATACGTTGCAACAAACGTTTTTTCAAAACAGAAGCAGGCACTAGCCCCCTGAGTTCTTTTTGCACCAAGCTTCGCCCTCTACGAGTGGCATCACTCAAGGCAAAACGCTTGGCTTTTTCTGCTTCACTCCCTAGGCTTTTAAGCCATTGATCAAGGGGGGCTTTATTAAGCTTGGCACTTATTGCCATTCAAAAACCTCCTCGGCTTCCGTATTGGACCCTGTCGCAATATCGTTGACGTGATTAAGCGTCAAGCCAAAGCGTACGAGACCAAATTCGTCATGCAAGGCGTGGGTAATACGGTAATTCTTCTCATCAATCATGACAATATCATCACGCTTGAGACCTTGCGACTCGCTCATCTGCATAATCGCCACAGCATCCGCGTCTTCCAAAGTTAAAATGCCCAAGCGAACCAACATTTCAGGCGACTGTAAAATACAAAGGGCTTGGTGCGGTTGACTGTCTTTCAGCCAAGTAATGGCTTGGGCAAATTCATCGCCGTCAAAGAGTTCATTCAAATCAGGTAGAGGTAACATCTTAATCTCCTTCACAGTTTAATTGGGTGGTCAACCCTTGGGTCAAATCGAAATTATGAGTCACGCGGATAATCTGCCACGTCACCCCAGCAATAGGAGGTGTTGTGCCTGTAATGGTGACTTTGTGCAATGCAAAGATTGACGTATCCCCCAAGGGGAGTTTTAGACTCAAGCGTCGGCTTGATTTCTGTGTCTGTTTCAAATGAGCCGATGCCGCTTGTTGGGCTTGGCTTAAACTGGGGAAAACGCCTTTTAAACGTCGTACAGGCTCCCCTGTCCCCACCGAAATACTCTCGGCTTTTTTTTGTGTGCGTGAACGGTAACGTGCCACGCATGAACCGCCTTCGCCACGTCCGCCGTCGCTATAGTTTAAACTGCTGACTTCTTGTGCATTGAAGCGATGAAGGGGCAGGCTTTGACCTGTGGGCGTAATCAATGAGCCAAGGGCTTGAAAGATGAGGGATCCGCCATTGATTTTAAACGTAGCGTGGTTTGTTTTGGCGAGTCGTTGCACTAAGTGCAAATCGCTTTCTTGCCTTTGATAAAAAGCCGTCATGGGAATACCTGCCAAAGAAGGACTAATCGATGCATTCAAGCCATTACGCTTGGCGATGCTTTGAAGCACAACCCCTAGCGTCCCTGCTTGCCACGCTTGCGTTTTTTGGCTCTGCATTTGCTTATAGCGGGGGTTGGTATTGAGGGGAGTCCCCTTGCACCGCAAGACGACCAAGCGACTGTCTTCGTCGATTTCTCGCTCATCCACCACATACCGCCCGACTTTAATTAAGCCCGACTCAAGAAAGCCGATGCTCGCTTCAAGAATCGCCCCACGCTGCGGAATGACCAAGGTCGGCTGACGCACCAAAACCAATTCCAAGGCATCCGACTCATCTTTCGCGTCATCGGTTACGGAAATTTCTACAAAGTGAGGCTTTGTCTTTTCAGTTGCATCCTCACCATTGACCACCAATTTAAAGGCGGGGGTTTTCATCACCATAAAACGATCGCCTCTCCTTCATTACTGGGAGCCGTCCAATCAGGCAGGATAATCTTCACCCCTTGGGTCAGTTCAGCAGGGGCATTGGCAATCAGTGGATTGGATTCAAGCACGGTTAAAACAGCATCCGTACTCCCGTAATGCTGGAAGCAAATCAAATCGAGGGTGTCGCCGTCTTGCGTGGTGTAGAGTACCGTCATTATTTACCCTCCACTCGGCTTAATTCAAGCCTTACTTTGGTTTTGAGCAATTGACCCGAAAGCGTGTATTGGTCGCCCGACTCGCCGATACTTTGAATCACCCAATTGCCGTGGTTCTTGCCCCTTCCATCATAGAGTGGGGCAGGCTTGCCCGAAGCAGCCAAGGCATCTAACTTGTCTAAATCCACGCCGTTGTCATTTTCACGCCCTAGCACCGACCTTAAGCCATTGGCAAACAGTACGGCATCGATGGCATAGGTTTCTAAGCCACGCCCCATGTACTGGTGAACGACACCCGCCCCCAAGGTATCTTGGCTGGCGTATCGGTAAGTTTTACTGTGACTGATGGATTCTAGGGCGAGCGTGCTGATGGTAAACTGCACGTCGCCCAATTGCATCATAATGTCTTGACTCATTCTAAAAATCCCCTTTCATACATTAAGTATAAAAGGGGACTGTCTTTATTTCTTGGGCATAAATAGTAAGACTTGGATCTTCAAGGTCGCTTTGCTTTAAAAGCTGTCAATTTTTTGGACTCTATTTTAAAACCTTTAAAGCTGTCTAAAGGAATGTAGCTGATTTCAAAGTCGTCATAAGTTTCAAAGACTTAACATTTCACATGGTATTCATTTACTTCAAGAATACAATGAATTTTACTACTATCAATACCACTAAGAGTATGGCAATAGTATTCTTCGTCTTCTATATTAATTCTATTGAAATCAATTAAAGACCCTTCCATTTTTTTTAAAGCATTGTATGCATAGCTTTTTGTACTTTTGAAAGACCATACAATACAACAGGTAGATAACATAATGCTCCAACCTAAAATTTCCATGAATTTACTCTCCTTTATTCTTGTATTCATTTAACTATTTATAAGTGTGCTTTAAATTTTTTTCTCCTTTCTTTGGTGTAGCTACGCATATTCAGGCATGTCCGACATCGTGCCTTGTGTGGCATTCTTTGCCATATCCATAAAGGCGGTCAACTGCTGACGACTCGGTAGGCTCGCCACCTGCACAACGACCGTGCCTCCTCCGCCAGCACTGGCTGTTTTAATAGGTTTGTATAAGGGAATAACTGTCGGTAGCACAGGTGACTTCGGGGCGTGGTGTGATTGGGCATCGTCGTAATTAAGAGGGGCATCAGGCTTAAGCCAATCCTTAAACTTCTTAGGCTTGGGTACGCCTTTGCTAGGGATGTAATCAGGGGCATATTTTCCCTTCCCGTAAGCTTTATCGTATCTGTCCTGCTCTTGTTTTTTTGCTTCTTCAGACCCCAGCAATGCCGCCAAAGTCGTCAAAGCATTACTTGCCATTAGGGCAAGTGCCGTGCCTACAGGGCTTATGTATTTAAGGGCTTGGGTTGCAAAAAGGTGATAACTGGCTCCCATTTTTTGAGTCGCCATTTCACTACTACTCAAAACATTCTTAAAATCACGATCGATCGCACCAGCGGAATCCTTGCTAGATTTTTTCTTAATCTCTTCGTATTCTGTCCAATTGGTAATCATGGGGATGAGGAAGTTCTTAACTTGGGCGTCGCCAAACAAAAAACTCAATGCCTTTAAATCTTTGCCTTTTTTAGTTAGCTCACTAATTTTCATAATTAAGGCTTCTATACCTGATGATACCTTTGGATAATACTTTTGAGGATTCTTCATCAGATCAGGGATGTCGACTTTTTTATCTTTGAAATGCTTGAGAGTTTCACCCGAATAAATCTTACCCATAAAGTTGTACATATTGTTAGCAGCTTCTTCAGGGGAGCCTGCACCTTTTTTAGCAACTTGAAGCATAGCCCCGACTGAAGGAAGATCACTTTCATCAAGATTCATCACCTTAAACCACGCCCCCAACTTCGGCATGAATTGAGCCATGTTGTTCAACTCAAAGCTACCGAGCTTCCCAGCGGTGGAAAGCACATCAAGGGCTTTACCCATATATTGAGGCTTGACCCCCATGTGAATACTTAACGCCGTCGCCAAATTTGCCATATCCAATGGATCCGTTCCACTGCCCTTGCTTGCTTTCGCCAACGTGGGCAACATCGCTAAAGCGGTTTGCGTCTGCACGCCGTTGGCAATTAAGACTTGCAAAGCGTCGATCAGTTGAGGCTCCTGCATCAGGCTCATGCTACTGGTGCGAAGTAAAGCTTCTGAAATCGTGCCACGCATGGAATCGCTGAATCCACCTGTATTCTGCATCAAACGCAAGGCGGTGTCTTTACTGCGGTAAGCTTGCCCTTCGGCTCCATTGAACATGCCCATGGCTCCAGCCCCTAAGCCTAAGGCCCCCATGGTTGCCAAGCCAGCCCCACCCCCTAAGAAGGTAGAAGCCAGCATGCCAGCACCGCCCAGCATCGGGTTCCCACCGATCATTGCCGTAAGGGGCAAGGAGTTCATCACGCTGTTCCACTTGCCTCCCATACTAATTTTGGAGCCTAAACGAGTGCGGACGGCTTCTTGTTGCCTTAATACGCTCGTCATTCGTTCTTCGCTCGTGGCTAAGGCTTTGCTATACACCCCTGTTTCTTTGAGTTCTTGCTTATAGCGACCCATGGTTTTCGCCAAGCGCCGATGCTGCCCTTCTTGGGTTTTCAAAATACTGCTAAAATGTTCCATTTGGCTTTTAGCGGTGGCGTCCAATTGCCCCGACTTATTGTAAACACTTTGGAACTCTTTGAGCTTGTCTTTGGTTGTACCGATGCCCTTTTGAAGGCTTACCAGTGATTGCTTGGTTTTGTCGAAGCCTTTAAGGGCTTTGATCGTGGAATCCGCCGATTTAAATTGCTTATTGAGAGCATCCACGCCTTTAGATGTGGCGTTGATGGCATTTTGTGCCGTTTTCAAGCCTTTTTCTAAACCGCTGGCGTTCGCCTCTAATTGCACGACGGCTTTCATGTTGGACATCGCAATCCCCTTTCATACGTTCAGTATAAAAG
Organism: Vampirovibrio sp.; assembly: GCA_050916035.1. Lineage (GTDB taxonomy): Bacteria > Cyanobacteriota > Vampirovibrionia > Vampirovibrionales > JAJTHC01 > JAJTHC01. The sequence goes on along the minus strand of CP050876.1, from coordinate 386,985 downwards.
GGGAGCCTCTTTATTTCTTGGGCAGAAACCGTCAAGATTTTAGGCTATTACCCAACTTAGTAGGAATGCTTACGAAAAAGACCCTAACGTTGTTCAATTAGGACGTAAAGGTGGTTTGGTAGGGGGGACAAATTAACACCTGAACAAAGAAAAGAGATCGCTAGGATTGCAGCAAAGGCACGTTGGAAAAAAGACTCATTAGGAAATAAGCAATTCTTTTTCAATGTCTATCTCGATGAGTATTAAGTTAACTTTAATGCTTGATAAAAGACTTACTTCGTTTGCATGCATAGTAAACATATACGTGTTCTAGCAAAATGGGCTTATATGACGCATAATAGAAGCAGTGTAAGGAGATTTTGTCATGTTTCCAAAAGATTTCGTCGTGACGCACACAGGTTTAAGCTCTAAAGTGATTGACCGCTTTGAGAAGGTGTGTGCTTTTGACGTTAAAAAAATACGTGGTGCTAAATACTATGACCTTGCGCAACTGATTACCTTTCGCTTAATTGCCTTTTTAAAAGCGGAAGGGATTCGCTTAAACAATATTGAATATGCGTCAAGGTATATTCAAGCATTAAATCCCCAAGCGTCTTTGAGTGCCTTATGTTTGTACCACGACGGAACTAATATTATTGACTTACTAAATGACCCACCGATTTTGTTAAATCAAGACGGGCAAACCTTACTAAAAGAAGTGAAAGCCCCGTTTTGCGTAGCCGTGGGGGGCGTGTTAAGCGAAACAAAACGCCACGTCACACAAGCCATTTCAAGCTTACAACGGCAACGAGACACCGATTTAAAGGATTGCCTCCCTGTTTCTATTGAGAGTCTAATCCAGCGTTTGAGGGCTTAGTGTTTGTACGATTTAGTAGAAACGTCTCTATTTGCGAAAGACTTAAAAGCCTTTAATAAAAAAGCATCTAAAGAAGACAAAATAAAGCTTGAAAACATCTTGGTTCGCTTGGTGTCCAATCCAAAAGAAAAAGCCAGTCAGAAAAATGGAGACTTACAAGGGATTTTGACACAATCGATCAGTAAAGACATCCGCTTAATGTACGCCGTTGATGAAACGCTAAAAGCGGTTAAATTACTGGGCGTTGGAACGCATGACTACCTGTATAGCTCTCAAAGAAAAAGCATCATTCGCAAGCAGAAGCCTTAACGCAAAAAGCCCCACCGTTTGGCAGGGCGTTTTTACTTTCAATACAATGGAGGTTAGTAACGACTAGACCTAGCTCTTAGCCGTATAATTCTTCACAATCAACAGAGGCTTTTCGATAAACTGTTCCGTGATGTAGTCCGCCTCATCTTCCAAAAGTTGATCCTTGGTGATTTTTAATTCAGGAATCTCAATTGAAAACTTCCAATCACGTGAACCTTGACTATTTGGAACACCCGTCGCATCAATCACCGCTTCAAATAAATAGCTTTCTTTACTGCCACGCACCAAAGGCATCTTCAATTTAAAAGAAAATGGCAAGTTCACATCGGCTTCCGCATTGGTGTTTTTGATTTTAACCTTCATGCTGGCGGAAGCAGCACCTGATCCATTTTGGGTGATGTCAGGTTCCGACACAAAGGCATTGTCGTCTGAAATAGTGATCGTTGACCATTGACGGTAGAAATGATCAAAGCCTTCTATACTGGGGCGAAGCGTACGCAACTTTTTAATGAATTGGGCGTGTGCCAATGGTTTTTCGTCCAATAAATCAAGCAAGGTCTCCCACTGTTGACTTTTGCAACGTTCATAACGCACGAACTTATGACGATTACCATGCGTGAAATCAGGGTAGAAGGTTGCCCCTTCATCATCTAAGGCAATTTCAAACCGCTTATGGGCATCTTCTTCGCTATTCGCAATCAAGTGTTTGATGATGTCCTTTAGCGATTCAATCGTACTGACGTTCCGCACCTGTCGGTCAGGCGTGGGGGCATCAGGATCAACTTCTTTGTACTCAAAGGATTGATCAGCTTTTTCAAGCAAAAAGTGACGTGTCTTGTCAATCGTGATCACTTCGGGCATTTTAGGGGTCAACTTTTCAAACAAGCTATCAATAACGTTCATAAGGATTATCCTTTTCAAAATAAATAACAATAACAAGGGAAACTAGACGATTTGTCGGACGTTTTGCACCTCTTGCAAGTCCAACCTCTGCTGATTCGGATGCTCATCATACAGATTGCCTTGCTGGCTCATGTACAAGGGTTGAGAGCCTAACTTAGGTTTAGGAGAGTTGATCGACCTTGCCACGCTCACCATGACACTGTCACGGCTGTCCGCCTTAAAGTTAAACTTAACGGTTAAGGAGCCTGAACCCCCTAGCTTGACTAAGTTCTGAATCAAAGTCGCCAAATCTTCATTGATCAACTCCAACTCACTCATCGGGATTCCTGTCGTCAGGCCGTGATCGGTTTGACGCTCCAACAAGTCCACCATATTCAACGCCTGTGAAATCATAACGATTCCTCCTTATTTTCCATTAACAACGGATTTTGAACTAAATCCGACTTTCCTATAACAAACAAAAAATTCGTCGCCGCACACTGCTTGTAATGAGCGTTCACACGCTCCCACATTTCAGGGGTCAGCATCCAGCCATACTTATTCAAAATACCCACCAATCCACGAGGGGACTGGGCAAAGTGAGAACCACCCAAAGGGGATTCCACTTCAAAGCAAGGGGGGTCTTTGTGATACATCCTTGCCAAATTAACGACCTCCATACGTCAAGCGGCGTGACCGCTTCTTTTGAACTAAGACAGGAGCGTTGCCTTTTTTAGGCACGGCTTCTTTAGCACTTTCAACCTTTGGCTTAGATTCTAGTTTATCTAAACTCACCTCTTCTTTCTTTGGCATTTTTCGTAAATTTTCTTTTGAATTTTCTGCAGTCATTTCCGCCAATTTCTTGAATACGTTCCTGTATTTCTCTTTTCCTGCATCGTCCGAAATTCCTGCAACACATTCAAGAATTTCTCGCTTTTCTTGAGATATTCTATTGATTTTAGATTCCAACTTACGGGCGATTCTATGCCAGTTGGGATCCAAGTTATGACAGGCAGCGAGAGCGTAGACCCTTAAATCTAACGCTTCGTTCCGTTTGCCCCCTTGATTCACCCATTCATAGCGAATGCCTGCCTTGGTGTCCTTTTTCACACGCTTTTCAGCAGTGAGTTGGGAAAAATAGTTCTCGTTATTCATGCCGTCTTTAAAGTGGCAATAGCCAGCCCCGACTTCATCCATGGTCAAGTAGCTATACACGTGCATCTTGGCTTCATCCACGCCAATCATATAAAGGGGAACGGATCGCTGTTCACGGTCGCTCCGCTTCTTCTTTTGGGGCTTTTCCACCAGTGGGTAAGAACCGCCACGACCTTTAGAAGCAGACACGCCCGAACTCGCCCCCTTTTTCGCCACAAAGTCATACACGGCACGAGGCAAGAATCCTGAATCGATAAAGGCACGAGCAATCGTCATTTTTAAACCGCTGTCATGCGTGTAACGCTTGGTAAGGATCTCATCCAAGGCTTGCCACGTTTCTTGGTGCAAGGGGTTGCCATGAATCACACCCCAATCCACCGACCAGCTCTCATAACCCATGCCCCAACCAATCACCTCGTATTCCAAGCGGTCTTTTTGAACGTCCACGCCTGCGGTTAAAATCAACACGCCCATCGGAACGTCCGCCGTGTAGACTTCCAAACGCTTCATCAAGCCTTCTGGTTCCACCGACTCGCCTACGTCCGACCATGGCAAGCCTAGCGTCGTGTTCCAAAAGGCTTTCTGGCCTTGAATCCCTTTTGCTTCGGATTCTTTCCATTTGACGGCGATTTTCTGCCAGCTCACAAAGGGACTCAGAAAACCAGACACGTGAAAGCTTCGAATATCTGTCACCTCGTGGTTTTGAGCGACAAACTCACCTCCCATCGCCTTCCAGTCGTACTCATCGTGAAAGGAGCCACAAGCAGGACAGGTCATTTGATAGGTATCACAATCAAAACGTTCAAACTCAAAGACACTCGCTTCACTACAACTCGGGCAAGGGGTCATCCATACCTCCTGGCTTCCTAGCAGGTATTCTGCCTTAATACGACTTGTTGTGGCATCGGTTGGGGTGGACGTGCTGATTTCTTTAAAATCCCAATAGCTGTCGCCACGCTGACGCGCCAAAAGCATCGGATCCCCTTCACCGTCTACATCAAGGGAATATCGATCAGGTTCATCCATCAGCAGCAAGCCGATACTGTTCATGGCGAGATCACCACTGGCTTGTGTGCCTGCCATTTTTAAGAACCCACTAGGGAAGTTGATCGTGGTAAGTGTGTTTTCGGTTTGTGTCCCACGCAGGGATCCTGTCAACGCCAGTAAGTCTTCATTACCTTCAATAAAGGGACGCAGCTTGAACCGCACAAAGTCCTTGCAAAGCCCGATATTCGGTTGAATAAATAAGATAGGTCGTGGGCGTTCTTTCATGTAATAGCCAACCGCACACTGCTGAATGAGTGTTTTGCCAATTTGTGAGCCTGACATCACGACAATCCGTCTGACCTTGATGTCTGAAATCGCATCTAGGATAGGGGCTTGATAAGGGGCTGTCTCACGACTCCAACGCCCAGACAAAGCGGTATTTGTGGGCATCTTGATATTCTTCTCCGTCCACTCACTCAAGTTCATCGTCAAAGGGGGTAAAAATTGACTCATCATCTTCTGAAAGAAGTGCATCGTGTGATTCGGGATTTCCGCCAAAGTCGTCGCTGAAGTCATAGGTCATTTCCTTTTTGAGATCTAGATTCGTAATTTCTTGCAAAGCTTCATCAATGGCTTGAATGGCTTTTTCGCAAAGCTCTGCTTCGCTTTTGCATCTAAACCATAAAGGGGCTTTGGTAAAGGGTAAGGCTCTTAAACGTCCGACAGCGGTCTTGATCACGGTGGAAAGAAACTTATTAACATGCCTCTCATGGTGAAGCTCTCCACGCTGCTTAGCGACTTTCAGTTCTTTCATTTCCGCCGTGGCTTTGATATCACGGGTTTTGTAGTCTTCCGCCACAGGGTTGGCTTTGCCTGTCATCTTCGATCGCATCCACACGATGTAGTCGGTCACGCTGCTACTGGCATAAAGTCCCGTACTAAGGCGTGTAATCACGCCTTTTTCAGCGGATTCCTGCACATTCCTTGTCGTACAGGCAAAGATCCGTGCCAAGGCATCGACCGTAAACCCCTTCAATTCTGAAGACGGTACACCTTCAAGCTTCAACTGGCTTGCTTCTGCTTGATTTTCAAAACCGTACAAATCGGTTACATCTTCCATTTTAAAACCTTTCGCTAAACTTCTAAACCCTTGCTATTCCTAGCCTTTTCGCCACTTTCCAACCCCACGCCGAAGCGAAGTCCCCGAAAAATCACCACGCATAGCCACATTTCGGGGTTCTGCAGACCCGCAGGGAAAAGGGCTAGGGAGTACCTTTTGGGTTTCAAAGAGATTCAATTGCCCCAGTGACAAATCCTTCAAGATCTCTTTAACACGGCGAGGAGTGATCTTCATTTGATGAGCAATAGACGCATCAGAGTAGCCTAGCAAAGCCAAGACGCCCACATTGTGTCGCTTGATGATCATCTCTGCACGCTTCTGCTGGCTGATGTCAAGCAGCTCAGAGGCGTACAATTCGCATAAATTGTTAGCTAGTTCGGCTCCAAGTATTTTAACTAAGCGGGCGTAAGTCTTGCCTTTCTTTTTCTTCGGGAAGTAAATCTTTCGCAGGTGTGAAAACTCCTTAGCCAAAACGTACGCATTACGCTTGCCAACCATTTCTGCGATACCTGCCAATTCACCAGTTAACTCTAATTTTTCAAAAATATCACTCACTTGGATTCACCTCCATCGATTGATCACGGCGTGCAAAAGAGTAAGCTTTGGCTCTCACGACGGATTGCATTAGCTGGCGATTTTTGGGGACCTCTTCAGGATGCTCATTGAAGTAGTCTAAAGCCTCTTGAATATTGGCTTTGCTCAGCTTAAGCGCAGGTAGATTCAGGGGCTTTAATGGCTTAGCAGTTCCGATTGTCGCGGGCATGGTATTTTTCTTCTTTTCGTTTGGCTTGATTGCTTTTTTAACTTCTTTCGTCGTCGGCTTAAAGTAATTTTTCTCGCTCATTTTTTCAACCTTTACTTGCGTTGTGCCTTGTTTTCAGGGGGAAGCCACTCCTTCCAGTTTTGTTTGAACGCTCCAAATAAAAACGCCTTGATGGACCTGACGGTTCCTAAATCTTTTTTAAACATGCCATCAACCGCTCGAATCAAGCATTGTGACCGTACTTGTCTCTCGTCGAAATGGAGATAATCGGCATGATTTACGCCTTTAGCCTGCCAGAGGGTAATTTTAGCAAGCGTGTTTCCAAAATCCGCCAAATCCACGCCTTTCCCTTTGCAGGCTCGGCCTAAATACTCGTTTGCCTGAAGAAAAAACGTCTTCTGCCCTTCTTCGCTCAATTCTTTGAGCAAGTCGGTCGCTTGAGCAGGCTTGCCCTGCTCGTTGAAAAAAAGTTGGCTTGAAGCAGGTGGGGGGTTTTTCTTTTTTTGTGAATTTTTTTTAAATGATTCTGATTCTGATTCTGATTGCTTAAGCGTTACTTCAAGCATTGCTTGAGCATCACTTGAAGTATTGCTTGCGTTTTCTGCTCGCTTTTTACCCCCCCTTTGAACCCGCCTTAATCCGCTTTACTTCTTTATCTCTGTACTTGTCAAGTTCTTTTTTTAGACGTACGTTTTCCCAAAAAATATCGAGGGTGTTCAAAACTTTTTGAGAAATATTTTCTAAACATTTTGCGTCAATTTGATCAACATTTGACGAACATTTATCGCTCAATTCATTTAAATGAAAGTTTTGAATAGGCTCTCCCGATTTTTGAACAGGCTTAAAGAAGGATGTCAGAATGAATAAAACATCTTCTTTCTGCTTTTTTGTGTAGGCTTCAACGATCTTACAGGCACGCTTAAAATCGATGGGAGACTCTGTGTCCCATTGGTCGACGAGTAGTAACATATAGGCTCCATGCTGCCACGTGGTAAGGCGGTGGCGAGTGTCTTTAAGGTAATCCCCTGTGTAAAAGGGCATATAGGCTTTTGGCATGATTCTCTCCTTTTCATGCGTTCCTAAGGGACGCCTACCTTAATGGTGGGCCTCTCTGCTTTCTTTTAACGGTATAGGCGGAATGAAAAGTTTTGCAGGCCGAACGCTTTCCAGCGTCTCCATGTAAAAGGCTTTTTCACTTTTGCTTAAATCAGGCAAGGGATGACAAAAGTTTGGATAATCAGGATGACCATCTAGAACAGTCTTCCACCGTTTTAAGTCCTCTTGGACTTGAGACTTAACCGCCCACTTCCGATGTTTGGGGATCTGATTCATGCGATACACCTCCATAAGGGTTTCCTTCTTTTAAAAAAAGGGGGACGCCGTCGCCCCCTCGGCTTTTCGTCTGACTAAGTGAATTGTATGGAGGACGGCTTCGCGCCCTTCGCCCGCATATTTTCAACGGCCTGATTCGGCGTTAATAGGGGTGGGATGATGTCATCTAGAGGGTTTTCCACCACTTTAGAGACAGGCTCCAACATCGTGCTGGCTTCTCTCACCGCGCTAGGGGTTTGGGCTTTAAATCCATACCCTGCACGCTCAAGGATGGCGTCCTGTAATGACTTTTCAATCATCTTGGGGACGAGTGACCCCTCCGCGGTCTTGATTTCAATCTCTTGATGGCCGTCCTCATACGTGATCACCGTGAGTATTGAATCAGGTTCCCCCGTGTAGGTCTTGGTCGGCTTTCGGTCTTTCAATAAAAACCAAGCCCCATACACAAGGCCTGCAATTAAGACAAAGGCTACAAAGCCCCAACCAATCAGTTCAAAAATCATAAAGTACCCTTTCTTTTTTCATGTTTCTCGGCTTCAACAATCCCCATAAACGCGGGGACTGCACTAGGAAATCGGGACGTGATCGCCAAGGTGATAATCGCGGGGAGTATTACCACCAGCACAATCACCGCGCAAAAGTCATAGGCAAATTCAGGTGCTATTTGCATCCTTTAAGCTCCTATTGATATGAAATCCAACCTAATTTCTCAAATAATTGAAGTGTGTTTGCAAAAGCGTTTAACAGTAAAAGCAAGCAAGCCCCAAAGTTAAGAATCGCGAACCCAAAAGACTCATGCCTTAGGTCGTTTATTCCGTTGAAATTGCAAATAAACACCCCTGTTAATCCAAAAAGTATCAAAAAGCACTGTATGGCTATGCTCCTGGTTTAAGCTCCTTTCAATTCTGAATAATGTGTCCAACAATCTGTCGCGTAGGCCGTCGCATCAGGCCCCCAGCCGTTATACAGCTTAAAGGTCAACCACTTCACCTCTTGTGGGTAGCCGTATTTCTCTTTAAACTCACGCGCCTTAAGGTTCTTATGCGCCAGTGTGCGGATGGACCGCTGGATGTTGTAATCGGGGTTAAATAAGCGGTGGTCGATTGAATGTCCGCTATTCACCTGCCCAAGGCCGACGTCCCAAGTACCGTCATCGTTCTTATGGTAGGCCTTGAAGTTCCATGAATGGTTCTCCCTAAAGTTCACTAAGGTGTACCACATAGTGAGGTCGATCGTCGCCCCTTCCTTCTGGTGCTTCAAAACCTCGTCATACGCTACTTTCGCAAGCGACTCCCCTATTTTCGCCTTTACCAGCCTGTAACCCTGTGACGCCTCATAGGCTCCATGTCGAGTGGTTATTTCCATTTTAGAAACAACCCTTTGGGGAACAGGAGGACTTGCCGTCTTGCCCATCCGTGGGCTTAGGGCTTTCCCCCTGTGGGCGTTACCTCCACCTTTAAGGTAGGGGTAGGCGTGGGGGGTTTCTTGCCATAGGCGACATCCCATTGCGCGACAAGCGAGTAGCGTTTCTCTTCACCTGTCTTTGTATGCTCCGTGACGGTGCAGTTCTTGATGCGATTGTCCTCGTATAAATCAGGATGCGTTCTTAAGAAAATGGCGTCATCATTACACTTTTTGACTAGTCTTTGGTGAGCAAGCTCCTCGGCACTCAACGGAGTAGAGGCGAACATCTGAGTTGTGCGCTCGTAGGCCTCCGCAATAGGCTCCTTGAAGAATAGGCCTAAACCTACCCCCACGGAAATCAAAACGGCCCCTAAAGACAACCACATAAAAGGAGGCACCACAAAAGAAGGATTCTTCTGGGCTTGTTCGTTGTTTTGTTGGTTTTGTTGCTTTTTCATAATAAATTACCCTTTCTTAATTCAGTGAACACTAATTGAAAAACTAAGCGTTTTCCTTCAAAACACACTGTTTTAAAAACGCTTTTCGATCCTTAAGTGTCTTTAAATGATTCACACTCTGGAACTGCTCCACGTCGTCATGCGTGCTTAACTGCTCCGCCAGCTCCCCACAAAACCGACGGTAACCCTTTTCATAGGATTTACGGTTGGTGATGGGCATCTCATTCAAAAGAAGACCCCGCTGGTGTGTCATGTAGGCGTGAATAGCTCTTAGGTCGCTCCTAAAACGCTCCATTTCACGGTCGTGAACAAAGCTTGCGAAATTGTACCCCTCTTGTTCAAAAGTCGACGCGGTACGGGGGAAGGGAGGCTTAGGGACAGGAGGCTTCGTTATACCCTTTAGCCACTTCCTAAAGACGTCCACTAAAAAGGCCAAACGCCCATCAGTCATTTCTAAATTCTCCTCCTTCGCAAGCGCGACATAAGAATCCTTCAACACATTAAAGACTTTGATCGGCGTCATGCCTGAATTGATAAGCGTGTCCCACTGCGCTTTGGAGTCCTGATACCCATAATCAAACCAAGAGTCGTACCCTTTTAAAAGGTACTCATCAATATGAAAATCCATTAGTAACCTCCCCTTGCTTGATTCGCTTGCGCTTCGGCCAACACACGTTCAAAGGTGTCATGCACCGCTTGATTGTAATCCGCTTCGTTATCGCCCTTGATCGTGATATTGATGCTCGTCACCAAGTCTTTTTGGTCTTCTTTGGGTCGACGCTGTTTATGCCGTTCAAGGTCATGAAGCGGTGTAATCGGATAAACAGGGAACATTGAGAGTCTGCTGTAATGGTTGGACATAGTCGGTCTCCTTTCAAAAGAAAAAGGACGGCGTTTAAACCGTCCCGTATTGTTTTGCGTTGAAAAAACTTAGTGATTGAGCTTCCAGAGAATAAGGTTTGATTGTGCAAAAATCAAGTAGGTTAACCAATTCAAACCAAGATAAAGAAGCTCCTTTACCTCCTTCTTGCCCTTGTAAGCCTTGTCAAATTGCCCTGAAAAATAAAAATACATTACTACCATATACACACATAGCAAGATGTTTAAAATATCTAAAATCATAAAAGTCTCCTTAAAATAAAGGGGAGTGCCTTCACCCCCCTAGACGTTATGTAAAAATAAGCGATACTTTTGTACCGCTTAGCCTCTGATATGACTAAAAAATTAAATGGCTACGAACCATGAGGTCGGGGGTTCGAATCCCTCGCTGCGCATTTTTATTTTTAAGCCTCTTGCTTTGATTCTCTCCATACTGAACTACGCCATACGAATGCTACCATAGCTTTGGACCTGTGTACTGGGGCCTACTTCGTTATAGCTTAAGACTGCCACTTGTGGGAGCATGCGTTCAATCAACTTGCGCACATGACTTCGTAGTTTGCCGTTGCATAAGAGTACGGGTTGAACCCCTTGGCTGGTGAGAACCTCTTCAATTTGCTGATTAATGCTTGACAATAACCCCTGCGTGTATTGGGGACTTAAGGCGAGCATAAAGACTTGTTGACCGTCCTTATTGGTGGAGGTGGCTACTAGGTGATTCGCCATATTCTCTTCCACATCAGGAGAAATCGTCAGGACAGGTAGCTTACTACTGGCTTCATCTAGATGTTGTTTGCATAAGTGGCGACTTAAGGCGATGCGACATTGTTCAATTAAGTAGTCGGGGGACTTTGAAATACGGCAATGATACGCAATGCTTTCTAAAACGGCACTGAGGTCTCGGATGGACACCGATTCCATTAGGAGCATTTGAAGCAGGACATGTAGTTCAGAAATACTGAGTTGTGAGGGGATGAGGTCATCGACTAAAGATTCATGGGCTTCGCTGGTCTTTTTTAGGTTGTCGAGCAGTTGTTTAACGTCTTGTCGGGTAATGATTTGCGCCTGATTACGTTTCATGAGTTCAGTGAGGTGGGTCGCCAGTACGGCGGCAGGGTGAATGACGGTAAAGCCGTTCATTTCAGCCTCTTCTTTGTCGTCTTTGTCGATCCATAAGGCGGGTAAGCCAAAGGCGGGCTCCACGGTCGCAATGCCTTGGACTTCATCCGCCAAGTCTGGATCGCCCGACATCGCCAGTAGCATATCCGCCATAATTTTTCCTAGCCCGAGCTCGATGCCTCTTAACTTAAGGGTATACGCATCGGCTTCCAAATGAAGGTTGTCTCGCACACGAATAGAAGGAAGCACAATACCAAATTCTTGGGCCATTTGCTTGCGAATATTGGCAATCCGTTCGATCAAATCCCCGCCAGATTCAGCTTCAATTAAAGGCACCAAGCGATAGCCCAGCTCTAGTTCCATGGGTTCAATGTGTAGCATTTCCAATACTTCTTCTGTCGACGTTTTGGCAGGATTGTCTTTTTTGTCTTGGGCAATGGCATCGGCATCTTTTTCGTTTTGATCTTTTAAGGCCGTGGCTTTGCTACGTTTGAATCGTGAAAAGGCGCCAATCCCTGCCAGTATTCCAATAAATAGAAAAGGGGCGTTGGGCATGCCAGGGACAAAGCCAATTAAGAGTAATAAGCCTGATAAAATCCCCAAAACCTTGTAATTGGAAAACAGCTGACTCCCCAATTCATCGCCAAGACTCGCGTCGTCGTCTTCGCTTACGCGCGTGACCAAAATACCCGTGGCGGAAGAAATAATCAAGGCGGGCAGTGAAGAGACTAAGCCATCCCCCACGGTAAGCGTGGTATAAGTGGCCGCTGCCGTGGCAGGATCCATTCCGAGTTGAACAACCCCAATGATCAATCCAAACACGATGTTAATTACGGTAATAATAATACCTGCAATGGCGTCGCCTTTGACAAATTTAGACGCACCATCCATGGTCCCGTAAAAATCCGCTTCTTTTTGGACATTAATGCGTCGCTTCTTGGCCTGTGCTTCAGTGATGTTACCTGAGTTAAGGTCCGCATCAATCGATAATTGCTTCCCAGGTAAGGCGTCCAAGGTAAAGCGAGCCGATACTTCCGATACACGGCCTGCCCCGTTCGTAATAACCATGAAGTTAATAATCATCAGGATAATGAAAATCAATAAACCCACCACATAATTACCGCCTACGACGAAGTTCCCAAAAGATTTAATCACTTCGCCCGCTTCCCCAGTTAACAGTAATAAGCGGGTGGAACTGACATTTAAGCCCAAACGAAATAAGGTAGAGACCAACAATAAGGTGGGAAACGTCGAATACTGTAGAGGTTCTTTGGTGTATAGGGTAACGAGTAGAATAACGACACTGAGTGCCAAGTTTAAGGTGAGTAGAATATCCAGTAAAAAAGGGGGAAGGGGGAGGATCATCATCAAAATAATGATGAGCATGCCGATGGCTAAAAAGACGTCACTGTGCTGCAGGATTTTTCCTAAAAATCCTGTGAGCTGTTGCGAAGGGCTAGTGGCGGTATTACTCATGCACGTGACTCATGGGCTTTTGAAAAAGAGCGAACGCTTTTTCTTGGTGTCTCTATTTCTCTCTTAGGGTGCCAGAAGGGCAGGCTTTCTCATTATAGCCGTGCCTGAGGTCAATATCGTGCATCTAAAGTATAGTATTAATGTGAATTCAACTATTTGGAGGGGAGGATATCGCATGAAGCACTTAGGTTTTACGCTAAATAGATATCCAACTGCTGCAGGGCTTTCTTGAGTCGTCGGCTGACCTGCATTTGAGAAACCCCACTGTGTAGCGCAATTTGTTGTTGGGAGGCTTCCTCATAGAACGTTTGCGTAATCACGGCACGTAAGGTAGGGTCTAATTTTTTAATGGCGAGAGTGACCATGAGTTTACTTTCCGTTTCAGGCATGCCGCCTTCATCTTGTAGGCAACGGTATGGGGTGAGGTCGTTTGGCCACTCGTCTTGAGCGAATGCGTCAAAGGGTTCTGCCTGCTCCGTTTGTTCCAGTTCATTGTCCCATTCATAAAGGGATTCAAAGGAAAAGGTCGCGGAGCGACGTTCTAAGTGGCGTAAGTCGGCTAAGGTTTCAGACGGGCAACCCAGTGCTTGGAGCAGTTCATGCTCATCGGGGACTCGTCCTTGTTTTAATCGAAAGGCTTTGCGGGTGCTTTGCAATCTAAAATATAATTCTTGCAAGGCACGAGGCGCCTTAAATAAAAGGGACTGTTCCCGCAAGTATTTGCGAATTTCCCCTGTGACATAATAACTGGCATAGCTTTTAAACGAACCGCCTTTATCGGGCTGGTAATGGTCCAAGGCTTTTAAAATGCCGATATTCCCCATTTGAATCAGATCTTCGACAGGGTCACTTTGACGGCGCGCCATGCTCTTGACTACTCCTTCGACATAAGGGGCCATGGCTTTTAAAAAGTCACTTTTACAAGCTTGTTGTTCTATAGCAGTATAGTTTTCTAAGGGATATTTCAGCCATTGTTCTTCTAGAACTTGCAAATTTTTTGGCAAATTTTTGGGTAAGCTTTTTGGGGAACTTTCGGCGTTGAGCTTGCTTTGGGTCATGACACAAGATCCTTTGGGACGAACAAAAAATGGGTATGTTTAACCTGTCGAAACGGTGGACCTGAAACTGTAAGGCTTGTTACATGGCCTTTACAAAAAAAGGCTTTTGGACGGTGCTTGTAAAGCGTTTGACAGGCCTTTGTGTCTGGTTTAAGGTGAATTCAATCTCAAAGGTAGGCCTTGGTCTTCGTTTGAGATGAGTTATTGTTTGTGTTGGGTGTGCAAGTTGATGCATCTAACAACCCCATAATTTTTAGGAGAATTGCATTGGCTGTTCTACAACATTTGACTTTGCCTGTGAATGAGTCTTTAGAAGCAGATTTTGCGGCTTTACTCGAAAAAAGTTTTAACGTTGAAGTCAGAATGGGGGCCTTGTCTATGGGTTCCATTTTGCGCGTCGACAAAGAATCCTTATTGGTGGATATTGACGGTAAGTACGAAGGCGTCGTACCGATGAAAGAAATCCCCAATGCGCATACCTCTGAAGACTTGGCAGAGCAATACCAAGTGGGTGATCATTTAGAATTTTTTGTCTTGCGTGACAATGAAGAGCATCATCAATATGTGTTGAGCTTACGTCGTGTTCAACAAGTCAAAAGCTGGGAAACCTTAAGCGAAGCCAAAGAGGCCCAAACCACCATGCAGGCCACCATTTTGGGCGTGACCAAGGGGGGTATTTTGGCCTCTGTAATGAACATCAAAGGCTTTATTCCCGCCAGTCAACTCAGAGTAACCAAGTCCTTAGATGATCTTTCAGGTGAAGAATTGCCGGTTAAAGTCTTAGAAGTCGACAGCAACCGCAATAAATTGATTTTAAGTCATCGTCAAGCCGTTTTTGAAATGAAAGCCGCCATGCGTGCCGATACCCTGAAGCAGCTTGAAGAAGGGACCATCGTCACAGGGGAAGTCGTTAAAATTACCGACTTTGGTGTGTTTGTGGACATTAACGGCATTGATGGCTTATTGCCCTTGTCTGAAATTACATGGCGCCGTATTAAGCACCCTGGTGATGTGATTCGCTTGGGCGAGCAAGTCACGGTACAGGTGTTGACGGTGGATCATGAACGTCAACGCATTAGCTTGAGCTTAAAGCGTATGGAAGCGGACCCTTGGACGGTGGTGGATGAAATGTTCCAAGCGGGGCAAGAAGTGGAAGGCCGTATTTCTAAACAACTCGCCAGTGGCGTTTTGGCTGAATTGGCCTCTGGCGTGGAAGCCTACTGTGCCTACGGTCAGCATGGTCGTGTCTTTGAACAAGACGCCACCTACACCTTTGAAATTGTGTCTATTGCGTCGTATGATCGTCGCATTACTTTGGCTTATAAAGCGTATAGCGTCGAAGAATAAAATAGTCTTAGCGTGTATTATTTAAAAGGGTTTTTTCAAAAGAACCCTTTTATTTTTTGAAAAAACGTAAAATTTTATTCAAAAATCCTGTATTTGTCTCTAACCAATGGCTAGGTGTTTCTAAAATAGGTCTCTCTCCTATACGTATTCTTTGGAGGGATTTTTTATCTAAACCCCACTGCCGTCTCTGTTCTTTCCATAGTGTGTTATAATAACGAGTATAGTCTTTTATTTCTTGATCACTTAAGCGTGAAAGAGAATCGGGATTCTCCATTATCATTGCCTCATCCTTTTCTACCTGTTGAAATAATATTTTCGCTTTTTTCAAGGGTAGTCTTTTATCTCTTGGCCATTGTTGGTAGGCACTTACGGCAACCTCTCCTTCATGGGTGGTGGGTATGGCTCCAGACGCAGCATGATTTGCGTCATGCTCCCAGAAAGCATCTGAAAGTCCTCTTGCGCTCCTCATTATAGCACCTAAGTCGTTATATGTTTCAGGGGCTAGGGAAACGGCGGGGAGGGGGGGGGGGGGGTAGGTTGAATCATTAGAAAAACTCCTCTTATATATAATTGAATGCTCATATTCAATTATATATATAAACACGACTCAAACTATTTTTGTGCGTCTGTTTATGTTAATATATAAAACCGCTTCCCTATTGACCCTTCTTATACCCATGAGTGGCTACTTATGTCTGACCTGTTAATGCCTACGGCCTTGTCTTTTTTAGAATGGTGGAAGCGCGTGTATGCGCCGCTTGATCTGTCCCCCGAACAGCGACGAGAAGAACTCCTTCGCTGGATTACTTTCTTGGATTTGCCGTCTTATGAAACACTCGCTTATCTCATGACCCCGCAAGAGGCTCATCGCGCGGTGGCTGCCGTGTGGGAGCGATGGGACCCTTTGTTACAGAATCGTTTGGGGGAACGTACGCCGATTCAATATCTGCTAGGGACCACGACGTTTATGGGCCTGACCTTGCAGGTACGTCCGCCTTGTTTGATTCCGCGTCCTGAAACGGAATTGCTTTGTGAAGCGGTGGCCACGTGGCTAGCGGGAAAGGTTCAGCAGGCGTCGGATACGCTGAATAAGCCCCCCACGATTTGGGAAGTCGGTGTGGGGACAGGCTGCATTAGTCTTGGGATTCATCATCTCATTCATGAAAAAGGCATCATGGCCACCTATGTAGGGGGCGATGTTTGTCGTCATGCCTTGGCTTTGGCCTTTGAAAATGCCACTACTCATGGGCTCGCACTGTCTTTGTTTGAAAGTGATTTATTGCAAGGCTTTCCGACGATATTGCCTCCTCCTGATGTCGTGGTGGCCAATTTACCGTATATTGACCCCGCGTTACGAGAGCGCTTAGCCCCTGAAGTACTTGCTCATGAGGGGCATCACACCCTTTTCGCGGAGGACGCGGGCTTTGCGTTGATTTATCAACTGATTACCACGGTGACGGCACGTTTTGGAAAAACGTGGGGGGGGATCGTGGCCTTAGAATTTGGAGACGGCATGCATGGGGCTTTAGGCGAGCATTTAACGGCGGAAGGGTTTATCCATCAGCAATGGATTCGAGATTATCAAGGCACGGTCCGTCATGTCTTGGCTTCTCGTCAATCGGTCTTTATGGTATCCTAGTGCTATAGTGATGCAAGGCTGTGATCAGCTTTGATAATAAGTCCGCAAAGGAAATGTTCATGAATGCCGTGACCTCTTTAAGCCAAGACCATCTCAACCAAGTTCAAGAAGACGTCATTGCTGCTTTAGAAGCTGCTGCGTCTTTGGGGGATTTAGAACAATTAAAAGTGGAATGGTTAGGGCGAAGTGGGCGCTTGACGCTTTTAAAACGTGGGTTGAAAAACGTCCCCGCGGAAGATCGTCCTCGCATTGGCAGTGCGTTAAATGATTTATTTCAAGCGGTGGAATCGGTACATGACCGTGTGAAAAGCCAGCTGGAATCCGCGCTGATTGACACACAATTGGCGGAAGAAACGCTGGATGTCACCTTGCCTGGCCGTTCTCTTGCGGTGGGGAAGCTGCACCCTCTCACTCAGATGAGCGAAGACGTCTGCCGTATTTTTGAAGGCATGGGCTTTCAAGTCTTGGATGATCATACCTGCCCTGAAGTGGAAACGGAATTCTTTAATTTTGAAGCCCTGAATTTTCCAGTGGATCACCCCGCGCGCGACATGCAAGACACTTACTATACCGAAGTGGCTCCCCATGTCTTACTGCGTTCACAAACCAGTAATGCGCAAATTCGGCATATGACTCAGCACAAGCCTCCCATTCGTGTCTTGGCCCCTGGTCGGGTCTATCGTAATGAAGAGGTATCGAGCCGAAAATATGTCTTGTTTCATCAGATTGAAGGCCTTTATGTGGATACCCATGTGACGTTTTCGGATTTAAAAGGCACCTTAAACACTTTTATTACTCAGTTATTTGGGGGAACGAGTCGGCCGACGCGTTTTCGTCCTAGTTATTTTCCTTTTACGGAACCCAGTGCGGAAGTGGATGTCCAATGCTTGTTTTGCCAAGGCAACGGTTGTAAAGTGTGCGGACAGAGTGGTTGGTTAGAAATTTTAGGCGCGGGTATGGTGCACCCCAATGTGCTTGAAAATTGTGGGATTGATTCGACGCTCTATCAAGGCTTTGCTTTCGGTATGGGGGTTGAACGCTTGGCCATGTTGCGGGACGCCATTGACGACATCCGCATTTTTTATACGAATGACCAACGTTTTTTAAAGCAGTTTAAAGCCCAATACTAGTGCGGTAAAGGCTTAAGCGTATCATTTTTAGTCACCTAGATTTATAAAATTTAGAAAGGACGTCGTCATGGCCACAATTTTAATGAGTGGGGCGGATTTTTTCAACGTCAGTTATGAAATTAATGACTGGATGGACGCCGATGTGCAGGTGGATGCGGCTTTGGCACGTCAACAATGGCAGGCGTTAAAACGTGTGCTGGAAGAAGAGGTAGGCGCCTCGGTATTGACCTCTCCCGCTCAAGAGGGTTTGCCTGACATGGTCTTTACCGCCAATGCGGCGGTCGTGGTCGGGCAGAAGGCCCTTTTGGCGCATTATCGTTACCCTGAACGACAAGGGGAAGAAGCCGTCATGCGGGATTGGTTTGAAGACAACGGCTTTGAAGTTTTGGCACCCCCTCATCAGCGTTTTTTTGAAGGCGCGGGGGATGCCTTACGCTACGGGTCTTTTTACTTGGCGGGTTATCATAGCCGTACGGAAATTGAAACGCATAATTGGTTGACGGTTGAATCAGGGGTGCCTGTTTTGTCTTTAAAATTAGAAAACCCTAAATTTTATCATGTGGATGTGACCTTGTGTCCGACAGATTTGGGGGATTTAATCGTCTATCCTAAGGCGTATCGTCGTGAAGATTGGGATTTGATTTGTAGTGTGGTGCCTGAATCCAAACGCATTATTGTTCCCACGGAAGAAGCCTATGATTTTGCGTGTAATGTGGTTTCGGTGGGGTCTCATATCGTGATGGGTAGTCCTGCGCCTGTTTTAACCGCAAAGCTTCAAGCGAGAGGCTATAGCGTGCATCATGTGGAGATGTCTGAATTTAAAAAAGCGGGTGGCTCCGTGAAGTGTTGTACCTTGCGTTTGCAATAAAACGCTTGAGCAATCTATTCTGATGATCCTGCTTATTTATGAGGCGGGATGCGTCGCGCGGGTGAGCCGATCTAAAACCGTAAGCCATGCCTCGCTTTGTGGGGGGGCTTCAATCAGGAGTTGAGCACAGCCTAAGGCATCTAATTCGCGTAGGCGCGCGTAGAGTTCTTGGCCGTAGGCGTCAGGGGTTTGAGAAGCTTCCTGCCAGTGAATGGGGAAGGGTAAGGCTTCAGGTTGCTGATGAAAAGCCAAGACCCCTAAGGGGCGTGAAGGGTTTGTTTTGCTCCACGTCCAGAGGACGTCTTCAAAATCACCCACATGAATCAGTTGACTGGGGGTTCGGGGGGCATAATGTCGGGCATAGGTCCCTGAAGCACTAGTAAAGGCCTGAAGCTTGAGGTGTGGGGATTTAACACGGACGCTTACCCCAAAGGGATCAGCCAGTGCTTGAAAGAAGTCCAAAGGGTAATGCCCCAAACGTAATATTTGAAGCTCGTTATGCTCAAGCGCGCTGGCATCAACAATCGTCGATTCTAAGCCAATGGCACAGGGTCCTCCGTCTAAAATATAAAAAGGGATGGAACTAAGGAAGGGAGAATCTTGAAACTCCTCCCATACATGTAAGGCGGACGTGGGGCTAATATGTCCAAAGCGATTGGCGGAAGGGGCGGCTAAGGCGAAGGCGCCTTCACGCAAAAGGGCTTGTGCTAGGGGATGTTGAGGGACACGAAGTCCCACGGTGGATTTCCCCCCCGTGACGAAGGAGGACACGTTTTCATGCTTAGAGACAATGAGGGTCATCGGTCCAGGCCAGCACGCGTTGGCCAAAACATCTAAAAGAGGGTGCTCCTGCGTGGTGTAGGATTTCCACGCGTTTGGGGTATCGGCCACATGTAAAATCAAGGGGTGCTGGGAAGGCCGCGCTTTGAGTTTAAAAATAGAGGCCACGGCTTCCGCTTGAGCGGCATCAGCAGCCAGTCCATAGACGGTTTCCGTCGGTAAGCCAATCAATCCCCCTGCCTTGAGGGTGTCGATCGCTACTGAAATATCAATTGTAAAAGGAGCTATTTGCATCTTAAGATAGTAACATATAATTTAGGGTACATAACTTTTATAAGATGTTTGCCATACATAATGTTACAGTTATGTGTAAAGGATTTTTCTATAGCATCAAATTGTTTTCATGTTGTTTTTAAGCTATTAGCATTTTCCTAGAGAAGCGATACTTAAAACCTAAAAATAAGAAAGGATACTAGACACTGTTAACAAAGATTTAGTTTAAGCCAGTTTTTAATAAAGGCCATCGCAATAACCGAAAGAAAATGAAGGTCAGACTTCTCAAAACGAGCCGCCAAACGCTTCTGCTCCTTGATTCTTCCAAATAATAGTGCAATATTTCTACGCGCTTTGTAAAGTTTTTTATCATACACAATAGGCGTTTTTCGACCTTCCCTACCTGGAATCACAGGTTTATTGTTTCGAGAAAAAAGTCTTTGACGATACGGATCGCTGTCGTAACTCTTGTCAGCCAAAACAGCGCAACCGTAAATGTTTTCCGTTAATTGGTCTGCAAAACAAACGTCATGCGTGTTGCCACCACTTAAAACCTCTTCGATGACTTGAAAGCCGCTTGAAATCAAGAGATGAAGCTTGGTGGTAATGCCTGCAACGGATTTCCCTTTGCTTTGAAACCCCCTTTTAAACCGCCTCCGTGACGGTGAACTTTAAAGGTGGTGCTGTCTAGCATGACGACATCGAGGGTCATTTTTCTTTGCGATTGCAGGGTATAGAGGATTTTCCACCACAATCCTTTTTCGCTCCACCGTGAAAAACGAGTATAAATGGTGTGCCAATTGCCGAATTCCTTAGGCAGGTCCCGCCACGCAATGCCTGTTCTTAAAACATAGAGGACCGCACAAAAGACAGTATAGTGGGATACTTTGGGGGGTCTCCCCTTCCCAATATAGGACTGCTGGATCAGTGGTTCTATTTCTTTAAGAAACCGAGCTTCTTCTAAGGGGTACAGCCTTTTATCTAGAGACATTATAATACTCCTTTCGCTTGAATGAAAAGTATTATACGATAAAAACTAACCTTTGTTAACAGTGTCCAGAATGAGTCAGCATAGTATTTGTAACAACTTGTAACGCCTGTCGCACAAACGTGAATCAAAAACGGTTTTATGCGGTTAGATTAAGGACAAAAAAAAGAGAAGACGGTCCTTCAGGTATATGTACAACACAGACGAACAAAGAGGACACGACAAAATGGGTAGAATATTGGGTAATTCAGGGTTCCAACCTCCGATTCAAAATATGGAAGCTGAAAAAAAAGCCAAAGAAGCCGCTTATAAGGCAGCAAACCCACCGCTTAATATGGACCATGGGGCTTCGATTCGTGGTTGCAAAGCGCAAGTTAAAGAAGAGGATGGAAGTCCCTCCAACTTTAGCGTTTCGTATAATGGTGCCCAATTAAACCTAAAGGCCACAGAGTGTAATGATGGGTCGGATCGTTATGTGGCGTCATGGGGAAATCAGTTCTTAGGTAAAACAACTCAAATTTATAATCCTGCCACAGGAGAGTTGAAAATTTTTACGAAGAACCCTAAGCAGTTTCTTAATGATGAACCACCAACTGAAACACGGAAATTCGTTGATTTGAAAAGCACTCCTAGACCAGGAGATCCAGACAGCAGTGATTGGACTCTCCAAGACAAACCCAAACCTTAATATGATCTGTTACGGTGGTTTATGCCACAATGAATGTAACAATATGTTTCCCCTCACGCAATTGTCGTGGGGGGATTTTGTTTATTAATGTGTAGACTGGGCCATCCTTGTATGAGGAGAGTAGGGCTCGTTTACTCAAACGGACTGAAGCCATTGAAGTCATTGAGGCCATTATGCCTTAATATACCGAAATATACGGAGAGAACTTAGCCATGATGTTTACCCTCGCCAATTTAACCGCCATTAATAAAGCCAGTAGTAATGCGCTCAAAAATATCGGAACGACGGATTTAAACCAAAAAGCACGTACTGCCTTTACCGGCATTAACAATTACGTCAACACCGTACCGAAAGCCAGTTATTCTACAGCGCCTCAAGCAGGAACTTTAGGGGCTTTACGCTATGCGAATACTACTTTTTCTCCACAAAGCCAAGAACAAGCCCTGTTGCAATGGGTGACTCAGTGGGTGCAAAGTAATACGCAAACTTTAGGGTCCTTTAAAAATCCTACTTCTGATTTGGTGTATCTCCCCTAGATTCTGTTGAGATTTGTTAAGAGGCAGGATGCACTGCTCTAAAAGGAGGGTTTATAGGTTTTATTCGTTGAGGCTCAACCCCTATCAATGGGCACGCATTTATGAGTATTTATGCGGGTTTCCAGAAATTCATGTCAAAAATAAAGCCGCATACTGTATTATTTTCAAGAAGATCCCGATATGGAGTATATCATGGTGGATTCTACGATATTAAGGGCTCACGCCTGTGCCAGTCCCAAAAAAACGAACAAGGCGCTGAAGGCTTAGGGCGTTCTTGTGGGGGCTTTTCTTCTAAAATACATGCCGTATGCGATGCGCTGGGCAATCCGTTAGACTTTATTGTCAGTGGTGGTCAGGTTCACGACGCGACTCAAGCCATTGCTTTAATTTCGGGGCTTCAGGCGAACGCCTTACTGGTGGACGATGCTAGTCGTGAGTTTGCGCGGAATCAGGAAATTGAACCTCATATCCCTCTTCGTCAAAACCGTGTAGAAACAAGGTTTTATGATAAAGAATTGTATAAAGAGCGTCACAAAATCGAATGCTTATTTGGATTGATGACGCATTGCCGACGGCTTTTTCTCGCTTCGACAAAACAAAAAGGAGTTTTACAGCCTTCTTGCATTTTGCAGCTGCCTTGCAGTGGCTAAAATGAAATCTCAACAGAACCTAAAAGGTTTACGTAAAATTGTTTTGATTCCTTCCATATCCCAGACTTCAATAATAAGTTTAAGGACGTAAGCCTTTGTTGACCATCAAGAACGATTAAGTTTTTTGATGACGCTTTATTTGTTTGAATATCTTGGTCTTGAGAATTTTTTATTCTCGTAAATTCAAAATCAGTATTACCTTCGGGGAACTCCCACAATAGTAGGGATACAATAGGGAGTCCTCGTAATAGGGAATCAAAAAGCTTGGCTACTTGCTTTTCTTTCCAAACATAACCACGTTGTAAATCAGGGATTAAGTAATTTTCCACATCTTTTAAATAATCGCTAATTTTAACCGATTCAAACTTCATATCAGAACTCCCAATCTCTAATTTAAGAACTTTTATAATTAGATCATTAGGTATAAAGCAAGTCAAGAAATCCGTCCAAACAATAGGGTCTATTTTTTGAATCTAAATCCAGATTATTCTTACTATGACTGATTCTTAAAGGAAAATGGTGGAGAATAAAACCAAAAGTATTCTAGCCATACAAGAATAACAGTGAATTTACAGGGAAAATACTCAAAATTGGGGCTATTATTCGGAAGAATACTGGACTCAAGATCCTTGAAAGCGCTTAATAATCAAGCTTTTAAGAAAGTCTGTTCCTAAAATAACCCTGATTTTTTCAAAAAAGAACAGCGAATAGTTTAGAAGTATCAGGGAATAGTTTTTACAAATCCACATTGAGTGTGTGTTCGATAGTAACTGAGGAGGAAAGACTTAAATAATCAGGGAGTGAGAGGCGGAGCAATTTAAAAATCATTGAGACAATGTTCACCCCCACTTGACTAATCTCACATAATGTACCCAAATATCACATTGGCTTATGGGGAGATTATAGGAGGGACTGGAAAAGCTTTCGACTCAATACACGCCTTTCTTTATCAGGCGAAACGATTGAAGCCCTTTATCAAAAAATAGCCGTGACTGATGCCGTCAAACATACCTTTACCTTGACGGGTCACCTGTGCTTCCACAAACCATTGATCGACTCACACAATCGGTTATTGTGACCTCAACAGGGGCGTCAAATCGTATCGAAGGTAACCTTCCTTTCAGACCATGATGTTGAAGCCCTCTATAAAAATAGGCGTATCCGTTCATTTAAAACACAAGATGAACAAGAAGTGGCGGGTTATATTGAAATGCTAGAACGTATTTTTAACCATTACCCGACTATCCCTTTAAATGAATCGAACATTCTTCAGCTTCATCGAGACATGCTACAATTTAGCACCAAAGACGAACGCCACCGAGGGCAATACAAGTTCGGCTCTAACCGAGTCGAAGCCAAAGATCAGAATGGAAACATTGTGGGTGTTATTTTTGACCCTACCCCACCGTTTCTCGTCAAAAAGGAAATGGATGAACTACTCGGCTGGTATGATTGGGCCATTCAACATTCAGGGAAGCACTCACTCATTTTAATCGATAACTTCATTTTTGAATATCTTGCCATTCACCCGTTTCAAGACGGTAACGGCAGAAGTAGTCGTTTACTAAGCAACCTCATGTTATTACAAGAAGGTTATGGGTTTACCAAGCTGGTGTCTCACGAAAAAATCATAGAAGCTCAGAAGGCGGACTATTATCTTGCCTTAAACAAAACTCAAAAAAGCTGGAAAACTGAAGAAGAAGATATGGAAGCATGGCTTCTCTTTATGATGGATGTCTTTTTAAAGCAAGCACAAGAAGCACAAAACCTGCTTGACACTGATCATTTTGAATATGTGCTTTCTGAAAAACAACAAACCTTTTGGACGTGGGCTAAAACGCAAGAAACCTTTTCACGAAAAGACGTGGTTGAAGCGTTGGGCTATGGGAACCGTACTACCGAAGAAATTATTAAAAAGTTGTACAAGATGAAAAAGCTTGAACGCTTTGGTGAAGGTCGTGCAACACGTTATCGAGTCCTTTAGATGAGGGTAGTGTCGCTTAACACCTCCCAAAATCTATACATTTTATATGTTAGAATGAACTTTATTACGATACTAATCACTAATCTACAGAGGTATATAATATGTCCATTTTTTCATATGACTTGGGGAAAGAAAGTATTGGTTATTGCGTTCGTGACGGTTACACCGTTCAGGAAATGGGCATTGATTTGGTGGATGCGAATCATGCTTCAATTACAGAACGTGGTTTAAGTGGTCGTCGTCGTGCGATCCGTACCCGTTTGGCACATAAGATGCGTGAAACATGGTTTCGCTGGTTTTGGACGGAAAAGCTAGGGCTTACAGATTTACCCAGAGGAGACACGCGTTGGGGCAAAGAGTTTAGTAAAGACGGCATGCTTTACAACGGAGCGTCTATTCGTGTGGCGATTTTGCAGGGTTTAACGAATTCGAATGGCACGCCGTTAAATGACTGGCAACTGTTTAAGGGATTTTGGTCTCTCATCCAGCGTCGTGGGTATGATGCCTATGTGGCATGGGGTAAAAAGGAAGTTAAAAATCCTGATGACCAAAAACTGGTAGAAGATTACAAAAAGAAATTGACGGATTCTCAGCTCGTTGAAACCTTTCATTTGCCTGCCTATTTGGAAACCTTTCGTTTAGGTGTATGGCATCCGATTTCGCCCAAAACGATTGAATCCACTCTAGGAGCTTCGCCTTTAAAAGTTCGTAATGACAAGAGTTCGGCTCCTCGTGAGATGGTGGTGGCAGAACTCAAAGCTTTGGTTAAAGCGTTGAAATTTTTACGTCCGCAAAATATAGCGGTGCAAGAACTTACCTTTGAGACGCTTGCTTATGGGGATACTCAAATGGCGTATGCCACTTATTTTGCAGGGAGAAAAAATACCCCTTTTCAAATTAAGCCCTTTCAAAAATTAAGAGGCTCCTTTAGACCTTACAAAACACGCATCAATGGTGAATGGTTTTCGCTTGAGTGGGAAGGAGTATTAAGCCAAAAAACGCCTCGCTTCGACAATCGTATTTTAAGTGATTGTTGCTTGATTCCACGTTTCCATGTGTGCCGTAATACGAAAAAAGACGGCTCTTGGAAGGGGGTGGTGGTGCATCAAGCGAAAGCCTTGATGATGTTGCGGAATCTTCGTTTTATGGATATGAAACAAAAGCAAACAAGAGGTTTAACCCCTGATGAGCTAAACCTTGTTTGGGATACTTTCTTGGCTTACGAAAAAGAATCTCTAAGCTCCTCATGGCTCAATAAAACCCTTCCAAAACTCATTGACGGAGCTTTTCATTTTAAAGACAACAAAGTGGCAAAGAATCAATACAAGCAATTTGATGATTACAGTGGGCGTTCACGGTTTAGCCGACCTGCTGCTACGCTCTTAAGAGATTGCTTACTTTCAGGATTGAGTCCACAAGCCTATGTGGATGATTTACTGGATAAAGGCTACTATCCTACTGAACAAGGTGAGTTTAAGCCTTTGCAAGCCGATACTGCTGAAGGCAAACGCAGTGGCTTAACGCCTCAAGATTTGAAAGATTTTGCTAAAGGACTCGGTAGAGAGTCATGGGACAATATTCACATTGCAGACAACCGAGATAGTTTTGACGATTGGAATCAAGCCAAGCGTGAAACGTATATTGAAAAAGTCCTCATTGGCACTTGTATGAACAATGTCGTACGCAATCGCTTGCAGTTGTTTTATGGCGTATTTAAAAATCAAGTGGCGTCGTATGGCACGCCTGATTATGTTGTGCTAGAGTTTGTTCGTGGGGATATGTCCATCACGCAAAGCAAAAAGAAGAAAGACGACTACAACGCCTTTTTGAAATCCAACACCGAAAAGAATAACCGCCTGCGAGATGAACTAAAAAAAGCAGGTATTTGTAATTCGCAAGGGCAAGTGGCGGGTAAAAATATTTTACGCCTACAACTGCTTGAAGAACAAGGACGCCACTGCTTATACACAGGACGTTCGCTTTCCATTGAAGATGTTCGTTCAGGGCTTGCGGATATTGAACACTCCGTTCCCTTTAGTCGTTCAGGGACAGGAAATCGAGTCAACCTTACTTTGGCGGATGCGAATGCCAACAAAGAAAAAGGAAACAAAACCCCTTACGAATACATGATAAGTAAAGGACAAGATGCCTTTAACGCATTTGCGGCTCGTGTAATGGCGTGTGATCACTTGCCTAAGAAGAAGAAGGAACTCTTAATTTCGTCTGATGCGGAAAGCTTGGTCAGTTCCTACAACGGCTTGGCGGATACCGCTCACATTTCACGCTTGGTACAACAAGTTGTGGCGATGTATTGCGGTAAGGGCTTGCAAGTGAAAGATCAAGACCGCTTCGTCTACGTCATGAACGGGCAAGAAACATCACAAATTGGACGCCACTTAGATTTATACAAGTATTTGCTAGACGACCCTGAAAGCATCGGAGAACTTGAACCTGAAGATCGTGTGAAAAAGTTTCGTGCCAACCGCAAGCACCACGCACTAGATGCCTATATTATTAGTTGGTATCGTGAATATACCAGACGTAAATCGTGGGTGAAAGACGAAGGAACGACTGAAGTACAAAAGTGGTGTTTTGACCCTGTGGAAGTGCATGAAGGCAAGGTGCGCGAAGTCGGACGTAAAGCCTTGGAACAGGTTATTCCGAAGTACATCAAGCGAAACAAGGCCGAACTAGACTTAGAAGAAACCTATTATGGGATTCGTCATGTGCCTGAACAAAAGGCGTATTTTGCCGTCAAGCGAGTCAACTTTCAAGAACTCATGCTTAAAGCACCTGATGCCAAAAAGCGTGAAAAAGCCTTGAATGACCTTGTGGACAAAGCCATCTCAAACGCCTTAATGCCATTTGTGAATGACACCAAACATGAATGGGACGCTCGTATTAAAGCTTTTAAGCATCCACGCTTTAAGAACACGCCGAATAAAGTCATGAAGCGGATTTCCACCATTAAAGAAGCGGATTTGAAAACCTACGACAATGGACGTATTCATGGAGGCGAATACTACAACATGGCCAAAACGGTGGATGCGACGGCTCCGTTAAAAAACGTACAGTTAAAGCGTCCGAAAGCCAATATTGGGCAGATTCTGTATTATGACGAAAAAGGCAAGGTGAAGGTGCAGGTCGTTTATCCTTATATTGGCTTGAAGAAAACGATGAAGCAACTAGAGTTAAAAGGATACAAGCTCTATAAAAATGGCATGGTGTTTAATTCGGGGTGCTTGATTCATATTCCTAAAGCGATTGAGTTTCACGGTAAATTTAAGAAAGAGGATTATCATGCTGTTTATGAAGGGATTTTTGAGATAGGCACCATTCTCGAAGATGGTCGCATCGCTATTAAAAGACCAGGATACAAAGATAACGAACCCCCTATTACTGTTAACATTTTTGTTGAAGCTCAATTTGAAGTTGTAGAGACTTAAAGATTACCCATCTTCACACCGAAGACATCCTGCTGTTCCCAACAAAAGGATGCTTTTCGGTGTCGCACCATATTTTAACCATTAGTAGCATCGGCTGTAAGCTCAAAATCGATCGGGGCTTACTCGTCGTAAGTTTCCCTAAAGACACTTATACCCCCGAAGGCAAAGTCCTTGAAAGTACAGGCATTCCCTTTGAAGAAATCCGCATGGTCGTCCTTGCCACCCCTGCCGTCTCCATTACAGGTGTTGCCATTACCCAACTCGTGGAAGCCAATGCAGCCATTCTGCACTGCAATAAAAAGCATCAGCCTGTCGCTTGGACGCTCCCCACCTTTCAAAGCAAGCGTCATACCCTGACCCATGCTCAACTTGAACTCACGGATGCCACACGCCAAGCCCTTTGGCACCGTATTGTACAATGCAAAATCCATAATCAAATTGACGTCCTTCAACGCCTAGGGCTTCAAGCAGGGGCGGAAGCGCTCCAACAGATTGTGGAGCGCCCCCATTTGGATGAAGCCAATGCTGCACGCTGTTATTGGAAGCATTTTTATGAGTCGCTTGAGCATTTAAACGTTCGCAAACGGCATAAGCAAGGGGCGGAAGATGTCGTCAATGCTCGGCTGAATTACGGCTATGCCATTCTCAAAACTCTGATTCATCGGGCCTGTTTGATTAGTGGACTTATGCCGTTCTTGGGCTTGCATCATCAGGTGTCTTATAAGGGGCAACCGCTAGTGTATGACGTGGTGGAACCGTATCGCCCTTATGTGGATTACGCCTTATGGCATCATGTGATTGAGGCTTCGGTGGAAGAACTAGAAGACGAAGCCACATGGAAGGGCTGGTACAAGGATGCCATGCAAGTTTTGCAGGACGTGCGTGTGACTTATGAAGCAGGCAAGCCTCAAAAGAAATTGGTGGATGTGGTCGAACTGAACATCAGTAGCTTGGGGCGTTGCATCGAACAGCATAGCGTGAACGGCTTGATTCTACCTGATATGCGACACGCACATTTTTAAGTTCACGGTACTTATAGCCATACTATGGACTTAATATGTAAGCGGAAAGGGCTACCCATGGCTAGAATGGAGTACCAAATGGGGTGGTTAATGGTGATGTTTGACTTACCTGTGACCGAAAAAGCACAAATGCGTGCGGCGAATCAGTTTCGTAAGTTTTTGTTGGATCAAGGCTACCAAATGTTGCAAGAAAGCGTGTATGTGCGTCATGGGGTAACCTTGGAAAAGGTGGAATCCCTTCGGGGGAAAGTACGAGGCATGGTGCCTCCGTGGGGGAGTGTGATTTGCATTTTTATTACCGAAAAGCAATGGGCAAAGGCAGAATACATGGTGGGTGCCATTGATTTTAAAAGCCATAAACGAGCCATTGCAGGCGACGCCGTTGCCGAGCAAATGCTCTTATTTTAGACATATTTATCAACGTAACAACACAAATAGCTCCTTTTAAAATCGGGAGCAGTTTGTGTTAAAATTAAATTAAACATGCAATCGAACGTAACGTGTAGAGGTTCAAAAGATGTTCACTCAGTTCTGGCTTAGCCTCTTTGAAAGACTTGTGATAGGGATATTCTACTCGAATTCTAACGAAATGTAAACCTATTCTATCACAAGTCTTTCAAAGAGGGAGTCAAAACTAACAATATGGTGAAAGAATCTACCATACTATTCTATCACAAGTCTTTCAAAGAGGGAGTCAAAACTCGTTTACTAGGGAATCTTCTTTAATTTCAATTCTATCACAAGTCTTTCAAAGAGGGAGTCAAAACTGTTAAGATGTTCTCTACACCGTCTGTTTTATTCTATCACAAGTCTTTCAAAGAGGGAGTCAAAACGATTAGTGATGCGTTGAGTACGCTTAGCATATTCTATCACAAGTCTTTCAAAGAGGGAGTCAAAACTCAATATGGTTCTTAAGTTTATCAATGACGATTCTATCACAAGTCTTTCAAAGAGGGAGTCAAAACACGCGATGAAGAAAGATATTCAGAAAGAGTATTCTATCACAAGTCTTTCAAAGAGGGAGTCAAAACTGTGACAAAGGCGGTCAAACGTTTGTATGTATTCTATCACAAGTCTTTCAAAGAGGGAGTCAAAACACTAAAGGGGGCGATTCCTTAGGATCCAGCATTCTATCACAAGTCTTTCAAAGAGGGAGTCAAAACGAAAGTATGGCCTTTTGTGATAAAATACATCGATCTATTTACCCACATTAAAGGACAACCACCATGACAACTGAATTCACGATCGCTTTATTGAATAAAGAAATCATTGAAAACTGGGACATTCTTGGCATTAAAATTACATGGCTCGTAATTATTTATGCTGTCTTTATAATAGCCCCATTGTTTTTTAGGCAAAGACAAAAACGCAAAGAGCAAGAGAAAGCTCACAATGATTTAAAAGACTTTTTAGCACTTATACAAAGCAAGCCTAGCCTTGATGAACCCCCAATCAAGCATCAAATTGACGACTATTTTAAAGAACGAGACGGGAATCCGTCGCCTACGGTTAAGCAACTTCAACACGCATGGCGAGAGTTTTCCGAAGGCGTGAAGGAATCCAATGGTGAATGGATGAACGTCTACCAAGCGGAAGAGTTTTTTAAGGCCTCGTTGCTGGTGGACCCTGTGGTCAAGCCGATGTCATATTATGCGACATGGGCGAGTAGTTCAGGCTTATTGTTTACCTTTATTGCGTTGACGGCTGGTTTAAGTGAATTGAATTACGCAGGCGTGGGCGAAATTAAAGGCATCGGGGAGTTTATCAATGCCCTTTCAGGTAAGTTCATTACCAGTATTATCGGTTTGTTTCTGGCGGTTGCTGTATTTGATAATCAACACCGAAAAGCAGTGGAAGTCTTGACACATACGCTGGATGATATTGTGTACGAGTTGAACCGTTCGTTTAAGCGGTTGACGTCTCAACATATTTTATTACGGATTCAAAAAGACGTTCACGAACTACCGCAAGCGATTGATAAGTATTTCGACAAACTAGACGGTGAAACTGGTGTCATTAAAAGCATTGAAAAAGCGATTACAGAAGGGATCAAAGGCGAAGTCACAAAAATTGAAACCGCTATTAGGCTAGTTCCTACTACTATTAGTGAAGGGCTTACGCCTCCGATGGAGCGGTTGGATACAAATACGAAAGCCATTGCAGAAACTCTAGGAGCTAGTACGGAAAATGTAACCAATGGGATTAGTGCAGGCATCAGTACAGAGCTACAAGCCTTAAATGAGACTATGAAAGAGATACCTATATCCGTTGAAACACTTGTAAAAAGTATTGGAGACGGGCAAGGTGAAAGTGTTAA
The DNA here is from genome assembly GCA_050916035.1 of Vampirovibrio sp. Taxonomy (GTDB): domain Bacteria; phylum Cyanobacteriota; class Vampirovibrionia; order Vampirovibrionales; family JAJTHC01; genus JAJTHC01. The sequence continues at coordinate 355,519 of CP050876.1, read as the reverse complement.
GATTTTGACTAAAGAACTTACTTCCAAAGTAACGGATTTAATGGGTGAGGTAACAAAAAACACCAAGACTGTTAATGAGACGATGAATACAAGTCTGACTACTTTGACGGACATTGTAAAAACACTAGATGATGCAAATAAAACAACCACAACACAAACAGGAGAAGCGATTGGTAAAATTAACGATGGTGCAAAACAAGCAAGTAACACAATTAAGGACACCCTGAAAGGGGTATTAGACACACTGACGGACGCAGTTAAGGATTTTAGCTCGGTTGGTAAAGATGCCCCCGAGAAGTTAAACACCGCCTTTGACAACTTTGAAAACTTGATCACTAACCAATTTACCCCATTTGTTAAGACACAAGACGGCTTACTTAATACGCTAGGGGGGCATGTAAGCACTATCGCTGACATACAAGCAGGTATTCGAGAAATTGAAGGCAAGTTGACCCAGCTTCAAAAGGATTTAGCCACTGCACACACGGATCACAACACACTCACCAAAGAGCAGTTAGACGCTCTCAAGCAAAGCATTGCGGATTTAAAAGGTTTGATGAGCGATCATCAAGCACGAGTGGAACAACTTAATCAACAATATGGCACTATGGATGTTCTTGCCCAAAACATTGCGACGACCTTTGCAGATTCAGGCAATACAATGGCAAATAATGTAGAAAACATCATGACAAAATCAAGCAAACAATACCTTGAAGACTTTAGCCAAAAGCATAACAATGCCATTGCCAGTATTCAAACCATGGCGGAACATATCGCTGAAGCTCTTTCCGATAAAGGTATTCAAGCGGTTGCTCCTCCAAAAGTCAATCGATAGAAAGCAGGTTCTAAAATGGCGTTAAACTTAGAATCTTCCATGACGGATTTAATGACTTCTTTAGCAGTCGTCTTCATTTTGCTGATGCTCGCTCTCGCTCAAAACCAAGGGCAGGGAAGCCAAACCACTTTGAAAGAAATCCAACAGAAAATTGATGCGTCTTTAGCGATTGAATCGCTACGTTGCGAAACAGATGAAAAGGATCCCCTTTCGTGCATTATTCGCTTACCTGATGACAAGCTCCGTTTTTTGGTGAATAAGGCAGATATTGACCCCAAGGGGCAAGTTTTTATTAAACGAATCTTCCCTAAAGTGATGCACGTTTTGAGTGAATCTGCTGTTCGTCCCAATGTCGAATCCTTGTATATTCAAGGCTTTACGGATTCCGACGGTAACGATGAACATAACCTAGAATTAAGCCAACAACGAGCCTTTGCCGTGGGGCGTTTTGTCGTTTCTTATGTTATTCCACCTTCACAAGAACGCAACGATTTATTAAAATGGCTGTATGTGAATGGGCGTGGCGAACAAGAACGAGTATATTTTGACCCTAAAACCAAGCGAATCGAAAACAAGCCAGCCAGCCGTCGTGTGGAAGTGCGTATTCGGGTAAAATCGGGAGAACAACGCAATCAGCTAGAAAGCACCTTGAAAGAAGGGCAAGCTTAATGGCGGAAACGGCGTTTTTTGAAGACACTCGTAAAAAGTTGGGTCGCTTAAGTGAAGCCATTTTAGGCTATGAAGCCTTTGCGAAAAAGTTTGAAGGAGACCCCACTACTTGGGTAAAAATTGAGGAGCGGGGTGGACCTACTTCGCCTCCGCCTCCGCCGCCTGTTGATATTACCCAAGAATGGGATGCGTTTCTTGAACAAAACGAATACCAAAATAAAGAAATTGTGCGAATGATTCGTCGAGGCTTAACCATGGGCAAAGGTGTTTTACTCGAACGTACCGACTTTATGGATTTTATCGTCTTGCAAGCTCCTCACCCAAGGGTCTATAAATGGTTGCATGCTAGCGTTTGGCGATTTTGCATTTTGCAAGAAGATCCGCACCCTAACTGCAACATATGGTTCAGTTGTTTGGAAAGCATGGGGAAAGTCTTACTTGGACGTTTACCCTTGCCAAACAACTTAGCGCAGATTCAAGAGCAACAAAAAGAACTCGCTCGTTATAAACGTTGGTTAAAAGACGATAAGCACACCGCTTATATCGAGCAGTTGGTTCAAAAAATAGTGTCCGCCTTAAAAACGAAGCAGTCGCATGAACAAAACGTGTTAAACGAGATTAAATCAGGCTGTTTTCAGCATTTGGGACTCACGCTTTATGCGGATGAATACATCGTGCAACGAAGTGTCGACGTTTATTTCACCGAATGCTTGAATGAGTATATGAAGAATCGTACGCCACAAAATAGTCAGACTTTACGCTTTTTGTTGAGTGTGTTTTGCGATTTAACCATGCGAGAAGGCACCCGTCGTTTTGCCATCATTTTTACGGCGTTAGAAAATAGTCTTTTACCTCAAGAAAAAGAGACCATTATCAACCTTATGGGTGACCCTCGAAAAGACCCTGAAAAATGGAGCCTTCTCAAATCTCAAGAACAAGCCATTTATAATGAAATTTTGTATTGGTTTAATAAAGCTGATTTCGAATGGTTTTTCGACTTTATTTTTAAAGGCAGGTTTGACACTCATCACCGAAAAGACTGCTGGAAACGTTACTTGAGATATGCCAACGAGTTTAAAGTGTTTTTACCCCGCGATAAATGGGATGAGTTCCATGCCGAAAAAGCCCATATGGGACAAGATTGGAAAATCAGCACAGAACCGATTTTCAACACCAGTGGTTTAACGTCTTTTGTGATAAAAACGCCGAAAGTGCTTATTTATGAAACCGTAGAAAGTGGAAATGCTTCTTATATCTATGATTTAAAAGCTCTTGGATCTTGGACAAAGCCAGTTCAAGACTTTATCGTGAAAGCCTTTTCTAATACCCCTGTCCAAAAGATTGATGCTAAACACCACCTGGCACATACGGGACTTGCCCCCGATATTAAAGGGGTGACGAATCCTGACTACTTCAGACAAAACCAAACACGACGGCATTGGCGTGTGACACATAACCAACATGCCTACAACTGGCATGAACCCGTGCGTGTTATGATGGAAGAAATTCACGATATGAAACCCCTTGAGGACTAATTTCACATGATGTTACAAGGCTTGATAGACTTATTTAAACCGACAAAAAAATCGCCTCAAGTAGTGGGGATTACCAATTCCTTTAATTTTATTCAGCTAAGCCCCACGACATCCCACTTGATTTTACAGATAAAAGAGTCCTATTTAGACGAAGCATCTCATCGCTTTTTTAGTACGTCTCCTTTTTCCACTTCCTCCAAAGGCTACGCCCTCGCATGGCAACACGTCATAGAGTCGCTGTTGCCTGAACTAAACGACTCACAAATCCCCCACGCCTTAACGTCGATGCTACACTCGGCGGATGATCCAAGAAGCCCTGAAGAAACAGCTCATACGCAACGTATTGTCGAAGACGGTGAAGGGCTTCAAATCGTAGAAGGTTCTGTGTGGGATGAGGTGAGACTCGCCTTGCCTCCCTTAGAAATGAATCGTGGGGTGAAGGTCGTGTTTCGACTCGAAGGCACACATGATTTGCATTTAGACGTCTATTTACTAGGGATGCAGGGTCTTAAAAATATCAGTGAGACACTTTCACAACATGGATTGATGTATCCGACACACGACAAGAAAAAGCCGTATGGGTTGCTCCCTGCGTGGGTCTTGGACTTGTATCAAGCCCTTCCCCTTTTACAAGAACGTTTTGAAGTAAGTCCCAAAGAAGTCGTGGCTTTTTTACAAGCTGTTCAAAATTGGGTCAATACGCAGGACTCTCACCATGAACTTCTGTTAGACGACAGGCGTTTGGTAGGGCAGCGGACGATTTACTTGCCACGCTTCACGCCAGAAGCTCGCCCAAACCTAGAAGACACAACGCTTTCGGATTTTATTCCTTTTCATGATGATCTACCAACGTTTTTGGGGTTTCCTGACAAAGAAGAAGCCATTCAAGCCATGCAACGTGCCATGCGTTATTGGGACGGTAATAGCGAAACCTTACAAGTAGAAACAGCGACGAAAGACTCCCTTTTAATTGTGCTAACGCCAAAAATGAAACGTCAGTTTTTATTCATCAAAGAAAATATCACAAAAGAAAAAGAAGACACGATTCTTAACCTCTTCCTGAAAAAAGGAGGAGTCCCTTTAGATGCTGATTTTGAAGACGTATTTGATATTGATTTAAACCACTATGGTGATCGTGTAATTGGGGTAGGTCCCCCCATTAAAACAGCGGGGATTTTTGGTAAAACAGATAGTAGATCCATACTGGATGGCATCGATGATGATTTTATCGACGATACAAGCGTTTCTATTGTGGAGGAGAATGGTAAGCCTTTTGTAAAATTTGAAGGTTTTTCAGATGTCCCAATTTATCTGCCCCCTGAAAAGCTATATCCCTTAGAAGAGCAAGCCCTAAAGGCTCATCAAGAAAATACGCTTTTACCCATCTTTTGTGAAAAAACAAAAGTACCCATCTCATTGGATTTAAATCACACACACGCTTTGGAAGTTTTTTCAAGTAAAATTAAGCAAGCTCATCAAAAATGGAATAAACACCCCTTAAATCCCAACCCTCACGAAACAAAAGAAAAGATTCCCTCCCAAAAGACGGAGCGTTTAGTGCTTCAGATTTTGATGAATCAAGCCAGTTTAGACTATTCGACTTTAACGAAGGATGATCAAGAAAAATTAAGCTCCCTGCTTTGGGAAAATTTGAAACTCAAGCCTCACTTCAACTTGTTTAACTATCAAAAAGAAGGTGTGGGATGGTTATTACTTTCTTTTATGCGTGGGCGTTCAGGCGTGCTATTGGCAGATGACATGGGCTTAGGAAAAACCCTTCAAACCCTCTGTTTTCTTCGTTTAATGATGCAAAGCTATTGGAAAGAACGTTGCGAAAACTCTCCTTTAAAGCTTGATGCACAAGCCTTTGAATCTGATCATTGTAAGCATCCTGTGTTGATTGTTGTTCCGCCTATTCTGTTAGATAATTTTGAAAAACAAGCCCATGACGCTTTTGAAAATGCCCGTGATTTTAAATTTTTGCAACTACATGGTAAAAACATTCGCGACTATTATTTAGAAAACAAGCGTCATTTAAAGGGAACGGAGCTTGCCTTAGGTCGACAAGCCTTGCTCGATATTGACAAGCTTTCGGCCTTTCGTTGCATTGTGATTACGTATGACACATTGGTGAACTATCAGTATTCGCTGGCTCAGGTGTCGTGGTCGGTGGTCTTGTGTGACGAAGTACAGAAAGCCAAGGCAGCTTCCACAAATGTGTCGCAATCGTTAAAAGCAGTGACCTCCAAAGCAATTTTTACCCTCCTAATGAGTGGTACACCGATCGAAAATGACATGAATGAATTGTGGAATATCATGGATACCGCTGTTGCAGGTTTGCTGGGTTCGCTCACCACATTCCGGAAAACCTATAAACCCTTTTTCCACGAAAGTGGTACCCAAGAAAAAGAAAAGGCGTTTGAAGAACTCAACGAAGCCCTCAAATTCGGATGCTTTAGTGAAGGCTTTGCTAACGGACGCTTAAAAGAAAAAGTCGCTCAAGGACTGCCTCAAAAAATCGAAACCGATATTTCGGTGAAATTACAACCTGAAACAATTGAAGAAATCCGCCACATTTATAAATCTGATCAGACAGCGTTGCAAAAAACCCAACGCATCAAACAATTAAGTGTTCATCCGTTTTTGTACCAATCGTTTCAGACACAACATGCGAGCGTGGAAGAATGGGTTCAAGCGTCGCATCGTTTACAGCGTTTGGAAGAATTATTGAAAGCTATTGCTGTTAAGCAAGAAAAAATCCTTATTTTTTGTGAGTGGAACCTGTACCAAAATATCGTTCAAGACTTTGTTAATCAACGTTATGGAACAGATTTAACCGCCATTAACAGTCAAGTCTCATTAGAAGAGCGTCAAGCCGTGTTGGCAAGCTTTCAAGAAACAAAAGGCTTTAGTGCTTTGGTACTTTCGCCCAAATGTGCAGGTATGGGATTAAACTTACAAGAAGCGAATCACGTGATTCATCTGACTCGTTGGTGGAACCCTGCGGTGGAAGATCAGGCGACGTGTCGGGCGTATCGTACAGGGCAGAAGAAAGATGTCTTTGTTTATTATTTTGTAGCGGAGCACTCATTTGAGCAAAACTTAAATGAGCGACTCAAGCAAAAACGAGCCTTACGAAGCAATTTGTTTGATTTAGAGTATGTGACACCGATTAAACCAGGAATCTTACTTTCTCAATTAGCATCAGAATAAAGCCCTCCCCCAACCATTTAGGAGCTTCTAAAATGAGCCTACTCGCCTTTGTTCAGAAAATTGAATCGACTTTAAACTCGAAGGAAATGAAAGCCTTTGAAAAGCAGGTGAACGCATTTGTCCACAAACTCCATCAGATCGATTGGCAAAATGCCGAAGAGCATTTCAAAACCAACGCAGATATTTCAGAAAATATTCTCGCTGAACTAGAACGTAAACAGATCGAGGTGTGGCTTTAGAGGCCATTCGTTTGTGCTAGAATGAGATTTTGCATTTCTTGAGAAGGAATCGATTCACATGATGCTAAGCCCCCAAGAAATTAAAAGCCGAGCCATTCAATTCGGACAAGACTGGAAAAACGAAACACGAGAACGTGCCGAAAAAGACAGCTTTTGGAACGCCTTTTTTAACATCTTTGGGGTCAACCGTCGTAAAGTGGCAGATTATGAAAAACAAGCCAAACGCTACACCAACAAGCAAGGCGGATTCATTGACGTGTTTTGGAAAGGGCAACTACTCGCTGAGCATAAAAGTGCAGGCGAAAATCTTGAAAAAGCCTTAACTCAAGCCTACGATTATTTTGAAACGATTCCGCAAGACGAATTACCCCGATTCGTGATGGTGAGCGATTTTAAACGCATGGTGCTTGAAAATGTCGAAACCCAAGAACGACATTCCTTTTTAACGGAAGACTTACACGAAAAAATTCACCTGTTTAACTTTATGACGGGGCGAGAACTCGTGCGTTATAAAGATGAAGACCCCATTAACATTAAAGCCGCCAATCGCTTGGGGGATTTGTACGACGCCCTACTCAAAAATGGGTACGACGAACACGCCAACCGACTCTTTTTAGTGCGTGTGATGTTCCTGTGTTATGCCGAAGATATTGGTATTTTTGACAAAGACCATTTTCGCTGGTGTATAGAAAACAAAACCAACGTCGACGGGTCTGATGTCGGACGCTTCCTCGACGAACTCTTTGATATTCTCAACACGCCTGAAGACAAACGACAACGCAATTTAGATGAAGACTTGAAAAAACTGCCTTATGTCAATGGATCTGTGTTTGCGGTACCGATTCAAAAACCTGCGTTTGATGCCACCTTACGCCAACTTTTAATTGAGTGTTGTGCCTTGGATTGGACGAAAATTTCCCCTGCGATTTTTGGTAGCCTGTTTCAAGCCGCCATGAACAAAGTCGAACGTCGAAAGCTAGGCGCCCATTACACCAGCGAAAAAAACATCCTGAAAGTGATTAGCCCCCTGTTTTTAGATGAGCTGAAAGCAGAACTCACTTCGCTAGAAAGTACCGTCAACAAACGAAGCAAGCTCTTGGCGTTTTGGGGAAAACTAAAAGCCCTCAAGCTGATGGATCCCGCGTGTGGCACAGGGAACTTTTTGGTGATTGCCTACCGAGAATGTCGCTTGCTTGAAATACAAGTGATTCAAGCCTTGATTGAACTCGATGAACTGGAACGTGAAAAAGCGGGGCAACACGCCACCCTGTTTCATAACTACAAAACGCAATTAAGCGTGACCCACCTGTATGGCATTGAAATAGATGAACTCGCCGTTGAAATTGCACGCCTAGGCTTGTGGGTGACGGATTACCAAATGAGCGTACAACTGGCAGAAAGCACCAGCCTTGCCTTTGACCCCCCTTTGCCGATTACCCACGAACCGCACCTGCACCACGGCAACGCCTTGCGTACGAATTGGGACGACGTTTGCCCCCGAGAAGCCCTGCATTACCTAATGGGCAACCCTCCCTTTATTGGGAAAGATTATTTAAATCCACAGCAAAAAGAAGAGGTTGAATCCATTTTTGGGACGCAAGCAGGAAGTCGTAAGCTCGATTATGTGACCTGTTGGCACATGAAAGCCACGCAATACATGCAAGGCAATCCACAACTGAAAGCCGCCTTTGTAAGTACCAATAGCATTTGCCAAGGCGAACAGGTGGGCTATTTATGGGGGACTTTGTTCAACCTTGGGGTAAACATCCACTTTGCCCATAGCACCTTTAAATGGCAAAACGAAGCCCCAGGGCAAGCCGCCGTGTTTTGTATTGTGGTGGGTTTTGGTTTGGCAGAACCCAAGCAACGCCTGCTGTTTCATTACCCTGATGTCAAAGGCGAAGCGGTTTTAGAACGAGCCACAAACATTAGTCCTTATTTGGTGAATGCCCCGAACATTTGGGTTGAAAGTCGTAGCACGCCTATTGAAACCAGCTTGCAAGAAATGACGAATGGTTCAAAACCCACCGACGGAGGCAATTTGTTATTGACCGCCGAAGAACGCACGGATTTAATTGAAAAACACGGCGTACCTGAAGCCTTTATTCGCCCGTTTATTGGGGGGCAAGAGTTCATTAACGGCATTCAACGCTATTGCTTGTGGTTAAAAGATGTACCCACGACGGAATGGCGAAACAATACGGAAATAAAACGCCGTGTGGAAGCCGTCAAACAGATGCGAGAAAAAAGTTCGGATAAACAAACCAAAAGAGATGCGGAACGCCCTTTTGAGTTTCAAGCAATACGCCAGCCGAAAAGCGATTACTTGGTCATTCCTGAAACGTCTTCTGAAAATCGTCCGTATATTCCTATGGGTTTTATCACAAATGAAACCATTGCAGGCAATGCGGTAAGATTCATCCCCGAAGCCAGCTTGTGGCATTTTGGCGTCTTGACCAGTCGGCTCCACATGGCGTGGATGCGTACCGTCGCAGGGCGTTTAGAAGGACGCTATCGCTATTCAAATAAGCTCGTTTACAATAATTTCCCGTGGGCGCTTGACCCCACCCCCGCCCAAATCCAACAGATTGAAGCCTTGGCTCAAGCCGTTTTAGACGCTCGTTCGCCGTATTTGGCACAAGGGGCGACCTTGGCAGATTTATACGATCCGCTCGCCATGCCGGTCGACTTGCGTAAGGCTCACACAGCGTTGGATGTGGCGGTGGAAAAGGTGTATCGTAAAGCACCCTTTACCAGCGATGCGGAGCGTGTGGCGTTTTTATTTGAACGTTACGAAGCGTTGGTGCGTCCCTTAGCGAAAACGGCTCCGCTAAAAAAACGACGCAACACACTATTTGGCGTCTAATCAAAAAAGGCTATAAATCCTGTAAATCCTTACTATGACTGGTTCTTAAAGGAAAGTGGTGGAGGTTAGCGGATTCGAACCGCTGGCCTTCTCAATGCCATTGAGACGCGCTACCAACTGCGCCAAACCCCCACATGGTTTATTCATCTTTTTTACTATATCGCATCCACGGTAAAAAACAAGGGGCAGGGAAGGGAAATGCGACGCTTTTTTATTTTGAGTCCGCTTCATGCTACAATGAAAGGGTTGTGCCCTAAATGAAGGATCCTGATACCATGTCCCTTAGCCCTCAAAATCCTCCTGAAAAATCTATTGTCATGTCGGGCATGCGCTCAACAGGGCGCTTGCACATTGGCCATTATAAAGGTGTTTTAGAAAATTGGGTCGCTTTGCAGAAAACGTATCAAAGCTTTTTCATGGTGGCGGATTGGCATGCCTTGACGACTCAATATGACGATACGACAAAGCTCCCTGAATCTCGGCTAGAGATGGTGCTGGACTGGTTGGCGGCAGGTTTAGACCCTAATCACGCGACGATTTATTTTCAGTCGGCCGTGCCCGCCATTGCCGAATTACATTTACTCCTGTCGATGATTACCCCTCACAAATGGTGTGAAACAGACCCCACCTTAAAAGACATGGTCGTGAAAGGGGATTTGAGCTATGGCTTATTGGGGTATCCCGTCTTGCAAAGCGCCGATATTCTGGCAGTCGGGGGGGACTTGGTGCCTGTGGGGAAAGACCAGCTTGCGCATTTAGAAATTTCTCGAGACATTGCGCGTCGTTTTAATCACGTGACGGGGCATTCTATTTTTAAAGAACCCAAGCCTTTACTGACGGAAACGCCTTCCGTCCTAGGTTTAGATGGACGAAAAATGTCTAAGTCATATGGCAATAGTATTGAACTTGCGGCCACGGAAGGAGACACCGTCAAAGCGATTAAAACCGCCATCACGGATGCCAAACGCCTCAAAAAAACAGATCCAGGCGAACCACAAGACTGTGTCGCTGTCTTCCCTTGGTATCAAATTTTTACGGAGGCGTCCACCTGTGAGACGGTGGCTCAGGAATGTCGCGCAGGCAGACGAGGGTGCATGGATTGTAAGCTACAATTGGCGGAAGCCGTCAACGCTGAGCTTCGCCCTATTCGAGAGCGCCGTAGCACTTACGCCCAGGATTTAGCCCAAGTCCACCGCCTCATTGAAGTCGGTCAGACGGCCGCTCAAGAGCAAGCGCATGGGATTTTAGAAAAAGTCCGCCGTGCCTTTCACTTGCGCTAAAGAGAAGACTCCTGCACTTAAAGGACACGGGTTTGCAAAAAACGTCAAAAACCGCTACACTGTAAAAGTATCCACTTTATACACTTGCTTCGTAAGCGAAGTATAGGGATGGTTACATTGACCCCAAATAAAGGAGCACGCCGTATCATGTCTAAATCTCAAGACCATTCCTTACAGAATTTTTTAGTCGGCTTATTGGTCGGCGTCCTCACGGGGGGCCTCTTAAGTCTCCTCTATAGCCCCAATAGCGGATCTGAAAATAGACGCTTGGCCAAAAAATGGGCCAATGACACCAGCGACGATTTCAAAGAAGGCTTCGAAACCCTGAAAGAAGATGTGGTTGAAAATCCCTACAGCAGAGCGCGTCAATTTTTAGATGAAAAACGCTATACGCTTGAAAAAAAATGGCAGAAATGGCAAAACTGCCAAGATGCAAAAAAAATAAATGAAGCCAAACACCGAGAAGAAAACACATGGGATGATGATGATTTAGAAGAAACGCCTGTGGCGGTTGAAAACCATGCCCACGCTTCCCATGAAAGCAATGTATAAGCGGTTTTACGGTGTCTTTAAATCCCAGAACATAAAAGGAACTTGACTATGTTACCCCATTCTTTGGCGGATATTCAGCTCGCTAAATTGTTAGAAGTCATGACATTGCTCCTGATTCCTGTCGGGGTTTTACTCGCCTTGCTCTTATATAAACTCGTCTTTTTACTACAAAATGCTTTAGATTTTGTCACCATTGCACGCTTTGATTTAATCCCCATGATTCAAGACTTACGGGCGATTACCAGTCATACGGCAAAGCTCACCGAGCAAGTCGATTCCAGTATGGATTTTATTCAACACTCCGTTGGACAAGTAAAACCCGCGTTAAGTCAATTGAAATCATGGGGAAGCACAGGACTCCATGCGGTGACCGATTGGATGAAAGAGCAAGCGGTATTATGGTCAGAAGCAGACCCCGCCAAATCTAAACACCGAAAAGAATCCACGACGTTATAAAGGATAGAGACCCACATGATGAATACAGATTCACGTTTCATGTTTAGTACAGGGGAACGCTATCTTATTCGTCTATGGGTGGCCGTTTTATTTGGATTAAATCTATACCTCTTGGCCTATTTGGCGAATTTACTCCCCTTAACCGTATCTCTGGTCATCGTGGGGACCGTCTCTGCCTATAGTTTATTGCTTCCCATTCTGTGGTTAGAAAAAGGGGTAGGGGTGGCCTTAAAACAAATCGCGACGTGGCAGGGAAACGCGGATGCGCCGTGGGCTGCTTCAAAGCGGTGGCACCGTTTGGTGATTTTAAGCACCGTGTATTTATTAGGGGCCTATGGTATTTCTTTTTTGTGGACACACGTCGTACCGACCCTTCAGCGTGAACTATTGTTGTTTCTAAAACAATTACCCCAAATTTTAACGTATTTAATGGAAAATATCCAAAGTACCTTGACTCATTTGGGGACGCTGCACCCCTCTTTTATACCGTTTATTCAGTCTTTACCTTTCATCGAATCTTACGACAAAATACAACCGCTGACTTGGACAATTCCCCCCAAACTCATGGAAACACTCGCAGGGGGCTTTCAAGTCGGAGTAGGGGACAGTAACGTCTTTTTAAACATGAGCCTTACCCGTGTGCTGTGGGGAGTTTTGGTGGTGGTCTATATTTTTTATGCCTTACTGGAAGGACAACCCCAGACCAAAAACATGTCACATCACTTACCTGTTTTTTGGCGCCAACCCGTGCTCCATTTCTTACAAGACTTTCACCGTATTATGATGGCGTTTGTGCAAGGACAAGTTTTTTTAGGATTATTAACCGGCCTGTACATGTTTATCATCTACAGTCTTTTTGGCGTGCCTTATGCCTTATTACTCTCCAGCGTCTTTGCACTTTCAGAACTGCTCCCCGTGGTTGGAACCTATATCGGCTTTACCCCAGGGATATTGGTCATGGCCTTAACGGGCCACTTTACCACCTTATTAGGCGTCTTTGCCTGTAGCTATGCTTGGCAAAGCCTTAAAGACAATATTCTTCAACCCCAGTTGTTTGGAAATACCCTAGGCATGCACCCCATCTTTATTTTATTGTCCCTGTTGATTTGTGGAAAACTAGGAGGAGTCCTTGGCATATTACTCGCAGTCCCCGTGGCGGCGCTCACACTCGTCACCTTGGCCAGACTCAAAACGTTTCAGTTTGAAAAAAAAGATCCCCAAGATGAAACAGCAAGCACCTTGCCCGCCCCTGTCCTTTAAGCAAGAAAGCCCACCCTCCTCATGATGGACACCCCTTCCTCAAGTCCCCTTAAACCTAAATTTAACCCCACGACCCAACCCCTACAGTCTTTAGGGTGGCTTAAAATAAACCTCGCTATTTTAGGCAGCTTACTCTTATTCATCGGAGGTTTTCACCTCACGCATTTGCTGTTTAATGAAGGGATGATGTTATTAGGGGCCTACCATTTTACGTTCATTCTCTTGTATTGGGTCTTATTTATTGACGCCATGCTTAATGTCTGTATTCGTTATGGGTGCGCCTTATTAAAAAAGCCTGTGTATAAAGCGTCTCGAACCGTCAGTGTGATTATTACCTATATTTTTATTGTCTTTTTCATCCTTATTTTCATTTTATCGGTGCTCCCTGCCTTAAGTGTCCAAATAGAGGGCTTTCGTCAATTTTTACCTCGACTCTTGCTCCAATTGCAGAATGTCTCCCAACTCATTGAAACGCATGTGGGTCTAAAACTTCCGCCTGCTTTATTTGAACAGACCCAAGCATTACAAAACCACTTGCTGGGGGGCTTATTTACCTTAGGGTCTAAAAGCATTACACCGTTTTTCTATATTGTATTAGGACAGCTCGTCTCTTTATATTTATTGGTGGATGGGGCTAAAATTACAAAAGTCGTCACCGTTTTACTCCCCCACAGTCGAAACAACCGTCTTTCTCGAGGCTTGCTCCTCAGTCAGGTCTTGATGTTTCGAACCATGAAGGCCTATCTATGGACGGCTATTTTATCAGGGGTCGTCATGTTTGGGATCTTCACCTTACTTATGCTTCCCTATGCAGGGGTCTTAGCCATTGTGTATGGCTTACTTTGTTTTATTCCTGTTTTAGGACCTTGGTTAGGGCTATTATTACCTGCCATTATTTTACTGACCCAATTGTCCGTGTTTAAACTGGTGGTTTTAGGGGTATTGACGGGTGGTTTCCACGTTTTAAGATCCAAGTACATCAGTCCCCGACTCTTTGACCGACGCTACCGCTTGCATCCTTTGGTCTTATTACTTATTTTACAAATGAGTATCGATGTAGCAGGATTGTGGGGCGTTTTATTTATCATTCCGATGGCCGTTTTATTAGCCACCACCAAACGTCTCTTTCTTCCCCACACCGTACAGGGATCAAGATCTGCCTCTTAAATCAAAAATATTTTCTCTAATGGGTACAGATATTTCGTGTTTCCTCTAAAATACAGGAACAGTCCTCTATAAAAATCGTATCGTGGTGAAACATGTCTGACGCTCCCTTTGCATTTGATTCTATTGAAGACGCCCTACAGGCTTTAGAAGCAGGGGGGTGCATTGTTTTAGTTGACGATGAAGACCGCGAAAATGAAGGCGACTTAGTAGCCTTGGCTGATCGAATCACCCCAGAAACCATTAATTTTATGGCCTTAGAAGGTCGAGGCCTCATTTGCTTGGCCTTAACCCCTGAACGTTGCCAACAATTGGCGTTACCTCAAATGGTTAGTACGAATGAAGAAGTCATGCAAACGGCGTTTACCGTCAGTATTGATGGACACCCTAAATATGGCGTCACGACAGGGATTTCCACAAGCGACCGTGCCAAAACCATTCAGCTGGCCGTGGCCCAAGGGGCCCAAGCAAGTGATTTAAGACGCCCTGGTCACATCTTCCCGTTGCGGGCGAAAAAGGGAGGGGTCTTAGAGCGCGTTGGGCATACGGAAGCCAGCGTTGATTTGGCCCGTTTAGCTGGCGCAGAGCCTGCAGGCGTAATTTGTGAAATCATGAATGAAGACGGTAGCATGGCAAGGCGTCTGGATTTAGAAGTCTTTGCCAAAACACATCAACTCCCTTTTGTCAGTATTGCCCAATTGGTATCCTATCGCTTGGCCACCGAAACCACCATTCAACGCGTTTCCAGCGCCAAGCTCCCCACCCGTTTTGGACACTTTGACATCATCGCCTACGAAAACACCTTGGATGGATCTGAACACGTCGCTTTAATCAAGTGCCCTGACCATTTTAAGGAGAATGAAACCCCCTTAATACGCGTGCATTCCGAATGTTTAACAGGAGACTTACTCGGTAGTTTACGTTGTGATTGTGGCTTTCAGCTACATGGGGCTTTAGAGCAAATCGCCGAATACGGGCATGGCGCCTTAATTTATTTACGCCAACATGAAGGCCGAGGCATTGGACTCAATAACAAAATAAAAGCCTACGCCTTACAAGACGAAGGGCTCGACACCGTAGAGGCCAATCACAAATTAGGCTTTAAAGCGGACTTACGTCAATACGGTATTGGGGCACAAATTATTCGAGATTTAGAATTTCATACCTTTGACTTGCTCACCAATAATCCCCGTAAGATTAGAGGCCTCGACGGCTACGGACTCCACATTCGTCAGCGTGTGCCCCTTGTGCGTGGTGTCCAAGAAGATAACCTCTTTTACTTGCAAACCAAAGCAAGCAAGCTGGGCCATTTATTGGACATCCCCTCCCCAAACATCGCATCCCTGCCTCATTCCCCGCAGAACAATACACCCCTCAGTAAATCCGAAGAGGTCCCCTCCTCATGACTCGACTCTCTCCCTCTATCAGCATTCCTGAGGATCCCGCCTTTTTATCGTGGCGCGCCCAAATTTCATCCCTTAAAATTGCCATCATCACGGCTCAATTTAACGCCCCCATTACCCACGCTCTAGAAGCAGGAGCCATGGAATATTTACAAGCGTATGTCCAAGTTACTCTCTTATCTGCCCCAGGTGCGGTAGAGCTCCCGCTGATTGCTCAACAGGCCTTAAAATCAGGTTTTGATGCGGTGATTTGCCTAGGCTGTGTGATTCGAGGCGATACGGGCCACTACGACTACGTTTGCCAGATGGTGGCCCAAGGCATTATGTCCGTTTCACTCACGAGTGAAAAACCTGTGATTTTTGGCCTTTTAACCTGTGATACCGAAGCTCAAGCCCTCGCGCGTACCTTGGATGATTTAAACAATGTGGAGGCCTCCCTACTCGCCAAACTCAAAGGCTTGGCCCCTGTAGGCAATAAAGGCCGAGAATCGGCTCAAGCGGTGCTTGAAACGCTGTATACCTTACATGGTTTATCCGAAAGTGTGTATCAATAATGAGTGTACTCTCTTAAAAAAAATTGAGCGAGATCTACTACACTACTGCCGTCGATTTAAGTGCAGTCATAACCATTTCAACAGCGTTATCCATTGTTATACTAGGCATAGATAATGTTGCATTTATTAAACGCGTTAATCTATTTCCGCCAAATGAAGAAAGCATTCTTTCTTCTTGTATAGCATTATGCTTTGCAACCGCTTCATAAAAATCACCCTTGTGCTGTTGTACAAGTACTTTTAAAACTGATTCTGAAGTCACATATCTTTGGATAGAAGAAGGATCCAGATTTGGTGCTTTTTGCCACGCTTTTAAGCTTTTGAATGTCTCAGCAACCAATCTTTGAACTGTTTTATGGTGACTCATTCTAGTATCCTTTCTTATTTTTAGGTTTCAAGTATCGCTTCTCTAGGAAAATGCTAATAGCTTAAAAACAACATGAAAACAATTTGATGCTATAGAAAAATCCGGCGTTGGTGATTTAGCATAGATAGCGTTGCCAATCAGGTGTAAAAAAGATGGTTAGAGTGGCTTTTACCATCGCTTCAGACTTTGAATAACAAAACGTTTTTCGCCTAAAACGGGCTAAATAATGCCGTACCCGACTCTTTAAGCTCTCCACACCCCATGTGTAAGCATTACCGACCACATGCGTAACCCCTTCAACAATAGAATCATAAGCAGGAAAAGAAGTCTCAGTGAACTGCCCCATTGCTCTAATCATACCATTAAAAACGGTTTTCTTCGCAATACACAACGCTACAAATGCAAGGTCTGCCATTACCAATTCACCCAAGCGACACTTCATAAAAAACCACTGGCTTTGAAGCACTTGGCGATTTATTTGTATTTGAATCGAATGACGATTCGAGGCATTGCTCGAACACTCAATGTTTCGGCGCCTTCCGTTTTAAAATGGATTAAAGAAAAAGCCATTGAATTACCAGAAGCTCAAGAAAAACGCTATATTCCTGAAGTGGAAGTCGCTGAAATGTGGCATTATTTAGAAACCAAGAAAAAAAACTGTGGATCTTCAAGACGATTGATCGTTCTACAGGAGAACTGCTCGCTTTTGTGTGTGAGGATCGCTCCTTAAACACCGTGAATGCCCTCTATGAAAAACGAGGTCATTTAAAGATAGGTCATTTTTATAGTGATGGTTTTGAAGGCTTTGCCAGTGTTTTTCCCTACAATCAACTCACACAAAGCAAGCAATACACCCATGCCATTGAGCGACACAACTGTAGAAATAGACATTGGGTGGCGCGCTTTAATCGTAAAACCATTGCTTTTTCAAGAAGTCAAAGTATGGTAGAAGCCACCATGAAATTACTGGCGTATTATCGCTTTAAGTACCCTGAAAGACTAGAGCAACTTAAAACATTCTTAAGTTAACACTTTCTAAAAATATCCTAGCCATTCTTATTTTTTGACGCTATACTGTAAGCTACTTATATAAAATGATGGTACTTGAAACACTGAGGAAACCCTATGAACGCTACCCTGTATACTGATACTGCTTCACAGACGCGTCCGTATTCTACGGCTCAGGTTTGTCAATTGTTTCAAATTCAAGAGTCGACACTGAAAAATTTATCGCAGGTCTTGAAGCTCTCCCCTCAGGTAGATACGAACGACCAGCAACTTTATTTCACCAAGGCGGATGTAGACTTACTTCAACAAGCCATTGATTTACACCGCCAAGGGAAACCTTTGTCTGAAATTGTACCTTTGTTGACGGCTCCCAACTATCAATTACAAATGACAGGCTCCCAAGGGACTTCAGAAGAAACCGCACTAGAAAAAAGATCAACACGCGCAGAAGAACTGTCTTCGGTGGTCGAAGCCATCACGCATTCCAAGGAATTCATTTTAAATGAAATGTCTCGTTTGCTCGATGATCGTTTAGCCGGCTTAGATGAAGTCGTAGTCGAACTAATTCGAACCAAAAGCGAAAATGACGCACTTCGCAGTAAAATCAATACGCTGAGTAGAGAAAAACAACAGCTCAAAGATGAAGTCGATTCTTTTAAACCCATGCAGTTTGGATTTTATAAAAAAACAAAACGCTAGCATCAAATTGACTAGGTAAGCCCACTGGATAGCCCTCTTCTACCAATAAGAGAGTTCCGTTGCTGGAGCCGTTATTTCAGGAACCATACCTGTCATTGTTGCAGGTGCTTCCATGCTAAGCAATAATAAGACGAGTTTACTCGCATCTTCATTACCGAGCGTACTGACATCCATCGTTTGAAACATGATTGCAAAGGCTTGCATGTCTGCATCACTCACCATGTTATAAGCAGGTGGTAGCATGGGTGGTGGCGGTGCCTGAGGCACATAAGGATTGGCCGCATACATGGCGACAGGTGGCATCACGACAGGTCCGTTATACTGGTAACGAGGCTGAGTCGCTAAATTGACGGGTGGTGGCGGTGGATAGGCGTTGGTGGGAGAATACGTGTCTTGCGGAGCGGTACTCATCGTTCCATTCATATAAGCCGACTGATACGTCTGGCCTTGAGAAATCACACGGCCGATAGGCGCTTGTTGATATTGACTACCAAAAAGACTGGCGACATTCATTTGTACCGCACCAGGGTTAGGGTTGTAAGCCCCCCCTAATCCTTGTAATAAAGGTGAGGTAAATGCCGTGTTTTGCGATTCTCCTGCTTGGAAAGTACGCAGGCCTCCATTGGCCCCTTTGACAATAATGGTGTCGAACGCATCCATTTGAGCGTAGTCTAATTGCGTCCCTTCATCAATATAAATCGTGTCTTTTTGCATGTTTTTGGACGCAATCGTCGCTTTTCGACCCGTGCCATTGACAAAGACTTCACTCGAGTTAAATGTGGTGCTTAAGTCAACCGTGGCTTGGTCATAACCATCCATATTTAAAATGACAGAGTTTTTCTTCGTGCCATAAGAATTGGCGATACGAATAAAGTAATTAGAGGCCTTATCATCGTCTCCGCTGACCATGACACTGGCTTGGGGCGTATGATTAATATCTAAATTGGTGTTGCCTGAAGTCAGATAACGTACCCCGTTATTGACATTATTTAAATTAACACTGTTATAGTTATTACCTGTAGAAAAAGTTGAAATGTTATTTTGGCCATAAATATTATTATAGTTGAGCTTATTGCCGCCTTGGTTGTTATAACCAAAATAGTTGAGGTTACCGTTAAAGCCCCCGATTTGAGACTGATAGCCTCCATAAGCGCCACCGAGCTGTTGCAACTGAAGATTGCCTTGCCCTTGATTCATAGAAAAAGATTGTTGATACGCACTGTCCCCAAATTGAGATACATAAGCATTGCCGTTAAAATTACCCGTGGCGACTTGGTTGCTACCATTCTGCTTGGTATATTGGTTCAAATTCACTTGACGAGGATCACCATAGTTCCCTTGTGGTGCATACCCACCGGTTACCCCACCATAAGGAGCCGATGGAGGATAGGAAGAAGAGGTATTATACGCCCCTTGACTTGGAGCGGATCCATAGCCTGTATTTCCATAGCCTTGAGCCATTCCAGTATTGGGAGCGCCATAATTTTGAGGGGTACTTAAACCATAAGCGGGAGTCTGAGAAGGCAAATTGCCCCCAGCATTGGCACCCGTCATATACATCGGTTGCCCAACCGCCATGCCTTGATAGCCATTTGACACAGGACCAAGTCCCTGCGCTTGTGCAGGAAAAGTATTATTCATCGGTATGAAACCATTGATCGTACTCATATGCCTGTGTCCCTGTACGATAAACGTACATTAAGTAACTATGCTTTAATAAAGGACAACGACACCGATAAATTGCCTAAATGTAACAAAATGTAAAAACGCGTTTTAAAGCACCCTTCTACACAGCAGCCTGTTGAGAGTCACACCTCGCTATTTTCGTATGTTCAAAACCCTAACAAAGGGCTAAGATATTTTCAGCGCCAACGCCGCTTCGCTTCTTCAAAGCACCCTTGAATCCCCGCGACGATGAGGTCATGAGTCGCTTCAACCGAACGAGTCGCATCAAACGCGATGAAATGTCCCACCACTACAGAGGCTCGCTTGTCTTTAAAATAAATCCCCATGGGCAAAAAATCAGCCTGATGCTTTGTTCCGATTTGAGCCGCTCCTGGCTTCATCGGTAATAACGTTTCACCCTTGCCTCTTGTCCCTTCAGGAAACATACAAAACACCCAATCAGGGTGGGCCATGATGTTCTTAATGGATTTTAATGTATTTTTTTCAAGTCCTTTTTGACGATCCACCGAAACCACCGCCGTTGAAGTAAAATAAAAGCGCCCCAAAGAGTGACGATACAATTCTTCTTTAGCCAAAAAACTGAAATACGTACGAATCGGAAAAATCCCCACCACAATGGGAATATCAAAACTATTGGAATGATTCGACACCACTAGGCTACGTGGGGTAAACACAAAGTCCGCATACGGGATTTCAAAATGGACACGCGTACGATGTAAGACTCGAACCCGAAAAGCATTAATCAAAATAGACAAACGATTCCAAAACAAAGTGTAAGGACTCAACATTTGTTCAGACGTGACCAAATTACTGGGATTGGGATCAAAAGGGTTGTACATCCACATCAGATAAAAGACCTTTACATACAGTGCGTTAAGCTTGTAAACGATTCAATAAATCGTAAAAATCAGGAAAAGACACGTTAACAATCAAGGGATCATCCATGGCCCACACCCTCGCGTGTTGAGGATGACGCTGATTATGAATCACGTTCATCACGGTGAGCGCCATGGCAATACGGTGGTCGTGCCACGCGGCTAAGGGAGTCTTCGGCTCTGAAGGCAAAGCTCGATCGGGATCGCCTGTTAAAGTCAGACCGTCTTCAAATAAATCCACCTGAATCCCCCACTTGGCGAATTCCGTCGCCACCGCAAGGAGACGGTCACTTTCTTTCGCGCGTAATTCTTCGGCCCCCTTCACCGTTAAGGTCCCCTTCAGCCACACACAGGCCACGGCCAAAATGGGGATTTCATCCACCAAGGCGGGAATGTCTTGCGCATCTAAAACTAAATCGCCTTCTAATTCAGACGCTTGAATCCGTAAATTCCCCACAGGCTCCCCGCCCACAAGGCGTTCCTCTTCAATACTTATTTTAGCCCCCACCCGTTGCAAGGCCGTCAATAAGCCCGTTCGTTGTGGATTCAAGCCCACCGATTCAATCACAAGCTCCGATTGTGGACTCAATAAGGCGGCTACCATAGGAAAGGCCGCGGAAGACGGATCCGTAGGGACCTGCCAATCCACCGCGCTTAACTGATCAATTTGTCGAGCAGGCAAATGCAGACGACCCTCTTCATCACGCGTCAAGGTAGCCCCCATCGCCGTAAGCATCCGTTCGCTATGGTCTCGACTCGGCAGGCCTTCGTCAAGGATGCTGTCACCTTCTGCGAATAAACCCGCCAACAGAATCGCTGATTTCACTTGAGCCGACGCCATCGGCATACGGTAATGAATCCCCGTTAAACCTTTTTCAGACGGCACAAAGGTCATGGGCGCCAAGGTATTATGAGCCTTGGCAAACCAAGTGGCCCCCATTTGAGACAAGGGCTGAATCACTCGCCCCATGGGACGCTTCACCAGACTTTTGTCCCCTGTTAAAACGGCATAGCGATTTTGACCCGCAATCAAGCCACTCATCAAGCGAATGGTCGTGCCTGAATTCCCACAATCGAGCACATGGTCAGGTTCTTGCCATTGACGCAAACCCGTGACTTCCCAATGCCCTGTGGCCTCATCCACCAAGCGGATTTGAGCGCCCAATTGACGCAAGACATCCCGCGTGGAAAAGACATCCGCACTCGGCAATAGCCCGCGGACTTGACTGGTGGCTCCTACCAAACTAGCGAGCATTAAAGCACGGTGGCTAATGGATTTGTCTCCAGGGACGCGGCAATGCCCTTGCAAACCCTTCGGGTGCTGCACAACGTTTAAAGTGGAGGCAGGAGTCTCTTCTACACGAGTGGTCATGGCGTTTCCTTTCCAAAAAGTATATACAAGACAGGCGGTCTATCGAATCATCACCGTCCATGCGAAACACTTATGCTAAACTCTATTATTGTAAGTGCTATAAGCAAAACCGTAACGCACATGGGCCACCCCTACCCTCACACCCAAGGCCGACCACAAGCAGACCAAAACAGGATGAGACGATTGAGATGTTAGAGCTATTTTTGCATAAAAACCATCCCGCGACAAACCCCTACGGGACTTACCGCGATTTAAGCGCTTGGGTGAGGATGAACCTTCAATCGTCGTCCCTGCCTTGGCGAATCGGTGTGGTGGGGGATAGCCTCATCGTCGAAAAATTAGAAGCCGAACACCCCAGCCTATTGGCGCTGAATGGGAATGAAGCCCCCGCCCAACGTCAACGCCTTTGGCGAGACTGGCAAAAGCAAGGCAAAATTCCCCTCCTCATTCGCCAAAAGGATGTCCCCCTCTTGTATCAGCAAGCCCCTGAAGCCTTCCAACACGCCTGGTCATGGGGATGTCACGTGCCAGAAGTCCCCTTTCACTTGACGTTTACGGCAGAGAATGCCTCGGCTTCCTTCCCCTTCCCGTTGCAGTGTCGAGCCCTCCCGTGGCAGTGGCGCTCACTCACGGGGCGTTTGGTGGAAGCATTAGAACGCTTACCCCTCACCCACCGCGTGCTGTGGGTGACTGAAGGCGTCCCCCCTTCGGCGTGGGCGACTTTACCTCAGCGCATTTCGGCTCAACGCTTGCTACAGCAAAATGCCACCTTAAACGCCTTAAGCCAAGTGGAAGAGGACCTTGCCCATGGGCGCTTACGCTGGTTGGCTTGTGATGCCCGCGTGGCCCACGCCTTAACGTGGCCCTGTCAGGACACAGCAGGGAACGCCTTAAGCTATCATGGAGTCTATGAAAGTCGGGGGAGGCCTTACTTTCAAGCGTCTTTTCTGCACGCGTCCCCGTGGGAAAGTATGACACTTCACCCGCATGAATGGTGGAAAGGCCTTTTTTAATCGGGTTTCCATAAAAAACTCCCCACGCACCATACGGAGGCTTTAAATTAAAAAGCAGACGTCCACGCAAAAATGCGAGGCTTCCGAGACATTTTGCGGACGTCCGACGTAAGCAAGTGGAGCAAGCGAAAAGGATGAGAAGGGGGGAGAATTTTCAAGGAGGGGGGAAGAGAAGGAAATTATTGCGGCTCTCCTTTTCTTTCCCCCCTCCTTGAAAGGATTTAGAGGTGTTGGAGACCTTTTTCCGCGAAAAGGTCTCTGACGACCCACCAGCCAAAAACGAAAAGAGGAGAAAACCCCTTATTTAAACGCAAGAGGAGGGGTCTTTGCGATACGCCAATATAACGAACTGTAACAAAATCATCAGGCCTAGCACAAAGCAAGCTTATTTCACGCTTAAAGCCTTTAAGCTCCCGATGCCGTGTTGAGGAGTGGTCGTGTTTCAATCAAAGTCGCCAGACGATAAGGTCTGGACGATCAATAAAAGAAAGGTGCTTCATCATCATGATGCAAATTCAACGTGTCGGGGCTATGCCCACCCAATTCACACAACGTCAAGGGGGGGGGAGATCACTGGAAAACAAGTCTTCCAATGGACTAAATCGCTTCTAAAAAAGGGCTTTACCCCTTCAGAGGAAACCCAATTGGCCAAACAGGCGGTGGAAGCGGCACAACAGACTTTTGACCAAGCCGCCAGCAAAGATGCTCAATTTGATACCATTTTAGAAAAAGTTGACAAAGCGGCCAGAGCAATTGCACTAGAGCGACTAAATCCAGAGTATCGAGCAAAAGTTGAAACGCTATTTAACCAAGCCGAATCCTTATTTACACAAGGACGAAACGTCGGTACCTATCAAGAGACTGTGGCTAAGGTTGAGGCCAAAGCGAAAATCGCGAAAAAGGAACTCAAACAGGCTAAAAAGCAACTTGATGCGCTGCAGAACGTTGACCCGACTAAATTCAAAAAGGGTGAACAGACGCTCTCCAACGGCAAGATGGATCTCAATAGTTTTAAAAACAATCCAGTGTACAAAAACGAATCCCAGCATGTGGGCGATAAAAGAAAAATCGCACTTGAACAACCTACTGAAACAGAGACAGACTTTTTCAAGGCTCCTACGGTTTCCAACACGTCGCCTGAGAATGATGGGTATTTTATCAAATACTAAAAATCACCTAAACCGCTTCAGTGCCATGCAAGCCCTCACGTCGTTTCAAGCGACAGGGGGCTTGTTTGACTATGCGCGCTGGCACAGACTTTTTTAACGGCCACAGGTAAAGGCACAGGCAAGTCGCTCGCTGAGTTTTGCAACGATTCAGGCCAACGAATTTTGCAAAGCAAGGGACGCTCTAACAAGCGCAGGCAAAGCTCACTCAATAACTCAATAAAGACGGGGTCGTCATTCAAACTTTCCGCGCGATGCCAATGGGACAACCCGTGCGCTTCACCAATCGGCACGTAGAGCATATCCATTTCAAAAAGCGTTTCAATATGGTCACTCACAAAGCTAATGGGCACCATTAAAACGTTGTCTCGTTGGGCATGGGCCAAGACTTCCATGTGGTCTTCCGTATAAGGCTTCAACCATTCTAAAGGCCCGACACGACTTTGCCAGCAAATATCCCACGTGTTTTCAGGAAAGTACTGAGCCATCAACGCCGCGCAGGATTCTTTAATTTGCGTGGGGTAAGGATCTTGATTATCCACCGCATATTTCTGGGGAATCCCATGGGCGGAAAAGACGATATGACGCGCTTCAGGAGGGACGCTCCACGTTTTTTGATCAAAACTTTGCTGAATCCGCCGTGCCTGTGCTTCTAAAAATCGCGGTTCCTTATAATAACTACAAATGGTAGCGATATTCACCGTTTCCGCCAAGGCCTGATGAGGCGCTTGCCCCATGAGCTGCGCCAATTCACGAAAACTAGAGCCTGTGGTGGCCAAGCAATAATGAGGATACAGAGGCAAGAGCATCAAGTGCGTAATGCCGTCCGCTTCAATGGCGGACAAGGCTTCTTTTAAAAAAGGATGCCAATACCGCATGGCCAAATAGGTACGGGGCGCGCGAAAACCTCGGGCTTCAAAGGCGGGGGCTAATTGCGCTTGCACCAAATCTATTTGTTGACGCGTGAGTTTCAAAATCGGAGAACCGCCCCCAATCTTGGCGTAATTGCCTTGCGCTTCTTTTTTTCGCTTACGAGACACCCGCCATGCAAAAATATTTTGAATCCATTGGGGCACTGGCAATTGAATAATGTCGTTGTCTTTAAATAAGTTTTGTAAAAAGGGTTGCACGCTGTCTTGATCGTCAGGCCCCCCTAAATTAAAGAAGAGAATCCCTATTTTCGACTCCGCGGTGGGCAGATCATAAGACTGAAAGGCTTTGACGAGGGGAATCGTTTGAACGAGTCGACGAGATTTAAGACGAGGTTTCATAGGGGACTAAACTCCTTAAACGCCTTAAAACAAGTAGATAAGTTTCAAACCTTTTAGGCGCATTGAAAATGATTCTACCTTATTATACTTAAAAAGCTCTACTTAAAAAGCATCGAATTCGATCGCTTTAAGGTATGATAAAAAAGCGATCTGATTCAATGGAGGATCCCCCACGCATGGCGAAGCCACGGTCCACGCCTTCCCCCAAGCCCCCTCAAAAGGCCACAACCGTATGGGCGCCTTGGAAACGCTTGGCGCATCAACTTTACACCTTAATGGCGTCTATGGAATGGGCCGTGGTACTGCTCATTACGCTAGCGACCTTCTGCGTCTTAGGGAGCTTTATTCCTCAAGAAAGCTTAGTCCCCGTGGCGGACATTCAACGTCAATTTGGAGACGCCACCCCTTATTTACAAGCCATGGGCTTTTTCAATATCTTTTACAGCCCGTGGTTTCTAGGCTTAGACGCCTTGTTTTTTTTGTCGATTGTGGTGGGGTCTTTTCGGTGGTTGCGCCCTGCATGGCGTGCCATCACCCTAAAAACATGGATGAACGCTCAGCATATCCAAGCCTGTCACACCCATAAACAAATGGCGATTTCAGCTGCCATCCCCCCTCATGAAAGCATGGCCACCTTACGCATGGCCTTAGAACAAAAAGGCTTTCACGTCACGCCGTCAACCCCTAAACACCCTTGGAGCCTTTACGCCCAACGAGGCAGCCTCGGACGAGTCGGGCCGATGCTCACACACCTTGGCATTGCGATGACACTGCTCTGCACCTTGTATGGGGCGTTCACCAATTTTACCGCACAAGTGACCTTAACACCTCAAGAATCCTTCTATCTCGCCGAAGCAGAACACTTTCAAAGCACGACCACTCCCCCTTGGTGGTTTGGCCGCATCCCTGAATGGAAGACCGTCATTAAAGCCTTCGACATTGAATTTCAACCCCACGCGGCAACCCTGCCCAAGCAGTTTACCACCCACTTAGACATCATTGACCTCTTAAGTGGGGAAAAATTAGCGTCTGGCACCACGTCGGTGAATCACCCTTTTTACTACGACGGCGTGACGTTTTATCAAGCCCAATTTTCCCCCACCACGCTACACCAGATTCGCATTAACAATCAGCCCCTACAAATAGACGCCTCCGAACGCTTAGCGGGACGGCCCTACGCCGTTCACCGCATCAATGCGACCACGCGTTTATTTTTCTTTCCCTTAGGCCGCTTTACCGACGGTTTACCTGAGAATCGCTTACACGTCCTGCTTGAAAAAAATGGCATTTTAGAAGGCTACGGGAAAGGCTTTAAAGAAAGTAATCACAACTTATTATCGCTCGCCGAAGGTCAAACGGCTCAACGCATCGGCACTATTTCAGTGGCCTATGACAAAGCCATTATGGCCACAGGCCTACAAATTAAATCCGCGCCCGAAGTCCCTTATTTATACCTGAGTTTGTTGATTTTAAGCTTAGGGTGTCTCTTAAGTTTTGTACCGCATCATCAAGTATGGTTTGCCTTACATACCGAAGAAGGAGAAGGACTCGGCCCCCCTACCGCCTTAGTCTGGTACGCCAAAGCGAAAAAACAGCGCCCCGCTTTAGAAACATCTTTGAAAGCGGTGGTCTCGAAAATGCCTGCCTTGGTCTTTCAGCATCCTTAAAGCGTCCTGTAAAGACCTTGATTGATGAAAATGCCGTTTATAGGGTACACTATCATAAAGTCTTCTTCGCCGAAAGAAGCGAACCATTTAAGTACAAAGGAACATAAAATTATGATGACCTCCCAAGCGTCGACCGCCACCGTAGATGTAAAAGCCCTGTATAGTGACATTTGGAAAAATCGTCAAGAATACATTATGTTTCGCATTGCCAAGCAAGTTGCCGATCTGACCCCTATGCTAGAAGCAAAAGGCCGCCCCCCTTTAAAGCTCAGTATTGGCGCGCCAACGTTGCCCGCCCCGCAAATCATTAAGGACGTTTTAATTGCGTCTCTTCAAGAACCTGGTAATGATGTTTATTCCACCACCCGAGGCGAAGGCTTTTTCTTAAAGGCCTGTGCCACTCGCATGAAAGAACGCTTTGGCGTTGACGTTCATCCACAACAACACATTTGCGCCTTATTAGGCTCTAAAGAAGGATTAGGCAACTTGTTTCGAGGACTCTTAACGCCTAAGCTCAACGCGGATGAAAAAGAAATCATTTTGGTCCCTGACCCTGGTTATGCCAGTTATGTGGACGCCATTGAAGGGGCAGGGGGACAAGCCGTTTCAATTTGCTTGAATCCCGAAAATAATTACCTCCCTGATTTAGAAGCGATTTGGCAAAGCGAAATCGTCAACAAAGGCGTTCACCCCGCACGCGTCAAGGCGGTGGTGGTCAATTATCCTTCCAACCCCATTGGGGCTTTAGCCCCTTTAAGTTACTTACAAGCCACCGTAGATTTTGCTCGTCGTCACGGTATTTTGGCGGTGAGTGACAACGCCTATGCCGATTTATACTTCAGTCCCGAATCAAAGCCTCACTCTATTTTAGAAGCCGAAGGGGCCATGGACTGCGCCATCGAATTCCATAGCTTGTCCAAACCCTATAGCTTAACGGGCTGGCGCATGGGCTACGCCGTGGGTAATCAAGACGCTGTCGATTTAGTGGCCTTGGTGAAATCCACCATGGATACAGGCATTTTCAAAGGCTTGCAAAAAGCAGGCGCCTTCGCCTTAACCAGCCCTGAAATTGAAGTCTATATTCAAGAGGTGGCACAAGTCTACGCCCACAGTCAAGCCGTGACCTTGGCAGGCTTAAAGCGCTTGGGTTGGCCCGTCGAAGACATGAATCCCCCCAAGGCGACGTTTTACTTATGGGTGCCGATTCCTAAGCGCTACAGCCGTTGTGAAGATTTTTCTCAAGAATTATTGCATCGATCTGGCATTGTGGTAGTGCCGGGGACGGCCTTTGGCCCTCATGGAGAAGGCTTTGTGCGTTTGTCTTTGGTCTTGCCCGAAGCCCAGCTCAACGAAGTCTTTGACCGCATGGCCACAGACGGATTTTACTACGACGTCTAAGGCTCCAGTCTAAACCCCTTAACCCTCTATTTAGTAAGGCTTTTGCGTTTATTTTTTGTTTCACACTAGAATGACACGAAAAGGCTACGCCCTAGATTTCTTATTTTTGTTTTAAGCTGGTGACGTCAGAGACCTTTTCGCGGAAAAAGGTCTCCACCCCTCTAAATCCGTTCAAGGGGGGACGGGGTAGGACGCATTGCGTTTCTCCTCCCCTTCGTCCCCCCTTGAAAATCCCCCCTGAATCCCCACCTCCTCGCATCATTCACAACCACGACGTCCGCAAAATCGCTCGGAAGCCTCGGATTTAGTGCTTGGACGTCTACCTTTAAAATTTATCATTTTAGCTCTAAGGGTTCACGAACAGGGCTTGGTGTAAGACGTAAACAAATCCATACTTTCGGATTCAACTTTTTAGCAGCAGCAGTGTTGAAGTAGTGTTGAAGTATAGTAAAACCGCACCTCCTTCAACACTTGCCGCATCTATGGTTAGAAAAGGGCTAAAGTACTCCCGCCTGACTCAAATCGCTACGGTTCCCTATCCTAAGCGTGCATTTCCTCCACATTTCGGTAACGCTTTAAATACGCTAGCCAGATGGAAACCTTAATCGGGTTCTGTAACAAAGTCAAGGACTGCATTGCAATAACGGCTTGAGCACACTAGAATAAGGCAATTTGGAAAAACCCCCTAAGATCAATCTAAAAGGGTCCATCTGAAATTTCTTAGACCTCACGTCTCGTTCATTAAAATAGGAGGCCTTGCCCATGCCCAAGCGAAGCGATTTACAGCGTATTTTAATCATCGGGGCGGGGCCTATCGTCATTGGGCAAGCCTGTGAATTTGATTATTCGGGCACCCAAGCCTGTCGCGCCTTAATGGAAGAAGGCTACGACGTCATTTTGGTGAATTCGAATCCCGCCACGATTATGACGGATCCTGATCTGGCCACACGCACCTATATTGAACCCTTAACCCCTGCTGTATTAACCACCATTATCGAAAAAGAACGCCCCGATGCACTCCTGCCCACCATGGGAGGACAAACAGCCTTAAACTTGGCGTATGACTTGCATCACCAAGGGGTTTTAAAACGCTTTAACGTAGAACTCATTGGCGCCAACTTTGAAGCCATTGACGTGGCGGAAGATCGTGAACGCTTTAAGCAATTAATGACGAGCATTGGACTGAATTCTTTCAAAAGTCACACCGTCACGTCATTATCCGAAGCCATGCATGCCGCTCAAGATTTAGGTTTCCCGCTCATCGTACGCCCTGCCTTTACCTTAGGCGGTAGCGGCGGTAGCGTGGTCTATCATGAACGTGAATTTCAAGCCAAGGTAGAATATGGTTTACATCTCTCTCCGATTCAGCAAGTCTTACTGGAAGAATCTGCTTTGGGGTGGAAGGAATATGAATTTGAAGTCATGCGAGACCACGCCGACAATGTCGTGATTGTCTGCTCCGTTGAAAATGTGGATCCCATGGGGGTACATACGGGAGATAGTATTACCGTGGCGCCTGCTCAAACCTTAACGGACAAGGAATATCAAGCCTTACGAAATGCGTCTATGCAAATTATTCGCGCCGTGGGGGTCGAGGCGGGAGGCTGTAATATCCAGTTTGCGATTCACCCCAGCACGGGACGGATTGTCATTATTGAAATGAATCCACGGGTGTCTCGTAGTTCTGCCTTAGTCTCCAAGGCCACAGGCGTCCCCATTGCTAAAATTTCAGCCCGTTTGGCGGTGGGTTATACCTTAGATGAAATTCGCAATGACATTACACGCTCGACTCCTGCCAGTTTTGAACCTGCCATTGACTATGTGGTTACCAAAATTCCTCGCTTTAGTTTTGACAAATTCCCTGAAGGCGGGAATCAGCTGTCTCCTCAAATGAAGAGTGTGGGGGAAGTCATGGCCATCGGGCGAACCTTTAAAGAATCCTTTAAAAAAGCGCTTCGCTCTTTAGAAATTAAGCCCCTGAGCTTTGATTTAAGCCAAGGCTTTGTTTCAAAAGCCTCCCTTGAACAACAACTCAAAACGGCCACGGCAGACCGCGTGTATTGGTTATTACAAGCCTTTCGCCAAGGGGTGCCCTTAGACAATATTCATGCGTGGACGAAAATTGACCCGTGGTTCTTAAGCAATATAGAAGCGCTTTTAAAAGACGAGCTTCAGATTTCCGCACTCGCCTCAGAAGGAGATTTTCCTGCGGAGATGTGGCGACACTTTAAGCAAGATGGATTAGGGGATGAAGAACTCGCAGCACTTTTAAAGCTAAGTGAACAGGAGCTTCGTAACAAGCGAGAAGCGAAAGGCATCTTCCCCGTCTATAAATCCGTCGATACCTGTGCCGGTGAGTTTGAAGCCCAAACCCCCTATTTTTACTCAACGTATGATGAAGGTGAAAACGAAGCCCCACAAGGCAACGGGTTAGCCGCTGAAAATAAGCGTGTGGTGATTCTCGGTGGGGGGCCCAACCGTATTGGCCAAGGCATTGAATTTGACTATTGTTGCGTTCATGCGGCATTGGCGTTGCGCCGTTTGGGGTATGAGCCTATTATGGTCAATTCAAATCCTGAAACCGTCTCTACCGATTATGACATGTCGGATCGTCTTTATTTTGAACCCCTCACCGCAGAAGATGTCCATAACGTCTTACGTCAAGAACAGCCCATGGGGGTGATTGCTCAACTGGGAGGACAGACCCCTTTAAAACTGGCCCGCGCCTTAAAAGAAGACCCTTATTTCACCCCCTTAGGCACCAGTGTGCAAGCCATTGATGAAGCGGAAGACCGCGAAAAATTTCGAACGATTTTAGAGCGTCTGGGTCTCAAGGCGCCTGAAAGTGGGATTGCTCGTAACCCTGAAGAAGCCGTTCGCGTCGCACGTCGTATGGGGTACCCTCTCATGGTACGACCTAGCTACGTGTTAGGAGGACGGGCCATGCGCATTGTCTATAGCGAAGAGCGACTATTGCATTATTTGGATGAAATCTTGGCGGTGGAGCCCGATTCCCCGATTTTAATTGACCGCTTTTTAGAAAATGCGCAAGAACTGGATGTGGACGCCTTGTCTGATGGAGAAACCTGCTATGTCGCAGCCATTTTGGAGCATATTGAACAAGCGGGTATTCATAGTGGAGATAGCGCTTGCGTCTGGCCCGCGCAACATTTAAGTCCTTCCATGGCGATTCAAATTCAGGAAGCCACAGAAAATTTGGCCAAAGCCTTAAACGTCAAAGGCTTGCTGAATATCCAATTTGCAGTCAAAGACCAAACCCTTTACATTATTGAAGTGAATCCGCGGGCCAGTCGAACCGTCCCGTTTGTCGCCAAATGCACAGGAATCCCCCTCATTCAAATGGCCGTCAGAGTGATGCTCGGGCATTCGCTAGCGACCGTGATTCAAGAAGACTTACCACGACGCTTGCCTCAGCATGTCGCCGTCAAAGCCCCTGTGTTTCCCTTTATTAAATTTAGGGAAAGTGACCCCATGCTCGGCCCTGAAATGCGCTCCACAGGAGAAGTCATGGGCATGGACAAGTGCTTTCCCTTGGCCTATGCCAAGGCGTTAGAAGGGGCTGGTGTTAAGCTTCCTCTTTCAGGGCAAGTCTTTTTAAGTGTACATAACCACGACAAGCCCTACGCCATTGAAGTGGCAAAACGCTTTAAAGACTTGGGATTCACCATCATTTCCACACAAGGGACCGCCCGTTTTTTAAGTGAACAAGGCATTGACTGCATCGCCATTCATAAGCGCCATGAAGGGGCCCCTAACGCACAAACCCTCATTGAATCGGGAGATATTCAACTGGTGATTAACACCCCTTCAGGGGATGAAGGCTTATTGGATGACAGCTATATTCGTAAATCCGCTGTCATTCACAATACTCCCATGACCACCACGCTCACAGGCGCCATAGCCATGGCCGAAGCCATTGAAGCACTCAAATCAAAGTCGTATCATATTCAAGCCTTACAGCATGTGTTTGCCTAATGAGTCTGCTTGTAATGAATCTAATGTAGGGGGAGAATTTCACGCGTGCCTGATACTTACTTATCTTATCGCTCTTTAGTCAATAGTGCGGATTTAGACACCCCAATGCTACAGCAACTCGTCAAAACGGCTCAAAAATTTCACGACTTAAGCACGGCGGGCAAACGCTCGCAAGCGTTGACTCTTTTGGCAGGGAAAACCATTACCCCCTTATTTTATGAAGACTCCACGCGGACACGACTGAGTTTTGAAATGGCCGCCATGAACTTGGGCGCTAGACTCCTGCCCTTTCCTATCACACAATCTAGTCTCAATAAGGGAGAATCCTTAGAAGACACCTTAGAAACCTTGATCGCGCTCGGCGTAGACGCGGTGGTGTTAAGGCATCCACAAGAAGGCCTCCCTCTCACCTTAGAAGCAAGCTTTGGAGATCGCTTAGCCCTTTTAAATGCAGGAGACGGCAAGCGGGATCACCCCACTCAAGGCTTATTAGACGTGTTCACCCTCTTTCAAATCGCAGGACAAGACTTTGAACGTTTATCCACCCTTCGCTTGGGCATTGTAGGAGACATCAAGCATAGCCGTGTCGTCACCGCAACCCTTCGCTTAGCCCATCATCTCGGGGTTAGCGTCTATATTTTAGCCCCTGATACACTGGCGCCTGACCCCGAAACATGGCAGAGGTGGCAAGAAGAGTTTGACGTCAAACGAGTGGATTGCTTAGAAGCTTTATGGCCTCATATCGATGTCGTCATGGCCCTACGGCTTCAAAAAGAACGCTTATCGTTGGAAGAATCACCCGAAACCTTGTCGCATTTACTTCAGCAAATTCAAATTAAAGCGGCTCATTTAAAGGCCTTCCCTCATGTCCAACTCATGCACCCTGGCCCCGTGAATTGGGGTATAGAATTAAATGCGGACCTTATTCGGCATCCTCGATCATTCATTTCAACACAAGTTCAAAATGGCGTTTTTATGCGTATGGCATGCCTAGAATGGTGCTTACAGCCTTGACTACTTTGATTTTTAATAATTTAATTTTTTATTTAGATGAATTTTTATAAATTTCATTGGTAGAAAACTTGCTTTTACACTATAATTAAGCCGTGGTAGAAGGTGCGCCACTTAAGCGTTCTTCTTAATTTTTTGTTATTAGCTTTACATAAAATGATGGGTACCCCTTCTATGGATGCTACATTACTTTCTGTTGGGACTTATCAGCCCATTCCCTTTCCCGCTCCAGTCGCCTTGTTGCAAGCCTTATTGGTGATTGGGTTCTTCACGCATGCGCTTCCCATGAATGTGGCGTTAACAGGTGGTTTAGTGTCTGCCATTTTACTTTTAAAAGGCGGTAAAGATGAAGCTTCTCATGCCAGTCGCGCAGGCCGTCAATTAGCAGCAAGTCTCCCTATTTTTACCACGGCCGCCATCACGCAAGGTATTGTGCCTTTACTGTTTTTGCAAGTTTTATATGGCCCCTTGGTTTATGGGTCTTCCATTATTATGGCCTTGCCTTGGCTTTCCGTTCTGCTCCTCATTACCCTCGCCTACTATGGTCTGTATGTTTACAATTACGGTAAGCAAAAAATGGGAATCATGAAAGCGCCTTGGGTTTTAATTGGCTCTAGCCTATTATTTATGGTGGTTGCCTTTATTTTTTCAAATAACATGACACTCATGCTCACCCCTGAAAAATTCTTGCCGCTTTATCAGCATAGTCCTGCTGGGGCGAATTTAAACCTCACGGAACCCACCTTGATTCCTCGCTACTTGCATTTTGTGGGAGCTGCTTTTTCAGTAACGTCCTTAACCTTGGGTTGCTTCGGATTATATTGGAAAAAGCGAGACGAAGCTTTTGGTTCATGGCTCTTAAAGCTAGGGGGAAGTGGCTATATTGGCGTGACGCTGATTCAGACTTTAATTGGATACTGGTTTTTTTGGGCCACCCCTCAAGGGTTTCAAGCCGCCAAAATGACCTCTCATTTACTGAATACCTCGCTAGGGTTAGAACTTATTTCCTTAGTAGCCATGGGCTATGCGGTTAAAAAATCTTGCTCTAAAGCCTTTACCATAGGCCTAGTTGCCGCGACAGTCTTGATTGCCGGCATGGTTTACTTACGTCATAGTTTGCGTTTGTTTATGACGGATCAATATATGGAACCGCTCATGACGGCACAGCCTGTGGTCGTTCAGTGGCCGATGTTAGTCCTGTTTGTCATCTTGGCTCTGTTGATGGTCGGTTACTTCGTCTGGTTAGGCAAAACCGTTTTCAACGCCTATAATAAAGACGCTTAAACTGCATAAGGAGAATCCCTCATCATGTCTGAATCTTGTCCGCTCGAAACGTGTAAAACGCCTGTTTCTCAATATGATCTAGAGTCCAGTGAAGTGTCTTTCGGTCGTCGTGCCTTTTTTGGAGGCGTCCTAGGCCTTGGTGCCACGCTATGGGCTTTGTTGGTAGGAGCCACCCCTGTTTTGAGTTTTTTATGGCCTAAAAAAAGTGAAGCCATTGTCTTAAAAGAATTGGTGTTTGAAAAAAACATTAAAGACTTCCCACCCGGTTCTTCCAAGAATCTGATGTTTGGCTCCATCCCTGCCTTACTGATTCATGGCACCAATGGTACGTTGACTGTTTTTAATGCCAAATGTTCACATTTAGGCTGTACGGTGGGTTATCAAGAAGCAAAAAACATCATTTATTGTGCCTGTCATGGGGGCATGTATGACCCCAACACGGGTAAGAATGTAGGGGGGCCTCCTCCTGCACCGTTACAGCCTTTGGTAGCGGAAGTCGCCAAAGACGGCACCATTACGATTAAAAAAGCCTAATTTGAACGAAGCATAAGGAGTCGACCTCATCGTGGCGATACTTAATTTTAAAAAACTAAATCTTGTGGGTGGCGTCGTGGATTGGCTCGACGAGCGCATTCCCTTAACCGCGGCCATCAAATTTGCAGGAAAAAAAGAAGTCCCTGTGCATCGGCACTCCATTTGGTATTATATGGGGGGCATTGCGGCCTTATTTATGGGCATTCAATTTTTGACGGGC
This sequence comes from Vampirovibrio sp., assembly GCA_050916035.1. GTDB lineage: Bacteria > Cyanobacteriota > Vampirovibrionia > Vampirovibrionales > JAJTHC01 > JAJTHC01. The sequence goes on along the minus strand of CP050876.1, from coordinate 319,926 downwards.
TTTTTACTCATGTTTCATTACGTGCCCACCTTTGAAGGGGCTTATGCCTCTGTTCAAGCCATCAATATGCAAGTGCCTTTTGGCTGGTTGATTCGTTCCATGCACAGTTGGGGTGCCAACCTTTTCATTTTGGTCTTGTTTATTCACATGTTTAGTACGTATTTCATGAAGGCGTATCGTGCGCCTCGCGAATTTACATGGTTGTCTGGTCTGGGGCTTGTCGGTTTGGCCATGGTCTTTGGATTTACAGGCTATATGCTCCCTATGGATGAAATTGCCTATTTTGCAACCAAAGTAGGGGTGGACGTCGCGGGTGAAGCACCCTTTATTGGGGCTTTTGTCGGTGAGTTTGTTCGTGGCGGTTCTGAAATTGGTCAAGTCACCATGAACCGCTTCTTTAGTCTCCACGTGATTGCACTACCTGCTGCGATGCTTGGTTTATTTGGACTTCACGCCATGTTAATTCAGTTACAAGGCATTAGTGAACCTGAATCCATTCAAAAAAAGAAGTTGGAAGACCGTCGATACGAAAAATTCTTCCCCGACTTCATTAAAAAAGACGTTTTCGTGTGGTTCGCTGTTTTTGTCGTCTTTATGTTAATCGTCACCATGATGCCCTGGAGCTTAGGGCCTCAAGTCGATGCGGCGGCCATGGCACCGATTGGTATTAAACCTGAATGGTACTTCTTGTCTCAATTCCAAGCGTTAAAACTTTTCCCTGCCAAGATTTTATTTTTTGATGGGGTTCACGTCGCGATGGTTGCCATTGGTGCGGCCTTTGGATCACTTGCGATTGTCCCTTTACTAGACAGCCGAGGCAAAAATCGTTTTATTTCAAAATTTGCAACAGTCTATGGAATCATCTTTTTAATAGGATGGCTCTTTTTAACCATATGGGGGTGGATGTAATATGTTTCCAGTATGGGAAGTCCCTAATATAGGGAGTGGTTGGATTATCGGCTTAATTGCCATTTTGCACGTTTTTATTTCACATTTTGCGATTGGTGGGGGTGCTTTTCTGGCCTTTACAGAACAACTCGCCTACAAAAAGCAAGATGATCAAATCTATGACTACCTCAAAAAACATTCGAAGTTTTTTTTACTCTTGACCACAGTCTTAGGAGCTCTGTCTGGTGTAGGCATTTGGTGGGCCATTGGGCTCGCTAGCCCCAACGGGACACAAACCTTGCTTCAGAATTTTTCCTTGTTTTGGGCGGTGGAATATATCTTTTTCGCGCTAGAACTCGCCACCTTCTTGGCCTATTACTACACGTGGGAAAAGCTAGACCGTAAAACGCACTTAAAACTCGCGTGGATTTACATCGGGGTTTCTTACTTTACCTTGTTTGCCATTAACGGTATTCTGACCTTTATGCTGACTTCAGGGGGTTGGGACTTTGCACAAGGCAATATTTTTAACGCCTTTTTCAATCCTGGTTTTTGGCCTGCTTTGGGACTTCGTATTTTTATTATGATGTCGCTTGCAGGTATTTATGCCTTTTTCACCTTGAGTCGTGAAAAAACCATGAGTGCTGATGTTAAAGCGTATTTATTAAAGTACTCCGCCAAGTGGTTACTCCCTGCTTTGGCTTTGGGACCTTTATTTGTAGTGGCTTACTTATTTGTATTGCCCGCACCGACTCAACAACTCATCGTCAACGGGTTAAGCTCCATTGGGGCCGGCAATTTTTCCATTATGGCCAAGGCCGTCTTTATGACGATGGTCTTTGCAGTGGGCTTATTTGGTATGGTCTTAACGGGGCCTTACTTAAACCCCCGTGCCTTTAATACCACCTTTGCGGCGATGATTTTAGCGTCAGGCTTTGGTTTTATGTTTATGGAAGAATGGTCACGTGAAATGATGCGTAAACCGTATGTGGTTTACAATTACATGTATTCCAATGGCTTACGAAAACATGAAATTGCGGCCGTGAATCAAAAAGGATTCTTCAATCATCATCAATTCGCTGCCGCTGAACTAACGACCCTTTCCCCCAGCGATGAAGTGAGTAAAGGCCAGTTGATGTTCCGTTACCAATGTACGTCTTGTCATACGGCAAAAGGCAATGGTTACCGTAGCATGCAACGTTTATTGTTGAATCGTAATAAAGACGCTATTTTAAGCCTACTTACTTTGATGAAAGACAACCATGTGGTGGATGAAAAAGGGGTGGCGAAAACCATGTATCATGGCTATATGCCTCCTGTTGTGGGTCATCAAGATGAAATCGATGCCTTGGCCACCTATTTAAGTACCTTAAATCATGACGCAGCCATAGGGGCCAAAACGGCCAAATTAGACAGTAACGAAAGCTAAGACCTCCTCTGACCTAAAGACCACGTCTTAAATTTTGTTTCACCCATGTAAGCCTGCCTCTTTTAATAAGAGGCAGGCTTCTTTATACCCATTAAAAGATTAAATAGCGCCTGACTGTTGTAAATCTAGGGCTTTAAAAAAGACCGCTTCCGTGCTTTACGTGGGGGCTTTGGCATGGCATTACGTAATCGTAAGGATTCAGGAACTGCTACCAAGCTCTGCGTATTCAGATAGACACGGTCGACCCCTTGGCATAAGAGTAAAGGAGACTCCCCTTCTTTAGACGCTTTTAACCATTGCATACCCTGCAGCGTTATTCGACAATGCTCCCTCACCCCTTGTGACTGCTGAATATGAATCAAGTTAAGTCGCTCTAACTGTTCCATAAATAAAATAAAGTGATGCAATTTGAGAGAGTTAAACGTGGCGTAACTCGCCATTAATTGGGCTTGTGGCCGAAGGGATACAGGAATAAAAGACGCTTCGCCTAACAAAACCCCCACCACAACATCGAAGAACGCCTCTTCCTTTAATCGCCAGATACTAGACAACACATGTTGTGTGAGCAAAGAAGCGTTCGCATAAACATCAGGTCGGGTTTGACAGACGTCACACCCTGAACATTTACTGCTGTTGAACGACTGACCAAAATAATCTAGAATCTGTACATGACGGCACGTCATGGCTTCCGTATAGGCTTGCATGTCCCATAAACGCTGTAAAGAGCGTTGAAACAACTCCCCTTCTTGGTTTCGCTTCAACATCAGTTCCCAACGGGTAAAATCTTGGGCGCTATAAAACAAAAGACATTCTGCAGGATATCCATCCCGCCCTGCTCGTCCTGCTTCTTGGACATAATGTTCCAAAGACTGTGGCGCGTGGGCATGAATGACAAAACGTAAGTCCCCTCGATCAATCCCCATCCCAAAGGCCACGGTCGCCACCATGACGGGGACTTCCCCTGCCATAAAAGCACTTTGGTGCTGTTGGCGAAGCGCATCCGACAAACCCGCATGATAGGCTTTGGCGTGAATGCCTTGGACTTGTAAGGCTATAACAAGTTTTTCTACTTGACTACGGCTATAACAATAGATAATCCCCGCCTGACCTTTCTTAGACTTTAAAAAAGGGAGCAGCTGTAACTGGATAAAATCGGTTTCACGACGATGACGTGCTTCCGTTCGGTATTCCAGATTGGCGCGAAACATAGAAGACTGAAAACGCTGCGGGGCTTCTAGCGTAAGGCTCCCGATAATGTCCGTAATCACGGTTTTGGGAGCCGTCGCGGTAAAGGCATGAATCGCGACATCAGGAAACATCTCTTTCAACACGCCTAATTTTTGATAATCTGGGCGAAATTGGTGCCCCCATTGACTAATACAATGGGCTTCATCCACCGCAATATAGGCCAATCGTCCTTGGGTTTTTAGCGCTTGAAGAAAGCCTTCATTCACCAAGCGTTCGGGAGAAACATAGAGCAATTGTAAGTCCCCTGCTTGGTAAGCGGCAAAAAGCGCCCGCCGTGCGTCAGGAGATTGAGACGAATTCAAACAACCCACCCGAAACCCTTTGGCTTTGGCCTGTTGCACTTGATCTTCCATCAGCGAAATAAGGGGACTAATAATCAAGGCCGTTTGCTGTGGGAAAAAAAGAATCGGCAACTGGTAGCATAAGGATTTCCCTCCGCCTGTGGGCAATAAAGTCAGGCTGTCTTGACGCTTTAAAACCGCCTCAATGCTTTCGAGTTGTAAAGCACGAAAACCATCATAGCCCCAATACGTTTTTAAGGCACGGCGTAGATCGTGGGTATCAATCGGGGGCGGCACCTCAGGGGAGGCGGAAGAAAGATTCAAAAGCGACACCATCCATTTAATCAGATAATCAATGGACTTATTTTAGCATGAACCCACTAGAGCCCAATGGCTCCACTCTTTTAAAGAACACTACCAATCCGCATTTACGCTAAAACTTAAAACGGGACTGGCGCCCAAGGTATAGCAGTCTTTTAAATTTTTCAAGGTGCTCTGTAAAGGAGGGACTATCGACGTTTTCAGTAGTTTCACCATGGTGTTCAGATATTTTAAATCCACATCAAAGTTTTCACGTACGTCTCGTTCCTCTTCTGCAAAATCGTTGTAGGCTTGGTACACCATCAATTGTTCATGGTAGAAGGCATCTTGTAAAAAATTATGGGCTTCCAAGGCTTCAGAAAATTCATTAAAGGCTTCTGCATACCGTTCGGAGGCTTCCACCCACGAGGAAGATTTTAAAATCTTTAGTTGTTCTAAGGCCTTCACCGCTTTTTCCGCTTTGTTTAAGGTGCCTTGGGCATGCATGTCTAATCGTTCTAACGCGTCATATAAGCGTTCCGCTTTTTCTCTGGCGGTGCTTTGTTTTTCTGCATACTTGAACTGGCGCATCACAATCTCATCCACAGGCGCCCCATAGCCTAAATCGAGACGAGGCAATAGTTCCTGAATCTGCAGGTTTTCCATTCCCAAAATGCGGGCACCCCCCACCGAACAATTATAGATTTCTACATGAGGCAGCACCCTTTTTATTTTACTGCGAATCGTATCATAGTGATATTTAAAATGTTTGTAGTCGTCTTGCGTCATCAAGGGATTCCCCTCCCAGTCGTCGACGTAACACAATTGACTTGAGCGATTATTCAGGGCTTTAGACACCAAAGCACCCCCTTCAATTTCCAGAGTTTCCCCCGTGGCGTAGACTTGTGTGCCTCGAAGAGCCATGTCTTGCCCCGCTAAAATGATGTTCTTGAATCCCAAATCCACACAAATCAAGAGCATAAAGAAGGACACGGTGCCCCCTGGATTATACGCATTCATTTCTTCATGAAACAAAGCGTTCAAAAATAAGGTGTATTGGTCATTATATTTCAAGGCAGCCATCCAGCGACTCTTACACGCTTGGGTCATCATAAACGGATCCGCACTGGGGCCTGTAATAATGTGACAGTCCTTCAAGGGGTCTTCTAGGCCTTCCATTTGTTTTTCAGGCCCGTAGTAGTCCATCCCAAACACAAAATCTGCTGTTAGCCCATGCTGCTGAAGGGCTTTAACCGCCCCTGTCACCGCACAAATAACAATGTTATTGCGTACGGCATGCAACTGAGGTAAAACGTCATTCAACGACGGGCCTGCCCCACACAGGACAACGGTTTTACCCTCCATGCTTTCTTGTAAGTGATGTACACTATGCGTTTCTGGAAAATACACGCTGTTTTGCAAAAAAGTATTGGCCCATAAGCGACTTCTATTTTGGAGTACTTTGGCATTACGCACCGCATTTTCCGCATGAATTTTTAGTTTTTCAATGACAGGGACGAGTATTGGTGAAAAGGCTTTTAAGGTGCCTTCCGTCATTAAAATACCCATGCCTTCTCCCTGAACCAAATGCGTTTCCACATAATGCCATAGGGCTTCAGGTTCTGTAAAAATAAGGAGGTTTTCATACGCCAAAACATGAGACAAACCCACATTGTCCAAGGTAAAATGGAGCAAATCCAAATTACTTTCATACACAATGACTTGTGCCTTACTTCTTTTGGCTTTTAAAGCGTTTACCGTGGCTTCTAAGGTATAACCCAAGCCCAAACCAAACAATAGGTTAATGGAATGACGGGCATAGCACACGTGGGTATCGACCAACTGTTGCGCTTCTTGCCTAGCCCCTTCTAAACTATGTAAGGGGATTACATCTTGATAAAGAATCGTTAAATCCTTGGCGTACGTTTCATACACCACAATGTCCGCGATAGAGGCTTGAGGGGCATGAGCGCGAAGTCTATCCACAAATTTTTGATTATGTGCTTTGGGGTCACTGGGCAAGACACTTAAATTTTGTTCTAAAAACGACATCTGTTTTTTCCTTTGGGGGGTCTAGGGGAATAAGGTATTATAAGAATGAAGAAGAGGATGGGCTGACCTGTAATCTAGGCCTTAACTGAGCAAGATTAGATTGAATAGAGTATGAGGCCTCTGGCATAGGGAAAGTCTGCCTTTGCGTTTGCAATAACGCTTGCGCCACTTGAAAATCTTCAGGCGTGTCAATATCAATGGAACGCGCGTAGGGCATGACATAGGGTAAAATAGGAGAGTGATCCCAGAGTGAAAAGGGACCCTTCGTTTCTAATAAGGCTTGGGTACGTAGGATATAAAAGGCTCCGTTGGGTAAATAGTCCTGCCCCATGCTCTTGGCCACAGGGTGAGGCTGTACATGCGTTAATCCAGAGGCATGGGCTTGAGCAGTCAGTAACCACGTCAACGGTTTGGCGGGAGCACACACACTTAAGAGCCCTTGGGCCTGATCTTGACTAGCGAGCAATGCCAAGGCCTTTTCAAAATCTTTCGCGTCCACCAAAGGACTGGTACATTGCCCCAGCATCACCCAAGGCGGTAAAAGAGCAGGATCCCACTGCTTCAAAAAATAACGAAGGGTATCAAAGCTAGAGGTATCATCCGTACTGGTTTGAGACGGCCTCAAAAAAGAAGGAATTTCAATGGCGGGATGCTGAAGCGTTGCACAATCTAGGACGTCTGGATCATCACTAAACAGAAAACGACGTTCAAAGCCCTGTGCTTCACTGAGAGCCTTCAAATACCACGACACCATCGGTTGACCCAAAAGGGGACGCATCGCTTTCTGAGGAAGACGCTTCGACCCTGCCCTCACCAAAACCACAGCCCAAATCTTAAGCGGAGCAAACGATTCTTGATCTAAACTCGACAAAGGGTGGGTCATGGAAAGGTTCTCTTCATTCAATCGAATAAAACACGAGCGTTAAAAACAAAGTCATTTTAACATGGGGCGCAAAACACGTGAGACAGTTCCTACAAGTAAAGGAGACCTCCTTTATTTGACGTCATACAATAAGACCGACTGCTGGTAAACGGATTCGGCCAATCCAAAACCACGGCCCGCGTCTTGACTAATATTGGTGGCGGTTTCTTGATTCAGCATGCCTCGAAACGTGTTTTCGGCTTCTCCTCCACTTAAGAAGCCTTCTTCTCGATTAATGGTGGCGTCCATGGCTTCCATCAGCTGTTGAATAAAAACCGCTTCAAATTGCTGAGCCGCGACTTTAAGTTCTTTTTGCTTAGGGGTTTGTGGATCCAGATAACTAGCGCGTAAGTCTTTGAGCCTTTCTGCAAGGGGTTTCGCGTCTCGTATGGCTCCCCCCCCCTCAGAAGCGTCTGGGTGGAGAGAGGTCGGTGTTTTCAATACATAAGACGGCAATGGTAGCGCAGGCAGTGGAATCCCTTGACCTGAAAAAGGGGATAAAGCCTCCATTTAAATAATCTCCAGCTCGGCTTCTAAAGACCCTGCCGCTTTCAGGGCTTGTAAAATAGAAATTAAATCACTCGGCGTCACCCCAATCGCATTTAACGCCGTCACCAAATCATTCAGGGTATTATTGGTGCCGAGCTCAATCAGGCTCCCTTTTTCTTTGGTAATATCCACCGTGTCATTGGTGACTAACGCCGTACTGCCTTGACCCAAGGCATTGGGTTGCACGGCTTCCGTACGGCTTTGAATGGTGACCGTAATCCCCCCATGTGCCACAGCGGCAGGCAAGAGTTTAACCCCATTGCCAATCACCACGGTACCCGTTCGTTCGTTGACGACAACTTTGGCGTTGTCGGTGGGGATTTCCACCGTCAGTTGCTCTAAAAGCGAGGCAAACGCCACACGATTATTTAAATAACGGGCGGGGAGTTCCACACGAATAGAAGAGCCATCCAAGGCCAAGGCAGGACAAACACTGGTATTAATTTTAGAGGCAATACGACTGGCGAGCGTGTAATCGGTACGGTTTAACACCAAGGTCAGGCCCGTGGCATCTCCCATTTGAGTATCCATTTCACGTTCAATCATCGCGCCATTGGGAATCCTTGCACTGGTTGTAATCCCCGTTTGCTTGGCAGAACCACCTGAAGACACGGAAGACCCCCCCGTGGAAATGGGCCCTTGTGCCACAGCAATGACTTCTCCATTGGGCGCGAGTAGTTGAGCCGAAATCAAAACGCCCCCTTCCAAGCTTTTGACTTTCCCAATGGCGGAAACCGTGACATCAATGCTATCGCCTGCTTTGGCGAAGGGAGGAATTTTGGCAATAATCATGACCTGAGCGGCGTTAGAGCCTTGTAAATCATTGGGGTTACTAATACGGCCCCCCAAATTATTCAACATGTTCCACTGTGCCGTCCGCGTCGCAACGGAACTATCCCCCGTCCCGTTCAGGCCCACGACCAGACCATAACCCACCACTTGGTTGACCCGAACATCCTTAATACGCACCAAGCTCTTCAACGGCATGGTCGTACTTTTCGCCAACACTAGCGTACTCATCGAAAGGACACTCATACTAAGAACCGCCATCGACAGCAGGCCCAAACGCAAAGATTTTAAAAAAGGGAAATAAGTCATAAAGGGTTCCTTTGATGATCAATTCATGCAGACGCATGGTAAAAATTTACTGCACTTTACTCATAATTTTAGAGAAAATGCTGTCGTTTTGCGAACGGCTAATAATGCCTTGCCCTGCCACCACAATTTGCATATTGGAGACTCTTTGGGAAGAAATTTCATTTTCGCTATTTAAAAAATAAGGATTGATAATCCCCGTCACGTAAACATCCGATTTTTCTTTGGCGTATGCCAACGTTTTACGCCCTTGCACCATCAGGTTACCATTGGGCAAAACTTGAACCACTTGGCAGGTAATTTTGTCTGAAAACGTTTCGTTTTGAGTGACTGTGCCTTGACTATTGGTCGTATTGGCATTGGTAATCCCACCCAAATTAGGCAACTGTAAGTACTTAGACAAACCCCCGACACCAAATTTACTGAGCACTTCCCCCGCCGCGTTGCCTAAAACAGTGGTCGTATTTTCATCAAACGACGAATCTTTTTGAATTTGTAGCGTACTTTTATTTTGCCGCTTGGCTGATTCATCGACTTTAATGGTGACCAAATCTCCGATTTGCTGAGGCCGCGGAGGACTATAAAGCATACGAGGGGAATTGGATCGAGGGTGCATCCCCTCCGTATTAGGAAGAAAGAGGGATTCCGCGTGAACGACCAAGCCAAGGGGCAATAATCCTGCCCATAATCCATAGACGAAAGCCCTTGCAACACAGGCTAAGTATCGTTTCATCCCGTGATTCCTTCTTTTTTCTCTCTTGCTTTAGGCGTTTATACCCAATGTGCTAGATTTTTTCTCTCTAGGTCATGTTGACATTTAGTTAAGAAAGGAGGAATTTCAAGGAAACACAAACGGCTTTTAAGGCGTGTACAGAAACGTACATAACGCAAAAACTGCTTGTTTTGACAAAGAAAGTACCCTTTATAAGCTGAATGTCAACATGACCTAAGACTAGCATGACAAGTTCTAAGAAGTCCTACCCCCTCCTAAAGACGTATTTTTCAATATCCCCTTCCTTCCGTGCAAGGGAAAAGGTCTTTCCTACACGCTTGCCATGCTATACTATTAGAAAAGAAAAAATGTTTAATTAAGGAAATTTTTCTATGCGGTGGAGATGGCTACAAATGGCAGACCCCATTCACGGGCTGCTCCAGTTTGACCGTAAGGATGCCGTCCATCGTCTCTTGCTTGAAACCATGAATAGCTTAGCCTTTCAACGACTCAGGCGAGTCAAACAAATGGGCATGGCCGAATTTGTATTTCCCGGAGCCGTCCATACACGCTTTAGCCATAGCTTAGGGGCCACTTTTTTAATGTCCAAAGCCATGACCCATTTCAAGTATGATCGTGACGCTCGAGAGATTTTGAAGTCCACGTTTTTAGACACAGGCATTAGTCTTGAAACGCTTTTAATGACGGGGATTCTCGTCCATGATATTGGGCATCCGCCCTTGTCGCATACGCTGGAAGATGTGCTAGGCTTGCATGTCGAAGGCCTCACGCACGATCATTACTGGTTGCCTCGCATTCTAAAAGAAGACGAGGCCTTACAATCTATTTGGAAGACCTTTGGCGTTGAAAACATTGCCGATGCCCTTGATACCTTTATGGTCGGTACAGCAACAGAGCCTCGTCACTATTTGGCAGGCTTGGTGGCGAGTCAACTGGATATGGACCGCCTTGATTATCTGCTGAGAGACAGCCATTTCATGGGAACGCGTTATGGAGAAATTGAATGCGACCGCCTGATTAGTTGCCTAGAAATTCAAAACAAGCTAGACGGCAAACCTGTGATTACCCTCTTAGAAGACGGCTTGCCCGCCCTTGAACATTACTTATTCGGACGCCACCAAGCCTATAAAATGGCCTTACATTCCATTGACAAAGCCAGTGAAGCCTTGCTGGGCTTCACCTTACAGCGTTTTATGTGGGCGATTCGCAACGGTATTTCCACAGGCAACCCTGCGAAAGAGTTGTTTCAATTGGGCGACAACGGAAAAAGCATGAACATTCAAAGCTACCTGCGTATGGATGACCACTACCTGTGGAATGCCATTCAAGACTGGAGCCTTGAAAGTCAAGATCCTTTCTTAAAAGAGCTTGCCAGTCGTTTGATGCGTCACAATTTGCCGAAGTTTATTGATCTTATGGAACTACGGTACTACCCCAGTGTGGATGAACAAGACGAACTTCAAGCCGATTTGGAAAAGCATTACGCTGAACGAGGCATTCCCTTTGAATACGGCTTTACCGAAACGTGGGTGGAACCCAAACCCCTGTATCGTCAAGACAAAGAACCTCTATGGCTTGAAACTCGGGATCGTGGTATAGTCGAATTGCCCGTGCTTTCCCCACTGGCTCAACAGTTTGAAGCCAAACACATGGCAAAGCACCTGTGGTTTGTGTGGGATCACGACGCCCGTAAGTTCTTGACGGAACGCTTAAATGCCTTATCCCCCCATAATAAAAAACCGTTAAAGGATGTCGAATAAAAGGAAATGCTCTGTGTCTGTCACCTCTGTCGTGAATGAAAATAAATGGGCTCATGTTTTAGGCTACCCCATTGCCTTGGGAAGCTCTTTAACCCTCTTAGATGCAGTATTAAATCACCCCCAAAAAGCAGGTGGTCTGCATGTGGTGACACTTAACCCTGAAATGATCATGCGAGGGGAAGAATCTCGCGAATTTGGCGATATTCTCAAAAATGCCGATTTCCCCTTACCCGATGGAGCAGGGGTGGTCTGGGGATTGAAGCGTCAGGGCATTAAACAAGCACGCATTGCGGGGATTGAATTTGCAAGGGCTTTACTTCACAGGCTACACGAACAGGCAGACCCTCGAGGCGTGGCCCTACTCGGAGCCAAACCCGAAGTCATGACACTATTACCTGAAATGCTCTTACAGGTTTTTCCCAATTTAAAAATTGCCTTTGCCCAAAATGGATTTTATCCCGCGACGGAAGAAGACCACGTGGTAGACGCCATGGTGAAGGCTCATCCCCGACTGGTCTTGGTGGCCTTAGGGGTCCCGCGACAAGAAACATGGATTGCTCAGTATCGACATCGCTTTGCCCCAGATACCCTTTTTGTAGGCGTAGGAGGCAGTTTTGATGTATGGACAGGGCAAATCCAGCGCGCCCCCAAGCTATGGCAACGCTTAAACCTAGAATGGTTGTGGCGATTCACCTTAGAACCCTGGCGCATCAAACGCTCCCTATTCCCCTTGCTTCGTTTTGTTAAAAACGTATTAACTGGTGTCGAATAGATTCAGAATAAGCCTTCTGATTCTCCTTCAATCAAGGGAGGCACCTTGCACTTTATCACGCTTCTAAGGTAGACTTAAATATATCGTTATAAAAACAATTGTGAAGCTTGCCAACCGCTTCATCATGAAAGGATTTTAGTCTATGTCTCTGACGCTTCTGCAAAAAGTTGCCTACTTTACCATGGAAATGGCCATTGATCAGTCTTTGCATACCTATTCAGGGGGATTAGGCTTTTTATCAGGGTCCCATATGCTTTCCGCAGGACATTTAGGCTTACCCATGGTAGGCGTCACGATTTTATGGAAGCAAGGCTATGGAGATCAAAGTATTGATGAGAATAATGAAGTTCAAATTCAATATCTCAACCGTGACTATGATTTTTTAGTGGATACAGGCGTCGTGGTGGACGTCACCATTTACGGAGAATCAGTTAAAGTCAAACCTTATTTATTAGAACCTAAAACCTTTGGCACCTGCCCTTGCTACTTTTTAAGCACCGATTTACCTGAAAACCCTGAACATGTGAGAGACTACTGCAATAAATTGTATGATTCAGATGAGCGCATACGCGTGGCTCAAGAAATTATTCTCGGGGTCGGGGGGGTTCGTGCCTTGTCTGCATTGGCCGTTAAATTTGACACCGTTCACATGAATGAAGGGCATGCCTTACCCGCGGCCTTTGAACTACTAAAAATGTATGGCAATAACTATGACTTGGTGCGTTCTAAACTAGTGTTTACCACCCATACCCCCGTGCCCGCGGGTAATGAAATTCATCCCGTGGATATGTTGATTGATGCGGGGTTTTTCGTCAATACCCATCGAGATGAAGCCTGTCGCTTAGGGGGTGAACATTTTTCATTGACGGTCGCGGCCTTACGTCTCAGTCGTTTGGCCAATGGGGTGTCTCAGCTACATGGAGAAGTCGCCACCGACATGTGGAAATGGGTACAAGGGCGTTGTAAAATTAATGCCATTACCAATGCAACGAATCTAAAATATTGGCAAGATCCTCGTATCGCGAACGCCAAAACCCCTGAAGACCTGCTCCGTATTAAAACCGAAATGCGTCGAGAATTCATTGACTATGTGAATCAAAGCGTCGGAACCACCTTGGACCCTGATGTCTTTACCATTGTATGGGCCAGGCGCTTTACGGCTTATAAGCGGGCGGATCTTATTTTTAAAGATATGGCACGCATCAAACGTTTATTGGACGCCAAAAAGCTTCAAATCGTTTTTGCAGGAAAATTTCATCCTAAAGACACGTGGGGAAGAGACACCTTTAATCGAGTGATTGCCTTGTCGAAAACCTTAAAAGGCGTCGCGATTTTACCAGGGTATGAATTAGACTTGTCGAGCCGTATGAAACGGGGTGCCGATTTATGGTTAAACACGCCTCAGCGCCCTTTAGAAGCCTCTGGAACATCAGGCATGTCCGCCAATTTCAATGGAACCTTACACTTTTCAACCGATGATGGCTGGGCCGTTGAAGGGACTTTTGATGATTATAACGGTTACATTATTAACCCTGAAGGCACCTGCGGTAACGCCAGTGATGCGGAACTTCACCAGCGAGATTACGAAAGCATGATCACCATTTTAGAAGACCGTATTCTCCCGACTTTTTATGACCATAAAGACGAATGGGCCAGACTCATGCAGCGTGCGATTCAGTACTCTTCTTTATATTTTGATAGCGACCGTATGGCGATTGAATACTATACCTTCTTATATCAACCCGCTGCCTTGTAAAGCAATTTTGCCAAAAAATTATCTTAAGGGAGGCGTCTTCCTTCCCTAGCCAAATGGGGGGCTTTACGTTACAATGAATACTGTTGTCCTATCTACTGTGCGGAGCCTCCCTATTTTATGACTGTTCTATCGTCTGCCTCTTTTGTGGCACCCTCCGCTGTCTCTACCTTATATAACACAGGCTATGAAGTGATTGCCGCCAGTTTACTCAGTGCCTTTGTGGCACAATTATTTAAAGTCGTCGGCACCTTGATTTTTAAACGAACCATCAATTTTCGACTGATTGTTGAAACAGGTGGCATGCCTTCTAGTCATAGCGCCTCAATGACGGCGCTGGCCACCGCCGTAGGCTGTGTGGATGGCTTTGCTTCTACCACCTTCGCGATTGCGGTAGGAACGGCTTTAGTCGTCATGTATGATGCGGCAGGAGTTAGACGATCTGCGGGTCGTATGGCAGGGATTCTCAACAAAATCACACGAGAAATCTACGCGCATGAAACAGGGCATGTCCCTGAACGTCTAAGGGAACTCTTGGGGCATACCCCTTTTGAAGTCTTGGTCGGTGCCATTTTAGGCGTCATTTTCGCCTTGAGCTTCCATGCCTATTTGGCATAGCAGCATCAATCACCATATCAGAAGGCCTTTCTACAGGATTTCATCCACCTAAAGGTTTAAACGTCGACCCATTCCCAAAAGTGCGACGGGTGTTTATGTTATGATGAGCGATGTATTTATCTCACTATAAAGGGAGTCGACGCTCATGCCCCACCCTACCTACCCAAAAACTGGCCGTGATATTCGCGAGGCTTTTTTACGCTTTTTTGAAGAAAAATGTGGACATCAACGACGCCCTTCCGCAAGCTTAATCCCCGTCAATAACCCCACGGTTTTACTCACCCCCGCGGGCATGCTTCCCTTTGTCCCTATTTTTTTAGGGATTGAACCGCGTCCCAATCCACCGCGTTTAACCACTGTTCAAAAATGTGCGCGCGTGTCGGGTAAAGACAGTGATTTAGAAAATATCGGGCGCACCCCCCGTCACCATACCTTTTTTGAAATGCTAGGGAATTTTAGCTTTGGCGATTATTTTAGAGAAGACGTCATCCCTTGGAGCTGGGAATTTTGTACAGAAGTCTTAGGCTTAGACCCTGAACGTCTATGGGTTTCCGTCTATGAAGAAGATTTTGAAAGTGAAGCGATTTGGCTTAACACCGTAGGCATTGCCGCCGAACGGCTCTTTAAATGCGGTAAAAAAGACAATTTTTGGGGGCCTCCTGGTGCCTCAGGGCCCTGTGGACCCTGTACGGAAATTCATTATGATTTAACCCAAAATCCAGCGGATGATTTGGACACGCGTCTCATTGAAATTTGGAACTTGGTCTTAATGGAATCGTTTCAGGACGCCCAAGGCAAAATCAGCCCCTTAGAACATAAAAATGTGGATACAGGCGCAGGCCTAGAACGTTTGGCCATGGTGGTACAAGGGGTTAATAATACCTTTGAAACCGATTTACTGCAAAATGTAGTCAAAGCCGTGACCGACTATACAGGCATTCCTTATCATCAGCATGAAGAAACGGATGTGGCCTTAAAAATTGTGGCGGATCACCTGCGTTTACTGGCCTTCACCATGGCGGATGGCATTGTGCCTTCTAATGAAGGACGAGGCTATATTATTCGCATGGTCCTACGTCGTGCCGTTCGTTTTGGCAAACGTTTTTTAGGCATGAATACCCCTTTTCTCCATGCACTGCTACCTGTTATTCAGGCAGAATATGGGCATCACTATCCTGAATTAGTGCAACGTTTGGCCTATACACAGCGTACGATTCAACAAGAAGAAGCCCGCTTTTTAGAAACCTTGGACAAAGGCACCAAGCGCCTAGATGAAGTCCTTGAACACTTGACAGGAGACACCCTGAGTGGGAAAGAGGCCTTTAAATTATATGATACCTATGGTTTTCCCGTTGAATTAACCAAAGACATGGTACAAGAACGCGGTCTACATTTGGATGAAGCGGGATTTCAAACGGCGATGCAAGCCGCCAAAACCATGGCCCGTTCCGCACGTAAACAAGTCGGCGTTTTGGATGATCAATCCTTCACCGAAATTTATCAAGACATTGGTGCCACCCGCTTTGTAGGCTATGACCAATTAGACGCTGAAGTCACCATTAAAGCCCTTTTACTCAATGGGGAACGCGTATCCAGAGTAAGCGGCACCAACACCGCCTTTCAATGTATTTTAGATCAAAGCCCTTTTTATGCGGAAAGCGGGGGACAAGTCGGGGATAGAGGCCAATTACACTTAAATGCGGGACAAGGCGCCCTGACCGTTTTGGTCAAGGATGTGCAAAAGGTGGGTGACTTATTCGTGCATCATTGTCTCTATGACCAAGGAGAAGGGCTTCATGAAGGGGATGTCGTCACGGCGGAAATCGATGAACGCTATCGTCATCAAGTCGCCCTTCACCATAGTGGTACGCACTTGCTTCATGCAGCCTTGAAAAAAGTCTTAGGCACGGATGTCGCTCAAGCAGGCAGCTACGTCGGGGCGGAATCGGCTCGCTTTGACTTTAGCTTTCATCGAGGGATCAGCGCCGAAGAACTTCATCAGATTGAAGGACTGATCAACCACTGGATTCAAGCAGGAGAAGCCACCCATGTGAGTGAAGCCCCCTTTGAAGAGGCTAAAAAACAAGGGGCCGTGGCCTTATTTGGTGAAAAATATGGAGACACCGTTCGTGTCGTTAGTATAGGGTCTCATTCCAAAGAATTATGTGGGGGGACTCACGTACAGAATACCGCCGACCTAGCGGTATTAAAAATTAATCACGAATCGGCATTGGCGTCAGGCGTCAGGCGTTTAGAATTTGTCGTGGGTTATGAAGCCTATCGACAATTCCGTCAGGCAGAACATCAACTTAAAGCATTGTCCCTGCATTTGAAGACCCCAACGGCCGATATTTTTCCTCGACTTTTAAAATTACAAAACGACCTCAGACATCAAGAAAAAACCATCAAAGGCTTAGAAGAAAAAATCCTGATGACGAGAGTCCCTGAACTCATCCACGCCTTTAATACTGCAGACACCTCCCCGATTTTGGTGAAACATTTACTGCCAGAGGCCCCTTCAGACGCCCTAAAAGCCTTGGGAGAAGCCGTCATAAATCAAGCCACCTCAAAAGGCGTTTTGGTCTTAGGGTCTGTTTCTGAAGAAGGCAATGCCCTCATCTTGGTATGGGTGGCCGAAGCATTGGTGAAGTCTCACGGCATTAAAGCAGGCGATATCGTCAAAACATTGGCTCAAGCCTGTGGGGGCGGCGGGGGCGGCAAACCCACCTTTGCGCAAGCAGGCGGAAAAAACGGGACCGCTTTAGAATCGGCGTTAAACAGCCTAACACTTTCCTCATCATTGCTTTTCTAAATAATGCTCAAACTATACAAAATAAACTAGAGGCTTCCTTATCTTTCCGATACACTGACAGCATCCTCACTTAAATAGTCGTTATTTTCTTTTAAGTCCAGCTAGGCGACAAATTTAGAAAGTGTTTTCACCTCCTATGTCTCTATCTTCTGCCATGAATCGCTTGATTACTCGTATTCCTGCTTCCTTTCAAATTCATGGCTTACTCACCAGTATGACTTTAATTTATGGCATCTTTTTTCCCATCCTCAAATTATTTTGCCAAGAAGTCGGGGGCGTAGAAGTCGCTGTGCTTCGGCAATTGGGCTTTGGGTTTGTGATTATTGCCTTAGGGTGGACGTGGAAGGTCTGGCATCGACTCCCCTGTTGGGACCCTCGCTTTAAGCAAGACTGGCCATTATTTGTCACCATGGGCGTGCTAGGCGTATTTTGGTTACAAACGGTGGCGCCTATTGCGATGAATTACACCACGGCGTTTCACGCCACCTTATGTATGGGTAGTATTCCACTGCAAACCATGCTTTTAAATGCGCTTTTGGGTTTTGAAAAAATTAGTCCATTGCGCTTATTTGGGATTTTATTGGGGTCTTTAGGCATTACATGGTTAGTGGTGGCTCAATTTTACGACGCCAGCCATGGGGGAGGCGCCTCCGCAGGGGCGAATCCACTCATCGGGGATGGACTGATTCTTGTGAATGCCTTTTTCTTCTCCGCCTATAATATTGGCGTTAAAAAACTGGTTCAGCATTATGACCCCTTGGATGTTTTGTCCTGGAATTTTTTACAAGCGGGTTTTTTAACCCTTTTGCTCGTTTTTTTTGCGGCTTATGTGCCTATTTTAGTCCCTTTACATTTCCCCAATCTAAACGAAACCGTTCATCTCTTTAAAAATTTAACCGTAACACAATGGGGGTATTGGTTATATATTGTCTTGATGGCAGGATTTTTAGGCTATTGGGTTCATCATAAAAGCCTAAGTAAGACCAGCGCTAATAATGTCGCCGCCTACGGGATGGGGCAACCGGTCATTGCAGCCATTTTAGGATCTTGGTGCTTGCATGAACCCTTTACCCTCACCATGGGCTTAGCAGGGGTGGTGACCTTTACGGGTTTAATCATCGCCAACAAAAAAGCTGAAACGTAAAGCTGACCTTCCTATACACGGGATGAAAGGTCCATCCATTCAAGACATAAGTCCTATAGTGATTGTATAGTGTTCGATAGATAAAACAGGCTATGAGGCTATTCTAGGAGCCTAGTTTTTTTGTTCGGGCGTGTAGACAGACCTACATAAGCAAACAAAAAAATCGTAGCGACAACGAAGAGACCATAGACGGTTTTATATAGCGGATACTATAGACTTGGTGTACAATATTCTCATGAAAAGGATGATCTATGCCCTTATTATCTATAGATGCTTTAAGCCCTGCCATTGAGTACCCCCCCATTGAGCCTTATCAAGTGCATCGCTTGGCCGTCTCAAACTTACATAGCTTGTATATCGAAGAAAATGGAAACCCTCAAGGCGTGCCCATACTCTTTTTACACGGCGGCCCTGGTTCAGGGGCCAGTGAAAAGCATCGACGTTTATTTGACCCTCAACGCTTTCGTATCATTATTGTCGACCAACGTGGCGCGGGTCGCTCCTCTCCTCATGCCAGTTTACAAGAAAACACGACGTGGGATTTAGTGTCTGATTTAGAAAAAATAAGAAGCCTACTCAATATTGAACGCTGGATCATCTGGGGAGGCTCTTGGGGATCCACCTTAGCCTTAGCTTATGCACAAAGTTTTCCGCATACGTGTTTGGCTTTAGTCTTACGGGGCATTTTTTTGGGAACCGCGCCAGAAGTACGCTGGTTGTATCAAGAAGGCGCCAATGCCTTATCGCCTCACTTATGGGCGGACTTTGAAGCCTTTATTCCCCCTTCTGAACGCCATGACATGGTTCAAGCCTATTATAAGCGACTAACAGGAAGTCAGTCCAAAACACGTTTAGAAGCCTGTAAACAATGGGCCAAATGGGAACTGAGTAATTGTACCTTACAAAGCGATCCTGCCTTTTTAGAGACCTATGAAGCAGACGATTATGCGATATCTCTCGCACGAATTGAATGTCATTATTTTATGAATGATTGTTTTTTTAATACCGAAACGGCTATTTTAAATCCCCATCGCTTAAAACGCTTAAGTTCTATTCCCATAACCATTGCACATGGACGCTATGACTTGGTTTGTCCCCTTAAAAATGCGTGGGACTTATACCAACAGCTTCCCCATGCGGATTTTTACATCGCCCCAGAAGCAGGGCATGCCAGTTCTGAAAAAGGACTCAAAGACGCTTTACATCACGCGGTTCATCGCTATGGACAACTCGTAGATCCCTCACGCTAAAAGGAAGCCCCGTCCGTATGAGTTCTTCGGAAAAAAGTAGTCACCCTTTTAGCATTTGGTTGACCCGCCGTGTATGGGAAGGTCTATTCACGCTGTTTTGTGTCTTAACCCTTACTTTTTTTCTACTACGATTAATGCCAGGCAACCCCTTTGACAACGACAAAGGCTTGTCCCCCTTGGTTCAAAAGGCCTTAGAAACGCGTTTTCACCTCAATGAACCCATGATTTTACAATATGGTTTATACCTTAAAGGACTGCTTAGGGGGGATTTAGGACCCTCTCTCACCCAAGAAGGTCGTAGCGTCCTAGAAATGCTGAAAGAATCCCTGCCAACTTCCTTTAGTCTAGGGGTATTCGCCTTAAGTTTAGGCGTCCCCCTTGGGGTGAGTGCGGCCTTGTGGGGTCATCAATCCCAAACAGCGTCCCTTTCTGTTTTTTTAAATGCCATCGCCTCTTTATTTTTAGCATCACCTAGCTTTCTTATCGCAGGATTTTTAATTTTAGTCTTTAGCGTCTATTTAGGGATTTTACCCGCGGCCACACTCACAACGCCCTTACATTGGATTTTACCTGTGATCACACTTGCAATCGTGCCTTATACCTTCACTTACTTATTATTGAAACAATCCTTAGCGGATGAATCCTCAGCCCTCTATTTACAAATGAAGCAGGCCGCAGGCATTCCCGCCTCCCAAATTTTATTTCGACATTTATTACGGAATGCTTGGTTACCGCTTTTATCTCTCGCGGGGCCTTTAGTGGCGAACGTCATGACAGGCTCTTTCGCGATTGAAGTGCTTTACGCCATTCCTGGTTTGGGTCGGCAATTTGTGTCCGCCATTATTAACCGAGACTACACCGTGGTGATGGGGTCGACCCTCTTATACGCCAGTTTACTTTTAATCGTGAATCTGTTGGCGGACGCTGCCATCGTCGCACTCGACCCTCGACATCGAGAAGGACATTAAAACCATGAAGCCCAAACAGTCGACATGGATGCTCACCCTCGCCTATAGTATACTCGCCTTGGCCCTCAGCTTAATGACCGTGGCTTGGTTTAGAGACGCCACCTTTATCCACCGCCATGAGACAGGGATTCCCCCCTTCACCCTATGGAAGTATCCTCTAGGGACGGATGATTTAGGACGAGACCTGATGGCTCGGTTGTCTGTAGGGACTCAAATTTCAATCACCGTAGGACTGGCGACCGCGTTGGTCGCCTGCGGATTTGGCAGTAGTTATGGACTCATTGCAGGGCTACAAAACGAGCGTTTAGGAGACGCCATGATGCGTATTGTAGACGTGCTTTACAGTCTTCCTGGTTTAATGGTCGTGGTCCTGTTAAGTGTGTTTTTAGAACCCTATTTATTACAGTTACTGCCCAATGCCTTAACCCCCTTAAGTAAATGGGTGAGTTTAGTCAATGCACTGGCCTTTTTTAGCTGGCCTGAATCGGCTCGTTTAATTCGTGGACAAGTCATTGCGCTGAAAAAACAAGATTTTATTGCCGTCTTTTACACCTTAGGCGGGGACACTCGTCGTTTAATTCTAACGCATTTACTCCCCAACCTGATTCCCTATATGATGATTAGCTTAATGGTCGCCATCCCTCGAGCGATCCTCACCGAATCCACCTTAAGTTTTATCGGACTCGGTATGGAAGCCCCCCTAAGCAGTTGGGGCACCTTAGCCTATGAAGGGTGGTTTTTAATTCATGTTCAGCCTCATATGGTCTTAGAAGCCTCCATCGCCATTGCCTTAAGCATGTGGGCCATGAATACGGTGATTCAAGCCCTTAAAAAAAGATGGGTTTCTGGATAAAGCCCTTGACTTTGTGCTAGACTAAAAAAGCTTTAGAATACTAAACGGGACTTATGTTTACCCATGTCGTCTTCTCTACCTAAGCGTCACCCCTTAAATGATTCTGAACGCTCTGAAATGATCGCTGCGTTTGAGGATTATCCTTATGGCGTGGCCTCTCCTTTTCACCCTCAAAACACCCCAAGCGTCTTCGATGTATGGACGAAGCTACAAACAGAGCACGTCAATTCTTTTCAACATTGGCCTGATGAATTTGTGGCCTATATTCCCCTAGAACTTACCCTTCATGACATTAATACACGGCTAAAAGAACAAGATCAATGTCTTAAGCTTCCGCTCCCTGATCAATGGACACTCGCACAAGTCATTGCCTATGCCCCTTCCTTAATCTCAGACGGCTGGCAGATGCCTTTACGCCAACGAATTCTGGGTTTACAGTGGCTTGATGTTCAAGGTCACCTCATCGGCTCAGGCGGACGCGTCCTTAAAAATGTCACGGGCTACGATTTACATCGCTTTCACTTGGGGTTTCATAGTAGCTTAGGACTTCCTATCGCCGCCTGTATTCGTACGTTTCGATGCTCCCCATACCCGATGCAAGCCTTTGAATACACATTGGAAGATACCGCTGAAGGCCTCCCCCGTTTAGAAGCGTTCTACCAAAAACTAAAAGCCGCTCCCCCCCAAGGTATACAGGCGTTTTCTCTTGAAAAAGCCCAAGCTAGCTGGAAGGCCTCTCTCCTGTGGGACGCTCACCCCGATATTTTGACACACTGTCTAAAAGGAAGTTCTTTTACCGAAGCCCCAACCCCTTGTGATCCCTTCAATAGAAACGATTTTTCACTCTATTGTGAAAGTAGAATGCCGTTATCTCTAGACTATTTTAAAGACGTATTAGAAGACTTAAACACGGATGCTCTTCGCTATCAGTTCGCCCATCAACATCTTTCCCTCGGCTGGAAAGAGGCTCCCATTCAGCTCCCAAAATACTTAGAGGATGAAAAAACGCCGAAACAAATCTGGACGTCTCCACCAGAATGGACCAACTGGCAAAGAAAACAGTGGCACGCACAAATGCCCCTCGTTTTATGGAAAGAATGGTCAGCTTTAAGGCAAGCCTGGAAGATCAAAGCGACTCAATTACAATCCCCCTATTGGGGAGATAGGCAGGAGGACCTCACGCATGAATCAAGCATCTCCAATCTTCTTCCCCATTGAAGACACGTTTAAAAGCTGTATTCACTGTGGAATCTGTCTCAGTGCTTGTCCCACTTATGTCAGCACGGGGGATGAATCTCAAAGTCCTCGGGGCCGCATTCACCTCAGTCAAGCCGTCCATGAAGGACGCTTACCCTTTTTAGACCTTGTCCCTGTAATGGAAACATGCTTGGGATGCCTCGCTTGTGAAAGCGCTTGTCCCTCTCAAGTCCCCTATCACCATGTCTTAGAAGATGCTCGTTTTAAGACTCATCAAAGAGGCCAAGGACGCTTTAGCCTTTTGGCCAAACTCATTCAATGGATTCTAGAGAAAGACCTCTTATTACAAGGCATCACACAAGTCATGAAACAAGGCGATCGTCTAGGAGTACGAGCCTTAATGCAAGCCCCCTATATGCCGAAATGGATTAATCAAAAAAGCCGTTTTTGGGGACGACTCACGGAAGAAGAATTGTATAAGCCCCTTCAAAGGACTCATGGCACCGCAGCGCTTTCCTTACACTTGGGTTGTGTCATGAAACACCTCATGCCTGATGTACATAACGCCTGCTATGATGTTTTAATGGCCATGGGTTTTTCAACTCAAGCCAGCCCACTCCAGTGCTGTGGGGCTTTAGCAATGCATCACGGTTTAGAAAAAAAAACGCGTCACGCTTTAGAAAAAAATGCCACACTTTGGCAAAACGCTCACCCCAATATCACCCTTTCCAATGCAGGAGGGTGCGGCGCGATGCTCAAAGACTATGCGCATATCAGTCAGACACTCGGCATGGCATCCCAAACCTTCGATGAAATAAGTGAAAACACGCAAGATATTCATGAATTTATAGCCGCACACCGCCATAAACTTCCGGCCTTGGCGTTGGAAAAACCGACACGGGTGACCTATCAAGCGTCTTGCCACTTAACGCATGCCCAAGGCATTGAAGAGGCTCCCTTGTCATTACTTAAATTGATTACTAATTTAACGCTCATTCCCATGAATAATGCCAGCAGTTGCTGTGGCAGTGCGGGTATTTATAATTTAGAATATCCTGATTTAGCAGAAAGCATTGCTCAAGAAAAGGTACACGCTATTCTCGCCACAGGGGCAGAAGTCGTGGTGGTCGGGAATCCTGGTTGTCTCATTCAACTCGCTGGATCACTAGCCACGTATGCCCCTCAGCACGCGATTGAAGTCTTACACCCCATTCAATTAATACAACGTGGTCTGGATAAGGTTTAACCCCTTTAAAATAACCCATTAAAGTAATAGGAGCCTCTCTTTAAAAGAAAAGCTCCTATGGGTTTAAAAAATAAAAGAATTAACCAATACTGCAAACACTAGGCACGGAAGGAGCTGTCGCAACAGATTTAAACGCTGTTAATCCTGCAAAACGAGCCGACACACCTAATTCTTCTTCAATACGCAATAATTGATTATATTTGGCAACACGTTCAGAACGGTTCACCGAACCTGTTTTAATTTGACCCGCATTCACTGCCACGGCCAAATCCGCAATAAAGGTATCTTCCGTTTCACCCGAACGGTGAGAAATAACGGTGGTATAGCTCGAACGATGCGCCAAATCAATCGTGGCCAAGGTTTCGGTTAAAGAACCAATTTGATTGACCTTAATTAAAATACTATTGGCAATTTGTTTTTGAATCCCTTCAGCTAAAATCGCTTGATTCGTCACAAATAAATCATCTCCCACAATTTGCGTCGTCGCTCCTGAAAGGTTCGTATGAATCTTCCAGCCGTCCCAATCTTGTTCAGCCATCCCATCTTCAATAGAAATAATAGGATATTGACGCACCCAATCTTGTAAAAATTGAGCCATATCTTGAGCATTCAAATGTTTATTATCGCCTGCTAAGTGATAAAGCCCGTCATTATAAAATTCAGACGCAGCGACATCTAAAGCCAACTTGATTTGATCTTGCGTAAATCCTGCTTTTTCAATGGCTTCCAAAATCAATTCAATGGCTTCCACATTGGAGCGTAAATTGGGTGCAAAACCCCCTTCATCGCCCAAGCCTGTATTTAAACCACGACCTTTTAAAACCGATTTTAGACTATGAAAAACTTCAGTCCCCCAGCGTAAAGAATCTCCAAAAGTTTCGGCCCCGACGGGAACAATCATAAACTCTTGAAAATCAACGTTATTGTCGGCATGTGCCCCCCCATTGATGATATTCATCAAGGGAACAGGTAAGGTATTGGCACGAACCCCTCCCAAATAACGATACAAGGGTAAGTCCAACGCAGTGGCGGCGGCACGGGCGGTGGCTAAACTCACCCCTAAAATGGCATTGGCCCCTAATTTACTTTTATTGTCGGTACCGTCCATTTCCAGCATAATGGTATCAATATCTGCTTGAGCGGTGGCATCTAAATCGACCAATTCATCTGCAATATCATCATTAATATTGGCAACCGCTTGTAAAACCCCTTTTCCGCCATAGCGAGAAGCATCACCATCACGGAGCTCCAACGCTTCACGAGAACCCGTTGAGGCCCCAGAAGGCACGGCAGAGCGACCCATCGCGCCGCCAGAAAGATAAACATCTACTTCAACAGTAGGGTTACCGCGAGAATCTACGATTTCTCTCGCTTCAATATGTTCAATAAATGTCGTCATGGCAGAAGCTTCCTTTATCAATAATTAATTACAATACTCCACTTAGTCTAACATACATTTATAAATAAAAGCAGCTATTTATAGCGTTCCATTTTAATTTTAAAAAACCATTTTTTTAAAAAACAAACAAACTTTGATAGAGAAGTTTAAAAAAAGGCTTTATGAATTAATAAATATAAATCATCATCATCATAGTAGGGAAAAAAACAGTTCAAAACTGTGTAGATCCCTATCAACACAAGTGAATAGCTTGTTTAAAATTGTTTAAAAACCACTTTGTTTTTTATGTTGAAAGTAGGTGTAAAATTTAAACGTTGTACTGTTATGGTTTAAAGTCTAGAGAGTTTCATCAGGTTTTAAATTGCTTTTAAACTATTTTTGCATTCGTTTTCAATAGAGTTATAAACAGCGTATTATTTAAAAGTGTAGGCTTAACTAAAGGGGTTTTAAAGGTTAAAATGGGTAAAAATGTATTAAAAAAGAAAAACATTTAAAGATCTTTTTTTACTCTTTGTTGGTTGGAAAGAGGGATGCTGATCCTGTAATTTTATCGGTTGATTTTATAAATGCAGGCGTATCAATAGTTTGATGCGGATTGGAAGGGGAAGGTATCCGTCGTGGGGTAATCATAATCAATAACTCTTGATTTTTGGCGTTACGGTCAAAGGTTTTACTTAATCCACCAAGAATTGGAATGTGACTTAAACCAGGCACTTCATTGGAACGCTCACGGTTTAAATGTTGTTGTAAGCCACCGAGTATAAAGCTTTGACCTTCTTTTAAAATGATATTTTGTGCCATAATTTCTCGAGATGAAATGAGTTGAATATCCCCTGAACTAGTGGGTTGTGGGAAGGAAATTAGGGGGTTGACCATGAGTGAAATGTCACCATTGGCGGCCAGTCGAGGCCGTATATGGAGGTTAATCCCTGCTCCAGTAAGGTTGGCCACGCGGGCGACAATATTATTATTTTGGTCTCGAACATCTGAAAAGCCTTGAATGACTTCATCGACAATATTAATATTGGCTTCTTCATTATGCATGGTCATAATGGAAGGGTTGGCAATGACTTTCAGTTTACCTTCGCTTTGTAGAAAATTGAGTACGGCATTAAATTGAGACGTGCCTTGAATGGGATTTTTTAAGTAAGACGCGGTACTTTGTCCATTTAAATTGGCATTAAAGCCTAAATTGACTCGTCCTGCTAGGTTGGCTTCTAGAGAAGGCGTTAATAATTTTGTAAAACTATTGGCCATTTCGATGATATGCAGTTCAATGACCACTTGTTGACGAGCTTGGTCATATTCCTGAATAAAATGGTGGGCTTGTTTGAGCTGGGCTTCGGTGCCAAAAATAGTGAGCGTATTGAGTCGCGTATCAGGGAGTAGAATAACGCCATTATTATAGATACTGGCTTGAAGGCTTTGTATGTTTTGGCTTTGTAAGGTAATGGAACCTGTTCCTGCGCCGCCTTGGCCTGCAACGGTATTTTCACTATTAATTGTGATGGGTAGGGCCTGAGATGGACCCATACGACTGGATGAGCTGCTACTGTTACTTGAGTTATTGCTAGACGTCGTAGAACTACTACTAGATGTATTGGTACTACTACTATTACTACTGGTGTTGGTGCTGGAAGCGCTTGTGTTACTGGTATTCGTGTTGGATGTTCCTGTCCCAGAAGCGCTTGAAGCGTTGCCTCCCGCATTGCTGCCTTGTGTCATAATCAAGGGTGTGGAACCGTTTGCAAAAATGCTTGAGGCCAAGGCTTGGGCGACTTCAGGGGCATTTTGATAATTCAGTCGCCAGGTGTAAGACAGACGTGGTATATCAATTTGTTTAATGAGTCGAGCTGCTGTTTCGGTATTTTGACGATCGGTTTTAAGAATGACACGATTACTAATCGGGTCCGCGACGGCTACCGTAGGAGGAGAAGAAAAATTGCTCGCGCTAGAGTTGGCGCTTGTATTATTCGTGCTGGTATTATTTGTTGTAGACGCATTTGAATTGTTGTTGATTTGAGAGGCAAAGAGTGTTTCATTTAAAAATTGAGCCACAAAATTAGCAGGTAAATGTTCAATGACTAAGATATGACTTTCTTGTTCTTGCATGCCGTGAGACGCCGCATTCATTTGCGTGCTGACAAATAAGGTCTCATTTTCTGTGTAGTAGTATAATTTTCCAATTTGTTTTAAAGCCATCAGTACATCGGTGACTTCCACGCTTTTAAAATCAAGACTCACTTTTTGATTCAGTTGTTCGCTTAGTACAATATTAAAGGAGGCTTGACTGGCCACGGCTTTAAGCACAATGCCAATGGGGACTTGATGAACGTTTAAGTGAATACGGGTGTGCTTATTTTTTAGAGAAAGGCTGTCGCATTGGGCTTCAAGGTAAACGCCTCCTAATAGACTTAATGCAACGAGTATAGACAGTCCTTGCTTATAAAGACGAGGATAGTGTTGAGGGAAAAGAAGGGAAGAAACCGATCGTGTCAATCTCATAGGGAATTGCTTTCTATTTAAGATTATTTAATGTTAGGTGCTTTAGTATTGATGTCTTAAGGCTTCAAGGTCAACACGGTGAATCGGGGTGGGTTCTAATTGATTTAGAATATGAGGCGTCATTAAAATGAGTAATTCACTTCGAGATTTATTAGTGACACTGGCTCTAAACATGGCTCCGACAATGGGGAGATCTCCCAAACCCGGTATTTTTTGTTCACTTTGCGTGTCTCTTGAATCAATTAAGCCGCCAATGACCATGCTTTCACCATCTTTGAGTTGAACGGCTTGAGCGACTAAGTCTCGACGACGGACCAGTTCAATGGTACTGGCTCCCGTTCCGGCACTGGCATACACGGAGGTCACAATCGGTCGAACACGAAGCGTAATCGTTCCATTGGCTCCAATTTTAGGGAGGATATCCAAAGTAATGCCCGCTTCACCGATCAGAGGGGTGGTTTGTCCGAAAAATTGGTTATTACTGACAGTACTAAATTCTTGTCCTCTTAAAATTTGATCCGTAATATTAATGGCGGTTTCACTGTCGTGAGTGGCCACGATATGAGGACTGGCAATACTTTTGGCTTTTCCCGTTTGAATGAGGGCTTGAATTTGAATGTTTAAATTGTCTGTGGTGGGGACTTTAGGTAAAAAACTGATACTATTACTTGTTCCTGGTTTTAAGGCGCCTAAATTAAAGGCCCATGCATTCCCTGTTTCACTAAAATTGAATTGAGCGCCCAGCTCTTTTAAGGCCGTGTAAGAAATTTCAATGAGATCCGCTTGAATGGAAACTTGAGGGGGTTTGGCATCTAATAAAGGGATCAAAGCTTCGGCCTGCTCTAATTGAGAAGCGGTTCCCATAATGGTAAGGGTATTGAGCTTACTGTTCGGCATGACAATCGCACCCAAGGTCTGTACCGTATAGTCTGATGATTGAACCCCTGTATTGCGAATTTGAAGCGAAAGGGCTTGTGAAGAAGCGGAACTACTGCTACTGGTCCCACTACTGCTCGTGTTACTGCTGTTGTTCGTGCCGCCCACATTCACCAGATTACTGCCACTGCCTTCGGTTAATAGGTCATTTTGAACAGGAATGGTGGACTGTGTTTGTACCCCCATCACCCCATTCGTATTGCGGTTTCCAAAAATAGAGACTTCTAATTGTCGGGCCACTTCCACGGCGGGTGCAAAGGAAAGTTGATACACGCGCCGTAGACGGGGGACGTCAAACTGAGCGATATGTTTAACGACCAAGGCAATTTCATCCGTAGTGCCGCTGACGACTAAGCTATTCTGGCGTTCGTTGGCTTTGACGACGACATGACGACTAGATCCAAAAAAAGCGGTATTAAATAAGTGCGCGATCCAAACGGCGTTTGCTTCTTGCAGGGGAATAATTTTGGTATTGAGTCGATAAAGCCCTAAGCTTTCTCCTTTTTCTTGAGAGGTCATCATCCAAATCCCGTGGCTGGATTCTTGTAAGCTCAGTCCGTACATGCGAGCAAGAATCTGTAACGCGTTGAGTCCCGAGACCTTTTCAAGCGTGAGGGAGGCTGCTCCTACAATGCTATCATCGAGTACGACGTTGAGGTGGCTTTTCTTCGCAATTAAGGGGATTAACGTATTAAGGGCTTCCGTGTCTGCTTCAATATTGAAGTCTTTACCATTGGGACTGATTTGGACATAGGCCTTGCTGTCTAGGGGAGTGATGCCTGACGCAAGTAACCCTAAATAAAGTACGATACTCAAGATGTTTTTTATCGAGTAGAGTTTATAAGGGATAAAGTCTAAAAGAAGGGAGGGGTTAAACATAAAAAACTTTCTAAGGGGAATGGTTTTAAACCCCATTTAATTCGTTCAGTAGGGTTTCAACATTTTGAGAACTAGCACGGGGAGGAGTATTTTGACTAAGAGGGGGAGAGGGACGGCTACCTTGTGTACTCATCCGAATCTGTTCAGGGAATCCATTAACGTTTAAAAACAGGGTGGCTCCTTTAATCGCGGTGAGCGTATAGGTATTGCCTTCATATTGAAAGGCGCTTCCAATGCGTTTAGATAAGAGGAGTTCCCCTGAGTCATGAAATAATTTAAGGAGAACGGTTGCCGCTTTATGCGGGTTTTCATCGGAGACGACCCCTATAAACTCCATTAAGCTGGACAGGGGAATCATCGTTGCTTTGGGGCTGCGGGTTGATTCTGTATCCCACTCACTAGAAGGTAGGGGTACACCTATTGATTTTTCGCTTTTTTCAGCGTCCATGGTCGTTTCAGGTTTGGACAATTGAGCAAGCCAAGTGAGTTTAACCAAGGGACGAAACGGGTCATTACGAAGCGGGATAGACTTGGGTTGAGGTGCTTTTGATTCAGAAATTTCAGGGAGAAGCGCTTCCTTTTTTTCCATCGCTAATAAGCTTGTAGCGGGTAAATGACTTTCGTTTAGGGTGATTGATTCTTCATTGACGGTGCTTGGACCAGAATGGAGGAGAGGCTTTAGAAGAGAAAATACGCCAAAAAGGATTAAAACTAAGACCAAGAGAAGGCCTGCCCATGGTTTTATAAGCGTCCTGTCGATAAGCTGTAGAGGCCATGAAGAGGCCATGGGGAGGGGGAGAGATGCTTGGCTGCCGTGTAGAGGGGGTGGCATCCACTGAAGGGTGTCGAGTGAAGCCGTCAAGGTTTTTGAAAAGGGAGGGGCTTGTTTAAGGGGAGGGAATCGTCCTGTCGTTGTGGGAAATACCTGTGGCCACGCCATGGGCGACGTCAAGGAAGACGCCTTTGACCAAGTCGGAATGTTGGACAAGGGGCAGTGTGTCATGGTATCCATATTTCATGTTATTTGGAGCGTTCTCTCTATAGTGTTCGATAGATAAAACGGTCTATGGCCTCTTCGTGGTCGTTACGATTTTTTTGTTTGCTTATGTACGTCTGTGTACACGCCCCCACAAAAAAAGCTAGACTCCTAGAATGGTCTCATAGCCTATTTCATCTATCGAACACTATACCCTGTAGTATAGCTCGTTTTTTCAGTACTTGATGTACCTTGAAGGGGGATTTCCATTAAAAAGCCGATGAGGTGGGTTCAGTGTTTAGGGGGGATTTATTCAATGGATTCCGCGTGTTCAAAATCTAAGAGTTCATCCAACACATGGGTGTCGGCTTGTTTATTTTTTTCAAGGGGGGGAAGTCCTTTTTCACGGAGAATCGCATCCGTCCCGTAGTAATCCACCACATAATCAACAAACAAAATACCGTTTAAATGATCCATTTCATGTTGAAGTGCACGACAAAGTAAGGGGTCATCTTTAACATTAACCGTCATTTCTTGGAAACGACCTTTTAGATCCTGATAGCGAATCGTCACTTCTGCATGACGCTTCACATCCACAAAGACGTCAGGAAAGCTTAAACACCCTTCACGACTTTTACAGGCCCCCTTTTTTTGAATAATTTTGGGGTTGATAAAAACCATAGCAGGATATTTTTTACTTTCACTACTACAGTCCAACACAAAAATGGAGACACTTTGACTCACTTGAGGGGCCGCCAAACCACAACCATTACTGGCGTACATGGTTTCAATCATATCAAAAACGAGTTTTTGGATTTTGGCGGACACCTTTAAAACCCGTTTTGCTGGGGTACGAAGGACAGGGTGACCATAAGTTACGACTTTAAGCAGTGTCATCTGAAGGATTTCCTTGAATTAAAACAAGCGAAGCAATCCTATTATAAACAAAAGTGCTTTATTTGTCACAAGTAAATCGTTTTTATTAACGTGTTTACCTTAAATTTTGAGACAAAATAGAGCCATGCCCGTTCATGGCGGCTTCACACAAGCCCAAGGTACTTTCTCCAAAAATACCGAGACCTAAGGTGAAAACGAGGCAAATCAGCGTGGCCAAGGCAAGCGTTTTACTTAAGCAGCAAGGGCCTTGTCCTTGTTGCGCCAATAGAGCTTGTACTTCTGTGGAGGCTTCTCCAATGACCATGACTTTAATAATATTGAGGTAATAATACAAGGAGACGGTACTCGCCATTAAGGCGATGATGATGACGCCTATATTGCCTAGACCGCTAAAGACAACCGATTCAAAGAGAAAAAATTTCGCAAAAAATCCAGCGGTAATCGGGATTCCCGCTAGTCCAAGTAAAAAGATACTAAACACAATAACAAAAATGGGTTTGGCTTTCACCAAGCCTGAATACGCCTGAATACTTTCAGAGCCTAAGAAGGATTCACCGATCATGGTGCTGGCAAAAGCCCCCGTATTCATAAATACGTAAGTCGTTAGATAAAAAAGTAAGGCTCCTAAGCTATTCTGGGTGAGTGCGGCGAGTCCGAGTAACATATATCCCGCATGTGCGACGGTGGAATAGCCGAGTAATCGTTTTAAATTCTGTTGCTTGAGTGCGGCCACGTTGCCAAGCACCATCGAAGCAACCGCAAGCAGTCCAATGAGCAACCCAATATTTTCATTCATCATGCTGGCAAAAGGCATGAGCAAGCGAATGGCAAAGATGAAGGCCGCTAGTTTTGAAATCACAGACAAAAAGGCCGTAATGGGTGTGGGTGAACCTTCATAAACGTCAGGGGTCCAGGTATGGAAGGGGGCTGCGGATACTTTAAAGCCAATCCCTGCTAAGATCATTACCAGAGCGATAGACGCCCATGCTCCGAGTGGTGTACTTTGAGCCATGACGGCTGCGGGTAAGGCGGCTAAACTGGTCGAACCCCCAGCTAATCCATAAATCAGTGCGAGTCCAAAGAGTAAAAAGGCGGAACTGGTGCCTCCATAAATAAGGTACTTGAGGGAGGCTTCGGTGCTTTTGAGATTTTGACGTAAATAACCACTGAGGATGTAGGAACTAATGCCTAGGGTTTCTAACGAAACAAAGGCCATGACCATATCGCTTGACCCTGCTAAGAGCAAGGCGCCTAAAAAGGCCGTGAGCAATAACGTGTAAAATTCAGCGCTTTGTTCAGGAATATTGTCTTCCACATAGCGTTTACATAGGTGAAGAATTAAGATAAAACCCACGCTTAAAATACCACGAGACACCAAGGACAATAAGTCCCCTTCAAACATGCCAAACATCACGGGTTGTGACGTTTCAATCAAAGTGGAATCCACCGACCCGTAGGATAACGCATTGATGCCGATACTCAGGAGTGCTACAATCGTTCCCCCTAAGGCAATAAACCAACTTTTTTGCTGATCCATTTTATCTTTGGCCAAGGACAAGATAAACGTCATCAACAAGGTGAAAGAAACCATGAGTTCAGGGGCCAGCAATGCCAGTTTTTGATGATAGATAAACTGACCTACCCCGCTTTGCATTATTTGGGTGGAAAGGGCTTCAAAGATCATGCGAAATCGTCCTTTTTAAACTAGGGTTGAGTAGAAAGCATGCCTTGCGAGGCATTGGGCGTACGGCCTTGTAACTGTTGTAAGAGTGCTTGGTCTCGTTGAAGGATCACCTGCTCAAATCGCTGACCCATGGCTTGGGTACTTTGACTAAATTGAGTAATGAGGAGTTGGGGCTGAAATCCAAACACCACTACCAAGAGGGTCAAAACACCCAAGACCCACAATTCATTAGCTTTAGCGTCTTGAAGGGATTGGCAGGCGGCTGAAATAGGTCCAAAAAAGACCCGTTTCAGTAGCCATAAAGAATACGCCGCGCCTAAAATAATGCCAAAAGCAGACAGTCCTGTCATCCATTGAATGTTAATGGGTAGGGTGACAAAGCCTAAGGGAATGGCTTGAAAGGTGTGCGAAATGAATCCACCGTACAGCGCGAGAGTTTCCCCAGGAAAGCTCACCAGTAAAGGGAGTCCTAAACTCGCCATAGACATGACCAAGAAGGTGTAGAAGATGAACGGTGCTTTTTGAGCCACGCCACTATGCACGGTAATGTCTCGGCTATGCGTTTGTCGATAGATCGTCCCCACACCCAAGAACAAAGCGGCACTGACCAAGCCGTGAGAGACCATAATAAACACCGCTGCCGTGGCGCCTATTTGATTCATCGCCACCAAGGCCAAAAGAATAAAGCCCATGTGACTGACGGAAGAATAGGCGATGAGTTTTTTCATGTCTTTTTGAACCAAGGCGATACTTCCCGTATATACGATGTTCACAAAGGCCAAAACACCGATATAAGGGGCTAAGGCTTGGGCCACGACAGGGAACCAATCAAATCCAAAACGAAGGAGTCCGTAAGCCCCCATCTTCAGTAAAATGCCTGCCAGTAACATCGAAACAGGGGTAGGGGCTTCGACGTGTGCATCGGGTAACCACGTGTGAAACGGCACAATGGGAAGCTTAACGGCAAAGGCGATGAAAAATCCCAAAAACAACAGGACTTGAAACACGGGGGGGATATACCCTGATTGTGCCAAAGCTCCCAATTGCTGAAAGCTAAAGAGTGTTTCTAATGGGAGCTGATACGCCTGACTGAAGTAGGCCAATCCAATAATGCTCGCCAATAAAAACACGGAGCCAAACAACGTATAAAGGACAAATTTCATGGCAGCGTATTCTTTACGTGGCCCGCCCCATGTGCTAATAAGGAGATACATGGGAATCAGTTCCAGTTCAAAGAACAGAAAGAATAGGAATAAGTCTCGAGATAAAAAGACCCCCAAGACGGATCCAATCAACAGAAAGAGCATACTGTAATAAAAAGGCAGTCGTTTTTCAATGGTGGAAACACTGGCACCACAAGCCAAGACCCCTAATACAGCCGTCAATAGGCTTAAGGTGCTTGAAATCCCATCAGTGCCTAAGCTTAAATTAATACCCAAACGAGGCAACCAAGGGAGGCTAAATATCGCGGTTGAAGCCTCAGGTGAAAAAACCAAAAGCCCTGCGAAAAGGAGTAAAATGCCAGAGCAAACTAAGGCCGTCGCATGTATTTTTTTTTGGGTGGCGACGTCTTCAGATTTGGAGAGGAAGGGGAAGATCCCTGCCACGGCAAAAGGGAAAAAAACAAGAAGGGGAAGTAAATTGTTCATCATGGTGTTGTGGATTCCTAGCCTTTTAACATCATCCAATGGTAGACGAGCCACAGACCGACGACACCCCCGCCTAGGGTGGCGACATAGGTTTGTAAGCGTCCGCTGTTGAGTCGAGTAGCGATGCGACCTGATAATAACGTGAGCGTGCCAACGGTGTTGACCCAAGCATCAATCACGTACTTGTCAAAGCCTGCATTGAGTTCTGCTTGAAGCAGTATGCCCCCTTCGACAATGCCGTCATAAATATCATCCATATAAAATTTATGATGAGACAAGGCGTAAATCGGTGCCAATACCTTTTTGAAGGTTTCCGTTTTGAGGAGGTGGAAGACATAAAAGAGGCTGGAAAGACCGACTCCAATTAGGGCCATGACTTGTGATCGATTACCGACTTCATTAAAGAAGGCCTCTATCCAGTGATGAGCCTGATGTCCCACTTCGCTTTGAAAGGCGTAATGAATGTAGTCTCCAAAGGCAGGAATATGAGGGAAGACGCCTGAAAATAAGACACCAATGAATAAAGACGGTACCGCCAAAACCATCAGGGGGCGAGTCATGACGGGATCTTCATGATGCACGTGTGCGCTACCACGGTATGGTCCCAAAAAGGTCATAAAGAAGGTACGAAACATGTAGAAGGCTGTGAGTCCTGCGGTAAGGGATAAGGTCCAGTACACGGCGGGGTTTTGGGCTAAGGCGGTTGCTAAGATTTCATCTTTGCTCCAGAAGCCACTCGTCCAAAAAAGCCCTGAAATGGCGATGGTTCCTATGAGATACGTGATGCCTGTAATGGGGAGTTTTTGGAGTAACCCTCCCATTTTTTGCATATTTTGCTCATGTTCACAGGCATGAATGACACTGCCTGAACCGAGAAACAACATGGCTTTGAAAAAGGCATGGGTAAAAAGGTGAAATAACCCTGCGCTATAGGCCCCTAAGCCCATGGCAGCCACCATAAAACCCAGTTGAGACATCGTCGAATAGGCGAGTGCTTTTTTAATATCTGTTTGAGAGACGGCAATAATGGCGCCGACCACCGCCGTAATGACTCCCACCCATGTGATAAAAGGCATCGCCAAATCGGGAGAAATACTGATTAAGGGGAAGACCCGTGCAATGAGGTACACGCCTGCCGCTACCATGGTTGCCGCGTGGATGAGCGCGGAAATAGGCGTCGGGCCTTCCATGGCATCGGGTAACCATGTATGTAAAGGGAATTGAGCCGATTTCGCCATGGGTCCCATGAAAATCAAAATACCCATGGTACCCAATAACCATGCGGGCAAGGCTTGACTTAAGGCACCCGCTAGGGATTCAAAACCTTGAAAGGAAAGTAAGGCTTGTTCAGGATGTAAGTGGGTATAACCTTGCCACCAATCGAAGCTAAAGAGTAAGAGGCATAATGTCCCGAGTAAAAATCCAAAATCTCCAATACGGTTGACCAAAAAAGCCTTTAAAGAAGCGGCGGCAGCCTTAGGCTTATGGAACCAGAATCCGATGAGTAAGTAACTGGAAACACCCACCAGTTCCCAAAATACGTACATTTGGGGAAGATTGCTTGATAAAACCAAGCCCAACATGCTGAAATTAAAAAGGGCCAAGTAGCCAAAGAATTTGGCGTAGCCTTTATCGTCTTTCATATAGCCGTGGGTATAGTATTGAATTAAAAGACTAATAAAGGTGACGACAAAAAGCATTAAAACGCTATTGGCATCTAATAAAGTACCCATTTTTAGGGTTAAGGGACCTGCAGAAAGCCAAGTCCAGTTCTGTTCGACGGCTTCAATGGTTTGAGGCGCTTGCTGAAAGAGCCACTGAACGGCAGAAAGAGAATGAATCAGGCCCAAAGCGGTTGCGCCCATGGTGAGAACAGGCGCCATGATTTTCGGCAGTAAGGGTTCTGCTTGGGTGGGGGAAGGATGTGGAATGGCACGACCTAAGGCAATGATTAAAAAAGCCACAAGGGGGTATACTGGCACAAGCCAAAGATTGTCTAAAAACCAAGTCATGGCGGGGGGTTACTCCTCTACCCGTGTAATTGTTTAAATGTTTCAACGTCAACGCTTGCGGTATTCTTAAATAAGGCAAGCACAATGGCGAGTCCTACAGCGGCTTCCGCAGCGGAAATGGTTAAAATAAAGATGGCAAAAATCTGTCCTGACACGTCGCTGGGATTAATAGAGTTGTTAATAGAAACAAAGACTAAATTAACGGCATTGAGCATTAATTCAAGACACATGAGGGTACGGATCAGGTGACGCGAACTGACGACGCCTGCAAAGCCGATGCCAAATAAAAATGTGGCGACCCCTAGGTACTGGTGAAGGCTAATGCCTGTGGAAATGAGTTCGCTTGTCATGCTGAGGGATGCTCCTCTATGGTTGATGCCTCAAAGCCTACATCTTTTCGCCATTCCGCAACGAGCTTAGGCTGAAGCTTTCCTTCTTGAATGGAAAAAGTAAGACCAGGCTCTTGGGCGGTAAAGGTTTTTTTAGACAATAAAATGGCCCCAATCATCGCACCCAACAAAAGCAAAGACGCCAGTTCAAAAGGCAATACATATTTACTAAAGAGGAGCTTTCCGATGGCCAAGGTACTTCCTTCATGTTGGAGTTCTGAAATCCATTGGAGCGAGGCGGGCATTTGCTTGAAATTCAAGGTGGAAATTCCCCAAAAAAGAAGCGCAAACAGAGAGGTGGCACTCAAGCTTGCGATGAGGATTCGCCCTATTTTCCCTGGCCGTTCTCCCAAGCGGACATCGCCTGTGAACATAATGCCAAATAACATCACAATGGTAAGCCCTACCCCGTAGATTAAGATTTGTGCGGTGGCTAAAAAATCCGCATTATTCAGCAAGAAAAAGGCAGCAATTGAAAAGAAGACTATAATTAAGCACAAGGCGCTATATAAAATACTGGGGGCGAGAACGACACCCAACGCCGCAGAAATGGCGACGACGCTAAAAATCCAAAAAACGAGTGATTCAAACATGAGGGATTGAGACGCTCCAAGTTGTGGGAAACGGATAACAAGGCAGAGCCTTATAAAACAGTGGGCGTAAAGCCACGTTGGGCACGCCATTCATCAGATTCTTCACCACTTAGGGTGAGGTCTTTTTTATCCAAGACCAAGGCTTCACGGCTGTAATCAGCCAGCTCAAAATCGCTGAGCATTTTAATGCAGTCCACCGGACAAACTTCTGTACAGTTGCCACAAAAAATGCAACGCCCCATATCAATGGTAAAACGAGTGACCACGGGTTTTTTGTCATCATCTCGGTGCATATCGATTTGAATGAGGTCATCACAGGGACAAACGCGTGCGCAGGCTTGGCAACCAATACAGAGATCCGTATCATCCGACTTGGAAAGCAATGCCAAACGACCATGGAAGCGATCACTTAATTCAGGCATGACTTCAGGGTATTCTAAGGTGACGGCTTCTCTAGGGTGATGCTTGAGCACCGTGACTAGCCCCTGTCCAATGGCTTTTAGACCAGCCAGTACCACATTGCCTTCATTCATTGCGAGGGCTTCTATGGCGTTTTCCGTATTTTTGGGTGTAGACGACATATCAAAGACAATCCTTGTAACTAAGCATGATAACGAGCGGCGACTTGGGCTTTAAAGTGACGATCAATAAAATGAAAGAAGCCTAAGACCCCACCAATCCCTACAATGAGAGACAGGAGTAAGTAGAGCCAACTTCCTGCAAGACCTTCCGTCATAAAACTAAGGCGAAATTGCTTGGCAAAGCCGAGCATAAATAAATTGATGAGTGAGAGGGGTATTAAGAACTTCCAGCAGAATCCCATCAATTGATCAGGCTTGAGACGAGGTAAAGTGCCCCGCAGAAGCATCGCAAGATAAATAAAGACATACGTTTTACTCAGCATCCAAAACACTTGTTCGGCATTGATGAGTAAGGGCTTTAAAGCGGCCAATTGAAATTGACGAGCCAAGTCATCAGCCCAGCCTAAATTTTGCATCAAAGTATGTCCGAAAGGAGAGGTGTATCCTCCAAAAAATAAGGCCACGGTCAGTGCGGATAAAACAAAAAGTCCTGCATATTCAGCAAGGAAAAAAGTGGCAAATTTCATGCCTGAATATTCGGTGTTGTAACCACTGACCAATTCGCTTTCCGCTTCAGGCAAGTCAAAGGGAATACGGTTGACTTCCGCAATAGAGGCGATATAAAACAAGAGGAAACTCAGAGGGGTAAGTACAATACCATACCATTGGAAGATGCCACCACTTTGGGCTTGAATGATTTTGTTTAAATCCCCACTGCCTGTGAATAAAACCACACCAATGACGGATAAAATTAAGGGGACTTCATAACTAATGGCTTGTGCTGCACTTCGCATCCCACCGAGCAACGCATATTTGTTATTCGATGCCCATCCTGCCAAGACCAAACCAATCACGGAAATGGAAGATAAAGCAAAAATGGTTAATAAGCCAAGGGGTAGACTCACGCCAATTAAATTTTCACTAAAAGGCACAATCGCATAAAGGGCAAAAACAGGAAAGAGAAAAACAGCAGGGGCTAAAGTGAACAGGAACTTGTCCTGTACAGGGGTCATAATGTCTTCTTTGCTTAGGAGCTTAACCCCATCCGCAATGGACTGTAATAAACCCCCTGGTCCTACTCGGTTGGGTCCTTTGCGCTGGGTAAACCAGGCCAATACTTTTCGTTCCATTAAGACCATGACCACGGCCGCCGCTTGACCCATGACGGCCACCATGGCGAACAATACAATCCCAATCAGTGTAATAGGCACTAAATCAGGGGCTTGGTGCCAAGCTTCAATCAATTTCATTAAATGAAATTGAGGATCCAGTAATTGAGCAAGCGTAGGAATCATGGGCGGTGCATCTCTTTCATAATATCTAGGCGTTTACGGGCAAGCAGCTTAGCGGTCTACTTCAGGCATAATGACATCAAGACTTCCAAAAATGGCCATTAAATCCGAATACATATGGCCCTTCATTAATTCAGGCAAAGCCGAAAGGTTGCTAAAAGAAGCCCCTCTCCATTTAATACGGTAGGCCTTCGGAGTCCCATCGGTAATCATGTAGCAACCTAAAACACCACGAGGCGATTCTACAAAGTTAGACGCCTCTCCTGCAGGAGGCTTATAGGTGAGGAGGTTTATTTTTTTGCCCATAATATCCCAGTCTTTATCCCAATGAGGGACCACGATATCGGGGTTTTTCTTCGCTTCTTTGCTTTTAGTTTCCACTTCTTTTTTAAGAAGAGATAAACGACCACCATCTCCACCAGGGATTTGATCTAAACATTGTAAAATAATTTTGATAGATTCTCTCATTTCCTGTACCCGTACAAGATATCGAGCGTAGGTATCTGCTTCAGTGCGGGTAGGGACCTCAAATTCAACTTCATTGTAAAGCGAATAAGGGTTCGTCTTTCTTAAGTCTAAGGCTTCTCCCGTGGCGCGTAAGGCGGGACCTGTCACCCCATATTTAAGGCAAAACGCTTTGTCCATAATGCCGTGACCTTGGGTGCGGTCTAAGACAATGGGATTCCTGGTGGCCACCGCTTCGTATTCGTCTAAACGCTTAGGAAAGTCCTGACAAAAGCGACGGGCTTCTTCAAGCCAGCCAGACGGTAAGTCACTGTTTACCCCTCCAAAACGGTAGTAATTGTACATCATCCTTGCCCCAGTGAGATTTTCAAAAAGGGTAAAGACTTCTTCACGGTCTCTAAAACACCAAAAGAAAGGGGTGGAGGCTCCTAAATCAAGCAGGAAGGTCCCAAACCATAAGAGGTGAGAGGTAATACGATTTAACTCCATCGTAATCATACGAATGTATTCAACGCGCTTCGGCACAGGAATACCTGCAATTTGTTCCACACCGTTGACAAAAATCAAGTGATCATAGAAGGAAGACAAATATTCAACACGGTCAATGGTGGGCTGGTATTGAAATAAAGAGCGGGTTTCTCCCATTTTTTCTTTTGAGCGATGCAGGTACCCAATCACCGGTTCCATGTCTTTAACGACTTCACCGTTTAACGTGGTGACCAAACGCAAAACGCCGTGCGTAGAAGGGTGCTGTGGGCCGATATTGACCACTAAGTCATTGGTATCAAACCCTTGTTCAACCGAAACGCCTTGATGAGGATTCGGGATTGTTTCAGTCACTTCACTAATAGACATTATCATGTTTTCCAATAGCTTACTTGAACAAATTACTAGGACTAAAGGGGGAAGGCGTGCGCTTAACGGCGGTTCCACACCAAGCGGGGGTCTTCTTCTTTGTAATCTTTACGTAAAGGGTGACCCAGCCAATACGTCGGCATTAAGATTCGGCGCAAATCAGGATGACCGATATAGTGAATCCCCAATAAATCGTACGCTTCACGTTCATGCCAGTCTACCGCAGGCCATACGGGGTACAGACTTGGAGATTCATCCGCGCCATTGGCCGTGACTTTTAAAATCACCGTGTGAAAATGAACCGTTGAATAGAGATGATACACCGTTTCGCGATGCGTCTTCCAGTCCACACCGGTGACCAACCACAACATGTCAAAGGCGGTGGACACGTCTTGCTTGAGTAGTTCGCCTGCGCTGATTAGTTCGGAGGCCGCTACACGAATCATTTCAGTGCCTTTGGCGTCGCTACCCAAATGTTCAGGGGTGAAACCTTTGGAGTCTAAAAAAGCACCAAAGATTCCCGCAGGAAGCAAGGCTGGAGATTCGGAGGGGTCGGACGCGGGAGACACGTCGGGTTTTTTATTTTCTGCGTTCATGTCGGTACTTGATATTGCCTCTTACTAAGCCCAATTCACCACTTTCGCGAAGGGCTTCTACATTATAGCCATCTTTTTGAATGCCCCAATGTAAGAAATCTTCTTCACGGGCATTTTCTAAAGGAACCAAACAGTCGTCTTCATCCAAGCGAACACGAGCAATGTGCTGTGCCGTCCGCGTTCGACGATCCGCCAACGTTTCTTGGCGCATTTTTTTCTGCAATTGAATCAATGCGTCTAATAGCGCTTCTGGACGAGGAGGACAACCCGGGACATAAACATCCACAGGGATGATACGGTCCACCCCACGCACCACAGAATAGGAGTCATTTTCATACATGCCCCCCGTGACGGTGCACGCTCCCATGGCGATTACATATTTAGGCTCTGCCATTTGTTCATATAAACGCAACAAAGCAGGGGCCATTTTATAGGTAATGGTTCCTGCGGTAATCATTAAATCGGATTGTCGAGGTGTTGCGCGGAAGGCTTCAGAACCAAAGCGCGCGATGTCGAATTTAGGCG
Organism: Vampirovibrio sp.; assembly: GCA_050916035.1. Lineage (GTDB taxonomy): Bacteria > Cyanobacteriota > Vampirovibrionia > Vampirovibrionales > JAJTHC01 > JAJTHC01. Next base: position 277,823 of record CP050876.1, on the reverse strand, counting down.
CAGAGGCGGACATCATTTCAATCCCACAGCAAGACGTCGCAAAGGTCATGGGCCATACGGAATTGCTCCTTGCCCAGTTGTAGACGGCATCTACCGTGGTGACGATAATCCCGTTGCTTTCAAGCAAGTCTTGCCACGCATCCGCCACAAAGTTTACTGCCATCGTAAGGCTCCTTTTCGCCACGCATAGACGATTCCTAAGGCCAATATACCTACAAAAATTAACATTTCCACCAAGGCAAAAACCCCCACGCTGTCGTAAGCCACCGCCCAAGGAAAAAGAAAAATAGTTTCGATATCAAACAGAATAAAAAGCAGGGCATACAGGTAGAATTTGATGTCAAATCGAATGCGAGCATCCCCATAAGGCTTCATGCCTGACTCATACGTTTCATATTTGTAGGCGGTGGGGTTTTTAATTTGCACCAGTTGCGACACGGCAAATAATAAAAAGGGGAATAGCCCACAAAACAGCAATAGCACGAAAAATACAGGATATCCAGTTAGGTACATGGGGAAAGATCCCTCTTTTCTCAACGTCTATCTTTCTATTAAACGCGAAATCCACAAAATGGTCAATTGTTTTACGCCAGACTTCATCACATAGACAACGGAAATCTCTAAGGCTTTATCCACGAGCGTTTAAAACCGTGTCAAAATTCAAAAGAAATACTGCATCAGTATGCTTAGAATTTTTTGGAGTGTAGGAGCCCTATGTTTTTTTTTCAGATGCGGTGGTTTTTGGGACTTCTGCTTTTTTTGCTTTTTTGTGGGGCAATGTCTTCCGCTTGGGCCTTGGAAGGACCCAGTATCGAGGATTGGCCTCGGGTGGATCTTCCTTTTGTTGATGCACGTTTGAATGAATGGCTCCGCGTAGGGGATACCCCTCGGGCGGAAAGCGTTCTTGCGGCCGTGGTGGCGAAAAACCCTCAAGATTGGAAGGCCTTGGTGAATTGGGCTTTGATGAAGCAGCGACAAGGCAAGTACCCTGAAGCACAAGTCTTATTACTGCGTGCTCAAGCGATTGCGCCTCATGACCCCATTGTTTTAGGGGCCTTGGGTTATTTGTACGGGACATGGGGAGCCCGTCCTCATTTTAAGCCTGCCCCTCCTGAAACGGCCTTGCTGCAGTCTAAGCGTTACTTAAGCGAAGCACTGAAACGGTCGCCTTCAGATCCCCTACTCTTGCTCTATGACGCTGAATTGAAGTGCGCGGAAGACCCTACTCAGGCGAAAGCCTTACTCCTTAAGCGATTAGAAGCCAATCCCACGCATGTACCGACCCTTTTGTGGGCGTCCGCGGTGTATCAGTCTTTGGGGGATTTGAATCACGCGAAGCAGAGCGTCCTACTCGCCTATGAATTGGACCCAGAAAATCCGAGGGTCTTAGACGCCATTGCCGCATTTTTGGCGAAAATGGAGCGTCCTGAAGATGCCTTACATTATATAGAAGAAGCCAGCTTACGAGATTTTTCTTCTCCCCCTGAACGGATACGCTTAAAGGCGCAACAATATGAAAAATTGGCAGACCCACAACAGGCCGTCTTGGCGTATCAACAATTGCAAGTGTATTTCCCCAATTCCTCTGAACTTCGTTTAAAAGAAGCCCGCTTACTAGAAGCGACGGCAGATCAAAAACAAGCGAACCGTGCCTTTCAAGAGGCGTCTCGTCTCAATCCCGCTTTGCTGCCTGATTTAATGGCCGAAGCACAAGCGTTGATTATTAAAGAATCTTTAGACGCTGCCAAGCGCCCCTTGCAGGATGTCTTGCGTCTCGCGCCTGAACATCCCCAGTTCTTAGAATGGGTGACCCTGCTTTACTACCGTAACTTATTGTTGGGTCGTTCGGTGCCTGCGGAAGAATTGGCATCGGTTCAACGTTTGTTAGAAGGCCCCCAAAGTCACTCGTTGAAAAGTGAGTGGTCCCCCCGTGAAAAAACCGTGGTGTTTAACGATTCGCCTCCCCTTCAACAGCTTCACGTGTTGCGTCTAAAAATCGTGGCCCAAGACGGATACTTAGACGCAGAGGATCTTCGTCTCCTTAAGTCTATTCAACAGGGGGGCGTGCGTCCTGAACTTCAAGTGGAAGCGTCTTTTTTGTTGGGAGAAATGGAAGTCGCTTTGTCGATGCTTCAACGCATGCCCCCGATGCGTGACGCCAAAACCGCGGAAGCCTTGGGGCATCGTTGGCGTTTGATGCAGTTTATTCCCGGTGCGCTTCAGGCCTTTCAGTGGACTTCTCTAGGGAATGCCAGCCCTTCGGCACGACAGCGGGTGCTAGAACTTGAAGGGGTGAATCAGCGTTTAGAATCGCGCTTAGGGGCTTTAGCCTCCGCCTTGCCGAAGGGCGCCAAGCAAGTCAAAAAACTCAACGTAGAGGCCTTTGCCAAACAGTTAAGCCAAGCCCAGCAAGAAGCCAATACCGCTTTACAGTTGAATCCTTGTCATCCCTTGCCGTTTCAAGTCTTGGCGGAAGTGGCGGAACTGCAGGGGAATTGGGGGCGTGCCGTCTTTTTATGGCAGGAAGCCCACGCGCGCTATATCCATGCCGAAGGGCCTTGGGTGCTTGCGGTGGGGGAGCGTTTGACGTGGGCCACTCAGCAGGCGACGGCTAAAGGCATGGTGGCGCAAGGGGGCTTGTCGAACCGTCGACGCGCGGTGCCTGCTAGTCGGGGTTATGTGTTTTAGTCTTTTTAAAGCAGAGGTGGTAAGGGGGAAGGGCGTATAGTGTTTTTAGCTTGTGCCGTCAGAGACCTTTTTGCGGAAAAAGGTCTCCAACACCTCTAAATCCGTTCAAGGGGGGACGGGGTAGGACGCATTGCGTTTCTCCTCCCCTTCGTCCCCCCTTGAAAATCCCCCCTCAATCCCCACCTCCTCGCATCATGTCCTTACACGACGTCCGCAAAATGTCTCGGACGCCTCGCATTTAGTGCGTTGACGTCTATTTTTCTAACGGTTTAAAGGTCTCTGACGGCACAAGCCAAAAAGAAAGCCAGCAATCCAAAAAAGCCTTTCAAATAAAACTTTATAGCTAAAAAAACAATGATGAGAACACGCATTCGCCATGAGAGTGAAAAGGGCTTTCGTAAATAAATGTAACAATACAAAAGAAACACCGCACACACTGGGCTTGACGCGTTATTAAGCCCTTGTAGCGCATCCCCAAGCAAAGTATTGACGAGCGAGCCGGATGCCTGACCTTTAGTTTACTTCTCCTCCCCCTCAACATCCCCATAAGGAAAAAACACATGCGTTTCCCCCCCCCTATTTCTCCTCGATTGAAAAATGCTGGAATCAGAGTCAAAAATATTTTGACTGCGACAGGGAATGCCTTGACTGCAGACGTTAAGTTAGTAAACCTGAATTCTAAAGCACTCCAGCCTTTAGTTGAGGTCCCTCCTAAAGCCCCCCGAACGCCTCGTCCAAGCCGTGATCTTTCATGGATAGTTACTCCTATTGCAACTCTTGAGGCTTTGGTGTTCGCAGGGATGATGAGCCTCTTTGTGACTAAATTGCCTTCGAAAGTGACCCCTGCACTAACGGATTGCGTGATTCCTAAGGTCGCACACGTGGCGGAAGAGAAGGCAAAACCTATCATTGGGTGGGCACATAAACTGTCAAATGATGCTTGCTTTGCTGAAATGATACCCAAGCTGAAACCAGGGAAAAATCCTGAACGCGTTAACTTTCATCCCACACTGAAGGAAACGCCAACGATGAACCCCCTTAGAACTATTGTGACGAGTGGGAACAAGAAATATGAAGTGGTGAGCATGCCCAATGGAGAGCTAGACGGATTCTTGGGGATTGGTGCGGGTCAACGTCAAACTAAAGTGTATCCCTTATCACCAGAAGACCAAATTAAGCATGAGATCACGCCCTTCAAGACCCTTTTGCCTGATTTGTCTTTGAAGTGGACAACGCGTCCCCCTTCCACCGTTCATGAACGACCTTTGTATGATACGTCCATCTATAACCCAGACGCTTGATAAGAAGAGTAAATAAAAGCGCACGGCGGGGGCCTCTGGTCTTTTCACGTAAAAGCCGTTACAATGGCAAGGGTCAGGGCTTGAACGTCCAAGGAAGGGTTGGGGGTGCGCGCGGATGTCTTTGTTCACGGTATCAGCCACGCAATGGGCTCAGCGTCTAGGCGAAGAAGCCCCTGAAGCGTGGGTGCAGTGGCAGGCGCATCGTTTAGTCACCCCGTTTCAAGTGCAATTTGAGGTCCCACTTCCCCTAGAGGGAGGGGGCCTGTTGCCTGCCTTTGAACTCCGCGTGGAAGTTTACGGTCGATTGAATGACTTGAAAGACAACGCGATTTTGGTGTGTCACGCCTTGACGGGGGATGCTCACGTGGCAGGACGCCACCACTTAGACGATAAAAAAGCCGGTTGGTGGGATGATTTAGTGGGCCCTGACAAGGCCTTAAATCCTGAAACACACTGCATTATTTGTGCTCATGTCTTGGGGGGCTGTCAAGGTTCGACCGGTCCTGAATCCTTGAATCCTGAAACGGGCCAGCCGTATTATACCCATTTCCCCGCCTTGACGATGGGGGACATGGTGAATGCTCAAAAACACTTGATGGAGGCCTTAGATATCCCCCAGTGGGCTGCCGTGATCGGGGCCTCGATGGGCGGGTTTCAAGCCTTGGAATGGGGTCTTCGCTTTCCAGACGCCGTTCAAAAAATCGTGATGATCGCCACAGGGCCTTCTTACAGTACCCAAGGCATTGCCTTTAATGCGGTGGGGCGCCATGCCATTTGTCATGACCCGCACTGGCACGGGGGGCGCTATAGGGAGGCGGGGGTTTCGCCTGAACGGGGGCTAGCGACCGCGCGTATGTTGGCTCACATTACCTATGTGTCTGAAAATAGTTTGGATCAAAAATTTGGGCGCGCGTTGATTGAAGAGACTCCTTTGGCGGTGAACCGAGCCGAGGCGTCTTTGTTTCAGCCTGAATTTCAGGTCGAATCGTATTTGGATTATCAAGGTCAGCAGTTTGTGCATCGCTTTGACGCCAATAGCTACCTGTATTTAAGTAAGGCGTTAGATGCTTTTGATGTCGCGGAACGTTGGGGGCAGGGGGATTTAAAGCAAGCCTTGCGTCGCTTAAAGGCGTCTTGTTTTTTCATTGCCTATGACACGGATTGGCTCTTTCCGCCGAAGGAAACCCAACGCATGGTGGATGTTTTATTACAATGTCAGCATAGGCCTGCCTCAGTGGTCTTACCCACGCCGTGGGGGCATGACGCTTTTTTGATTGATACGCCCGTTTTGAATCAGGTCTTGCGTCCTTTTTTAGCGCCGTCTGTCGAGGAGCAAGCGCTTGAAGCGTCTCCGTCTCAGGCTTCTGAACTGGCGCAGGCGATGGGGCGTGAAGATCTCATTCCGCTGTTGCGTTTTGTGGAAGCTCGCGATCGCGTTTTAGATTTGGGCTGTGGCCGAGGCGACTTCTTGCAGTTGTTGAACCTTCAAGGGGGAAGCGCGTCCTGCTTGGGTATTGAGCAAAATGCCTCCGCCGTTGAAGAAGCCCTCACGCGAGGTTTACCAGCATTGCATGGGGATATGCTTCATTTGCTTCAGCAATGTCCTGACCACGCCTTTGATGTCGCGGTGCTTCACTTGGCCTTGCAGTCTGTGCAAGACCCTTACACCGTGATGAAAGAAATGAAGCGGGTGGCACAGCGTTGCGTGATTGGCTTTCCTAATTTTGGCTTCTTCCCTATTCGTTGGCAATTATTGAGTCGCGGGCGTATGCCGACGTCTACGGCCTTACCTTATATGTGGTATAACACGCCGAATATTCACTTGTTCACTTTAAAAGATTTTACCACCTTGTGTGATGAGTTGGGCTTTCGGCAGGCACGGCGGGTGTATCGTTTGGGAAATCAATGGCAACATGAAGATCAGGCCTTGTGGGGCGTGAATTGGCGGGCGTCTCATGCGATTTATGAGCTATTGCCGATGGATTAGGACCGATTGAAGGACGGAGCTTTATGAGGGGAGACAGCGGTAACTGGGGCGGTGGTAGGGGGTAAGTCCGAAGCGTTGAATGGCCTGTCGGTGGGTGGCTGTGGGGTAACCCATATTGCGAGACCAGCCATAGGCGGCATAGTGGGGGAAGTCTTCGTTAATCTGCCTGACCCACGTGTCGCGATGTTCTTTGGCTAGGATAGAGGCCATGGCAATCAGCGCGCTTTGCCCGTCGCCTTTAATCATAGGGCTTTGTTGAGATTTGGCAATCGTGGGAATGAAGTCTCGACCGTCCATCAGCACATGAAAAAGCGGGTTTTCCTTCTGCTGTGGGATTTTCTGAAGTGCTCGTTCTACCGCGAGCATAGAGGCTCCTAAAATATTCAACTGGGCGATTTCTTCGGTGGAGGCTTCTCCAATCCCAACATGGCAATACTGTTGAATCACGGGAAGGAGAGTTTTTCGTTGTAAGGCCGTCATTTTTTTAGAATCATTGAGCCCCACTAAGCGTTGAATGACGACGGGGGATTGGGCATCTTCGTCTATTTTCCAGCAGACGGCCGCCGCCACGACGGGCCCAATGAGGCTGCCTCGTCCCACTTCGTCACAGCCAATGAAATACGTGGCAGGTGGGTAGCTTTTTAAATGGGCCGCATCAAAGGCTAAAAGTCTTTCACAGCGCGTGAGCGGACTTTCCTTCATGGTGGCTTTACTCGTTTTCATGGGGAGGGGGGACTTCAAAACAGAGCCCACCGAGTTGGCCGTGCCGTACATCCACCAATAGTCGATGGGCGGCGCGTTGAATATCCGCCACCCCCCCTTTTTGGAGTAAATTACTCAGTTGAGCAATCCGTTCTAAGCTCCAGGGGACTTCAGCCTCTTCTACAGGGGGCGCACCATACTTCGCCACGAGCATATGGGGATAATGGGCTTCAAAATATTGCAAACAAAAACGCGCAATTTCTTCATCATCAAAGGTTTTTTCCCCGATGGAAGAAACCAAGGCCAGCCAGTGCGCATCGGCTTGACGATCGAGCTTGGGGGGTAAAATACCAGGGCTGTCTAATAATTCAACTTGCGGATGCACACGGACCCATTGTGTTTGTCGCGTGACGCCTGCCTTATGACCCGTTTGTACTTTTTTACGCCCAATGAGTCCGTTAATCAGGCTGGATTTTCCCACGTTGGGAAGCCCCATCATCATGGTGCGAATGGGGCGGGGTTTCAGTCCTTTGGCGACCCAACGGGCCTGTGCGATTTCTCCCGCCTTTAAAAGGGTGTGTATAATCGCTTTTTGGGTTTGTGTGTCGCGTTGGGCATCAACGGTGATGACGATTTCTCCCGCGTCTTTGAAATACGTCATCCACTGGTCTAGGCGAATAGGATCGGCCAAATCTCGTTTATTGAGGACCGTAATCAGTGGTTTTTGACGGTCCACCACGCGTTGACGGATGTCGGGGTGACGGCTCATCAGGGGCATGCGGGCATCTAATACTTCAATCACGACATCAACGCTTTGGAGGTGTTGATTGAATTCTCGATCCCACTTCGCCATATGGCCAGGGTACCAGTGCAGTTGAAATGCCTGTTCTTGGGGTAGATTGTTGACCATGAGGTATGAACCGTTTCTCCATGAAATTAGAAAAGAGGAGTACTTTATTATTTAGTGTAGCATAAGTATAAAAAAGACTGATATTGCGAGTCTTTGGTGTGTGATGAAGTAAGAGCCAAAATACTGTGTTTGTTTTAGAATAGTATTTATTCTAGGATGGGTAGACTCTACTACATTTCAGGAGCACGCTGTTTATGTCCATTGCCAAAACCAACGCCATTAAAGTCGGGTTATTTACCCTTCTGAGCTTGGGGATATTGTTCGGCACGATTTATTGGTTGAAAAGCCGAGAGTTTGCTAAGGGTCTGGCCTATACGGTTAATTTTCCAGATGTGGATGGCTTGCATGAAGGGGCCCCTGTACAGCTCATGGGAACGCAAGTTGGCTTTGTGGAAACCATTACGCCTAGCTTGGTGGACGATACCTACCAAGTGCAGGTGAATTTTCGCTTAGTAGATAAAAAACACCCGATTCCCAAAGCCTCGGTGCTGTCGATTGAACAGTCGGGACTCATTAGTGAAAAGCTCCTTGAAATTACCCCGCCTCATTTACAGTGGACGGACCTTGAAATTTCGAACAAGCTTCAGTCTCGTCCCCTGCCGTGGCCCTTGGAACTGCGGATGAAAGAAGGTTGGGTGTCGATTGGTCAGGTGGAAAAAGTAGAGGCGTTGCAAGCCCCTCCCGAAACGCCTTTGAATAAAAAAAAGTTGTACCAAGGCAAGCGATTGTATTACCGCGTGACCAAGCCTGGCGTTTTACTGCCAGACGTCCCCTTCTACTTTGTCAAATCTCAAGCGTCTCACTTGGCCTTACGGGTGGATTCTTATGATCCTGAATGGTTGCCTCAATCCTTGCCAAAGGCTCATACGTATTTTACGGTGGAGCGTCCCTTACGCTTGAAAGAATTTTTGCAAGTACAGGTCGCCTCTGCAGAAGCGTTGAAAGAAACCAACGACAAAATTAATGCCTTGTTGGACGCCCAAACCATGAGCCATATTCAAAAAATCATTGAAAACGTACAAGTGTTGTCGGGGCAAACCACGGCCTTGGTGTCGAGCACGCAAGATATTTTAGAAACCGTGAATCGCGATGTGCGAAATCTCCTTCGCTCGGCCTCCACGTTGAGTCGATCGTTAAATCGTTTAATTGCCACGATTAATACCTTGGTGGATGATCCCAATCTTAAAAGTGATTTTAAAGGGGTCATTACAGAATTACGCCAAACCGTTTTACAAGCGCAAGCCTTGATGAGTGACCCTGCTTTAACGCAAATGTTAGGCAAGGCCTCCAGTACTTTGGATGCGGTGAATGGGGTGGCTAATTTGGCCAAATCCAAATTAGAAGCGGAAACGCTGACCACTAAAATGGAAACCACCTTGAGTGAACTCAATACCTTACTTCAAAAAGCCAATACCTTGACCGAAGGCACGGGAGCGCCAGCTCAAAAAGAAGCGATCCAACAGGTGGTGAAGGACGCGACCGTGACGCTGAAAAACTTGAGACAGTTTAGCGAGAAACTGCAAGGTCATTTTGTGTTGTGGAAGTTGGCGTTTTAGCCATGGCGATTCATGTCTTTTATGGGACAGATGCCTACCGTAAAGAACGCGCCTTTAAAGCGTTACGCCAAAAATTAGTCAATACGGACTTAGGCGGATTAACACACCACGTGTTGGAAAAGCCCCGTTTGTCTCAAGTGCTGGAAACCTTGAACACGAGCTTCTTTGCTTTGGGGGGCTTGCCCGTGGTGGAACTGCATCACTGGGAAGGCTTGTATGATCCTTCTGAAGAAGACAAGCGCCTAATTCCTGAATTAATGGACACCTTAGCCCTTCAGTCGGAACAAAAAGATATTTTGTTTATGACCCCTAAGCTGGATGTACGCCTTAAGTTAGGGAAGTGGCTGAAAAGCCATGCGCAGTGTTATGTCTATGATGTGCCCCCCTTTTACAAGCCTGAAGAGGCGGTGCATTTATTGCTAGAAGAGTGCGAGTATTTAGGCATTGCCTTAACGACTGAGGCTGCAGCGCTTTTGGTGGAGCATGTGGGGCATGACTTGCGTCCCTTGGTGAATGAATGTGAAAAATTGCATGCCTTTACAAACGCTCAACGTATTGACGTTCATCACGTCACCCGTTTCAGTGTGTTGGATGCTCAAACCTTTCCCTTGGTGGATGCGTGGTTACAACAGCGTTTAACCCATCGAAGTATCCATGATTTAAATGCCTTGTTGGTGAGAGAAGCCCCCATGAAGTTTTTAGCCCTTTTACTGAGTCGCGTAGAGTATTACTATCGATTAAAACAGGGGCTTGCGGTGGGTCAATCGCTGGATGCTATGGCTCAGGCGGAGGGGAAAAAGACGTACCCCGTGCAGAAAGATTTACAAAAAATGCGTGGCTTGACCTTAGAGCGTTTGTCTCAGCTGAAACATCTTTTGTTGAAGACGGAACGGGCCTTGAAATCAGGGACGCAGCAGCCTGTTTTGGCTTTAGAACAATTGTTTTTGGGGTAGAGATTTCGTGTCCATGCTGGATTAGGCTCTGTGAAAACGCTATTTTTAGGATTTCTTGTGTGGGGCGAGCGTTTCTTATGAATGAACGCTGTTACAAATGATGTTTTTTGAGTCATTTAGGGGTATAATACGGCTTAAACGGATAAAGGAGGCACCTTTGCCACATTCTTTTACGCTAGATCCCTGTGTGGATATGACCCTTGAACACCTTGAAGTGCTTGCAGGTTTACCTGAAGCGGAACAGCGCCATGCCTTGGGCGTGGATTTGAGTCGCTATGATTTTAGTCCTCCTTCTATTGAGGTGATTGGTTCTCCGATCAATACCCGCACGCTGCGCTCCTTGGTTTTGCCTATTTTAAAGGGAATGACCAAGCAAAGCTTAGGGTTGGTTCCTAACCCTGTGATGCTCACCCATATTTTAACGACGCGATGTAATTATAGTTGTGGCTTTTGTTCTTTTGCGGATAGTTTGAATCAAAAAACCGATGAAATGACCTTGGATGAAATTGAACTAACGTATAGTAGTATGGGCAGTTCACTGAATACCATTGTGTATTCGGGGGGTGAAACCACTTTGCATCCTCAAATCATTGAAATTATTGAAGCGGCTTACCGCAGTACACCCGTGAAGTCCGTGTATATTATTTCTAATGCATGGAAGCCTGAGCGTTTGCTTGAAATCACGCATACTTTAATGCAACGTTGCCCCGATTTACATTTGACGTGGTCCTTGAGTATTGAGGGCTTTAAAACGCATAATAATCGTGTACGCCACACTAAAAACACGAATTGGGATGCGTGGCAAAATACGATTGACACCTTGTATGCCTTGAAAGACGCGCGTCAAACCTATGGGTATACCCAGTTAGATGTTCAGCTCTGTAGCGTCTGTACACCGGATAATCACAGTCAAATGCCGTTGTGGTACGCCTTTGTGCGGGACATTTTAAAGCCAGATAAGTGGAATTTAAATCTCATGCGCCGTAGTGTGCAGATGAGTCAAAGCGCCTTACCCGATTTTGTGGAACGACGAACGGCTAAATATCTACAACCCTTTGAAGAAACCTATATTCAGGTGACGAATCAAGTGTTGCAGGATGCCAAATCAGGACATCTTCGCTTTACGTATCATACGGGGACTCCCCTTGAAGGGGCCATGAAATCGGCGGTGGATTTGATTTCACAACGAGAAAACCGTAATACCTTATTTGATGCCCCTAAGCAGTTCAAATGTAAGGCGGGTACGATTGGGGCTTATTTGTCTGCTGTGGGTGAAGTAGGGGGCTGTGAAGAGTTTGTCCACAATACGAATAATCCTAAAAGCTACGGTAATGTTAGAGACAATCAATATAACTTTTTAGCCCTTTGGCAAGGTAAGCAAGCCAAACGTTTTCGTCAATTAACGGATTGTTCGACGGAATGTGTGGGCTGTACGCTTGAAAGCCAAAGGAATTACCCCGCTATTTTACTGAGTCCTAAAACCTTATTTCATGCGTATAAGTTAGGTGTGACCTTGTTGGAAGCTCAAACGCCTGTGGAAACCGATTCGGAAGTGCTTTTAGACGCGTTGAATTCTTAAAATGACGAGATAAAGTAGCCCCAGTAAGGCAAGGGGTATGAGTGCCGTGATACTGCCGTGGAGCATTCCTGTGCTTGCGATTTGAGTCGCCAAGGGTTTTGCCACCAGGTAAACAAACAAGACCAACGTGGCCAAGGTCAAGGGTTTAATGCTACGTTTACGGGGTTCTTCTAAGGCGATGGGAATGCCCAGTAAGACTAAAATAGGAATGGCCAGTGGTGTGGTGAGTCTGTCCCATAAGGTGTTTTCAACTTGTCCGAGCATCTGCCATTGACGATACCGCTGTAAAACGGCACGAGATTTCAATAAGGTGGCCACCGTATGCCCCTTTGTGTCTTGGGTCATGATTTTGAGGAGGCGTTGAAAGTCAGGCAGTGGAGGCAAGTCATAGCGCGGGTAGCGTCGACGTTCAGACACACGCCCTGTTTCGTCCATTTCTAGGTGTAAGGTGTTGATTAAGGTGGCCTGCGTTTGCCCCGTGACGATTAAGGCATCGGCTTTACTCCAACGACAAAGCCTGCTGATTGAAGATTTCTCTTGAAAGCAAAATTCGAGCCACAACAAGTCTTTTGCTTTTGTATCAGACACGACATCCCCAATTAATAAGAGGGGTGGTGTCTTTGCAGTCTTTTTTTCTAAGGCCACTAAAGCACTGACGGGCGTTTTATTTTTTAGCTTGTATTGGTATTGCAGCTGTTTTAAAGGTTGATGCGTCAGGGGGAGCAGCACATTTTGGATGAGGATCATGAGTCCCATGCAGGCGAGACCAATACTGAGAAAGGGCCTGATGATGCGGGGCTTGGGAATCCCTAGGGCCAATAAGGAGACCCATTCTAAATCTTGGTTCAGGCGTCGTACAAAAAAGACCGTTCCCATCAGCGTGGCCATGGGTAAGGCTTGTACCATAATATCAGGAATTTGTAGCGCTAAAATCAAGATTCCTTTACTGAAGGGGACGCTGCCTGCTTGAATGGCTTGTACGACTTTTAAAAAGGCTTCAGGCGCCATCCAGACGAAGGTAAATAAGACCAAGCCCAGCACGATATTCAGTAATAAGGGGCCCATTAAGTAGCGTTCTACGCGTGAAAATCCCAGTAAGCGCAAGAGCGGTGCCATTAAATCGTGAATCCTTCGCCCAAGTAGCTTTTTCTGACCAGGTCGCTTTGGGCCACCTCTTCATTGGTCCCTTCAAATAAGACTTGGCCGTCAAACATCACATAGGCACGAGACACAATGCCGAGCGTTGCCTTGGGGTTGTGATCCGTAATTAAAATACCCAAGCCCCGTTCCTGTAAATGAGCGATGAGACGTTGTAATTCTTCAATGGTAATGGGGTCAATGCCCGTAAAGGGTTCGTCCAATAACAGATACTTCGGATTGGCAGCCAAGGCGCGGGCAATTTCTAGGCGCCGTCGCTCTCCTCCTGAAAGTTTTAAGGCGGCGCTGTCCTTAAGCTTTAAAATACCAAATTCAGCCAAGAGCGCATTACGACGCTCTACCGCTTCTTTGGGGGAATAGGGTTGAAATTCAAGGACTAAGTCTAAATTTTCAGCCACCGTGAGGCCTCTAAAAATAGAGGATTCCTGCGGTAAATAGCCCAAACCGAGCCGAGCCCGTTCATGAATGGGTAAATCTTGCACGGGGACTTGGTCAATGGAAATTTGGCCAGCATCCGGTTGAATGACCCCGACAATGGAATAGAAACTGGTGGTTTTGCCTGCGCCATTGGGGCCGAGTAAGCCGACGGCTTCCCCTGCATTGACCTTAAAGCTGACGTCATTCACCACGCTTCGTTCACCGTAGGACTTGTAGACATGCTCGACTAAAAGGCTCATCATGACGAGGGGTCCTCAACGTTAAAGCCCCCTAAGTCAAAGGCTTTGGGGTCATATTCATCTTCTTCAGTCACCGCTTTACGGCCTTTGGAACCTGTCGCGATGGAGGAAGCTTTTGCGGGACGACGACTGACCGATTTGCTTCGAGGTTCTTGGATGAGTTTGGTTTTGACATTACCCCGTGCATCAAAGTGTCTGGGGTTCACGGTGACTTCAATCACATCGGCGGTGACTTCACGCGTTTTACCTTCATTTAAGGTGGAACGTCCTGAAAAAACCGCACGTTCTAAGGTCATGCCTTGCCCAGGTTTCATATAAAAGACGGCCTTGGGACCACGGGCTTTATACACTTCAAAATCTAAATCGACTGAACCACTGGCGATTAAAAAGCCTTTATTACGGTCTAATTGTTGAAAGGCTGCTCTTAAAATTATAGGTTTGGGGTGTCCCGCTTGTAGGACTTTGGTGAAGGCTTGGCCTTCCGCCATAAATATATTTTGCTTGGGGGAAAGAATAATCCGTTCGGCGTAAACGTCCGCGTCTTTTTGATGCATCATGGCATTGCCGATAAAGGTGACGCGCTCTGCGCTGTTGTCTGCCGCTAAGACCAATAAGGCTTGCTCTGCGGTCGCCTTGGCGTCTTCACTATCGACGTGGACGTGACCTTTCGCGAGCATTTGTGAACGTGCTTTTAAATACTGCTGTGTGTCGGACTGAATACGAACAGGGGCTTTCCCTGTCGGCGTAATGCGGGTATCTACTTGCCCTGAAGCGGTAAAGGCGTTTTCTTTAAAATCAAAAATAAGGGTCTCCGCCTTCAAAGAATCACTCCCTTTGGTGAGCACGACGCCTCCTTCAAAACGCGCTAAGGCAGGTTGGGCTTTTTCGTCCATGATCACCCGACCATGGGGAGATTTGATCACCGTGTTCCCTGAGGTCACGATGACATTGCCTCTAAAATAACTAATATTGCGTTTTAAATCCACTTCTTGTTCGTTGGCTTCAATAACAATACTATTGCCCATTTCCATTAAGGTTTCTGCGGCTACTGCTTGAGCCGGCCAGAGTATAGGGAAAGAGAAGCCTCCTATGAGCAGTACGCCACAGGTTAAGGTTGTGGAAAGTATCGCCAGCCACGACGTTTTAAGTCCATTCATTTTGGGCACGCCTCAATCAGTTTAGAATAGGGAGATATTTCTATTCTAACATAGACCTACTTAAAGCGAGTCGTTTAAATGGCATTAGGGGGCTTCAATCAAGCGACGGGTTTCCGCATCCAACTGAGTGGTTAACGTTTCTTTGGCGCGACTGGCTTGTGGATGTCCTGCCTGTTCCGCAAGGGTTAACCAGCGATAGGCGTCTTTGACATTACGGCTTACGCCCCAGCCTTTCATGTAGAGCAGACCCAATTGATATTGAGATTCCGTATGTCCTTGTGACGCGGCGTCTTGAAAAAGCTTAACGGCTGCTTCTTTTTGACCATTGGCGAAGGCCGTTTTGGCTTGGGTGTAGGTGCTTTCAGGATTTTCTGCGGCAGCCGCCATGTTTTGAGACACCCCTAAGATAAAGACGCCTAGAGCGCTTAAAAAGAGCGCCATACCTAAAAGCCACGAAAAAGAAGATTTTTTTGGAGTCGAGATCATGAATGGTGGAATCCTTATGATGGGCTAAAAATGAGGACGCGAAGCATGTTGATTTATTTTAACGATGCGTTGGATGACTTGTCAAGAGACAGACGTCCTGCGATAAGGGTTTCGGCCCAATATGCTTAAATCTTGAATGGGTCTTTGATTTAAAGTTTAACTCACCTTAGAGTAGGGCCTTGGTAGGCATCAGGGTAATGTCTGAAATCCATATATTTTTCGGTTGAGACAAGGCAAACACCACCGCTTGGGCCACTTGGCTGGCTTGAAGCATGCCACTGGCGTCAGGGGCTTGGGCCAAGTCAACGCTGTCCCAAATCGCGGTATGGCAGGCCCCTGGGTAAATACTCATGACGCGTGTGCCGTTACTACGCTGTTCTTCACCCAAGGCTTCACTAAAGGCATGTAAACCCGCTTTACTGGCGTCATAAACGGCCCAGTAGGGAAAGGCCCATTTCCCTGCAATGGAATTAATTTGCAGGATGTCTCCTCCTTGCCCTTCTGCGATGAATTGAGCGACCGCGTATTTACTGAGTAGTATGGGAACCTTGAGATTTAAATCCACCATGCGATGAAGCTGTTCGTCTGGCAATTCGGGTAAGACGCCTACTTTACCTCCAATACCAGCATTGTTAATCAACGTATTGAAGGTGCCAAAGTGAGCCACGGCCTTTTCAATGAGTTGAGAAGTCTGTTTAAAATTGAGTAAATCGGCTTCTAGAATAAGACTGGTGCTTTCTAATGAATTTGCCAAATCTTCTAGTTCATGGCGGGTTCTAGCGACCAAGACGAAGCGAGGATGATACGCATCTAAGGCTTGGACGATGGCTTTGCCAATCCCACGACTGGCGCCTGTCACCATAATGACTTGTCCTGTAATACGGTCGTTTTGCATGGTGGGGGTATCCTTATGGAGTGGTATGAAGCGTAAAATTTTCTAAAAAATTAGCTTGAAGGGCCATCACTTTGGCGTAGCTTTCAGGGGTGGCGTGATGATACCCCAAAACGTGCAAGGTGCCATGAATGAAGCGTTCTATCAGATAGGTATTCAAGGGGATTTCTCCTCGCTGGGCCTGCGCGTAGTCGACGGAAACCACGACGGTGCCGAGCTGACCTCCCATTTGCGTGAGGGTGCCTTGTAAGTGTGGCGGTAAGGGGTTGATGATCTTTGTCGTGCTAGGGGTTTCGTCGTGGTCATCGCCTTCGAAGGCATTTTCAAAGCTGGGGAAACTCAAGACATCGGTGGGGCTGTTCTTCCCTCGAAACGTCTGATTAAGCTCTTGGATGGAGTCATTGGTGCTAAAAATCCATTCCAGTTGCCACGGAATTTCTTGGGGAAGGGGTGCCAAGCCGTGAGCCTGCCATAGTTGATGAGCGTTCATCCAACTTAAAAGACTTTCAATCAGGGCGTCTTGTTCGCGATGCCACGCCTGAAGGAGAGGCAGGTCCTGTGTTTGAGCCTCCACGTAAAAATGAAGCGCGAGTGACGGATTTTCTTTTTTAGAGGGGGGGAGCATTGTCCACGCAGTGAGCGAAGTGGTCATACCAGTTCCTTTCAAGCAGGAAGGAGGGTAATGGGTTTGCGAAAGGCAAAGGGCTCATGACTTTCACGAAAATAGAGAATGCCCTCTTCACCGTCTTGCCAGCACAGGAAGAGTGTTTCACCGTCTTTCGTTTTATACGGGAACTCCACGATCCCTTCTTGGATGTCTCTTAAAAAAAAGCCTTTTTCTTCAAAGCGTTTCATCCAATTTTGAAGCGTGTTTTCAAAATGCCGTACTTTGATATTGAGTAATTTTTCCAGCTCGCTTTGTTGATCGAGACGGTCCGCATATTGTAGGGCATAAAGTCGTTTGGTGAGCATGATTTGATCATGCAATTCATCTAACTCTTCTAAGGCTTGTTCTAAGTGTGATTTTACCCAAGGCAATTGTCCGACGGATTCTTCCAAGCCAAAGTAAATCGAAATGCTTTTACGATCCGATTTTTCTTGGATTTGCTTGAGTAAACGGAATAAATCTTTCATAAAAAACCTTTAAATAATCGTCGATCAGCCATGGAAAACGCCTGCTGAAGTAAAGGGGCTCTTTGGACGGCTAGAGATAGAAATATCGTAGAGAAGTCAATCAAGGTAGAAATAGCATTTTAGGGAGATCTAATAAAATAAAACTATAAAATATTAGGCACCACATAAGCCCCGTTTTCTACTTCGGGGGCATTGGCCATCAGGGTATCACGACTCAGGGGCATGTCGGCGCTGTCTGGTCGAAAAGGGTCTAAAGAATTCGCAGAAATGGTTGCGGTGACGGGATTTTCCACTTTCTCGGCATCACTGGCCATGGCCACCGTGGCGAGGGGCAACGCATCCAACTGTTCAACAAAATTAAGCACTTTGGACAATTCGACTTGGTATTGTTCAATTTCATTGTCTTCTAAGGCTAGGCTCGAAAGCTGTGCGACTTTACGTACGGTATCTGCATCGATATTCATGACGACCTTCTTTCTTAGTTTGACTTAATGTGTATATACTTTCTATTAAACATAGCATAAAATGGGGGGATATAAAAGTAGTCTAAAGATTCGCATAAAATGTGTTCGTTCGACTTCTCTGTGTGCCTGAAGAAGGGAAACCCTTGCGATATGCGTATTTTATTGTCTAATGATGACGGCATTCGTGCCAAAGGGCTACACGCCCTTGCCAAAGCGTTTAGCCTTCAGCATGAGGTGTATGTGGTGGCGCCAGACAAGGAGCAGTCCGCTCAGGGGCATGCCTTGACCTTACATCATCCCTTGCGGGTTGAAGAAGTCACCGCCATCTTTAATCGAGAAGGCGCAGGCGTGCGTCAAGCCTTGTCTGTTTCAGGAACGCCTAGTGATTGTGTAAAGCTAGCTATTACCACCTTGTTGGTGGACACCCCTGTGGACGTGGTCATTTCGGGGATGAATCATGGCCCTAATTTAGGGGGAGATGTGGTCTATTCAGGGACGGTGTCTGCCGCTTTAGAAGCTGCGATGAACGGGGTTTCCGCGATTGCTACCTCCGCCTTTGATGGGTATAATCCTTTGTATGATTATGAGGACGCTGCCTTTTATTTGGCGAAAGAACTGCCCACCTTGATGGCGTTGTTGCGTCAGGCCACGCCGATGGTGTTAAACGTCAATATGCCCGCGGTGCCTCATCAGGACTATAATGGGTTGAAGCTCTGTAAATTAGGGCGCCGTATGTATAGTGACTTTTACGAAAAAAGGCAAGATCCTCGAGGCATTACCTATTATTGGTTAGCGGGGGAGCTGTTGCAGTCGAATTGTTCGCCCGAAGAAGATGTGGAAGCCATCCGCAATCATTATGTCACGGTGACCCCCATTCATGCCGACTTAACGGATGAGTCTTTGTTTAGTCTTTTAGAAGCGCACCTATAGCGTATGTATAATTAGGTATAGAAGGTTGATGAGAACAGCCTTCAACTTAAAAGTCTATATAAAGTATTTTCAGTGCTTGATTTCATTTAAAGCGTAAATACCACTTAAATACATAGAGAGGAGTCTTGAAAATATGAGCGAAGAAATAACAACCCCGCAAATCGTGGTCATGGTGGACGGGGGATTTGGTTCACAGTTGAGTAAGTATTTTTTAGGCCAATTTTTAGAAAAAAAATTAAAGGCCCCTGTGAAGTATGACGTGACTTGGTTTGACCACCATGCCATGTGTATTCGTAATCAGGACACACGCGCCTTTGATTTACTGAAAGTCTTCCCCAATTTGGATTTCCCGATCGCTAGTCAAGCTGAAATTGACCGCGCTAAGGCGGCGTATCATTTTATGAATCATCATCCCTTCGTGTTTGCGGAAGATTTACTGGAGCAATACGCCCCACTGTATGTGGGTGGGTATTATGGACATTGGCGGTATCTGACAGAAGTCGAACATGCGCCTTTGGCCTTAAGCATGACCTTGGATGAGGCGAATGCCATTCATTTAAACGCCATTCAATCCGCGTCGCCTTCTGTGGCGGTGCATGTCCGTCGGGGCGACTATGTGAATAGTGCCTTTGATGTGCTCCATAAAGACTACTTCATTCATAGTGTACGTCACATGGCGCGTCAGCTTGAAGGAGAGCATCCGCCGACCTTCTTTTTCTTTTCGAATGACATGCCATGGGTGGAGCAGGAAATTTTGTCTGTGGTGGAGCAGGACATTCAATGGCAAGCCATCACCACCAATAACAATAGCAACGGAATTTTTGATTTTTATTTGATGGCGCATTGTCAGCATCAAATTTGTTCCAATTCGAGTTTTTCCTTTTATGCGACGTATTTGAACGCCAATGCGGATAAAAAAGTCATTATTCCTGAATTATGGATGGATGAATCACCCCGTTATAAGAATCACCAGTTTGCTTGTCGCATGCCAGGGTGGATAGTCTTGTCCAATAGCGGTCGTGTGATTAAGCAGTCGATTGCCTCTTTTATTTAGGTGCCTTTTCATCATTTTTGCGCTAAAATTTTGAGGTAGACTGATGATGCTTAGCGGTTGATGATGGAAAGGACCTTCTTCGATGACCAATACTGAAACGCCTTCTTATGTGTATTTTCGTGGGCAAGTTCGTCCCGATGCAGAAGCCGTCGTGTCGATTCGTAATCACTCGCTTTTGTACGGAACCTCTATCTTCGAAGGCATTCGGGGCTATTGGATTGAAGAGCAAGGTGTCATGGCTATTTTTAGAGCCCGAGAACACTTTGAACGCCTATTGTCTAACGCCAATATCTTTTATATGCAGATTGATGAGACGGTGGACGATTGTCTGAATATCCTGGCTGAATTGATTCGTCAAAATGGGCATAAGGGGGATACCTACATTCGGCCGACCTTGTTTAAAGACGGCATTTCCATTGGGCCTTCTTTGGACAAAGACCCCACCAGTTTGAGTATTTTTACGCAGCCTTTGGGCAATTATATTCCTATTGACAAGGGCTTGCATGTGACGGTATCCAATTGGCGACGTAATAGTGATAATGCCATTCCCCCTCGCGCCAAAGCAGGCGGAGCCTACATGAATACGGCCTTGGCGGTGACGGATGCGCGTCGATCAGGCTTTGATGATGCCATTGTGTTAACGGAACAAGGTAAGGTGTCTGAAGGATCGGCGATGAACTTGTTTGTGGTGCGTCATGGGCAGTTGATTACACCGTCGAAAACGGAAAATATTTTAGAAGGGATTACCCGTGCGACCATTATCGAACTGGCGCGTCAGGAATTGGGTTTAGAAGTAGTAGAGCGCACCGTGGAGCGGACAGAATTATACGTGGCGGATGAACTTTTCTTCTGTGGCACAGGTGCCCAAGTCGCAGGCGTTACTCAGGTGGATCACCGTCATATAGGCACGGGAGAAGTCGGTGTGATTTCTAAAAAAATACAGGACTTATACTTTCAAGTCGTGCGGAATCAGGTGCCTCAATACAGCCATTGGTGTCAAATCATCGAATTATAAGGGGATGTGACCCGATGATGGAGGCGTTCACTTATCTTGCTCAGGTGAAACAACTCAACGAATGGGCGTATCAGTATTATGTGCTGGACCATCCCATGGTGGAAGATGTTGTGTACGATGCCTTGTATCAGCAGGTCTTGGCTTTTGAACGTGCGTTTCCTTCACAAGTCTTACCGGAAAGTCCGACGCAACGCGTGGGGGATGCTCCCTTAGAGGCCTTTGAAACGGTGCGTCATCCTGTACGTTTGTATAGTTTAGATAACGTCTATAATGAAGCCGAATTACAAGGCTGGTATCAAAAATTAAAAGCGTCTGATCGAATGGCGGGCTTTGTGGTGGAAGGTAAGCTCGATGGCTTGGCCATTAGCCTTTTGTATGAATCGGGTTTGCTGGTGCGCGCCGCCACCCGAGGCAATGGTTTAATGGGGGAGGATGTCACCCAAAATATTAAAACGATTCCCAGTGTGCCGCTTAAAATCCCTAGAGTGGAAGGGATGGCGATCCCTCAACGGCTTGAAGTACGTGCAGAAGTTTTGATGCCCACCCCACGTTTTGACGCGCTGAATCAAAAACGCAGTGAAGCGGGTTTGGAGTGCTTTAAGAATCCTCGTAATGCGGCGGCAGGTACGCTTCGTCAGTTGGATCCCGCGCTGGTGGCGGAACGTCATCTTGATGTATATTGTTTTGGTGTCACGGTTTTAGACCCTCACTTTGAAGAGGAACCCACCACTTTATGGGAAGGTCAACGGTGGATGCAAGAGGTGTTAGGCTTTAAATTGAATCCGTACCGTAGTTTTGCACACTCTTTTCAAGAGATTCAGCGGGAAATTACATTGCTTGATCAAGAACGTCCAAATTTTGAGGTGGCCACCGATGGCGTGGTGGTGAAGTTGAATGATTTAAGGGCCTTTGAGGCGTTGGGCTATACGGCGAAAGCCCCTCGAGGGGCCGTGGCGTATAAATTTACCCCTGATCTGGCTGAAACCACCGTGTTGGGGATTGAATATAGTGTGGGACGAACAGGGGCGATTACCCCTGTGGCCTTGATGGCCCCTGTTTTATTGGCAGGCACTTTGGTTCAACGCGCAAGTGTGTATAATACGGCTCAAATTCAACAGATGAGTATTTTAGATGCGCCTGAAGCAGAAGGCATCACCGATTTACGGGTGGGAGATACCGTCCGTATTTTTAAAGCAGGGGAAATTATTCCTAAAGTGGAAGGGGTCTTGGTGGCGGGGAAAAGTCGTCAAGCGCCTACGCTTGTCCCGACCCATTGTCCTGAATGTCATACGCTTTTGCTGGAATCGGAGCATAAAACAGGGGTGTTTTGTCCCAATCGTATGGGGTGTCCCGCTCAAGTGAAGGGGGCCTTAACGCACTGGGTATCTAAAAAATGTTTGGATGTTGAAGGCTTGGGGGAAGAGACGGTATCTCGTTTAGTGGATGAATTAGGGGTTCGTCACCCCAGTGATTTATATGCCTTGTCTTTTGAATCGATTAACGCGCTAGAGGGGTTTCAGGCCAAGTCGACGCATCAGGTCATTCAGGGTTTAAAGGCCAGTTTAACCCAACCGTTGTGGCGTTTTTTGCATGGTTGGGGCTTGCCGAATCTGGGAGTCGAACTGGCCAAAACGATTGAAGGGTATGTTGGAGATTTGGGTCATTTAAAGCATTTGCATTGGCTTGAACTGGCTATTTTTGAAGGGATTACGGCGGAAGGCGCCCAAAAAATTGCTTCGGCCTTAAAAGCGCCTGCACTGCAAGCAGACGTACAGACTTTTATGACGTTGACGAACAATACTGTTAGGGCGGAGCAGGCGTGGCGAGTAGAGGAGTGGTCAGACTCTGTTTTAACAGCACGAATTTTAAACGCTTTAAAGCAAGGCTTTGGCTGGGAAGGCCTAGGAATCGGGATGCTAGAGCAGGTGGCAAGCACTTTTGGGTTTCAACTTTTTCAGGGTGACGAGTTCTGGCAGGGCAAAGATTCGGAAACTCTTTTTAAAAAAGAGGCTCATTATAGGGCAGTCAAAGACACCTTGACGCAAGCGGAAACGCGTGAGGTGTTGACTCGTCTGCTGGCGCGGTACCAAGTCCTAAAAGAAATGAGTCAAAACGTCAGCGGGGTTTATCCTCGGCCATTACAGGGTCAGACCTATGTGTTAACAGGCAGCTTGCTGCAAAGTGGCTGGAGCCGTGAAGAGGCTAAAACTCGTTTAGAAGCCTTGGGCGCGAAAGTCAGTGGGAGCCTTTCCGCCAAAACCACCGCTTTAATTGCGGGAGAAGGGGGCGGGACGAAGCAAGGTAAAGCCGAAGGCTTGGGGGTCATGGTGATGACGGAAGCCGAGTTTTTGGACGCTCTAGGGCGTTGGGAGCGGATGCCATAAGGTGGCAAGGCCTTCTTCCAAAGACAGACGAGGGGACCACTCAGGTAAAACAGTCATTCCTGTGGGGGGAATGAGGACTTCGTTGGGGCGAAAGGGGTAGACGCCGTAGTCTGCGCTAAGAGGCAGCTGCCATGCCTTGGCCATCGTATTGACCACGTCTTCAATGGAAGCGGGCGCCTCTGGCGGATGTAAGGCGTAGTGTGAAAACGTGGCGGGTGTGTCAGGCGCTATGTTGAAGAGGGCACGACTGGCCATTAAAAAGGCACGGGCAATATCTTCCACATGGACAAAATAGAAGTGTTTATCTTTCCCTACCAGTGAAAAATGTCGCGTGCCGTCTTGGGCTTGTTTTAGGAGAGAAGGAATGAGCTTGGGTCTTGTGTCTTCTGGTCCATAGCTTTCGTAAATGATGAGATGTTGAGCTTGTAAGCCTGCTTCTTGGACGTAGGCCGTGACCAAGGCATCCAAGGCCGATTTAGACGCCGCATAGAGTCCATTGGGTGAAAAGGGCGTGCCTGCTGTATATTGCCATGCACTAGATGCATTGAGCCAAGCGCGACAGCCACAGGTCTTCATGGCTTCTAATAGGTGTAAGCCCAATCGTATGTTGGCATCGACTAGGTGGTTCAGGTCATCGGGTTGATGTGTTCCGACAAAGTGGGTCGCTAAATGAATGACGACATCAGGCGTGCTCGTCAGACACGCCGCTAAGGCGGAGGCGTAGGTTCCGTCATAGAGAAAAAAGGGGTGAGATGAAACAGAAGAGGGGGGACGCCTTCCCAAGACGCTGACCTGATGCCCGTCTTGGCAGAGCATTTTTAAGACATGTTGACCAATAAAGCCTGTGGCCCCTGTGAGTAGAATTTTCATGAAGGAGGCTCCTTTGCGTCAGTGTGCTTGGGGATTTTATCCCACAGGGTATGTAGGGCATAGTCGGCGGATTGAAAGAGTGAGAATCGCCACCTGGTATAGGGTAGACGGCCGGTAAACAATCGTTTGGTCAGGGGGCTTTTCCATAAAAAACGAGAGGGCTGGCCAAAATCTTCTCTCATGTCAAAACCACGAGACAAGGTCGTATCAAAGCGGGATAAGCGCTTTGCATGACGGTGATAAAATGTCTTTCTTTCTTGACGTTCTCGGTTTTTTTGGCTTTTGTGCTTATTTTTTTTACGACTCACCCCTTCGTGATGAATGGCGTGGAGTTTGCTTAGACAAATATTACGAAAGCCTGCTTCACGGACTTTTAGACATAAGTCCATGTCATTAAAACCGATTTGAAAATCTTTGGCATTCATGCCTCCACAATCGAGGTAAAGTGATTTTCGCATCATTAGTAAAGCCCCCGTGACCGCTGCGACAGGACGCGCGTGTACGTGGTAGGCAGGGGGCAGTGATTCAGGGCTTTGCAAGCGAAATAAATGTCCAATATGTCCCCCTAATCCAAGGTGACAACCCGTATGCTGTATACGGCCATCGGGGTAGAGTAAGGTGCTTCCTACCGCGCCGATATGAGAGAGGCTTGCCCATTCCACCAGTTGCACTAAGCTGTCGGCATGAAGAAATTCAATGTCATTATTCAGCTGTAAAATAAAATTGCCTTGGGCGACTTGAACGCCTTGATTGATCATGGCGGCGTAATTAAAAGGAGCGTCATAATCGATAAAACGAATATGGGGGGCTTGACTGTAGGCTTGCATCAGTTGAAGGGTTTGAGGATTCTGACTTTGATTGTTAATGCCAATGACTTCAAAGCGTGGGGAGTGAGGAGCGATTTGCGCTAAGCTTGTGAAGACTTGGCTCAGGAGTTCAGGGGCATCTCGAAAAGGGATTAAGATGCTAATGAAGGGTTCAGCATTTGATGTGATAGGCATTAAGCGACCGTTTTGCCAATGGACGTCAAGGGAAGCAGACAGGGTACTGAGCCATGCGTGTAAATCAGGAGCAGCCTTGTCCCACAGACAATGGGCATTTAAGTCGCTTTCATCGGCGCAGCTATAGGCGATTTTCGCGGGGGCTGGGTGATACGTGTCTCCATGATGAGTGGCCAGATATAAAACCATGGCATGTAGCACGTCGGATTCTTCTTGAAAGCTTGACCAAGGCAGGACCTCGCGGAGTGTTTCGAGTAAATCTCCTTGGATTTCAAGGCAAGGGCCATAGCCGTAACATTGTAAAATCCACAAGGGGTCGGGCCATTCAGGGTGGAGGGTGACGCTTTTTTGAGTAGGAATCCCTCCGTGGGGGAGGCTCCAAAAGGCATTTTTGGGGACCGTCTTTTTGGGGAGTTGGTATCGGCTTAAGCCCTGTGACTTGCTCCACTGAAATTGGGGAGATGTTGCTAAGTGTATTTTGTACACTTGGTGTGGATCGAGACACCAAGTGCGTTGAAGAGGGGTAGGGGTGGCATTTTCCCAGAATGTGGCGACGGAAAAGAAGGGGGACATAGCGTTAGGGGGTTTCCTTGGTGCGGTGGGAATCGGGATCTACGCTTAGAACATAATGATGCCCTTCCACGTGATTAAAGAGGGGCAAAATATCTAATAAACTGTAATACAGCGCAGGGGAATGCGTTAATTCTATATCGTAAATAGGTAGCAGTGCAAGGGCTTGTCCTCGCTTTTCTAGGGGGCTTTGATAAAAGGAAGGCTCTTTGTAGAGGCGGTAATGGGGTTCGGGAATGTCTTGTCCTTGGGCTTTCAGGGTTTTAAATACAAAGGGGACGGTTTCGTCGTAATATGTATTGCTTGCGGTGGGGAGGGGGGTAAAGGCATTTAAGCGCGCATGATGAAGGGTTTCGTAACGAGGATGAGCCAGCGGGAATTGTAGGGTAAAGAGTAAGCAAGTGTAGATCCCCGTCCAACTGGTGAGTACTATGATGCTACGCGATAGAGAGAAGGCTTGGCGTTGCACGGCTAATAGGATCCCACTGCCGATTAAGCACCATAGGGGGAGTATCATGAGTCCTAATTTCCACATCGGGAGGGGGTTAATGGGGATGAGGGTCTTTGGACTTTCTCCGTCGGGGAAGAGTTGCCCTGCGGAAATCCAAGTCACATTGGGGATGTAGGCGTCGGGTATTTGTGTGAGGATGAACCAGATGCTGACAATGCCTAAACTTAAGAGTAGGATGGGCAAGTAGGTCAACAGTTTTTGTAAGCCCTGCTGAGCGGACACTAAGGTCTGACTTCGATCCATGACGTGTCCGCCTATCCATGCCATCAGCGTGAGGCCCAGTAGTAGTGATAAGGAGCCGTCTCGATGCGTGAAGAGCCCAAACAAGGCGATGGCGACACTGCCTAATCCCCACCATAGCAGGTAGTGATTTAAGGGCTTGTCTTCTTCGTTGAATAGTAGTCCTACTTTACTGTGGGAGGCTCGATAGGGCCATAGATTCCATAGCCCATACGCAATGAAGCCTTGCCAAGGAAAGGCAATCAGCAGGAGCCCCACCAGTAGTATTTCACTTTGTTGTCCGATACTAAGCTCACAAGGCATCAGATAAAGGGGGCACAACATAGGCCCATTTAGGGGGTGAATCTTAAAAATGGAGGCCCCCATAAACATGAGAAACCCGATGAGGGTC
Source organism: Vampirovibrio sp. (assembly GCA_050916035.1). Classification (GTDB taxonomy): domain Bacteria; phylum Cyanobacteriota; class Vampirovibrionia; order Vampirovibrionales; family JAJTHC01; genus JAJTHC01. The sequence continues at coordinate 251,213 of CP050876.1, read as the reverse complement.
ACGCTTATTACGCCTTGGGAGTACTGCCACCATTGGGTCAGTTTAAAGTCAAGCTTAAAACGGTGATTGCTTTGATCCTTCGACCACAAGACGAGCATCCCCAAGCACAGCACTAAGGGCAAAATGCCGATTAAATTGCCCAGTAACGCAAAACATAGGCCTAGCCCGATGTCTGCCCACGCCCAAGGACGGCGTATGCGTTGCGGTATACTGAGTTTCCATTGCCCCCAGTACAGTGCCCAATAAAGGGTAAGCATTAAGCATGTCCATTGTAAAACGGCCCAAGACGGCATGGTCCAGAACAGCCAGCCGCCTACACTAGAACAGAGTATGAGGGTGGCTCCCTTCTGGCGGGTGGAGTCTGTCCCTAAAAGTCGTCGGGTTACCCCGCTAAAGCAAAGGAGTCCGATCAGACTGATGGCAGGGGGCATCCATGTAAAAGGGGGAGCAAAAGGTAGGCCACTGAGTGCAAAAAGGTGATGAATTTCAAAGCGTGTCAGCCATTGGGGTGACCATAGCAGTCCACCCAGTATGAGTCCCCAAAATATCCAGCTCCACCGGCCAGAGTCATTGGACGAGCTCGGATGTCGAGGGGAAACCGTAACGGCCATCAGAAGTCCACTTTCTGCATCGCTTAATGGCAACGGGTAATACGAAGCCGTTGTTTTTCAGGAGATTCAGGGGCGTCTATCTCAACGCTATGTCCCGCTTGTCGAAAGCTTTCGGGTAGATTTAAGGCGCTTTCGACGTGGGGAAGAATCCAGACGTCGAGGGATTCTCCGACCTTTATTTTTTCTAAGGCTAATTTGGCTTTTACGAAATTTAAGGGGCATTTACTTTGGCGTAAATCAAGGGGGGGCTTCATAAAGGAGGTTTTTCTATGCTTGAGTGCGTTAGGGATGACGGTGGACAGCCTACTGAAAGGAGCCGTTAAGGGATAAGTATGGCTTCATCTTGGCATAAGCAGGCTTTTTTTTCCAGTAGAGGACACGCGGACGCGTCAAAGGCATCCCATGGTTTTTTAAAGCAAGAACGGCTCTGAATGTAGGATTTGGTTTGATGAATAAATCGCGTGCTTTCGATGCCTTCTCGCGCGATGAGGCAATGAAGGCAAAGGGTGTCTTCTACATCATGAGCGAGGGCGAAAAGAAGCATTCGTTCACAGACAAGGGCCTCGCATTGATCACAACGGTAGTCAAAAAACGAAGTGGTCACGGGAGTATCTATTCCTTCTTTTTGCTCTTTGGCGCTCTTTGGCGGGGATTTTTTTTCAAGAAGATGTTCGGCTTCATCCTTGACAAAATTTAAAAAAAGCGTAGTGTACGTCTTAGGGTATGTTACGTTGTTTTAGTCTACTGTAAATATCCTTTTTTGTCCTGTATAAATCGTTAAAAGGAGAGATAATGATGAAGACGAAGACTTTATTTTCAATGGCTTTGACCAGTGCTTTGGCCTTGCTTTTTTTACTGACCCCAACGGCCATGGCGGCAGGGACTCGGGGTAAAATTACGGGAAAGACGGTTGGAGCAAGCGCCTTGTCTTTAATTATTTGGCCAGGGATTGGTCAGGCGGTTAATGATACGCCTGGAGACAAGGTCGCGACCCATGCGATTATTGGCTTGTTTCCCCCTTATCGTTTATGGTCTGGCTATGATGCGTTATTTGACCGTAAGGGTGGGTATTGGCATGGGCGGATTTAGAAAAGAAAAAGGTGATGTGGTGAACCCTTTCTTGCGTCCTCATGGACGCAAGAAAGGGCGGGGCCTGCCTTTCCCTATAAGTAGAGGATACCATCCTTCCCTCTCTTGTGTGATAATAAGCATAATATAGAGAGAGGATATTATGGAACAGTGGTTTTTACATCAAGAGTGGGTGGGAGCCTTGTGGCCCCATGCTTGGCGTATTTTGTTGCAGTTTACGATTCTCTCTAGCATTCTTTACTACCTATATAATAAATTTATTCGATATAGTCATGCGGATCATTTGGTTAAAGGCCTTTTTGTCGTTTTGATTTTATTGGTCGGTTTTTGGGCTTTGGCGCAAAAATTTCAGTTTCTGGTCTTAGAAATTGTCTTTAGAACCAGTATCCAGCTTTTGGTGATTGGGCTGATTGTTATTTTTCAACCTGAGCTACGTCGTATTTTACTTTATTTTGGTCAGAATGATTGGCTGAGTTTGAATGCGCTTCCAGCAAAATCTACTACCTTGTATAGTGAACCTTGGCAAGCCGTCAAAATCTTAACGGATGCGATTCGTTTTTTGTCTAAGTCTAAAACAGGGGCCTTGATCGTCATTGAAATGGACGCCGATGAGACCTTGGATTCTCACTACCTTGAAATGGGTACGCCGATTCATGCGGTGATGTCAGCGCCTTTGATTTTAACTATTTTTCACCCGAACACGCCTTTGCATGACGGTGCCATGGTGATTAGCCGAGACAATCACATCGTGTCAGCAGGGGTCTTACTGCCTTTGACGGAAGATCCTAATCTCAGTTGGCGATATGGAACGCGTCACCGTGCAGCCATTGGCTTAACGGAAATTTCAAATGCGGTGTGCTTGGTTGTTTCTGAAGAAACAGGTGCGATTTCGCTGGCCCAAGGGGGTAAAATTACGAAATTGGCTTCTGTAGAAAGTTTAATGTCTAAATTAGAAGATTTGTACGCCACGGAAGTGGAAGAAACGGATGAAAGCGATGTCCAAGGCATTTTCTCAACGCCTGTGAGTCAATTAATGAATTTGGCGCGTCACATTCAGGGGCGTCAACAGGGGGGGTTTTGGTCTACGTGGGGTAAAAAAACGCCTTAAGTAAAGGGGCTGGCGAATTTTACGGGTTATCGTATTTTAAAGGGGGATGCTTTGTGTTAAAGTATTAGCCTACGATTTACGGAATGAATTGTTCGATCATAAGGATGTTTTTATGTTTTCCCCTACTCGCTATGCTTTTATTTCGGTTTGGGACAAAACCAATAGTGTTGAATTGGCGACCGCCTTGCAAGAACGCTTCGGTTTTGGCTTGATTGCCACAGGCGGGTCTCGTCAAGTCCTAGAAGCGGGGGGCTTACAGGTCGTGGATTTGTCCACCGTGACAGGCTTTGATGAAATCCTAGAAGGCCGTGTGAAAAGCTTGCACCCCACTGTTTTTGCAGGGATTCTCGCCAAGCGGGACAAGCCTTCGCATATGAAAGACGTGACCTTCCCCATTGATGTGGTGGTGGTGAATTTATATCCCTTTGAGCTGGGCTTGGCTCATGTGGAAACATCTGAAAATCCGCAGGCCATGGTGGAATTGATTGATATTGGGGGGTCGTCCTTATTACGTGCAGCGGCGAAGAATCATGCAGATGTGGCTGTGCTGTCGAGTCCTGATCAATATGAAGCGGTTCTGGCCGACTTGGTGGCACATCAAGGCCAGACGTCTCTGGGTTTACGTCAACGATTAGCCTTGGCGGCCTTTCAGCGTTCTTCTTCTTACGACAACGCCATTAGTGGGTGGATGTCCAGCCAGTTACTGAAAGATGCTTTGGGTGAAGAAGCCGTTGAGGCGCTTGAATTCCCCAGTACCTTGAATTTAACATTGCACCATGTGCAATCCATGCGTTATGGGGAAAATCCGCATCAGCCTGCCGCCTTGTTTGCGATTCGTCCAGATGAGTTGGATTATCACGTCCTACAGGGAAAACCGCTTTCTTACAATAATATTTTGGATATGGAAGCGGCGTGGAACCTTATTTGTGAATTTGATGATGAACCTGCTGCGGCGATTATTAAGCATACCCAGCCTTGTGGAGTGGCGGTCGCGGCTACGCTTGAACAGGCCTATAGGCGGGCGTTGGATGGGGATCCGCTTTCCGCCTTTGGTGGTGTGGTGGCTTTGAATCAGCCTGTCAATGAAGCCACTGCTAAAGCCATGGTGGATATTTTCACGGAAGTCATTATTGCCCCTGGTTTTAATGAACAAGCGCTTGATGTCTTGAAGGCCAAGAAAAATATACGCTTGGTGACGCGCCCTTGGGTGACGTCGAATGCGAGTCAGCATCCTGCTGAACGACGAGATGGCTTGTACCTTAAGCAAGTCAGTCCGAATTTGATTTTGGTGCAAGAACAGCATTTTGCCAAAGCCGAAGGCTTGTTGGCGCGTGAACTCAAGGTGATTTCTAAGAAAAAACCCACAGAAGAGCAATTAAAAGATGCTGCCTTTGCGTGGAAAGTGGTCAAACATTTAAAATCGAACGCCATTGTCATTGCCAAAGACGGTCAAGTGGTGGGGCTTTCTGGTGGGCAAACCAGTCGTGTGGGGGCGGTAGAACAAGCGTTGGCTCAGGCGTGTGATCATGCGCATGGGGCCGTGTTGGCCTCTGATGGGTTTTTCCCTGCGGTGGATAACATCCATGCCGCGGCACAGAACCGTGTCGCCTGTATTATTCAACCCGCGGGAAGCATTAAAGATAAAGACGTGATTGCCACCACCAATCAGTATGAAATGGCGATGCTGGCCACGGGGGTTCGAGAATTTCGTCATTAATCGAATGAATCCAAACGAATCTAAAAAAGGGTGAACGTGCCATGAATAAGGATGCGGAACATAAAAGGCTTCAGACATTAAATATCGGTGTCATTGGTTTGGGCCGTATGTCAGGGGCTATTTTGCAAGGCGTTTTACGAGCGGGGGTTTCTCCTTCACAGTGTTGGGCGGCAGGGTCTTCTGGTGAACGCGCAATGGCCTTAACCGAACGCTACGGCATTGTCTGCGTGGGGCCTGCGGGTTATGGTAAGCGTCTGGCGGAAACGGATGTTTTGATTCTAGGGGTGAAGCCTCATGTCATGTCAGGTGTTTTAGACACCTTGCAGGATGTGATTCATAAATTTGGCCTAAAGCCCAATGCCCTGATTATTTCTATTGCCGCAGGCGTCACGCTAGCAAGCATGGAGCGCGTGTTGGAGACAGCAGCCGTTTTAAGAGCCATGCCCAATACGCCTGCTTTAATCGGGGAAGGCTTAACCGCCTTGTCCGCCAATACCCACGTGACACCCGCGCAAAAAACCATTGCAGAATCTATTTTTGCGTCAGTGGGGCAGTCGGTTTGGGTGCCTGAAGCTCAACTCAACGCGTTTACAGGCTTATTTGGTAGTGGCCCTGCCTATGTGATGCTGATGATGGAAGCCTTGGCCGAAGCGGGCTTGGCACAGGGTTTAACGCATGAAGTGGTTTGGCAGGGCGTGCCTCAACTCTTTAAGGGGTCGGCTTTATTGTTGCAGGAACGGGGTTTGCATCCCGCCGTTTTAAAAAATGAAGTCATTACTCCCCAAGGCACCACCATTGCAGGCTTACAAGCCTTGGAAGCCCATGGGGTTCGCCATGCCTTGGCTGAAGCCGTGAAGGCCGCCACCCGTCGCGCGGAAACCTTGTCTTAATCGGAATTTTGTCTTGTAACTGATTGTTACGATTAGGGAGGTGAGGGTTCTTAAACTGCCTTGAGGGGTCTTTCTCTCTATAGCCCAATAGTTCTTCATACCTTTGGCTGGTGGCTGGCGGATGAAGATCTTTCGTGTTTTACTCGTTACCCCTACTACTTTTATAAGGAAATGTCCCTATGAAACCCCATACTTTTTCCTCCCCTCTGCTTTTTACCCCTACCCCACATTCTACAAAAATAGGAAAAAATGAGTATCAACGCTTGGGTACGACATATGTAACAGAAGAGACATTTATCCAATTAGCTGAATCTGCACTATCGCTACGTCAGGAAAGGGATCAGATTTTAAATCAGTTTATTTTGGAAACCTTTGGTCGTATAGAACAAAGTCAAGGATTAGTTAATCAGTTTAAGCTATGGACTTTTCAAAACGAAAGTATAGAATATCAGCAGGCAGATCAAGCGTTTCAAAAAAAATGGCTAGAGGTATTTAAGGCGCGTATAAAATTACAAATTGAAACAAGCCAAGAAGCTAGCCGTTTATTTAATGACTTGGCTCTCTCATGATTAAAGTCTCGCCCAAGGCGCGTCTTTTTGTTTAAATAAGAGTAAAGACCACCTGTAAGCGAAAAAGGGGCGAAGGCGTGATTCAACGAGAAACCCTTGAACAACACCTTAACGCGGTGGGCATCACACAGTGGGGGGTGTTGACGGGGGAAAGCTTGGTTCAAGAAGCCCAACGACTCCGTGCGTGGCTAGAAGCAGGCCATCATGCGGATATGGACTGGATGCCTCGTCACGCTGAAAAGCGGGTGACGCCTCATGACTTGTGGGAAGGGGTGCAAAGTGTGGTCGTGGTGGCGGTGAATTACTTCCCCGGTTGGAAGGCGGGCCAAGGCGAAGGCCTTAAAATCGCGCGCTACGCACTGGGTAAGGATTATCACAAGGTCATTCGTCGTCACTTGGGCAAGGTGTTAAAGGCTTTACAGGCCGAGTATACCGATTTAGAAGGACGCCCTTTTGTGGATTCGGCGCCTTTGCTTGAAAAAGCCCTTGCGGTTCAAGCCGGCTTGGGCTGGCAAGGCAAGCATAGCCTCTTAATTACGAAGGAGCGGGGGTCATGGGTGATGATTGGCACCTTGTTTTTGAATCAAGCGGTGGATGTGTATACTCCCCCTCAGGGGAATTATTTGGAAACGGGGCATTGCGGTTCCTGTACACGTTGTATCACCGCTTGTCCGACCCAAGCCATTGTGGCCCCCACCGTGGTGGACAGTCGTCGTTGCATCGCGTATTGGACGATTGAAAATGCGGAAGCCGAATTGCCTCCGTTGATTCAGGCGAATCAGCAGGGCTGGATTTTTGGGTGCGATATTTGCCAAGACGTCTGTCCGTGGAATCTTAAATTTTCAAGCGTGACTGAGGAGCCTGCCTTTGTCCCTCGTGAGGTGTTGGCACATCCGAATCGTGCGTATTTTCAGAGTTTGAGTGAAGACAACTTTGCTCAAGCCTTTGAAAACAGTCCCTTGCGTCGCACGGGTTTACGGCGGATCCAGCGGAATATCATGCAATAAAGGTATTTTTAGCATCACACGAAACGAAATGCTCAAGCAGGACTATAATAAGAAGCATCCCTCAACATGGAGCCTTCTGAGATGTCCACTTCCACCATCAGTCCAACAACCTTCCCTACCTCAACCACCGAAACCGCTAGCCCACGAGGCATCCCTTTACTGACAGAGGTCCCTAAGTCTATCGAAGCCTTGGCGGACTATATTTATCGGCACGCGCCTGAGCTCACCAAAAAAGAACAGATTCTTTTGGTGGAAGGTGGTTCGCAATATGGGGCATTAAATCAGTTCACCCAAAACCTTAACGAGGCCTTTCGCTTACGAGGTCACGCCACAACCCAGCTTAACATCTATAACAATCACACCGCCAACCAAGAAATCGACGGTATTCTCAAGAACTTTAAACCCAGTATGCTATTTAGCTTCAATGCCATCCATGAAGCGCTCGAATTAAGCAACCGAAAGACGCTTGGACAACATCTCAAAGTCCCTAGCTTGTCGTGGTTTGCGGATCATCCCTTGATTCAGTGGCCTCGTATCGTTGAGGTGGACTATCCTGAAAAAATCAATGCTCATTTTGCCATTGAAGGCTTTCGAAATACCCAGCATCGTGTGGTGAAGAACCCCCTTAAATCCTTTAATACGACGCTTCCTGGTGTAGGATTTCCGTCTTTTAAAACGCAAAAGCCCTTTAAAGAACGGACGATTTCACTTTTGGTGCCGTGTAGTTTTACGCCTTTTAAAGAAAAGCTAGAATCCGTAAAGTTTCCTAGATTTCCTGCCTTTGAAGCCCTTTGCAAAGAAGCGATCGATTACCTCATTGCGTCACCTGAACATCCTGCCGATACCTTCTTGCTTGACGGGCTAGAACGCCTTGGTGTGGATCCTAAAGCGGTTCACCCTTATCAATATCCTGGCCTCATGGCGTGGATCAATCACAGTGCTGAAATGTACTGGCGAGAAAAATTTTTAAGACAAGCGAAAAATATTCCGCTGACCTTGTGCGGTAACGGGTGGGAAAAAGCCTCTTTTTTGTCGGACAAATGGACGATGTTGGCGCCGCCAGAAACAGGCACATCCGTGGCGTTGTATGGCGACACTCAAGCTGTTTGGCACATTTTCCCGATGTATCCTGAAAGTGGGCATGACCGCATCGACAATGCGACCGCCAACGGAGCCAATCTCATCACGGAGCCGAAACACTGGCTCAAAGGCTATTACGGCCGGGCATTGCAGTATATGTCACAGGATTTAACATTGGTGGAAGAGACCTTGCAAGGCTATTTGAACGCTCCGTTAGCAGATCGTGAGACTCAAGCGAATTATGCGCAGCGTTTTACGTTAACGAACCGCACCTTTTTTAATAGTGTGATTGATATTGAAGGGATTTTGGAGTGTTTTGCCTTGCGTCAAGCCTTAAGTGAGTATCCGAAAACCTTGTAAAACAGCCCTATGACAAGCCTAAACGAGCTTTTTATAGTCGCTACACTGTAACAAATCTGTTATATTAAAAAAACTGTTGCATTTCCTATGTTTGCTCTATAATCAGAATCTAGTTAGGTCAATAGAATGGCAATTGCCTTTGTTGACTGGTGGGATGTCTTCGTGGGTCAGGTGAATTCAAGGGTCTAATATCGAAGCATTCAATATTTTAGTAGTTATTTAAGCGACATGAAGGGCAAGTCTTATGCCAACGCTATCTCAGAAAAAAGGTTTTGTGACTCAATTAACGGAAGATATTAGTACCGCTAATATTATTCTTTTGGCCGATTACCGTGGCTTGACTGTTTCGGAAATGACGCGTCTTCGTCGTCATTTGATGGACGCAGGCGTTAAGGTGAAGGTGGCAAAAAACACCTTGGTTAAGCGCGCCGCGGCGGGAACGTCTATTGAGCAATTGGCGCCGTTTCTTAAGGGGCCTACGGCTTTGGTCTTGGGCTATGGAGACGAAGTCTCTGCGGTGAAGGCGGTTAAAGAGTTTTTGAAGAAAAACAAAAAAGAAAACGAATTGCGTGCCGTCTTTTTAGAAGGCAATGCGATGGATGCATCTGGCGTGAATGAACTTGCCATGATGCCTTCTAAAGATGAGCTACGTGGTAAGTTGTTGATGTGTATTGCAAGTCCTTTGATGGGTCTGGCCAATGCATTAAGCTACAACCAGCGTGGCTTGGTTCGTTTGCTTGATCAGATTTCGACAATCCAGCAAGGGGAATAGTTTTCTATTTCTGCTGTAGGGTTGGTGATTCCCTCGTGTGGGTGAAGTGCTTTTTGCGCCGAGGCCACGTATTTTTGAAGTAATGTACTAGTTAAGCTGAAAGAGGTTCTTTCATTATGATGATGGCTGTTGAATTAGATAACACAACACAACAAGTGTTTGAGCAGATTAAACAATTGAGTTTTTTACAAACGGCTCAATTGGTTAAAGCGTTTGAAGATGAATTTGGCATTTCTGCGGCAGCTCCTGCAGCAGCGGCAGTAGCGGCTCCTGTGGCAGCGGCTGAAGTCGTTGAAGAGCAAAGTGATTTCACGATCATGTTGCTTGATGCGGGTGCAACGAAGATTCAGGTCTTGAAAGAAGTCCGTGCGATTACGGGTCTAGGATTGAAAGAAGCCAAAGATTTGGTGGACAACACGCCTAAAGCCGTGAAAGAGGGCGTTAAAAAAGAAGAAGCTGAAGAAATTAAGAAAAAGCTTGAAGAGCTTGGTGCTAAAATCGAGCTGAAGTAACACTTAAAAAGAGGGGCTGTTTATTTTTAGCAGCTCCTCTTTTGCGCTTTTGTGTCGAGCACAACGGTTTTTAATTTTACACCTTTTTGGTGTTTTGCAGGAGCTTCATTTTTTAGTATGATTTACATCTTTAGCGCGAGTTTTAAGTGTTGACCAGTTTTAAGTGTTGAATGGGGTGGCTTTGGCTTCCTCATTTCTTGCTTCTTTAAAAAAGTGAATGTCTTGTTCGTACGTCGAAGTAGAGTCGTAAGATTTAATTGCAATAATCTTGCGACATAGTTTAAAAGAGGGTTTGTACATGACGGCTACAAAGGTACAGCGTTCAACGCTTCCTGGAATTGGTGACCTTCCCCTTGATCATATGCCTGATCTTGCAGAGATTCAAAAGAAATCATTTCAATGGTTTCTTGAAAAAGGTCTAAAAGAAGAATTGCTTTCTTTCTCTCCCGTGCGGGACTATACAGGTCGTTTAGAATTGTATTTTTTACCAGAATATCAATTTGACAAACCGAAGTATACCGTAGAAGAGGCTCGTCATAATGAAGCCACCTACGCCAAGCAGTTGCGTATTAAGATGCGCCTTATTAACCGAGATACGGGTGAAATTAAAGAACAAGAAGCCTATATTGGTGAAGTTCCGATGATGACGGATCGCGGGACTTTTATCATCAACGGAGCAGAGCGAGTGATTGTGTCTCAGTTGGTGCGTTCTCCTGGTATTTATTTCAAAAAAGAAACCGCTTTAAATGGAAAGCGTACCTTTAACGCCACGTTGATTCCTAATCGTGGGGCTTGGCTTAAGTTTGAAACGGACGTGAATGATGTGATTTATGTCAAAATTGACAAAAATCGTAAAATTCCTGCGACCGTCTTGCTTCGTGCTTTGGGCTTAAGTGAACAAGATATGGAAGGGCGTTTGCGCCACTTTGAATTTTTACGCCGTACGTTAGATAAAGATACGACGGACACGATGGAAGAGGCGTTGATTGAAGTTTACAAAAAGCTTCGTCCGGGAGATCCTCCTAGTGTGAGTGGTGGACGTCAATTACTGGAGTCTCGCTTTTTTGATGACAAGCGCTACGACTTGGGTAAGGTGGGTCGTTATAAAATGAATAAAAAGCTTGGTTTAAGTGTTCCAGACCAAGTACGTACGCTGACGATTGGGGATATTATTACGGCGGTGGATTACCTGATTAGTCTTCACTACGATGAAGGGGCGGTCGATGATATTGATCACTTGGGGAATCGTCGTATTCGCGCTGTGGGTGAGCTGTTACAAAATCAGTTCCGCGTGGGTCTGTCTCGTTTAGAGCGTATCGTGAAAGAACGTATGACCTTACAAGACACGGAAACCTTGACGCCGAATAACTTGTTGAATCCGAAGCCTTTGCTCGCCGCGATTCGTGAATTTTTTGGTTCGTCTCAGTTGTCTCAGTTTATGGATCAAACCAATCCTTTGGCTGAATTGACGCACAAGCGTCGTTTGTCTGCTTTAGGGCCTGGTGGATTGACTCGAGAACGTGCAGGGTTTGCGGTTCGAGATATTCATCCTTCTCATTATGGGCGGATTTGTCCTGTAGAAACGCCTGAAGGTCCTAACGCGGGTTTGATCGGCAGCCTTTCGACGTTTGCTCGAGTCAACGACTACGGATTCCTTGAAACCCCTTATTTCGTCGTGAAAAATGGGGTGGTGACCAGTGACCTTGATTACTTGTCCGCCGATGAAGAAGATCGTTACCGTATCGCCCCTGGTGACTTGCGTCGTGATGTTGAAACAGGTGCGATTATCGGCAATGCCGTTCCTGTTCGCTACCGTAATGACTTCACCACCACCACGGCGGATACCGTTGATTATGTGGGGAGCTCCCCGATTCAGATTGTTTCAGTGGGAACCTCATTGATTCCTTTTTTAGAGCATGACGATGCCAACCGCGCCTTAATGGGGGCTAACATGCAGCGTCAGGCCGTTCCTTTATTGCGTACACAAAGAGCCGCGGTTGGAACAGGGCTTGAAAAACGTGTCGCGTTGGATTCAGGCATGTGCATGAAGTCCACGGTTTCAGGTGTGGTTGAAAAGGTGACGGGCTTATTTGTGGATGTGCGTGATGAAGAAACCAATAAGGTGATTCGTCATAAGCTGATGAAATATGTGCGCTCTAACCAAGACACCTGCTTAAACCAAGTGCCGATTGTCAAAGAAGGGGTCACTTTGAAAGCGGGAGATGTGATTGCCGATGGAGCCTCCACAAAAGAAGGAGAGCTTGCCCTGGGTAAGAACGTACTGGTTGCGTTTATGCCATGGGAAGGCTACAACTTTGAGGATGCGGTTCTTATTTCAGAGCGTTTGGTTTCTGATGATATTTTTTCGTCTATTCACATTGAAAAATTTGAAATTGATGCCCGTGCCACGAAGTTGGGACCTGAAGAAATTACGCGTGAATTGCCTAACGTGAGTGAAGATGCGATGCGAAACTTAGATGAGCAGGGCATTATTCGGGTCGGGGCCAGAGTGTACGCTGATGATATTTTAGTGGGTAAAATTACCCCTAAAGGGGAGGCGGAACATCCTCCTGAAGAAAAGTTGCTTCGTGCCATCTTTGCTGAAAAAGCCAGAGATGTACGAGACAATTCCTTGCGAGTGCCTCATGGTGAAGGCGGTCGCGTGGTGGATGTCAAAGTCTTTGAACGTGAAAAAGGCGACGATTTACCCCCTGGCGCAAATACGGTGGTTCGGGTCTATTTGGCTCAGCGTCGTAAGGTGAGTGTGGGTGATAAAATGGCGGGTCGTCACGGAAACAAAGGGATTGTTTCTCGTATTTTACCCGTTGAAGACATGCCCTTCTTGCCTGATGGAACGCCAGTGGATGTGGTGTTGAACCCCTTGGGTGTTCCTTCTCGGATGAATGTCGGCCAAACGTATGAAACGATGTTGGGGCTGGCGGCCTTTTTGAACGGTAAGCTTTATGAGGTGCCTCCTTTTGATGAAATGTATGGTGAAGAGGCCTCTTTAAAAGCGGTTCGTCAAGAATTAGAAGAAGCCATTGAATCTTCAGGCAAGCATTGGATTTATCCCACGGGTAAAGCGAAATTGTTAGACGGCCGAACGGGTGAGCCTTTTGATAATCCTGTAGCGATTGGTTACATGTTTCTCATGAAGCTGGTTCACTTGGTGGATGATAAAATCCATGCTCGTTCTACGGGTCCTTATAGTTTGGTGACTCAGCAGCCTTTGGGTGGTAAAGCTCAATTTGGTGGTCAACGTTTTGGGGAAATGGAAGTGTGGGCCTTGGAAGCCTATGGTGCCGCGTATACCCTGCAAGAAATGTTGACGATTAAGTCGGATGATGTCACAGGCCGTAGCCGTGCGTATGAAGCGATCGTTAAAGGTGAAAACCTAACGCGTCCAGGAATTCCTGAATCCTTTAAGGTCTTGGTGCGTGAGCTTCAAAGTATTGGTTTGGACTTGTCGGTCATCAAAAAGGATGAAAATGATAAAGAAGTTGAAGTCGACTTAATGTCGGATGACTCTGCCGTTAAAAAAGCACATAAGCAACGCTTGATTGTGCCTGCTGATTCGGAATTGTTAAACTTTTTTGCAGATTAAAAGCATCTCCCCCTTGCAGCACCTTGTAAGGGGGAGGGCCTTTTCAATAAAAATGTAGTAGCCCCTTTGTTTACTCGGTAAGCGATGGAAAATCGGAGGAACGCCCCCTTGGTTAGCACAAACATCGACCATTTTGATTATATTCGTGTTGGTATTGCGTCACCAGATCGTATTTTAAATTTGTCTCATGGTGAAGTCTTAAAGCCTGAAACTATTAATTACCGAACCTTAAAGCCCGAAATGGGTGGTTTATTTTGTGAACGGATTTTTGGACCCACCAAGGACTGGGAATGCTATTGTGGTAAATATAAGCGTGTTCGTCACCGTGGTATTGTCTGCGAACGCTGTGGGGTAGAAGTCACAGAAGCACGGGTGCGCCGTGTTCGTATGGGCCATGTGCAATTGGCGGCTCCTGTCAGTCATATCTGGTTTTTAAAAGGTATTCCCAGTTACATGGGCTTATTGTTGGACACGCCTTTAAAAGACTTAGAGCAAATTATTTACTTTAATGCCTATGTCGTGTTGGACCCTGGAAATACGGAATTGGTTTATGGCCAACTGATGAGTGAAGAAGAATACGACCGTATTTTAGATGAGAATGAAGAAGCTCAATTTGAAGTGGGCATTGGGGCAGAAGCCATTAAGACCATGTTGCAAAATTTAGATATGGTGGAATTGGCAGGCGAATTAAAAGGCCTAGTCGATACGTTGGGGGCGACTGCCAGCCAGAAAAAAACCAAGCTCATGAAGCGTTTACGTTTGGTTGAATTGTTGATGGGCAGTAAGACGGATCCCAGTTGGATGGTGATGGAAATCTTGCCTGTGACACCTCCTGATTTGCGGCCGATGGTGCAGTTGGATGGGGGTCGTTTTGCGACATCAGATTTGAATGATTTGTATCGTCGTGTCATTAACCGTAATAACCGTTTGGCTCGTTTAATTGATATGGGTGCGCCTGAAATTATCATTCGTAACGAAAAGCGGATGTTACAAGAATCGGTGGATGCCCTGATTGATAACGGTCGTCGTGGCCGTACCGTCGTTGGTCCTAATAACCGTCCTTTGAAGTCTTTGTCTAACATTATTGAAGGGAAACAAGGACGTTTTCGTCAGAACTTGTTGGGTAAGCGAGTCGACTATTCGGGTCGTTCGGTTATTGTGGTAGGTCCTAGGTTGAACTTGCATCAATGTGGTTTGCCGAAAGAAATGGCGATTGAATTGTTCAAGCCTTTTGTCATTAATAAATTGATTGAACGGGGTGAGTGCCAAAATATTAAATCGGCCAAGAAAAAAATTGAGCGTGGTGACACTATTGTCTGGGATGTTTTAGAAGAATTGATTAAAGGACACCCTGTTTTATTGAACCGTGCGCCTACTTTGCACCGTTTGGGTATTCAGGCCTTTGAACCTGTTTTGGTAGAAGGGCGCGCGATTCAGTTGCATCCCTTGGTCTGTACCGCATTTAACGCTGACTTTGACGGTGACCAAATGGCCGTTCACATTCCTTTGTCCTTAGAAGCACAAGCCGAAGCGCGTATGTTGATGCTGGCGACCAATAACGTCTTATTGCCTGCCACGGGAAAACCAGCCATTACGCCCACTCAAGACATGGTACTGGGTTTGTATTACTTAACGTTGGACAATCCTCATGCTAAAAAGGGAGAAGGCATGCGCTTCTTCAGTTTTGATGATGCGTTAGCGGCGTTTGAAGCGAAGGTGATTGATATTCACGCTAAAATTCACGTGCGTGACCATGATGGGGTCCTTTTAGATACCACCGTAGGCCGTATTATTTTCAACAAAACGGTGCGTCAAGCCTTGGCTCAAGCCTAGATGATATTTGTGTAGAAGGCGATTGCGAAATCGTGAGCGTCTTCTACTTTTATGTTTCCCTTTAATGAAAAGAAAGAGGTTTTCCGATATGATGGCTCTGCAAAGCAAGAAAAAAACCGAGTTCTATAACAAAATTATGAATAAAAAAGAGCTGGGTAAGCTCATTTCAGATGTTTATAATGAACATGGGGGCGCTAAGGCCGGTAACTTGGCGAACTTATTGAAAAACTTAGGGTTTCGTTATGCCACATTGGCAGGGGTGACGATTTCGATTGATGACTTAGATGTTCCCGCGGTGAAAAAAGAATTGATGCAAAAGGCGGAAGATGAAATTAGTCAATCTCGTCAACGTTATTTGCGTGGAGAAATCACGGAAGTCGAACGTTATACCAAGGTTATCGACACTTGGGCGGAAACCAATGAAACCTTGACCAAGGCTGTAGTGGAAAACTTTGACAAGTTAAACTCTATTTATATGATGGCGTTTTCAGGCGCGAGAGGGAACCTTTCTCAGGTGCGTCAATTGGTCGGGATGCGCGGTTTGATGGCCGATTCTCAAGGACAAATTATTGACGTTCCCATTAAAACCAATTTCCGTGAAGGGTTGAGTGTAACGGAATACATTATTTCCAGTTATGGTGCGAGAAAAGGCTTGGTTGATACGGCTTTGAAAACGGCCGATTCAGGGTACTTGACGCGTCGCTTGGTGGATGTGGCTCAGGATGTCATTATTACTGAAGAAGATTGTGGGACCCAAAAAGGGGTATGGATGCGCTCGATCAGTGATGGGTCTTCTATTGTGGTCACGCTGGAAGACCGTATCGTATCTCGCGCGTCTGCCGTGGATGTGGTGCATCCTGAAACGGGAGAAGTCTTGGTACAGGCTGGACAAGTTATGACGGAGGCCATTGCTCAAGCCATCAATGAAGCGGGTATTGAAGCCATTTTAGTGCGTTCTGGCCTGACTTGTGAAACCAATTTCGGAATTTGTCAAAAATGTTATGGTTGGTCGCTAACCACTAATAAATTGGTGGATCAAGGCGAAGCCATCGGTATTATGGCCGCTCAGTCGATTGGAGAACCGGGAACGCAGCTCACCATGCGTACCTTCCACACAGGGGGGGTATTTAGTGGTGGCGTGTCTCGTGAAACGGTAAAATCTACTCGGGCGGGTAAAGTTAAAACGGCCGTGCCTGTGCGTGACTTCCGTACGCGTCATGGTGATTTGGTGGATGTTGCGGCGAAAGATTGTCAATTGATTGTGGAAACCGCTCAGGGCGAAGAAGATATTTATACGGTTCCTTTTGGTGCCACTTTGTTTGTGCATAAGAAAAATGAAGTGGTAGCGCTGGGCCAAGCAATTTTTGAGTTTGATCCGAGTTCCGCACGTGGTAATATGAACCGCTTGACTGAAAAAGCCACCAAGGATATTACGGCGGATTTAAGTGGTAAGGTTCGCTATGAAGGCTTTGAAGCGGATGAAAAGCGCGATCGTCAAGGCAACATTTCCAGAACCTCAAACCGTAGTGGTACGATTTGGGTACTGGGTGGAGATGTCTATAACCTGCCCGCTGGTTCGGATCTTCAAGTGAAGGATGGCCAAACGGTTTTTGCAGACGATGTTTTGGCTGAAACCATGCTTCAAACAGAATATGGTGGAGAAGTACGTTTGCCAGAGGATTTAGTGACCGTTGATGCCAACATCAACCATGAAGACGTGAAGGTCATTGAACAGGGTAAAGAATTGACTGTGGTGATTGCTTCGGTGAGTCCTGCCAATGCTACTTTTGTGCAAACCAAAAAAGAAATGCTCTGGCAAGTGGCGAATGATTTGGATGAAATTGAAGAAACCTACGTGATTAAAGCCCCTCAAGGCACCAGCGTAGAAAATGGAAGTATTATTGCCGAATTGGTCGATGATTCTATTTCGGTGCCTACCAGTGGTGAAATTCGCTACGAAGGGGTCGAAGTAGACGAGCAGCAAATTGTGACCAAAGCGGGTAAGGTGCTTTTTATTCCTGAAGAAATTCATCAAGTGTCCAAAGATATTTCTTTGAAAGCACCAGGTTTAGAATCGGGTATGTTTGTCAAAGCTGGCACGGAATTAGTCAACGGTATTTATGCCCGTATTGATGGGGTGGTCAGCTTTGTTGAAGAAAATGATATTATTCATGAAGTCATTGTTCGACCTGGTGAATTGTACCGTGTCGATGAAGTGAAAGATCTACATGTGGAAGACGGCACCATTGTGGAAGCCGGTGATGAGGTCGCCCCTGGTGTCAAAGCCACGGAGCGTAGTTTGGTGACGATTACTTATCAAATTGCGGATGCGGAAGATAATTTCAACCCAGACACCGATGACACCTCTTCTCTTGAATTTGCGGAAGTGTTAATTCGTCCCGTTTACGAGTATGATGTAGCGCCTCGTGAAGTGAATATTGAATTCATGTCAACAGAAGAAGAACATATTCGTGTGATTCCTGTCACGCAATTACAAGCCACTGACGGTGCGAAACTTCGTTCCGTGGAGGGGACTTCCTTATTACGTACCAGCTTAGTGCTTCAAATGGGCGGCTTTATGTCTCGTTTGAAGGGGGTGACCGAACTTCAATCCTTAAGTGAAGAGGATCAAGAATTAAAAGTGGTGGTCTTGGAACATATTACGATTCGTCATAATAATAGTGCGGAATCTTTACGGGCCAATGCAACCAAAACCATGTTATTGGTTAAGGATGGCGACATTATTGAAAAAAATGGATCGGTTGTCAAATCGCAAGTTTTAGCCACGACACAAGGCACGATTTTACTGCCTAAAGATGCGGAAACACGTGAAGTACGTCGTTTGTTGTTGGTGTCTCAAAAACATTTGAAAGCACAAACCCTTAAAGGCGAACTCATTATTAAAGTGGGTGATTTCATTCGCGTTGGACAAGCATTGGATAACAAAGGGACCTTGTCGATAGATTCCGCGCAGGTGGAAGCGATTGATGGACAAGACGTGGTCCTTCATATTGGTCGTCCTTACTTGATTAGTCCAGGGACTCAGCTGCAAGCAGAAAACTATGGATTGGTTCAGCAAGGGGATTTGATTGCCACCTTGATTTTTGAACGTCAAAAAACAGGGGATATTGTTCAAGGTCTTCCTAAAGTTGAAGAACTTTTAGAAGGTCGTAAACCTAAAGAAATTGCGGTTTTGGCCCCTTATGATGCCAAAATAGAATTGACTTGGGATGAAGAAGTACCACATGTTTATGTGGTCGATGCTGAAAATGGGCGTTTTGAAGTGTCGATTCCTTTGGGGGCTAATTTGCTCGTTGAAGATGGTCAACGCATCGCCGCCGGTGAACAAATTACGGATGGTTCGATTAATCCCCATGAATTACTTGAAATTTCTGGTGTTGAAGCCGTCAGTCAATTTTTGGTGGAAGAGGTTCAGCGGGTTTATCGTTCACAAGGCGTTGAAATTGCGGACAAGCACCTTGAAATTATCGTGCGTCAAATGACTCGTAAAGTACGTATTGATGAAAGCGGAGATACCTTCTTACTTGGTGGTGAATTGGTGGATATGAAAGTCCTGAATGAAGCCAATCGTCAATCCGAAGAAGCGGGGCAACGACCTGCCGCGTATTCTCCTGTGCTGTTGGGAATTACCAAGGCCAGCTTAAATACGGAAAGCTTTATTTCAGCGGCATCCTTCCAAGAAACCACGCGCGTTTTGACAGAAGCAGCGGTTGAAGGTCGCTTGGACATGCTACGTGGTTTAAAAGAAAACGTGATTATTGGTCGTTTGATTCCTGCAGGGACAGGTTTCCCTAGCTTTAAGGATCAACGCCTTGAACTAGAGCAAGAAGATTCGATGAGTCAAAAATCCAATGCGCGTAAGCCTTCGGCTATTTTGGAAGAAATTGAAAGCATGTTTGGTTCACCCGATGTGGAAAGCTTCAGTGATTTCTTGCTTGATGATAGTTTTGCCTCGTCCATGGGGATGAGAATGGATGCGGATTTTGATGAAAAGGTTACTCATCTTGCGGATGACGACCTTATTGGTTAATTTCTTCTTTATCGCATTCGTATTGCTTTCCTAAGTGGTTTTAATGGGTCCCCTAAGTGAAATAGACGTTGATTCAAATGTTTTGATCAGACTCGTTTTTCGCTTGGGGGATCTTAGGAAGAGGCCTTTTGTGTTTTTATCACCTATCCCTATTTGGATAATTTTGCTTATTTATCAGGTTTTATGGGTTCTAGGGGCTGTGTTTTTATCCCCGTTGTGGTTGTTGGCTTTTGCATTTGTGCCCAAATTCAGGGCGGGCTTTTGGCAAAAAATGGGGTGTATTCCTTCTGCCTTGCAGGCGCGTTTACGAAACGTGGACCGTCAACGGCCTGTCGTTTGGATTCATGCGGTTTCGGTGGGAGAATTTCTCGCCATTAAGCCTTTGGCTCAATCTTTGCTCGACGCCCAGATGAATGTTGTGATTAGTACCACGACTCAAACAGGGCAGCACTTGGCTCAAGACAGCTTGGGTGAGTCGTGTATCGTTTTTTATTTTCCTTATGATTTTTCTTTTTCGGTTTTACCTTGGTTGCGTGCCATTCGCCCTGATTTAGTGATGATTACGGAAACAGAACTGTGGCCTTATTTTTTAGGGCAGGTGGGGGGCTTGTCTTCTACCGCGTTGTATTTAATTAACGGGCGTTTGTCGGACAAGTCTTTCCAAAAATATCAATGGATTAAACCTTTTCTCTCTCCTGTACTGAGTCGAATCGACAATGCCTATATGCAAACCCAAGCGGATACACAGCGTCTTCAATCCTTACTCTTGCCAGAGCGACGGGCTTGCGTGTCGACCATGGGGAATCTTAAATTTGATGTCCCCTTAACGACGACGTCCTTAGAAAGTAGCGAACGTTTAAAAACCTTATTTAACTTTCCAGAAGGCACCGTGGTTTTGACCATGGCTTCCACCCATGAAGGGGAAGAGGCCTTATTATTACAAGTGTGTTATGAATTGTCGCGAGATTTTCCTGAATTGCGTTTTGTGCTGGCGCCTCGACACCCTGAACGTATTGCTCAGGTGAGCAAATTATTGCGCGAAGAAACTTTTCGTTATCGTTTGCGCTCTTCGTTAAGCCCTCAACATCCCAATCAGGATAAAATGGTCCTGGTCGATACCATTGGTGAACTTAAAGATATTTTTGCGTTTTCAAATTTTGCCATTGTGGCAGGGAGTTTTCTGCCTCACTTGGGTGGGCATAATATTTTAGAACCTCTCATGACGGGCACGCCTGTCTTATTTGGCCCTTATATGTCTAACTTTAAGGAAATTGTATACACCGTTCATGCGTATGAAGCAGGTCTTCAGGTGCAGGATATGTTGGCCTTAAAGCATGCCATCGTGGCACTGATGACGCAGACGCAGGAAGCGGATCGCCTCAGTAATGCAGGATTTCAGCTTTTAGCAGCGCATCAAGGGCAAAGCAAAAAGTTGGTGGAAGCCATTCAAAAACAGTTGCATTGGTACCCTGAAAACCTTTAATCTAGCGACACGTTTTGCAAATACCCCGTAATACCAATTCGTGAATAAAGGGTAAGTCTTTTTTATTTTCTAGGCCGAGAATGGTTTCTAAGTCGACGGCAAAGGCATAACAGTCTACACCATGACAGCGTTCACAGACAAAGTGAGGATGATGATGATGAGAGGCTTCTTCGGAAAGGGAGGGGAGGGATCTTTTTTCCTCAAGATGTGTATGGAGACTGAATCGCCAGACGTGGTCTCCAAAATGGTGACGCTCTAAGAGTCCTGCGTCTACTAAATAGATTAAATTTCGGTACAAGGTCGCTCGGTCAAAGGCTTGCGAAGCCAGACGTTGTACCACTTCGGCGTGACTT
Organism: Vampirovibrio sp.; assembly: GCA_050916035.1. Taxonomy (GTDB): domain Bacteria; phylum Cyanobacteriota; class Vampirovibrionia; order Vampirovibrionales; family JAJTHC01; genus JAJTHC01. The sequence continues at coordinate 230,174 of CP050876.1, read as the reverse complement.
AAGGGCGTTTGGCTTGCTAAAATGGTGTCGAGTACTTGTCGTCTGCATTCCGTCTGACGGAGGCCGAACTGCTGTAAAAGGTCTTGAGCCGTCCCGATGGAGCGTTCTAAAGTGGGTTCAAGGACAGATGTTTTCATGGTTTAAATAAATTCAGCTTCTAGCTTGGGGTCTAAATCACTTAAAAATCGACTCATTTGTTTTTCAACGGAATCTCTTCCCTCTCGTGCTAAGCGGGCATTGATTTTAGAGGCTTTTGCATCTAGGCGTTTAATCTTTTCTGCTTCTTTAAACGCAGCCAGTGCCGAATTTTTGAGGGATTGTACTTCATTATAGCGGAGTTCTCGCCATTCTCCAGGTTTAAGCCCTGATAATTGAAAATTACCCATGGCGATGCGTTTTAACGATTTCACATCATATTGACACGCTTCAAACATTCGTCGGACTTGGCGGTACATGCCTGCATTAATGCTAATGCCCCAAATGGTGGGTTTTACCATAAATACTTCGGTGGCTTGGGCGATTTGAGTTTCACCGTCTAGTAAAATACCTTCTAATAATTTTTTGGCCAAGGCTTCAGGGTTGGAGACGACACGATCGAGTTCCACTCGATACACCTTAGGGAAGTGGTATTTGGGGTGGGTCAGTAGATTCACCATGTCTCCATCATTGGTGAGTAGTAATAGCCCTGTACTGTTACGGTCCAGACGGCCAACGGGTTTTAATCCCTTCAGTTCTTCAGGAAGGACGTCATAAATGGTGCGTCGTCCTTTTTCGTCTCGTCGGGTGCTAATACAGTCTTTGGGTTTATTCATGACAATGCTTTGGGTACGTTGTTGAGTTTTAATCAAGACGCCATTGACTTCAATACGGACGTTTTGAGGTTTGGCAACGATACAACCGAGTTCCGTAATTTTTTGGCTATTGAGGGTGACCTTACCCGATTCAATGAAGGTATCGGCTTGACGACGAGAATACGTCGAAAAATTGGCAATTAATTTATTTAAACGAATGCCTTCTGATGCGATGACGTCTTCAGCGTGTGGACGGGCCTTGTGTTTAGAAAGAGACCCCTTTTGAGAAGAAGATTTGACCGTCGGGCCCTCCGTTTTTTTAGTCTTGGTGGGCTTGATAAATTTAGAAAATTGGTGCGTGCTTTTAGAAGGGGTGGTTTTGGTAGCGTCAGCGGCCTCTACTTGACGAGCGGGCTTCGTTGTTTTTTTGGAGTCCGCAATAATGGCATCCCAGTTCAGTGTGGTGGTTTTAGCTTTTGTTTTGCGGGTGACTTTTATTTTGGGTGCGGTACTACGGGCTTGACGCGGTAAAACATCATAGGTAAAATTTGTCGTGTTTTTAGTCGTAGACGGAGCACGTGAAGCCGTGGAGGATTTAGGCGTTTGGGGATTCATCAATAAAAACCTTTAGGGTTAGGCTGATTCACATCAGGCTTAGGTATCAATAGACGTCTAGTGTAAGGGGAAGATAAGACGAAGGCAAGGCCTTTATATAATCCGTGGCGTCTTTAAATAATAAGGCGTACGGCTTCGCCTTTAGGGGCGTTGAGTGCGTCTTGTTGCAATTGTAGCAACTGTTGAATCCCTACTTCTGCCGCATCTAAAAATTGATTCATCACGCTACGGTCAAAAGGCGCTTCTTCACTGCTGGCCTGTACTTCTAAGAGTTGTCCGTTTCCATTCATGACGATATTGGCATCGACTTCGGCGCTAGAATCTTCATTGTAATCCAAATCTAAGACGACTTCCCCTTTAATTAGCCCCACCGAAACAGCCGCCACAGGAGCCAAATGCGGGAGGGGCCACATTTTAAGCCGCGGATTTTTGGCCAGTTCAAGGCTTTGAATATGGTATAAGGCATCCATTAACGCCACATAAGACCCTGTAATGGCGGCCACACGTGTGCCACCATCCGCTTGTAGAACGTCTGCATCTAAATGAATGGTACGCTGCCCGAGATGAGGTAAATCCACCGCGGTGCGTAAAGTGCGTCCAATGAGTCGTTGAATTTCCATGGTGCGTCCAGACACTTTATAACGATCTCGGCTGGCGCGTGTGTTCGTAGAACCAGGCAGTAAGCTATATTCCGCGGTGAGCCATCCATGTGAACCGTTGGGGGTGTAAATATGTTTAGGAACACGATCTTCAATGGTGGCAGTGCACATGACTTTGGTTTTGCCGTAACTGATTAAGACAGAACCTGGTGCATTTTCGGTAAAACCCCGAATGATTTCAATGGACCGAAGACTGAGGGCCTCTCGATCTTCAAAGCGCTTTAAAGAAGACCGTGAATCAGAGTGAGAAGTAACCATTGTATCCATCCTTATTTAACCATGTTCTTTCAGTAAAACGTAAAAGTACGAACACTACAAGCCATGGTTTTAAAAAATCCTAGGTGCTTTGAAGGTATTCTTCTATAATGGGAGCCTAAGCTTTTCGTGAGCTTTAGGTTAAACGTTTGACCCATAGGAAGACTTCAATGATGCCTGTTTATCGACATTCATATCAGCGTAACGCCCTTATTTGTGCCAGTTCACAAGGTCTAGGCTTGGGGATTGCCAATCGTTTGGCGGAAGAAGGGTATCCTCTTTTTTTGGTGGCTCGTAATCTGGAGCGTTTAACCCAAGTGAAAGCGGAGCTTGAAGAAAAACATGGCATTGACGTGTGGATCCATGCCTGTGACTTGAGTGTGGCAAGCCAACGAAGCCAGTTGATTGAGGCGGTGTTTGCGGCGTGGCCCATGGGACCAGATATTTTGATTCATAATACAGGGGGCCCCCCTCCTTCGAGCGTTTTAGACACCGCTTATGTGGATTGGACCCATGGGTTTAATCGGCTTTTTTTAGGGGTGACGCAATTAAATCAAGCCTTTGTGCCTTTGATGGTGGAACGCGGTTGGGGACGAGTGATTACGGTGACTTCTGTCGCGGCGAAAGAACCCGTGGCGCACTTGGCGGTGTCAAACACATTTCGGGCAGGGGTGACGGCCTATTCTAAAACATTGGCGAATGAAGTGGCGGCTTCAGGCGTGACGGTTAACTGTGTGGCCCCTGGTTATATTAAGACCGAACGCTTAAAGCAACTGTTTCAGTTTCGAGCAGAACAATCAGGGACGACGCCTTTGCAAGCGCAGCGTCAGATTGAACAACAAATTCCTGCACAGCGCTTAGGAAGTCCTGCTGAATTTGCCCACGTGATTCATTTTTTATGTGGGGAAGCCACCACGTATCTCACAGGACAAACTTTAGTGGTGGATGGGGGCTTACAGAAAAGCGTCTTTTAATCGGGTGTTGTAACGAAATGTATTAAAAAGACAAACAAGTTGTTTTCGGCTTGTTTATTGTAGTGTGTGTGAGACTTTACCAAAGCATTTCATTTATTCTACAAATTTTAACAGTGGCGTAGGTCGGCAAAAGGATTTGTCAACCGTCCACACCACAGTGATTACAAGGCACTCATCTAAAAGGAATCCACGACGGATGTCAACCCATTATAATACGGCTTATGCTCCTGCCCCACAGGCTTATGCTCCTGCCCCACAGGCCTATGCTCCCGCTCCACAAGCACAGATTATTCCCAGTAGTCCGCGTTATAAAGGGTATGATCCTAAAGTGGGATATAATCCCGTCAAATATGACAGCTACGTTCGACAAGATGGCTTCTTGGGTTATATGGCCCCACAATATGTCGGTCAATCGCCTCAGCCGGTTTATAGCTTGGTGGAATTAATGTTGGGCCGTAGTGATGATACCATTTACCGTCAACCCGTTGGTTATGATGCCTTGATCCCTATTGGACAACCCAATGTAGCGTACTCTCCTTCACAAAGTTTTATGCATCCCGCTATTAGTTATCCACCACCACAACCAGGTTATGCCTCTTCACGAGGCTACGCTCCCGCCCCACGAGGCTACGCTCCCGCCCCACAAGGCTACGCTTCTGCGCCACAGGCTTACGCTCCTGCGCCACGAGGCTACGCTCCCGCCCCACAAGGCTACGCTCCCGCCCCACAAGGCTACGCTCCTGCGCCACAGGCTTACGCTCCTGCGCCACGAGGCTACGCTCCCGCCCCACAAGGCTACGCTCCCGCCCCACAAGGCTACACTCCTGCGCCACAGGCTTACGCTCCTGCGCCACAGGCTTACGCTCCTGCGCCACAAGGCTATGCGGATCCCGTTCCCACCTTTCGATATGCGGGACCTCGTTAAAACGAAACAGTTCTCCATACGATTCAAGAAACCTCGGCACCTTGGGTCGAGGGTTTTTGTCCTTAAGGGCTATAGGTTTATTTAAGAAAAGAGTCTCTTGACAGATAAACCCTTTACTACTACAATCAACGTAGGATGATAAATGAGGGTTTTTCAAATAAGGAGGATGTCGTCATGGGCTTAGCAACCACTTCTGCTTTTAATCAAATTGCGATGCTTCAAACAATGAATGCTCAGTATGGCTTGATGAATGGAGCCCAACAGATGGCGGCTTTGTCTAATCAAGCAGGTGCTGTGGCGATGAATAACCCCAGCCTCTTGGATGGTCCAGGTGCTTATGCTCAAGGGGGCTATATGAATAATCTGTACTTGCAGGAACGGGGTATGATGTTGGCGCAGTCGCAACGTCAGGTGAATCTTAAAATGTACGAAGCCATGCAAGAGTCGAATAAGAAATTGTTAGACAAGCAAGCGGGCAGTGTCGGGACTTATCTCAATACCACTGCTTAGCCCTTACGAAATAGAGGCTGAAACCACCTCCGTATATGAGGAGGTGGTTTTCTGTGATTGAATCTTAAGTGGCTTTGAGGCATAATGAAAACAATCGTTACGCTTTTTATAGAAAGTGATTTTTTATGCCCACCTTCGATATTATGTTCTTTGGTGATATTGTTGGTCGTCCTGGTAGAGAAGGCGTCTATTATTTTTTAGAGCATGAGCTAGATGATCTGCCTGATATGTTGATGGCGAATGTTGAAAATTTAACGCACGGGGCAGGCACCTCTGAAAAGCATTATCAAGACATGGTGGGCCATGGTTTTCATGCCTTGACGGGGGGTAATCATACGTTTGACCGTAGGGATTCTTTTGGCTTTATGAATGAGGCAGAACGCTTGATTCGCCCCGCCAATATTGCAGGTTCAGGGGTGCCAGGCAAGGGGTTTCGCATTGTAGATGTCAAGGGACAGAAGGTGGGCGTGCTTAATTTATTGGGGCAGGTCTACATGGCTAATTATAATTCTCCGTGGGAAGCCTTAGAAGATAGCCTGCCGCAATTATTGAACGTGACGCCGATTGTGTTTGTTGATATTCATGCGGAAGCCACCGCTGAAAAAGGGGCTTTGGCTCGTTATGCGTCTCAATTGGGGGCTTCTGTCGTGGTGGGCACTCATACCCATGTTCAAACGAATGATGCTCGTATCTTACATGGACATACGGGTTTTTTGACGGATGCAGGCATGAACGGGACTTATGAAAGCGTGATTGGCATGGATCCCTTGGCGGCTCAGCATCGCATGACTCAATTGGGATGGGTGAAAATGGAGGTGGCTAAAAACCATCAAATCCAAATTAATGCGGTTCGCTTCACCGTGGATACCCAAACAGGGCAATGTCTCGCCGTGCGTCCTATTTTTAAAATTCTTCAGTTGCCAGAAGATATTTCATTAGGATAAGATCTTGATTTCATTCCCACCTTTAGCCCTACAGAAAAGTCAAATACGATGAAGCCGTTTCGTTTTTTTTATGCCACTTTCAATCGAAGTGTTTTGATCTGCCGTGTGGGGCTTATGCTGTTCTTATTGACTTTGGTGACCCCTGCTTTGGGGGAAGCTTCCCTGCGCATTGGCTCTCAAAATTCAGGCTTTGTCTATGATGCGCTTTCTCCCTTACGTTATAATGAACATAAGCAGGCATGGTTTTACCAACATCCCCATGCCACGCCTACCCCACAGGTGTTAGAAGCCTTGGCCATGCAGGCCTTTTATGAAGCGTCTACCACCACGCCTTTGTGGAAACCGTTGACGCACTGGCGATTGGTGGGTGGAGCACATCCATGGGTGATTGTGCCAAGAGTACAGGTTGAAAATACAGACCCCACACAGGCGGTTTTAAACGCAAGCGTTACGGCCCGTATTTCAGTCGATTACGGCATTTGGTATCCTGAAGCTCAGGGGGCGATGACGAATATTAAGCAACTGACCCAAAACCAAAAACGGCAGTTTTTGACGCAATATGAAACATCATTGGACGCTTTTGCTCGGCAGGATGCTCAAGTCAAAACATTGGCCCCCATTGCTTTGATGCCTTTATTAAAATCCCACCCTGATCGTTTCCCCAATGCCATTTATGTGGAACTGAGCCTTCAAGACAACAAGCGTATGGTGCAAAAAGAAACACTCACGTTGAAATTGTACCCTGATTTATTTGCTCTACCGTTGTATTTTTATTAAAGTGTTTGGCGGATTCAAGTAACAAGTGCCGTAGGGGTGGCATGAGCGACTGGATATAGTATCTTTATCAGTACATTTGGCTCGTACCGGTGGACAATCTCCAGCAGGAACTCCTTGATTTACACCTCACTTACAAGCCAAGTAAGGATGTACTGACCTTGCAAAAAGGCAAGTAATCCACGCAACGAGCGAAACAAAACTTTCAGCCGGCTCAACATAACTTGGGGCTTAAAGTCGGGAGGCGTCACTTTTGTTCGAGCAAGACTCTAAATAATTCTACTTACCAAGTATTCTTCGATCGAGGATCGAGACCAAAAGCCTTCAAAATCTTTTGATTGTTATCGAATACCCATGGTTTTTTACACTCTGTTGCAGAAGGTAAATCATTAGAATGCACTTGATTTATTAGCGCTATACGATCCGGAGGAATTGAATTAAAAAGAAGAAACTCCACTCTTCCATTTGTCGCTAAGGTTGGATGTGTCTCGTAATCCGAACGAGAATACAACGTTTCATTGCATAAGCGTCTTTTTTCTTCTTCAGAACGACCTTCATTCGGGAAATGATGTATTCTTTTGTCTCTGATTTGAAGGTCATCTTTATCTTCTATGTGCAAGCGAAATAAAGATAGTGAATCTGAACCTTGATCCCTTGGCTGTTTTCGTCCTAATTTATTTTGAATGTAAAAAATCAAACTCTCTAATTTACTACAGGCTTCAGGTTCTTGACGTTTACACTGTGTTTTTGAAAAATTATATTGATCTACGGCAAAAATACAAGAGTATGATTCTTTATTGTTGTGTTGCATACAGCGTAACCCATTTTCAAGAATGGAGTCTGTATATTGACCAAGTGAAAAATGGTACAAAAGATCAGGGACTCTATACTTGTCTTTTGAGAGCTTCGGGTGAGTGAGTGAGTGAGTGAGTGAGTGAGTGAGTGAGGAACTTCTAGAGTTTAATAAATTAATTTTCATCATAATAGGGTAGCATCCTTTCTTCTGTATCATGGTCATAAAACCAGGCCAAGAAAAAAAGATGCTACCCAGTATATTTTATAGTATTTAAATTAAAGCATTTTCAAAGTAGCCCACCAGTGCTTGAGCAAACGCAGGGGAGGCATCAGGGCTATTGGCGGTAATAATGTTGCCGACTTTGACCACGGGATCCGAAGAGAAATGAACCCCATGTGTCTTAAAGGCATCTTTTGATTCAGGCATGGCCCAGACCGTGGCTTGTAATCCTTGGAGTAACCCTGCTTTGGCGAGGACGACGGGGGACACACAAATGGCTGCGACTAATTTTTTTTGGGCATGAAAGTCACGGAGCAAGTCATGAACGCTTTGAGCCTCCCAGAGGTGTGCGACACTGCCGTAGCCTCCAATAATGGCAATGGCATCATAGTCATGAGCGGAACAATTTGTGACCAGCACGTCGACATTTTCAAACATGCCGTGCATGCCGATGGCTTCTCCCGTTTGGGTGGAGGCAATATGAACCAAGTAACCTGCCGCTTCGCAGGCTTTGCGTGTTTCTTCTAGTTCAACATCGTTAAATTGTTCAGGGGCAATAATTAATAAAAAACGTTTACTCATTGGGTTTTTGCTCCTTCTTTATAGGCTTTTGACTATCCTTTTCTAAATCAATTTTTCCATTGGCGGAACGACTCACCACGCCTTTTAATTGATCCAGTGTGACGTCAGGGGCTTTGGCCGCGACATTCACTCGTTTGACAAAAGTTAAGACCCCAACAAGGGTTAAATTGACCGCGGGTTCTCCTTTGGCATTGACGACTCGCTTACCTTCTAGTAAGCCTAGGCTGGTGCTGACCATTTCATTACGGTTATGAGTGTTTGCGGTGAATACACGTTCTAAACGGTTTTCGGCAGGAGACATGAGCCGCATGACGCTTGCGAAAGAGGCTTGAGGATACACCATTTCAGAACGATTCACGGAGGTCACAGCGACGGAATCAGTGGGGAAGCTTGCAGAAACAGCCGCCGTGTAGGATTGTCCCGCGAAGACTTTATCAGGCACAGAAATTTCTGCGTTAAGACCCGTGGTCTTGCCGTAACGTAAGACGGCATCTTCATAAAGGGATTGGTCGCTGTCAATGCGCCATTCATCTCCGATTTTACGTAAATACATTAAATTTCTAGCACGTGTGGTGAGTAAGCCATCGTTTTTCTTGGCATCAAAAAATTGTAAATAAACAGGGACCCCTGAAGCAAACATTTCAAAGGGGGCTTCGATATTTTTGGCCATGCTGGTGTCTTCACTTTCCACCGTAATCCAGTTTCCATTGACCCGAATTTCTAGCAAGGTGGATTCATAGGTCATGTCCGAATATTCTTTCCAGGTGTCAAGAATCAATTGGCGTAGTTCTGCACGGTTGAGGTTGTCTCCACTAATGTAATTGTTGGCATAATATTTCATAAACGCGTCAATATCTCGATGTTCTGCGGCGTGAAGCAGTCCATTAATGACATTGATTACTTCTACCACGCGAGGGTCTTTTCGGCTGGCTCCTGTCACAATGACGTGTCTAGAAGACACCTTTTTTCCTATTGTGGTACTTGTTTGATGTAACAGTGGGCAAGGTTTGCTTGAAGGGGTTTCTCCCATGGAAGTACTACTGCTCAAGATAAGAACGAACGCCAAGGCCAGTGGCATCACCCAACGGGTTAAAACGGTGGAAGGAGTTAAGAATAAAGGCATGGCGAAGGATTCTTTCTGATCTTTAATAAAACAAAGTAGACTACTATAGTAACATTTTTTAGCGTTTGTTGTACACTGAAAAAAATGCTTGCTTTAAAGTCGTTCATTTGTTTGAATTTTACTCAGGGGCAGATATTTTAGGTGTTCACTAGGATTAAGGAGGCCGTCATGCTTGCTTTGCATTACCCCCTTTTGTTTTGGTCCATTGCGTTGATTCCCAATGTCGCTTTTTTGTTGGCCATTAATCGTTTCTGTAAGCAGCAGTCCATTAGCAGTCTCCCGTGGATGGGGGCTACTTTGTTGATGCCTTTTGTGTCGATTCCTGCTTTGTACGCTCGATTTCAGCCTGAAGAAAAACAACAGGCCGTTTTTTGGCGACTCTTTTTTATGATGTTGATCATGAATCTGGTTTTTGTCTTTGTGGCCAAAGTGGTGGATTTGTCAGGACATCTCCAGCTGACCCATTAACCGAATCCTTTTGTCTGCGTTTAGACTTTATTGAGAAAGAGATCTTCTTTTATGATGGCGAATCTCCATGCTAAAATCTGTCCGATTACGATTCATGAGAGTCAGATTTTAATTTCTGTCCCCAATAAAGCCTTGGCTCCCGCGCCTGAAGAAGGGCGCCCTGAAATTGTGATGGTGGGTCGTTCTAATGTGGGTAAATCGTCTTGGATTAATTCGATGTTGGGGCGTAAAAACTTGGCGAGAACTTCCAACACCCCTGGTAAAACCCGATTGATGAATTTTTATGAAGCCCAGTGTAGCAGTGAAGCCTTTCCTGTCCCTCGTCGATGGTTGTTTGTGGATTTACCAGGTTATGGCTATGCGAAGGTCTCTAAAAAAGAACAAGCGGATTGGAATAAATCGTTTCAACAATATTTGAAATATCGCGATACCATTGACATGGTCGTCCAATTAATCGACGCACGGCATGGGTTTATGTCTACTGATATTGATATGTTGGACTGGTTACTGTATCACGACTTGCCTGTGATGATTGTCTTGACCAAGACGGACAAGTGCACCAATCGTGAACGGGCGGCGTCGATTGATACGGCGAAAAAATTGATGGACCGTGCGGGTTTGGCTCAATTACCCCTCATTCCCTATTCGGCGGAAAAACATGAAGGTCGTGTACCGTGTTGGCTATATTTAGCAGACCAAGCGGGTTTGTCTCACTTGTCCGTGCCTGATTCAGGTGAAGAGACTTAGGCAGGACGCGTCTTGAAGGGGTTCTAAAGGCCAGCCAAACGTTTTTATCAGGGGATTTTGATAGAGACATTCGGCGTCGCCTCCCGTACTGATGAGGGTTGGGTGAAAGCTAATTTCCCCGCCAAGTGAGTTTAAGGCCGCGATACGGGATTCTATGGTCTTCATTAAGCCCCAGAGATAAGGCTCTTCTGCCCCCACTGCCAAGGCGGATCTCGTATCAAGGCCTAAGCCATTTTCCGTGCTGATGGGGTGCTTAGGGTCTGGACGAAAAGGACTTAAATGGGGGACTGCTTCATAGAGCGTGTTTTGCCAGCAGCGAAGCCCCCCTTGAATCCATCCCCCTAAATGACGGTCATTTTGTATAAAGTCAACGGTGGTGGCCGTCCCTAGGCTCAGAATAACGAGGTCGTTTTCGGGCTTTTGCCGACGGCTGAGTAGGAGGTTAATCATACGATCTAAACCGAGTTCACTGGTCTTATATCGCCATTGCTTTAAGTGCGGGATGAGATCTTCCTTCTGAACCGAAAAGAGCGGGAACTTTATTAAGTGCGCTTTCATTTCCTCTTCAACGAGGGGAGGGAGAGAGGAGCGCCATAGAATCCCTGTGGCCTTTTCTTCTGCTAAATGCTGCAGCAAAGGGGCAGGGTTTTTTAGAATCTCTGCCGTTGTAAAGCGACGACACCCCTGTACAGAAAAGACCTTGATGGCGGTATTGCCAGCGTCTATATCATGTGTACAATGGAAAGGGTGAGGCAAATAGAAGCAAGAAGGTACGGTTATCATAGACTCGTATTATAGCACGAGCGGTCACCCTATTTTTTTGAGATCTTTTTCATTCGAGGAGATCATTTCCCTGCAAGACCGTTTCGTTTTTTGATCGATTGTTTGATAAAGGCTTACTGATTATGATGTCCAATACGTTGTTCTGTGCTCGCCGTCGTCTTCGACGTGATCCCTTTAAAACTGGCCAAGGCCAGTCACGGCCCCTTCGTTTTCAAGCTCATTGGACCTATACGGCGCATGTACAAAAGATTCATGGTACCCCTCAGTCCTTATGGAAGCGTATGGATCAAGCCTTGCAAGCCGTTTATGGTGCTGAAAAAAAAGAGGCGATGCTTCCTCAAGTCTTTAAGCAATTACAGGCCCTTCGTCAAAATAGACCCGCCAACTTAAAAGCGTTAGATGACACCCGTCCCGTTGATTGGGTGAAGGACGAAGTGGTGTATATGCTTTATCCAGAACGCTTTGGCATTTCTAAAAACAAGCCTTGGGGAGATTTTGATGCGGTTTCTGAACATTTGCCGTACTTAAAGGCTCTGGGTGTGACGACGCTTTATCTTTTGCCTTTTATGTCTTCCCCTTTGGGAGATGCAGGTTTTGACGTGTCGGACTATACGAATGTTCGGCATGACTTAGGGGGGCTTCAAGCCTTTCGGCGTTTTCGGGATCAAGCGACGTCCATGGGCTTTAAATTAAAATCCGATTTGATTTTGAACCATATTAGTGACCAACATGCGTGGTTTCAAGACGCCTTGGCAGGGGATGCTGAAAAGTTAGACTATTTTGTTTATCGGCATGAAGCGCCTGTTTACACAAGATTTCGAGATGAACAACGAGGCATTGTTTGTGATTATACGGAACCTGATGGTCGCATTTCTTCGCGCCGTTTAATGTTTCCTGATCAAGTGGAATCTCATTACCGACCGCTTTCCATTCAAGGGGAAACCTATTATTTTTATCATACGTTTTACCCTTTTCAATTGGATTTAAACTGGGAAAATCCAAATGTTTTTATGGATGTTTTGAATGTGATTGCGTTTTGGGCCAATGAAGGGGTGGATGTCTTTCGTTTGGATGCCATTCCGTATTTGATTAAAGATTTTGGGACGGATGGTGAAAATCGTCCTCGCACGCATGCGGTGGTGGAAGCCTTGAGTTGCTTCTTGCAATTACTGGCCCCTGCCACTATTTTTCAAGCGGAAGCCTGTCAGTGGCCTCAGGATATTCTCCCGTACTTTGGGGAAGAACCGAGCGCTTTACAACGGAGCAGTGAAGTACAGGTCTGTTATCACTTTCCTGTCATGCCCGCGATGTGGGGTAGTTTACTTGAGGCAGACCCTGTTTTATTTTGGCAAGCGATTGCGGAAACGCCTCGTATTCCTAACACCTGTGCGTGGGCCATGTTCTTACGGGTGCATGATGAATTAACTCTAGAAATGACGGATGTGGATTCTCGCAAGCGCCTGTATCATTTATTGGAGCATAAAGGTGAAAGTTTTAGAAGCGGTTTAGGGGTGAGTGGAAGACTTGCCAGCTTTTTGGATGAAGATCCTCGTCGTATTGTCATGGCGTATGCCTTGTTATTAAGTTTGCCAGGCTTACCGATTATTTATTTTGGAGATGAACTCGGCGAAATCAACAATCCGGCTTTTGCTTTAGAAGCGTCTGCACAACGTTTACAAATGATGCAAACCATGGAAGGCAATACCACCCTGAGTTCGACGTATGATAGTCGCGATATTAATCGTTCTCCTTTACCAAGAGACGCCTTACAACGTGTTCTAAAGCATCGGTTAAATGCGCAAGGGGTCTTGTTTCAACAAATGCAGGGCTTGATTCAAACGCGATTGGCGAGTGTCGCCATGCGTCGTGGTACTTTAGAACCTTTAAACTTGGGTGAAGGTGTTTTGGCCTATCGTCGGCGTCATGAGCATGAAACGGTGGTCGTCATGATTAATTTGCGTAACGAGGCTCAAAGCTTAAATTGGCAAAGTCATGTGCCACAAGGCCATTATTTAATGGATTTATTGAACGAAGAAGTCTTAGCAGAACCTTCGGTGCGTTTGGCCCCTTACGCCTTTCGCTGGTGCAGGCTCTGTGCGGTGACTTAATTAAACATGTCATTGCAATTGGAGGAGAAGCACTTGACTTCCCCAGGGCGTAGGACATAGCTTGTACCAGGACGATTCGCTTGTAGGTAGTCTTTTGCCCAGTCATAGTTAGAAAGTGGGTTGGGTGGCGCGTTGACAAAATCAAAAGGTTGTTCCGCTACGCTGATAAAGACATAAAAATATTCTGGTTTTGGAAATGCTTCAAGACCAATGTAAAGGCCATCAATATCCAATCCGAGTCTTGCGGGAATCGCGTCAGGGTAGCCGTTTTTGTGCGTATGCATAAAATCAGAAAAGCCTCCAATGCTTCTTACTCCCGTACTTAGCACCACCCCACGTTCTGTGTTTTCTGAAGTGTCTGGGTCACCAGTGAAGTGTACCGTTCTTGGTGAGCAGCCTTCTGCTATCATAGAATCCATGCAGACTTTAGTGGCATTTAAATAGGGAATAATATCGAGGGTAACGGCGACGCCATCCATACTGGCTGCTTGGGTCGCTACAGATAAGGCATTAAACGCTTCTTTAAACGCCGCTTTTTTCTTCATTTTGTCTTGACTGATATACAGCTGGGGTAGCGTAAGGGTAGCAATGAGTCCCAGTATACCTAGGCTCACCAAGAGTTCCACTAAGGTGAATCCTATTTGCGGGATCTTTATTTTTAACATCAAAATGCTTTCCCTTTAGTCTGCTTAATCAAAGGCGTATTGATCATGAGCTATAGTCTAACATTAAGGATTCGGCTTCTAACGGTTTTTCTTGAATGTTTACAGCATTTGATGTAGAAGAGGTCACGAGTCGTTAAGAAAAAGGTGGGATGCGGGAGTTGATTTTAAGTCTCTCGCACCGCTTGCACATGAAGGGTATCAATAAGGCGAACGCCTTCTAATCGGGCCGCAACGAGTAAGCGACTGTTTTCAGTGAGTATGTCTTGTGGGGCGAAGGTATCGGCATCCACCGCTTCGACATAATCCCACTGGAGCCCTTCTCCTAAGGGATACAAAGGCTTTAAGGCCTGCCACGACAGTTCAAAGGCTTTTTTAAGAGATAAGGGGTGGGGAGCTAAATGGTGAAAGGCGGTGGCAATGCCTTGCATCGTTTCAATCAAGGCCAAGGCGGTTTGTCGAGCCTCTTGTGTTTTTAGGTATTGATTGCGGGAAGACAAGGCTAGTCCTGTCGCGTCGCGCACCACAGGGTGGAGATGAAAGGCGATGGGCAAGGCGAATTCTTCGATCAAGGCTTTTAAAATGACGACTTGTTGGGCATCCTTTTCTCCAAAGACGACGACTTGCGGCTGTACCTGTAAAAATAGCTTAAGGACGATGGTGGCCACGCCGTCAAAATGCCCTGGTCGTTCTTTCCCACAAAGTCGTGCGGTTAAGGAGTGGGGAGGCACCACATTGAATCGATGCTCAAGGTCAAGGCCTCGGGGGTACATCCAGTCAATTGAAGGGACTAAAATAGCATCCACCTTCGCGTCTTGGCAGGCTTTCATATCTGCCTCTAAGCTTCTGGGGTACTGCTCTAAATCTTCACCTGCCCCAAATTGAGTGGGGTTGACGAAGATAGAAATCAGGACGACGTCGCTGTGGCGTTGGGCTTCTTTCACTAAAGCCATGTGTCCCGCGTGTAAATTTCCCATGGTAGGGACTAAGGCGATGCGTTTGCCGTGTTGGGCGGCTTTCCATGCGCTTAACTCGTCTGGATTTTGAATGAGGGGAATCATGGATCTTAATCCTTATGTCGACAAATGAAATCTCATTCAGTGTATCTAAATCATTAAGTCTTTACAAATAAAAAAACACAAAGCTCTAGAGCTATGCTATGATACTATTGCTTTATAAGCGCCTCAATATTTGAATCAAAGTTCATTGTAAGCTAGGGTCTTTTATTTATGTCAAAGGGACAAGTACTCTTTAAGCTTTCGCCAAGGAAGCTCGATTTTGTGGGCCTGTTGGGTCTGGTACTTGCTTTTGTCTGGTTGGTGAGTGTGACGCTTTTCAATGAGCGTCATTTGTTGCTCTCTCAAGCAGAGGGGGATCACTTGGTGGTCTTTACGGCGCAATGGTGTGCGTCTTGTACGACTCTGGTGCCTCGTGTACAAGGGCTTGCGGCACGCTTGAGTATACCTTTTACTGCCATTGATGTAGATGATACCAAAGCTACGAGTCAGGCGCGTCAATTTGGTTTAAGCATTCCTCGTACCGATTTACCGCAGGCGTATTACATTCAATCGGGGAAACAAACCTTAGTTTTGGAAGGCAAACAATACAACGCGGGTCAAGCGTCTCAGCTGGAGGCGGATGTTCAGAAAAAAGTGAAGGACTTACGCTAAAGGATCACTGATTACTGAATGAAGACATAGTGGTGTGATGAACGGATTTTTTAGACATAGTGCCTCCAAAAAAGTAGCTAGTTGTTGAAAGTGTTTGAAATTCAATCAGGGGTTTATCGACCTCTAACCATTGTCGAAGATCCAGCCAGTTTTTGCTTGTGTTTTTGCTCCATTTTTGTAAAAAATCGTGTGTACAAACGATGCCCCCTTGGACATCTAAATCGCAAAGACGTATCGCATCTTTCACGATTTTGTTGACCTGTATCTCATCTTCAAATGAAAAAACAGGGAGGTAATCTAATGCCATGGCTACTTTAGAGGGAGATATACGGTATTCTTTCATTTTGGTCTGAAGGAAGAAGAGATACGCATTCAAATGATGAGGGGAGTCGAAACAAACAAAGGTATACGGGGACGCGTAAGGTAGCATTTTACCTTGATAGGCATGGTATTGTTGTATGTCTGAATACAGGGGACTTAACTGACTAGTATCTTTATATAGTAGAGTGATCATAAAGTAATGCGACACGTTTTGTCTTTTGGCCACGGGCGTGGATTGTTTTTGTTGTTTGAGTAGAAGTCGCCCCTCTCGCTCAAGGTGTTGATTCCGTTTTAAGTAAGTGTGAGCGATTTGTAAAAAATTTTGTAAAACGGAAAAGAGTAAGAGTTCAAAGAGCCCCATGATTAAGAGATTCGCTTGCTGTGCGGGGAGCCAATACTGTAAGGGGAATCCGAGTATTTGGATTAAGGGGGCCGTGATTTCGGCATTGAAGAGCTTTGCGGTAATAAGCCCCCAGCTTATCCAGCTTAAGGCGCCCACGCCTGCGAATAATTGTGAACCAATAGATAGAGTGGGTAGGACACGCTTGATACTCATATATAGATAAAATAGTACTAGTGGGGACATAAGGCCGAATCTCCTAACGTAAAAACAATATTGGAGGGGACGGTATACCTTTCGGAACATTGAGACGAGGACTTGAATATTCTGTAACAATTGTTTAGAAGGCTGCTTTTCTTGGCAGTCCGTTTTATTTTTAGTACACTAGTACAAGAACCGTTCGGGTGCTCATACTTTGTTACTTGGTTCTGTTTAGGAGCAGTCCCCATATGTCTTTTTCCCCCTGTTTAGAAGAAAGCCAAGCGGCGTTTGCTCCTTTGCGTCGTCCTTTAAAAGTGATGAGTGTTTTTGGGACTCGGCCTGAAGCGATTAAAATGGCTCCTTTGATTAAAGGGCTTGAAGCGTGTGATTGGATTGAATCGGTGGTGTGTGTCACGGCTCAGCATCGGCAAATGTTGGATCAAGTCCTTGAATTATTTGAAATCACTCCACAGATTGACTTGAATGTCATGACACCTAATCAAGATTTATTTGATGTGACGACGAAAGTGTTATGCGCCATGAAGGGTGTCCTTGAAGCGGAATCTCCAGATTTGGTCTTGGTTCATGGGGACACCACCACCACGTTCGCCACGAGCTTGGCTTGTTATTATCAGCGTGTGCCTGTAGGGCACGTTGAGGCAGGATTGCGTACTTATAATAAAGACTTTCCTTTTCCTGAAGAAATCAACCGTGTTTTGACGGATGCGGTGGCCGATTTATTTTTTGCACCCACGGCGACCTCTTATGAAAATCTCATCCGTTTAGGGGCAAATCCCAATCATATTTACGTCACGGGTAATACCGTGATTGATGCCTTGTTTACGACCTTGCAGACGGCTCAAGAAAAATCGGTACCTTCACCTGTTACGCTTAAAAAGGGGCAGCGTTTAATTTTAGCGACGGTCCATCGACGAGAAAATTTTGGAGCACCGCTTCAAGAAATTCTCGAAGCGCTGTATACCCTTGTTGAACGTTTTGAAGACGTGGTTTTGGCCTTGCCTGTTCATCCTAATCCCAATGTCAAGCCTAAGGTTGAAGCGATTTTAGGCGGGCATCCTCGTATTCAACTTTTGCCTCCTCAAGACTATGAACCTTTTTGCTTATTGATGGAAGCTTCCACTTTGATTTTGACGGATTCGGGAGGCGTGCAAGAAGAAGCACCTTCTTTAGGCATTCCCATACTCGTGTTAAGAGATGAAACCGAACGGCCTGAAGCCGTTCAGGCAGGAACCGTGCAGTTAATCGGTCCACATAAAGATGCTCTCATTCAAGCGGCTACAAGGATTCTCTCTGAAGCCTCCCTTCAAAAAACAAGTATTCAGAACCCCTATGGAGACGGGAAGGCGGTTTCTCGGATTCTCTATGCCTTACGTCAATTTGCGGAAACACACGCTAAATTGGGGGAGTGAGGCGTCTACCCATGGATAAGTTCTCTATAATGGGTAAAAATCAATGGGTCAGAAACCGTAACAAGTTGTAACAAAATGTTCAGTTCAGCATCAAAAGCATCGAAGGGACTAGTGCAAGTAAAATGTATGCCATATTTTTGGGGAATCCCCTTTTGGTATACATTTTCCTATTTGGTATAGTCAGTATGTTTGCAAGGGGTTCTTATTTAACCGTCTTAGAACCCTTTTTTCTTTGCTTAAAATAGTTCTGCAGGGGGTAGTGATTCGGAAGAGACAGGGTCATTTGTTGTGGCATTCGCCGTGCTTTGAAAACGCTCTTTTAAGGGAGTCGTCCCCTGTGTCACTTGTGTAGAAGGAGATTCTTCATAGGTGTCCCAAATGGCTTTAGACAATCGTTGAATAAAGACTTTGGCGCTTGAGTCATTATGTGGACGCTCCACCATGACAGACAAGTAATAATAGCGTCCATCAGGGAGGTAGACCAAGGCCGTTTCACCTAAGCTTTTTCCAATATCTCCTGTTTTATGGGCGACCAACGTGTCAGGGGGTAATAATGCAGGAATCAGACGGCGGTTATGCGTGCCTTCTAAAATTTCCATGGCCGTGGCCTTACTTTCGGTGCGAAAAACGGGGTGTTCTTTTAGATTCATCATTAAGGTCACCATGTCATACACGGAAATGGTGTTGTAGCCTTCTACGTCAGGCAAGGTGTGGCGCAGCATCGTGTGGTGTAGCCCTAAGGCCTTTAATTCTTGATTTACCACGGCTTGCCCTCCTAAAAGATCCGTCATGAGTTCCGTGGCGCTATTGTCACTACTTTGAATCATAGCTTCGGCGGTTTGAAAGGCGGTATAAAATTTTTGAGTCCCTAGGAACTGCCAATCGCCAGAGCCTTCCACTTTATGGCGTTCGTCAAAATAGGCAGGGGTGTCGTTTTGCAAAGCACCACTATTGAGGTGTAAGGCGTACAAATAAAGCAAAGGGAGCTTAATCACACTTGCGGAAGGCACAGGCTCTTCGATTCGACGGCCTGCAAATTGGAAATTTTGACCGTCCAATAATAAAATGTGAGGCTTTAAGGTTGGCTCCACCGCTTGACTTAAGGTATCAATTAAAAGTTGTTGTTGACGTTGACGTTGTTCACTCGCTAAAGAAGGGTGTAGTAAAGGGGTAAAAGGTGTGGGACTTTGCCAGACCCGAAAGGAGGGTAAAATGGACAGACGCGTCCCTTGAACAGGGATTTGCCACGTGTCTAAAATAGTAGGAGTGCTTTCAAACGTCTTAGGGGCGGAAGCGGTCATGGGGGGCGTTTGAGCGAGCGTTAGGGTAGGATTTGCTAAGCTAAGGCGTTCCTGTACGACGTTTCCGATCATGAGGCCAAACATCCATAGGGCAGTGCTAAAGCCTAAGAGTAGTAAAGTCAGCAAGCCAATACGTTTAAATTGCTTTTCTTTTTTGACTTTGTGTCGTGTTCGAAGAGAGGGTCGTTTGGACGTCGATTTTAGCATAGAAGGTGTGCCCACTGTATTTGAAACCATTTTTGCCACACCGACAGGGGGCGTACTATAGAATAGATTAACATCACCCGTCGGATTCGTCATCCTTGGATTGACCTGAGTCTGGGTGGCTGAACGAGTATAGCTACGGCGTGAAGCAGACATAAGACAAGGACTTCCTTTATTTCGGTCCTTGTGGGGTGAAGACGCGGACCTGAATCTCATTGATCTGGAGGATCATACTTTATAGAAAAGTATAGAAGAAGCGACTGAGATTGGAAAGGACTTCTCTGAGGGGATTTAAAAATATACATCAAGTGAAGGAGGTGTAGATCTTAGGAGTGAGGAGGCGGTGTGGGGGTGGGGGTTTTAAATGGATTGTCTTTTTCGTGGAGCGCTTTAATTTCTGCTGCGATGCCTTTTCGAGTGAGTTCATTCGTAAATTGAACCACGCCGATGGTGGCTAAAATATTTAAGGCGTAGGCGAACAAGAAGCTTCCTGCGGAAAAGAGCGCTGTTTTTTGAATTTCGGCTGTAGAGGCCTTATTTTTTATTAAGTGTTCTAAGCGTTTATTAATGGTTGGGAATCCTTTGTTTAAGAGCCTAAACACCAGAGGGGTCACCCCAAAAAAGCTGGCCAAAAAGAGGGGGTCTTGAATGAGGGCTTCATTACGTTCACGTTTACTTCGTGCTGAAGAGAGTCGTCCTAAATTAAAACCGATAAACACAGGCAATAAGGCCATCACAGGGAGCAAGGGGACCTGCTTGAACCATTTCCCTCGTGCCATATATTGATAATCAAAATGAGGCGCCCACGATTTGACGTGATGAAGCAGTCCTTTTGTTTTTGTAGAAGGGGCCATGACGGCTTTTCGAAGGGTAAAAGTGAGGAGGGTGGGGAGTAAGGCGCTTAATGCCATGGTGGCTAAGGCTTGGACGAGGATATTTTTATGGCCGTCTTGACGTTGTTCTTTTTCATATAAGGCGTTTAAGTCTTCTTTTCTCGCCAGAGTATGTTCGCCTGTGAAATGGGTTTCTCCTGTTTTTAGGGTTGTAACAAGATTTTTAAGGAAGGGAATACTGCTTAAAAAGGCACCTTCCACGGCTAAGTCGACTATGAGGTGAGAAGTTTTTACTTTAAGCACGTGTTTTCTTAAGGCGTCTAGGGCACTGGCGTTCAGGGGCTTTAAATGAGGGAGCTGAGTTTTTAAGTGTTCGCTAAAGGTGTGGATATTTTCTAAATGTGGGTAGGAAAAGCGGAATAAGGCTTGTCGGTCTTTCAATTGAGGCGTGGGAACCGCCTTTAAAAAATGACGTGCCAATAAATAGGAATGTAGCGGTGCAATACCGTAAGCAAAGGTCATAATCAGGACCCCTTGTACGATACGTTCATCACGTTCTTCTTTGTTTTTGGCATTTAAGGCGTAGGGGACATCGATGCCGCCTGCATCCAGTAGGGCTTTACTGAAAAAGCCAAGGTCTTGAAATTGTGCAATCCCTGAAACCCAAGCAGGTAAAGCGGGCGGTAAACCGAGACTCATCATGAGAAGAAAAACCTTTAAAGTCGCAAAACAAGGAAAGGGGACCGTACATTTCTATGGAGTATAAAATATAAATACTTACTTGTCAATGTAAAGCAATAAATTTTAAGGATCTAACGTTTCTTTTTGCTCGCGACGAGGGGAACGGAGCGGTCATTTAAGGCGATTTTAGAAAGGATTTGGTGGGTATAGCGCTTATAGAAAATCAAATACAATTGCTGGGTGGGGTCATCCACATTAAAACTTAAATTGCCTTTTAGTCGCGTATTAGGGTCTATTTTTGAAAACCACAAGCCCGTGTCCCCAAAAGGAGAAGCATAAAAGGTGCGTCCATCTTCATCGCCTACCGCCATATCCATGATGCTAAAGCTATAGGGGGTGGCGTTGCTGACATCAAGGGTTAAGGTAATTTCTTTATTTTCACCGAAGGGGTCTTTGGCCAATTGAAAGCCCAAGAGCTTAACGTCTAGCCCAGACAAGCGAATATCCTCTTCACTTAGATCAGGCATCGTCATGGAAGGGAGCACCATGCCTTCTTTGAGTTTAATCTTCATTTCCGTGCCTGTTTGCAGTAGGGCACTTTCGCCTTCACGCAATAAATTATAGGCAAGCCCGCCCACGGCACCAACCCCTGCTCCAATGGCTAAAGAATAACCATTCGTGGCGGCCACTAAGGCGAGGCCTCCGTATTTTAAGGCCGTCACCGCTCCAATGACGCCTCCGCCTAAGGCGTATCCTGCAGAAGTCGCCACGACTTTAGCCCCTGCTTTCACCTTGCCATCAGCGGTGCTACCAGCCCCTTCAATGGGGATTTCTCGACCGTCTGGGGTAATGAGATAATCGAATTTCATGCTCATATGACCATCACGCGCCATGCGTTTGGCCCCTGTAATATCCACAATACTACCATGGACGATGGTGCCTTTGGGCAGGATTAATTGCCCTTTATGGGTGTAGTCTCGGCTGAGTTTGGCATAAAACTCATCCCCCACCCTATTGAGGCCTTCTCCGACGGTGGTGACAATTTTAAGATCTAAGGCCTGCTTTTCTTCAAGTCGGTGTAAGTCTTGATAATTCACTTGTGGAAAGCGTTTCTGCAAGGCTTCGGTGACGGTCACCCCTGTGCGATAGGGAGCTTCCGCGGAGCCATTGGGCCGGGTGTCTCCTGACGCCACAGGCCAAAGAGGCATGCCTAAGCATAAAAGCCCTAGGCTGATGCCGCATAAAGCGTGAAGACTATGTATATGTCGCCGAGGCTGTGAAAATCTAAATGAATGAGGCATAAATAGAATTCTCATCTCCTTATGCGCTTAGTATAACAAAGTTGAAGTGGGGGTACAATGTTGAAAAGGTCTAAATCCTTCAGATGATTTTATGGTATACTCAGAAAATGCTTAATTGGATTTTTTCATCATTTTTTCCGAAGCCTTCCTTTCGTGTTCGAGACCTCCATCGAATCGCGTTGATTTGCTATGGCGGTTTGGGAGATGTCTTGCTATTTAGCCCCGTGATTCAAGAATTACGTCACCATTTACCAGACATTCATATTAGTTTATATGTGGAAGCACGTTCTGCTGGTGTGGGTAGCGTGTTAGAAGGCGTCGATGCGGTACTGTCCATGCCTGTGGGGGATCTGTCTAAGTATCAGTTTTTTAAGTATTTGGTGAAAGATCTTAAAATGCGACACTTTGATGCGGTGATTTCAACAGGACGAAACCCTTTTATTGCCTTGGCGTTGACTTTGGCAGGGATTGCTTACCGCGTGGGCTATGACGGGAAGTCTTGGGCAAAGGGCTTGTTGACTTTTGCCGCGCCATTGAAATCGTATGCTTATGCTAGTGCCATGCATTTGGAACTGGCCAAGAGTTTTTTAAAGCCTGTATTGGGGTCGGATTATCAAGGCGTGGGGGTGGCGGCTCGACCTCATATTAAGCCACTGGATTCTAAGCTTTTAGAGTCGATGCAGGCCTTGAAAATTCCACGTTTACCTTCGCATCGTAAGCATATCTTGATTCACCCAGGGGTGAGTTTGTTGTCTCAGGCGAAGGGGATTTATAAAGGGTGGCAGGCTGAATCTTGGGCTGATTTTATTTTAAATTTATCGCGAGATCATGCGGTGTATCTCATTGGCGGACCCGATGACACGGTGATGATTAACGCGATTTTGAATGTGTTGCCTGAAGGACTGGCGCAATTTAAAAACTTAAGTGGGCAAACCAAGTCTTTTGAAGAGTTGGCGGGACTTATGGCAGTGATGGATCTTTTGTGCGTCGTGGATTCGGCTCCATTGCATTTGGCGGTGGCACTACAGAAGCCGACCGTGGCCTTTTTTGGGCCGACCAACGCCAAGCTTTTATTGCCTCCTGACACCGATGCGTTTTCTCTGCTTCGAGTGGTACAGCGTCAAGACTTGAGCTGTCAACCTTGTTTGTGGCAAGATCGTCAACAAAATTGTGAAAGTTCCGATTGTTTGAATGTTTCGCCGACGCTGATGATTCAGGCGGTTTATGATTTAATAGACGTAGCGTATTCATTAAAGGCTTAAAGCATTCGGATGGTTGTCGGGAATGATTTGAGCGTAAAAATAGGGGTGTTTTCAATGTCTAACATTAAAAAAGTCTGTGTGCTTGCGGGGGATGGTATCGGTCCTGAAGTGATGGCGGAAGGACTGAAAATTTTAAACGTTTTGGCCAAAGCATTGGGTATCACTTTAGACTTACAAGAAGCCCTGATTGGTGGAGCGGCTTATGACGTGACAGGCTCGCCCTTGCCCGAATCAACAGTGGCTTTAGCGAAAGCGTGTGAAGTGGTTTTGTTGGGCGCTGTAGGGGATTTTAAATATGATAGCCTTCCCCCTGAGCTTCGCCCTGAACAAGGCTTATTAGGGATTCGTAAAGCCTTGAATCTCTATGCGAATATTCGTCCCGTGAAAGCGTATGATGCTTTATTGTCTGCGTCTACCCTGAAGTCGGATGTGATTCAAGGGGTGGATTTGATGGTGGTGAGAGAATTGACGGGGGGCTTGTATTTTGGACAACCAAAAATTCAAAATCAAGATGACGCCGTGGATACCTTAAGTTACCAGCGCTATGAAATCGAACGGATTGTGCGTGATGCGTTTGTATTGGCGCAACAACGGCAGAAACGCCTTTGTTCGGTAGATAAGGCGAATGTTTTGGCGACCTCTCGTTTATGGAGAGCCGTGGTGGAAGAGATGTCTGTAGACTTTCCTGATGTGGCGTTGTCTCACATGTATGTAGACAATGCGGCCATGCAATTGATTTTAAATCCGCGTCAGTTTGATGTCATGGTGACTGAAAATACCTTTGGCGATATTTTGTCGGATGAAGCCTCTATGTTGACGGGGTCTTTAGGCATGCTCAGTTCCGCTAGTTTTGGTACAGATGCCTATGCCTTATATGAACCTAGTCATGGATCCGCCCCTAGTTTAGCGGGTAAAAATATCGCGAATCCGATTGCTACCATTTTATCGGTTAAAGCATTGGTCGCTACCTCTTGGCAGGCGCCTGTATTGGCTCAACAGGTGGATGTGGCGATTGAAGCCGTCTTGGCGAAAGGTTTGCGTACGCAGGATATTGCCCAAGCGGGTGACACGGTCGTGGGGACACGCGAAATGGGGGATGCCATTGCCGAGGCGTTGACTGCCTTATGTGCCTCTTCTGTGACGGTGGGCTAGCGAATGTCTCGATTTTCCCGTCGTTTTGCGTACTTAAAGACCACGTCTAAAAAAGCGTTTATCCCTTTTACCTTATTGGGCTTTCCCACGGTGCAGCGCGCTCGTGAAGTTTTAAAAACCATGGTAGACGCTCGTCCTGCCGCTTTAGAATTGGGCTTTCCCTTTAGTGATCCTGTCGCGGATGGTCCTGTGATTCAAGCCGCCGTCACGGAAGCCTTGGCTAATGGTTATACGATTCAAGATGCCTTTGACGGCATTGCCTATGCGCGTTCTTTGGATGGGGATCTCCCTATTGGGGTTTTGGTGTATTATAATACCGTTTTGTCTCAAGGGGTGGATGGTTTTTTTAAGCAACTTAAAGACGCTGGTGCGGATGCTTGCTTGATTGCCGATTTGCCGCCAGAACATGCCAGTGAAGTCAAGCCATTTGCGGAAGCCCGAGGCATTGAACTGATTTTTATCGTGTCCCCGCTGACCAGTGAAGATCGTTTTGATTCTTTTGTGGAGCATGCAGGGGCGTTTATTTATGTGGTCTCTCGTTTGGGGATTACGGGTACAGAAGCTCGGTATGACCAACGCTTAGACGCGTTGATTCAACGCCTGCGTCACCATACGGATTTACCCCTATGTGTGGGGTTTGGGATCTCTGAACCCGAGCATATTTTGCAAATGAAGGCCTTGGGTTTTGACGGTATGATCACGGGGAGCCGACTTATTGAAGTGGCTCAAGCCGAAGCGCTTGGGGGTCAAGCACTTGCGACGTATTTGGCAGCGATGTTGGCGGCCACCTAAGACGGCCCTTCTTTAAAAGGACGCTTTGGGTTCTCTTAAGTAGTTTCCGTAGCCCCCTTGAGGGAAGGCGAGGAGACGACGGTTGACCATTTCTGCAATTTGACGCGCTTCGTCACGCAAATTGTATTCATTGGTGAGCAAATGCGCCCGTGGCATTTGCATGGCAGCTAAGAAATTACGGTGTAAATCATAGACATTGAGTTGGACGCGTGAACAAAGCAATAAGCCCGCACATTCAATTTCAACACGATAGTTCGCTTCTTCAAGACGGTTCGTCATTTTCATGTTGGGGTAGTGATTCACCGCCTGATGTAAGGCCAGTTGAAATTGTGTTCGTTTGGTTGGGTCACTAGGACTTCCCCCGAAAAAGCGTGTGGGAAATTCATAATGTGAAAAATAGATTTGATAGGGAGATGCATCCACAGCAGGCTGTGCGATGGGATGTTTTGTGCTTGGCGTCTGTAAAACGTAGTCGTCCAAGATGGCGGGTGCTTCTGTAACGGGCGGCTCATTGGCAGAAGCGCTTGAGGTGATGTATAAACTCCCTAGCAAGGCGAGTAGGGGAACAAAAAGACTTTGTAATAACCAAAAACGAGGATTTGGATTTAAGGCATGGACAAATGAAAGAAAAGAAGGCGTCATGGGGTTAAAGCTCCAAGTGGATTAAGCGTTCGGGCTTCGGCATCCTGATGATGAAGACGACGGAACATCTGCTCGTATTAAGGGTTAAAAGAGCATCCGCTACCTTGTCAGTATAAGCTGTTTTCGCTGGAGCAGAAAAGAAAGTGCTTAAGCTTACAGTATTGAGAGGAGTCTTCTTTTAGTCTTTCTGTTGGAGGAGGGACCGTGTATGGCGTCCTGTCTATCAGGCGTTTGCAAAGGTTTGCATTCTCTTGTGTTTGATTTAAAATACTCGTCTAGGGTAGATAGGGGTTCTGTGCTGAAAAAAGTACAAGTTTCTGTTTCCTTGGGTGTTACGCGGTATTTTTGAGAATTATCTTTTGAGAATCTTGGCGTAATGAGTTATACAATTTGGAGGATTCCCCTACCATGGCCAAAAAAGTCACGGGTAAAATTAAGCTCCAGCTCCCCGCTGGTAAAGCAAACCCTTCGCCTCCTGTTGGTCCCGCTTTGGGTCAACATGGTGTGAATATCATGGGTTTTTGTAAGGAATATAATGCCAGAACGGCGGATCGTGTGGGCGATATTATTCCTGTTGAAATTACTGTTTATGAAGATCGTTCTTTTACATTTGAACTAAAAACGCCTCCCACTAGCTTTTTGATTAAAAAAGCGGCAGGCGTCCCTAAAGCGGCTTCTAATCCTTTGCAACCTGTAGGTAGTATTACCTTAGCTCAGGCCAAAGAAATTGCTGCCCTTAAAATGGGGGATCTCAATGCGAATGATTTGGAAGCGGCCACTATGCAGGTTCGTGGATCCGCCCGTTCCATGGGAATTACAGTCACTGAATAAGTCTCTTAGTTTTCACTGGAACATTATTACTCATGTGCACGTTATTTTAATTTGCATTTAATTTAAAAGGAGTAGCACGCCATGGCTACAAAGAAAACGAAACGTCAAGAAAAAATGCAAGAACTTCTTGCGGACGTTCAACAACCTACCTCATTAACTGAGGGAGTGGCAACGCTTCAGTCTGTTTTAAACGAAGTCGGTAAATTTAACGAGTCTGTTGAATTTCACGTTCGTTTGGGGATTAATATGAAGCATGCTGATCAACAAGTCCGTACGACGGTCGTCTTGCCTGAAGGAACGGGTAAAACCGTTCGTGTGGCGGTGATTGCCAAAGGTGAAAAGGTTAACGAAGCCAAAGAAGCAGGCGCCGATTTTTACGGATCTGAAGACTTGTTGGAGCGTATTCAAAAAGAAAATTTCTTTGATTTCGATGTTTTGATTGCAACGCCCGATATGATGGCTCAAGTGGGTCGCATTGGTCGTGTTTTAGGACCTAAAGGGTTAATGCCTAACCCTAAAAGTGGTACGGTCACCGCGAATGTGAAAGAAGCCATTATCGCCGTAAAGTCAGGTCGTGTGGAAATTCGTCCTGACAAACAAGGGGTGGTTCATGTGGGCGTGGGTAAACGTGAATTTACTCAGGCACAGTTGTTGAGCAATTTACTTGCCTTGTATGATGCGATTGTGCGTGCAAAGCCTGCTGCGGCGAAAGGCACTTATATCAAATCGGTGTACTTGACTTCAACGCAAGGGCCGAGTCTTAAAATTGATCCTGCGTTATTGGCCGCTGAAGCCAAGGCGAAGGCTTAGTTTTTTGTAATCGTTTATTCAAGAAAGCGGGAGTCTCTAGCACGAGGGTTCCGCTTTTGATATTGATTTATTTTGTGTTTACGTTAAAGTGGAATTTATTAGGGAATGTGTGCTGATGTAGCTCAGTCGGTAGAGCAACGCATTCGTAACGCGTAGGTCGCAGGTTCGATTCCTGTCATCAGCATTCCAAATTAGGGAAATTTTATGATGTCGGGGGATGGCTATTCAGAGGTCTCTTCTTTAACGGGTGTTGTACTCCCTGATTTTGAGGTCGAGCCCGCCTTACAGGGGAATGTCTTACTGGGTGGGACGAGTACTGAAGAAGCGAGTTTGTCTCATCAAGCCGAAGCCCGTGCCTTAGACGACACGGATTATAGCTTTTTTGAACGGATCCCACCACATGCCTTGGAAGCGGAACAAGCCGTTTTAGGGGGCGTTTTGGTGGAGCCTGATGCCTTGATTCGCGTGGTGGATGTTTTACGGGAGCATCACTTTTATCGTCCGAGTCATCGATTGATTTATAAGACGCTTTGTCACCTTTTTGAAAAAGGTCAGCCGGTGGATTTAATTTCCGTGTCGGAAGTCTTGAAAAATCAAGACTGCTTAGATCAAGTGGGCGGGCGGGCGTATTTGAATGATTTGGCTTTGGCGGTCATGACCACCGCGAATTTGCCTTATTATGCCACCTTGATTCGAGATAAAGCCTTACAACGTGCCTTGATTAAAGCGGGGGCGGAAGTGGTTCGCTCCGCCTATGAAAGTGAATCGGCGGATATTGCGATTGATGAAGCCCAGCAGGCTGTTTTCGCGGTAGCGCAGCACAATATTTCGGACAATCTGGTATCGATTGAAAGTATTTTGCCCACGACGTTTCAGCAAATTGAAGAGCGAAACAATAATAAAGGCAGTTTGATGGGGCTGGCTTCTGGCTTTTATGATTTAGATAATTATTTGTCAGGCTTTCAAAAGAATGATCTTTTGATTTTGGCCGCGCGCCCGTCTATGGGAAAAACGGCGTTGGTGTTGAACTTGGTGACGCATGTCGCCATGAAGGAGGCACAACCTGTTTTGTTTTTTAGCTTAGAGATGAGTAAAGAGCAGTTGGTTCAGCGGATGCTCTGTGCAGAAGCCGAGATTGATGCCCAACGTATCCGTACGGGGGATATTAGCGAAAATGATTTTAGTAAATTGGCTTCTGCCATGGGGCGCTTAGGGGATTCCCCTATTTTTATTGACGATACCCCAAATATGACGGTGATGGACATGCGAGCCAAAGCGCGTAAATTGATGATTGAACGTCAAAATCAACCGATTGGGATGATTGTGATTGACTATTTACAGTTGATGCAGGGTCGTGCGGGGAGCACAGGTATGGAAAATCGTCAAAATGAAATTGCGGCGATTTCTCGAGGCTTAAAGGGCTTGGCCCGTGAATTACGATGCCCTGTGATTGCTTTATCGCAGTTGTCTCGTGCGGTGGAAAGTCGAGATGACAAACGCCCGATGCTGAGTGATTTGCGTGAATCGGGTTCGATTGAGCAGGATGCGGATGTGGTCATGTTTATTTATCGGGATGAATACTACAATAAAGAAACGGACAAACCAGGTATTGCTGAAATTATTATCGCCAAGCAACGTAATGGTCCAACAGGGACGGTATCCTTAATTTTCCGTAATAATATCACCCGCTTTATGAATCCGCTTGATTCTCAAGTTCAGGTGTTTTGAGGCTTGTGAAAACTAGGAGCTTTTCACAAAAGGGCTTCGAATTTTAAGGGTTAAAAACTCGTAAAAGCAATTAAATGACAAAAGGAGGCCTAGAATGGTTAAAGCTTCGGAAAAGAGTTTTACGGAACATACGCAAGCGTTAAGTGAAATTTTGGACCGCTTCCGACAAGAGTCGCTTTCTTTGGAAACGTCTATGCTTTTGTTTGAAGAGGGGGTTTTACATATTCAGCAAAGCCAAGCCTTTTTAAATCAAGCCAAAGGCCGTTTTCAAAGTATTCAAGATGCCCTAGAAGAGGCGACCTAGCCCTTATTTTTTTTGTGTAGAGGCTGTTTTGATTGTTGCATTTTGTAACGAAGCTTTTTAAAATCGTGCATGCTTACTTCACTTACGATATGATGACAGCAAGCAACCTGTTTGAGATACGTGGTTGCAAGACGCTTGTGGGAAAGAGAGCTATTAGGCTTTGCTTTCTTTTAGGATTAAATCTCTAAACTTGTCTCCTGTTTTATATCCCTGATTTGGAAGGATCCCCCATGAATTACGAAGATCACAATGCATACGCTGAACAACAAACACGTTTAGAGCTAAACAAAGAATCACGGGCTGTGATTAAGGTGTTGGGCGTCGGTGGAGCAGGTAGTAATGCGGTGAATCGCATGATTGAAACAGGTATGACGGGTGTTGAATTTTGGGTTTTAAATACGGATGCCCAAGTGTTAAAGATGGCCAAAACTGAAAAGCGTTTGCAAATTGGTAATAAGATTACGCGTGGCTTGGGTGCGGGTGGTAATCCCAGTATCGGTCAGAAGGCTGCTGAAGAAAGTCGTGAAGACATTGCTGCTGCGATTGAAGGGGCCGACATGGTCTTTATCACCGCGGGCATGGGGGGCGGAACAGGAACGGGCGCCGCTGCGGTTGTGGCGGATATCGCACGTGATTTGGGTGCCTTGACGGTTGGTGTGGTGACTAAGCCTTTTGGCTTTGAAGGTCGCCGTCGTTTGCAACAGGCCAATCAGGGGCTGGATGCCTTGAAAGAAAATGTAGATACCTTAATTGTCATTCCTAATGATCGTTTATTGGATGTGGTGGAGCGCCGTACTTCCATGCAAGATGCGTTTCATGTGGCGGATGATATTCTGCTTCGTGGGGTCCAAGGCATTTCAGATATTATTACGATCCCTGGTTTGATTAACGTCGACTTTGCCGATGTGAAAGCCATTATGCATCAATCAGGTTCTGCGATTATGGGTATTGGTAAAGGAACAGGCGAAGGTCGTGCGTTAGAAGCCGCGCGTATGGCGGTGAATTCTCCTTTGCTTGAAACCACGATTGATGGGGCAAGTGGCGTGATCTTTAGTGTCACAGGTGGCTTGGATATGACCTTGCATGAAGTGAATGAAGCGGCTGAAATTGTTTATGATGCGGTGGATCCAGAAGCCAATATCATTTTTGGTTCCGTGATTGATGAAAAACTTCAAGGTGAAATTCAAATTACGGTGATTGCCACAGGCTTTGAATTGTCTGGTCACGTGAAAGAAATCGTGAAAGAAGAATCTTTGTCTGGCGTTCAAAGTCCTTTTGAAAGCTTTATGCGTCGTTCGTCCACCGTTTCTGAACCTGTCGCCGTGGGTGCAGGCTTTGTGGGTAACACCGCTGAACAGAATGCAGGGAATAAAGCGGCCATGGATTATGCACCGTCCAGTCGTGGATCAGGTATGGCGGATGCGGCACGTCGTATTCTAGATTTGCCTGATTTTTTACGTCCTCGTACTAAATAAGTTATTCCTTTCTTTTTTGCTGTAGTTCTTGTTTTGGAAGGGTTTTCGATGAACGCGTCTTCAAAAGTGAATTTAAATGTGCCTATTGTACGTTTAGATCGTCAGTATGCGGCCTTGCAAAGCGAGTTTGAAACGGCAGCCTTGCGTGTGATGCGCTCAGGTCATTATATTCTAGGGCCTCATGTTCAGGCCCTAGAATCTGAAATGGCGATACGTACTCAGTCGGCGTATGGCGTGGGGGTCGCCAATGGGACAGATAGCCTCTATTTGGCGTTAAGGGCCCTTGATATCGGCTTGGGTGATGAAGTGATTACGACCCCCATGAGCTATATTGCCACGTCTGAAGCGATTGTTCGTGCGGGAGCCACCCCTATTTTTGTTGATATTGTGGCTGATGCGACCTATCTTATGGACTTAGACGCCGTTGAAGCGGCCATTACGCCCCGTACCAAAGCCATTATTCCTGTGCATTTATTTGGCTTGCCTGTGGACATGACGACCCTAATGGCCTTAGCGAAGGCCAATGATTTGGCTGTGATTGAAGATTGTGCGCAAGCCGTGGATGCCACATGGCAGGGTAAGCCTGTGGGAGGCTGGGGTGATTTTGGAAGCTTTAGTTTCTTCCCCACGAAAAACTTAGGTGCTTTTGGGGATGGCGGTTTGTTGACCACCCAAACCGCAGAACATGCCGAGCGTTTAAGGGCATTACGTGTTCACGGGCAAACCTCGACGTATGACCATGCCCATGAAGGCATGAATAGTCGTTTGGATGAATTACAAGCGGCTTTGGTTCAGGTGAAACTCCCTTATTTGAAGGCGTGGGGAGAGGCTCGTCGTGAGAAGGCACAGCGTTATACGCAGGCCTTGTCGTCTGTGGAGGCGTTGATTTTGCCCATTATCCCTGAGGGTGCTGAACATGTGTTTCATCAGTATACTGTGGCGCTAAGGCCTTCTCTACGCTCCAATGCTTCTTTAAATCGCGATGACTTAGTAGCACAGCTACAAGCAGCCGGTGTGGGGGCTCGGGTTTACTATCCCATTCCTTTGCATTTACAAGGGATGCACCAGAATCTGGGTTATCAGGCAGGGCAGTTTCCTCACGCGGAAGAAGCTTGTCAAACGGTGCTGAGCTTACCGCTTTTCCCTGAAATGACTGAAGATGAACAATGCTATGTGATTGAAGCCCTACAGCGTTTTTTACGTTAGACTTTATTGCTAAATAGCTCAGGGTGTATCATGTTGAAGCAGCTTGATGAGCTGTATTTACACACTATTTATTCCAAAATTGACTTTATTCAAAAAATAAAATTAATCCTGAGAGAATTGCTTAAATTGGGTTCTAAAAATGGAGCGGGAGACGAGGCTCGAACTCGCGACATCTTCCTTGGCAAGGAAGCATTCTACCACTGAATTACTCCCGCATACTGAGTAGATTCAACACCTTTAAGTGTACGACTTCAAAAAAAATGTGCAAGTACTATTTTTAGAGAGAACAGGCCTGTGGGGGTGAGCACGGGATATGCCTTCTGCGACGAAGGAGTTTTCGTATCATTGCGTAACAAAGTGAAGCGCCAAAGAGGGGCTTTCTTACTTTTTAAGGTATACTAAAAGCATGTTTTAGGTAGGGACACTGGGAAAGGACGAAAATGAGATGATGGCTAAAAATAATACCCCTGTAGAAGCGCCTGTTGATTTAAGTCACGCCGATTACGAAGCACGTAAGCAGGCATTGGCTTTTACGTTAGACAAAATTGAAAAGGATTTTGGAAAAGGGGCCATCATGCGCTTGGGGCAGCGGCCTAATTTAAATTTGGATGTGATTCCTACAGGGGCTTTGTCCTTGGATTTGGCCCTTGGGGTGGGCGGTGTCCCTCGTGGGCGGATTGTGGAAATTTATGGTCCTGAATCGAGTGGAAAAACCACTTTGGCTTTAAATTTGATTGCACAAGCGCAGAAAAAAGGCGGCATTGCTGCTTTTGTGGATGCAGAGCATGCGTTGGATCCCACTTACGCCAAAAAATTAGGGGTCAACATCGATGAACTGCTTATTTCTCAACCCGATACGGGAGAGCAAGCGCTTGAAATTACGGAACAGTTGGTACGTTCTGGCGCCGTGGATGTCGTGGTGGTGGATTCTGTAGCCGCTTTGGTGCCCAAGGCTGAAATAGAAGGCGATATGGGAGATGCACATATGGGTTTGCAAGCCCGTCTTATGTCCCAAGCCCTGCGTAAGTTAACCGCCGTGGTGGGAAAGACCCGCACGGTGGTCATTTTTATTAACCAGTTGCGTCAAAAAATAGGCGTTTACATGGGCAACCCTGAAACCACCACGGGTGGGAACGCACTGAAATTTTATTGCTCTTTGCGTATGGATATTCGTCGTATCGAAATTTTGAAAAAAGATGGCGTTGAATATGGTAACCGTGTGAAGTGTAAAATCGTTAAAAACAAGGTGGCGCCTCCGTTTCGGATTGCTGAATTTGATATTTTATACGGCAAAGGCATTAGTGTGGAAGGTTCTGTCATTGATGTGGCCACTGAAATGGGGATCGTTAAAAAGTCAGGCACGTGGTTTAGTTATGGGGAAACTCGTTTAGGGCAAGGGCGTGAAAAGGCCAGAGATTTCATTATTGAAAATCCAGACATGATGGCTGAAATTGACGGCAAAGTACGTGCGCGCATTGAGGAAGATCGTCAAGCCCTCTCTACAGATGGCGTCATTGGTGCCAAGGAAGTAGAGACAGAAATAGGTTTGAGTCCTGTGGATGCTTTGGAACCCTTGGTTTAGGTATGCTTGAGATAAGCGAAAAGTCGCCTGAATGGATTGTCCAGCATTTACAGGCGATATTGGTGGATCTTGCCTTAGGTGATTTATATGATCGCTTAAATCAAGCCAGGGATTGGTTCAATGCGTCTGTATCTGGATTTGAAATCTATTTGGAAGACGAATGGAATGTCTATGCAGAAGGGCAAACCTATTTTGATTATTGTTTAAGAAGTCTTGAAACGAAGGATGAATTGCCCCCTTTGGCGAGTGATATTTATTTGAATCATCAAGATGCAGGTGGTGTTTGGCACTTGGGAGCGTATCAGTCGTCTTATTTACGGATAGACGACTGGAATCACGTGCTTTATTTTTTAAAACATCACCGTTCTTTACCGTAACGGTCTGGTGCCACTTGAATTCAGTAATCCAATTTCACCTCTAAAACGTCCATAAAGACTACGGGCATGGGTGGTCATTTTGACTACGAATTCGGGGTCTCGCGTAAATTCGTGCCCCGCGCGTCGAATTTCATCTACAGCACGGTTGACGAGCAGGCGAACCAAAGTCTTCGGGAGAAATCGTGCTTTGTAGGTGTCTTTACACACCATCAAAATAATTTCAGCCAGTCGTGGGTTATTGGGTAAAAATGAACGGCACATGGCGCCTGCATCAATGGGCATGATCGTCAGGGTCCTTTTTGGTATTGACTAGCATACTTTTCGACGCAATGTCTTGAGTTCTAAAATGGCTGTTACGTGTTGTTACAGGGCGTCTATGACGAGTACACCTAAGGCAATTAAGGCTTCTTTGGCGGCTTCTTGTTGGGCCGTTTTTTTATTCTTTCCCATGCCTTGCCCCAGTATTTCTCCATTTAAGCGAACGACGATATGGAAGGTACGGTTATGAGAAGGCCCTGATTCTTGTATGGTTTCATAGTCGGGTAGACCGAGGGCCTCGCCTTGAGAATATTCTTGTAAAACGGCTTTAAAATTGTCTTTGGTTTTATTCAAGTCAATATCGGTAATAATGTCGGTCATCAAATCATTCAATAAATCATTAATTTCAGCCATTTTACCATCTAGAAATAAGGCCCCCAACAGCGCTTCAAAGGCACACGCGAGGCTCGAGGTTTTAAAGGCCCCCCCACTGCGTTGTTCACTCAGCCCAAAAATCATATAATCTCCTAGTTGTAGAGTTCTTGCCAATTCAGCCACTGTGGCATCACTCACGACAACCGCACGTATTTTGGTGAGTTCGCCTTCTCGGTATTGCGGGAACCGTTGAAAAAGGAGTTGACTGATGCACAGCTTGAGCACGGCATCTCCTAAAAATTCGAGGCGTTCATAGTTATCGGTGTCCGCGAATTTATTTTCATAGGTGTAAGAACTATGCGTCAGGGCTTGGTGATACAGCATGGGGGCCTGAGTGGGGCTGAGTCCCAAAATATCTAAAAGTTGATCAATGTTGTGGATGCGCTCTGAAGAAAGCCCTTGTGTGTCCATCATCGTTCCTTTAAAAATGAATGCTAAAATCCAGTAGTTTTAAGAAAAAAGCTTGTAATTCTTTCCACATGCCTTGGTGATGAACGACCCAATGTATATAATAATAGGCAAGGGGGATTGAAAAAATGTAGCTGTCAATGCGGTCCAATACGCCCCCATGGCCTGCCAACAAAAAGCCTGAATCTTTTAAGCCTGCTTCGCGCTTGAGTTTGGACTCCACTAAATCACCCAAGGACGCCGATATAATCACCAGTGTACTGAGAATAAAGGCGTGGTGTAAAGGGAAATGGATCAATAATGCAAAGGAGAGTCCTACCCCAACCCCTGTGATGAGTCCCCCTAAGGCACCTTCTTGTGTTTTTTTGGGACTGAGTTCTGGGTAGAGTAAATGCTTACCGAAAAGTTTACCGATGTAATAGGCACCGACATCGGCACCAATAATCACCCATAGTACCCACAGCACGTAGTAGAGTCCGTCCTGCTGGAGTAAAGGTTCCCCCGAAAGGACGCCTTCACGACGTAGGAGTAAGGCATGTACGGGAAGCATCCCTAAGTAAAACAGAGTAAAAAGCGTCGCACTTAAGTCGGTAAAGGTCCTTTTAGGGCGATGAAACAACCATTGAAAAGACGCCAGTGTCGTAGCGATCATCATAATCGCCCACATCCAACCTAGTTTTTCATTGGCATGTGCCACGAGTGTAAAAAAGGGTAAGGTGCTATAATAGATGCTCGGTGAGATAAAGACATTTTGGGCTTTGAATAAGGCTTTTAGTTCTTGAAACGCAATGCTTACGGTCACTACAAAGGTTAAGGTCCATGCCCAACCGCCCAGCACCACCAATCCAAAGGCCACTAAGCCTAAAAGAACCCCCACACGCACTCGACTTGCTTTGTGAGCAAGGCCAGCATTTGATGGACTTGTCGTATCAAGCTCCGATGAATCACGAGGAGGAGGTGTCATAGTCTAGATTTCCATAATTTCGGCTTCTTTTGCTACAACCAATTGGTCAATTTCTTTAATAAAGGCATCGGTCTTTTTTTGGATGCTGTCTTGGTGTCCATGAATTTCATCTTCAGAAATGCCATCCGTTTTTTCAAGTTTTTTGAGTTCGTCCATGGCGTCTCGTCGTACATTGCGAATCGCCACTTTCCCTTCTTCTCCCATTTTGGCAACCGTTTTACAGGTTTCTTTGCGTCGCTCAGCGGACATCGGAGGAAGATTAATGCGGATGACAGAACCATCATTATTAGGGGACAATCCCAATTCGGATTTGGCAATGGCACGTTCAATATCCGCAAGTACCGTTTTGTCGTAAGGCTGAATGACTAAGGTCATGCCATCGGTGACGGACACGTTGGCCATTTGTCGCACAGGGGTGGGGGTATTGTAATAATCCACCACAATACGGTCTAAAATGCTCGGGTTTGCGCGCCCTGAACGTAA
The DNA here is from genome assembly GCA_050916035.1 of Vampirovibrio sp. GTDB lineage: Bacteria > Cyanobacteriota > Vampirovibrionia > Vampirovibrionales > JAJTHC01 > JAJTHC01. The sequence continues at coordinate 193,248 of CP050876.1, read as the reverse complement.
AGTCGCCATTTCATTTTGAGTCGCCATAATGGCTTTTTTCATACGGTCTTGGGCTTTGGTGATAATTTCTTGGGCGGACATGACAGGCTCCTTTGCTTAACACAGACTTGCTAAATGGATGCTTTAATTTTAACATAAAGACAATAAAACACATAAGGAGCCGTAAGCGTTATGTCTCTCCCCCCCACTGAAGGGCTGTTACAAATTTCAAAAGACGCGGCGCTTTTTTATACACGTGCTTGGATTATGGGGACCTCAGGGAATTTTTCTTGTCGTGGCAAAACGGAAGCGACGTATTGGGTGACCGCCAGTGGAGTAGATAAAGGGGCACTCACCCCTCATGATTTTATGGCCTTGACCACTGATTTAACGCCTGTTGATCCTTTGGATTCACGTCAACCTTCGGATGAAGCCTTGATTCATGAACGTATTTACCAACAATTTCCTACGGCTCAGGTCATTTACCATGTGCACCCTCCTGTGGGGACTTGGTTGTCTCGGCAGGTGAAGGATGTGGATTCAGGGGTGTTTGACTTAGCGTTACCGCAAATTGAAATGTTGAAGGGGCTCGGTTTTAAAACGCACGAGTCTGAAGCGCATCTGGTAATGATTCCCAATTCGCAAGATATTCCCGCCTTGTGTCAGGGCTTAACGCCTTATTGGAATCGTTTAAGCGTGCCTGCTTTTTTTATTCAAGGGCATGGGCTTTATGTATGGGGCCAGACGCCTGCAGACGCTAAGCGTTATGTGGAAATTTTAGACTTTTTGTGTCAGCAATTGATGTGGAATCTTTTATATACGGGGAAGGGGTGACATGTCTAAAAAGCCACTGTGGGTCTTTACGGGCAACCGTGCCGATTATGGCTTACTACATCCCTTGCTTTTAGGCTTGAGTGATGATCCCACTTGGGAGATCACCTTGTGGCTGGGGGGAGAACATCTACATAACGCCACTTCTTTTTTAGAGGCGTGTCAAATTAAAACGATTAAACATCGTCTTCTATTGCCCTTGGAAGCAGGACTTTCCTTGCCCTCGCAATCGGTGTCGGCGCAAATGAGTCAGCATCAAACGGCGATGACTCACGCCTTTCAGGATGCGGCCACATGCCCTCAGGGACTCATTTTACTTGGGGATCGCTTTGAAGCCATGGGCGTGGCGTTGGCGACTTTTACCGCGAGGGTGCCTTTACTTCAATTGGCGGGGGGGGACTTAACCTTGGGGGGATCGTGGGATGACCGCCTTCGTTTTGCGATTTCAAGTCTCGCCACCGCTGTTGTTTGTTTTTCTCAAAAAAGCGAAGCTCGCCTGTTGCTGCAAGGAGTATTACCCCCTTCTCATATTCGACGGACTTCGTCTCTTGCTGTGGACAATGCACGACGCATTCCCTTGCAAAGTCGTCGCTCCTTTTGTGAGCAATGGGGTTTGGTGGAAGCACAACCCTTTGCGCTGTTTACGCAACACCCTGTGGTGGGGCAAGACAATGCCGAGAATCTTCACGCCAGTCTAGAGGCCTTAGCACGTTTTAAGGACCTTCAAATCGTGGTGACCGCTCCCAATCAGGATGTAGACGCCCCTTCGATGCAGGCTGTTCTTCACGCTTTCCTTCAGCGTTACCCCCACTTAAAGGGAGTGCCTCATTTAGGGGCAGAAGGCTACGTGCAAGCCCTTCGTCATAGTGTGGGGGTGCTTGGGAATTCGAGTTCAGGTTTGTATGAAACGGCGCTATTTCAGGTGCCGTGCTTGAATATCGGCTCGCGTCAAGCGGGTCGAGAACACGCGGCGAACGTGATTCATTGTGATTATGGGGTGGAGGCTGTTTCTAAGGGCATGCAGCAACTCTTGTATGACACGGCCTTTTTGGCGTCGTTGAAGAGTCTGGACTCTCCCTTTGGAAGTACCCCCGCCACCCCCGAGATTCTCTCCTTTTTAAAAGACATTTTTTAGACGACGATTCTTTAAATTTATGGATAAGAACACAAACTTACCGTATTGGTTCTACTATCTCGATGCGACGATTAAGTCGGCAAAAAAAGGGCGATTGCGTTGGACGAGCAGGAAAATTAAAGGGCACGAAAGTAAGCCTCATTGCCAATGAAGCGGGCTTGCCTGAGGCGATTCATATTGAAAAAGGGAATCGGCATGACCGACATGCCTTCGGTCACATTTTAGCGGAAATCCCCGCCAACAGCTACATTGTGGCAGATAAAGGCTATGATTGCAAGCGGCTTCGTCGGCAGTTACGGCACAAAAAATTAACGCCTGTGATTCCCAAGCGACAGTTCAAAAACAAGCCAAAAGTGAGGACCCCCAAGCCTGATATTTACAAAGGACGGTGGACCATTGAGCGGACCTTTGCTTGGTTGGAAGGTTTTCGGAAGCTAGTTTTACGCTATGAACGAAAGCGAGAACATTGGCAAGCCTTTTGGGAACTCGGTTGTGCCATCCTTCATTTGAGAAAACTTACCGTATAAGGTCTAAAAAATATGTAAAAAAAGCTATAACACAGAATTATACTAATGTACCAGCCGTGGATCATTTTCAAGCGAGTTTAGACGCTCAAATCCACAATGGCCTTGGGGCACTCCATGTTTCAGGGCCTATTGGAGATGTTGCACAACAAGCCTTCCATTTCGTGTCAACTCATGTAACGAACTTATTATAAACTACATTTTAAGTAATTGTAAAACGGCTTGATTACTCACGTTGGCTTGGCTTAAAATACTGACGGCTGCACTTTGTAAGACTTGTGCTTGCGTGTATTCGGCGGAAGATTTGGCAATATCCGTGTCTTCCAGTCGACTACGAGACGCCGTAACATTTAAAATACTATTATTGACGTACTCGTTGGCGCCTTCTAATTGATTGCTTAAAGCCCCAATGGTCCCACGTTGATTACCAATGACACTCAGCGCATTATCCAAATCTTTGAGGTAAGACCGCATGCGGTCCGCACTGGTGAGTTGGGTCGTGGTCCCGTCATAAATATCATTTAAGGTACTGGGCGTCCATCGGAGAGGGTCCACCACGCCTTCGAGTCCCAAAGTGGTGGTATCGATTTGGGCAAAAGCCCCAACGATGTCAATGGTATTGCCTGTTAGGCTTGAACCGCCTGAAACTTGAATTTTAGCATCCGTTAAAGACCCATCTAATAGGTTGGACCCATTAAAGGTTGCCGCAGCGCCCATACGGTTGATTTCGTTGAGCAAACTTCGCATTTCTTTGGCTATATTGGTGCGTTGTTCTGGGCCATAAGTGTCTGAAGCCCCTTGAACCACGAGTTCTCGAATGCGTTGTAAGTTGTCGTTCATCACACTTAGGCTACCTTCGGTGGTTTGTAGCATGGACAAACCGTCTTGCACATTTTGCGTGGCCCGTTGGCGGGTGAGTAAATCAAAGTTTAAATTTTGAATAATGGCGTAACCACTGGCGTCATCCGCACTACTTCGGATTTTTTTGGAACTGGCGATGTCTTGAGCCGCCCGATCCACCCGATTGGTATTGGTACGAAGCGTTTGTAAGGCTTTAATGGCATTTAAATTACTGTTGACAAATTTTACGGTCATGACTGGCTTTCCTCCTTGAAAGTCCACAAATGGGGGTCTCTGCTCTGGTACTCTCTCTCATTCTTTTATCGGCGGGTCGCAACGGGACTAAAGGCAGCTCCTTCGTTTGAAGGAGGGATTTTTTCTTCTTCGGTGTCCCTACGTCATTTTTTGACTTTGTGCTATCATCAAAAACAGTGTAAAAGACAATGATTAACCCTTTGCAAAGGTTTTACTTATGATGTTGTCCGATTCTTTTTCAGACGCTGATTTCTCGGATTATGATCCACAAGCGTGTCTCGACACCTTAAGAGATCCAGCTCAGCCGATGGATGCACGTATGAAGGCCTTGTTTCAAATGATGACAGGCAACAGTGTGGATGCCTTAATGGCTTTACTCCCCCTTTTTGAGGCGGATTCAGGGCTAGCACTTGAGGTGCGTGAAGCCATTGCCGTGGTCTTGGGTGAATGGGCCAGTGAATCAGCCACCGATGCCTTACTAAGGTGCTATGAAAATGAAGCCGAAGCCAAATCTTTGCGAGTAGTGGCCTTAGAAGCCTTGGGTAAAACCCAACATGCCAAAGCGCTAGACTGCTTGATGAAAGCCCTCCAACAAGAAGATAATGATTTTTTTGGCACAGCAGCTGAAGCGCTGGAACATTTTGGAGCCGACGCCCTACCTGAACTGTGTCTGATGTTAAAAGACGGGCAGGCGGATGTCCAATGCATTGCCGCATGGCACTTAGGCAAGCTAAAAAATACCATGGCGATTCCGCATTTGGTGCAGGCCTTGCAAGTGGACAGCCCTGTCGATGTCTTGGCGTTGTGTGCATGGGCCTTGGGACAAATTGGAGAAGCCCGTTCAGAGGTATTAACCGTGTTACAGGCCCATAGCCATCACCCCGTGGCGGATATTGCCCAACGCGCCCAAGATGCCTTGGTCAAGGTGCGCCGTAATTTAAATTAGGCCCTTCTTTTAGACTCATTTGATTGCGGAGTCCTCGCCAAGCATGCTCACCCCAAGGGGGGATTTTGAATGCGCTCCCAAGCAAAAACTCCCCGTAGGGAGTTTTCAAATGGCTATGGCGGGATTCGAACCTGCGACACTACGGGTATGAACCGTATGCTCTAACCAACTGAGCTACATAGCCACAGTAGACATAAATTCTATTATCCATAAACCAGTGGGGAATGCAAGCCTTCCGAAGGAGTAGCCCTGCTGTTTTAAAATAAAAACGGCACAAAAGCCGAAGGTCAAATAGAGTTGACACCGAATTTTTTTAATATATTATGTGTAGTATAAAGGTCTTCTTATTTCCGTTTTTAAGAGTATTTTAATGGAATAAGGGTATTTTCTCTTTTGACACACGCACTCATTAAATAAAGGAAACGTCTATGATGAACATTTCATCTCCCGCGGCTTATGGATTCATGCCTTCTACAGGGGCACATGCGAGGGTCTCCTCCGCCCCGACGCCCGTCCCCACGCCTGAACTTCAACAACGGTCGGGGGGACTTAAAAATCCTAAATTAGATACAGTGGGGGCTTTTTTAAGTTTAATGATTTTGCATGGGGCCGAAAAACTACCATCTAAACTAGTCCCTTCTGAAATCCATAGTCCTGCTGTCCATGTGTCTCCTGCTCCTAAGAAGACTAAGTGTGATCCACCTGGTGCACTGCTTTGCATTCCCAAGGATTAGAAACAAAGAACAGACTATTTTCATCTAAACACCATTAGTCCTGCTATTATTCAGTTGTCCCCTTCCTCGTCTATGAGTGGATGATAGGTCTGCCCAGTTAAAAACAGACCTCCTCATCATTATACGGGAAGTCTAAGCCCTAGATTCCTTGCTCCGTTTTGAGCTTGTGGCGTCAGAGACCTTTTCGCTGAAAAAGGTCTCCAACACCTCTAAATCCGTTCAAGGAGAGGGGGAAAAGAAGGAAATTGTTGCGGCTCTCCTTCTCTTCCCCCCTCCTTGAAAATCCTCCCCCCTTCTCATCCTTTTCGCTTGCCCCACCCCCTCCCGTCGGACGTCCGCAAAATCACTCGGGGATTCGCCATGCGCTCACCCGCTCGGATTTAGTGCGTGGACGTCGGTTTGTGCAACGATTTAAGGTGCAAGGGTTAAACCTCTCAATTTTTGGCGGAAAAGCACTATACATTCTTCCACGTACCCCCTTTACTTTGAAAACACGTCCGCCATTTGGTCCATTTGGTGAGGAAGCCTATCCATATAAATGGGTGCTGGCGCGACGAGGGTCTTTTGGGTATGCTAAGGGGTGTCGAGTAGTCGCTCGCTTGCTTAGGGAAGTCTTCATCTTATGCCTGTTGCTGAACTCATTCGTAGTCGACAAAATCCCTACTTTAAAGCGGGGCTGGCCCTGCATCAACGTAAGCATCGTATGGCCATGGGGCAGCTTTTGGTCGTCGGGGAAAAAGCCATCAAAGAAGCTCAAGCAGCGGGACTTCCCCTCGAACGCGTCTTTATCCGCGAAGACGTTTTGCTGTCACCAAACACGTTTGCACCTGCCTTACCCTGTCACCCCCTCACAGAAGCCTTGCTAAAAACACTGGCAGAAACCGATTCCGCACCGTCTATGGTCGCGGTGATGTCTCTGCCTCAGCAGGCGCAGCTTCAGTCGGCGGAAGAGCTCCCACGGCCGCTTGACCCGCAAGAGCGTCTGTTGGTTTTAGATGGTGTACAAGACCCTGGTAATATGGGGACCTTGTTACGTAGTGCCGTGGCCTTTGGCGTCAAGCGCGTGCTGGTTTTAGAACCCGCGGTGGATGTCTGGTCCCCCAAAGTGATTCGCTCCTCTATTGGGTTACAATTTAGACTTCAGCTTCAAAGCTACCGCCCCCCTACAACTGCAGAAGCCCTCCATGCCTTGGGGCGTCAGGGTTGGCATGTTTATTTGGCGGACGCGTTTGAAGACGGGCATGCTCAGGGGCAATACCTTCATGAATTCAATCCTTCCGCCACTCAGGGGCTGGCCCTAGTTTTGGGGCAGGAAGGGCAGGGACTTCGTTTGAGTGCTTTAGAAAAAAAAGCCTTTCCCGTTTTAAGTGTCGCCATGACCGATGTGGCTGAATCCTTAAATGTAGGGGTAACGGGTAGTCTTATGCTTCATCATTTCTTTAGTGCGACTGTAAAGGGAGCCTCCCATGGATCTTAAAGCATTGGATGCCTTACCGCCTCATTTACGCCCCCCCACGCAAGTCCCTGAATCAGACGCCTTAAATGCTTCTCATGCGACGGTTCCCCCCTCCTCTTTAGAAGAAGACTGGGCCCGTATTGAAACGCCCCAAGATTTATGGAAATGGGCGCTAAAACGTTGGGATGAAGGGGTGCTCCCTCATATTGAAGAGCTCCGTTGGCGTTTGGGCTGGACGATAGCCGTTTGGGTGCTTGCCATAGGGGGGAGTTACTTTGTCGCCAAACCCGCTTTACATCACTTACAACGCTTAGCCCCTTCGGCGACTCAATTCGTGCAACACGCCCCGACGGATGCGCTACTGGGTATTTTTCAAATCATGCTTTTAATCGGGAGCGTGTTGACCTTGCCTGTCGCGTTGTGGCAGGCGTGTCGTTTCTTACTTCCTGCCCTGACCTTGGAAGAACGCGCATGGTTGATGCCCGCCTTAGGGCTTGCGACAGGAGGGGGCCTCATCGGCGGAGTCTTTGGATATTTCGCGGTACTGCCTTTAACGCTACAAGTGCTTTTTCAATTTTCTGAAGGGGTGGCGGTGCCTCAAATGAGCCTACTACCGTATATTGGTTTTGCCGTGACTTTAATAGGAGTCATGAGTCTGACCTTTCAAATGCCTTTATTGGCGTTCTTGCTGGGTCGCTTAAAACTGTTGAAGCGAGCGACTTTAAAACGCTATTGGAAAGAAAGCTTTGTAGGGATGCTCCTAATTGCGGCAGTGGCCACCCCGAGTCAGGATCCCATTACCTTGATTTTGGTCGCGGGGGCCATGTATCTGTTGTATGGCGTGTGTTTTTTGGTGACCCCTGTCGTATAGAAATGGGGCGTCCACAAGCGTCTTCCGCACAAGTTTTGAATCCTTTGGGTTTTATACCTATAGGGACGATGAACGCATAAGGACACGCACATGAGTGGGATGAATCTCGTATTTAGTGAACCCAGTTCAAACGCTTACCCTTGGAATTATAATTTATCAGGTATGGCGATTTCTCCAGCCCAATACGCGTCTTTTTCGCCGTATCAAAACGACAGATATTCGCCACTTTCCTTTCAGCAACGTAGTGTAATAGGCGAGCCCCTTCCCACGCCTTTTGCAAGCTTACAGGCCAATGCCTTACAAAGTATTGCAATGTATCGTTATCAGCAAACGCCTCAAATTAATCCACAACAAACCTTTGGTAATTTTGGGGGCCTGAATGAATTTGGGTTTGGCCGTAGTCAATTCCCTCCAGAAGGTTTACCCCGTTTTCAAGGCATGGCCTAGCAGGCGTTTTTCATGTTTTATCGTGTCTTTACCCAAAATGAACGCGGTTTAAACGTTCATAATGTTCTGTTGATGCACCTGTAAAGGAGGGAGCATTTTGAGGGGGCACAGTAATCGTTTTCAGAGTATTGGGACGCACGACGGGTTGACGACTGCTTTGTTGATGACGAAAGGCAAAATAACTGGGGGCTTTAAGCTGCCCCACTTTAGGGGTGTTCATTTTTTCAGGGAGGGGATCTATAGGCTTCACTTCGGTGAGGGGTAAAGGTACTTCTTCTTCTACTTCAAGCGAAGGAATCTTCATCGAAGGAGCGGGGGCGCTAAAAATACTATTGCCCGTTAAGCTTGAAAGCGCATCCAGCGGAATGAGGTCTTCTTCAGCCGTTTCCTCTAAAAAAGAAGGCGTGGGGCTGTCTTCTTCTGTGGCGTTGGGCAATAACCAGCTGGCAAAAGGTTTGTCGTCTTCAGTAAAGGGGGTAGGGGGGGCGGTTTCTGTGGAGGTCACCTTCGTATTGCGACGCCACGGGCTAAAGCCTTTTGGATTTTTTTTGATGAAAATGACCGCCCCCATACTGGCCAGCAGGCCTGTTAAAACCATCGCTATTTGCCATAAAAGGGTGTTGAACTGTTTGGCTTCTATCTGGGTCAAGTGGGCAGCTACACGTGCATTAATCCAGTCTTCTCTCTGCCAAGGGAGGCGAAGATAACGTTGGTAGGCTTCTTCAGGCGCAATAACCACTTCTATAGGAGGAGCGGGTTCCGCCTGTAAATTTTCAAGAGGGGGAAGACTTTCCGTCACGGGGACTTCAGAAAAAAGCGAGTCCTTGTTGAGCAAAGGAGATGTCTCTACAGCATTTAAATTTTGAGAAGAAGAGACCTCCTCCTGACGGGGCGTTTCAATTTCTGGTACCTCTGAACCGGAAGAAGGAATCATTTGAGCTTTTGAAGGGCTCGGTGAGAAGGAGCGTTGTTTGAACGGTGTACTTCTTTTACGGTGATGAGACGCATGGAGCTTAGGCTTGAGTTTTTTAGAAGGGGAAGAAGCGTTTAAATGCACATCGGCTTCCAAGGGGGGATAGTCCATGAGGGAACGAGAGCCTTGAGGGCTTAAAGCAAACGTCGACAACTGAGGGACGCTTGATTGGGTCGTGGAGTGGTCAAGGGGGTTTAATTTCATATGAACTTGTACATCTTGGGTGTGTACACCTGGTAAAACGACGGAAAGCTTACCACTTTCAACATTTAAACGTGCAATATGCTGTCCGGTGGCATCCATAATCAAAGGGGTGGAGCGCACTTGTTCCGACGTTTTCCCGACTAAATCCAGTGTGTAAACGCCTTCATGTTCTTGTTCTTGGGGCTTGAATTCGGCCGCATTACCAGAGACATTGACGTTGATATGAAGCTTACCATTCTCTTCTTTGTTGAGGGAAATATGTTCAATCGTGGTGGCATGTCCAATTGTGGTTGACATCCCTAAAATAAGACTAGCGAGAATAAGACCCTTGCGTCCGTGAATAGGAAGGCTTTGCCATAGGGGATTCATCATGGGGTAGGCATCCTTAGTCTCTTTGCAAGTCTCTGGGGGCTGCATCCCCATTTTAAGTCATTCAGGCATTGTCGTTATTAAAGCATTAGAACCCCTTTTGAACCTATCCCCCTAATAAATGATTTTTTGCCTCTGATTTTAAAAATAGGTCACTTGAAGGAACGGAAAGACAAGCGCTTAAAAATTAGCTACAATAAGGAAACTACTCAAACAGACGAAGCCCCTTCCCTTTTAAAGCGATCCGTGAGGTGTCATGGCCAAAGAAGCTAAAACTCAAATTACAAGTATTGAACAATTGACGTATGTTCACAAAGTGGCCTGTCTATTGATTTCCTTGGGGCCTGGGACGGCGGCTGAAGTGATGAAGCATATTAAAGATGAAGCAGAAGTTGAACGGTTGGCCTTTCATATTGCGTCCATGGATTATGTGGCACCAGAAGTATTTACCGAAGTGTTGACGGAATTTTATGTGTTGTTTGAAGCGCAAGGGTATTTAGTGTCGGGTGGGGTATCGTATGCAAGAGAAATATTAACGGATTCCTTAGGAGAAGAACGGGCGTCTAAAATTCTAGAAAAACTGGTACAGTCGATGCAAAATACGCCGTTTGAATTCTTTAACAAGGTGGATCCGACTCAATTGGCCTCTTCCTTTCAGAATGAAAATCCACAATTGGTGGCTTTGGTCTTGTCTTATTTACAACCCGAGCGCTCCGCATCGATTTTGTCTTTATTGTCCCCTGAATTACAAGTGGAAATTGCCTCTCGTATTGCGGTCATGGACCGCACCAATCCAGATGTATTGCGTGAAGTAGAAACCATTATGGAAATGAAGTTTTCTAATGTCATGACGGGTGACTTTACGCAAACAGGTGGTGTGGAATCGTTGGCTGAAATTCTGAATTACAGCGACCGTACCACCGAAAAATCAATTTTGGATAACATGGAAATGCGTGACCCTGAAATGGCAGAAACCATTCGTGGCTTGATGTTTGTATTCGAAGATTTAGCCAATCTCGATGGCCGAACGGTTCAACGTATTTTGCGCGAAGTAGAAACCAAGGATTTGGCCTTGGCCTTAAAGGGTGCGAAAGAAGAGGTTCAACAAATTGTTTTTGCCAATATGTCGGAACGTGCTTCGGCCATGCTAAAAGATGATATGGAATTTATGGGTGCGGTTCGAGCCAAGGATGTTTCAGAAAAGCAAACCATGATTGTTGGGGTTATTCGTGGACTTGAAGCGGCGGGTGAAATTCAAATCGCACGCAGTAAGGATGAAGACAGTTACATTACCTAAGGATTTGTTTCTTGCGTATTAAAAAATAAAGTAATCCATGGTATTAAGTAATCCTGTGGAAGAGGATGAGAGAGAAAGGGCGACATGAAAGACAAGGTGTTTAAGCAAGTCACCCTAGGGGAAGCCGTTGAGCTCGATATCATTCGACCCATGGAAGAAGCGGCGCTTCGAGATCTTAAAATTCTTTTGACGGACGCCCATAAAACCAGAGCCTCCATTATGGAAGACATTCAAAAAGAAGCGGAGGCCTTACAGGAAAAATCAAGTCAAGAGGCTCGCGCGTTGGTTGAAAAAGCCTATAAACGAGCCGACGCCATTGAACTTGAAATACGAACTGAATTGGTCCCTCTTCAAGAAGAGGCTCAAAAAAAAGGCTATGACGAAGGCTATGAAGCGGGCTTGTCCCAAGGCTATGAAGCGGCCGCGGTAGAAACCATGGAACTCCTTCAGGTGGCACAGGCGCTATTAGAAAACGCCAAACGTATTGAAGGCCAACGCTTAGAACAGGTGGAAGCCAAGGCCGTTCATTTAATGTCTTTAATTTTAAAAGAAGCGTCTGCGGCGGTGTGGCAGCGGATTCCTCAACATATTTTAGTGGAAGCGTGGAAGCAAGCCATTCATATGCATGCGTTAAAGGGAGATATGACGCTTTTGATTCATCCGGTTCAGTTACAGTTGATTGAAGCCTTGGGTGAAGAAGCCGTCGAACTGGTGAGAACTTTACCCAATACGACCATTAAAACGGATGTTCATCTGCCGACTGATGCCATGTACCTGATGAATGACGACGTGAATCTCAATTTAAGCTTGAGTTCAGTCTTACAAGCCTTGTGTGAAGAGCTATTGACGTCTTCTACGGTGTCTACATTTTAAAGGGACTGTACACGACCTTGTAAAATCAGTTGATGGACCTGTGGGCTTTTTTGAGCATCCAAAATAGAAGCTAAAACAGACGCTGCATTTTCAGTGGCTTCAGGCGGTATGTCCCAAATGGCGGCATGGTTGAAATACCCCCTTTCTAGTTTCCCCAAATCGGCTCCTAGGCCTAAGGCCTTGCTGGCCTTACTGGTGATTAGAGCCAAGGCTTCAAACGGAGTCAACTGAATACCATGGTGGTCTTGGTAAGCTTTGACTTCGTCTCGTATATCTAAACTGGGGCAGCTCATGGCACTGTCTGTACCTAAAATGACCGGTATTTCTGTTTCAAAGGGGACATCTGTATATAAGGTGCAACCATGTAGGAATAAGTTTGAACGCGGACAGGTGACCAAGACACTATGAGGGTGCCCCTTGTAAAAGGCTTGTACTTGCTTGGGGGTTAGCAGGCTACCGTGTGCGATAATGGCGAGTGGGGTAGGCAACGTGTCTTGGGGAGCCCAGACTTGGGGCTGAAGATAATCCAGAAAGGTGTCTTGGGGAATAAAGCTTTGATTCACGGTAGAGCGATGTAAATCATCAATCGCTTGACGGTCCTTCCCCGTGAAGTAGTCCAGTTCAGCTTGAAATTCGGCCAGGTGACTATGAATCACTTTGGGCTTTAAGGCATTATGAATGGCTTGCCACGCATTAAGGGAAACATTATAAGGACTATGCGGAGAAATCCCCACTTCAAGCGTAGAAGGAAGATTCATTTCTTGCCTAAATCGTTGGATGCGTTGCCAACGTTCATAAAAGGCAAGCATGCGCAAGGGAGAACTTTCTTCCTCCCAAGGAGAGGGATGAAAATATTCTAGTGCAACAGACCCTTGTAAACAGGCTTGATCGATTTCAATGAGTGTTTCTGGGCTTTGGGTAATGTCCGCGACGGTGCCCGTGCCGCTTTGACGTAGGGCTTGGATAGAGGTCTGTACGCGATTAAGGACGTCTTCCGCCGTGTCGGAGGCACGAGAGGCATTGACCCGTTGCAACCAATGGACCATGCTTTCGCCGTCTCTCACTTCAATAGGCGATTCAGACCATAAGTCTAAATGGGTATGTGCATTGACAAAAGCGGGTGTCATGGCTAAGCGAGACGCTTCTTGTACCGCATCTCCTTCAAAAGGAAGTTCTTTAAGCGGATGACACTTTAATAAGCGACCTGAACTTTCGTCCCACGTAACATCCACCCACTCCCAGAACCGTGGACTAAAGGCATCATTCCCCCCTGTGAAAACGTAGCGAAACAAACGAGATAAGATCGCCATAATCGTGAAAAACCCTTATTCGTCGTCTAAATTTTTATCCGCTTCTTGGACGGATTTAATCACGGTGAGTTGAGACGCTTCAAGCCATGCATCCCCCAAAGCCGTCGAAATAATGGTGCCTGTGACTTTAACCGTGTCCCCTTGTCCAATGCGTTTAATGTTTTTCAATAGACGACGGTTGACAAAAATCTTCAGTTCACTTAAAGGGATTTCATACTGAGGAGGAACATCGGCACGATACAGTAAAAGGGTCACATAGTCTTTCACATCATGTTTGATGGGGGGATAGTTCAGACCCAAGGCACTGAATCCTGCAATAACGCCCGTAAATGCCACTTGTTTTTTAAGATAAGTACTGGGTTCTTTCACCAATTGAGTCGAACTGACGGTGATCGGTTTAATCATAGAACTGTTAAGAGGTGCCGCTGCGTGAGCCGTGACCTGAAATAGCAACGCCATCAACATAAGCGACAACGTGATTTTAGATTGAAATTGTGTCATGAAATAGATCCTTTTCAACGTTTAAAATAGCATAAGCGAATGTCACCAGTATAACACTATTTAAAACAATCGTGTGTTTTGCATGTTTTTTATGAATCGGATCGAATCGTTTACAGGCCGACCCTAGGTGGGGTCGTCTCATCGAAGGCGTTTACTAAGATTGATGACCGTCTCACGCAGAAGCGGAAACGGTCATAAGATCATGTCGAAATATTTTTTAAAGGTCTAAGCCACGTAGAAGCGCTTCAAGATCCGCGGGAGCCAATTCATCACTCACATGATTCAGGCGTAAGGCTTCTTCTAAAAAAGGTTTGGCCAAATGGGGTTCCCCTCGTTTTAAGAAAGTCCGTCCCAGATTAAAACGCGCCATGGCGTAAGACCCATCTAAACGCTTGGCTTGCTCAAAATAGGTACGCGCTTCATTCGCGTCTTCCCAAACATCGAGGTAAAGCACCCCCAAATTATTCAAGGCAATAGGGTTATGTTGATTAAAGGTAATGGCCTTTTTATAAGCATTTTCTGCTTCGTGGTAGCGGTTGGCCTGCCAGTAGAGATAGCCTAAAAATCCATAGACTTCTGCATTTTCAGGTTGAAATTGAATAATTTTTTGGTACGTTTCCACTGCAGCGTCATAACGTTCATGCTTACAGTGGGCTTCTGCCACCATGAACAAGTCATTAATGTTTTCTGGCTCAAGTTCCTGCGCCAATTGCATGCAGGCCAAGGCGTGATCCATATCTCCTTTGTCCTGCTCATAGATCCGTGCCAACTGACGAGACACTTGTGCCGTCCAGAGTGGATCAACAGCAAAGGTAATCGCTGTTTTGTAGGCTTCAATACAACCGTCAATATCATTCATGCTTTTGAGCACTTCACCCATGTGGTAATAGCTCTTGGCGTGATGAGGCATTGCATTTAAAGCCATACGCAAATGGTAGAGCGCCTTCATGAGCATGCCTTCATTTTGATAGAGTTTGGCCACTTCAAAATGAGTTTCACCTACTTCAGGAGATAAGGCAATACGAGCTTCTAAGACGCTGATGGCTTGGTCGATATGGCCCGCATTTAACAAGGCGGTGATTTCGTTTTCTTCAGGCGTGTCAAATACTTTGTCTTTAAATGACATTAAGGGGAACTCCACCGTGTCTGATGAAAGGGTGCTATGGCTTGGCCTCACCCGTCGGGGGGATTTCATAAAATCAGGGTAGTCCGCGTCGCTGAACGTTTCATCACCACCTGTTAGGGCCGTTTGAATGTGGAAGGAGCTGCCTAAGCGATTCATCCCGATACTATGCCTTAGGGGGGAAAGCACTTCACCGATAAATAAGGGGAGCCCATAATGCCACAACGTGTTAAATACGCCGTGTTCGCCGAGCCTCCATGTGGCCAGTAAAGTACGGGTCTGGGTGTTGAGAAGAGACGAGCATCGTAAGGCTTCTTGAGCGGATGCTTGTGCGGGTTCCTTCAAACCACATTCCCACTGGAAAAAGGCTAAGAAATGCCATGCTTCTGGACTGTGGGGATTGGCTTCCACAATCCGTTGAAAGCTTCCCAAACCTTCCATTAAAACGATATCTCCATTAAGCCATTTGGCCCATGTGTGTCGTCCCTGATGTAGTCCCGAAGAGAGTAAGTGGTGACCTTGTTTTTCATAAAAATGTAGAAGATTTTGGAGATAAGACGTCAAGGGTTTGTCTAAGAGCTTGCCCCATACTTGATGAGCCTGTGCTTCAGAAACGATATTCGTAAGTGGCTGAAACCCCATTTTTGCACTACTGGTTACGGAGAGCGGATGATCCGTCTTACGATGAGATGCTGCTGAATGATGAGAATATGGCAAAGTCATATTGGATGCCCCTTTGTCGCCTGAGAGATAAAGCGATGTGACTAGAAATAAAATAACGTCCGCTTGAAGGAATGAGTCCTATTCATCCTTCAAGCGGTGACATCGAGCGTAAAGGCATCCATGCTTTACGGACAGAAGTCGATCATAACAATCACTTCACATAAGCGTTGTATCGTACAACAGGCGGGAGCCCTTCAGGGGAGTCATCAATTTGGGGGACTTAATCTCTCATTTTTTCAGGATTTGCAATAATAAAGTCGCCACATTAGGGGATTTAAAACAGCATAAAAAAACCCCTGTGGTACCGAAGTATCACAGGGTTCTGGCTTTTCTCTCTAAGGTAAACTAAAAAATCTAAACGAGCTTTTCTTCTAATAAGGTATTCACAATGGCGTTATTGTCGAGGGAATCAAAATACTGGTTTAGACCTTCTGGACTTTGTAATTGTGACTTCAGTTCAAGAAAACGGTCATGTGTTGGGGAGGCTTGAACATCGGCTTGTATCTTTCGAACAAATTTTAAGGTTTCGGCGTCATTTTCCACTTTAGATCGTGCTTCTTCTGAAATAAAAATGGATTCTGCGCCTTCAAAGGTTTTAAGGGGAGCAGGCGTTAGCTTGACCAGTGCTTCTGAAGGAAGGGTCGATGTTGTAGCAGAGGCTACAGTGTTGCTTAAACCCAAACGTGAAGATTGAATAGAGTTCAACATAATTATAAGGTCTCCGCAGTGTTAGTTGAAAGGTTAAGGTGCTAAATTTACTCTCTCATAAAAATCTATATTGAAACTGTACAGTAACATAGATTTTACTTTAAACGCTTAGTGCATAAACTATATCATCATAATAGAGGATAGCGCCACTTATCACATCAACCTTAAGATCAAATCTCCTTCAAACAAACGACCTCAAACAAAGGTGAGTTTTATCAGTATACACCAATTTTTTAAAATGAAAAGTTACCTTTGAAAGTAACCCATCACAATCATGTAAACCAACTCACACTGTTTATCATACGCCAAGTTTTAAAAAAAAGACTTTATCTTAATAATTATTTACATTTGTTATAAAAACAATCGTAGTAGTATTTAAGCACAAGTGGTCCTCTTTTAAATAGGGGCTTTTGAAAGACTCCACAAAGATCAAAAAATTCGTTATACTGTCCTAATATAGAGGTGGCTGTTTTTCGTCATGACGAGGCCACCGTCCAAAAAGGAGGGTTTCCCTTGCCTGAATCTAATACTCAAGATACCCATAACACGAGCGAAACACAGTTGCTGTTAGCCATTATGCCTCATTCGATTCAAGTGGCGATTCAGGCGGAAGAAATTCCTTATTTGGTTGAAATTGTGTTGGACTTAGGGCGTCCTGCGGAAATTCGTTTGCTGGATGGAACCTTTAGGGAAGTGGGGGATTCCCCTATTACACAGGCGGATATCGATCATATTCTTCAGCATATTAGTCCTTTTTCTGCGGATAATCGCTCAGGAATTACGCGAACGCTGCACCGTATTAGTGCGATTCGTAATCGACAAGGGGCGGTGGTGGGTTTGACGTGTCGTGTCGGGCGTGTTCTATTGGGAACCATTGAAGCCATTGCTGATATCTTGGCAACAGGCAAGAGTATTCTCTTATTGGGACGCCCAGGCGTAGGGAAAACAACAAAGCTTAGAGAAATGGCCAAAGTCTTGGCCAATGAACATCGTAAACGTGTGGTGATTGTGGATACCTCTAATGAAATTGCGGGGGATGGGGATATCCCTCACCCTGTGGTGGGTCGAGCCAGACGTATGCAAGTGCGCACGCCTTTAGAACAAGAAAACATAATGATTGAAGCGGTTGAAAATCACATGCCTGAAGTTATTGTGATTGACGAAATCGGGACAGAAGCCGAAGCGCAAGCGGCACGCACCATTGCGGAGCGTGGGGTGAGTTTAATTGCCACAGCGCATGGAACCAAACTTGAAAATTTGATTAAAAATCCCGTGTTAAGTGATTTAATTGGTGGCATTCAAAGTGTCACCTTGGGGGATGAAGAAGCGCGTCGACGTGCCACGCAAAAAACTATTTTAGAGCGTGAAAAATCTCCCACGTTTGAAGTGGCGATTGAATTGCGAGATAAAAATACCTTTGCCGTGTATTTGGACGTGGGTAAAACGGTGGATGATATGCTACGAGGCTTTGCCGTGAACCCTGAAATTCGAAAAACAGACGCCAACGGCGAGATTAAAATTTTAAGTACGGATCTCAAAGGAGTGATGGATCCCACTCATTTGGACCACCGTATAAAAATGGCTAGTTCTGATGCCCCCCGCCTGACTCACAAACCCATTCAAGAAGCGTGTATTCAGCCGTTTAATCTCTTTTTATATGCCGTGACGAAAAGCTTTGTGGAACGTATTTTAGAACGTTTACAGCTACAGCACCTGATTCACCTGACGACACAAATGCATGAGGCTCATGCGGTATTGGCTTTACGCGGGCATGCCCGTCCTGGCGCCAAAGTCCTTCGTATGGCCTTAGACTTTGAAGTCCCTTGTTTTTATACCAAAACCAATACCATGTCCCAAATTCAGCGAGGTTTACGCGAAGCCTTAGAAACTACCGATTTAGGGCAACGTATTTTGGCTCAGCTACGGATGAATGGGACGGAAGAAAATGGCTTTTTTGCGTGGGTGAAATCAGCGCATGAAGGGCAGGGAGATTCCCCAAATGATGAGATTGGAACGGCCTTAGAAGAAGTAGAAGCAGGGATTCAAATCGTGTTGCAAACGCAAGCGCCTTACGCACTTGAACCTCGACGCTCTTATGTGCGTCGCTTACAGCATGACCATGTTGAAAAATTCAATTTGCTTTCGGTATCGGTGGGGGCTGAACCGGACCGATATCTGAAGATTTTACCGAATCCACAAGCGCCAAGATAGAGACGTCTCTAAAACGGTACAGGAAAGGACACATCAGCTCCCCCTTTAAGCGACTGTAGTGGGTAAGGGGTAGATGCTCAACGTCGTATCGGGAGGAAGCTTCATCGGGAAGGCGCCTCCATAATAAGCCAGTTCAATATAACCATGACTGCCACGCACCGCCATGCCAGGCGTCGTGTATTGACCCTCTACATAGGTTTTAAATAGAGGTAAAATAAAATCCTGTTCTGGCGTGATGATTTGTAAGGCACTGATTTTTTCCCCGAACCAATGGGAAGGCACTGTGGTGATGAGGTTCCCAAAGCCGTCTGCTTTTAAGACATGGGCTTCTATTTTGCCCCCATGTCGTTCGGCGTCTGCTGGAAAGGGGGAAGGCCCCTGTAAAGGAGATGAATGTTCTCGGGAAAGGGCTTTTAAAAGGGGGAAGGTATCCTCCTCATCACGATGTCCTTCACTACTCCACGCATTTAAAATGGAGCAGGCCAAAGGCGTATAGACGTCTCTGCCATGGAAGGTCTGCCCTGCGGAAGTAGCTTCCGCTTCGCTCGGGTAGAACCACGTATAAGGGGAGACTTCGTCATGGGTGAAGGATCTAGACAGGGCATCGGGCATTAAGGGAAGCAAGGGTGCTAATAGTCCGTTGTCAGGAGCTAAAAAGACTTGTTGAAAGGTGGGACGAAAAAGCAGGGCCACCCCTTGACTTTGCCGTCCCACCTCAGGGTCCACAATGGCAACCGTGACGGTGTGGGGGGGAAGATAAGGGAGACTTTGTAATAAGGCCCATGCCCCTGCGCGTCGGTCAAAGGCAGGAATACCATGGGTTAGATCTAGCCTTTGCGTTCGTAGGCGAGCGTTTGGGGTCAAACGACTGAGGGCAACCGCATGCAAAATACCCACATAGGGGTCGCTTGTGCCGTAATCACTTAAAAAGGCCAAGGTAAGGGGTGTAGGGGGGATGATTTTCATGAGCGTGACACGCCTTAATACATCGAAACATCTTGGGCAGCGGCTTCGGCGTGTTGAACCGCTTTATGAATCAAATACAAGAGCTTGGTTTCATTCGCATCCAAATCTTCTTCATTGGCAGCTTCCCAGCGAAGACTTAAAACCGGTTCGGTGTTGGAGGCTCTCACCAAGGCAAAGCCACCGTCTAGATTGAGTCGAAGTCCGTCTAAGGTGGAAAGATTTAAAATCGCCTGATTGCCAAAGGGTTTTTGCTCGTGGTGTAAGGCTTGAAAAGCCTGATTTAAATGGCTTAATACAGGTTCATGCAGGGACGCCTCTAAAGCATAACGAAGCTCATCGGAAATAATCGTTTTGGGCAAGGTATCCACCAAATGGCTTAGGGTTAATTGAGGGTTATGGTATCGTTGTCGGGCGTCATCCAAGACTTCCACCATGCGCATCATTCCGTAAAAGGCGTCATCAAAACCCCAATGGCGGTCCTTGAAAAAGAAATGCCCACTGAGTTCCCCGCCAAGTACGGCCTGTTCTTGTGTCATGGTGTGTTTGATTTTGGCATGGCCCGTGGGGGAAATAATGGCGGTCGCTCCGGCGGCTTCAATCCCTGAAAAAAGGTGTTGGGAACATTTGACTTCGCCCACCACTTTGGGAGCAAGCGCTGTGGTTGTCAGATTATCTAGCCGATGCATGAGGGTCTGTGTCATCAATAAAAGCAAAAAATCACCTGAAATAATTCGCCCTTGGTCATCCACCACCCCTAAACGATCGCTATCCCCATCAAAGGCAACACCAAAATCGGCCTGTGTGTCTTGAACAATTTGAATTAAGTCCGCCATGTTCTTGGCTTTAGAGGGATCAGGGTGATGATTGGGAAAGCGTCCATCCACGTCGGTATACAAGGGAACCACTTCAATGCCAAAAGCATCTAAGAGCGGTAAAGCGACGAGTCCTCCTGTCGCATTTCCTGCATCCACAACCAGCTTGAGGGAACTCTTCGGTCTAGGGTGTGTTTGGCGCATCCAATCGATATAGGCAGGAATTGGATTAAAGTGTACGCAGTGACCCAAGCCTTTAAAAGAAGCATGAGAAGAGGCGAGAGGTAAATGTTCACTTTGCTGAGCTTGACTTTGTTGAGCTTCGAAAATTTGCTTCAGGCTTTGAACGTCTTCTCGAGAGAGGGCCTGACCTTGAAGGGTCCATTTTAAACCATTATAAGGGGCGGGATTATGACTCGCGGTAACGGTTAAGGTCCCTGTCACCGAGGGAAGGTCTTCGGGTAAATCCAGCCATTCCATGGCGTACACCATGGGCGAAGGCTGTAAGCCCACGTCAATGACATTAACGCCTAAATCCAGCAAGGTCGATTTTAAGGCCTGAAAAAGCAGGGGGCTATGTAAGCGGGCGTCATGACCGATCGCAAGGGTGATGGGCGTGTCGGATGTGAGACGCCCTTGGGCAAACGTCACAAAGGCCTGTGCTAGATGTTGATACGTCACGGCGTCAAATAAATCGGGCGTCACAATCGCGCGTACATCATAGGTACAAAAGCAGGCGGCACTTCGTTTGGCAATCATGGCGTTAAGACTTTCTTTAATCGAGACAGGGTGGAGACCAGACACGTTTTTTATGGCTTACAGAAGATATTCTAGCACATTTAGAGGAGAAAAGAGACCGCTTTGCTGGTGCGTGTTAGAATCAAAAAAGAATGGGCACCCCCCTTTTGGCTCATTTTCCTTAGAGATGGAGACCCACGTCATGAAACGACCCCTTTCTTTTTTATATGCCTTACTTACTGTGGCGTGTCTCTTGACTTGGATAAGCCCTCGACTTCAGGTCCTTCATGCGGAAGAAAATATTCCGTTGGCAGAACTTTTAAAGCCTTCCGAAAGCGCTTCCCCCGAAGGAGAAGGCGGTGTTCAATGGGGTATGATTTTTTTTAATACCTTATTGGTGGGTGGATTAGGTATTTTTGTGTTGCGCCAAGCGTGGTTCTTGGCATGGGCCCGTCGGGTACAAGCCCTCCACCTTGACGCATCCGTTTCCTTACCGCGTGCCATGTGGCAATCCGTTCGTTTGCCTGATGGGTTGACCGCCTTCCCATGGATGCGGGGGCAGCCGTCAGGGGCCATCATCTCTCCTGCCTTAAATCGAATCCCCCCTGAAGCCGTCCGAGAATCCACATGGTTGCAAGCGTTAGATTCACAAGTCTTAGCAACGGGGACGCGCCTGCATTGGTTGCGTATTCATGGGGAAGACTATATTTTAACGGAAAGCCCGACCCATAGTCAGTGGTTAAAAATAGGTCATGACACACAGGTGAATGAATCCATGCCTATTTTAGAAGAACGCTTGAGCGGTGAATTAAAGCGTGACGTCGAACATTTAGTCCGTTCACGGATTTAGAGGTGTTGGAGACCTTTTTCCGCGAAAAGGTCTCTGACGTCACCAGCTTAAAACGAAAAGAGCCTTTCTTTGTTTGGATTTTCATATGGTTAAAGTCTTAAAATCCTAAGGCGCACAAAAAATTGAGTCTTTGGTTTTATGCTCATAAGGTGTATACTAGGGGCTATTCTAGCGACTCCAACTATTTAAGGTATAAATCAAATTAAAACGGCTCGTGTTTATTTAAAAGACCTGTTTAAATAAACGGTAAGGGCAAAGGAGACACATTGATGATGACGACGCTTTCTAATCCTTTTTCACTGCCTAATGGGTATGCAGGGACTTCTCCTGTGGCGTCAGGGGCAACCCCCACGCTGCGTAATGGGGCCTCCTACATTGACGGAGATCGGTATGATGAATTCTATCGTGGTCCTGCGGATGACTTTCGCTATAACCCCCCCGTTCGAGATCACGTTAAGGGGAAGAAGAATCGAGATCAGGAGGACCAGCCTTATAAGCTCAATGGCTACCAGCATGCCATGGTGTATCGTTCGGAACTCCCTTGGTATAAAAGAATTGCTGGAGATGTTGGAGCCATTGCCGTCGGAGCCATCGCTTCAGCGTTAATCTTGGGGGGGGCGCGTCAATTACCTGCGGTACGCAATGCCTTAAACCATCCCAATGGGTTTGTTCGTTTCTTTGCGAATATTGCGCATACGGTGGCGGACTTTGCCATTTTAGATGCTGTCTTTGAAGGGGTGTGGCGCTTTTTCTCTCGTTAAAAATAGGAAAGTGGAGCGATAGAGTTAGGTGTAAGCATTCTACAGGAACTGACTTAATAAAGCTTAAGCGTACCGGGTCTTGCTTTACTTGCTAAAAGACACGCTAAAATACACCACACCGTTAAACCTGTTAAAATGGTGAGGGCTGGCTGTAATTTCAGAATACTCCAAAGGGTTTACCTAGGGGAGTGATGATCTTTTTCCATAACCTCTCATATTCAAAAATCAAATTGTAACAAAATATAACAGATTGGCAATTCAACCTATCGTTTTGTTTTTATTAAAGCAGATTCACCAGATGGCTGGAGAGTTGATTTGTTACAAAGTATATCAAGTAATATAAGAGAGAAAACAATGCCTATTATTCCTACAACACCTAGTTTCACGATTCCTTCTAGCACAACGCCTTCAACAGTATCCCTCAACGGTAGTTCTAGTAGTCTACAACAACTACAAGCCTTATTATTAAAGCTACCTACTGTACCTACAACACCACCTGTACAGCCTCCTGTTGTGCCTAGTGAAGAAGCCGTAAAAAGCATGACTTTTTCCGTTACGAGTTCAACAACGAATTTGAATTCATTAAACGCTCAGTTGCCTATTTTACAACAAGCTTTTAATACGGCAAAAACCGCACTGACAAACGGTATACAAACTGTCAATAAAGACAATGCTTTAAAATCTGGCGGACTTTTACAAAATTATAACAAGGCTTATGATGCTTTACTCAAAATTAATAAAGACATTGCAAACCAAACCAGTGCTTTGAATGCAAGTACAACCAAACTCAATGAATTAAAAAGCAATCCTGATTTAGCTTCAAGATATTATGCCTATACCAAGAACACCAGTGTTTTAAAGCCTGAAGATTCTGCTATATTTAGGGCAGAAGCTAGTAGAGATGTATTTGCTCGTAATTTAGAATCGGATAAAGCCGAAATTGCTTTTATTCAAGGAATGTCAACTGAATCAACAAATCTTCGTAATTTGGCTAAGGCAAAAGGTTTGGATTGGTTTTCAATCGCTGTTATGAATGGGAGTGAGTGGGAAGGTGACCTATCCCAAGCACAATCTTTTCAAACAAGTACAGCAAAAAACTTAAAGACTTATAGCGACAAGCTAACCGCTTATAAAACCAACCCTGCACTGGCTGCCTCTGATGCTAAAACAAAACAAACAGATAGCCTAAATAGACTTTCTGGTGCTTTTAATAGCTTAGTCACCAGTACAGATGCCACCACTAAAGCAAAAGCCACTGCCGATTTAGCAACCGTCACAGGACTATTAAACAACCCTACTCGTAATTTTGGCGACACTGAAAAAGCGATCAACGCTTTATCGGGTAAATTAGATCAACGTTCAAGTTATTCAAATGGCAAGATGAGCACGACTTATAGCTATAGACCTGAGTTTAGATTCCTTGGTTAATTCAAGTAATAAGCAACACCACACAAGGCTAATTCGTTAGCCTTGTGTTCGTCTTATAGAAAAATATGTTTTAGTTAAACGAAAGTGTATGAAACTCCCCCAAGCTCAACAAGCAACACCTGCAAAAGTTGCAAAAACAAATAAAGATCTTCAACCTTCCATCAAGGAGTACACAACTTGCCCCAATTGGATCGTACCAGAACAGCAACGTTCTCAAAAATAGGAGAGCACCTCTTGAATGGCTTGAAATATTGATATTTTCTGGAGTCAAAGAATAAATAATTACATCGCTCCAGCATCCTAAATCTAAAAACCCCCGCTATTGAGAAATGACAATTCTTCAATAGCGGGGGTTTTAAATATTTGGGCAAGAGAGGACTCGAACCTCCACGCATTGCTACACTAGTTCCTAAGACTAGCGCGTCTACCATTCCGCCACTTGCCCGTTCTTTCAAGATTCCCCAAATGGTTTGGAGAGCAGAACTATCTATCATTATGCCTAAAACATCGACTCAGGCAAGGGGTAATTTCAAAATAGGTCATTTCAAAAAAGGGGCAGACTGCTTTTAGCGAGGCGTCCACCGTGTGAGAATCCAACGCAAGGGGTGCCGTCGCCAATACTTAAAAAAGGGTAAGGCATATAGACCTTCGATGTGTTCGATATCTTCTTTTAAGGCTTTAATGTCTCGTCGTTGTTGGCGTAAAGCTAGTAACAAGGGAGTACTTTCGCGTTGAAGCGTCCTGTTCCATTGACTCACCTTCAACAGGGTCGGGATGAGTGCCATCAATAATAAGGCCTCCAGACTAAAAGCCAGTAAGATCCAAACATCAAAGGTATAAAAATTATGAGACATCGAAGAGGCCACTCCTTTTATTGGGATTCGTTGGTATTTATGGGGGATGTAGGCGTCGTCTTTAAGGGGGGACTGACAGAACGGCGGGGGTCAATCGGCGTATACGGAAGGGGATATTGCTCTTCCATAAAGCGTTGGGTTTCAGGCATTAAGGCTTTCGTACAGCGACGGTAGCGCATATATTCTAGATTGCGATACGGCGATAAGAAGGCCCGTTGCCAAACAGGTAACCCGTTGATGTAGGCGATTTTAATCCGTCGAGGGGTGCAGGCGTCCCACCCTGAAGGAAGGGGGACAGGGGTGCCGATCGTCTTCGTTTCGACGTCAGAAGGCTCGGTGACGACAGGCATTTCTGCCCATGCGTTCGTCCAACACAGACTCAATCCAAGACCAAATCCCCATACGCACAAGCGCTGAAATGTTCGTTTAATCACAGGGGAGATTCCTTCCTAATTCTTTTGCCACAATTTCATAGGGGTTCCTATGGAAAACATGAAGAAAAGAGATACGTCCCTATTGTAGCACAAAAGCCAAGCAGGCCCAGTCTCTCGGTGCAAGCGACAGACGCTTGTGGGGTTCAAAGCGAAGGGGAGCTTGCCACGCATCGAGGCACCATAGCGCTTGAGGACTTAAGTCCAGCATTAAAGGGGCATCACTGATATTGAGAATGCGTAGGATAAAACAGTGCTGCGACTCACTCCACTGATGCGAGCTAAGGCGTAACGCCTGCGGGGCTTGATCTAGGATTTCATCCACAAGGCTTTTAAGGGGAGAATGAGGGGCTTGCGTATAAACAGGACGCACGAAGATTTGATGCCGATGAAAGGCCAAGTGCGCTTCATCCAAGGCCTTGGGTATCCAACGGAGCGTGTGGGTGAGGTGACGCCCTAGCCCTTGTCCTTGAGGCGTTTGAAACGGGGGGCCTGCAGGATAAAACCGCGTGGGCAGTCGTCCGCCTGACAGATGAGAAAAGCCTCGATGCAGGGGTAGGATGAGATCATCCCCACAGACTTCATAAGCATAATGGCCCGCCATCATCAGGAATTCACAGGCGCCTTGGGTATTTTCCCATTTTAAAGCGCCTTGATAAGCCTGTCCGACGGCTTGCCATTCGCCTGTGTGTTGATCCACAGAAGAAGAAGCAAATCGATGTTCAGGAGAAGGAGAGGATAAAGGGGTGTGATGAAATCCTGTATGCAGGTCTCGTTGATGAGTAGCGGCAAAGGCAGGGGCGTTCAGTATTAAATTGACTTGCTGATTTGGGGTCTGAACGTGCTGATGCACCTTGATCTCCAACACGCCTTCACCTTGGATGCTCACCACGACGTGGCATTTATCTGCTCCGACTTGAGTCGTGGCCGTAGCACTTAGGGCCGTGTCGTCTATGTTAAAGGCCAAAGAAAGTCGTTGAAGCGTGTCAGGCATCGGGGCGCTATTATAGCTGTCTCCCGCATCTTGGAAGGCTTCAAGAGACAAACGAGGGAGAAAACGCTCTAAATCGTCTAAGGCCTGTCGCTTGTTAAGAGGAGACAGCGCAGAGCAATCGGCCTGTTGTGTGCTGGTATAACGCCTTTCATGACGGTGCGACAAGGGGACTTGCGTGATGTCGTCCTGCCAGTCATCGATGAGGGTCTGCTCCTGTTCAACGAGACTCAACGGGTGCTTAGGAGGCATTTTTTCTTCAAAACGCAAGTGGGTCTGGGGGCTTGGGGGTATTTCTATGGGTAAAAGTGCAGGGGTTTGTCGAAGACGCGCCATGTTTCGGCGGTGCCAGCTCGTCCATGTGTCGATTAAATTTAAAATTCTCTGAAAGCGTGCTTCATCTTCTTGATGCACGACATCGACACTACAGCCACAAATATCGTCATGCGGATGATTCAGTAGCAAGAGTCGCCACGCCTCTTCTAGCGCATGGACTTCGGCTTGTCTTTGCCAAGAAGCGCTTTGATTCTGAGGGTCTGTCCCAAGGTCGTTTTTGACGTGGGTCTGTTCATATTCGTAATGTCTCGCTCGTAAAGGCTCCCACACTTGCGTTAAACCCCATTCACATTGAGCATTCAACTGCTTAAGCCACGGCCGAGACAATAAAGTCCCACTGAGTAAAGGGGCCGTGCCTGCTCCAAAATCGCGGAGTTCTCCACGGCGATGTTCCAAGGTGTCAGGGGGAATCGTCGTTTCTAAAATGTCCATAAATTCCGCAGGGTGTAGCACCTTATACGTACGCAGTAGATCGTCTACGCCTTCTAAAATGCTCGCATCAGGCGGAGCCAAGTGATCCCCCCCCAAGGGCAAAAAGACAGGGAGCTTCCATGCTTCGATGCGCTGATGCAGGGCGTTTAAGGCGTTTCGCTTGGCTTCAAGCAAGGGAAGCTCTACCTCTTGCAAGGGCATTTGAAAGTAGCCTTCAGGCAATTGATACGTCAGTAGCGAGTCTCCATTCGGCGCCACCCACTGAAAGAGGGGAGCGTCTTCCTCTGTTAAGCGACGACCTCTCCACATCATGCCATGCCGAATACCGAGCTTTCGAAAGAGCATGGGGATGCTTTCAGGTTGCCCAAACGTATCAGGAAGATACGCCGTAAACTCATAACACCCTAGCGCGTGGGCGTCTGCCATACCTGTTTGGAGATTCCGCAATAAGGATTCCAAACTCACTAAGGTGGTATCAGGCATGGTGAACCAAGGACCCACGTGGACTTGTCCGTTTTGAATAAAGTGACCTAAACGGGTCATTACATCAGGATACACCGCCTGTGCATCCGCCAGTAAAGCGGTCTGACCATCCAAACTAAAACGAGGGATGTTCCCTGTTTCTAAGTAGTTGACAATGCGTTCTAAGACGGCGATCAAACGGTGCTGATACGCTTCAAAGGACAAATACCACGCGCGGTCCCAATGCGTATGCCACATTAAATAGGCAGGGGGGGGGCTTACTTCGCTTCCCATTACACGGCACGGACTTTACAGCAGGCTTGGCGAATATCCTTCCATTCATCCCGTAAGGAGCGCATCACGGTGATGGGGAATTGCTGAATTTGCTCCGCGCTCAAGCCTAAGTCAGACGCCAGTCCCGCCGCTTCAACAGGGGCGTTGGTCGAATCAATATTAAGCCCCACATGCATCAGCACGGACGTCACCGAAGGGGTGCAAATGGAGACGGACAATTTTTTGGTTTGTTGAAAGAACAAGTCATCCCCACGGCGTTCGATCACATGACCTTCAAGCAAGTCGTTGAGTCGGTGTTGGAGAATAGAAGAAAATAAACGCTGGAGTAAAACACCTTCTTTTAAAGAGGCGTCAAACAATTCAATAATAAAGTGTTGCATGTCTTGCGAATAGATTTGATCCGCATTGAGGACATCTTCCAAATCCACCATGCGGGCCAAGTTTACATCACAAGCCCCACGAAAAGACACCACGGCGTTGCCTAGAATCCCGACATTTTTGTAAATCCAGTGCGGGGACAAGGCTTCCCCATTGTAGGGCATGGGTTCTTCAATGAGGTGGGTTTTCATGACAGCATTTCCTTGTGTAATGGAGGACAAACGCTCAAACAAGCGAACACCTTTCATTATAACACAGGCTTTTTATGCGGTGGGGGAAGCCCCGTCTTTTAATTGTTATGAAGTGGGTTCCAACTTGGGTTTACCCGCTTGCGTAATGCCCAAGTACGCGAGTGTGCCTAAAGCCACCCCCACGCCTAAGGCAATGCCTGTATTTTTGAGCTGGACGTGCTTGAGATACCCTTCCACGTCTGCAAATTTAGTGGGTAGCCCCTTGGGCAAGTCTTTTAAGCGGTCTTCTGCGGAAAGGGCAAAAGGTTCTACGGCAAAAGTTTTGAGCTTAGGGTCCGCGCCTTTGGTGGGGATTAGCACGTCTGCCATTTCTGCTTGTAAGTCATTACCATGCTTCATTTTTTGCAAGGTGTCTTCGTTAATCTTAATGCTTTTGTGTTGAGTGGGGTCAACATTTCCAGAAAATAGGGTGTCATAGGTCGTGTTGGGAGCACTAGTGCTATTATTTTTTTTGGCGATCGTGACATGTTGTTGGCCAGGAGTTTCATGACTTTCCCATGAACGAATGGAATAATTTTTGGATTCGTGCTTACCCTCAAGGAGTTGTCCATTCGTGTTGAACTTTTCTGTTGTGTCTAAAGAATGCACATCTGTGGCTCCAAATTTGTGAAAGAAGTCTAATTTACCATCTGAATTGAATTTATAGGCAACGAGTTTGGGATTTTTACGTTTAAGCTCCAGTGTCTGTAATGCCGTTTCAGGATCCACGCCTGCTTCACCTAAGGATTTCCCCATCTTCATGGCTTCACTTAGAGATTCATTCTTGGCGATAAGCAAGCCACCGTCTTCTGTTTTCATAAATCCAGTTCCGCCGTGGCGAAATTCTGTCCCGTCCTTATATTTTTTAACCCCATTGGCCAGATAGGTCCCTCCTGCGAGACCGCCTGCTAAGGCAACTCCCACCCCTAGACCTAAAACGGTGTTGTCTTCTGCAGGGGGTTCGGGGGCAACCCTAGGCCGTCCAGAAGAACGGGGATTGACCGCAGTATTTTGTGGGGGAATAGAAGATAAATCAGCCATAAAAAACTCCTTAATCGGTACGACGTTTGTTAAAAATGCGCAAGGGTCTCCTGAATCGCCTTACTCTAGAAGCATAAAACCCGTTTAACACGGATAGAATGCCCAAGCCGTTATATTTTGTTACGAAGGCCGTCTCACTTGGATATCATCCAGTAAGCGACTGGCCTTATTTCTTGTTAAAATTCTCGGTTAAAATCGGAGGCTTTCACCTGATGCAACCAGCGCCGATACTGCCAATCTTCATAAGACAAGCAATACTCATAAAGGCTTTTCAGTAAGATATCCCCACTAGGGCTTTTGCCTTGAAATAAAAGCAGGGGACTTTCGCAGGTCAGTTCAATTTCAGCGACGAGGACATCCCGCACCTTGTCCGCGCTGTGTGGGTCACTGTGCTTCAAATGCATACGCAACCAGTCCTGCAACAGAGAAACGGCAGAGCCTCGATGGATAAACTGCGTTTTTAAAATTTCGGCAAAGGCTTCTAAAATCATGGGGCGTGTTTTCTAAAGGACATTAACGGTAGGTGTCATTATACGAAATCCACGACGGAGTCGATACCCCTGAATAAAGGAATTGAAGCGACCAACGCTTAACAGAAATATGAAAAAACACTCTGACTAAATAGGGGAAAGTGTTAGACACTGAATATAAAAGTTCACATCAAGAGATAAAAAGTTCAGATTTAAAAATGGTTGCGGGGGCAGGATTTGAACCTACGACCTTTGGGTTATGAGCCCAACGAGCTACCAGACTGCTCCACCCCGCGACGTCATCAATACGTTAAGTCTACTCTAAACCTTTAAGTACACAAGCCTGTTCGATGTTATGTTACATACTGTTACACTTGTTTACTTGGCTGCTGTAGATATACCACTAATCGCCGTCCCTTGACTTCTGTATTGAGCGATGAGAGAATCCGAAGCGGCATACTGCCTTTGTAATTGGGTTCGGCGTTTGGCCAAGCGTTCTTCCCCTTTAGTGATACTTTGCTTAGAACGGGTCACAAAGGCATCATAAGTGTCATTTAAATTTTGAAACAAGCCTTTTCCGGTGCTGTCCGTTCCCGTTTTCAGCGCTTCATCTACAAGGGTTTGTAATTTTGTAAAAATTCCATTGGTCCCTTTAATCAAGGATTCAACATCATCTGGACTCGTTTTGAGAGCCGTCGTAAATTTTGCAGAATCGAAGGTGAGTGTGGAATTGGCAGACTGTCCATTACTATTGGCCGTTGAAATTCCTACCAAGCCCAAGCTATTATAGCTCCCTGTCCCTGTAGTATTGGTGGACATCGTTTGACGAATTTGATTTCTAAAGCTCCGCACATTACTTTGCCCAGGGAGCTTTCCTGTATCGACTTTCGTTTCGGTGTCGATGGTGCCAATGAGGCTATTAAAAGCAGTCACCACATTGTCTAAAGCTGTGTTGAGCTTGGTGGTGTCTTGTTCAACTAAGACATTAATATCGGCGTCCGTTTTGACTTGTTTTAACTTTAAGGTAACGCCTTTTATGCCTGTTTGCGTTTCAGAAACATCATTACTGGTCGACAAATAAGTCGCCCCATTGATGGTCACTTGTGCATTGGTCCCCAGCGATTGAGACGTCAAGCTATTACCACCATTGACTAATTTAACCGCCTCTAAAAAATTACCTGTCAGGTCTTGCATTTGAATGGCGACCTGCCCTGTGGATTTAGAACTCAATTCTAAACGGTTAGTCGTTCCATTAAAAGAAGCATTGACCCCTGCATCCGCCGAATTATTAATGGCATTAATCACTTCAGCTAGCGTTTTTCCTGTAGTATCAAAGGTGGCCTTTCCTATTTTAAACGTAGACCCTGCGGTCACCGTAGTGGCCAGCCCTGCGCTAGCCGAAGACACACTTTGTGTCAAATCCAACTTAGAAAAATACTGGTTCCCCGTAAATTTTCCTGCATTTTCGGTGGCCACATCGAGCTTGGAAAGCTTCAAAAAGTTAGAGGTATCCCCTGTAGAGCCAAAAGAAACGGTCCCAGGACTAGTGGGAGTCACTTCCAACTGGCCATCACTATTAACAGACGCATTACTAATACCACTAATGGCCTTAATACGATTTAACACGCTATCAAAGGTGTCTACTGCGGCATCCACACTCACGCTGCTGGCCACCCCGTTCACATACACGTTAAACGTACCAGACGTTAAAGAGACATTCTTAATCCCACTTAACAAAGTGGTACCCGTCGCCACGGCAGCCGCCTTAGATGTGGACGTCGCGGTGGTAGAGGTCGCCAAGGCATTGA
This sequence comes from Vampirovibrio sp., assembly GCA_050916035.1. Lineage (GTDB taxonomy): Bacteria > Cyanobacteriota > Vampirovibrionia > Vampirovibrionales > JAJTHC01 > JAJTHC01. The sequence continues at coordinate 161,656 of CP050876.1, read as the reverse complement.
TTTTGATTTTCAAGGCACTCAGGCTTGATCCCTGACTGGCCGTCACGTCTAAGGCGTCTGTCACAGAAGAGGTCGCCTTTCGGGCTTGAAAGATATTTTCATCTAAAATAGAGGTAGAGGTAAAGGCTTTTAAAGCGGTTTTAAAGGTATTGACCCGAGACTGGATCGTACTTAAAGTCGATTTTTGAGTCTGTGTTTTAGTGATACGCTCCTGTATAGTATCTAATGGCCTACGTTCAGACGCGATAATACTGTCAATGATTTGATTGACAGGAAGCCCTGAATTAATTCCCGAAAATGTCATACTCATCATACTGGGAACCTCCTCTGGGTTCGTTTACAGAACATCCCATTATCGACGCATACGGCTTAATGTAACAGTCATAAGGAAAGATCTTTCAAAAATATTACATTTTTGTTAAAATTAAAAAATTGCATGTATAGTATTTTTATAATGCTGATGCCTTTTTACGATTAAGTATCGAACTTTTAGCATCCTTACTTAAATTGTGACGGATCCTTCATCTGAATGGTATCCACCCTACGGTGTATTTATCTTAAAATTGCTTTCATAAAGACCCTGTTGCCGTTTGCTCATGTTTCTGATGTGAGATCGCTTAATAAAGGATTTTGTACTGATGATGTCTACCCCTTCGCTTTGGCAATCTCTCACACGTTCTCGTCCCTTGCCTGAAAAAGAAACTGCACATGCCACATTAAAACGTACCCTAACAGCAAAAGATCTGGTAGTCTTCGGGGTGTCCGCGATGATTGGCACGGGTATTTTTGTACTCACGGGACAAGCCGCCGCGGATGGGGCAGGGCCCGCCTTAGTGATTTCGATTCTACTGACAGGGGTCATTTGTGGTTTTTGTGCCTTGTCTTATAGTGAACTCGCCACACTGATTCCTATTTCAGGCTCCGCGTATTCTTATATGTTTACAGCACTTGGAGAATTCATGGCGTGGATTGTCGGCTGGGTGCTGGTCGTGGAATACATGGCGGGCAATATGTGTATTGCCCAAGGCTGGGGCAAAACCATTGCTTACGGGTTTCAGATTTTCAGTCAAGCCTTGGCCGACTGGACGCATCTCCCTCATCTGGCGGCTACTTTACCCGCGTGGTTAAATACGTCGACCTTTACGGTTTTGGAAAAGGGTCAACATATCCCTAAGCATGAAACGTCTGTGGCGCTCCAGCAAATTCCCTTTTCTTTCCCTGGCTCGACAGAGGCCTTCACCTTAGTCATCAACCAAAGTTTTGACTTTCTTCCCTTTGTCGGCTTAATTATTTGTGCGTGGTTACTGGCCCGCGGGGTGGAAGAAAATGCCAAGCTCGCCACCGTCATGGTCTATATTAAATTGGGGATTATTTTATTTTTTATCGCCATTGGAACTTGGTTTCTGTTGACACATCCCCTTTTACTCCCTCAGCATTGGTTCGCTCAAGGTTGGAAGACTTTCGCACCTTTTGGTCATTCAGGTATTGTCAAAGGAGCAGCCTTAATGTTCTTTGCGTATGTTGGTTTTGATGCCTTGGCTTGTTCTGCTGAAGAAGCGTATAATCCTCAAAAAGACATGCCCATTGGTATTTTAGGTTCTTTATTAATCTGTACGATTCTCTACGTGGCCGTTACCATGATTGTCACGGCGGTGAATCCTTTAGAAGAAATTCACCGTACCGCTTCAGTCGCGCAAACCATGACCGCGATGAAGGTCCCTGGCGCAGATTTATTGGTCGTCATTGGGGAAATTATCGGTATTAGTTCCGTCATGTTAATTATGCAAATGGCCACGATTCGAGTGGTCTATTCCATTGCGAGAGACCGCTTACTCCCTGCTTTTCTCCAAAAAATGGACCCCCACTTAGGGGTGCCCTTGGTGGCCACTTGGGTCGTCGGACTTATTGATGCAGTGGGTTCGGGCCTATTGCCTATTGCCTTATTGGCACAAATTGCGAATTTAGGGACGTTATTTGTCTTTATGATGGTCTGTGTGTCGGTGATCATCCTACGTTTCACGATGCCTGATGCGGCACGCCCTTTCAAAGCACCCTTTGGCATTATTACGCCTATCCTAGGGGCCTTAGGCTGTGCTTGGCTGATGTACTCCTTGTCCGCGACGGCTTGGTTCTTAATGTTGGTGGCCTCCGCCATTGGTTTGGGCATTTATTTTGGCTACGGCATACGGCACAGCATCATGAATGAGTCAGAACAAGCACCGTCTTGCACCCTTGCAGAAGCGCCTGTTTTGGTCACAGCTGCTCCACATTAGTGTTGTTGAAAGGTTTTATCACTCTAGTGTTTTTCATCTAAAAAACGAGAGGCTTTAAATCGTTGCAGTAACAGACGTTCACGCACTAAATCCGAGCGGGTGAGCGGATTGCGAATCCCCGAACGATTTTGCGGACGTCCCACGGGAGCGAGTGGGGCAAGCGAAAAGGATGAGTAGGGGGGAGGATTTTCAAGGAGGGGGGAAGAGAAGGAGAGCCGCAACGATTTCCTTTTCTTTCCCCCTCCTTGAACCGCTTTAGAGGTGTCAGAGACCTTTGGCGGCGCAAAGGTCTCTGACGGCACAAGCTCGAAACGAAAACCAGCCATCCAAAAAAGAGCCTCTTCAAAGATGCTTCTACAATACGGAAGCCTTGGCTTTTTTCAACGCATAGTCCATGGCATTTAACGTGTGAGCCAATTCGGCTTCCCCATGACAAGTCGACGTAAAGCTTGCTTCAAAAGGAGAAGGCGCCAAATACACCCCCGCTTCCAGCATGGCCCAGAAAAAGGCATTAAAGAAGGGTTTAGAACTACGGCAAACATCCGCAAAGCACGTCACGCCCCCTTCCACAAAAAAGAGGGAAAACATGCCCCCCACTTGTGTGACGCTACACGGTACACCCTGCGCGTCACATAAGGCAGACGCCCCTTCGACGAGACGTCGAGCATAACGATCTAAACCGTCATACACCCCGATTTGAGACAAGGCCTTTAACGTCACCAAACCCGCGGTCATACCTAAGGGATTCCCTGAGAGCGTCCCTGCTTGATACATCGGCCCTAGAGGGGCCACCCATTCCATAATGTCTTGCCGTCCTCCGTAAGCCCCCACAGGTAAGCCGCCGCCTAAGATTTTCCCTAAGGTCGTGATATCCGCCTCGACGCCGTAATGGGCTTGGCCTCCCCCCAAAGCCACACGAAATCCTGTCATGACTTCATCAAAAATCAAGAGGCTCCCTGTGGCGTTACATCGTTCGCGTAAGCCTTCTAAAAACCCAGCCGTTGGAGGGATACAGCCCATATTACCCGCAACAGGCTCCACTAAAATAGCCGCAATGGCGTTGGGGTAAGCCTCAAGTAAGGCATCGACACTGTCTAAGTCATTAAACGTGGCGGTTAAAGTCATCTGTGCCGTTTCAGGACTAATTCCCGCCGAATCGGGAATCCCTAACGTCAAAGCACCACTGCCTGCTTTAACGAGCAGGGCATCCGCATGCCCATGGTAGCACCCTTCAAACTTAATAAGCAATGAACGCTGGGTATAGGCGCGAGCCAGACGAATGGCGGACATCACGGCTTCCGTCCCTGAACTGACCATCCGTAGACGCTCTAGCGACGGCATCATGTGAATCACCTGTTCCGCCAGCTGATTTTCAAGCACGGTAGGGGCACCAAAGCTTAAGCCTTGTTCCGCCACGTCTTGAACGGCTTTGACAACAGCAGGGTCCGCATGCCCTAAAATAGCAGGGCCCCAACTTAACACGTAATCTAAATAGCGAAGCTCGTCTTCATCCGTAATATAAGCCCCTTTGGCGTTTTTAATCACCACAGGCAAGCCCCCCCCCACGGAACGAAAGCCACGGACAGGGCTATTAACGCCCCCTGGCATCAAACCTTTCGCCTTTTCAAAAATAGCATGGCTCTTAGGGCGCTTGCTGAGCTCTTGCAAAGAAAGAGGGGTCATAAAGGAGCTTCCTTATACTTCAATAAAACGCAATGAAACAAGAATCTTGCGATAAAAACGCGTGCCTATGTAAATCTTATTCAAAAGAAGACGAGGAAGAAGACTCTACTTCTAAAGTCAAGAGTCCCAAGTCTTCGGCAACCTGATGCCAAGCTTGTGCAGGAACCAGTTCCGCGTGATTCCAAAATTTTTCAAGGCTATAAAAGTCACGAGCTTCCGCCTGCATGACATGAATCACCACGTCGGTAAAATCAAGTAAGCACCAAGTATTGGCAACATCTCTTTCATCACCAATCGCCGTATTGCCAGCGTGGCGAAAAACATAGGCAATTTCTTCGGCAATCGCGCGGGCTTGCGGTTTAGACTGCCCTGTACAAATCACAAAGTAGTCCGCCAAGGTGGTCACATCTTCGGTTTTAAGCACTTGGATGTCCAAGGCTTTTTTAGAATCGGCCAAATAAGCGGCCCATGTGGCCCATTCTAAAGCGCTACTGGGAAGTCGTTTAAGTGAGGAGGGAATCAAGTGTGCTGAATCTTCGGTCATGGTAAAAATCTTTATCGAGTTAAATAGGGGAATTAAAGTACACTTCACTGAATCTGAAGTGGTATTCATGTTACAATAAACACAACTGTTTAACAAAGAGAAGCACTTAAATGACTGTTGTACCCCTTCCCCCTTGCTTTTTAGTCATTCCTTTAGACGCCCGCCCCGTCTGTTATCAGGCCGTGGAAAATTTAGCGCGATTAACGGGGATTCAGGTGCTTCTCCCCCCTGCCTCACTCTTAGGCCAACTTAAAACACCCGCTCAATTAGAAGATTTACGCCACTGGATGCAACGTACTTTAGCCAAACACCCTGTTCAGGCGGCCATTATATCCTTAGATTTACTCAGCTACGGGGGGTTAATCCCTAGTCGAATTGGAGAAGAATCCAACGAAGATTTAATTCGAACGCTTGAAAAAAGTATGGCGATTTTAAAATCCGTTCCGAAGCTTTATGGATTTTCCAGTGTTTTACGCATCCCTACCTATAATAATGATGAAGAAGAACCAAGCTACTGGGCGACGTGGGGCGAATGCTTGTCTCGTTTTTCGCAACGTCTTCATCAAAAAAATATTCTAATGCAGAATTGGCGTTCTTTAGAATGGGAAGAGGAAAAGCCTCCCCTTGAAGTCATTAAAGACTTTGTCACCCGTCGAGAACGAAATCACTGGCACAACCTACGCTTATTACAATTACTTCAACAAAATCGCTTGGGTCAATTGGTCTTTTGTGAAGATGACCGTGGCGAATCAGGCTTAAATGTTTATGAAGCTGAAACCCTTCGAGAACGCATTGAAAGCTTAGCATTAACGGATCGTGCCCATGTGCAAACAGGGGCAGATGAAGTCGCCCATACGCTGTTGATTAAAGCCTTGGCAGACCAGCTAGAAGATCCGTTGCGAGTATGGATGCAGTCCCCCCAGTCTTTAGACATTATGGCCAAATTTGACGGACAAGCCCTGAAAAACGTGGGACTTCAACGCATTAAAGCCTGTGGGGCCAAGCGTGTCCTTCACCTAGAAGAAGCCGATGTGGTCCTAATTATGCATGCGCCTCATCTCCGTATGGGAGATCATGGGGTAAGCCTTCCGAGCGACACCACCATGAATGATGCGTATGAAACGCTCGCTAAAACCACCGAGGCCATTGCACTAGGGAAAGCCGTTGTTTTGGTCGACGTCGCTTACGCCAACGGCGCGGATCCTTTACTCTTAAAGGCGCTGAAAGAAGAGCCTGATGTTATTCCACAACTCGCGGCTTATGCCGCTTGGAATACGCCAGGCAATGCCGTCGGTTCAGGATTAGCGATGGGGTTAGGCTATGTGTATGCACAAAAATATGGTACCGGTTCAGGCAGCAGTCACCGTAAAAGCATGGCGATTCACTTGCTGGATGACGGGGTGTATCAAAGCCATGTACGTCATTTATGGCGACTCAGTAAGCGTCCTTTAGATAGCCTTCACTTAAGCGATGCACTCTGGCGTCACGGCCATTGGATTTTGCAAGTCTTGGGATTAGGATCCAAACGAATTGAAGCGTCCTTTCCGTGTGAACGCAGTTTTGAATGTGAAATACAATTCCCACGCTAGACGCTGAATGCTTGCTCTGCTATAATGGCTAGAATAACAGTAGAAACCTACTTTTATTCTAAATTTAAACACATAGAAACATTGGGTGGAGATTATATGACGATATCTAAAAAACCCCATTTGGGCGATTATGTCGTGGCCTTAGGGGGTCAATTTATCGGCTGGCTGGGAGCCACACTTTTGTTGGTCGGCTTTATCTTTCAGGTTGACCCCACCTTGCTGTCCGATATCAACATTCCCTTTTACAAAGACCCCAACTTAACACTCAAGGGCTTGGCGGGCGTTTTAATGTCCGTAGGACCCATTGTGGCCGCCCCCGCCATGATGCGCAGTGGTTGGGTGAGTCAACAACCTAGCCTAGTACTGGCGGGCTTGTCCTTTTTTGTGATGTGGATTGCCATTGCCAGTGATGTAGAAAACGTTCTTTATCGTGGGATTTTAATTTTTATGGTGGGTTTTCTCTTTTTTGGCATGAGTAACTTGGCGATGGAAAACAAGCGTTCCTTTGACCTAGGGCGTGTGACGAGCTTAAAAAGTTTTGCTGAACTTTTTGCGTTTATCGTGCAGGATACCCTGCTCGCGATTCAAGTCGGGGTGGAAGGCGTTTTTCAAGTTGCGGGATGGCCCTTACGCGCGTTACTAAGAGAGGAAGGGCTTCCTCCTCTTCCTGCAGTGTTGTCGACAAAAAGCTTATGGAAAAGCCGTCGCTTTGGAGGGATCTTCTTTTCAGTGGCAGGCTTATTTGGCATCTTAGGCGCTAGCATTCCCTCCTTTCAAGACACGGGTTACTTGCTCTTTAATGTGGTCGGGGGCGTCAGTGCTTTAATTGTCAACTACAATTGGTTCTTTAGTGGCTTACAAGGGACCCATTGGTTAAGCAAATTATTGATTCCAGGCTCCATACTCGCGACGTTTGGTTCCGCGGCTCGTGCCTTTACTTGGGGATTCGCCTTAGACCAATTCGGTTCACGACTCAATGAAATGTATATTTGTGGCATGCCCCTCATCACCCAAGACGCCCAAGCGAAAGAAGAAGAAGCCAAGGAAATGGCAGAGATCAGCACAACGGAACCTAAATCTGTTCAGATTGTACCTGAACACCCTAGAGATGAAGTCGTTGTCTAATCAAAATTATTGACTCCTCTATCGCGTTCTTTTGTGCTATTTTTTATAAAAATCCCTTTGTGTTGATTGAGGAGAAAATAGAGTTGTCTCGTGCGGTGCTGCCCCTACTTTTAGATGACACCATGCAAAAAAGTTTGGCCGATTTTCAGAGACGTCATCCCTCCCCCTTGTCTCATGTGGCCATTATTATGGATGGAAATCGTCGTTGGGCAAAAGAACGCCTGCTGCCGTCCCTCATGGGGCATAAAGAAGGCAGTAAACGCCTGAAAGAGATTATCACAGGGGCGAGTTTTTTAGGCATCCAAGTCTTGACGGTCTATGCCTTTAGTACTGAAAATTGGAAGCGTACGAGCGAAGAAGTTGGCTATTTAATGAAGCTTATGGCGGAAGTCTTGTCCAAAGATTTAGAACTTTTAGGGCGTTTAGGCGTTTGTATTAAAGTCTTGGGCAATCGAGAGGTCTTGCCTTTTGATTTAAAAACGGTGCTGGAAACCGCCATAGAAAAAACCGCAGACAACACGGGTTTACAGCTTCATTTGGCCATTAACTATGGGGGGCGTGCTGAAATCACGCAAGCCATTCAACGCATAGCCCTCGCGGTTCAAGCGGGAACCTTAGCGCCTGAAGCCATTGAAGAATCCACCGTTACCGCTTACCTCAGCAACGCAGGTGCCTCCATACCCACCCCTGACTTGGTGATTCGTACCAGTGGTGAACAACGACTGAGCAATTTTTTAATTTGGCAAAGCGCCTATAGTGAACTGTATTTTACCCCTGTCCCATGGCCCGCGTTTACGGTGGAACATTTTTGTGAAGCGTTAAGCGTTTTTTGGGAACGAAAACGTCGTTTTGGAGAATGAACGAGCGAAGCCCCTCCGTTTTAAAAAGAAAGCGCTACCTATGAAATTTAAAATCAGTCTATGCTGGATTCTTGGCTTACTGTGCTTAGGAGGCTGTACGGCCAAAGGACCTTTGGGAAATAGTGCCTTGGGCGACACGCCTGATTTTAAGGCACCTATGTCTCACTTGTATCACCAAGGCACGCGCTTGGTTTGGCAAAAAACAAGTTTGACGCTCTACACGCCAGAAGCCCGCCATCGTGCGTGGATTGAAACGGCCTTTCAACCTTGGCAAGCGGCCTTGGCTTCGGTGCATCCCTTTTCATTTCAATGGGTCGATCGTCGCGAAATGGCGGATATTCAAGTCGATTTTGTTGAACGTCTTTCCCTCCCTGAATCGGTGGAGGCAAAAAACCGTCGTGCTTATATCGCGGCCTTAACCACTCCAAAACGTTATGATAAATCGACACAAAGCCTTCAGACCGTCACCTTAGTCTGTGCCACACAAACGAAAGGAGGCCTCCCTCAAAAACCGGCCGTCCTCAATCGGGTGTTGGTGCATGAAATGGGTCATGCCCTAGGCTTATGGGGGCATAGTACCAACCCTTATGACGTGATGGCGGGGAATTATCATCTCACCATTCAAGCGACAGCAGAACCCCAACGGCTTTCAACAGACCCCTTAAAAACAGGGGATATTCGTGTGATTCAGCGCCTCTACCAAGACAATAGCTCCCTCAAGCCGTTTTAAATCACCACGAGCCTCTTAAAAAATGCAGCAACCTTCAAGCGGTCTGTCCTTTATCGTCCGATGAAGAGGTCGTAGGTTCGAATCCTGTCATCCCGATTGCTCAAAAAAGCCTCCAAAAAATCTGGAGGCTTTTCGCTTAGGGAAAGGGTTTATCGCTTAGGTGGATTTTTTACCACTGCTTGAGGCTCCACTTCCCCCACCACTGGTAGAAGGTGGATTCCCTTTCGAGATAAGAAATTTATAATTGGATTTCCCATCGGGAAGAGGGAGTAAATTTTGCAAACTAAAGCTTGGAGCGGTAAAAGCATAATCTTGAGAAGACAATAAAGCCAATAATGAACTCGGAGCCGCCACAGGAGGTATCAGATTCATAGAAGAGAGAGGAGAAGGGAAAGTGTTTAAAGGGGGTGTAACGTTGGATCCTAAAAAATTAGGAATCATCAACGGATTTGGTTTTATGTTAATCATAATGGGTTTTGTCCTTGCAATTAAAGTATCAGTCATGCCTATGGGTCTCACCAGTGACGCGTCTTCAAAGCGCGTCGGCCTGTATAGGCATAAAGGATTATAAAAACAAACATTGTGCCATTTATAAAGAAATCGTTACCATTTAAACATAGGAGGCACCGCCCCTGGGTGCACGGTAATGGATTGCCAGACCCCTTCTTGCACGTAGGGTTCCGCCTCTAAAAAAGCCTGTACACCTTCAGCATCAGCCAGTTCTAAAATCACCAAAGACCCTATCGCGTTTGTCCCCGCTTCATTTTGTAAGGCCACCGCACACTTCACCACGCCTGCTTTTTGTCCCGCTTCTATTTGTGCCAAATGAGCAGGACGCGCCTGAAGTCGACGTCCAGCCGCCCCTTCATCGCTGCCATCATAGGCAATAATCACATAGGTTTTAAGGGCGTGAGGCATTAAAGACATTAGGAAAATACTCCTTCATTTTAAAACAAGCCAGATAATTCTAACATAAAGAGGGGGCACGCCAAAGCTCCTTTTGACAGATGAAAAGCACTTGCAAATTCTATAACTATGTTATGATAATAAACAGAAGTGGATGAATCTATAGTCGTGAAGGCTCAATACTTGAATTTTTAGGGCTTCCCCCTGTTCAACGAGTATTCTCTTTTCATCGCTCTATTTTATCTTTTACGGTTGTATTGCAATTGAGTCATAAGCGTTTTTTATGAAGTGTTCTATCAACACTCATACGATTTATTTTATATACGGTTTATCTGTAGCCTTTTAAAAATGATACCTGCCTCGCTTTGACGGTTGTCTGTGCTTTGAAATAATGAAAGTTGGTTTTTTGTTGTATGTCTAAAAATGCTACTCCGCCTGCTCAAATGACGGCAAAATCTAAAAACAGGTCTTCTTCTTCCAAGCAGGGAGGGCATAAAAAAAATTCGTCCAAGCCACGTTATTCAGACGCCTCTTCTCAGTCAAACGCCTCGGGGTCCCCACAAGCATTACCCAAGAATCCTTTACCGCATCTCACCTATGCGTGGATTAAAAATCAAAGTAAGGCGGGCAACTGGCGTCGAGGGGTGGAAACCCATTTGGCGGGAAATAAAATTCTGAATTTAGATTTAGAACAATATGGGATTGTAGCACGCGTCAAAGGAAATTTTAAATCCAGTTATACGACTGAAATGCGGTTCAATACCGCGGGCATAGAACCCAGATGTAATTGTGCCATTGAAGAAAAATGGTGTAAGCATGCCGTGGCGGTGGCCTTAAGTATTTCAGAACAACGCCTATGGGAAGTGTATTGGAACCTCCCTGAAGAAGACCCAGACTTACAGGCCCTTGGCAGGACGATGGGTATTTTAAAGCAACAAGTGCATTTTGCGTACAATAAAAGCAAGGGAGTGGGCTTACGTTTAATTGAACGCGAACGAGACGCTTGGTGTGCTGATCCGACAAAATTATTGCGTCGAGCCTTGACGGCGGCCTATCCTGATGGGACCCCGTGGAGCCAAGTGCCTGAAGCACGCCAAGACATTAGTATTCTACAATTTTTAGAACAACACCGTATTAAGCAAGTGTCTAATAACGGTTGGATGCTCATCCCCTTTGAGTTATTTGATGAATTCCTGCCGCTCTTGTCTCGCTGTGAAGAAGTGGTCGATGAAAAAGGCCTGCGCTTAGCGATTGAAACACAAGCATTAATGCCTTTACTGGAAGTACATCAAAACAGTAACGGACAAAGCACGCTTGCGATGCATTGGTGTCAGTTTGAAACACCCCCCATTTTAGGAAAGCCCGCATCTTCTCAAATGGCCCACTCTATTTTCCCTTTAGAAGAAGTAGAATTATTAGACCCCAAAGCGACATGGGGCAAGCATTTACAGCGGATTTATCCGATTCAACCTGTTTTAAGTAAATTACCCAAGGCCTTAAAGCAGGGGACCTTTACGGATGTCCCCATGCAAGACAGTGCCTCCTTTCTTTTTGAAGTCTTGCCCAATTTACGCAAGTTACTTCCTGTCGACGACAGCATGGTGGCCGATGCACTGAAAAAAATGTCGCAAGCCCCGATTCCTTCGCTTAACATTGAGATGCTCGACCCTGCCGCGATGCGTTTACGTTTGGTTCTTCATTTTAATTATGATAAAACCCGCATTCCTTATGCCAAAAAAGCCAAACAGTCCCCTTATTTAGCCTCGACCAATAAAAAGAAGAATAAGACCACCTGGTATAAACGAGATTTTGACTTTGAAGAAAAAGCGTGGGAACGCGTGAGTCAAGCCTCCTCTCAACTCATGCAGGCTTATGCCCTCATGGCGGAAGGCGATGAAGCGGTTGATTTATACAATGTGTTCCTCCCTCGCTGGGAAAAAGAAGGATGGATTATCAACGTCCTCAATCCCCAAGAAATAACCCTGCTTCAAGCCTCTCGAACGGCTCTAAACATTGTCGCCCGCTTGGAATTTGATGAATCCGTGACCTTTTTCACTTTACGCTTGGAAGCTCGTTTGGGGGCGAAAAGTATTTCGATGACCGAAATTCAAAAACAGATGGTGGCAGGGAAGAAATATTTTTATGTCCAAGGCACAGGCTTTGTAGAAGTCCCGTTGCATACCCTTTTGGCCGTGGGTCGTACCATTCAAGCCTTTGAACCTGAAATTTTAGAAACCGATTTTTATAAAATCCCCACGTATAAAGCGGGCTTATTGATGGAATTGGTGGATGCGAAAGTCGTCTTAGACATGTCTAAAAAGTTTCAACGCTTTTGGGACATTATGACCGCGGGCAAACCCATGGAAGAATTAAGTGTGCCAAGCAATGTGGTCGCCGAATTAAGACCTTATCAGGAACGGGGCTTTCAGTGGTTATGGTTTTTATATTCGTATGGCCTAAACGGGATTTTAGCGGATGATATGGGCTTAGGGAAAACCTTACAAGCCTTGGTCGCCATTCAACAAGCGCGTAACAAACATGGAGCATTTCCTTCGATTATTGTCTGCCCCACCACTTTGGTCCGCAATTGGCAAAATGAAATCAAACGCTTTACGCCTGAATTAAACGTCATTGATCTCACGGGATCCGATCGTTATGATCAATATTCACAGATTAAAGATGCCGATGTGGTCATTACCAGTTATGCGATTTTACGCCGAGACATCAACGCGATTAAAGACTACCCCTTTCGCTTTGCCATTTTAGACGAATCCCAACAGATTAAAAATATGGCGTCTCAAACCGCACAAGCGGCCAAAATGTTGCAGTCTCAACACCGTGTAGCACTTTCAGGCACACCGATTGAAAATCGCCTCAGCGAACTCTGGAGCATCTTTGATTTCTTAATGCCTGGATTTTTAGAGGATTTTGACGATTTCCGCAGGCGTTATATCCAACCCATTGAAGAGCGGGGCAGTTTGGATGCAGGACATCGCTTAAAGAAGCAAGTGTCCCCCTTTATTCTCCGTCGTATGAAACGAGATGTGTTAAAAGACTTGCCCCCTAAAATGGAACAAGTCTTATTCTGTGACTTGACCGACAACCAGCGCCAACTGTACTTGGATGTGCTCGAAAAAGCTCGTGAAGAACTCATTGAAGAAGCCATTGCGAAAGGTGGAAAAATCAATCAGCAACATGTATTTGCTGCCCTCACAAAGCTTCGACAAGTCTGCAACCACTCCGCCTTAATTGGACCTGAACTATCAGGAGGCCTCCATGAATCGGGCAAGTTTGAAATGCTGAAAGAATTATTGGAAACAGGCATTGAAAACGGCCACCGTATTTTATTATTTAGCCAATTTGTCAAAATGCTTAAAATTGCAGAATCCTGGCTCAAGCAAAAAGGCATTCGCTACGAAATACTCACCGGTCAAACCAAAACGGAAGAGCGACAACCTCGCGTGGACCGCTTTAATGAAGATGAATCCATTAAAATATTTTTGGTGTCTTTAAAGGCAGGAGGAACGGGCTTAAACCTGACGGGAGCAGACATGGTGGTACATTACGACCCTTGGTGGAACCCCGCGGCAGAAGACCAAGCCACTGATCGGGTTCACCGTATTGGTCAGACCAAGAGTGTCTTTGTGTATCGCCTGATTGCACGCTCCACCGTGGAAGAGCGCATTATGCAATTAAAATCTCAAAAACGAGACTTAGTGGATAGCGTCATTTCAGCGGATCGTTCCATTTCCAAAAAAATAAGTTTAGATGATCTCAAAGATATTTTGTCCTTAGATTAAATAGGTCACTGAAACAATTTTTAGCGCATCAAAAAGAGATGCCCCTCATAAAAATCATCCAAATCAGGTGTCTTTCGTGACAAATCATGCTACACTAAGCTAAGGTGAGGTAGACTATTTTTTAAATCAGGCGCCATTCGCTAGGACAAACATGCTTTACCCATGGCGACGCTTTAGTGTGGATTAAAGAAGGGATACCTCTCATCATGCAAACGCTTTTTATTTCGGACAACAAGGAAAAAATCATGCTGGATCAATCGCTTCGGGTCACCGACTTTATTACCGAATATGACCTCTATTTGTTGCGAGAAGGTAAGCACTTGCAAATGTATAATAAAATCGGTGCTCACTTAACGCAGGATACTGATGGCACTAAAGGGGTTCATTTCTGCGTTTGGGCGCCTAATGCACAAGCGGTCTCCATCACAGGGGATTTTAATGGTTGGAACCAACAAGCGCATGGCATGCACAATTTAAAAGAATCAGGCTATTGGGTGGGCTTTATTCCCCATTTAACAGCGGGGGAAACATATAAATTTTACATTCAGTCGGCCGCCACCTTTTACGAAGTTGAAAAGGCGGACCCTATGGGATTTTTTGCAGAAGAACGCCCTTGCACAGGCTCTAAAATATGGGATTTAGATCGCTATGAATGGGAAGACAAAGAATGGATGTCGTATCGAGGGGCCACCCCTTCCACAGAACGTCCTGTTTCGATTTATGAATGTCACTTAGGGTCTTGGATGCGCATGCCTGAAGATCAGAACCGCTGGTTGACCTACCTAGAATTGGCAGATAAATTGGTCGACTATGTGCGTTCTATGGAATACACTCACGTAGAATTTATGCCGATTGCAGAACATCCCTATGATTTATCGTGGGGGTATCAGACCGTGGGTTATTTTGCCCCCACCAGTCGTTTTGGTAATCCCGATGAATTTAAATACTTGGTAGACAAATTGCATCAAAACGGTATTGGAGTCTTGGTGGATTGGGTACCTGCTCACTTTCCAAAAGACTTACATGGCTTAGACTTTTTTGATGGCACGCACTTATACGAACATGAAGATGCTCGAAAACGAGAGCATCAAGATTGGGGAACGAATATTTTTAATTATGGACGTTGGGAAGTTCGCAATTTCTTAATTTCTAACGCCTTGTTTTGGTTAGACAAATACCATATTGATGGACTACGGGTTGATGCGGTAGCCTCCATGTTGTACCTCGATTATTCTCGTGAAGAAGGCGAGTGGGAGCCCAACATCTACGGAGGACGTGAAAATTTAGACGCCATTTATTTCTTAAGAGACCTCAATGATGCTGTTCACCATTGCTTCCCCGATGTCCTTATGTTTGCGGAAGAATCCACCAGTTGGGGAGGCGTCACCAAGCCGACCAAAGACGGCGGACTAGGCTTTGATTATAAGTGGGATATGGGTTGGATGCACGACACCCTTGAATACTTTTCTAAAGACCCGATTCACCGCAAATATCATCAAAATAGCATTACCTTTCGGGGCTTATATATGTTTAGCGAACATTTTTGTATGCCCTTAAGCCATGATGAAGTGGTGCATGGAAAGCAATCTATTTTGTCGAAAATGCCAGGAGATATGTGGCAACAATTTGCAAACATGCGTGCCTTATACGGCTATCAATGGGCGCAACCAGGTAAAAAACTCTTGTTTATGGGCTGTGATATTGGCCAATGGCAAGAGTGGAATTGTGAAGCCAGTGTGGATTGGCATTTAACACAATGGCAAAGTCATGAAGGCATTCAACACTTGATTCGTGATTTAAACCACTTATATCGCCAAGAACCTGCGATGCATGAAAAAGATACGGATCCCGAAGGGTTTTATATGATTGATTGCCAAGACACGGAAAATAGCGTCATGGCCTTTATTCGCCGTGGGCATGCCCCTCAGGATGAAATACTCATTGTGGGAAATTTCACTCCACAAACGCAATATAATTATTGTGTAGGTGTCCCACAAGCAGGCGACTATGTCGAATTACTGAATACGGATGCGCTACAATATGGGGGTTCGGGACAAATGAACGCTCCTGATTTACAGACTGATGCGATTGGGTTTCATGGTCATGCCCAAAGCCTCAATTTAACCTTGCCTCCTTTGGGCGTGATTTTCCTGAAACGAAAAACCAGCTAAGTTCATCTCCTAACGTTTAAGGTCGTCAAAAACGTGTTGAATCGTCTTAGCCAGACCACAATAGACCAACTGAACAAGGGTATTGATTGAGAATTTTATCGATAGTACCCTTGCCAGTGGGCGTACTTAATACGAAAAACAGCGCAAAATAAACGCCATGAATCTTGTAGAACACGCACCTTAGAACCCGCCATATTGGTCCAAGACACCCCACGCTCTTCCACATGAAAGTCATGAGCATAGGCAATGGTCAAATACTCCAAATCAGCGGCAAAGCCCTTTTCTTGCTGTAAGTCTACAAATAAATGATACGCCCGTTGGGGAAAAAGCTTAAAACCACATTGAGTATCCTCAATATCCGCCGCCACAAGCCGAGTCAATTTTTGAAAGACGACACTAGCCAAACGACGAAACGGATTAAAGCGTCGCACGACCCCTTCCGTTTTGATGTTGCGAGAGCCAATCACAATCAATGAGTCGGATAAAAGAAGCGTCGGCGTGAGCCATTGATCCAAGGTGTCAATAGGAACCGCTTTATCCGCATCATACATCAACGCATAAGCCCCTTTCGCCACCGTAAACCCTTCTTTAAGACAAAACCCTTTGCCTTGATTCTCGGGAACGTCAACCAATATCAAATACGGCACCTTGATTTGCCATTTCTTGACCAGTGCCACCGTCGTATCGGTACTGCCATCACTCACCACAATGATTTCAGCGCGATAGGGCTGTTGATTCAAATACTCCACCACGTGCGCCAAGGTTTCAGGCAGGCGTTCTTCTTCATTATAGGCAGGAATAATAATAGACAATAAAAGAGTAGACGTGAGAGACGACTGCACCGAAATCTCCATCTTTTCAGGAGCAGAGGAAAGGGCTTCCACAAAAGGATCCAAAACAAAAGGGGTAGAAGGCGAAGAAAGGGAAGAAAAAGGCATAGCGTCTAACCTGATTAATAATTTGGGCGTGACTTTATGGTAACTTTGTTGTGACTTCGTAAAGTGTAACACCTTTTTGATTTTCTGAAAGGAGTTGTCGCTGAAAGACAGGGGGCCATTTGGACGTCAACAAGGCTGTTTTTTCAGTATTACGTGGCCGTACGACCAGAAGAAAAGGCGTTTTAATCTGTGCCAAGGCTTCAATGGATTCTACCCTAAAGGGTTCTTGTCTCGCCACAGAAGAGGCTCGATAAGGGACCCCTTTTAAAAGAGACACCCGCGCTTTTTCCGTTTCTGTGTTTTGAAGATAAAACAGCCAAGAAAAAGGGGCATCCGTACACCAGCCATAGACAGGCAAAGACAGTACGTCTGGATTTTCTTGCTGAAGGGTGTGAACGGCACGACGCATACTACGGTAATCAGGGAAAATAAGACGACCCAGTTCGGAACTTTGCAAGCGCTGGCTCCCTAAAGACCACGCGCCAAACCAAAGGGCAATCCCCAGTGTTACGGTGCTTGCTAGAACAAACCCAATTTTAAGGGCATGCTGGGGCAAGCGTTTTTGAAGCAAACGAGCCAATACAATACAGGCGGGAGGAATCGCTGTAATAATATACGTGATTAAAAGTGATTTGGCCACCATAAAGAAGAAAGGGGCAAAAATCATGCTCATGATTAAAAAGAGTTGAGGAACGTCTATTGTTTTAGGCTGAAGGCTCTGCTGAAGTGTACGAAGAAACTGCGGTAAAAAATTCAAACGATTTTGTGCTTGAAACGATTTTAAAGCAGCAGGTAAATGCAAAACGGGAAGTAAAATAGAAGGCAGGGTCGCCAATACAAAAAACAGGAGACTACTGCCATAAGGCTGCAAGTGACCATTACCGTAGCGATCCCCATAATCAGGCTTCAGGTAGCGGAGAAAATGTTCTTGCACAAAAAAGTAATATAAAAAATCAGGATAACGTGCCTGTACGGCTAAAAACCAAGGCAGCGTGGCGCCAACCACCGCCAATAGCACCCAAAGCCACGCCACGTTTTTTAACTTTTCCCAAGACGAGCTCACGAGCATCCATAATAAAACAGGGCCAAGGGTCATGACCACAGGAAGCAAGCCTTTGCTCATGACGCCCACGATTAAAGCCAGTGTCAGAACAGCATACCAACGACGTTGAGGGGTGGGATTTTCTCGTTCGGAAGGCTTCACCAGTAAATGAAAACAAGCCAGCAAAGCCCACGTGACACTTGCACACACCCACATATCCATAGAAATGGTGGTGGCACTCACATTAAAAAATCCGCACGCCATGAGCAATAAAACAGAAAGCCCTGCCGTCGTACGGTCTTTGCTCAAGTGCTTGGCCCAATAAAAAGTCGCCACCACAACCAAGACAGCCGCAATCAAATTCGGGAAGCGCAAGGCCCATTCATTAGCCCCAAAACCCAGCAGACTCAAGCCTCCCATCCACAAGCTAAAAGGGGGCTTGCCTAAAAAAGCCGCGTGAAAATCAGGACTGTACCCCACGAGCCAATCGTGTCTTAGAAAAAAATGCTGTATCATGTTGGCGTAGCGAGATTCCGTGGTATCAAAGAGAGGAGGCATACCAAAAGTACTGATTCGTAGCAATAGCGCACCCGCAAGTATCCAAATCCATTGCGTCAAACGGGGGAAAAGGTCAGAAGGTTTGGCTATAGACTGCGACATGACGAGAAAACCTTTCACAAAGAAAGACGTTTAGAATGTTTAAAACAATACTGCAACGGAGGGAGAAGATTTAAATACCCACAAGCTTTGTCCCAAGTAATTGCACAGCGCTGTAATGAGTGTCGCCCCTAACCATGCCACTAAGGTGGCTTTGTTTTTAGGGACCCAATGCGTCCACAAAAGAAAATGGAAAAAACCTGCATTACAACAAACATTGAGCGTACCTGAAAGCAGATAAAGTTTGAAAAAATCTGAAACGTGACCCGTAATTTTCTTAAAAGGCACTTTAAAATTCCACAACGCCGACACCAGAAAATTTAAAAACACGCCTGCACCAAAGGCAAGGCCCTTGGCTAGAAAAATATTCAAATGCCCCAGCGTTGAACGATAGACCAACGCATCTACCAGAGTAGTCACTAAACCAATACTAATAAAGCGCAATAATTTCGGGCTTTTAAAGGGTTTTCTCCACATATAAAAGGGTCCTTGGGGCGGCTAATAAAAATTATACACCCATCTTAGCATAAACAAAATGAATGACTCCTCTCTGCCAACGCTTTTTCTCAAGACGCTTGTGTTACAATTAGAAAGATACGCACGTCTAATATATATACGACTATTTATGGAGCCTTCTAAAACGCTATGACTCATTCTGCTTCTTCACCCCTTGATACTCGTCACCATGTCGTTGTGGTTGGCGGAGGATTCGCAGGCCTTAACTGTGTTAAATCTTTGGCAAATGACCCTAAAATCAAAGTGACTTTAGTGGATCGTCGCAATCATCACTTATTTCAACCGTTATTGTACCAAGTGGCCACGGGGAGCTTATCTCCTTCGGATGTCGCTTCTCCCTTTCGCTATGTCTTACGGAAACAACGCAATACGGAAATATTTATGGGCGAAGTCGTGGGCTTAGACGCAGATGCCCAACGCATTGACTTAACCGATGGTCAGCTTCACTACGACAGTCTCGTTATTGCCACAGGGAGCTTGCATCATTATTTTGGGAAAGACGAATGGGCGGAATTTGCTCCAGGGCTCAAAAGTTTAGATGATGCCTTACACATGCGTGAAAAAATCCTAAAAGCCTTTGAAATGGCAGAACGAGAAGACGACGAAGTCAAACGCCGTGCCTATTTGACTTTTGTCATTGTAGGCGGCGGTCCAACGGGTGTTGAATTGGCCGGTTCTGTCGCGGAACTGGTTCAACGTACCTTAGAAGGTCAATTTAGACGCACGCAATTGTCTGATTTTCGTATTATCGTGGCCGAAGGCTCCGATCGAGTCCTGCCCGTCTTTTCAGAAGCCTTGTCTGTTTCTGCACAAAAAGCCTTGGAATCCTTGCATATTGAAGTATTACCCAAGACACTCGTCATCGAACTGAGCCACGAACATGCGGTACTCAAAGACCGTGAAGGAAATCAGCGTCGCGTAGAGACACATACGGTATTATGGGGAGCGGGGGTTGGCGCATCACCTTTGGGTAAAATTGTAGCGGAAAAAACGGCCTCTGAAACAGACCGTATGGGACGTGTCATGGTCACCGCTGATTTTTCAACAGAAAAATATTCCAATATTTATGTGGTGGGTGATTTGGCTCACCAAACCCATGGGGTTAAAACAGGAAATCCCCTTCCTGGTGTGGCCCCAGCCGCTACGCAAGGGGGTATCTATGTGGGGGAAGTGTTGAAGGCCAAAGTTTACGAACTGGCCGTTCCTGATTTTGATTATGAAGACAAAGGCAGTATGGCGATTATCGGAAATAATAAAGCGGTGGCCAGTGTCAAAGGCTTGGAGTTTGATGGTTTTGTGGCGTGGTTCTTATGGCTTGTTGTTCATGTCATGTTCTTGGTTGAGCATGACAACCGTGCAGTAGTAACCTTTAACTGGTTGGTGAACTACTTAACAGGAAAGCGTTCAACCCGTATTATTACGCATAATATTCTGCCCTTCTTTAATAAGACGGATGCGCCCTAGAGGGGTGTCACGGACAAAACAGTAAGAATAGGCCCAAAAAAGGCGATCCCCTACTTGGACGCATCCTTAGCGCGTTTAAAACCTTATTTTTCTGCCCTGCTAGAACCTTGGTATCTGGCACAGGCGCGAGACCTCCCGTGGCGCAACACGAGCGATCCCTACGCCATTTGGGTATCCGAAATCATGTTACAACAAACCCAAGTGGTCACGGTCTTGCCTTATTTTTCTCGTTTTATGGAAACCTTTCCCACCGTGGAAGCCCTCGCTCAAGCCCCTGCGGAATTCGTTTTAAAGCAATGGGAAGGCCTAGGCTATTATTCGCGTTGCCGTCACTTGCATGAAGCCGCCCAAGTCGTTGTGCGTGATTTCCAAGGTAAGGTCCCCCATGAGTTGAAAAGCATTTTATCCTTGCCTGGTGTAGGACGCTATACGGCAGGAGCGATTTTAAGTTTTGCCTATCATCAACGCGTCCCCTTGTTGGATGGAAATGTAAAGCGAATTTTAGCACGGCTTTTGGGAGATGAGGCACCGATCAATCAACCCGCCACCGAAAAAAAACAATGGACTTGGATTCAAAGCTTACTGGAGGCGAGTCAAGATCCCTATACCTTTAATCAAGCGATTATGGAACTCGGGGCGGTGATTTGTACGCCCAAACAACCCAAATGTTTATTATGCCCCTTGCCTGAACATTGCCGTGCGTTTCAAGAAGGCCGCGTGGAAACCTTGCCTGTGAAAATAGCCCCTAAAGCAGTGCCCTATAAGCATATTGGGGTCGCCATTCTTCAAAACGAAGCGGGAGCCTATTTTATTCAACAACGCCCCAAAACAGGATTATTGGCCAATTTATGGGAGTTCCCTGGGGGCAAGCAAGAAGCTAGAGAATCTATAGAAGCAACGATTCAACGTGAATTGAAAGAAGAGCTTAATATCGAAGTGTCCGTAGGGTTGCACGCCTTAGATATTGATCATGCCTATACGCATCTTAAAGTCACGCTCCATGTCTTTCATGTACATTTAAACATGCCCCCTCGCCAACTGGAACTCAATGCGGCGCAAGCCTTTCGATGGGCGTCTTTAGCAGAAATGGAAGCGCTCCCCTTTCCTAAGGCCAACCATGCCATTTTACAGTATTTACATCAACGAGAAAAAACATCCTCTCTCCAATAGTCTGACGTTATATCGTCCTGTTTTAGAGTTTTATGCTTCCTTACCAAACGGCAGACGTATTTTTAAAGCAGACGTCAACGCACTAAATGCGAGGCTTCCGAGACATTTTGCGGACGTCGTGTAAGGACATGATGCGAGGAGGTGGGGATTGAGGGGGGATTTTCAAGGGGGGACGAAGGGGAGGAGAAACGCAATGCGTCCTACCCCGTCCCCCCTTGAACGGATTTAGAGGTGTTGGAGACCTTTTTCCGCGAAAAGGTCTCTGACGGCACAAGCTTAAAATCGTTCTGGGATTCGCTCACCCGCTCGGATTTTTGCGTTGACGTCTATTACTGCAAAGAGGGAACCTTTCACTTTTTAGCTTAAAAACACTATAAAGTCAGCTGGGCGTGATAAGGCTTCCCTGTGGGTGCTTGAGAGGAATCTGGAGGAGAAACCTTGGAAGTGGGGGGCGAAAGGGGAGCAAGTAGACTGGGATCACACCACCTTAAGTGACCTTCCACCCACGTGGCCATAATTTTCATCGTCGGCTGGTGCCATAAAACGACATCCGCGTGATAACCCACTGCCAAGGCGCCTCGCTCATGATCAATCCCTAATAAGCGAGCGGGGTTAGACGTGGCCCATTGAAAAACAGCTTCTAAAGACGCCCAGTTCCACGCTAGTAAACGACGAATCATATCAGGCAACAACTGGGTAGACCCCGCCAGTTGACCCGCGGTATTCAGCGCACGACCCGCCTGATTATACACCGTAGTTCCTGCAAAGATGACGGTACTGTCTTCAGTTAAGCCCGCTAAAGGCATGGCATCCGACACCAAAATCAAACGGTCTTTACCCTTAATTCGTAAGGTGAGTTCTAAAACATCGGGATGCACATGGTAGCCATCCGCAATAATAGAGGCCCATAAATCGGGTTCATTCAGCACATGTAAACTTGTGCCGACTTGTCGTGATTGAAAGCCTTCCATGGCGTTATATAAATGCGTCACACCTTTTAATCCCAAGGCCATAGCACTTTGCAAGCATTGACGATCCGCCTGCGTATGCCCTGCAAAGACCAAAATGCCTCGTTCCTGTAAGTATTGCAAGCCTTGAAGTCCCTCATCACATTCAGGGGCGTAGGTAACCATACGCACATGGGGAGAAAGCAACGCCTCTAAATAGGACAAATCCATCGGAATAATAGACGATTTGGCATGCGTTCCACATTTTTGAGGATTTAAAAACGGACCTTCCAAATGAATCCCCAACACTTTGGCCCCTTGGCTCCGTGGGTTAAAATGAAGTAATTCTTCTAAAGCATTGCTGGCATTGACCATTTCCATAATTGGTGCCGTTACCAAAGTAGGCAAAACGCTTGTCACCCCATATTCAGGGAGCCTGTCCAAAACGCGTTGCAATTGAGGCAGGGGTCCTGTTGAAAAATCAATCCCAAAGGCCCCATTTAACTGCAGGTCAATTAAACCTGGCGTGACTAAAAAATCTTGATTCAATTCAATACGGTGAATATCATCGTCTCGCAGCAAATGCTCCACAGGAAGATCCGTACCCACTGACTTAATGAATCCCCCCTGCATTTGAAGCGTACTATTTTTGAGTAGTCCGTTGGGCGTAAGGATATTGGCTTGACAGAGGGCGACAATCTCCGTGGGCGCTATAGAAAAGGAGGCATCCGAAAATAGAGGCATAAGACTTAAATTCCTGTGGATTGCATGATTGATGAATCCCTTGTATTATAAGCCAAGTTCGACCTTTTAGGTTGAAATCCGTTTTGAACGTCCTTTTTTGAATGCTTGAATACAGAAAGATAGGGTATCAATGACACAGCATAGATTTTTATTTCGTCACGGCCGTTTAGTGTTATTATTACTGGCCTTGATAATCCCTTTGTGGGGTTCTGTGGCACAGGCCTATCAATCAGGCGCGGTGATTGAAACCAGCAAAGGTAATATTGTCATTGCCTTTTATGAAAAAGAAGCCCCCAAGACAACCGCGCATGTGAAGCGATTGATTGAAGAAGGTTTTTATAATGGTAAAGGCATGCGTTGGCATCGTGTGGTGCCTAATTTTGTTATTCAAACAGGGGATCCTACCAATACAGGGTCAGGGGGGGCGCCTCGCACCGTGGATTTAGAAATTCACAACACCCTTAAACATTGCGATACAGGGATTGTCGCCATGGCCCGAAGTAGCAATTTAAATAGTGCGTCTAGTCAATTTTATATTACGCTGAGTCCTCAAAGCGCCTTAGACGCCAAATACGCCATTTTTGCGCATGTGATTCAAGGGATGTCAATTTTAAATCGCATCACCCCACAAGACGACGTCTACCGTATTGATTTAAAGGATGTTGAATCTTTACAGCCTGATGCAAGCGCCCCTGTGCAAGAACACCCTGTCTGGAGTATTTTTGCCCCCAGTAAGAAAAAAGCCAAATCGGCTTAATTCAACATGGCTCGCGTGGCATTCCCCATAGGCGCGATTTGCCTAGCTTGTATGGGGGGACTGTCCCATTCCCAATAGAAGCTAGGCCCATATAGATGTATCCCACACAGTATCAGAAAGATTCCAAAAAACAAAATAATATTCAGGCGTGGCAAAGCCGTTTTCAAGACCAAGATAAAGTGTTAAAATAGATGGTCCCTTAAATCCACTGATCACGGCCCCCGAAGGTAAAACCACCGCGGCTTCATCCCCTTCTGTGGCGTCCCAAATTCCTCCATAGCTGACCGAAGACTAATGTAGCCTTCCGTTACACCACTCAGCATACAAACTTTCTTACCATGAATATATAATTGGTATCAAGTGAGATTCAAATGCGCTTGACAAGCCTGCCAAATGGCGGGGGCGGTTGGTTGCTGCAAAACGACAAAAGGTAAGGTAGGCAAGCACTTTTGAAGCGCCTGCCCTGTCGAAGGCCCTAAGCCTATCCATAACTTGGGACGAATCTGTTCAAAGGCACCCGCTTGGTAGAGATGTTCAACGTTACGAGGGCTCGTCAATATCACGACATCAGGGGTAAATTCAACGGCTTCTGCCAGCCGCTGCGAGAAAGCAGAAGGTTCCAGTACCTGAGGCACATAGCAGGGGAGTGCTTGAATCTGATGCCCTTGGGCGGTCAATAAATCTTGAAGGGTGAGTCTGGCCCAAGCACTACAAGGCCAAATTCCTTGCTGAGGGACGGGAAAGGTTTGGTGAAAAGCCTCTGCAAAATGCTGGGCATCCTGCGCGTGGGGGGGAATAAAATCAGCAGGGCGTTGAAATACTTGTAAAACCGCTGCCGCGGTCGCTTCACCCACACAGGCGATACGCAGCCCTGTCATCGATTCCATGGCATGAATACGTTCTAAATAATGCGCCCAAAAAACAACCGCCCATTGAGAACTAAAATAACACCACGATGATGCATCGCCACACTGAAAAGGGGTTGGAGACAACGGCATGAGCTCATAAAATCCCTGTTCCAATAAATCAAGAGGATACTGTTTTAAGGCCTGTCCTAAGCGCGATCCCTCACCCGCTATAGACGTTCGCGGCATCCATAGTTTCAAAGAGGAGGAAACTAATCCCAACATTTTTTAGTCAAGCTCCTTCATTTGCAGGTTTTTGAACGAAGTGGTCTTATTGTATAGTAAACGTACTGCTTTAAACGAGAATAAAAAAACCCTTATTTATACAAGGGATGAATTAAGAGAAAAACCAACAGAAAGAACACCAAGTACCCCCCTAGGGTCGCGGATCGAAAAGGGAGAGGACAATCCCCTATTCAAAAAATATAAAATCGAGGTCAGGGACGCCGATGCCCTTTGCTCCCCCCCATCACGCCAAAACGACTCGTTGGTCCACGCAGCGTAACCCCCTGCACCATCCGATTCGTCAGCAACGCGACGTGGTTTTTTCCACCGTGACAGAAGCCCGAAGACGGGCAGGACGTCTTATTTCGGCTTGTCTGGATGATGAACGACTACTGAATTTCAGCTTGAGCCATTGGCCTGTTTTGGAATCTGGCGCCTGCGAATCGAGTTTAAATGTCGCCTATCAGATGCTTTGGCACTTTGAATGTGATGTCGGCCTAACCGCGCAAGGCCCCCATAAAACGGAGGACTTTTATGCGGATCTGCAATTTGAAATGTTGAAACAAGTGGCAGACTACTTAAGTATCGGTGAAAATTTACCAGAAGATTTATTAATGATGTATAAATCGAAAGAGCCTGCTCAAGATTTTAGGCCTCGATATTACACCAACGATAGGAATTTTTTAAAAAAATGGTGGAGGCGGCTCTTTACTTGCTACACTGAAGGTTGGAATACGCTAGGCGTGCAACCCAATCGACTTCTAAGCCAACGTCTTCGTACGTGGCGTAAAGCTTGGTGGCGTCTTACCTTACTGAATCGTTGCTTCCTTAAGCCTTTAAAAAAGGAATATGCCATGCCTGATATATTTAAATCTACAGTACAAAGTAAAGTAAAAAAAAGTACTCCCCCCCTCACTGAACCCGCGTCTGGGTTGACGCCTCCTAATGTCCCCAAAGCATGCGCGGTGGCAACTTCTACGCCTCAGCCCAAAAACCCTTTTACGACAGCACCGGCTTTCCCGCATAGTCAAAAGCAAGCGCCCTCCCTCTAGCAAGGCATGAGGTAACCATTTGTCGGCCCAAGCGACGGAAGCACTATAGAAGCATCCGCGTAATCATTTTTATGCTTTAATAAGCGTATTATCTTAAAAATTATTGGATGATTGGTGTATTTTAACACCCTAAAAAAGGAACGCAGATGTTTTCAGATCTTTTTACCCTGCTGGTATTACTCATTGGCATTGTGGGGGCCTGTACCATTTTCACTAATGCCATTGAATGGCTCGGTGAAAAATTAAACCTCAGTGCAGGAGCGGTAGGAAGCGTACTTGCTGCGGTAGGAACCGCTTTACCTGAAACCATTGTGCCGATTGTGGCCATCATTTCAGGGGTTTTGGCTTCTGGAGAAGCAGGCAGTATGACGGCTCAAGCGGGGAGCGAGATTGGGCTTGGGGCTATTTTAGGAGCCCCCTTTATGTTGGCAACTTTAGCCATGTTTGTCAGTGGGCTTGCCATTTTAGTCTATACGGCCTTGGGCAAACGAACTTTGGTTTTAAACATTGACCGCACTCAGTTTTATCGAGATATGACCTACTTCTTTACCGCCTATGGCTTAGCCATTGCGGCTTCTTTTCTACCTAGTTCATGGCTACCTTTTAAATGGATTATTTCTTTGATGTTATTAGGCTTATATGGACTCTACCTCAAGCAGACACTGGCTACCCCTGAAGCACCACAGAATCCTCATGATCACCACGATTCTGAAGGCCACGATTTAGACCCCTTATATTTTCAACCCGCGGCAGAAGAACCCACACTCATGGCGGTCATTCTTCAAAGCTTGGTAGGTTTATTAGGTATTGTGAGCTTGGCACATTTGTTTGTCCATGAAATTCATCATCTATCAGACAAGCTCCACCTCAATGCCATGATTTTAAGCCTCATTATCATCCCCATCGCCACAGAGCTTCCTGAAAAATTCAACAGTGTCATGTGGCTAGGCCATAAAAAAGACACCTTAGCCATTGGGAACCTGACAGGAGCGATGGTATTTCAAAGCTGTATTCCTGTAGCGGTTGGGGTGGCCTTTACCCCTTGGGTCTTTAATGCTCAGGCCAATCTGAGTATTCTATTATGCCTAGTTTCTACGGCCGTCATCACGGGCCTATTGTTTCGTTTAGGTAAGTATGCTTCTCCCTTTGTCTTGATGTTTGGCGGAATGGCTTATGCCTATTTCGTTTGGAAAGTTGTGGCTCCCCTTTTGTAGAAGTCCTGTAAGGCGAGGCTCCCTAAAATAAAACACTTGAATACGGGTAATCTTCATGCTAGAGTTCAGGATGATATAGGATTTGTTTCTTTATGGATCATTTAATCAAAGCTTTTACTGTTGGTTTTGATGTTTAAGATCATTGAAACGATTCACTGTCGTTTCGTTTTAAAAGATTTTGCAAGACTTTAATTTAACCCATTAAACACAGGCGAAATCCAAAGACATTTTTACGCATTACAGAAATCGATTTTAAAAGGATTGAAACTATGGCTGTAAATACTGCTTCCTCGCAACAGTCTCATGCCGAAGAAGATGGCAATGAGTGGCAAGAGCGCGTCATTCAAATACGCCGCGTGACAAAGGTGGTCAAGGGCGGGAAGAAAATGAGTTTCCGTGCGGTCGTGATTGTAGGTAATCGCAACGGAAAAGTGGGTATTGGTATTGGTAAATCAGGCGAAGTCATTGGGGCCATTCAAAAAGGTGTGGCTCAGGGCAAGCGCAGTGTGATTGATGTATCTCGTTTTCGTACGACGATTCCTCACCCTGTAAAAGGCCGTGCAGGCAGTGCGTCTGTTTTCATTCGCCCTGCGTCTGAAGGGACAGGTGTTATTGCGGGGGGTGCGGCTCGTGCCGTTTTAGAACTCGCAGGTATTGAAGACGTCCTTTCTAAATCTTTGGGATCTAATTCTCCTTTAAACGTGGCCCGTGCCACCATTGAAGGCTTGCAGGAATTACGTACTTTTCAGGAAATTGCAGAGTCTCGTAACATTAGCGTCAAAGAAATGCTTTGCCTCTAGCAAGCAAAACTTAATGACGGGAAATTTCTTAAATTTCCTGGCTTTAGGCGCTTCACTTTCATTTGAATCTTTCTAAAATAATGGAGTTCACTTCAATATGAACGCAGAAACAAAAAAAATACGCGTGACGCTTAAGCGTAGCGTAATCGGTCGTCCAGACGCTCAGCGTAAGGTGGTTTCTGCCTTGGGTTTGAGAAAAACAAACCACACGGTAGAACATTTTGACACCCCTGTTATTCGTGGCATGGTGGGTGCTATTAGTCACTTAATCAGTGTTGAGGAGGTCTAATTCGATGACAGTTTTAACCCTTACAGATATCCAGCCCAACAAAGGATCCAACCGTAAACGTTTACGTGTCGGTCGTGGTTTGGCCAGTGGAGCAGGTAAAACCTCCAACCGCGGGAACAACGGTCAAGGTCAACGTTCAGGCAATTCAGCCAAGCGTGGTTTTGAAGGGGGGCAAATGCCTCTGTACCGTCGTATTCCCAAGTTTCGTACATTTCCCCAGCCTAATCCACGTCAATGGTTAGAAATTAACGTCGGGGACTTGCATAATTACGCGATAGCAGGCCAAACCCATATTACCTACAAAAGTTTGGTCGAAGCCAAAAAGTGGCCAACGGATTGTGATGGGATTCGCTTGTTAGGCAATGGTGAACCCAAAGTCGCTTATACGGTTCAGTGTCATCATGCCACCCCTTCAGCCATGGGAAAACTCACGGCCGCAAAGGGCAAAGTAGAATTACTCACGACTTCCGTACGGGAAGCGCTTGCCTGATCCGAAGATTAAATATACGATAATAGAGGTATCCTTCATCGGGTGCCTCTATTATTTTTTAGAAAGGAAATGGTTCAATGGTCACCAATGTGTCAACTGAAACGATTGCTGAAATTGCAAATAATCTTGTTGCCTTAGTCCGTCAAGGAAAATCTGACGAAGCCATTCGTCGTTACTACGCGGAGGATGCGGTTCAAATTGAAGCGATCGCCTTTGGAGGCGCTTCTGCCAGAACAGAAGGGAAGAATGCCTTATTGCAAGCTTCTCAAGAGTGGAGTGAGGCTCGTGAAGTCCATGGTGTTACCGTGGGCGAACCCATTTACAGTGCCAGCGAGTTTGCCATTACTTTGTGGCTAGATTCTACTTTAAAAGCCAGCGGTCAACGCACACAGATGGACGAAATAGCCGTCTACAGTATTAAAGACGGTAAAATCAAAACCGTGCGTTTCTTTTATGGTGGTGAAGCGGGCTAATAAACCGAACTTTAAAAAGCGATGAGCCTTCTTTTGTAGGAGTTCTCATCGCTTTTTGTTTTGTCTAATTTTTCGTGTATAATAAAGATTATTGTCCTATTTTAGTCAGAAAGAGTCATGCCTGTGTCCGATCTAACTGCACCTTTTGATGTGGCACCTGAGCCGAAGAAGTTTCGTTTTCCCAAGTGGAATGAACTGGTTTATGCCATTAAAGCGTCAGGCATGAAAGAACGCCTGTGGTTTACTTTTTTTGCCTTAGCCATTTATCGCTTGGCGGTACAAATTCCCGTATGGGGCGTTAATGCCGCTGCGTTGAAATCTTTGGGCGCAAATAACCCTGTTTTAGCAATGGTGGATATGTTTTCGGGAGGCGCTTTAGGCACCTTGTCTGTCATGGCTTTAGGCATTGGGCCTTATATTACCGCATCGATTGTGATGCAATTATTGACGGTGGTCATCCCCAAATTGGAAGACCTTCAAAAAGAAGGCGGAGAGGCAGGCCGTCGTCAAATTTCACAAATCACCCGTTATGTTTCCGTAGGGATCGCCTTGCTACAGTCTTTTGTAGTCGTACGCCTATTTACCTTAAATCCCCAAGTCCTGATGCCAGGTGTAGAGCCTGCTTTCTTTTTCCCCGCAGCCTTGACCGCTCTCACGGCGGGTTCATTATTTACCCTATGGTTAAGTGAACTCATTACGGAAAGGGGAGTGGGCAATGGAAGCTCTCTCTTGATTTTTGTGGGGATTATTTCAGCCTTGCCTTTTTATATCGCAAAGACGGCGGCCTTAGTACAGGCGGATTCATCCCGTTGGGTTGGCTTAGGGGTACTGCTGTTAATTTATGCAGGCACCATCGGCTTAATTGTCTTACTCCAAGAATCTTTTTATAAAGTGTATATTGTGCAGGCGCGTCGACAGGTGGGCCGAAAAATTTATGGGGGAGAAGATTCTTATATCCCCTTTAAATTAAATCCCGCGGGCGTAATGCCCCTGATTTTCACTTTTATTTTATTGAGCTTCCCCAGTGTGATTGTCGATTTTGTGATGCAAAGTAAGCCCACGGGCCTTTTGTTTGATGTGCTCATTGGGTATAAAAAATGGATGATCCCCAGTAGCCCTGTTTATATTGCGGTACAATTTGCATTGATTCTCTTTTTCTCCTATTTTTATGTCACCTTAGTGCCGAGTCTTCAACCCAAAGAAATAGCAGAAAACCTACGTAAGCACGGCAATGCGATTGCAGGCATTAAACCAGGGGGCATGACGGGGGAGTATTTAGAGCGCTTAATTTCTAAATTGACGTTTATTGGCGCCTCTATGTTGGGCGTGATTACCCTCATTGCCAGTTCCGCCACTTCTTTGACAGGGATTAGTACTTTGGCGGGCTTAGGCACTACCGCTTTAATTATTATGGTCGGTGTAGCTTTAGACACGGTGAATCAAATCCGTGTACAATTGCTCGCCAAGCAGTATGAAGGATTCTTAAAACCATGATGGTCACTTCTTTAGCCGATGTTTTATTCTTCCCCTTTATCGCTCCGCCCAATGGCGGGAAAGGGACGCAAACCAGCGTATTAGCAGAACTCTATCAAATGCCCCGCATCGATATGGGAAGTATGTTACGCGTCATTGCCAAAGACGACAGTCCCTTAGGTCAAAAAGTGAAAAAACGCTTAGCCGAAGGATTGTTGGTTGATATTGATACCGTTATTGATGTACTCAAGGCAGGGATCGAAAAGCAATTGCCTGAACAACGTGTGGTGGGTCGGCCCATTGCCTTTATTTTAGATGGGTTTCCTCGTAATCGTGATCAAACCGATGCTTTACTAGCGATGTGTGAGTCCACGGGGGCGAAAATAGGCGCTGCCATTTACTTGGACGTTCCCTATGCGGTGATTGAAGAACGGGCGGCCAATCGTCGTATTTGTGCCGATTGTGGAGCCATTTATAATCTAAAAAGTCAGCCCCCGACACAAGTGGGGATTTGTGACCACTGTGGAGGCACTCACTTAGAACACCGCGTGGATGACCAACCTGAAAAAGTAAAAGTTCGTTTAACGGGTTTTGATCAAGAGACTCTCCCCATTTTAGAAGCCTTTGAATCTCGGGGGCTTTTAATGCGTTTAGATGGCAATCAATCCGTTGACACCGTCACGACCTCTTTAAAAGGCTTGATGAACACTCTATTTACAGATTTAGGCTTTACGATTTAATTAAAATAAGGATGCAAAAATATGGGGATTCATCTCAGCGGTGCTAAACGCATCAATAAAAAATCTCGGCATGATTTAAAATTAATGCGCAAGGCAGGACAAATTGTCGCACGGGTTCATTTATTAGTCCGTGAAATGGTAAAACCCGGTGTTAATACCTTAGCCATTGACACCGCCGCAGAAGCCTTGATTCGTCAAGAAGGGGCCTTCCCCACCTTTAAAGGCTATCATGGTTTTCCTTTTACTATTTGCTCTTCCGTCAATGATGAAGTGGTCCATGGCTTCCCTCGAGCCGACCGTATTTTAGAAGAAGGCGATATTATTTCTGTGGATGTCGGGGCCACCTATCAAGGACTCATTGCGGATGCGGCACTCACTGTGGCGGTGGGAAGCATCGATGAAAAAAAACAACGTATTATGCAATGTACAGAAGAAGCCCTTTTTAATGCCATTGCTCAAGCCATTGCAGGCAACCACTTGCAAGATATTTCCGCTGCGGTAGAGCGCACGAATGACACGTATGGCTTTGGATTGGTTCGTGAATATGGGGGCCATAGTGTGGGACATAAGCTACACGAAGAACCTTTTATTCATAATTACGACACGGGAGAACGCGGCCCTTTGCTTGAAGTGGGCAATTGTTTGGCCATTGAACCCATGTTTACAGGCGGCGTGAACCAAGTCAAAACTTTAGAAGATGGCTGGACGGTAGTCACCATTGATCACGAACCTGCGGCGCATTATGAACACACCATCACCATTACCGAAGAAGGGCCTGAAATTTTAACGCGTCTATCAGAATAGCCCCTTGAAAAAGCGCTTCATCATTCCGATTCCTTATTCTGAAAATGAATCTAAAAAAATCCCTTGTAACCATTGGTTACAAGGGGTGAGCATTTAAGACTCCATGTGTTTTGCTTTCCTTACCCAAAAAAATAAGTTCAATAAAGTTTAATAAAAAGTGTGTAGAACCCAGTATACGCGCCTGCCTGAAAATGACAAGGAGGGTACTTTGAACACTTACTTGATTTATTTACAAAACATAGCCAATTCGTTACATACTGTTACAAAAAAGAAGCCACTGCGCCTTTTTTGTATCATACTCTGCTTTTTTACAGTCCTGCTCCTACTTGTAATCTATGAGGGGGGGGCTTTAAATGTAGTCGTTCATGCAGAAGCTTCTTCTAGCACTAAAGGAGACGCTCAAGCCTTATATCAAAGTGCCCTGCTCTATAGCCGTGGGAAGCAAGGGGTGCCCAAGGATTTAAAACTGGCCGAACATTATCTTATCCTCGCCAGTGAAGCAGGCCATACAGGGGCACAAACGCAATTGGGCTTACTCTACGCCAATGGAAGCAAAGCACAGCGAAACGACGTAGAGGCGCGTCGCTGGCTTGAAAAACCAGCCAAGCAAGGAGATGCCGTCGCCCAGTTTGCTTTGGCTCAGCTCTATCACACCGGTCGTGGCGGTACCCCCCGCACGAAGGACGCCTTCTATTTGTATCAAAATGCAAGTAAACAAGGCTACCTTCCCGCCTATACCGCTTTAGGCATGACTTATGCCACGGGAACAGGCACCCCGCCTGATTTAAAGCAGGCCTTTCGATATTATGAATTTGCAGCCACACACGGCGAGGCATTGGCACAGTATAAATTAGGATTAATGTATGAAACGGGCTTAGGCACTTCCAAAAATATCGTCAAAGCCCTAGGATGTCTAATGCAAGCAGAAGCCCAACATTTTAAAAAAGCCAAAAAACTTCGGCAAACACTCGAAGCCACTCTAAGTCCCCAACGAATTGAAGCGGCGAAGCAGTTTCAAAAAAGTCTCGTCCTTCACCCTTCAAAACTTTAGAGGCTTGAGTGAAGACAGCCGTGGTTGAAAAGGAAACGGAGAGGGTGCTAAAGGCTTCGGCAAAGGAGGTTCCTCGGTCACGGGAGGCATTTGGGCAGAGCCGTTACGAGGGGGACGAGGGAATAAATGGCTGGCAATCAGTGCGACCACACAAAGAAAAACCAACGCCAAGGGAGACCATGACGGAACATTGGCTAAATGATTCATATAAAACAGCCCCCCCATAATGGTCGCTGAAAGATAAGAGGCCACCGTCCCGCAAAGCATCGCTTTGACACCGAGTTGTGCAATGTCCCCACGGCGTTCAGGGACCATGGCACCAATCCCCCCCAACTGAATGGCGATAGAGCCTAAATTGGCAAATCCACATAACGCCACCGCCAAAATGGCTTCGGTCACGGGGGCAAGCGTATGGCTTTTCATCAAGGTGATCAACTTGGCATAGGCCACAAATTCATTGATCACCATTTTCGTTCCCAGTAGGCTCCCCGCGCTGAGCGCATCTTGCGGAGGCACCCCTAAGGCCAAGGCGACAAAGTAAAATAAACGCCCCAAAATCATCGAAAGGCTTAAGTGGTCTAAGGCCAAACCAAAGAATTGAGGAGCCACCCCCCATGCCACGAGCTGTTTCCCGAAAAGGGCCAAGCCTGCATCCGCAAAAGCCACCAAAGCAATAAAAGCCATCAGCATGGCCAAAACGCTCACCCCAATATGCCAGCCTTCAGACGCGCCCTGAGCCGCCGCATCAATCAAATTGACCGCTTTTCGTTCAATAGGCAAATGGATTTGTCCCTGCGTCACAGGGGTTTCTGTTTCAGGCAGCAAAATTTTAGATACCGCAAAACTCGCGGGAACCGCCATCATAGACGCGGTTAATAAATAGCCTGCAGGAACCCCCATGCCGATGTAAACGGCCATAATGCCCCCTGAAATACAGGCAAAACTCCCCGACATCATCGACAATAATTCAGAAGAGGTCACACGTTTTAAATAAGGCTTCACCAAAAGTTGTGCTTCCACTTGGCCCACAAACACGCTCGCGCAATTCGATAAAGCCTCCGCGCCTGAAACCCCTAACAAAACGTTCACCACACGTGCCACGACTTGAACCACGACTTGTAAAATCCCCAAATAATACGCCATAGACACCAAAGTGGCCACAAAGACCAAAACAGGTAAGAGCTTCAAGGCAAACACAAAGCCCCCTTCCGCCCCAAATAAAGACACCAAGGCCTGCGGTTTGGAGACAAATCCACCAAAAACAAAGGCCGCCCCTTGATTCGCAAAGTGCTGCAACTGTTCAATGCCTTGCCCCACGGAAAAAATGGCAACTTGGGCTTGAGGCAACTGCGTAAAGACCACAGCGAGTAAGACTTGTAAGGATATGGCCCGAAGAATTAATCCCCAATCGACCTGAAAACGGTGACTAGAAAAGCACCAGACCGTGCTGAGTAATAAGGTAATGCCGAGTAAAGGGCTTAAAAGCCATAGAAAATTCATGACGAAGATCCTTATTTCATCGAGTCATTCGTAGTGCTTGCTTTACTTTAGCACAAAGGCAGACCGCTCCATCATTCTCCACCACTCATAGCGTAGAGAGTGACCTCACATTATTTGGAGTCTTTTTCTTTTATTGGGGGCCAAGATTTTAAATTATGCTCTTTTTTAAATATAATGGACGATATGCCAGCTTGCTTTTTAGGATACCAGTCTTCTAAATCTGGTTCAGATTCTTGGGTTGAAGGGATTGGATCAAAACCTTTTTTTTGTAGAATAAGAGAGAAATAATCATCACTTAATTTTTGGCGTTCTGCCTCTGGCAAATTAACGTCCCGAAGTCGATCCAATAGCACTCGACTTTCGGGACTCGGAGGTGAAGACGTCGTAGGTTTAATTTTCTGCCATCTTACATTGATATAATAAGGATTTATCCCTTGTCTCCTTAAAGCCGATACAATTTTTTGCAGGTCAGGGTGCTCATAGTTACTCACCTGTTGAGCAAGTTCGTCAAATTTTCTCCATAGACGGAGCTCTATATGTGGAGTATTACCCACGCGCTGGGTGGATGGTACACGTGAAGGTAAAGCAAGGGGCGTGAATCCGCGACTAAGCTGTATCAAAAGCCATTTCCTCGTAATTTTGTAAAGTCTAAAACGTGATTATATAAAAAACACTAAAAAGAGGAGCCCTATTTTTAAAGAACTTTACAGAAAACCCGAAAACTGTTACAAGCGTAACCCATTAAATCCGACGGCAATCTATTTCACGGCTTAAATGGCTACCCAAGATCTTAAGAATCCGATATACTAGAACTATTCAATACTGTTCTTCAAAAGGAGTCGCTCCCATGGATTTTAAATTACTCGTCTTTACCGTACAGCATGACTGGGCCGTTTTGCTCCCGATTATTGTCGCTTCTGTCATTACGGGAAGTGTGATTGTCAAGCGCCTGAGCTTTTTTAAAAGTCAGCAACGCGAATTAGAATCTTTCGTCCAACGCTTACAACGAGAACTAGCGAAACAGAATTACGACAATGCCCTTGCCCTAAGCGAACAATTAGGGGGCATTTTAGGGCGGGTGAGCCAAGAAGGGATTCAGCTTCTACGTCAACACCCCAAAGATGCCAAAGCCTTTGGAAGTGCCTTTGACATTACCTTGGCCTTAGGCGTTCGCCGTTTGGAACAGGGGTTAAACGTGCTGGGAACCGTGGGAACGGTGGCCCCCTATTTGGGCTTATTGGGAACGGTTATCCGTATTTTATTGACCTTTGGGGAAATGGCGAATACGTCGACAGGGCAGGCGTCTCAAGTCATGTTTGGCATTGGCTCTGCCTTAATTGCCACCGCGTTTGGCTTAGGGGTCGCGATTGTCGCCGTTATTGCCAATAATTATTTTCGATCCAAAGTCGAAGCCTTTGAAAGTGATTTTCAATTATTGAAACTCGTCTTGTTGTCGTCGACGGATCTACAAAGTACGGCCTCTTCAGAAAACCAAGCCCCTTTCGCGCAAGCCTTACACGCTTAAACGCTAACTAGAAAGGCCACCGACGATGACGAGCAAAATCCAGCGCTTTGACGAAATTAACATCACCCCACTCACCGATATTTTCTTGGTACTGTTGATTATTATGATGGTGGTGGCGCCTGTCATGATGCAAAAAAATAACGAGATTCAATTGCCTTCTATTGAACATGGCAAAGCGTTAAGCCCTCATCTGCTCACGGTGGAAGTCACCGCCCAAGGAGCCTACTTGCTCGAAGGCAAAACCGTTGCCATCGAAGGGCTTGGCCAAGCCATTAAATCCCTACTGCCCACCGTCACCGAAGCGAAAGTCTTACTCAGAGCAGACAAAGCCAGTACCAACAAAGCGATTTTAGCGGTCATGAAAGCCATTGCGAATACGGGTGTCGAACGCTTGGTTTTTGAAGCCCGCAGCGAAGCAGCCCCGACAAAGGAAGGAACCTTGCCCCGTGGCGAAAACCAAACCCCTTAAACAGTTTGATTCAATCAATATTACCCCACTCACCGATATTTTTTTGGTGCTATTGATTATTATGATGGTGGTCGCACCTCTCCTGAATAATCAAGGGCTCAGTCTTCAGTTGCCTCGTTTGTCTGAAAATAGCCAAAATAAAGAGGCGACAAAGGTGATACAGATTAAGGTACTGGCTAACAATCAAATTCAAGTGAATGATGCCCCCTTAAACGCCACAGGTTCTTTAATTGAAACCCTAAAAACCCTTAAGCCTCAATTCCCCGAAGGCGTGGTGCTGAGTTTGCATCCTAAAGCCTTGCATGCCACCAGCATGAAAGTTTTAGACGCCATAGAAGCCGTTCAAATTCAACAAGTTTCCATTGTCGAGGCTCGCGACTAAACTCATAAAGCGCTTTTCGGTTTTAATGAATAAGGGCTTGCATTCTAAACTGGATGCGATACTATTGTTTTCAATGGTGAAGGGCGTTTAGCTCAGTTGGTAGAGCGCCTGCCTTACAAGCAGGTGGTCCACGGTTCGAGCCCGTGAGCGCCCACCATAAAGCCTCCACATTAAAAGGGAGGCTTTTTTATTGCGCGATTTTGAGGTTAAAAGAAGCCGTTTTTTAGTTTTAAGGCTATAATAAAGAGAATCATTTGTCGTCATGGTTAGTCCAAGTATCATTCAAATAACCTGTATAAAGGAAATCCTGCTCATGGAGAATCAATCAGAAAATCTTAAACGCATTCACGCGCATTATGAAGCTGCACATGAAAAAATAGCCTTAGCCAAAGCAAAACTCGGTCGTGCTGCATTGACGACGGCTGAAAAAATATTAATTGCCCATATCGATGATATTCAACGCCTTGATTCGCTAGAGCGAGGGGTTTCGATGCTTTCCTTACGCCCCGCCCGTGTGGCCATGCAGGACGCCACGGCACAAATGGCCATTCTACAATTCATGCAAGCCGGTCGAGATACCGTTGCGGTGCCTTCTACCGTGCATTGCGACCACTTGATCCGCTCAAAAGTTGGGGCGGATATTGATATGCGCCAAGCCAACGAAGAGAATAAGGAAGTCTACGACTTTTTAGAATCTGCTGCTAAAAAATACGGCATGGGCTTCTGGGGACCAGGCAGTGGGATTATTCACCAAGTGGTCCTAGAAAAGCACGCGTACCCTGGGGGCATGATGCTAGGAACAGACAGCCACACCCCTAATGCAGGGGGCCTAGGCATGGTCGCCATTGGAGTGGGAGGCGCCGATGCGGCAGATGTGATGGCAGGTTTGACGTGGGATGTGAGAGCGCCCAAAATGGTGGGGATTCACTTAAAAGGAAAACTAAGTGGCTGGACTTCCCCCAAGGATGTGATTCTTAAAGTGCTCGAAATTATGACCACCAAAGGCGGCACCAACAAAATTGTCGAATACTTTGGTGAAGGGGCTTTGGCCATGAGTTGTACAGGAAAAGGCACCATCACCAATATGGGTGCTGA
Organism: Vampirovibrio sp.; assembly: GCA_050916035.1. GTDB lineage: Bacteria > Cyanobacteriota > Vampirovibrionia > Vampirovibrionales > JAJTHC01 > JAJTHC01. The sequence goes on along the minus strand of CP050876.1, from coordinate 123,253 downwards.
ACTGGGGGCGACCACTTCTTTATTTGCCTATGATGCGAGTATGGAACGCTATCTTCGTGCCACAGAACGTGCCGACATTGCCGATTTAGCGAATCAATACGCCGAAGATTTACGAGGAGACGCCGACGTCTACGCGAATCCTACTCAGTATTTTGATGAAGTCATTGAAATTGATTTAGACGCCTTGGAACCTTATTTAGTGGGTCCCCATAGCCCTGACCGTGCTAGAGCACTTTCCGCCTTTGCTGAAGAAGTCACCACCAATCAATGGCCCGAAGTTTTTAGTGCCACGCTGATTGGGTCTTGCACCAATTCCAGCTATGAAGACTTGGAACGCTGTGCTGTGATTGCGCGAGCCGCCTTAGAACGTGGGCTTTCCCTCAAAGCCCCCTTGTTTATTACCCCAGGGTCGATTCAAGTCTTTGAAACCATTAAAGCCAACGGTATTATGGACGTCTTTGAACGCTTGGGTGCTGTGGTGCTGGCCAATGCCTGTGGACCTTGTATTGGCAATTGGGACCGCAGTAATATTCCTGAAGGACAAAATGCGATTATTACCTCCTTCAACCGTAACTTTCCCAAACGCAATGACGGCTGTGCGGATACCTTGTCCTTTATTGGAAGCCCTGACTTGGTCATCGCCTTTGCCTTGGCAGGTTCCACCCGTTTTAATCCTATTACGGATGAATTACAGGGTGAAAAGCTCCCTATCCCCACCGCGTCTGACATTCCTGAAGCAGGCTTCACCATTAGCTGGGAAGGCTATACGCCCCCCCTTGAAAAGCGCGAACACCTCACTGTGGTGGTGGATCCCCAAAGTCATCGCTTGGAAATATTAAAGCCCTTTACGGCCTTTAATACTCAAAAAGACTTTACCGCGGTTCCGATTTTGGTGAAAACGCAAGGCCAAACCACGACGGATCACATCTCCCCCGCAGGGCGTTATTGGTTGCCTTTACGGGGCCACTTAACGGGGATTAGTCATAATCTATTGCTCACCGCGGTGGACGCGTCTACAGGCAAGCCTGCTGAACCCGTCCAAATGGTCATTAACGGTACAGAACGACCTGTTTCCGCATGGGCCTTAAAAGCCAAATCGCTGAAAGATCAAAATGGTTCCATTATTATCGGGGATGAAAACTACGGCGAAGGCTCTAGTCGCGAACATGCAGCCATGTCGCCTCGTTTATTTGGGGTCAAAGCCGTGATTGCGCGTAGCTTTGCCCGCATTCATGAAACCAACTTGAAGAAACAAGGCGTGCTCGCCCTGACCTTCAAAAATAAGGACGACTATAATCACATCAGTATTGATGACACCCTCACCTTGACAGGCTTGGAACAATTGGCCCCGCAGTCGGAAGTCACTGCAGAGATTCAAAAAGCAGATGGCTCCACGCGGACGATTCCCTTGATTCATAGTTATGCCAGTGAACAAGTGGCGTGGTTTAAAGCGGGTTCTGCGATGAATGCCGCCAATCAAAAAACCAAAGCGACCGTCTAAGCTGTTTCAATACAGCTTGATTAAACCTTGATGACACGCTGATGAATACAAGCCCTCTGAAATAAAAGGGCTTGTATTTTTATTTTGACATGCTAACTTAAAAATAGCCCCTGTGTCTACAAGCTGAAATATGCATTTAACAGGTAAAAAGGACAAACAATGAAGCTTAGACCTTATACGGTAAGTTTTCTCAAATGAAGGATGGCACAACCGAGTTCCCAAAAGGCTTGCCAATGTTCTCGCTTTCGTTCATAGCGTAAAACTAGCTTCCGAAAACCTTCCAACCAAGCAAAGGTCCGCTCAATGGTCCACCGTCCTTTGTAAATATCAGGCTTGGGGGTCCTCACTTTTGGCTTGTTTTTGAACTGTCGCTTGGGAATCACAGGCGTTAATTTTTTGTGCCGTAACTGCCGACGAAGCCGCTTGCAATCATAGCCTTTATCTGCCACAATGTAGCTGTTGGCGGGGATTTCCGCTAAAATGTGACCGAAGGCATGTCGGTCATGCCGATTCCCTTTTTCAATATGAATCGCCTCAGGCAAGCCCGCTTCATTGGCAATGAGGCTTACTTTCGTGCCCTTTAATTTTCCTGCTCGTCCAACGCAATCGCCCTTTTTTTGCCGACTTAATCGTCGCATCGAGATAGTAGATTTCTTTGGTTTTTTCTTGAACTTCTTGCTTTTTTTGTTTGAATTGCTTGAATAATGCTTCAAAAAACCCTTCTTTTTGCCATACTTTAAACCGGTCAAACACCGTCATTTTAGGGGGAAAGCAAGGCGGAAGCTCTTCCCATCTGCAATTGGTGGATAAAACAAAGAGAATCGCTTCTAAAATTTCACGGTTTCGGGTTCTTGGTCTTCCCATTTTCTGCTTGGGAATATGGGGTTCAATGAGCGCCCATTGACTGTCAGTTAAGGGTTTATAGGCCATTTTCAAAGGTGTCCAAAACAAATAATAACACCCCTTATTTTAACACAAACTTACCGTATTGGTTCTATTAATTTAGTGAAAAAAATCGTAGCTCCCCTTGCAGTAGTAGTAAATTTAGTAACTCCAATGGTTACTCATGCGGTTCCAAAACCCTCGATGGTTCATCCTCCAGAACTGAGTATTTGCCAGCTGAATATTCCGACGAAGCATGGTGTGGTCTCCACTCCTATAACGAAAACCCCTGTCACTCAAAAGCGATGTGAGCAAGTAGCCGATACTTTCACAAACGCATTTGCACACGAAGATGATTTTTTCGCTAAGTGGTATCAAATAACAGGGACAATCAAGCCCGTTCCAAAGACTCAAAGAGATAATGCGGTTCCAAAACAACCGATGGCTCAAACTCTACAACCTGGTATTTGCTATCTAAATATTTCTAAGTATGGTGATGTTCGCATTCCTGTAACGGAAACCGCTGTCACTCAAACACGATGTGACCAAAAAGCCGATACTGCCATAAACAGCTTTGTAGAACAAGGTATCTTTTTTGATGGTTATGATCAAATAACAGGAACAGTCAAGCCCGTCCCACTTAGCACCGTTCCAGTAAAGACTCCACTTAAAACCGTTCCCTATAATCCAAGCCATGCTATTATCTCTAACAGTAAACTGTTCAGTCCAGTCTTTACTGGAACAAAAATTTAAAAGGGTACCCTTAAGTCAGGAGAAAAGCCCCCTAGGCTTGACTTTTAGGGATATCTTGCTACACTAAAGACAGTTACCGCCATTGTTTCGTAGAATTGGGAACTTTCTTTCATGATTCAGGGGTCTCCTTCTGAAGATGCTTCGTCCCAATCGTCTGCTGAAGAACGTTCTCAGGCAGATGAATTACTGGCGGAAGTGCAACACTTATTGCCCGCATGGCTCCCCATGTTGGAAGCGCTTCAAAGTGCGGAAGTCCCCTTGACCAAAAAGCTCGATACCCTCAAGCGCATCAAGCCCCATACGCAAGGGGCTTCGGGGTTTCAAATTTTACCGCAATTGGTGAATTTACTTCGGCAAAGTCAAGACGTTGAACTGGTACAGGCCTTGGTGCAGCTACTGGGCCAAGTTCGTGCGTTTTGCTTACAAGACACCTTGGTCGATTTAGCACTGGCCACAGGCATCGCCTTATTTGAACGTACCACCGACTACCGCGCCTTGCTGGAAGAAGAAGCGATTATTAAGCTTCGCTGTAGCAGTATTCGCTTTTTGGGCTTATTGAATAATCAGTCGTCTATCGTGGCCCTTATGGGAGTGTTAAACGACAACCAAACCAATTACCGCATTCGCTTAGAAGCCGCGGAAGCCTTAGGTCGCTTAAAAAACCCCAAGGCCGTACAACCCTTATTGCGTTTACTGAAAGATGAAAAAGAATCATCGCTCTATCTACAAGAGTCCGCCGTCAAAGCCTTAGGGTTATTAGGGGACATTCGCGCCTTGGCTCCCTTACTCGATTTATTTGAGTCCAAGAAGGGCGTCCGAGAAAAATGCCAGTTTTTAATTGAAGGCATTTTGGATGCCGTCAGCAAATTAGTGGCGGAAGATGGCCTGTCCCGCCCAGATCGCGAAAAAGCCTTAACAGGCATCTTAAGTGCCATCGGTGATCCTGCCTCTTCCATTCGTTTGGCCGCGATTGAAGCCCTTGGTTCCATTGGAGATGCCTCACACCTGCCTTTACTCCATCAACGTTTGTTTGATGAAAACATGGAAGTGGCTCACGCGGCTTTGGCCGTGCTTTATCAAATTGGAGGAATGCCTGCCTTAAAACTCTTACTCGACGTGGAAGAATTGCCCCATTTCTTACGAGAAGAAATTTTAGACTTTTTAATTATTGAAGCAGAAGATCCCGACGCGAAAGATTCTTAGCTTGAAGGGTGATTTTGTTTTACATACACTATTCTTAGATGTTATCATTAGCTCATTACCCTCAATATAAGGATGCTCTACATGCCTTCACCTTCTTCTAAATCCAAAAAATTACCCCCTTACTTATTCGCTGAAATTGACCAAAAAGTAGCCGAAGCCAAAGCCAAGGGTGTCGATATTATTAGTCTAGGGATTGGAGATCCTGATCTACCCACCCCTGAACTTATTGTTCAGGCCTTGCAAGTCGCTGTAGAAGACCCTGATACGCACAACTATCCTCCGTATCACGGCACCGCAGAATTCAGACAAGCCGCCGCTGCATGGATGCACACGCGTTTTGGGGTCACGGTGAATGCCGAAACGGATGTCTTAAGTTTGATTGGATCAAAAGAAGGCATTGCCCACATGATTTTGGCCTATGTCGAAGATGAAAACGACATTATTCTTTGCCCAAGCCCTGGTTACCCCGTGTATGAAAATTATACGCTACTCTGTGGTGGAACCCCTTACACCATGCCTTTATTGCCTGAAAATAACATGGTGCCTGATTTATCAGCCATTCCAGAAGACATCGCCAAGCGCGCTAAATTGCTATGGCTCAACTACCCCAATAATCCCACTGGCGCCATTATTCAAGACGAAAAAATCAAAGAAGTGATTACCTTCTGTAAAAAGTACGATATCTTACTTTGTCATGACAACGCCTATAGTGAAATGACCTATGACGGCTATCAATCGCCTTCATTCTTGGCCTTTGAAGGGGCGAAAGACGTGTGTGTCGAGTTCTTTTCCTTGTCTAAAATGTATAATATGACGGGTTGGAGAGTCGGCTTTGCCACAGGCAATACCGCGGCCGTACAAGCCTTGGGAACCCTAAAAAACAATACGGATAGCGGTGTCTTTAAAGCCATTCAAAAAGCGGCGGCCGTGGGTTTGAATCACAGTGCTAGCTTAACCGCGGGATTAAACGAAATTTACGGCAAGCGTCGTCGTTTATTTGTAGAAGGCCTTCGCGAACTCGGTTGGGATATTCCCATGCCTGAAGCCACCTTTTACTTGTGGTTGCCTGTACCCAAAGGGTTTACGAGTGTTGAATTCGTGAGCGTCATGCTAGAAAAAGCAGGTATTGTAGTGCCTCCTGGGAATGGTTATGGCTCTGTCGGGGAAGGCTATTTTAGAGTCGCCTTAACCGTGCCAGACGCTCGCTTAAATGAAGCCTTGACACGCATGAAAGACGCGGGCATCCGCTATGACATGGCGCCCAACGTCGCCAATGCGTGTTCCTTATAATGCTCTAAACAAAGCGGGGGGAAGCAATACTTGCTTCCCCCCTTCATCAACATTTGGGGGAATTCGACTTTGTTTACAACGATGGAGTGCTTTAAAAGCATACGACGACTCTTTTTTCTATGGTGTACCCTATGTTGCTTGGCCCCCCTATGCTTAGGGGGACTTCCCTCTCTCCATGCGAATGTCTCTACTAAAAATGTCTACTTGCCACGAAATGCTCCTGCCCCAAAAATATCAGCCCTTAAGGAAAGTCTTATCCCCCTTCGTTTCTTTGCGCTAGGGGATACAGGTTCAGGTAACGACAATCAAAAAGCCGTGGCCACCGCCATGCTGAATCAAGCCCAAACCTATTGCCTTGCAGAAAAACGAGGCTGTACCGGTGGTGGGAGCACTATCAAGGGAATTCTTCACTTGGGGGATATCATCTACCCCGTTGGGGATGCCACCCATCATGCGGATCGTTTGGTCACGCAAATGTATAAGGGCCTCACGGATTTGGGCATTCCGTTTTACTTTAGCTTGGGCAATCATGACATGCTCACCCAAAACGGTCAGGATGTCATTCAAAGCTTACATTTACCCGCCAAGGGCTATTATAAAGTATCGCCCTCTCCTTTGGTCGATTTTTTTGTGATCAATACCTCTGCCTTTAATGCCCCTCAAAAAGCATGGCTTGAAAGTACACTGGCTCAAAGTAAGGCCTCTTGGAAAGTGGTTTTTGGACATCACCCCCTCTATTCAACAGGCGCTCATGGGCAAGACGCCGACTTACGAGCGCTTCGAAAGCAATTAGACCCAATCCTGCGTCAGTATCGAGTCGATGCCTATTTAGCAGGGCATGAACATAATTATGAACGCTTTGCGACACAAGCCACCCAGGCCAATGGCTTACCTTATCTGCACATTGTTTCAGGCGGCGGCGGCGCGTATTTAAGAACCCAACGACATTTAGACAAAAAAACGATAGGATTCCCACCCACCTTGTTTTATGACGCCAGTCAGTATCATTACTTAGATTTAGCACTGACATCACAGCAGTTGACCATTCAAATGAGAAACCTGGAAAATATGGTCTGGGATGAAGTCACGATTACTCACTCTCAAAAGAAGTAGCCATCCGTCTCAGATTAAAAACTATTGACCTTTCAATAAAAAGCTAGGCGTGCTTCGTTTTAACCGATTCGTCCAATGGGTGCAGGCTGTACCCCCGGTCCTGGAATGGCAGAGGTCACCCCTCGATTCGTGGGCACTACATTAGAAGGACCCGTTAAGGGGTTAATCATTTGACCATAGGGTGCGCCATACGCTTGTTGAGCATACGCTCCACCGTAAGCACCATTATAACCGCCCCCGTAGCCAGGAGGAATACCTGCTAGCCCAATTTCAGCCCCTGTCCCAATCGGGTTCGCTGGGGTACCTGCAAATCCAGGATAAGCCGAAGGAAATTGGAAATTAGGCGGATAGGGCGTTTGGCCTTGTTGCCATTGCATCCACTGAGACAATTGAGTAATCCCAAAATCGCTTGACGTAATCAACTTACTCACTTCAGGGCTAATGCCTCGATTCCAAAGGGTCGAACCATCAAAATAATTCGCTGTGATACGGCCGTAAGGGTCTCTCATATCGAAACCATCGACCGCAGGACCTGCATCAAAGTTGCCTCGAGGTAAACCTGTCCTAGGATCTGGATATGGTTGATAGGTTAGTCCTGGCACCACCGCCGCCGTCGTCGCATCGGGGGTAAATGAAGTAGGGTAGTCAGGCATTAAACGCGTACCATTATATAAATAAGTCATATGGGTTGATTCCTATGTGTCCCTGAAAGTAAAGCTAAACGTCGTCTTTGTATAGGCATAAACGTTACTGGCAACCCTTTTTGTGCGCTCTGGTTTTTTTTCGTTACAAAAGATAACATTTTGGTCCTGTGATCCCTTTGGACTCCCCGCGCACAAAAAAAAGATGAGAAGGTTTTAAGTCTTTGTATTACGATATAACTCTAGGTAAATCTCCCTTAATTTTCTAATTTAAAAAAGGATGTTTTTATGGTTACGCCTCTTGCTTTTCATACCCTTTCTTTCTCACGCCAAACGCCAACGGGTGAAGCGCCTCCTGCCCCCCCTCGGCAACGTTCGGGTTATCAATCCTCTAACCCCTATGAATCCGCCAATTACCCCTTTACAGGAACCTATGTCCAAGCCCCCAATCCTTATGACGGACTAGGGTGGCGTACTTTTGGTGTGGGCTTACTTCGTCCCTTTGCGCAACTCATTAACGGAGGCATTCGCGCCGTCAATTATGCCACTTCTAGCGTCAATCATGCCTTTTTGACCCTGCTTGGGGTGGGGGCAACCGCGATTATAGGGCGTGCTTTTTTAGAAAAGCAAGCCGTCAAACCTGCTTTGGCCTTAGCTGCTTTAGGAGCCGCGGGTTTTTATGGCTTTAAGTCCGTAGTGAAAGTCGCCGATGGTCGAAATACGCTCGTTGCAGACGGAGACTTCCCGTATGTAGGAGGCACCGCGCTCAGCTACGGCGTGATTGCAGCGGCTCTATTAGCAGGCGCTCGTGGAGGCAACATCTTTCATCCCCGTACGCTTACCAGTGCCATTACCAAAGTGGGAGACGGCATCGCGAACATTATTCCTACAACGGGTCGTGTTTTTAAAGGCATTGGTGATCTCTTTAGAGGTCGCCCCTAAGCGCCCCAAATACCTTCGTGGGGTTTCCTATCAAAATGACGCCACTTAGAAAAGAAGACTTGTTATTTGCTTTGGTTTCAACTAGACTACCTTTACAATTTATTAGAAACCCCTGTACACTCAATTTTGGAGATTTTCACATGACGAAGTATGAAGCCTTACTTATTTTTAAATCAAACTTTGAAACCGAAGGTTTAGATGGTGTTTTAACGAAAGTGGAAGCAGATTTTAAAAATAATAATGCCAAAATTTGTCGTATTGATAAAGTGGGCCGTAAAAAATTGGCCTATGAAATTCAAAAATCTCGTGAAGGCTTAATTGCGGTGATTGGCTTTGAAGCAGAAGGTGCTTCCATTAAGCCTTTAACAGCGATTTTAAACTTAAATGAAGAACTCATCCGTGTGGTGATTCTGCGCAACGATGATTTAGATATGAGCAAGCCCTTTATTGTGACCCCTGTCACAGGACGTGAGCCTCGTGAATTAAGAGGCGGTCGTGGGGGCCCTCGTGGAGGCGGTCGTTCAGGCGGTGGCTTTGGCGGACGTCGTCCTCGTGAAGACGGAGGCGAGGACTTTCAAAACGCTCCACAGGAAGCTCACGCTGAGTAGGCTTCACACGAAATATTGCACAAAGAGGAACTCTTTCTAATAGAGTTCCTCTTTCATTTAAAGTCTTTTATAAAAATAGAGCGCTCGTCACGTGTTACATTTTAAAACGTTCTGTTACAGGCGAAAGACAGGCCAAGACGTCTGTGGTAAAATAGGACTACTTTAATCTGAACATTTAAAATGAGGTTGAATTTATGTCTTTTGCACGTATTAGTTTAGCAGGAACCCTGTTGCAAGCCCCTGAAAAACGTTTTACCCCTAACAATATAGCCGTCAGTGTTTTGCAAGTGTCCGTGCCCATGCCGCCTCGTCGTAATCAACCCACCCCTAATTTGGTGGTGAAGGTCTTATGTTGGCGTAACTTGGCGGAAGCCGTGACGGCATTGCCCGCGGGAAGCGTCGTTCACATCGAAGGGCGTCTACAAATTGCCAGTGTCACCACGCCTGAAGGCACACCAAAAAAGATGTTTGAAGTAGATGCCCAACAGGTACACCAGTTACCAGGACTACCTACCCCCGTGCAAAGCGAGTTCCAAGGAACAGGGAATGCTCCTTCTCCTACGGTGGGGCAAGCACCTGCCACTTATGCAACGGCCTCCACAACAGAATATGGCCAAAGCGCACAAGCCGTTATGCCTCCTCCCCCCACGGTCCAACTCAACGAATTATCACCAGACGATTTCCTCACTGAAGACGATCTACCCTTCTAAGCATGCATCTCTACCTTCATGTGCCTTTTTGTCACTCCCGATGCCTCTACTGTGATTTTTATCTAGAGCTTGCCAAATATGGTGGTATTTCCGCTTATTGTGACGCGTTACTTCGAGAAATAGCCGGTCGCTTTACGGTACGTGCGTTTGAGGGAGGCTCTAACCCCCTCCCCCCCCTTCAAACCCTCTATTTCGGGGGAGGGACCCCTAGTCTCTTAAACGCGACACAAGTTCGAACAATTCTAAAGGCTATTGCGAAAGAGGTCCCCTTCGATCCACAGATCGAAATAACCTTTGAGTTAAATCCTGATGATGCCGAAAGCCCCCTTGAGGCCTACCTAGAAGCAGGGATTAATCGTTTTAGTGTAGGGGTTCAATCCTTAAATCCGCAAGAATTAAAAAAACTGAGCCGTCGACATCAAAAAGAAACGGCCCTTCATCAAATACACGCCTTGGCGGATCTAATGAAAGAAAAAGCCAATATTAGTATCGATTTAATGTATGGGATCCCCCTACAACGCTTTTCGTCTTGGCAAGACACCGTAAAAGAAGCCTGCCAATTACCGATTCAACATATTTCTATGTATGGCCTACAAGTAGAAGCAGGCACCGCACTAGAAACACTCCGAAAAAAGGTGCCCCATCACTATCCTCTTCCCTCTGAAGAAGAAGAAGTCCTCTTTTACGAATGGGCCGTCTCGTATTTAGCTGACGCTGGTTTTGAACGCTACGAAGTTTCTAATTTTGCGAGGCGTGGTTTTGAAAGTCGACATAATCTGGCGTACTGGCAACAAAAAGACGTCTTGGCGTGCGGACCTTCAGCACATGGCTATCAACACCCATGGCGCTACCATGTCCCCTCTGGTTTAAAAGCCTATCAACGCTATCAAAATTTAGAAGACATTACCCTAAAAGAAGCCGTTTCCGAATGGGAGCGTCTCGAAAATCTGATTATTTTTGGATTAAGAATGACCCAAGCAGGCGTTTCTTTAAATACACTAAAAGAAGCCTGTCCTCATGAAGACGCTTGGCCATGGCTGTCAGCGTACCTGGATTCTTGGGTTGAGCAAGGGTATTTGCGCTATGAAGAGGGACATCTTTGTTTAGCCCCTCAATGGATTTCCTGTATGAATACGGTATTAAAGGAATTTATGGGTTTGGAAACCCTATTTTCAAACTAATTTTCTCGATAAGAAGACCTTAAAGACTTGTTATTTAAGGTGGATGTTAGATAATGAACTAAAAGGGCCTATAGCTCAATGGTTAGAGCAGGAAACTCATAATTTCTTGGCTGGGGGTTCGAATCCCTCTAGGCCCATTTTCTGGACATACACCTATCTGTAATGCTCGACTATTCTTCAAGCGTGATGCCCTTTAGACGATGAGGGTAATTGGGGTTAAAGCAGGATCCATCAAGCGTTTCCCTGCTTTTTCAAAGACAATCGAAAGAATATGACGATTTTCAACATCCACAATGGCGTGAATAACACCCATGCCGTAGCTTGCGTGACTGACTTTCATCCCCACCGTAAAGGGTAAATTTGTTTCAGGAGCAGCTGAAACCGCAGGCGGCTGAACGGCAGGGGTATAAAAAGGCGTATGCTCAATGGGGACCGCATCCAAACCAGGGGGAGGGGTCATGGAGGTAAAGCTCACTTGTCCCTGCAAAGTAGAAGGGGCTTTTTGAAGTGAGGGAGACGCATCAAAGTCATCCAATTCTTGCTGAAAGGATTGGAGAAGAGGATCTGATAAAGAGGCGACCCCATCGAGTTCAGGCACTAAAAAATCAGGAGAAGACATCATCCCTTCATGAAGAGGAGTCCTAGACTGAACATGATGAGCGTCTTCATCTGTGGGATTCACTTCCACGGGCATAGAAAATTCAAAATGACCCAGCGGATCTTCAGAATCCAAACGCATCGGCTCCGCGGCAAAGACAGGCAAATCAGACGTATCTTGAGTCACACGATTAATTTCTGCATTCACGGCCTCATGAATCACCCCTAAATCGAAATCAAAATCATCTAAATCAGTCGCGACCAGTGGAGGCTGTTCCTCGGGAGGGGGAGCTATCATTTCTAAGGCTTCTGACACGGGCAGGCTAATGTCTCCTTGAGGCTGAGCCACATCCAAGTGGAGAGTCATGTGATGCAAAGCATCCGCTTCTTCAATCAATTCCTGAAAAGGAGAGCTTGGCTGACTGGGATCATGAGCCTCCACCAAAGGATGGCTCAACAAAGCATCGTAAAAAGTATCCTCTTCCAACAGCAATTCCGTCGGCGTCTCCACCACAACAAAAGCCTCCGCTTCAGGAGAAGCCTGAGGTTCAGGAACGACAACGGGTTCAGGGGGAAGTGCTAAAGTGGCCAAGACTTCAGAAGGCGCCTGCAGCTGAAACGGATCAAAAGAGGCACCCAAAAAAGCTTCTTCTTGATCTAATCCCGCTTCATAAGAGAAAGAAGGTGCGAGTAGTGCTTCACTGGCAGGCGAAGCAGACATGAGGGAAGTCCTTAGGCTGGATTCAGGTTCTATATACGTAGAGACTTCGTCTAACATCGTTTCGGGCAAACACGGGTGTATCGTATGAGGGAAATCCAGCACTAAAGATTCAAGTTCCAGACCAGGAGCCTCTAAAGAGTAAGACGCTTCTTCCTCCTTCGGCTCTAAAGCAGATAGCTCACCTAAGATAGAACTATAACAAGCGCTTAACTCCTCGGCATGAACGGAAGGAAGAGGAGACAAGCTGTCGATATCTTTCCATAAACCCATCAAAGGTTCAGTAAAATCCGTTTCAGCAGGAGACAATTCCTCGCGAACCGTAAGCGATTCCGTCGCCGTAAAGCGTAAGGGAATCCCCAAAGACGCTTCACTTAAATAAAGTAAATGACGATGCTCCCTATCCCATTGCAAAAGATGCTGCACCGTGGAACTTCTAAAAGCGTCCCACGACATTCTGGAATGGGCTTGGCTTTGCATAACCACCAGATTTGCCCCCGTGTCTAAAAAATTTTGCTCTGCCGTCGCCAAGGCAGGAGACATTGCACGACGTTGAACGAACCCCAACATAAAACGATGAAGGGCTTGCCCCGCTTGGCGTAAAGATTCGCTTAACAAAGGCAAAACCCACGTTTGAAACGCCACAGGAATTTGAGACAGGTCTAAGACCAAGATCTTTCCCTCTGCCTGTGCTGTTTTTAAAGCGTCCAGCAAATCAAAACAATGTTGAGTAGGTCCTTCATAAAAAAGATGATTTTGTTTAAATTGTTGTAAAACACGCAATAGTAAGCCACTTTTCGTTTGCATCGCCAAGGCTTCTAAGTCATACAAACCTTGCGGATTAAAAATATGCTGGGCTGAAATACTTTGCCACTGCTGCCACGCTAACGATTCTTGCTGAGACGGAAGCGCTTGAATCACTTGCGCCATCAAGGCTTCCACACCCCATAACTCAAGAGAAAACGCATGAGTACGACCCAAATCAATAATTTGCACATGGGGCAAGCGAGCCTTTTTCACCGTCCCGTAAGGATCCAATAAAACGGTTTGCAAGCCACTCGCTTCCGCCTGTCTTAACAAACGAAGGAGATCAAGCAGACCACTGCTTTCCGAAGTAACTTCCAAACGCGTATGTCCCCACCAATCGGCAGACGCTAAACGAAGCTCAGGAAAGTCAGTGGGAAAGACCGTCGTCGCTTCTTCAGAAAATAGTAAAGGGGTTAAACTCTCTACAGGCAACGTAAAAAGTTGGAGGGGTTCTAAAACTAAATCGCCGAATACCGAGCGACTCGTCACCTGAAGAGGCGATGCTTTTTTTAGCGGTTTTTCAACGGTTTCCACCGCCCAAATTTGGCGGCGTCCTAAAGCATCAATCGCCAACAACAAGGTATACGGCTCTATCGGATTAGAAGGGACAACGGGTGTACTAAAATGACGGGTATCACTCATCATCTGCAGTTGCGAAAAAGACACTGCTTTTTCAGCAAAATCATTTAAATTAATGGCGTGTAAAGACAACGTCAACATAGCATCCCTCAACCTAACACATAGTCTTATCTATCATAGCGACTTTTGGTCGAATGGTCTAGTTCAAGGCAGGCCATAAAATTGAGCATTTAGTCCATTTTAACGCAATAATCCTAAGGCTTCTTCAAGCAAGGCCTTATTTTGTTGAATCATTTTGGTACTAATGTTCATTAAATTCTTTGCTTGTTGAAGGTTGTCCACTTGATCTTTGAGGGAAACATTGGATAATTCAACCAAGCCACTACGAATTTCGCCCGTGCCTTCAATGGGTTCTCCGCTCATTTCGGTGGGTAAGAATTCGAGCATCCCCACTTGTGCCAGTCCAGAAGGATTAGGGAAATTATTCAAGGCAATTTTATACAAAGGAACGGTTTCTTTCCCTTCTTTAGCCATTCCCACAATGGTGCCGTCGCTACGGATTTTATATTCATCATATTTTCCAAAAAATTTACCATTGGTGGGATCCACCCACATGGCAATTTCTGTCGTCGGAATATGACCCGTTCCACCACACGCTTGATTGGGATTCAATGCCACATCCGCCTTCCCGTTGGTGGAATTTGCGGTATTCAGAGGACGACCACTCTCATCTAATAAAAAGCCTTGCACCGTATTGCCCGCTTCATTCACCAAAACCCCTTCGCCATTAAATTTAAAATCACCTGTTCGCGTAAAGCGCAAATCCCCGTCCGCGTTACGGACGCTAAACCAACCATTGCCTTCAATCATCAAATTGGTGGGGCCTTTACCTGGGTGAGACTTGCCCTGCTCGTTTCGGTAAGACACTTCATCTGCACGAACCCCGTAAATAAAATCTTCAAAACGGACGTTTTCTTGACGAAAGCCGGGGGTATAAATATTGCCTAAATTGGTAGACGTCGCCTCAAACCAAGCACGAGCCGCACGGTTATTGTTTACGGCCATAATATACGGATCAAACATGAGTAGAGTCCCCCCTTGCGTTCCCTAAATCTATTAATAGGGTGTAAAGACGTGTGATGCCTATGCTTCGAACCAAACACGGTGACCCTTGAAGTACCCTCCCCTAGGTGGAGGAGGAAGACCCCTGATCTTTAGAGCGTTTTTCAGACGAGGCACGAGCAGCACGAGAACGCCCTTGCGCCGTAGAGGGAGCGTCTGTCACCACCTCCAAAACCGAAACAGGAAGCCTCCGCGCTTGCAAAGACTGCTTCAAGTATTGCAACTGTTGCTGCACCTGCTTAAGCTGATGCTCACTCGCGTCTTTCATTAAAAAAGAGGCACTGACTTCCCCTTTTTTAAGACTGAGGACGACACTGGTCTGATCATCCACTTCCACCCGAAAAGGCTTCCCTTTTTTATGCGCCTCTTCCATTTGCAATTGTAAAAATTGTAAAAATTCGGCTCGTTCTGTTGGTGTTGGATCTTTACCTGCTGAGCTACGAAGACGAGGAGTCGTGTCACGAAACGCTTTATCCAAAGAGGCATTCAGCGTGAAACGTCCGTCTGCAGAACCTGCTTTACTCCCTTTTCCTGGTGACTCCCCCGAAGCAAGATCCTGCCGCCAGGGAAAGAACCCCTGTGGCGGAGGCATATTTAACGGCAGATTCCCCAAGGATGTGGAGGGGGGAAAATCTTCAGGCGGAAGCGATGAGCTTGTATTTTGAGATTCTGGCAAAGCGGTTGACACGGGGGCGGTCTTCTCGGTCCCCTGAAGCACAGGGACTTGCTTTCTTGCAGAAGATATCTTAGGCACGTCTAAGGGATTCTGTCGCGAAGGGGAAGACGCCTTTGAACGAAGTGTTACACGAGGGACGGGCGGAGAAACGCTTGACGCGATAGGCTCCGCGTCCACTCCTGAGCCAGCAGATTGAGACTCCGTCGCGAGTGTCCAAAAATCATAGTCTTCCCAAAATCCATTGAGTTCTTTAAGCATCATCAAATTCAGGAAAGAGGAATTCCCCTTCTGACTCGCTTGCCACGACGTCGACCCTTGTGGTGAATACGTATTTAAAACCAAAGACGCCAATGAAAAAGCCATAACACCCCCCCCCTAGACAAGACCTTACCCACGAGGGGAGCGCTTGTCTTTTATCGGAAAAAATATCTAGGTCGTGTTGACATTTAGTTAAGAAAGGAGGAATTTCAAGGAAAAATAAACGGCTTTTAAGGCGTGTACAGAGACGTACATAACGAAAAAACGGCTTATTTTGACACAGAAAGTACCCTTTATAAGCTGAATGTCGACACGACCTAGTCTGCTTCGCCCAAATCAATGGCTTCTTGAGCCGCCTCCACCATTTGCCTGAAGTAACGCTGACTCGCCACTTCGTCTAATTGCTTCATTTCCGCTTGTTTTTCTTCTTCTTTCCACTCTTCCAAGGCACGTTCTTTATGCTTTTCCAAGGCTTCGAGTTCTTGTCGGCACACGGCGAGCTTGTCTTCTTCTTCTTTTAAAATACGTTGCGCCTCTTCCAGTTCTTCTTTGATGGCTAAAATCTGAGTGGCCAAATGCACCAGCAAGGCATCAATCGTATTGAGCATCATCGGGTCAATGGTCTTACGTTGATGCCGTACATCTTCTCGCTCGGCGTACTTGGCATCGATACGCGCCTGAATTTTACGACACTTATTTTGAGCCTCATTCACCACTTGTTCTTGTTCTTTTTTTTTGCGTTCCCGCAGATTATAAATATTCTGCAAGCGGTAGCGAAAGGGCATGAATCCACTCCGTTAAATCAGGGGCTTCCCCCATATTACCTGATTTTAAGATCCAATAGGAGGTTTCCCCCCAAGCGTCCTCTGCTTGCCATAGCGCTTGCCCTTGCTTAAAGCGACTCACCCATGTTAAATGTGATAGGCCTAAGCTCGTCAAGACCTGCTGAGCCGTATCTCCCCCACAAAGAATGGTAACTAAAGCAGGATGATCTTTCAAAAAAGAAGGAAGGCCTTGAGCCAAACGCGTAGAGGCCTCTGAAACACGCCCCCAAGTCGCCGTATTCAAAATAGGAAGACGCGGAAAAGACTTCTGAAGATGCGCCAACTGAGCCAACGTCGTAGGATTCAGACTCCCGCTAATCACACGAATCTTGGGTACGTCTGTCTTTGCTTGCGCCCAAAACGAAGCAGAAAAAACAGGGGGAAGGGCATGAACCCGAGTCTTTGCCTGAAGCTGTGCGCTCAACCATCCTGCAGAGCCCAAACAGACGGGGGCCATGGGTAGAGAATCAACAAGATTCAACCATACGGTGAAGTCTTCTTCTTTTTGAAGGTCAGGCACCACCAATAACGGGCTTTTTCTTTCCCCTTTTTCTACCTTTTCTAGCTCTTCTTGCAAACGCTCCGCCAGCCCCTCTTCTCCCTCAGTGAGAGAAGGGATCCAAATCTCCACGGCTCGTCCTAACGCCTCGGCTTGCCACTGTAATAAGCGACGCAAATCAGACGTGTAGATGGGATGCTGAGGATCCTGCCCCAAAGGCGTTTCATGCAAAGGTTTCCCCTGCAAATACGCCACCGCCCCTTGAACGGTTCGGCCCATCTGGGGAAACGCAGGACAAATCAAAGCAAAAGGCGCCTGACTTGCCTCTAAGCCTGCCAAGGCCGTGGCCACGATATGGCCTCTCCACGTTGAATCGATTTTAAAATAGGGAAGAGGAAGCGTGCTCTTTCGACTGGACATGGCGTTATAAAGAAGGCTATACGCTTCTTTTGACGTGAGACACGCACGCGTATTGAGATTCACACAAGCATATTCAGACGCATCGACGCGGGTTCCCTCCAACACGAGAGAAGCCTTTAAGCCCAAGGCCCCCAATACAGAAGCACAATCACTGGCGCCTGTTAAATCATCTGCCCAAATAGGTCCCTGCACCATAAAATCAGGCTCCTAGAATAGCCTAAGACGCTATTCCCTCGTTTAAATGGTATTCGCTAAGGTCCACCTAAAAAGGAAGGACCGTGTCGGGATTATAATTCGCTTGTCCACCCGACGCTTGACGATATTGTTCGTTGTCTCGCTTAGAGCCCACAAAATTAATGGCCGAAGCCCGAACCAAAGGGGTTTCTCTCACATTACCGGTTTGGTCTTGCCAGCTATCCACTTCAATACTGCCTTGAACAGAGACCATCATCCCTTTTTTCAAGTATTCCCCTGAAAATTCTGCCAACTTACCCCACGCTTCAATATTGAACCAATCCGTGCTACGGTTTTCTTTAGAACCAGGGCGGTCCACCGCCACACTAAAACGCGCCTTGACGGTCCCTGATTCAAAATAACGAATTTCAGGGTCTTGTCCTAAACGTCCGACGATAACGAGGCTATTAATCATTGAATACATCTCCCTATGGGTCTTAAGAAAAAGAGTTTCCTTCTCTATTAGAGCATCTTTCCCTTCAAAATAAAAGTACTTTTTTCAAAAACTAATCAGAAACTAAACGCTCTACGACCGATGAAGACTCAAGCGCCCCTCCACGTCGCTGAGCCAAAGTCGCCATGCTCGTCTTAAAAATAGGATGCTGCCAATTGGGGGCCAATTCCAAAAACGGAAGCAAGACAAAGTCTCGTTCGTGTAAACGCGGATGAGGCACCTGTAAAACAGGCGTATGAAGGACTTGTTCATCGTAAAAAAGCAAATCAATATCCAAAGCACGCGGAGTATTTTTACCGCGTGTCTGAAGAGGGAGCCTCCCTGCCTCTCTTTCCAACGCTTGACAAAGATCCCATAAGGAGTCGATAGAAAGGCTGGTTTTCAAGCGAAGCACCCCATTATAAAAAGCAGGCGACCCTTCAGGACAATTGACAGGAAGCGTTTTTCTCCAACGACTATGCGTTAAATCCGAGATAGCCGCATGAGATCTTAAGGCCTGAACCGCTTGAATCAACGGTTCAGGGGGGTGCTTAAGATTACCCCCCAAGGCAAGAAAAACAGTGTGTCGGTGACGATTTGGCATTCTATTTTGTTTGACTTAAACTTTCTATGATCATAAAAGACAGTAGACACCGCAGAGGAGATGATACCGCATCATGGCGATACTAGAATACATGCAAACACTCGGACATGAAAGTGTTTTGGTCGTACAGGATGAAGCCAGCGGCCTAAAAGGATTCATCGCCCTACATAATACCACCTTAGGGCCGGGATTGGGAGGCTGTCGTATGATGCGATACCCTTCAGAAGCGGCTGCTTTGGAAGATGTCTTAAAATTGTCCGAAGCCATGACGTATAAAAATGCCTTGGCTGGTCTTGCCTATGGCGGGGGGAAAAGCGTGATTTGGCTAGACCCGGCACAAGAAAAAACGCCTGCTTTGGTCCAAGCCATGGCCAAACGTATCCATGACCTAGGGGGGCGTTATTACACGGCAACGGATATTGGCTCTACCAGTGCGGATATGGAAATAATGAAAGGCATCACGCCTTATGTGTCCGCCTTGCCCCCTGAAAAAGGGGGATTAGGTGATTCCGCGATTTTAACAGGCTTAGGCGTTTATATGGGAATTAAATCGGCCGTGGCCTTTCAACACCAGCAAGACAGCTTAGAAGGCTTGAGCATCGCGATTCAAGGGGCAGGCAAGGTGGCCTATCATTTGCTCACCCATTTAAAAGAAGAAGCCAAGCATGCCAATTTCACTGTTTTTTTAGCGGATACCTATGCCCCTGCCGTACAACGCTGTGTGGACTTAATGCCCCAGCTAAACGTCGTGGCTCCTGAAGCCATTTGGCAGGTTAAGGCGGATATTTTGTCTCCTAATGCGATTGGTGGCACGCTTAACGCGGAGGTCATTGCTCAAAGTTCTGCCTCTATCATTGCAGGAGGCGCCAATAATCCTTTGGCCACTAAACATTTGGCGGAAGATCTTCGGGCTAAAGGGATTTTATTTGCCCCTGACTTTGCCATTAATGCGGGCGGTGTGATTGTCTTGTCAACCGAACTGGCACACGGTAGTTTGGAAGAAGCCACCCTTAAAACCAAAGGGATTTACGACACCGCACAATGTATTTTCAAGCGAGCTGAAACACAGGGAATCAATACCTTAGAAGCCGCTATTGCCTTGGCCAAAGAACGAATTAATGCGGGCTCTAAGCGCCAAAGCGTTGAGGTCTAGCTTTGTCCTTTTGTAGGAGTCATGCTAAGATGTCTAAAATTCATCTTGTGAGGGAATCGTTTGTTTTGTTTTAATTTCAATATGAATGGCCTGCAACGCCATGGGCCACACCAAAGGTGGGGACGACTATTGGCCGTGGGACTTTGGGGGACTTTGACCTTTTTCCCTTTATGGCCTTCAGGACTGCTTGTGTTGCCTGAAGTCCAAGCCGTCAATCGGGTACAGTTAAAAGAAAAACAAAAAACGATTAATACCCAGCGTCAAACGATTCATGAAAAACGAATCGAAAAATTAAGACATGTGCGTTATCATCGAGACCGCATGATTTCTAAGCAAATTGAGCTATCTAAAACGCAACGAGAATTAGACTCTCAGCAAGTCCGCTTGCATCAAACCTCTCGTGCTATTCAAGGCTTACAAAAAAATCTAGATGTCACAGTGGGTAAAACCACCCGTTTGGGTAAAATAATGGGCACCCGTATTCGCCATTGGTTTAAAGGGGGACGAATTAGTTTAATACAACAAATTTTAGCCTCCACGAGTGTATCTGAAATGGTAGATAGCCTCTACTTTCAAGAACGTATTTTACGGCAAGACACCAGAATTTTTGAAGCCTTAAAGCATGAAGGTGAATCGCTAAAAACCCAGCAAACCCACTTATTACAAAACTTACGCCAAAACGCCATGGCTTATAGTGAAATTAAACGACTCAAAATAAACTTGTATGCTCAAAAAGTAGAAGAAGAACGCATGCGGCAACGCTATGCAAGTGATGCCAAATATTACGAAATGAAAGAACGCCAATTACTGGCCGAATCCACTAAAATTGAAGAATTATTACGAGGCCATACCAACGGGCTACAAAAATCGACAGGGCGCTTCATGTGGCCCCTCATGGGACGCCTCACATCAGGGTTTGGTTACCGTATCCATCCGATTCACCATACACGTTTAAATCACACGGGTATTGATATTTCTCGCCCAACAGGGACCCCGATCATGGCTTCTGACGGAGGGCGAGTCATGTTTGCAGGCTGGTATGGAGGCTACGGCAAGTGTATTATTATTAACCACGGCCGAGGGTTTGCCACCCTGTACGGGCATTTATCTCGCGTCGGGGTGTCTCGCGGTAGTGCTGTTGCCAAAGGACAAAGCATTGGGGCCGTAGGTTCCACAGGGTATTCAACAGGGTCTCACCTCCATTTTGAAGTCAGGGTCAATGGTCGGCCTGTCAATCCAAAGCGCTACTTATAACCGAACCCTACGCTCCTGAAGAGATGAAATCCAAGCAGGCTTATGATACGCTAGGGGCATCATCAATAGGTCATGAGTACTTCAGGCCTGAAAAATTTAAGGAAATTCATGCGTGTCTTATCTTCATACTGAAAAAGCCGATGTCGTGGTCATTGGAGCAGGGCATGCGGGCATTGAAGCCGCTGTTGCCGCCGCTCGCTTAGGATGCTCTACCGTTTTATTAAGTATGAATCTCGATACGATTGGCCAAATGAGCTGTAATCCTTCTATTGGGGGACCTGCCAAAAGTCAGCTGGTCAAAGAAATTGATGCCCTCGGTGGGGTCATGGGTATTTGTGCGGATGCGACCTATATTCAATTACGCATGCTGAATATGTCCAAAGGCCCCGCCGTTCGAGCCTTACGCTCCCAAAGTGACAAAGCCAAATATCGAGATTATGCGCGTCACTTAGTAGAATCCGAACCGAATCTTAAATTACGTCAAAGCACCGTAGAACGTGTCGTGGTCAACGCCCAAGAAGGCATTGAAGGGGTGGTGGACCAACTCGGCATTTTTTATCAAGCCCCTGCCGTGATCATTACCACAGGGACTTTTTTAAATGGAAAAATTTGGATTGGAGAAAAAAGCTATGGAGGAGGGCGCCCCGGTGACCCTGCCGCCAAAGGGCTGACGGCTTCTCTACTCGAATTGGGCTTGGAAACAGGACGTCTGAAAACAGGCACCCCCCCTCGTCTGGATGGACGCACCATTGACTACCGTGGCTTAGACGCGCAACAGGGAGACACCCCCCACGGCTTTTTTAGCTTTTTGCCGAACCGCCCTCACTTGGAACAAGTCCCTTGTCACATCACCCGTACCACGACGAAAACACATGATTTAATTAAGGCCAATATCCACCGTAGCCCCATGATTCAAGGACTCATGGAAGCGGATTGCGGCCCGCGTTACTGTCCTAGTATTGAAGATAAAGTCATGCGCTTTGCGGATAAAGAAACCCATCACCTCTTTATCGAACCTGAAGGACGAGACACTTACGAAATTTACCTACAGGGCTTTTCCTCCTGCTTGCCCCTAGACGTTCAAGTTGGCATGCTTCAAACCCTACCCGGTTTAGAACACGCCGAAATGTTACGCCCCGCCTGTGCGGTTGAATACGACTACTTCCCTGCCTATCAACTAAGTCCCGCCCTTATGGTCAAAAACACCCGCGGTCTTTTTTTTGCGGGACAAATTAACGGAACCAGTGGCTATGAAGAAGCCGCCGCCCAAGGCCTCATGGCAGGGATTAATGCCAGTCGTTACGCCAGTGGGCAAGACCCCTTTATTTTACCGCGTTCATCTTCTTATATCGGGACCTTGATTGATGATTTAGTCACCAAAGAAATTAAAGAACCCTACCGTATGCTCACCAGTCGTAGTGAATATCGTTTATTGCTACGACAAGACAATGCCGATTTACGTCTCACCCCTTTGGGTCGTGAAATTGGCTTGGTTCAAGCGGATCGTTGGGAAGTCTTTCAAGCACGCGAGCGTCAAATTGAAGCCGAAAAAATACGATTAAAGTCCACTAAAATAAAAGCCAATGACCACAGCAATGCCATTTTAAACGCAGATTGTGGAGAACAAATCCAAGAAGGCACAAGTTTAGATCAACTGCTCAAGCGACCTTTAATCCTGTATCGAACGCTTGCCAAATTAAACCCTGAATCGGCCCAAGTGGCCTTAGATGTGCAAGAAACGGTTGAAACAGAACTAAAGTTTGCGGGCTATATGAACCGGCAAACTCGAGAAAATAATCGAGTCCAGCAAGCGGAAAAAGTCAAGCTCCCTTTACGGGTAGATTATCAAGCCATTCAGCAATTAAGTTTAGAAGCCCGTGAAAAATTAAGCCGTTTTCGTCCGCTGGATTTAGCACAAGCCAAACGTATTGCAGGGGTGAACCCCAGTGATATTCATATTATCCAAGTCCTGCTTTCGGCAGGCAGGCTCCCCCTTTTAGAGGCGACGTCCCCATTCGGTTCCTCATCAGAATAGAAAAGCCACTCCAAGAACAGAGTCCCTCATGGTCCGCCTAACGAAATCCCTATTTTAAAAAATATCGGACCGACAGGATTTGAACCTGCGACCTCTCCCACCCCAAGGGAACGCTCTACCAAGCTGAGCCACGGCCCGATCTTTCACAACATTGTTAGTCTAACGCATCAACCCATAAGGTCAAGAAGGAATCCCCCAAGGGAAGCATTTCTTCTTCTCCATTTTTACGATAATATAATAGACATGTTCATTTAATTAGGTATAAGGTGCAATGCTTTGATAACAGAAGCTCCCCTTATTTTGTCTGAAACCACACGGATTCAACTCGACACTTTGAATCAGCACCCTGCGCTAAATCGCTTGGTCTTAACAGGGTTTATGGGCTGTGGAAAATCCACTTTAGGACGAAAACTTTCCTCCATTCTTGGGTTTCGCTTTGTCGATACGGATAACGCCATTGAAAAACGTCAGCGTCGTAAAATTCCTGATATTTTCAAAATTGAAGGGGAAGCGGCCTTCCGTACCTATGAAAAAGAAATCTTAGAACATTATTTAAAACGTTCACGTGTGGTCATTGCCACAGGAGGCGGGGCCTTGGTTCAGCAAGACAATCTGGACTTGGCCTTAGACCATAGCTTGGTTATTTATATCGAAATGAATGAAGAAGAGTTGTTAGATCGCGTTTTATTTTCTCCCAAAGAACGTCCCTTAATTAATGTGAAGAATCCTCATGACGTGGTCGAACGCTTATTCGCAGCGCGTCGGCCTTTTTATGAGCAAGCACAAGTCCATGTACAAACAGGCGGATTAAAACCCAGTCAAGCGGTAGCAGCCGTCATTGAAGGCCTCTATAATTATGTGACGTATTTCTTACCGAGTGTTACTCCTGTGATGCTAGAACAAGGAGAGCCGTCATGACCCAACAAGTTTTATCGTTGACGTTAATGGGGCAACAACGACAGTACCAAATTGTCATTCAAGCACAGGGCTTGGCTGATCTGGGTAAGGCCATGGAACAAGTGGGGATTTCTGCGCCTCGTCAAGTCATGGTGGTCTATGATGCAGGCCTACCCCACCTGTACTTACAACGCGTGCTAAAGTCTTTAGAAGCGGCTGGTTTTAACGTATATCCCAGCCAAGTCATTCAAGGGGAAGGCGCCAAAGATCTTGCCGTCCTTGAAACCTTGTATGCTCAGGCCATGGAAATAGGCCTCACACGGCAGGACGTCTTTCTGGCCTTAGGGGGGGGAGTCGTCGGTGATTTAACGGGTTTTTTAGCCGCCACGTATTATCGAGGCACACGCTTGGTACAAGTCCCCACCACCTTGCTTGCTCAAGTGGATTCTTCCGTCGGCGGTAAAGTGGCCGTCAATTTTGGACCCGTCAAAAATAGTATTGGGGCCTTTAAGCAACCTGAATTGGTCTTGATTGATCCAAGCACCTTAAAGACTTTGCCCACGCGAGAAATTCAAGCAGGCCTTGCGGAGTTATTTAAATATGCGCTAATTGAAAAAACCGCTTTAGACCTCAGCACGCCTAGTGAATCAGAACAAGCTGTTTCTCTCTGGCATAGGTTTCAACGTCTTGAAAAAGCAGATCTGGAAGATCCCTCTTCGTTCATTTATCAAGCCTGTGCGATTAAATCTGCGGTGGTCATGCGAGATGAAACCGAGTCCTTCCCCCCCCAAGACGCCCGCGGTCGCGTGTGTCTGAATTTAGGACATACCTTTGCCCACGCCTACGAAGCCTATTATGGATACGGCCAGCTCCTGCACGGAGAAGCCGTCGCCATTGGCATGCTTTGTGCCTTATATGCCAATGACGCCCACTGTACAGCGACAGACGTCGAAGCGGTCATTCAAGTCATGGAAAATTTGGCCTTATTGCCGTATCAAACCTTGGCCTCTCTGCCCCCCCTGCCCCCCCCTGACGCCTTATTACCCTTCATGGCCAAAGATAAAAAAGTCTTACAACACGGTTGTCTACGCTTGGTCTTACCTGAATCGCCTATCGGGACGGTCGGTATTCAGGACGTCACCACTGACTTTGCGAAAAAGGGGATTCTAAAAGCCCATGCCTATTTAAGGCGTCAAGGGCGATGAACTGGATTTTAAAATGGCGCGCCTTAGCGTCTCTCGTTAAATGGGAACATAGTATTTTCGCTTTGCCTTTTGCCTTAACTGGCTTACTTTTGGCGAATCAAGGGACTAATTTTCCCCATTTTTCTACGGTACTATGGGTGATTTTAGCCATGTTGGGGGGACGTACCTACGCCATGGGCCTTAATCGACTGGCTGATGCTCGACTCGATGCCTTGAATCCTCGTACCGCGAATCGAGAACTCCCTTCAGGGATAGTTTCCGCGAAAGAAGCATGGGGACTAACCTTGGGCGCCTTGGGGCTTTTAATTGTGGCGACCTTACAACTCCCCCTTTTATGCCAAACGCTTTTACCCGTTGCGATAGGCATTTTAACCCTGTATTCCTATACCAAACGATTCACCAGCTTATGCCACTTGATTTTGGGCGTGGCCTTAGGAGCTTCCGCCATTGGAGGCTGGCTGGCTCAAACAGGGGCATGGCAAGGGGGATTGAGCCTGTGGTTTGGCGCAGGAGTCGCCTTATGGGTCATGGGGTTTGACATCATCTACGCCTGCCAAGACACCGCCTTTGACCACGCCCATGGCCTGTATAGTATTCCTGTTAAATGGGGCAATGAGCGGGCGCTCCTCCTGAGTCGTTGGGTGCACGGGGCTTCCGTCTTAAGCCTCCTTATTTTTGCATGGCAATATAGTCACCACCCTAGGTATGGCTTTATTGGGTGGGGCTTTTATCTCGCCCTATTGATCATGGCGGCCTTACTCATCAAGGAGCATCGCTTGGTTCGGGCGGATGACTTAAGTCGCGTGAATCAGGCCTTTTTTATTTTAAATGGTCAAATTAGCCTTGGCTTTTTTAGCGTCGTCTTTTTAGAGCGACTGCTTCGTCGTTTTCTCACTATTTTTTAGAGTGCGTCGACTCAAAAAAACCTAACACTCCTCGAAAATATAAAAACTCCTGCTTACCAAGTGCGACAGAAGATAATCAGCACTAGCCAGCAACGGCTTTAGGGGTTTGTTTTTTCTTCGTCTCATAAAACTTTTTCTGATCAGCAGTGACCGTTTTATACGTAAATAGATTGGTTAAAATCGGCAGCACCGCCCCCATGGCAATACCTGAACCGATGATTCCTGTATAGCAACTACTTCGTGCATGTTGATACGCCTTGGTCTTCGTCGGGTCTTTAAAGCCCTTCGCATATAAATCGTGGTAAACATCCGACATGCTTCGGGCGTGCTTCATCGGTTTACCCAAGACTTTGGCGTCATGCGTAATGGGGATTTCTAACGTGTTGCCTTGCTTCTTTTCCCACTATTCTAAGAGTTTAGCTACTTGTCCTTTAATCATTGCATCCCCAATATAATAAAAGAAATCAAAACCCAAACAGCGTGCTAGTTTTTCTCTAAATTCACTGCTTGATCGACAACCAAATAAGGTCGAAAGATTATAATTAAACAGGGTATGCACAAAGAAAATCGGCTTCGGCATATACACCGCTTCCGCATAATTCAGATTCGGTAAAAACGATTTCATTTTTTTAGATAAATTCCCCTTACCCTCTAAAGCCGTCAACAATAAGAAGGGAACACTTAGGGCGCTCCTGTGGGGGCTTTTCTTCTAAGATTCATGCCGTTTGTGATGCCTTAGGCAACCCGTTAGGCTTTATTGTCAGTGGTGGCCAAGTTCACGACGTGACTCAAGCCATTGCTTTAATTTCGGGGCTTGAGGCGACGCCTTACTGGCGGACAAGGGCTATGATAGCGATGCTATTCGTGAGTTTGCCCGGTATCAGAGGATTGAACCTCATATCCCTCTTCGTCAAAACCGTGTAGAAAGAAGGTTTTATGATAAAGAATTGTATAAAGAGCGTCACAAAATCGAATGCTTATTTGGATTGATGACGCATTGCCGACGGATTTTTTCTCGCTTCGACAAAACAAAAAGGAGTTTTACAGCCTTCTTGCATTTTGCAGCTACCTTACATTGGCTAAAATAAAATCTCAACATAACCCAATCATTAAGATGACACCTAAAATAAGCTTGTTTTGAAAGTTACTTTACTTTATAGTTGAACAGACTATTTTTATCTCTTTAAGGTTTTTTCAATGCCTAAAATGCTTTCTTTTCATGATCGTTTTATCAATGCCGTGGCACCTATTGCGGAGAGACCTTTTTATCGATTTTTAGGACAAGAAATTATCGGTAGCGGTGTGCCTCACGTTGGATTAGGTATGAATTTCCGTGACAAGGTTGACCAATTCTACCAACAAGCCGGCCAAGAACTCGGGTCTTATGTGGCGACGTATCAGTTTAGTAAACTGGTTGAACACCTTTATGATCGTCACATTAGCACCCTTTCAGGTTCAGAGAAAGAGAACGCCTTGACGTGGAAGGCCGTAGGCATCGGAATGGCCACACTGCCCATGTTCGCCGCGACGGATTACGCTTCCATGTATCTACGGAATTACCTCACCAGTAAAACCTTTAAAACACATGACTTCGTTCAGTTGGTCGGTTTAGGACCGAAGCAAGATACGACAAAAAAAGAATCCTCCGCACATCAAAAAGAGCGTATTCAATTCGAAAATCAGCAACTTCAAACGATTGGTATGGCCGTAGGCTTAGCGTTACTGGTGGGAGGAGTCGGATCAGGGTTTGCCTATCGGCAAATGAAACGAGGTGCCCCTTTACCTGAATTTTTAATGCGTGAATTTAAAATTCCTTTTTTAAAGATCAAAACCTCACTTCATGGATGGTTGGGTTTTAACGCCAAAAATGGGGATTTGAATGAGGCGGGCAGGATGGACCATATCAATGGAGGACAGCTTTGTTCCACTTTTGGAGCCTTTGGCTATAGTGGGATGATTTTATCTTCTCGAGACGCCGTTGAACGGATGGAAGCGATTATTAAATTTGCATGGTATGGTTTCGCCAACGTCGTCATCCCTAATGCGGTGGAAAAACGTTTAGAAAATAAAATCAATGTAATGACCAAAGGGGACAAAAAAAAGCAGTCGGTGTATAGGTTTTTAAGTTCTTTAGGCGTAGGCGCCTTTTTATATGCGTTGCCCCCTACCTTAACCTGTTTGTTAACACGAAAAGACCGAGCGAAAGCCTTTGAAGCCAAAAAGGCGGCTCAAGAACAAAAAAGCACACCTGTGGTGACTCAAAATAGACCGTCACAAACCCTTAGCGCTTTGGGTGTTGTCCATGCCTAATTCATTTTTGTAACACCTTCCAGGATACTTCCTAGTCACTTGTTTTAAACTTTACTTTACCGGTATAATGCCTAGGTAGTGTCGACATATAAATAATGATATAATAAATCCAAGATCTAGTTGTTTTGAGGGATTTATTATGAACGATTATATTCAATACGAGTTGTCTAAAGCCCAATGGAATCAGATAAAAGAGGCTCTACCTGGTCAGTCGCATCATAGAGGGCGCACTGCCGAAAACAACCGTCTTTTTGTAGAAGCGGTATTATGGATGGGGCGAAACGGGGGAAGATGGAGGTCGCTTCCCTATTATTACGGCAAGTGGAGCAGTGTTCACAAGCGCTTCATTCGTTGGGCGAAACAAGGCATTTGGCAAATGATTTTCAACACCCTTGCCACATCGGCAGATACCGAATGGCTTATGATTGATTCGACGATTATTCGCGCCCACCAGTGTTCAGCAGGGGCAAAAAAAGTGCCGGAAAACAAGCGTTAGGACGATCGTCAGGGGGCTATACGAGTAAGCTTCACGCCGTTTGTGACAGCCACGGCAACCCCGTTCGCTTTATCGTCACCGCAGGGCAGGTTTCCGACTCAACCCAAGCCATCCCTTTGTTAAAAGGGCTTGAAGCCACGGCGGTTTTGGCGGACAAGGGCTATGTTTCAGAACAAATATTTGAGGCGATTCACCTCATGGGGGCTGAAGTGGTCATCCCTAATAAAAGCAATGCGGTGGCTCCTCGTCAAGTCGATTACTTCCTTTACAAGGCTCGCCACTTGGTAGAAAACTTGTTTAAAGACCTTAAAAACTTCAGGCGAATGGCAACCCGTTACGATAAATTAGATGTGGCTTATTTGTCTTTTGTTCATCTTGCTTCTATTTGTTTATGGCTTAAGTAAATGTCGACACTACCTACACTCTCGATGCGACGAATAAGTCGGCAAAAAAAAGGGCGATTGCGTTGGACGAGCAGGAAAATTAAAGGGCACGAAACTAAGCCTCATTGCCAATGAAGCGGGCTTGCCTGAGGCGATTCATATTGAAAAAGGGAATCGGCATGACCGACATGCCTTCGGTCACATTATAGCGGAAATCCCCGCCAACAGCTATATTGTGGCAGATAAAGGCTATGACTGCAAGCGGCTTCGTCGGCAGTTACGGCACAAAAATGAACGCCTGTGATCCCAAAGAGACAGTTCAAAAACAAGCCAAAAGTGAGGACACCCAAGCCTGAAAATTTACAAAGGACGGTGGACCATTGAGCGGACCTTTGCTTGGTTGGAGGGGTTTCGGAAGCTAGTTTTACGCGATGAACGAAAGCGAGAACATGGGCAAGCCTTTTGGGAACTCGGTTGTGCCATCCTGCATTTGAGAAAACTTACCGTATAAGGTCTAATGTTTTGGGTTAATTGTCATACGTGGTTCTATGCCTCTTTTTGCCTATGTGTCAAAATTTATCTCATGTCGTATCAAATGTTTTGTCCTAAAGGCATAAAAACAAAACGCTTCCCCTTTTGTGCGTGGGGTTTGTCTTTCAACGTGTTAGGATATATAATGGAGTGGCTTGGTTTTAATTTCGGACTCTCACCCCCTCCTCCCCCCTTCTACCCCTTGCTAAGGATGCGTCCCCATTGCACATTCAACAGATTGAAATCGACAACTTTAAATCCTTTCATGGAAAAACGCTTATTCCTTTTCGTCGAGGGTTCACGACCGTTTCTGGTCCCAATGGTTCAGGCAAGTCCAACATTGTGGATGGCATTCTCTTTTGTCTAGGCTTGTCGTCTTCTCGTACCATGCGGGCGGAAAAGCTTACGGACCTCATTAATAACACTTCACGGCGACGAGAAGCCACCGTCACCATTACCTTTAACAAAGGGGGAAGGGAACTGCCTGATTCTGTGCTAGAAGGGAGCTTTACTGAAGATGAAACCCAAAAGGAAAAGACCCTCGCCCTTTTGGCGTCCTTAGAATCCAGTGAATTGCTGACGGTGGCACGGCGTATTAAAGCGTCTGCTTCGACTTATAGTTCTACGTATTATCTCAATGGTAAGGCCTCCACTTTAGGAGAAATTCATGACGTCTTGGCCTTGTATCATGTCTCCCCAGGTTCTTACAATGTGATGATGCAGGGCGATGTGGCCGCCATTGTGAATATGTCCGCGGTAGAGCGTCGTAAAATTGTGGATGAATTGGCCGGTGTCGCCGACTATGACCGAAAAATTGAGCAAGCCTTAAAAGAAATTGCCACCACCGCAGACAACATTGAACGCCATGATCTTTTACTCGGTGAAATCAAGGCACGACTCAGTGAATTAGAAGGGGAGCGAGACAAGGCGATTCAGTATCAAGACTTACGTCAGCAGGTACAAACTTTAGAAGCCACTTTAGATGTCTTGCGTCTAAAAAACATGAAAAACGCCTTGGCCTTAGAACATCAAGCCTTGGCGGATGCGAAAACGGCTCGTCAAACGGCACGCGCTCAGCTAGACGTCTTGGATGAGGACATCAAAAACGCAACCGCCGAACTCAAGCGTTTGGCCGAAGAAATTCGTCAACAAGGAGAATCGCAATACGAAGCCTTGCATAGTGAAATGGAAACCTTATATAGTCAGCAAGCCCGTAAAGAAGAAATGGGCAGGGGCTTGGCCCAACGAATTCTAGACGCAGAACAGGGGATTGAAAAACTAGCGCGTGAAAAAGAGCAAATCCAAGGCTGGATGACCGACGCTGCTGCACAGATTGAAATCTTTCAAACCCAAGAATCTGAATTGAAAAGCTTATGGGGGACTCAGAAAAAACGATTGGATCAGGCCAATCTACAAATGGAACAATTATCTAGCCAAGATGAAAGCCTCATTGAAGCCCGCCAAGACTTACGCAGGCAGTTAGAAGCCTTAGAAGATCAAGTCGCCCAAACGCATCGAGACACCTTGAGTGCTGAAGCGGAACGCTTACGTCTGAAAGACGATGTAGCGCGCCTTGAACAAGGGGCGTTGGCCCTTGAAAGTCGTCAGCAGTCCTTGCTTCAACGCCAAGTCAATATTCGTCAAGGTCTAAAAGACTTGTCTGTCGAAAAAGAAGCGTTGGACGCGTGGGTGGGCAAAGCCTTGGAAGATAAAACCGTCTTGGTAAGCAAGCTGAATCAAGTGAATCAAGGACTCTTTCAACGCCGAGAACGCTTAGCCACTTGTGAAGCCCAGCGTCAAGCCTATGAAGAAATCAACCACAGCCGTAGTGTCAAAAGTATTCTAGAAGCAGGTATCCATGGCGTACATGGGACTTTGTCTAGTCTCGCTTCTGTAGAGGCGGACTATGAAACGGCTTTGGAAATTGCCTTAGGCGGACGCATGCAAAATATTATTGTGGATGATGAACAGGTCGCCAAACAGGGGATTCAACTTCTGCAACAAAATCGAGCGGGACGGGCCACCTTTTTACCCCTGACGAAGATCAAAGCAGGCATGAACCATCTCAACCACCCTCCGCAGGGATCGGGAGTCATTGATTTTGCCGTACGCTTACTGCAGTATGAGGCGGCTTATGACACGGTTTTTCGATTTGCCTTAGGGGACACTCTGATTGTACGCGATTTGGATGCGGCGAAACCCTTTATGAATCGTTTTCGTATGGTGACCTTAGACGGTGCCTTACTCGAAAAAAGTGGTGCCATGACGGGAGGAAGCCGTTCGCAAATGCGTAGTGGGAAAAGTGGTTTTGGCACGGCGATGAAGGATTCTCAGACGGATGTTGAAATTTCACAATTACGTCATGACGTTCAACGCTTTAGTGAAGAAAAACAAAAAATTGAACAACACTTACAAAAACTAGAGCAGGCCTTACAAGACAAGCAGGCACAACTTCATATTTTACTGCCTAAATATAGCCGTTTTGAAGCGGAAAATAATGCCTTAGACACTCAATTAAAAGACACCCACACCACCCACACGCTTGAAGAAGAAGACCCTAAAACATCTTTACTGGCCCAGCTCGAAGGGCTAGACACCCATTTAGAAGCCTTGCAAGTCCAACGCCAAAGCTTGGCCACAGCCCAAAGCGATTTAAAAGAGCAGCTTCACTCTTTGGATGCCCAACTGAGTCAAGATGAAGTAGCCCTGTTGAAAGAAGCCATCAGCGAAGCCCAGTTCCAAAAAGAAGCCTATGACGCCCAGCTTAGAGATGTTCAAGGGCAATTGATGACCAAAGAACGAGAACTCGAAATCAGGCGCGATAGTATCAATGAAAAAACCGAACAACAAGCCCAACATGCCCAACAACAAAAGGCTTGGCAAGCGGAAATTTTAACGCATCAAGCCGATATCGTCGTGCTGAAATCCCAGTACAAAGCCTTAGAAAATGAAATCAATGCCCTAGGAGCAGGGGTCAAAACCCTAAAAGCTGAACAAGACACCGTTCAAAAACAATTGATTCAACTCGAAAAAACAAAAGTCACCATCGAGCGGGCCTTGCACGAAGCGGAAGAGGCCCTCATCCGCACACAGGCCAAAGTTCGAGAAAGTGAACCACAAATAGACGCCTTATATCAGCAATTACAAGCGGTGTATCCTGATTTAGAAGAACGCTTAGCCCACCACGAAGAAGGGGACGCATCTGCCAATGCGGTTCAAAGGATTCAGCGGCTCCAGCGTAAAATGGCCGATTTGGAACCTGTTAACATGAAGGCCATTGAAGAATTCAGTAAGGTGTCTCAACGTCAAAATGAATTACAGGACAAGGTACAGACACTCGATCAAGAACGTCATGTTTTAAATAGTCGTATTGAAGGCTATGAAGCGATGAAGCGTCAATATTTTGTCAAGGCCTTTGACAGTGTCAATCAACAGTTTCAAAGTATTTATGCTGAACTGTCTGATGGCTTTGGTCAATTGATTTTAACTTCTCCTGAAGATCCCTTTCAAGGGGGCCTGACGATTGAGGCTTCTCCACGGGGTAAAAAAACACAGCGCATTGAAGCCATGAGTGGAGGCGAAAAATCGTTGACAAGTCTCGCCTTCGTCTTTGCCTTACAGCGCACCATGCCTGCTCCTTTTTATGCCTTAGATGAAGTGGATCAAAATTTAGATGGGATTAATGTCGAAAAATTGTCCAACATGGTCGAACGAGAATCTCAACATGCCCAATTTATTGTGGTGTCTTTGCGCAAACCAATGATTGAAAATTCAGATCGTACCGTGGGCGTCACTCAGCGAAAAAATGGTATTTCTAAAGTCACAGGCATTCAATTGCGTCCTGACCGCGAGCCAAACCCCTCCGCAAATCACCAAGACTTGTCTCCCACCAAACGACTCAGTCAACGTGATGAAGCCTTTGCGTCGATGCCATCCCCCCCACGGGGGCAAAAACGTATTGTCCCTGCCCTGAACTAAAAAGGAGGGTATGATGTCCCTTGCTTCACCGCTTCCGTCCTTAGACGCCCTTCCTCAGACCACGGATGGGATTGAAATTTTACTGGACTTGGCCAAGAAAGGGACGATTGATCCATGGAACGTGGATATTACCCAAGTCACTGATGAATACTTGGCTTACGTTGAACGGCTTAGTGAGGAAGCCGTGCTTCTTCAAGAAACACGACAAGCCACCGTGTCAAACCCGAGGGTCTTTCCCACCAGCGTCATTGATGTCAAAGAACAAGCCTTTATGCGACTGACGGGGAAAACCCTACTCTATTTAGCCGTTTTACTGCGTATGAAAAGTGACTTATTGGCAGGATTTGATCCCTTTGAGCAAAATTACTTGGAAGATGCGGATTTAGAAGCGCTTCGCGAATTGGATGAGCATGGAGAATGGGTCGATGTAGAGGCCATGCAGGCACAAATTAGTCAACGTTTGCACCAAGCTGTTAAAGCCCGTTACGGGAGCTTAAACGAGGTTTTAGAACGCCGTAGTAGTGCCAAACAAAAGCGTATTCGCCAAGTGACCTTAGACGACTTGATTAACGAACTTAAAAAATATGAGCAATTAGAAAAAGAACGCACCGTCAGGCAAAAAATCGAACGGGTCGACCGAAGGCGAACGGGCATGCGGGACTTTGCTCAATTGTCGACAGAAGACATCACCGCTTTGGCTCACGATGAATTTCAAGAAGACACGGTGCAGTGGGTCCATGAAGTCTTGGGGGTCTACTTGGACAAAAGCGACCCTGCGGCCCAGATGAATCTGAGTACTTTGTCTGACTTGGCGGAAACGGATGTGGTGTCCTGCTTTTTATCCCTCTTGTTTTTAGAAGCTCGTTATGAAGTGGTGATGGAACAACCTGATTTTTATAGCGATGAAATTTGGATTCGTTGGTACACGACTGATGATGAGCAAGCACTGATTCAAGCCATGAACGCCTAGGTCATGTTGCATTCAGCTTATAAAGGGGACTTTCTGTGTCAAAACAAGCCGTTTTTTTCGTTATGTACGTTTATGTACACGCCTAAAAAGCCGTTTATTTTTCCTTGAAATCCCTCCTTTCTTAACTAAATGTCAATACGACCTACGGATCTCCTTCCCCAAAAGGGCGCTTCATTTTATATTTTTATGCTAACATTAAGGGAATGAAAATACGCCTCGATAGCTCAGCTGGATAGAGCATCCGCCTTCTAAGCGGACGGTCACAAGTTCGAATCTTGTTCGGGGTGTATTTTTATTTGTTTTTGTCTTTTTGAGCCAATGATACTTTCATAAAAGCCAAAGTGTGAAAAGGAAAACAGGTCATGATTAAGACTAAAGATTTCGTAAGTGCTATTTTGGGGCTTGTTTTTTGGGCTGGGTTTTGCTTAACTTTTTGGCTATTAAATACATTATTTTTTTAGGGCTGGGTTTTTTGGGGTTGGTTTTACTTAACATTTTGGTTGTTCAAGATCGCGAGGCTTGGATTAAAGAATTCTTAGGTTCTACTTTTGGTTTACTTGTTGTTCTTGGTTTTGTGGCTTATGGGGGTATAGCAGTAGGCTCTGCTTTATTTTGTGTATTTAAACTAATTACACATGGCTTTAATTGGGGTACTCTTCTTCTTCTTTTTGCTGTCCCTGCTCTAGCTATTTTTATTCCTAGTCTTTTCCTAGATACTACAGAGAAATCATCACTGACTTGGAAACATCTCCTAGTTGGTTTTTGGGGATCCTTTCTTCTAATTGGTATGTATTTAATTATCCTGATACCTTTTGGTCTTTTTTTATTTTGGGCTGTAGATTGTATATTGAAACTACTTCCACCAATTGGCTTTTGGGGTAATGTTCTTGTTTTTATTGCTGTCCTTTTTGGTATGTTACGTCTAACTCTATTCATTGTTTTTCGTTTCTGTTGGTTCAAGAAAAAAGATACTACAGAGAAATTACCATTCTCCCCCCTCCACTTCCTACATCCAACAAGCGGTCTCCTAACGCAGAATAAGGATACTACAGAGGAATAGCGAATGTATCTTGATGAGTTCCTCAAAAACCACAGAGAAACAGAACTATCCTTTAGGATCCGTTCTCATTTTATGAACTTTTTGACCTGCTTCTTTAAATAAGATTTGAAAAAGCATCTTGTTGTAATAAAACAGAACTTGGTGCTTCGCTCAAAGTAGTTCGAAATGCTTCCAACCAAGTGTGTATTTTTATTTGAAGCGAAAGCTGTAAACGACCTAAATCTTTTCCGCTTCAAACGGAACCGCTGGCCGAGGATTGGGCGTGATATGAGGTTCTTGTAAATACAAGGGCTCCAACGCTTGCCATGGGGTGGGCAGAATCTTAAACGACTGCACCGCCTGACGCATGGCAAGCGGATGACTCTCTTTGAGTAACGCACGACTCATCACTGAAGGAACGTCTACAGGGACAGGATATAAAGGCTGATGTAAAGCCCGCCGTTCAAGACACGGCTCATCTAAAATTAAAAGTGTGTTAGAAGCCTGTGCCTCAAAGACTGTGTCATCCGAAGTGATGCAGGGAGGAGTTACCCATTGCCATGTTTCTCCCACCGAGTGGAGGCAGGCATAGTATTGACGTTGACGACGGGCATCTATTCCAAACGCAAAGGTGTCATAGGCCTGTCGTTGCTCAAGCGGGATCATGGCATGACGAATTTGAAACGTATTGACGCCATAAATCTGAAGATTCGGTAAGAACTGACCCAAAGTGCGTACCAAGCTTAAAGACGCGCGCAAGCCTGTAAAGCTTCCTGGACCCAAATTGACATAAATGTGACGTAAATCATCCATATCAAGCCCCGCATGGGTCAACGCCTTTTGAAGTAAAGGCACCAAGACGGCGGAATGCGTCCATTGTTGATCCAGCAACGCCTCATGATGAAATAAAATGCGGTCATCTTCCGCATGAACTAAAGTAAAATGTAAGGCAAAATCAGCGGTATCGACACATAACGCAGCGTTCATACAGGACTTTCTCCCACAATAGACGTGTCCCTTAAGTGCTTAAGATACGCCTTCCCCGCAGGAGAATGACTCGTGAAGTCATAGCGACGTCCTTCACGGTGGGGACGAATGACAATGTCAAGATCCACCAGCGCGTGAAACTCAGGTAAGCGCTCGCTCCATTCTACAAAAACCCAAAGCGAAAATCGTTCTAAGGCGTCTTCAATTTCCGCGATTAAATCGCTTCCTCCGTTTGGATCCAGACGATAAAAATCGGCATGAAGCAAGCCCGCCTGCCCCGATGACGCAGGCGCATAACGATTCATTAAGACAAAACTAGGACTCGTGACTCGCTCTGTAATGCCCAATGCCTTTGCAAGATAACGCACCAAGGTCGTTTTCCCTGCCCCTAAATCGCCTTGTAATGCGACTACTAAAGGACGCGTCGCCGCCTGAATTAACCCCCGTGCAAGGGTTTCTAGCATTTTTTCATTCGCATAGAAAGTCTCTGTCATCATCAAGGTTTCCAAAAAATAAGTTTATGCTAAACTTTATTTACTATATACCAAAAATCGTGATGCACTCGGAATTAAATCCTATGATTTTAATCCACAAGAGGCGTCCCCTATGGAGGAACCCTTAAGATGATGGCCGTCGTTTCAACCAATGATTTTAAAACAGGTTTGACCTTAGAAATTGATAGTAACCTATGGCAAGTGGTCGAATTTTTACATGTTAAACCAGGTAAAGGCGCCGCTTTTGTTCGCTCCAAACTTAAAAACGTATTAACGGGACAAACCCTTGAAAAAACCTTTCGCGCGGGTGAAAAACTAGAAACTGCTCACTTGGAAAAAAGTGATATGGCGTTTTTATTTTCAGATGGTAGCGATTATACGTTTATGGACAATAATACTTTTGATCAAATGAACGTCCCTCAAAAAATGATTGGGGATGGGGTCAAATACCTCAAAGAAAATATGTCTTGTTACATCGTGCGTCACAACGGTAAAGTCATTATGGTTGAAATTCCCACACATGTGGAATTGCAAGTGGTGGACACACCGCCCAATGACAAAGGCAACACCTCTTCAGGCGGATCCAAACCCGCGACCTTGGAAACAGGCGCCGTGGTCAACGTTCCGTTTTTTATTGTTAATGGAGACACCATTCGCGTCGACACACGAAACAACACGTATTTAGAACGTGCCTAAGCAAGATGAAATAGGCTTAAATCATTAAAAGGGAGCTGTTGTATGATTCGCATTGCTATTTTAGGAGCGGGTGGTTTAGGACGAGGCATGGCCAAAGTCCTAGAACAACGTCAAGGATTTCAACTCGTCGGCTTGGCGGATCGTCATGGGTATGCGTATCACCCCAACGGAATTGCCTCCACCGCCTTAGTCCCCACATTAGACAGCGTGGCGCACTTGCCTGAAGGTGTGCACAGTGAAACGGCCATACTTGATTTAATGCAAGCCCATGGGGATCAAATCGATGCGATTTTTATGGCCTTGCCTAATTTGCCTGTACACTTTTTTGCCGAAACCATTGAAATGATCGCGACGGAAACGCCGTTTCAAGGTGTGGTGGTCGACGCTCTAAAGCGCACCAAAGCGGTTGAATTATTACTTCCTTTACATGCGCTGCTGCAAGACTCCCATATTACCTATGTGACGGGCTGTGGCGCAACCCCAGGCTTTTTAACCACCATCGCCGCGGTGGCCGCGCAGTCTTTTGTCACCATTGAAGCCATTGAAATTTATTTTGGCGTAGGTGTGGATGGATGGGAAAAGTACCGCGCCACCGTGCGTGAAGATATTCTCCATTTACCAGGCTATAATGCCGAAATCGTGGCCCAAATGAATGATGAGCAAATTAAAGCCTTGCTGGATGAACGCGGTGGGATTATTGAGCTGGTGAATATGGAACATGCGGATGATATTATTTTAGAATTGGCTGGTGTTTGTGACCGTTCTAAAATTACAGTGGGCGGGAAGGTGGATGTTCGCCACGCTAAAAAACCCTGTTCCACTACCGTTACGGTTAAAGGAATCACGGCGAGTGGCCAACGGAGCCAGCATCAATTCATGGTGGGAGATGAAACCACCATGGTGGACAACGTCTGTGGGCCTGCCCTCGGCTTTATGGCCCGTGGCGTGGAACTCCATAATCAAGGGCAATACGGCTTGTTTACCTCTGCCGATTTAATGCCCAAAAGCTCCGCAGCAGGCTTGTTTTTAAAAGCCACGGCCTTTGCACGTGAAGTCCCACTCACTGTTTAGGTCATGTTGACCTTCAGCTTATAAAGGGCACTTTCTGTGTCAAAACAAGCCGTTTTCTCGTTATGTACGTTTCTGTACATGCCTCAAAAGCCGTTTGTTTTTCCTTAAAATTTCTCCTTTCTTAACTAAATGTCAATACGACCTAGTATTTTTTAAAACAGAGTTTCGCGCTGTCCCTTGAAATAGTAACGAAGTGTAACACGCTTGGCGTTGTTGGCGCATCATTTGGGGTTGACCGCTTTTTATCTTAATGAACGTCGTCAGTGAAGAAAACGACTCAAGATAAGGAAAAGTTTACATGCCCCGTTTTAATAACAATATTTGGAAGCTTCCTTTGTTTCTACTATTAACAAACTGTGGGAAAGCCCCTGAAATTAGTCATGCTGGATTAAATGCGGTACAAAGAATAGATTGTATACAAGGGACAAAGATTACCCCCATTCTTGAGAGTACGCTGTCTCGAGATACCTATATAAAGGATGTTATACCAAACAGGCTTTTTAAAGAGACGGGTCGAGAACCCGTCAATGACAGTCCCATTCCTCTCTATTCTCAAGCAGGGTTAGATACTGACTGGTGGATTCCGCAAGACGTCACTCCACAAGACTGGTTTTATAATCCTGATAAAGCTCGAACCAAGGTCATCCCTGTGAAGCTGGTTCAAGGTCAAGATGATTACGAAAAAGTAGAACGAGCGGCCCAAGACTATTGCGATAAATCTCAAAGTGGTAAGGCAAACATCACTTCCACTTCACAGCCAAAAGATACTAATATGACTAAGAGAGCCACTCAGCACACCGACTCACTGATTGAGGCCATCAAAAAACGTGAAAAAGACCCTGTCTGTTGGTTTGAACCCATTCAAGGCTACCGTCAGCAATCTTTGGATTTTTCTCAGTTTCCGCAAGACAGTCAATTCGGTATCCAAAAATATAAAGAGCCTATTGATAGAATCGCTCGAGAAAATGACGTTAATCCTGCCTGGGCTCATGCTTTGATACAGCAAGAATCCCGTCACCATCAGTTATAGTGCACCCAACACAGTACTTGAGTCGGGGGCGGGGGCGCTCGGCTTGACTCAACTCATGCCCAAGACATCCGACTGGCTTAATGAACTAAACAAAACCAACTTAGACCCTAATAAGGCAGAAGACAACCTACAACTCGGGCTGTCCTATCTTCACGAAAGAGCGGGGAGATATGGATCTTTGGACATTACAACACCTTTAGCTGCTTACAATGGGGGTGATTTTAATATGCGAAAATCTATAGTGGGGCAACTAAAAGGGACTGCCAGTAGAATTCCTTACTGGAAGGAAAGCCGAGGCTATTTCCCCGCTATTGGCAAGAATTTTGCAAAAGCCACGGGGCAAACTGAATGTGTAAGCGAAATTAGCCCAAAATAAATAGGTTTTTCTTGTTGACAGTGGGGGCTAATCTGTGCCCTGCTCCCTCCCCCTGCTCGGTGTTGAATCCCGTATAAAAGGGGTCAAAAAAAATTCCCTGTGACTATCGTCCCAAGGAATTTTTTATTGATTCAGAAAGGCTTATTCTGTATGTTCAGTCGCAGGGGCGGCTTCACCTTCGGCAACTTTTTCAGCTTCAGGCGTAGGAGCCATTTCACCCGTGGTTTCAGTTCCCATTTCAGGAGCTACTTCTTCAACGGCAACAGGTTCTGTTGCAGGGGCTTCTGTTTTTTCGTTGCAACCCGTTAATACCACGGAACTGGCAAAAGCCAAAGACACTAAAAACATTCCTAGAAATTTGATATTCATTACGAGAACTCCTCAACACATTAATCATTCTACAAAATAAAAGAGCCAAAAAATTAAACAAATCAGTGCTCAGAAAAGCATACTGAAGCAAAGATCTTTAAATTAAAGCTTGGGTTTATTATAACAGACTATTTTAAAAGGGATAGTAAAACCTTTTGCTACAATTAGGAAGATTTCACAGTCTTTAATGCATTTCGCTTTCAAACGCAAAAATAATTTTTTCGACCCCAGGGAGCCGTTTTAAGGATTGTTTCCAGTGGCTCCAATGCGTGACGTAATGGCGAATATCAATAACGTAAGTCAAGGTCAGGGTAGGGTCTTCCTGTTCGGCGTCCTGATTCATTCGGCCACTTTCGACACTACGGATGCGTTCTTCGAGTTGGTCTTCGACATAGGCCATGACAGCTTGTTCATGGGATTCTTTGACACAGACCGTGAGCTTTAAAATATCTTTGTCTCTAAAGCGCTTGTGATACTGTAAAAAAGGGAGCTTCCCCATGGTGTAGAGAATAATCACGGTGAGAAATGTGGCAAATCCTGCCACGGCATGGAGCCCTACCCCCACCAGCATGCCAATCGCCGCCACATTCCAAAGACTCGCGGCGGTGGTAATGCCTCGAATGGAATTGCCTTCCTTCAACAAGGCCCCCCCTCCAATAAATCCAATGCCCGTCACGATTTGCGCCCCGATGCGAGAAGGGTCAAAATTGAGATTCGTATGAGCCAAGGTATTTGGTGATTGAGAAACCTGAAAGGTGGCCAATTCCGCCAAATTCGTCATCGACAGCACCATGAAGATACACGCCCCCATACACACGAGCATATGGGTGCGTAAACCTGCGGCCTTATGGGTGAGTTCTCGCTCAACACCTACCATGGCTCCCAAGAGCGCCGCAATCACGATACGAAACATCATGTCATTAAAATCAATCATATGCTTATTGTAGCGAAGAATCCCGCTTTGTGCAGTGCGCCGTGATAAAAATCATAAATATAGAGCAATGGCCCAGCTTAGCGAGATTGATAAAATTATAGTCGTTTGAGCAGTAAGCGTAATAAGGTTTCCGCGTCGGAAGACGCCAGCGTTTCAAGCGGTTCATTCTGACGTAAGTCCATTAAGGCCTTTTCGATTTCATGGGCTTCATACCCTAAAGAATCTAAGACACTAAGGGTTTCAGACAAGGCATCCCCTTGCCCAATATCGGAGGCTGTTTTTGCTTCTGGCGTCAAGCGACCGTAGTGGGGTGTTCGTTCTACAAAGGCTTTGAGCTTTTCTTTGACATCCAAAATAATACGCTGTGCGACTTTTGGCCCCACCCCTTTCACTGTGGTAATGGCTTTGACATCTTCATTTAAAATAAAGGTCATTAATGTAGGGGCTTCAAAGGTATTTAAGATGGATAAGGCGACTTTCGCCCCCACGCCAGAGGCTCCAATAAGAATGCGAAA
Organism: Vampirovibrio sp.; assembly: GCA_050916035.1. Lineage (GTDB taxonomy): Bacteria > Cyanobacteriota > Vampirovibrionia > Vampirovibrionales > JAJTHC01 > JAJTHC01. The sequence continues at coordinate 81,030 of CP050876.1, read as the reverse complement.
CATGTCTCGTTCTTCGGGGGAGGGAAACCCCGTGAGACTCAACTCTTCTTCCTTGACGGTGAGGTGTGTATATACCGTTCGCGTTTGCCCCAGTTCGGTTTTAATGCTCATTAAGAAGCGTTCCGTACAACGAAGTTCATACAGGTGCTGTTGCACATTCAGGACGAAAAACGGATCATTGGTGACAGGGTTTAAGCCTCCACTGACGAGTTCTCCAATAAAAGCAGTATACATGGGGCAGTCCTTTATGTTTTTCGTTCAAAGTGTTTCGTTAGTCTAGCATAAATAGGCTTCGACTCCTTTAGCTAAAGGACGAGACTAGGGGGTGTTAAGGGCAATGTCGAATCATGGGTATAGGCGTTTACTCAGGCTCAGCCTTTCTAAACGTCACCCTTCTGAAAAGGACTTTAAAATATGTATCCCATTACGGCATTTAACACGGGTTTTGAAAACGGTATGTTTAATAGTGTTCGTGCCATGACGGCCGACTTAAAACAGATGGAATTATTGAGTGAAAATGTGTCTAAATCAGGATTGCCTGGCTTTCAAGCGAATCGGGTGGTCCGCCGACCTTTTGCAGAACTGCTTGGCGTGGAAAGCGTCGAAAAAGTGAAGGATCAACGTGTGGGCCGTTTACGCCAAACGGGTTATGGAGAAGACTTCGCCCTAGGTACTGAAGGGTATTTTCAATTACTGAATCCACAAACAGGAGCCGTCACGCTGACGCGAGATGGTCGTAGTCAAATTGATGCCAAGGGGTATATGCGTTCACAAACAGGGGAACATTTTTTAGATGCGACAGGCAACCCAATTCAACTGCCTGAAAAACCTGCCGATGCAGGCAAGCAAATCAAAATTGATGAAGACGGTAGCGTGACGTTTCGAAGCCTCAATTCTGGGACGTATACTGCGGTGGGTCGTTTAGGTGTGGTGAGTGAGGCAGGGACGCGTCCCGAAAAGGTGGAGATTCTTCACTTGCACACGGAAGATGGGAATGTCATGATTCAAGAAGAATTTATGGAAATGGTTCCCACACGGCGTTATTTTGAAGCCAATTCACAAGTTTTTAAAATTCAAAGTGAATCGCTACAGCGACTGCTTCAAGAATTGGGCCGTGCACAGTAATCCCTAATTAAAAATATGACGCTGTATTAATTAGAAAACAAGCGATTCCACACGCTTTGCTTGGGCGAAGGCAGGGTGGCTTGTTCATGTTTACGACTCAGTTGCAAGGTATCTTGAGCCAAAGGGGCTAAATGTCCACTACGAGCAGAAGTACTGGCTTTCATGGTGGCGTGTTGTTTAGAAAGGTCTCCTCCACTTGCGACGACCACAACGGTACCCAAGTGACTGGTCGGTGTGCTACCCAGCCCTACGGGACGAGGCATAGACGAAGAGGCAACCTGTGAAGGGGATGCAAATAAAGTAGGACGCGTATAATGACTCATCAGATGCAATTTCCTTAAAATCCACCTTGAATCGGCAAGCGTAGACTTTTGAAACACTGTAACTATGTGTAATACGACAAATGTATTAAGAAACTATTAAAGCATATTTTTTAAGACTTGGCAACTGGAAAAAACATCTGGGCCATGTAACAGGTACACGGTTATTTTTGATCGGTTTGATGCTTGAGGCAGGCTGTTAGGGCTTTGTCAAAGCCATTCATAAAGGCTTGTTTTTGTTTGACGTTAAAGGGTTTGGGACCTTTGGTGGCAATCCCTGCGCTGCGTAAGTCGTAGAGAAGATCCCGAACAGCCAAACGGCTTTTCATATTGGCCTGAGTAAACGCGTGTCCTTGTAAATTTAAAACGCTGACGCCTTGCGCCATGAGTAAATCCGCCAAGGGGATGTCTTGGGTGACGGCCAAGTCTCCCGCTTGGGCATGCTCTACGATATAAGCATCGGCTACATCTGGCCCCTGCCCCACCTGTACGCTTTGAAATAAAGGATGCGACGGCAGTGCAATGGGTTGATTCGCTACAAAGACCCCTAATACTTGACGTACACGTAAAACTTTAAGGAGGTAGTCCTTCAAAGTACTGGGTAAGGCATCGGCGTCAATCCAGACCGTCACAGGCATTCGTACTTCCTTTAAGATGAACAAGACACCGCAATGGAACGCGCCGACTGAGGCGGAGGCTGAAACCACGGATCTGTTTCATGTTCGGTTGAAAAAGGATCTTGCAAACGCTTAAATCCTTCAGCCAACGCGTCGAGATGAAAGGCTTCGGCTTCTTCAATGAAGTCTTGTGCGATGTAATTGCGAAGGACAATCGAGGGGTTTAGAGGGGTTTGAAATGGCTTGACGTCTTGTCTCGGTTGAGGTCCCCTCTGCAGGCAAGGTGAGTAAATATCACGGAGCCAATGAGCATTCAGCGCGGAAGGAAGCTTCATGACTTGGGTTTCAATTTTGGTCATTTGAGAATGATTTTGCTGGGTATAGGCTTCAGTCCATTGAGGCAAGGCGTAAAAGAACCGAGTATAGTCGATTTGATTTTGATGTAAAAATGAAAACAAGCTTTTTAAGACATTCCCCAATTCAATATCAGGGACGAGACGGCGGTCTTCTAGCCCTAATTTCTGGCGATACAGGGTTAAAAAACTGGTATTAAAGGCATCTTGAAACAGGGCTTCGATTTGTTCCTGTAACGGTTGAATTTCTGCGTCATTCACCAAAGCGCTACAGGCTTCGACCAAACGTTTCAGGTTCCATAAGGCCACGGCGGGCTGGTTTTGGTAACGATATCGTCCCTGCTCATCACTATGATTACAAATGTGGCCCATGTCAAAGGTATCCAAAAACCCATAGGGACCGTAGTCCAAGGTTAATCCCCAAAGGGAGCTATTGTCCGAATTCATGACCCCATGACAAAAACCCACCGCTTGCCATTGTGCAACGGTAACGGCATTGAGAATGGCGGTGATGCTTAAAACGGCCTGTGTTTTTTGAGCCAAAGACACGGGCGTAACCGACTCTGTAAAAAAGGCTTGAAAACAAGTTTCAATATAAGGGCGTAGTCGTGCCGTCTGTCCTTGGCGTCCCCAATATTCTAAGTGGCCAAAGCGTAAGAAAGAAGGAGCCACTCGTAAAACCATGGCGGCGGATTCACAAGATTCTCGCCAAACGGGCGTGTCAGGGTCGTGGACCAAGGCAAGCGCTCGAGTACTGGGAATGCCTAAACGAAACAGCGCTTCTGATGCTAAGTATTCTCGAACGGAAGAACGTAAAACCGCTTTGCCGTCTCCCATTCGGGAATAAGGGGTTTGGCCCGAGCCTTTCAGTTGATATTCAACCTTCGTTTTTTTTTGAAATAGGTCGAAGTGATGAAAGGCCAAGTCCTGCCTGCCCTGTTCAAGATAGCGCGAGATAAAATCCATGACCAAGTTTTGAAAGGGGAGTGGGAAAAACTCGCAGACGTCAATGGCAGATTCCCCTCCGATTAAGGCCGCCCGACCATCCCCTAATTGCGGGTTAAAATAGCCGAATTGGTGACCCGCATAAACGGTGGCAAGCGCAGCATCCACCCCTTCCACACAACGTTGACCTCGATATAAGGCGTGCCGATATTCAGTAGATGCTTGTGCTAAAACAGGTAAGGCCCGAAGCAAATCCGTATTTTCATGCAGCACATGTGCATTGGGTAAGGGTTCTAAAACGACGCGATGGTAGGCATAGGGTTCCGTTTTAAACTGAAAATTGTCTTGCATCCAAATCAAAGGCGACGGTTCTGAATCCATGAACGTAGTTCCTTTGATTGATTTATTTAATACTAAACAAGGTAATGCTAAAAATGGCGGAGAAGGAGAGATTCGAACTCTCGGTAGAGTCACCCCTACACAGTCTTTCCAGGACTGCACCATAGACCACTCGGACACTTCTCCACAGCGTTTCGACTTTATTGAGTGTACGGCAAATACGTTGGGAGGTCAAATTTTTGCTTTCATCCTAAAATGACTCGCCTACAAATCGTGTATTTTAGCCACTGGGCAAGCGCTTCAGGGTTACGTATGCTTATAGTAGTGCTCTTCATTCAGCATGAAGCCCCCGTTTCCCTTTGATGACACGTTGACGGACGCCCCCCTTTTTTTAAGGAGCTTTATCTATGAACCAAACGCCTCCCGCGCCTGCCCTTATTTTTATACACGGCATCGGTAATCAAAACCCCGGCTGGATTCAAGAAGTCACCGAAGCCTTGCCCCTTGAGTATCAAAACCGCTGTGTCTCTTTCTTTTGGGCGGATTTATTTAACGACAGTCCCGCAGGGAAAGTGGCAGGAACCCTCGTCACGCTTTTAGAAACCTTTACCCCTGCCCTTTCATTGATTAAAGGCGTGACACCCCAAACGGCTATTTTTGCAGGCATACAGTTCGTGGCCGTGCCTTGGTTGAAAAAATTATTCGACTGTAGTGGCGATGTTTTGGCGTATAGCAGTGTGCGGCAAAAAGCCTTCCAGCGCTTAGAAGCCTTGATTCAAGCACAGAACGGCCCTGTGATCCTTGTGGCCCATTCGATGGGAACGGTGCTGGCCTTCGAATTTTTACAAAGGCCTTTTAGTTTAAGAGATGCCGTTCAGCGCTTTATTAGCTTGGGTTCTCCCCTAGAGCGTCAACCGATTCGCGCACAAGTTTTGGCACGAAATGCACAGGCCACAAAGGTGCCTTGCCCATGGTTGAATCTATGGGGAAGCTTAGATTTGGTTTGTAGCTGGATTCCGTGGCGTTCTGGCGCCTTGGACGTCTTTCAGCCTAGCGAGCAGATGAAGCTTCGCTTTCAGGGGCATCATTTGGGCGCCTACGTCCAACGCATCCCCCTCGACTGGCTTGCGTAGGGAGATGTAAAGAAGCTATAAAGATCTTATTTTGTTTTTTGAAATGAAGAGACGACAATAGAAAGACCTCGGCGGGTGAGTAGAGATGTCATCCGCCTTTTTTTGGTGTTTTGGGCGATTGAAGATCCTTAAGGCCTGAAGGGGGATGTAAAGAAGCGCTCGCTGGCCCCTTGGACTCGACTAGTCAAGAGAGGGCTTCGCCGTGTATAGTCTAAAGTGTATCCCCTGTCGCTTGGCGTTTCATGTTGTTGCGATTTAATGATGGTGAAGGTAACTTATAATGGTAGTGGCTCAAAGTAAATCGATTCGTTCTGTGGCCGTAACTGTTGTGCCTTTTCCTCTTCGAGAAATTACCACAGAGCTCCCCACGGAAGACCTCGCGGCGATTGTCGCGTCTGCTCAAGACGCTCACCGTGATTTAAGCCACGTGGAAAATCAGCTTTTGGCTTTGAATCCTTCGGAGGTCGCCCCCTACTTACTTCAGGTTTTGGGGGACGCACAACGCACGCAAGCGGAAATACAGGTCGCCACCATGACCTTATTGCGTATGGGCAACCGCGTGCGAGAAGACGTGCTTCGCTTTGCGATGCATGCGCAAGCGCCCCGTGCGATTTGGATTGCGGACTTTTTGGTGCATCAGCTGGGGCTGAAAAAAGTCAGCTGAAATTCGTAGTCTTTTCAGTTGCTGAGATGAGTTTAGTCAGGTCGGTCATGATTGCTTCATTGCATCTAGGGTTGTCCAATGAGGTTTTTGAGATTCTGTAGCTTCTGGAGCTTGGATTGCCTCACTCTGTAGCTTACGTACTTGATCTAGGTCTGTCCAATGAGGTTTTAGAGGTTCTTGATCCTTTAGTGATTGGTTTTTCTCATTCATCGAGGATTGCTTCATTGCATCTAGGGTTGTCCAATGAGGTTTTTGAGGTTCTGTAGCTCGCGGGACTTCGACAAATTTTACGTCTTTAATTGTAGAATCATCTTTGGGACGTGGAATAAATTTTGTGTTTGTAACCCTAATTTCGCTTCCCTGTGTAGCTTTATTGTCTCCCAAGTTTTGGGCCATATTTTTTACTTGATCGGTGATGTTTCGCATCACTTGTGGTACGCCATCAGTAGAATTAAACGGCAATGGTAAATTGGGGAAATGATTTGAGTTAAGGCGTAGCCCAAAATTAGGGAAAGAGGTCATAATAATGGATAACCTTTCAGAATCTTATGTTTACTCACTACAAGCATTAAGGTATCCCGCCGTGGTTTTTGTGTCAAGGGGGCGCGTTTTTTACGTTTCGTTACAAAGCGCCCGCCCTTGAGCTTTCGCAAGGCCTGAGCAAAACGTCCTGATTACGGTCCAAGCAGGTCACGGCAACCGCAAGGCGTCGTTTTATTTTTTAAATCCTTTATGCCTTAATAGCCCTTAAATACAAATCAAGACAAAGCCTTGACGGCTTGAATGAAGGGACCTGTGGATATGTCGTGTGCGCCGACTGATTTAGATGAATTCCCCGTTGAAGTGTTGGCCACCGCTTCAAGCGTCACGGGCTTATATCAACTACGTTTACGCTTTGAAAATGGGCGTCTATATGAATTGTCTGATAATAACGAAGATTTTATTAGGTAGTGTCGACATATAAATAATGATATAATAAATCCAAGATCTAGTTGTTTTGAGGGATTTATTATGAACGATTATATTCAATACGAGTTGTCTAAAGCCCAATGGAATCAGATAAAAGAGGCTCTACCTGGTCAGTCGCATCATAGAGGGCGCACTGCCGAAAACAACCGTCTTTTTGTAGAAGCGGTATTATGGATGGGGCGAAACGGGGGAAGATGGAGGTCGCTTCCCTATTATTACGGCAAGTGGAGCAGTGTTCACAAGCGCTTCATTCGTTGGGCGAAACAAGGCATTTGGCAAATGATTTTCAACACCCTTGCCACATCGGCAGATACCGAATGGCTTATGATTGATTCGACGATTATTCGCGCCCACCAGTGTTCAGCAGGGGCAAAAAAAGTGCCGGAAAACAAGCGTTAGGACGATCGTCAGGGGGCTATACGAGTAAGCTTCACGCCGTTTGTGACAGCCACGGCAACCCCGTTCGCTTTATCGTCACCGCAGGGCAGGTTTCCGACTCAACCCAAGCCATCCCTTTGTTAAAAGGGCTTGAAGCCACGGCGGTTTTGGCGGACAAGGGCTATGTTTCAGAACAAATATTTGAGGCGATTCACCTCATGGGGGCTGAAGTGGTCATCCCTAATAAAAGCAATGCGGTGGCTCCTCGTCAAGTCGATTACTTCCTTTACAAGGCTCGCCACTTGGTAGAAAACTTGTTTAAAGACCTTAAAAACTTCAGGCGAATGGCAACCCGTTACGATAAATTAGATGTGGCTTATTTGTCTTTTGTTCATCTTGCTTCTATTTGTTTATGGCTTAAGTAAATGTCGACACTACCTAATCAAATCACTTATGCCACTAATAATCAAAATCCTGTCGACTTGAAAGACTTAAAAGCCAATGATCCCAAACAAGTTCAGCTAGAAGAAGATATTGATGGACTAGGATACACCTATAGACGAAAAAGAAGTGAACAAAGTATAAAAAGTGAGATGATAACCTCTGGTACAACTACCGAAGCACTTCTTTCAGTTTGGTGAAGACTTCCACATCAAGCAAAATTTTTTACACGAGAGCATTTTGGTAAATTGTATGACAAAATTTTCACAAAGAGCTTAAACAGTTCGCAAGTCGTTATAGCAGTTTTACTTTACCGTTTAGCTGAGAATAGACGCAAACGCCCTAAAAATGCAGACCCCTCTTTTGTGCGTTACGGTTCTTGTTTCTTTGCCATGCAAATGGGGAAAAAACTACTAAAAGAAATGCAACTTGATTTAAAGGATCTAAATCATAAAAATTTTAAGAAAGCGGAACGATTGATAGAAGAAAATGGAGAAATTTGGTTGAATAATTCCATTAGCGAGATTGCCGGGGCTTTAAAACTTTTATATGGTACGAATACTGATACTATATCCATGCAACAGCTTTCTGCAACATTTAGACGGGCTGATTTAATTGATAAATTAAACGTATCCCTTTAGCCTTCGTGAAACAGAAAGCATTAAGAGGTGAAGCTCAAGTGCGCCACACGCCCCAAGCCAAATGAGGGTTGGCTTCCACACGCGCTAAAAAACGGGGCTGGTGGGCCGTGTAATAGCGTTCAATACAACGTATCGCCAGTTCAGCCGCGTCCGCATCGACGATGTTGTCCCCACAGGTGAACGTAAAAGTCTTACTATAAAAATCAAACAAGACATAGGCAATTTTAGCCATAACCACACTATGCCAGAAGGACGCCCCATACAATAAGGGGCTTTCTCGACGGAGTAAATGAAATAAAAACGCCTTGGCATAGCGATGCTTTAGATCCGTTGGGAAATGAATGCCCGCCAAATCTTTGGCCGTAATACGCTTGCCTCCAAATAAACGAGGATCCTGATAGCGGCCTAAAAAACGCCACTGCAAACGGGGGAAATTCCCGTATTCACTGCGTAACCACGTGGCCAAAATGCGGTGCGCCTGCCCAAGAGAAGGGTCCAGCGGGCTGTTGTTTTTAAGAGGGGAGCGCTTCACCACCGCTTGCGTATGATGCAAGGCCTGCCAAGGACTAAGGGCATCGTCTTGAAATAAAGGGAGGAGCGCCTCCGTCATAAAGGCTTGAAACGCGTCCCGCGCGAAGGAGTCATAGCGGTGAAACGGAAAGGGGAAGCGTGCATAAGTGGTTTTACGCGCTAAATGAGTCGGATAAAACGGGGAGGGCAATTCATGTGAGGCCGTGGCTTGTCTTTCCAGTAAAGCAGGTTGGACAGGGTCTTGCCATAAAAAAAGATGTTGACGAGCGACTGTGGAACAGGCCGCGGACACATCATAACGAGGGGAAGTACTTGAAGGGGTGTCGGGCAAACGCGAAAAGGGAAAACGTTGGCAATCCAAGGGTTTGGCTTGGGGGCCTTCATGGTGATGAATCAAACAATGGAGCGATTCGTCCCAAAACACGCATTCTTGATTCGCTTTTAAGGGGAGGAAATCTCCCCAATCGCCTAAGGATTCCATGGCCACGCCTTCGGCCAATAGACGTGCTTGCACCCACGATTTTTCAAGTAATTGTGCGCTTCGTTGCGCATCAATCGGGACTCGCCACGTATTACAACAGTGGCCACATTGACTGCATTGAAACGTCACAACAGGAGGGGTGGCCATAAGGGTTTATTGGCTCTTCTTAAGTGGCACGATTCAACACCGAAGACGCCTGCCACGCTTGGTATAGATCTTCTAAATCATCATTGTTGATACGTTTTTTTTCATCCGCTTTCTGTTTAAAGAAAGGAAGAATCCCCTGTAATTGCTCAGGGTTTAGCTCATAGCCCAAGGCCTGTAAACGCATACGCAAAGCCGCTCGCCCTGAACGAGGCCCCAAGGGTAAATCCGTGGCTTTAACCCCCACCATTTCAGGTTCCATAATTTCATAGGTCTGGCTATTTTTGAGAAAACCATCTTGATGAATCCCACTTTCATGGGCAAAAGCGTTACGTCCTACAATGGCTTTATTGGGTTGAACGACAATCGACGTCATATCACTGACCATACGGCTGGTTTCATAAAAATGAACGGGATTAATGGTGGTATGCAAACCTGCCAAAGCCTCACGGCGTACATTTAAGGCCATGACTATTTCTTCCATGGCGGCATTACCTGCCCGTTCACCGATGCCATTAATCGTACATTCCACTTGTCGAGCCCCATTCATCACACCCATTAAGCTATTGGCCACCGCCAAACCTAAATCGTTATGACAATGCGTAGAAATAACCGCTTGATGAATATTAGGGACCTGTTGGCGAATATTATAGATTAAGCGTCCAAACTCATGAGGTAGCATATAACCCACGGTATCCGTAATATTGACGGTCGTGACACCCGCTTCAATGACCGCCTCTAAAACTGCGTATAAATAAGTAGGATCTGTACGACCCGCATCTTCGGCACTAAATTCAATGTCCTGACACAACGTTTTGGCAAAACGGACGTGTCCCACCGCCATATTCAACACTTCTTCACGGGTTTTATGGAGCTTGGCTTCAATGTGAATATCAGACGTCGCAATAAAAGTATGAATACGCGGTTTCTTGGCCACTTTAACCGCATCCCAAGCCACTTGAATATCCGATTTCATACACCGAGCCAAACCCGCAACAGTTGAATACTCAATGGTTGCGGCAATTTCACGTACGGAATCAAAATCGGCTTGAGAAGAAGCGGGAAAGCCTGCTTCAATAATATCCACCTTTAATTGTTCTAATTTTTTCGCAATTTGCAATTTTTCATAGGGATATAAAGAAGCCCCTGCCGACTGTTCACCATCTCTTAACGTGGTGTCAAAAATACGGACGTGATTGTCTAAATTAGGGTACTGCACCACACCGACGTCGTTGATTTCAAAGGAAGAGGAATTGGTCATCTAGGGAGCCTCTATAATTTTTAAGTAAAATAATTAAGATATCATAGCTTGAATATAAGACATAGGCAAGCGAAACCTAAGCCCACAGACCTTATGATTCTAGGCTTTTTGAACTCCACCTCAAGCATTTTAGGCGTCATTCGATTCTTCTAGGACCGTGGCGTCACAAAAAGCGGCATAGTCACAAAAATCACAATAGGCAGTGTGGGGGTTGGCTTTAAATAACTTGTCATGCCATAACGGTTGAAGCACCTTGTCTTGAAACGCGTTGAGCCAGTCTTGTTGTTCTTGATGAAAACGCGGTACGTCAAAAGGCACCCAAACAGAGCCTGTGGAATTTTCTTGAGGCGAACGTAACATTTGCAGACCTGCTTCTTCAACAGGTGCCTGAGTATGAGCTTCATACAATAAAAGATAAAGCGGTAATTGCCAATACCTGTCTTCCGTCACCTTAGGGTCATAGCCTGAAACGATGGGAGGCTTTAGAGGCAAGGCGTCGAGCACCGTATTCACCTTGTCTTGACGCGTTGCCTCTGCTTGAGAGAAAGCCCGTTTAGAGGTTTTATAATCCACTAAGCGTCGGGATCCTTCTGCATCATGATAAATCGCATCAATAGAAATTCGCCAATGAAAGCCTGACAGCTCAGGTAAAAAAGCCCCATTTAGTCGATATTCAGCCTCGACATGTGTGGGGATTTTATTAAAAAAGCCTTCTTCTTCTAAACTGTTTACCGCATTTAATAAATGGGTCACCCACCGTTGTCGCCTCACGACAGGCGCTTGGGCATAAAACTGAAACGCGCTATGGGTCAACAATGCTTCAGGAGGAGGAGCCTCAAGGGGTGGATCACTGCGTAAACAGAGTGTTACCCAGTCTCGTAAGGCGCCCGCTGCAAAAGGGAGCGTCCCACGATTAACAGCCTGATGAAACAGTTCCATAATTTTATGAAAAAGTACGCCCTTCACCGCCGTGTCTTTAAAAGGCAGACTAAATTTAAAGCGACTGTAATACATTTTTCTTGGACATTTGAGATAGCTGTCGACATCCGTTGGGCTCAGCGAGGTGGAATTAAATTGCCCATAACTGGCGTAGCGCTCAATATCCGACGGCTGATTTTGCTGGGCGTCTTGAATGGCAGTCGCTAAGCCTTCAAAAAGAGGAGGGGGGAGGTCTTCGCCAGAGAAAGCTTCCCCTTCCTCTGGTGCTGTTTCTTTTTCAGAAGGAGAAGCAGGGGCTTCAACAGAATAGGTTTGAAGCAAAGGGCGAATAAAATAATGATACAGCGATACTTGCGCCTCTGAATATCGAGACCGTTCATCTTCTGAAAGCAGCAAGGTCACGTGGGGAGCCCCTGCCAAACGATGCACCAGCATTTCCAAATAAGTCAAAGCCTCCTGACTGTCTTGCAAACGAGAAAGTAAGAGGGAAGCTTGTGGGGATGAACCAGACGCGGTTTTTAGCGTATCTAAATGGGTATCCAAGCCTGAAAGACGCGAAAGCGTAGGAAATAAACCCAGTACTAGCACATGCTCCAAGTGGGGAGGGGGAACTTCATCTAAGGTATAGCATTTAAAAAAGGGCGCTGACGCCTGATGGTCGAGGGCCGTTTTTTCAGAACCCGCTTGAAAGTAAGCCAGTCGTTCTTGCATCCAATGTACCCAAGCCTTCGCGGGGAAAGGGAGGGCGTCGTTTTCCCATAAGGCGTTTAACTGAGCTTCCGTCTTTTGAAGATGTCCCCATCGTTTAGACCAAAGCACACTTTCGACTCCGCCCTTTTCCCAAAGCCTTCGCCATTGCTTTAAAGCCTCTGTCAAAGGAGTCGCTCCTTTTGTGGGAATCTGCCCTAAAAGGGTACTAAACATCGCTTGTGCTTGAGCAATAAAACTCAAAAATTCGTCTGGCGTAAAAGGGGGGACGGTACGATTTAAGGCGTCTATACTTAAAATTTCCCACAGGCCCTGTAAGCGGGCTTGCCAAGCTTCCGCAAGTTCGGGGCTGTTCATCCAGAGATACGGAGACAATTGCCACCCCTGCTGAGGGGTATAAAAAACGGTTTCTGGGGTGATTAAAATGCTCGGATATTGCGCACAAAGCTTTAAAAAATGTGAGGCTTCTTGCCAAGATTGATCTTCACGAGTAGTGTCTGTAACGCCTGCAAGCAGACCCGTCAAGTGGGCTTGCCATACGCGCTTTTCACGTCGCGTGGGTAAGACCACCATCCAAGGCGTTGAAGAGGGACTCGCCTTCATAAGGGATAAAACCGTCTTTAACATCGTTAAATGTGGGGCTGTTTCGTCATGCGCTTCCACCTTGAAGACGTTGAAACCTTCTACAGAAAACGCTTCCGCGCTTGAGGCTGAGGAGTCCCAAAGTGCTTTGAAATAAGATTTCAATCCCGAAGCCCCCGTTGCGGGAGGGATAATCTCCTCCGAACTTTCATCAGGCAAATAGATTAAATGTAAAGGCGTACTCAGTCGATGTGTTAAAACATCCCAAAAGGGAGGACGCGTCAAGGCCTGAAAGCGGATTTCGTCCGGAGGGTCGCCAAGCGGCAGTGCTTCTAAAGCGGTATTAAAACTAAAATCATCCCCCAATACCCAAAACGTCGTGCCTTCTGCGTCAAGGCTTTGCATCCAATCCAGCGTTTCTTCGCTCAGCACGTTCGCGTGATCCACCAAACATAAACCGACTTGTTGGCTAAAGTAGCGTAAGGCGTCTGGGTCTTTTTCTCTAAAATAAGTGAATAACCCTTCTACGGCACGGGGCATCCATGACGCGGGTAAACAGCCTTGGGATAAAAGTCGAAGGACACACCATTCAAAGAGTTGCTCTAGTTGTAACGTGGGATGTTTCAAGGTCAAACAGTGTTGAGCACAATAGTCGTGCCACGCCTCCACATGTCTAATGTTGACGAAAGCCTCAAGCAAGCCAGGGACTAAGGCTTCCCATTCGGCGTCTTCTTCTGGGCTTGCGATGTAGCCGTGTGAGTGATGCTGAAGACTGCGAAAAGCGTCAAACATGACGCGTAATTCCGTCCGGTTCACCACCTGCCATGCGTCTCGAGATTGGTGCCACTCCGTCGCGAAGGGAGTCGTGGAGGAGATCCCCATTGTGGCGTGTAAGTGCTTCACGACATAAGGTGCCAGTGCAAAGGCTTGATTCAACCAATGTTGTGACCATTGATACCATGTTTTAATTTTAAGCCCTTGAAAAGACAAGTCTTGAGGGAAGACGTCATGATGCAAGGCTCGCCACGCGTCCACTTGACTTTGATGCGATACCAAAATCCAGCAGGATTCGGACAAGGTACCGGTTTCTCGCTGCCATGCCTTTAAAGCCTTTAGCGCGTAGAGGGCCCTTTGGCGAGACGTCCCCCCTAAAAAACAGCGATGGGTCATGGTTCGAGGTAAAACGTCCATGTTGAATACCCTTTCTCCCTTATTTTAAGCGCCTCTATACTAAGGAACGGCCACGCCCATGAGTTCTTGAAGGGATTTAACCCCTTCTGCTTGACACCAGGTGTCTAGCCCTTGAAGGATATCCACAAAAACCGCAGGACTGCGAAAGCATTCCGTGCCGATTTGAACGGCAGAAGCGCCCGCCATTAAAAATTCCAGAACATCTTCTGCGCGTTCAATGCCGCCCACACCAATAATCGGCGTATGGGGTAAGGCTTTAGCAATTTGCAGAATATGATGAATGGCAATAGGCTTGATGCCTCGTCCGCTATAGCCGCCTGAAATTTTGGCCAAAGACGGACGACGACGCTTAATATCCACATGAGCGCCCAAGACCGTATTAATCGCCGTTAAACCATTGGCACCTGCGGCAACCGCAGCTTCGGCCACAGCCACGACATGAGGGGTATTCGGCGTGAGCTTGACCCATAAAGGCAATTGCGTTGCGGGACGAATGGCTTCTACCACACGCGTCACCCATTGAGGAGACGCCCCAAAAATAGCCCCCCCTGCATGGACATTCGGGCAAGAAACATTCACTTCAATCCCCTTTAAATGGTATTGATTGGCGTATTGTTCAATCTGGATGGCCATCTGCTGAAAGGCCGCCTCGCTGTCTGCCGAAATACTCAAAATCAAAGGGAGCCCATGCGCTTGGTGCCAATGAGGCAAGTCATGTTCTAAAGTCCACGCCAAGCCCTTGCCTTGCAAGCCAATGCTATTGAGCATGCCAATGCTTCTTAGTTCGACACTGCGTTGTTGTGGATTTCCTGAAGAGGCTTGAGGCGTCACCGTTTTACTCACCATCGCGCCCAAGTAATGCGTTAAGGAAAATAATTGCGCAAATACATCAGAGTTAAAGGTGCCTGACGCGTTCATGATCGGGGAACTTAAGGCCAAATCCCCCACACGAGTACGAAAATCAGTTTTGAAATCAGATTTAGAATCAGAAAGGAGTCTATCCATTAGGAGTTCCCCCCTTCAAACACGGCGGGATGCGCTGAAGTCGCACTAGGTAGCGGAGGGGCCCCTCATCAATGGGCAACCAGCTGAGCTGAGAGGCTTCAAACACAGGCCCTTCTTCACAAACCTTGATGGGAGGACGCCCCTGCGACTGACCCACCACACAGGCAAAACAGGCCCCTGTGCCACAAGGCATATGATTTTCAAGCGATACATACAGCGTCGCCTGAGGCATACGTAAAGGAATCTGCTCCACGAAGTGACGCATCATCGGCGTAGGACCACACGAAAAAACGTTCTGAAAATCGCTTAAATCGTCAGGGGTTTGAGCGGCCAACCAAGTCCCCACATGGCCGTGCCACCCCAAGGAGCCATCATCCGTGCAAATGATTAACTTATTTTCAGGCATAAACCCCTTTAAATGCGGTAGGATTCCCTCCGCTTCAGCCTCGTTTTTAACCCCATAAACCAAAGTGGGCATGTCCGCTTCATTCCACCCGGCTTGAAACCCTTCTTCCGCCCATAAGGCCAAGGGTGCGACGCCCACACCCCCTGCGAGTAAAAGCGTAGAAGATGAAGTCGTTTTGACCTGTTCAGGAAAAGGCCGCCCCAAAGGAGAAAGCGCGATACTTTTTTGGCCCACCCGCCATTGAGATAAAACCTGTGACCCTTCGCCCACCACTTTAAAAACGAGAAGCCCTTCTTGCGTGTGGGGATTCCAACTCATTAAGCTATAGGGCCGTCGCAAGCGAAAACCTGCAGGATCCTGCACATCGAGCATGAAAAATTGCCCTGCCTTGGGCTGATGCTTCCCCCCGTGTAGACGCCCCTTTTCAAAGCGTAAACGCAGTTGATATAAGCCCGTGACGCTTGAAGCGGTGGCCAACACTTCAACGGGGAATTCATCTAAATCAGTCGACGCACACGACATATCCACAGGTCCCTTCATTCAAGCCGTCAAGGCTTTGTATTGTTTTGTATTTAAGGGCTATTAAAACATAAAGGATTTAAAAAATAAAACGACGCCTTGCGGTTGCCGTGACCGGCTTGAACCGTAATTAGAACGTTTTGCTCATGCCTTGCGAAAGCTCAAGCACACCTTATGTAACCAAATGTAAAGAAATCAGATTGAGGGGCACAAAAATCGATGGAGGCCCCTTTATGCTCCTGAAATAAAGTGTCGTGCTTTCTTTTTATTGTCGTGTACGTAATTATAAAAACCCCTCAGGAGTTTAGCTTATGAAAATACAAGCGCTCCCTTCTACCCCCCCCGCAACCTCAAGCAACGTTCTGGGAATTTTGACGAAGCGGCCATGAGGGTGATGCAAAATACCGTTGCACAACACCTAAAGCAACCACACATGGAAGGTAAAGTTAAAGACCAATTTATACGCTGGAATACCAAGCTATTAAATAGAATGAATGAAAGCCTTAAAAAACGTAACCTAACTATGACGATTATAGAAAATGGTGCCCAAGCTGCTCATGAGCAAAACTCATGGGGCAAGGTGGAGTTTCACAGGCTAGTATTTGATACGGATATCGCGTTACCTAAAATAAAAACAGACCCTAATTTGACGCCTGAAAAGGCAAGCGTTGGTGAAGATTATGGCATTCCTGGAATCAGTATAGTCCCTAAGACTTCATTAGAGAAAATGCTAGACAATTATAGAGAATATGGTTTATTAGACTGTCATGATCCAAGAAAGCATAAAGTAGAAATTTACACAAACCCTTTGACAAATCCACCAACCGTACAATTCAGAGCAAAAACGCTTGTCATTCCTCCACTACCCGACGTAATGGCGGGCCCTTTAGATGGTGTGGCTCAGGCTGTCTACACCGTTTCGGGACTAGTAGAACCTCTAAAGAGACGAGTTGCAATGTATACAACAAAAACAGCACCGCCCAAACTCTCACAAGACCTCCCAGGACAAGAAACCCTTAATATTTGACTTGGGGCGTGTGGCGCACTTGAGCTTCGCCTTCACTGATTTGCGCCCCCTTCTTCTTTAGAAGCAATAGTCATGATTTGTTTCAATTTGTCCACTTGAGGAAAAATCAGTCCTAAGGTATCTTGAAAGGCTTTAAAGTTATTCGGATTAGAATCTTTATACATCCGTTCTGTTGGTGATATAAATAGTTGCTGAATTTGAGCAATAAGGAACTCTCTATATTCTTTATCCACTTCTTTTGTACAGATTTCTTGTACCAATTCCATATAACTTCTAAAGTGTAAGGCACAAGTCGATTTAAAACGGTATTCCTCTGCTAATCGTGATTCTTTTAAAAATCTTTGAATACAGAAAACAGCCAACCCAATCAAAGGAAAAAGAATAGAAAATTTGTAGGCAATAAAAGACAAAAGATCTAAAAGTGTTTTTACTTGCGGTATAGCCGTTTGATGTGTCACAGTTATACAAATAGCTCCTGCAAAAATAACAAGAATAGTCACAAAAGCACCTCTAAACCATTTGTTTGCCGATTTGTCTTTTTGAGCCTTGACAGCATCAAATTCTGTAAATATGTTAATATCAACCGCTTTTCCAAGCTCTGCACGTGTTTGCGCTTGTAGCTCTTCAAGAGTATTTTTAGCAGATTTATAGTTTTTATCTGTATCTTCAAAGGTATTTATTCTTGCTTTCAATACACTTAATTGATCTGTATATCGTTTAGAGGATGCTTTTAGAGTATTCAGCGTTTCAGTAATTGTTTCATTTTTTGCTTTTACTTCAGCATGAATCGTTTGAATAGTGTCTAAAAGTTGATTATTTTGTTGAGCCACTACTTTCTCTTCATAACCACTAATAATTTGTCCCTTGCTATTTGAGCTTGCATAAATTTCTGCAATTTGTTTTTCTAAGCGTTTCACTTCATCAAGTGCGGTTGTCGCTTCTATCGTAAGTTTATTTAATTCCTCATGGCGTTTATTTAAATCTAAAATAGGACTTTTACGTTTGTATAGTTCAGGAAGAGTTTTCCAGTAGGCGAGTATTCTAAAACCCACTCCACGAATAATATTATCTTGATTCCAATAGCTACTATGAAAATAAGATTCTCCCTCCGTTCTAACTCCAGAGCAGAGATTACAAACAAGTGTTTCTATATACGGACGAGTCAAACCCACTTCTAGTATTTCAAGCATTTGTTTTAAAATACTAACAGATTCAGGGCTGAGTGTTTCTGTATTGTCTCTAATAGACTCCTCGATACTTTGCTTAAGTGCTTGAAGCTTCTCTAAGTTTTTTTCGGAATCTTCATATTGATATGCCATCTAGTACTCCTCCGCCTCTGTCGATAGGCTGTCAGACGGGCGGAAGAAGAGGTCGTCGTAGGTTTTAATGTCCACATTCAAGCAACGGCTCTGGACTTCATCCACCAGTTCCGCCACCAAGTCTGCCAAGGGTAAGACCTTCTTCGCCCCCACATGATAGCGTCGCACCGACACGCTGCCTTCTTCCGCTTCACGATCCCCCATGATTAACATGACAGGCACTTTTCGCGTTTCACAGGCGCGCACCCGATAGTTAATACTATCATCCACCTCTAAAACCGCGCGTAAACCTGCTTTTTTCAAGGTGTCCAGCACCGTTTCCGCGTAAGCTTTATGACTTTCCCCAATCGGGAGCACGGCCACCTGCACAGGAGCCAACCACGTGGGGAAGGCGCCGCCTAAATGCTCTACCAAAATACCGATGAAGCGTTCAAAGGAACCAAAAATCGCACGGTGAATGACGATGGGGCGTTTGGCCGTGCCGTCCGCATCCACATAAGTGAGTTCAAAACGCTCGGGCAACTGAAAATCAAGCTGAAAGGTGCCACATTGCCATAAGCGTCCCAAGCTATCGCGAATTTGTACATCAATTTTAGGGCCGTAAAACGCGCCTTCTCCTTCTTCAATCGCATAAGCACGACCAGTGGCATCGAGTGCGGAACGTAAGGCGGCTTCGGCTTCATCCCACACGGCCACTTCACCCAAGAATTCAACAGGGCGGGTGGACATACTAAATTGATAGTCCAATTTAAATAATTTGTAGACTTCATCCAACATTTGAAAGAGGTGGGCCACTTCACTTTGAATTTGCTCAGGCATGGCGAAAATGTGGGCGTCGTCTTGGGTAAACATGCGCGTCCGCATTAAGCCATGCATCGCGCCTGTGGCTTCATTGCGGTGCAGAATTTGTCCTTCGGCGATACGCAACGGCAATTCCTTATAGCTATGTAGCTTGCTTTTAAAATAGAGCATGGTGTCAGGGCAATTCATCGGTTTCACCGCGTATTCAGGCTCCCCTTTGGCGTCATTGACAATAAACATATTGTCTTGATAATGATGCCAATGGCCTGAACATTGAAAGAGTTCCTTTTTGTATAGAACGGGATTTGAAATCTCAACATAACCGTAGCGTTCTAAGGTTTCTCTCCAAAACGCTTCAATACAGCGACGCACCTTCACCCCATTGGGGGACCACATGGCTCCTGCGGCCCATGGGTGAAATTGAAACAAGTCGAGCTGGGGCCCGAGCACGCGGTGATCCCGACTTTTAGAATCTTCCACAAATTCAAGGTAACGTTTTAAGTCTTTGGGGGTTTTCCACGCCGTACCGGTGATCCGGGTTAAGCTGGGTTGGGCTTCATCCTTCCAGTGGCTGGCCGCGATTGCGGTCAGCTGGGTGGAGCCACATAATCCTGTGTGAGGGACATGAGGCCCTGCACACAAATCCACAAAGGCACCTGAACGGTATAAGGTGACGTCTTGAACCCCGCGAGCTTTGATTTTCTCTAAAATTTCAAGCTTATGGGCTTGATTTTTAGCCCGAAAATAAGCGACGGCCTCTTCCCAAGTAACAGAGGCCACTTCAAAAGGATGCGCCTGCCCCACCAAGGTTTTCATTTTAGCGGCAATGGCGTCTAAGTCTTCTTCTTTTAAGGACAGGCCTTCTGTTTTAATGTCATAGAAAAAACCCGTGGGCGTGGCAGGCCCCGTGGCAAATTGGATGCTGGGATAGAGCGATTCTAAAGCGCCTGCTAAGACATGGGCAGCGCTATGTCGAATGCGGATCAATTGTTCGTCGTGAGAAAGCGTGGAAAAGGCTTTTTTGTCTACGGCTTGCCACGTTAAGGACGCAAGCCAAGCATTTGAATCAAAAGGAGAAAGAGTCGTGTTCATGGTGAATTCCTTGTTGGATGATGAATATAAAAAAGACTTTCAATGAAGTGAAGGCGACCTCACAGTGGGAAGGAGCCTTCAGATCAATACGTTTTCTATTATAAGGTAAATAGCTTGTAAAAAGTGGGGTACAAAAATAAGGCGGGACTTTTTCAGCCAAGCGGGGTTAGAAATGTTACAATATCTTTACAAATAAATCCCTCCCTACAAAAAAAATTGGTGCATCCTCTTGAAGGTGGACACAATCCTTTTCTACATCACACGGAGGGTATAAATCGTGAGGTTATTTTCAAAGACCCGAAAACTTCCTATACTTACAGTATGCCACTTTCGCTTCCCCCTCCTTTAAATGAAGGGGGCTCATGTTTGAGATGAGAGAAATAAAAAGGATACCCTAACGCCTATTGAACGCGTAAACGTGAACAAAATCTTGCAACGTTTTAGAAAGACATTGTTCTATTTTGTCCCTCCCTCCCCCCTCGCTATTTTTAGTTTTAATTTCAATTTAAAGGAGACCCCCGTCCCATGACACTCAAACCGAACGAGTTACAAGCCCCCATCCTTCGTATTATGGTGGTGGATGACAATGCAAATCACGCCGCGGGGATTAAGCAGTTAATTGAATTGCAGTCCATGCATAAGGTCGTGGGGATTTGTGGCAATGGTGATGAAGCCGTCAGACGTATTGGCCACACGGAAGTCGATATTGTCTTAATGGATATGAATATGCCTGAGCTCGATGGGGTGGCGGCGATTCAACAAATTTTAGTAAAAAAACCTGAAGTGAAGATTCTGACCCTAACAGGAAGTGATGACCCAGACACCGTATATAAGGCCATGCGTGCAGGAGGTCGTGGTTACATTCTTAAAACCATGATTACCACCCAGTTAATGCGTGCCTTGGAAGACATTAATGCGGGGCGTATTTTTATGCCCACCAGTATTGCGACCAAGTTTTTTGATGAATTTCATACGATTGTTCAAAAAGTCAGTAAGCCTGATCCACATCGTCAAGCCTTGTTGAGTCAGTTGACCTCTCGAGAAAAAGAAGTGTTGAAACTGCTGACGGAAGGCTTAACCTATAAAAGTATTTCAGAACAACTGGTGATTTCTGAAACGACGGTTAAAACGCACGTGAATAATATTTTTCAAAAATTACAAGTCAATGACCGTACTCAAGCGGTGTTGTATGCCTTGAAATTTGGTTTGGTGGACACCAGCGACAAGCTCCCTAGCGTGGTTTAGAAGCTTCGTTATTTTTTAAATGGTATGCAGCGAGAGAAGATCTAAGGTCTTCTCTCGTTTGTTTTGAGGGCTGAAGAATCTTAAAATTTTAAAAACCCTAGCACAAGGCTGCTTCATGTTTGTTTTTATGCTGATGACGATTGAATTAAGAGAATCCTCATGAGGTTTACGCATTGTGATTGTGACATCCGCCCTGGCTTTGGGACATCCTTCTTCTGCCATGCCTATACCACAAAGGCCTGCGATGCTTAGTCCGACGGGTAATTCAGCACTCGATTCTATTTTGGGGGAGGCTCAGGCCTTGACTCAAGGTATGGAAGCAACCGCACAAAGTCTTGAACGACAGACCCAAGAAGCCGCCCAGCTTAAACAGCAACGGGATGCCTTGAATCAGAACCAAGCTATGTGGTTGGCGTCGATGAAGACTTCGCCTTTAATGGCGAATGGAGCAAGTGGGGGCAAGATGGTGGCGTCTTCGCCTGCCAGCATGCGTTCCGCTGCATTACCCGCTTCTGAACCTTTTGTACCTTCTGAAGTAGATCAGACTAAAGAGATTATTAATGGTGCGTATGCTGAAGGACAAGGTATCATTTCGCAAGCACTCGCTGCGGGTGGGGGGGGTACTTCGACGGCTATGTCCAACACCGTGGCTAACCCAGTCCCTGCCCCACAAATCACCGCGATGACCTCCCCCATACCCAGCATTCCCAGCGTAGTCCCCGCCAATGGCGTGCCTGCTTCGGGGACGGGAGGATTTATTCATCCTTTACAAGGCAGTAAATGGACTAAAACGTCAGATTTCAGCCATTCACGTGTTAATCCTGTGACGGGGAAAATGAGGCCTCATACAGGCGTTGATTTTGGAGCGGATGCGGGGACAGCTATTGTGGCTGCAAAGTCGGGCATAGTGTCTTTCAGTAATGTAAAAGGTGGGTACGGTAATTGTATTGAAATTAAACATGACGATGGAACGGAAACCTTATATGGACATATGTTGGAACCTTCTCCACTAAAGGAAGGCCAAGTGGTGGTACAAGGGACGCAAATTGGTAAGGTGGGCAGTACAGGCAATTCAACGGGGAATCATTTACACTTTGAAATTAAACAAGGCGGTGTGGCCGTCAACCCGATGAATCATTTAGATCAGAATGCAAGTAAAGAAAACGGTACGACGGTTGCCCAAGGGTCCGCCAAATCCAAAGGGAAGTCTAAATCCACTTAGGCTCTTTATGACTTCAATACCAAGTGTGTAATTATTTCTTAACAATTGTTTCAAAATAGGCAATTTTATACAGTCTTAATACTTTATTAAGAAGTAAGACAGCCCACACACAGAAGAAAACGCCTTACACCCCACCACTGCTTTACAGAAGATTTACTCCACTTTTTTCTCTCTCTCTCTCTTCTCTCGTTTATTTTGTCTCTCTCTTGTTCAAAAATTTAATGCTTTTCTCTTGTCTCAAATTTTTTGTCCCGTCCTGTTCAATTTTTATGTAATGGCTTTCATTGACGAATAAATGCTTGCCTCTTGTTGTTATGTTCCCCCTGTTCTAACGCTTACCTTTCTTTTCTCTCCTTAAACTTTCCTCTTTTATATGATGCCTATGTCCCCCCTGTAGAGAAGCTTATTTCGCTACAGGTTTTTTTTATTAAGGCAATTTTATTAAAGCAAACAGGGAAGACTTTTATCTCCCCTGCTTGCCTTGAATTAAAAGTCAGGTTAATCCAAGACTTCTAAGCGTACTTTCGCAATGCCCGAAGACATCGCACCAATGGCTTGAGCCGCGCCTTTAGACAAATCAATCACCCGATGGTGACCATAGGGTCCACGATCCGTGATTTTAACGACACAACTTTTGCCGTTACTTTCGTTAATCACACGTACTTTCGTCCCAAAGGGAAGCGTTTTATGTGCGGCGGTCAGGGCATTCATATTAAAGCGAGACCCATCCGCCGATTTGCGTCCATTAAACCCTGGGCCATACCAAGACGCCAATCCTTTTGCAATGAAACGACCCGATTGCGTCAGGCTAAACACAGGATTGGCAGAAGGGGCTTCGCCTAAAGCGAGGCGGAGTTGTCTCAACCACAAATGAGCCAAGGTGTCCAAGGGCATGTGAGCCACTTGCGCTGTTTTTTCGTCTACCACGGTCAGAATGTGTGTGCCTACCATCAAATGGAAGTTTCCATCGGCTTGGCGTTTAAGGTGAACATCCTGATAAGAATAGTCTCCTTTGGCATAAACATTCAAACGATGAATGACTTGTTTGGAGCGTAAATAAGGGGTCAAAAACCCCAATTTGGAACGAAAGCGAAAGACTTCTTCATCATTGATGTAAAAGCCTGCTTCTTCCAAATTTTTATTGTATACCGTTCGCAAGAGGTAAGATTTTTCTTGCTGAAAGGCAGAGGACAAGGTCAGGGTGTCTGGCATGGACTTCAAATAATGATTGACCATGGCAGGGCTTTGAATCTGAAGCGCTGAGTGTTGAGCCACAAAGGGTTTCGCTTGAAGGGGAGTGGCCTCTTTTTTAAGGAGCGTGACTTTTGCAGGCACTTCCTTTTTGAGCTCAGGCTCCTTCATCATCGTTGCTGTTGCCGCCACATTGGCGACTTGGGTCAGGGCAGGCATTGGGTTCGCTGTGCTTTGATGCTGCAGCGAAACCAATGCAGAGGCTTGTTCTTCCGCACCATAAACCAAGGTGCTTCCGTAAGCGGCTATAGATAAAGCCAAAAATAAACAAGCCCACGTATTTTGCTTCCAATCTCTCATGAGGGAAGATTCTCCGTACTTGCTAAGCTTAAGCGCTCCATGTATAGCATCACCGCTACCTTTAAATGACCAACCAGTGCTACACTGGGGTATTTAATTGTGCCTTGTATTATTTCACAAGGGGGTAACCGCAATGGGGAAAGGACAGGTCATTGGTTAAAACAAAATTGTTTTGGTTAAAAGTAGGGATTAGCCTACCGTCACTTCCGCATACAGTTCGCAGCCTAAGCCGCATCAAGAAAGACTCAAAAAAATTCAGTTAAGTATTAATTTTTTAACACCTGAAGTATTTTCATCTTTTTGCATTGTTATGTTAGCACATCCTTTTTAAATGGCAAGTGTTCTGTTCGGTGGGTTCCGTTACCTGAAGGAGGTGGGCCAAAATAAAAGGACGAGGGGCTTCATTTCATCTGCTCAATGGATTTTAAACGATTACACCTTCTGTTTAAGTCAACGGTCGAGTATAGTTAGCAAAGAGAGAAATCATTGTGATCGATAATGATTTAATTAAAGCGCGTAAAGAGAAAGAGACTTTAACAATGCAGCTGCCTTCTACTCTTGGAGCCAAACCACAAAATAGTTGTGTTTCCCTTGCTTTTTCATCTGATTTTACCAAATTAGAATTGGTATGGCTGAATACGCAAACGGGCCAAATTATTAATGCGGGCTTTGTTCCCATTACAGGTTTTGATTTAAGTACACGAATGATCCATAATGGTGATGCCCTCGCGGAGAGTATGGCAAATCTTCTGCATGAAATGAGTATCCCCATTAAAGTGCCTGTTTCGATTATGCTGCCTAGTTTTTATACTCGTATTATTAACATCCCCAGTGGTTTAAGTGAAGAGGATACGGCTAGCTTGATTGCTGGTGAAGCAGAACGTTCGGTACTGTTTAAAAAAGAAGAACCGAGGATTGATTGGATCGTTTTGGATTTACTTTCTCAAGAATATGAAGTCAACTGTCTTTATACGGCCTATCCCACGACAACACTCAATGAGTTATTGCGTATTGTAGAAGATGTTTTAAAATTGAAAATTTGTGCCATTGAAAGTAATTTGACTGCGGTTATTAAGGGGTTATTAACCACAGGGACGCTTCAAAATGACGATAAAGTACGACTGGTTTCAATTTTAAACGAAGGCAATTCCAGTAACTTGGTTTTGCAGGGGATTCACATTTTACATGTGGCGGAAGCCCCTGTTTCTTTGCAAAATATAAAGCCTGAAGAATTGGTTAATGATTTACAACAAGATATATCTGGATTGTCTTCACTCTTGACAGGTTGTAATGAAGTGATTGTGATTCACAACAACTCACGGGTGCCTTCCGAATTATTAGCACAAAGCTTTGCAAATTTTGAAGAAGTGATTTTAGTGGAACAAACGGTGGAAACCATTGCCTCTTTAGGAGCAAGACGAGCCTTTTATCCTTGTACGGTAGAAGCCTTAGGGGCAGCCATGTCTTTAGAAATGCCTAATGTGCATTCTCTAAATTTATTACCCAAGTCCAAGCAATTACATTTTTTACTGGCAGGGTTACGTCGCCAAGTGCTTCCTTTTGCGATTGCGGGCAATGTCTTGGTCTTCTTATTGGTTTTGGTTGCTTATGGAGTTTTGTCGGTTTTCAATATCACCAACGGTATTAAATTAGGGGAGCTTGAAAAAACGATTGCTCAGCATCAAGCGCCCAGTACGTCGCCTGAAATTTATGCCGAAGCGGTATGGTTAAAGCGTTATAGTGAATTTAATGTCAATGTGGCGAAATGGTTAATTAATGTACAAAAAGAGTTGCCCAATACCTTGTGGATTGATTCTATTTCTCTACAGCAAAATAAAGGAAAACCCTTCTTGAAATTGACGGGGGGGAGTCAAACGGGGCAAGATATCGCAGGATATTTTGATAAAATACAACCCACCTTTTCAACCGATAAAATCACGTATTCAGATGTAACGCCCACCAATTTACTAATCAATCCTTCGTTGTCTAATGCGAGCGAGTCTGAAAAAAAACAAGCAGCGCCTGTGGAAACGAAAACGGAACAGGGTTCCACTACAAACAAACCTGTTGAAAAAGTAGATAAAATTAGTGGGGAAAATGCCTATTATAAATGGCAAGCCCATATGGGTGCCGATCCTGCCGCTCCTGATGCGGCGGCGGCTACTCCTGCGGCTACTCCTCCTCCTGCAACTACCCCTCCCGCAGCTTAGCAAGGCACATCATTTACTTTGAATTTGATCCATAAAGGTGTATATCTATGTCGCTTCCTAATCATGCTTCTCCTTGGTCACCTCAGCATCCCGCTTTTCAAAAAATACTGATGTCTCCTGAATTTTTAGGGGGGATAGGGGGAATTGTTTTAGTTGTTTTTCTCGCCTTCAATGTTTTATTTAGTTCGGTACTCGCCACGGCAGATCAATTAGATAAAGATATTAAAACCAAGCAAGAAGAAATTACCAAGCAAGAAACCTTGGATGCTTTGGCAAAAGAGTTGGAAGCAGAGTCTAAGCTTAATACCAATCATTTTCTTCTTTTAAGAGAAGGTGAAATTGCATCGGTTAAAATATTCGATTTCCTTAAAAGCTTAGGAACACTCAGCACGGATTCATTGGCCTTACCTAGTATTCATAAATCTGTCGATATTTTTCACGTGCAGCAGGTTTTGGCGACAGTTGATCCCAAGGCACCTGCGGCGCCCACGACGACTGCTCCCGCGAGTGCGTCTAATGTACAAAATATTTTTTCGCCAGACTTGATTCCTTTTTCTTCGGAACAGGTTCAGCAGTTAAATTTGAATGTATCGGCAGAGCAATATACCTATACGATGGATGTTCGAGGTTCTTACTTGGGTTTAGTTAACTTTGTGCGCAAACTTGCAGAACATGCCCCTTTTGTGGCGATTAAAGGTCTGGAATTTAAAATCGACCCTAATGCCCCAAGTGTGTTATTATTTAGAGGCTCTGCCGTAAGCAATAGTGGCCCCAGTGCTTTAGAAGCGGGAAAGCCTGTTGCCATTACCCCTACAGCGACGAGTACCTCTGTATCGGGCACGCCCTTGGTCTTAACCTTAACCTTGGATATTTTTCTGAAAATCGATAAGCTTGGTGGGACTGCTGCCACAACGGTCGCCCCTACCGTAGAAGTGGCGGCTACTCCTCCCGCGTAGTCATGTTTTGATGAGGTTTCTGGGTTGAAAATACTCGTGGTGGGGAAGGGTAGGCTTTTTCAAGCGGTTTTAATGGCCTTTTCAGAAAGACTGTTCCCCCATAATATCATACTGCTTGGTGTAGTCACTCATCCTGAAGAAATCCCTTGCCTACCCCTTGAAACGCATTCATGGATTCAAACCTTTCATGGGCTTGAAGATCCTCGCATTGCGGCACATATTGTCCATGTGCTTAAGCCTGATCTTATTTTAGTGGCGTCATGGGGAGAAATTTTATCTGTAAAAACACTGGAACTTTTAGCCCCTATTAAAGTATGGAATCTTCATCCTTCTTTACTGCCTGCTCATCGAGGAATTAATCCTTATATCGCTTGTATATTGTCTGGAGAAACTCAGAGCGGTTTAAGCCTGCATCATCTCACCGCCACTTTAGATGAAGGGCCGATTCTCGCGCAAGAAAGGATAACGATTGATCCTGAAATGTCGGCGGGTGACTTACAAAGTAAAGTTCTGAAAAGAGTAGCTCCTTTTTTACGAGACGTTCAAGACCGTATTCAGGCTCAAGGTTTAGAGGCTTTTCATCACAGTGCGTGCGAACAATCTTTTTGGGGTGCCTCTCATCATCGACAACGTTTAATTGAACAAGTAGGCTTAAATTGGAACTCTTCAAGAGAAGTCTTGGCACGTCAGATTTTAGCGGGGCAGGGCTGGACGCCACCTCAGCTCCCTTTAAGCAAGGGCTTTTGGTTAGAGCCAAAAAATGTGCAAGCCTGTCCTGCTCTCTCTGATTCTAAGCACACTGTGAATTGGTTCCATTCGCCTTCAAAGGATCTTTTATTTGTTACAGTACAGGCCTTATACTGGCGGAATTATCGTGTGCCCTTGGGACGCTTTTATACCGTGTGTTTGATTCGTTTTTTAAGACTTAAACCCCTTGAAATTCGAAGCCTAATGTAACAATTTAGTCAATTTTAGGCCTATTCAACATATGAATGATTCATATTTTGAATGAAGGTGCTAGAATAAACACATCTTAAAGAAGATTTTGATTAGACCCTATATCATTACCCTATTCACTCAGGATGATTTTTAAAGATCATCCTTTTTTTTGTGTTATAAAATGAAGGACCCTGTCAAAATAAACAAAGGGAATGCCACATGTTGAAATGCTTCCGTTATGTACTCGTTCTGATGAACCTTTTATTTTGGGGTCTATTGCCTGTGTATGCCAGCGAAGGGGTTCCCAAATTCCATTGTCCTGCTCCACAAACATGTGTGCAGTTGATTCATCTTAATGATGTCTACGAGTGGAAGCCGTATCCTGATGAGCGTTCGGGGACCTTGAGCCGTTTTTCAACCTATCTCACTCAAGAAAAGGAACGTTTTCCTAATCTAGATGTGGTTTTTGGAGGGGATTTACTCTCTCCTTCAGGAGACAGTCAATTGACTCATGGCTTACATATGGTGGAAGGGTTGAATGCCTTAGGGGTGAAGGTGGCGACCTTGGGAAATCATGAATTTGATTTTGGGGAGGCTCATTTACAAGAAGCCCTTACCCTTTCGAAATTTCCTTGGTTGGCAGCCAATCTTACTTTTTTACCCAATGCAACAATAAATGCTCAGGCGGTTCATCCCTATATGATTTTAGAACAAGCGGGCAAGCGAATCCTTATTTTTGGCCTGTTAACCCCTGAAACTTTGCAGTTGAATCCAGTGGCTCCCTTCATGACGATTGAAGACCCCATTCAAAGTGCTCAACGCCTTTTACCACAGTGGCAAAAAAAGGAACATCCTGATGCCGTTATTGCACTGACGCATTTAAACATTGCGGAAGACCGTCGATTGGCTCAAGACGTCAAGGGGATTGATGTCATTTTAGGGGGGCATGACCATCACCAATTGTTACAGGTGATTCACGGGGTGCCTATTATTAAGGTGGACAGTGACGCCCGTACCGTTGGGCATTTACAATTGAATTTCAATCCTTCTTTCCCTAAGCGCTTGGGCTTTAAAGAGTCTTCTTCAACACGCTTGGCGGAATGGCACTATGAAGTTACCGCCTTGACCCCCGAGCAGTTTCCTCGAGATTTTGCTTTTGAACAGGACGTATTACAACATACGCCGATGGATTTACGTGGGCTAGATGAGCAAGTCACTCAGTTACCTGTGGCTTGGGATACCCAACAATCCGCCATTCGTGGGGTCTATAGCTCTACTGCACAACAAATCGCTGAAGTCTTACGTCGTTATTTAAACGTGGATGTCGTCTTACTCAATAGTGGGGGGATTCGTGGGAATCGACGTTTTATGCCTGCCCCTCTCACTCGTCGAGACGCCTTGCAAATCTTGCCCTTTGACAATCAAACCGTTATCGTGTCTTTGCGTAAGCCTCAACTGGAAGCGATTTTAGAACAGGGATTAAGCAAAATCGATACTGACCCCAATTGGGGGGGCTTTCTTCATTTTTCAGGAGTGATTGCGGTCTTGAATCCCCCTGCGGTTAAAGGGAAACGGATTCATCAGCTCCTTGATGCGCGTACAGGGAAAGTTTTGGCTGACGATCAAATATTTCAAGTCGCGATTAATAGCTATTTGGCCGAAGGGGGTAATGGGTTTTTGCAATTAAAGTCCATGGTAGATACTCAACGGGTTGCACCCAATCGTTTGAAGGAAACACAGGCCATGACTTTAGGCAATGCCTTAAAAGTCATGACCCCCACGGCATGGAAGGAAGTGCTTCAGCAGGCCCCTAGTCTACAAAACATTGTTCGCCCTCTTGGGGAGTAGGTAGATAGCCTTATTTTCTTGTGTTCATTTTTTGATGAGAGACAAAAAGCCGATAAAACCCTAAGCATAGGCCTGCTAAAATGGCCAGAAGGCTCATCCATTGTGAAGCAGATAAAGTCTGGGCAAGCATGAGTTTGTCGCCTCTTAAATACTCCAGAGCAAAACGTAAAACCCCATACCCCAATAAAAAGATCGTCATATTCAAGCCTGCTCGGGGGGAATACGTTCCCCCTAAGTACATTAATCCCACTAATACCAAAGCGCCGAGACTTTCGTACAATTGAACAGGGTGAACCCCTACCTCATATAAAGGATGCCCCACGGGGAAGTGAACCGCCAAAGCCTCTATTAGGCAAGGCGTGCCATAACAGCACCCTGCTAAAAAACAACCCACGCGCCCAAACGCCAAGCCCACCAGCACACCTGGTGCAAAAGCATCCGCCAAGGGTAATACCGCATAGGTAGAGCGATAGGCCAAGCCTAAAAAAGCCAAGAGACCCCCTAGAAATCCGCCATACCAAACCAGTCCCCCTGTAGAGCACATAAACGCTAGTGGATTGGCCCAAAATAAATCAGGATAATACAGAGCATGTAAGCTTCTCGCGCCTATAAAAGCGCTCAGCATGATGATTAAAATCCACGTGGGTAAAAAGTCATTCACGCCGATGCGTCGCTTTAACTGAACAGCAATGATGCCTGTACCCACCAACATGCCCAAGGCCACCATCACGCCATAGGAATAAAGGGTAAAATATCCCCATTGAAATAGAATTGGATGCATTTAAGACTTCATCCGTTTTTCAAGGTGGGCTAAGGCGACTTGGGTATCATCAAAATCGATGGTTTCATGGGCTAGAATCTGATAGGTTTCATGGCCTTTCCCTGCTAAGACGACAATATCTTCTGCCTTCGCCCAATCGAGTGCGGTGGCAATCGCGGTGGCTCGATCCTCAATGACTTTCAGGGTGCTGGGTGTTAAATGTTGAAACCCTGTTAAGATATCCGCAATAATTTGCTCTGGATCTTCACGACGTGGATTATCACTGGTGACCACGATTTTATTTGACCATTTTTCTGCAATCCCTGCCATTTTTGGCCGTTTGGTGGCATCTCGATCTCCCCCACAACCAAAAAGAGTAATGAGTTCTCCCCCTTTTGGTAAGACGGCTTTGGCTGATTTAAGCACATTGTCTAAACCATCAGGCGTATGGGCATAGTCAACAATGACATAAGGATTTTGATGAATTACTTCAAAACGTCCATGCACGCCCTGTTGCTGTTCAAGGGTATGAATAATAAAATCCAAGGGTAATTGAAGCGCAAGCCCTGCACCAATCGCGGCAAGTGCATTATAGACACTAAATTCACCTGCTAATTGAATATGGACTGTGGCTTCACCCACGGGGGTTTCAAGGTCAAAAGAAGTGCCTTCAATGGTAAAACGAAGATTTTTAGCACGGATATTGGCCGTAGGGTGATGAATCCCAAAACGTAGAATCGTGACGCCAGCGGGACAAGCCTCAATAAACGTGGGGTGCCACGGATCATCCACGTTAATGACGGCAGTTTTCGAAGTCGTGGGCTTGCCTTTGGCCATTTGTTTAAATAACTGTGCTTTGGCTTGGGCATAATGTTCCAGTGTAATATGATAATCCAAATGATCCTGCGTTAAATTCGTAATCACGCCGACTTCAAAATCAATCATGGCGGTACGATACTGTTCAAGGGCGTGAGAACTCACTTCCATAACGACGGATTCCACTTGACTGTTAACCATTTTGAGAAGATGAGACTGCAAAGAATCGGCTAAGGGGGTGGTGTGTCCTGTCTCTTCAAAGTCATGTCCCGTATGACGAACGCCCAAAGTGCCGATTAAACCGACCGAATCACCCTTCGCTTTAATGAGTTGTTCAATTAAATGCGTTACCGTCGTTTTGCCGTTGGTGCCTGTTACACCAATAAATTTTAAAGGGCGTGTTAGCACAGAAAAGTCATTCACAAATGCGGAGGCTAGGGCATAAGCATGCGTGGTATTCTTAACTTGCACCATAATGGCGGATTCTTGCCCTGTTACCTCATAACGCCCTGCTTGGATGAAAATAATCGGGACTTGAGCTTGTAAGGCTTGGGGGATAAAGCTATGGGCATCCACACGACTACCGACTAAGGCAAAAAAAATGGTCCAGAAATTCAAGTCTTGGGTATTCGAGGAAACATAGAGAACTTTCTCTTCACGTCCCCCTTGCCCTGAATGCACTACTCGTGTCTCAAGTTCGGGTGCTTCTGCCTTTAAAAAATCAATCAAGCCAGAAAGGTTTTTTGCCACGATATTATCCCTCATAAAACAAAATAGGGAGTCGCAACTCAACGCCTCGACTCCCTATTACTCGTTTAACCTAGTATTGACCAAAAATCTCATGGACGTTTTTGGTAATATTAACAGCTTCATCCATAGGGCGCTGCCACATATTACGACCAAAAATCAAACCAATGGCGCCAGACTGGAACGCTGTATGAACGTTTGCATACAATTCATCATGGCTGACTTTAGAGCCACCTGAAAAAATAACTTTGGTTTTAGAACCTGCGGCGTTGACCACAGAACGAGCCGCTTCTAAAGCATCATACTGTAGTGCGTTGTAAGGCGCGGGATAGGTCGAACGCTTGGCGTCTGAAATTTCAGGGTAATTAACTTTAACGACATCTGCCCCTAGTTCAGCCCCTACACGAGCCGCATATTGAATGGCGTATAAGCTGTTTTTGCCACCTTTTTTGTCGATGTCTCTTCCACGAGGGTAAGCCCACATGATAATAGGCATACCGTATTTTTCAGCTTCACGACGAACTTCACGGAATTGTGCAATGTCTTCATCTTGACGAGGAGAACCCACGAACAAGGTATAACCTACGGCATCTGCCCCTAGGCGAACAGCGTCTTCTACGGTAGACGTTAAAGGCGAAAAGGCTTCTTCATCAGAAGGTACACAGGTTTTGCCGTTTAATTTCAAAACCAAGGGAATTTTCCCTGCATAATCGGCATAATATTTTTCTGCCAAGCCGATATGTAAGGCAATGGCGGAAAATTGTCCTGCCATGGCTAATTTGTATTGAAAATCAGGATTGGCACACGCCATGACATTGTTTTCGTCATCAAAAAAATCAACAGGTCCATGCTCTAAACCTTGGTCAATAGGAAGAATCATCAACTTGCCATTTCCAGGCCCGAATTGATACATTAAGCGCTGTAAGCGAACTTTTTTTCCGATAGATAGATTCAAACTGTCTAAGACAGAAGGAGGACTTGAAAGTAAGGTGGTCATGAATAAAATCCTTTACGTAATAGTACAAATTAACAGTAACAAACAAGCCTAATTCTAACAAAGAATAGCAGAAACCGCAAATGCCTCCTTACTCTGAAGGAGACCGTGCTTGCGTGTAGGGGTTACTTGTAACAAAAATGATACAAAATGATTGGTAAATCGTGCAGAAAATGCACGCAAGACCACTAGAAATAAGTCTTTTACTTTGTTAAGCTAAGAGTATCAACCCACCCGTGATGGACTTTTCTTTTTTGACCACGGAGATCTTACGTTCACTTTGCATGAGACTCAGACATGCAAGGGAAGGCAAAAGTGTCTCTGGTTTTTTAGTACCCTTCATCTAATACGTAAAGGATTCTGTATGATGACCCTTGAATTTGCTATGCCTGCCGAAGAACCTCATATGGCTTTGGGCTTGAGCCGTGAAGACTACAACGCTTTTGTACAAGAAATGCTACAGGTGATGAAAAATCGTCGTGAGCAACGTCAAGAAAAAGAACGGATTTGGCAAGCCTGTTGGAAGGCGTATCGTTGTGAAATGGACGCCCCACGTGGGGGAAGCCCTGAAGGAAATTTAGTGGCTCGTCCTGTCGTGTTTCAAGCGGTTGAAAACTTACACAATACCATTATGAGTCAGCTTTTCCCTAAGTCAGGGCGTTTTTTCCATGTTTTTGGACAACGGCAAGAAGACCAGCAAGACGCGAGTATGCTTGAAACATTATTGCATCACAAACTGGCAGGACAAGGATTTCAATCGGCATTTGGCTTATTCCTTAAACAGTTATTGGTCACAGGTAATAGTGTGATGATGATGCCTTGGTATTATGAAAAATCTAAGAAAGTTCGCCAAGTCCCCATTAAACGATTAGGTCTGACGGTGGGATACACGCGTGACGTTCAAGATGTTTTGGTAGAACAAGGGCCTCGCTTTGAGCTGTTAAACATTCAAGATGTTTACATTGACGAAGCACTCAAAGATTGGCGCGAAGGAAGCTTGATTCGACGTATTCGCAAAACATTGGCACAGGTCTTACAAGAACCCCGTTATGTGAATACGGCGATTTTGAGTCGTCAAATGCAAGACCAGCGTCGGCATCAGCGACCTTCAGAAGCCCTTACCCTTCAACAAGAATCCATTACCTTACTTGAAATATGGGGAGATTTTTCGATCAACGAAAAAGTGTATCCGAATCATGTGGCCGTTATTGTTGAAGAAACGGGTACAGTGCTTCGCTTTGAAGCCCATGGCCTTGAATGTGGACAGGCACCTTTTGTGGTGGGGAGTTTAATTCCTGTACCCCATGAAGGTTACGGTATTGGCGCGGTTGAAAAATCATTAGGTCTGCAACATGCGATTAATACCTTGACCAATCAAAAACTCGATATTTTAAATTTGTGTATTAATACGCCTTTTACCTATTTGTTGAATGATGATATTTTTGATCCACTTTCTATGGATTACCGCCCAGGGGCTTTAATTCCTGTTAAAAATCATGATACCCTTCGTCCCTTACCTCTCGTGGCGCAAAACATTAGTATCGCGTTTCAAGAAATTGAAGATTTAAAAATCGAAATTTTAGAAACAACGGGTTCTCTTCGCTTGATGACAGGGGCTTTAGAAGGCAGTAATGCGCCTGTTCGTACCGCCACCGAAGTCAATACGCTCACGGCCAATGCCCACCGAAAATATGATGGGATGTTGATGCAACTGGAACAAGAATGCCTAGAACCGATGCTTCAGTTGGTGTATGAACTGGCTAAGCAGTTTTGGGTCTACCCTGAAGAGATTCGTTTGCTTGAAAAGGGCAGCTTGACGCCACGATATGAAACCATGACCCCTGATGTATTTCAACGTTCTTGCTGTGATATTCGGGTCTTGGGGAGTCGAGGGCAACTGAAGGAAGAGCAAGAACTGGAAAGCCTACTCTTTTTTGTAAAAACCATGCAAGACTGGCCGAACATGCTCCCACGCTTGAATATGGAGGCCATTGTCAAGCGAATGATACGTCACCTTGGCTTTAAAGATGAAGAACTCCTAACGGAATTGCCTCCCGCTGTTTAGTAAGAAAAGTCCGCCTTTTGTTGACCGCCATCAACCCAAGCCTTCTCCCAACCAAGAAGGCTTGAGCGGGCTTTTTATTTTTCAGAAATCAACACACGTTTTGGAAAGGCTTATTGGCCTGTCCTCATTATGCCCCCTAAAATAGAAGGAGACCCCCTCTAATGCCTGAACCGTCTGTCCGCGATGCTAAAACAGAAGCCGAGCTTCAACGACAAGCCCTTGTTGAGTTTCAACAGAATCCTATCGCTTTTATTCGGCGTGAAATTGATCAAGCCATTAAAGCCCACTTGCTGGTCGCGAATGAAGACGGGCAAGCGCGCGTGGCCATGCAGGGTTTTTTGCGTCAAAATCCAGATGCAGAACCCGTAATGAACTACATTTTAGAAGAAGTGGCGCGTTTAATTGAAAACGATACCGATGGGGTATTGGCGCCTTGGCCTGATTTGTTTCAGGAAGCGTTAAGCAATTTTGTGACGAAATTCCAAGGCAATGTAAATGTTGCCACTGCTTCTTCGCCGAATAAAGCCCCCGAAATGCCTTTTGTCGAGCAAGGAAAGCTCCCGAGTAAAGCCCCTGTCCCTCGTGTGTTTACCCGAAGTGAAATCGGAAAAATGTCCCCTCAAGAATATCTTGCGAATGAAGCAGTTATTCGCCAGGCCTTTAAGGAGAACCGTATTCAATAAATCCCTTGAACACTTAAAAGTCCCCCCACAATTATTTGAGGAATACACCCATGGTCTATGATAACTTTGTCCCTGAAATTTGGAGCCAAGTCATTCTCAAGAGTTTTAATAAAAATTCTGTCATGGCGGGCTTGGTGAATAGAGACTACGAAGGCGAAATTAAAAAAGCAGGTGATGTCGTCCATATTCGCTCCTACGGAAGCGTCACGGTGAGAGATTATACCCGAAGCACCGCCATTACCTATGAAACGTTAACAGACCCCAAACAGATGCTCACGATTAATCAACAGAAGTATTTTGCGTTTCGTGTTGATGATTTAGATGTGGCACAAGCGGATATTCCTATTATTGAAGGCTATACAGAACGAGCCGCTATTGCGGTGAGAGATGTGGTCGATGCGTATTTATACAATCATTATTTGGACATCCCTGTGGCGAACATTGTAGGAGGCGCCTCTACCGTTACCGCGATTACCAAAGCGAACATCTACGATAACATTACCTTAATGGCCGAAATGTTAGATTCCCAAAATGTGCCCCAAGAAGACCGTGTCCTGATTGTGAATCCTCGATTCAAACGGATTTTACTGCAAAGTGACGCCTTTATGCGGGCCACAAGCTTGGGCGATCAAGCCATTCAAAACGGTTTCTTAGGCAATGTGGCGGGATTCCAAATTTATGTGTCCACCAATGTACCTACCTTAACAGGGGGCGTGGTGCCGATTCTCGCGTTTCAGAAAGATTTTATTACCCTTGCGGCACAAGTCAACAACGTCGAGCATATTCGACCCACCGATATGTTTGCCCACGCCGTTCGAGGCCTCTATTTGTTTGGTTCTAAAGCGGTCCGCCCTGAAGCAGGGGCATGGCTCCGTTGTACGATGGCGTAATGCGTTAAGCGCTTTTGTAAATGCTCTTCGGTTTTTAAAGCCAACCCTCCCACTGCGGAAAACCTTCCCTCTTGACTATGCAGGGGGAAGGTCCACCGTCGTGCGTCATCAATCCACAATAAGGAAATTCCCATGAATGCCCCCAAAAATGCTTTAACGTTGGTTAATGAAATTTTGAATCGTTGTGGTCAAAAAAGCGTCACCAGCTTGCTGATCAATACCACTCCAGTCAAGCAGACCCTTAGCTTTTTAAATCAAGTGTACGAAGATATTCGACTCAGTATGACGTTGCCGACCTTGAAGGAACAAATTGAAATTCCTTATACCGCTGGGATGAATACACTGGATTTAAAAGCGTATAATACGCGTTCTCCCCTGATTGCCTTACAAACGGTATGGGTGAAGAGTCAGTCCGCCACGCAATGGAGTTCTCTGCGTTATGAGCCTGAACGTCAAGAATGGCTGGATGCTCAAACGGCAGAAAGTCCGTCTCAATTTTATCTTAATCAAGATGTGATGACCCTTTACCCAACGCCGACGAAAGCAGGGACCCTTCGCTTAATGGCTGAACCGGTTCTGACTCGTTTAGAAGCCAATACGGATGTCCCGATGCTTCCCAATGGGGCGGAATATCTCTTGGTTTTAGGGGGTGTGGCGTATTTACAGCAATTTTTAGGTGAAGTCCAAGGCAGTCTGCTGAATTTTAGACTCTATGAAGAAGGCTTATTACGGCTTAAAAAAACCTATCAACCCCTTTTTAGTTCCCTTCGCCTTAGGGGGCCAAACACTGGCTTTCGTGGCGTTTAATTTTTTAAATGAGGATTCTTTATGCCTAGGTAGTGTCGACATATAAATAATGATATAATAAATCCAAGATCTAGTTGTTTTGAGGGATTTATTATGAACGATTATATTCAATACGAGTTGTCTAAAGCCCAATGGAATCAGATAAAAGAGGCTCTACCTGGTCAGTCGCATCATAGAGGACGCACTGCCGAAAACAACCGTCTTTTGTAGAAGCATTATTATGGATGGGTGCGAAACGGGGGAAGATGGAGGTCGCTTCCCTATTATTACGGCAAGTGGAGCAGTGTTCACAAGCGCTTCATTCGTTGGGCGAAACAAGGCATTTGGCAAATGATTTTCAACACCCTTGCCACATCGGCAGATACCGAATGGCTTATGATTGATTCGACGATTATTCGCGCCCACCAGTGTTCAGCAGGGGCAAAAAAGTGCCGGAAAACAAGCGTTAGGACGATCGTCAGGGGCTATACGAGCAAGCTTCACGCCGTTTGTGACAGCCACGGCAACCCCGTTCGCTTTATCGTCACCGCAGGGCAGGTTTCCGACTCAACCCAAGCCATCCCTTTGTTAAAAGGGCTTGAAGCCACGGCGGTTTTGGCGGACAAGGGCTATGTTTCAGAACAATATTGAGGCGATTCACCTCATGGGGGCTGAAGTGTCATCCCTAATAAAAGCAATGCGGTGGCTCCTCGTCAAGTCGAATTACTTCCTTTACAAGGCTCGCCACTTGGTAGAAAACTTGTTTAAAGACCTTAAAAACTTCAGGCGAATGGCAACCCGTTACGATAAATTAGATGTGGCTTATTTGTCTTTTGTTCATCTTGCTTCTATTTGTTTATGGCTTAAGTAAATGTCGACACTACCTAGTAAACGCATTCACATTCCCACCTTAGACGGTGGAATGGATACCCAAGAAACCCCCATGGCTTTACGGAGCAATCAACTGCGTTATATTGAAAACCTCCATTGGCAAGCGGCCACGGGGTGGTCGACTTTAATAGTGGGCTATGAAGTGAAAAATAGTACCCCGCTGAATGCAGGGGCACCCATTCATAGTATGTATACCTTTAAAGACGTTTCAGGTTTAGACCAAAACCTAATTCAAGCAGGCCACACCCTTTTTCACGTCAATCCTCTCACAGGGGAGCTCTATAAAACTTTAGGTACGACTTATAATAGCCCCAATGAGTATGTCACTTTTTTAGGGTGGTGCTTTATTCTCAATGCGGCGAGCCTTCCTAAACGGTGGAATGGGGTTAGCGCGACCTTTGAATCCATGCCGGGATGGCCCTACATTGCAGAAGGAGAAACGGTAGGGAATCCTAGCTTTGGCTGTGTCTACGCCAACCGCTTAATCCTTTCGGGGGACGCGACTCGTCCTAATACGTTATATCTTTCCGCGATGGAAGACCCTGAAGACTTTAGCCCGTCCGCCCTTGAAGACGGTGCGGGAGCCATTCAAATTAATCCAGGGGATGGCCAACAGATTACAGCACTCAAACCGCTTTATGTGCCTTATTCGAATGAACATGTTTTGTTGATTTTTAAAACCACCAGCATTTATGCCTTACGCGGGACAGATGCTTCTAGCTTTCGAGTCGAATTGGTTTCCAATACCTTAGGGACTCAATCCCCTCGCAGTATTATGGCCGTGGGTCAGGATGTTTGGTTTTTGTCTCGTTCGGGGATTAATGCGTTAGGCCCTAATACGCAGGTTGGCATTTTAGCGGTGGGTAGTATTTCGCCTCAAATGCAGGGGCGTTTGTCTCAAGTGAATCAATCCCAACTCAGCAAAGCCTTTGCGCTGCATGACCCCATTGAAAAAGAATTGTGGTGGTGCTTACCCACAGGCAGTTCCAGTGTGTGTAATGAGGTGTGGGTACAAAATTACGCCAACACGCCACATAAATGGAGTCTCCGTAGCGGACTCAGTATGACTTGTGGCAATACCCTTCCCTTAGGGCAACTCTTAACGGGAACGAATTCTGGTGTTTGGGTACAAC
Source organism: Vampirovibrio sp. (assembly GCA_050916035.1). Taxonomy (GTDB): domain Bacteria; phylum Cyanobacteriota; class Vampirovibrionia; order Vampirovibrionales; family JAJTHC01; genus JAJTHC01. The sequence continues at coordinate 41,363 of CP050876.1, read as the reverse complement.
AACGTCAAGGCAATAGTTACAACGGAGCTATCATTCCGTGGCAGTTGATATCCGCCACTTACACGTTGGGGGATTTAAGTACTTTGTCTCGATTAACTATGATTGATGTGTACTTGGGAAATATTGGCAATGAAGAGTTAGAAGCCTCAGGGACATGGGAACTGGGCTATGAAGGGAGTGATACCTTAAGCCCAGCCGTCATTTTAGTGGGGGGAGGGGTGGATGTTTACGGCACCAGTCTCTTTAACACCGCACGCTGGGGGAGCCAAGCCAAAGGCATTGCTCGCTTATATCCCGAAGGCAGTGGACGCTTATTTGAATTGTCGCTTTCAGGAGAAATGCCCCAACAACCTGTCACTATTACAGGCTATAGCCTGTCTTACATAGAAGGAGAAAACACGGTATGATGACCAATATTCAACGCCTTAAGAGCAATACCATTCAAAATGGATTACTTATTAATGCAGATGACCTGAACCTTGAACTAAACCAATTGGTGAATAAGGCCAATGAATTAGATGATGCCCTGTATCAAAATAAAACATTGACGGGCAATAAAACCTTTAATGGATCAACCACTTTTCAGCAGGATGTTACGCTCAATGGGACCTTGACGCTGAATGCCAGTCGTCAATTACTTCAATGGGGCAACAGCGAAACAGGAACGAGTAAAAATGTTTTTGAAATCAGTCCCACGTATGCCCCAAATCCGCTTCCTGAAGGCTATTTGGTGTCCTTTAAAGTGAATGAAACGCCTGATTTAGGTACGGCACTGAGCTTAAAAGTGGGTGCCAATACGGCTTTACCCATTGTGAAAAAACAAGGACAAGTACTCACAGGGCAAGCAGTGGTTCATGGTGAAGTCTTAACGGTTCAAAAAGTAGGAAGCTGTTTTTGGCAAGTGGGGGCCGTGACGCTTCCGCTTGGATATCTTCACACGCCCGTACCACGCTATGTGTCCGCCCGTACTATTAACCTGAATGGAGAAGCCTTAGGCCGTAGCCAAAGTGGATTACGAGACCTCGGTGTGAATGGAAACATCACCATTAATATGGACACCACAGGCTTAAACGGCTTAGCCCCGACGAGCGTCCTTTCTCCCAATACATGGTACTACCTTTATTTGGTGGACAGTGGCAGCAGTACGACGCCGTCTGCAGGCTATGTCTTACATAGCGCTTCAGGGACGACTAATTTTACGATAGCCACCTTGGATTATCACTCTCGTCAGCTCCCCTTGGCCGTTAAAACGGATGCCTCTTCGAATATTGTGCCCTTTAAAGTACGTCGCTGGAATAGTCGAGAATCTGAAGTCAAATGGCTGCATGAAACCAATACCACCCCGACATGGACGGCTTGGCCCACCTTTTTAGCACAAGGCAGTACCAATTTAGTTTGGTCAACGGTAGATGCCAGTGCGTGGTGTCCCGTAGGGTGTAGTGACATACTAAGCAACCTATGGCTCAGTGATTCTAGTTTTGGTAATGGGTTAAGGGTTCGACCCACAGGCAGTGGCTTTAGTGAAGGATATCAAGTCGTAGGGGCGGAAGCGATTTCGGGTAATTATCGAGACAACGGACGGGTATTCGACCAACTGATTGCGGTCAATAGCGCGCGTCAATTCGATTACCGTAGTCATTTTTCCCCTAGTGGGACGGTCGCCATTATGGCGTCGGGTTATATATTAAATCTTTAATACATCCTTTAAAGGAAGCTGATTTCATGATCTACGCCCTTTTTGTTAACAATAGTAATGAATTTTTGGAAGCCATTTGCTGTAGTGAAACTCTGTTTGAAGAAAAATATCGAAATCGACCAGGTAAGGACGCCTTCACATGGAAATGGGTGACTTCTTTAGAGGATTATCAACCCTTGCGGATAACGGGGATTAAGACGTCTCTGGATATTTTAAAGGATTTACGTCAACTTTTTAGTAATCAACCTTTGCCCGTACAATACGAATTTCGTCAAGTGATGACGGAAGTACAAGTCGCTGCCGAGGCGGGGAATATCCCTTTAATGCGATACGTGATTGAACAATTGGACTTAAGTACCACCAAAACGCTTAGTCCTGCTCAGGCCGAAGGCGTTCGGGCTTTGTGTTTGAATTGTTTTGCTTGAACTTTCTAAGACATGACCACACACGAAGGGAGACATCGTCATCCCTTCGTTTTTTTTAAGTCATAAGGCGTCAACGTTATTTTATCTACTTTTGTAACAGTCGTTCAGGCTTTCGCTAAATCATTCGATAGAAGTGTGTCTCTTTATTTTAATGTGTGAAAATCAAGGGCATTTTATTAGATGATAAAATCCTAAGTCTGGGATTTTTAAATGAGTGAGGAATTTTATGATGAAACAATTTTCAACTCCACAGGTGATGACGTATGCGTTGGCGTTTGGCTTAACGCTTTGCTCTGCCCATTCCGTTTTTGCCGAAGGGCAAGGGGGACATCCCAATCAAGCGCAACAACAGCGAGAAGCGCAACGCCAGCAAATGCAGCAACAACATCAAAGTAACCAAGCACAGCATCAGCAGATGCAACAACAACGTGAAGCACAACGCCAGCAAATGCAGCAACAACGTGAAGGTAACCAAGCACAGCATCAGCAGATGCAACAACAGCGAGAAGCGCAACGCCAGCAAATGCAGCAACAACGTGAGTCACGTCAACAAGACATGCAGGCCAAATATAATGAACGCCAGCAACAAATGCAAGCCAGACAAGCAGAACATCAAGCCCGATACCAATCCTTTCAACAAAATCAACAACAACGTCAAGACCGTATGCAGGCCAGACAACACTAATGTAGTGTGATTGAATCAATCGTTTTTAAGCCTTAAACGAAGTGGTAGACGGAGCAATCTCTCTACTCGCTTCGTTTAGGGTTTTTAAACGGTGCTGACGCTGTTCGCGACCCTCTTTATAAATATCCACTCCCGTTGTACAAACATCTATGGGGCTAACACCGCCTAGTAGTCCTGCCACATTTTCGGTGACGGTGGGAACAATTTCCTGTAATTGAGTGCTACGAGGTAAAGGCATATTATTTAATAACGTCAGTGCGAGGGGCATTAAAATAAGAACTCCTAAACATAAAACGCGGGCGTCTATTAGTATAAACGTTAGGGGCGCTTGTCTTTGTGCTAAACTTAAGTCATTTCATGAAAAAAGGAGCCCCCCCCTTTAGCGGTGTCCCGTTTTAAGGGTATCCCTTTTTAAATATGGTCTTGTCTTGAGGAAATAGCAGATGATGGATGCCCCTTTAATCGACTTGTTTCAATTGGATGCCTATGACTATACCCTGCCTGAAGCGCTTGTGGCGAGTCACCCTTTGCCCCAGCGGGATGCCTCTCGAATGATGGTGCTTCACTGCGACCAAGCCACGTGGGAACATCAAAAGTTTACTCACATTGTCGATTTACTCAATCCTGAAGATTTACTCGTGGTCAATAATACCAAGGTACTGCCTGCGCGATTCCTAGGCAAGCGTCGTCGAGCGGATGGCACGCTGGGGGAAGGAGAAGTCGAAGTGCTCCTCTTACACCCGACGTCTCAATCAGAACATGACTGGCATTGTTTAATGCGTCCCGCTCGAAAATTAAAGGTGGGTACTCATATTGAATTTGAACAGAGTACAGCGACCTTTGAAGTCTTGGCTCAAAAAGAAGCAGGACATGGCGTGGTGCGTACCCACTTAAAAGAAGAGCCCACCCTTCATGATTTGATGTACCGTATTGGACAAATGCCGATTCCTCCTTATTTTAAGCGCTCTGCGACCGAAGAAGATAAAACCCGCTACCAAACCGTCTATAGTAAGGAAGCAGGTTCTCAAGCCGCGCCTACAGCAGGTTTACATTTTACGACCGACATTTTAGATGCCTTGACTCAAAAAGGCATCGCCCAAGCCGAACTGACCCTTTCCGTGGGGGTGGGAACCTTTCGGCCTGTGATGGTGGATGACATTCGCCAACATGACATGCATGGGGAAGCGTACACCTTACCACAGGCCACGGTAGAAGCCATTCAGGTCTGTAAGGCCAGAGGGGGACGAGTCATCGCCGTGGGGACCACCACTGTTAAAACGCTTGAAACCGCTTTCCGCCAGCAAGGGGGCAGGCTTCAGCACGGGGAAAGTGGGTGGAGTGATTTATATATTTACCCAGGTTTTGAATTTCATGTGGTAGACGGTATGCTTACCAATTTTCACTTGCCCAAGTCCAGCTTATTGATGATGATTTCCGCGTTTGCGGATCGTGACTTTATTTTAGAAGCCTATGCCGCGGCCATTGAAGCCCAATACCGCTTTTACAGTTATGGCGACTGTATGCTTTTGTTGCGCTAAGTTTCAAGCGGGGCTTTATTCTGTAATAAAATGTGATCCCCTATTACAAAAGCGGTGGGAGTTATTGAGATTTAGAGTCATTGAGCCCTTTATTTGACAAATTTAAAGGTATAGCTCAAGGTAGCTTCCGACTGCGCAGGGACGTTGACCTCAAAGGCCACAGGCACGCCTGCTATAGGCGTAATAGCTTGAGACGAACGATCTAAAAACCAGCGGTCTTGCGGGTATTCTTGCACGCTAATATCCACGGCTTTTAGTTTGGTATTTTTTAAAACCACTTCATAGCCCACTAAAATCTGCTTGGTGTTTTCGCTATAGCTGACTTGTCGCTTAGTGGCCCGTAAGTCGGGGGCTTCGCCTAAAGCGAGTCTTAGCGGTTCTTGACCGGCTTGATACGCTTGACGCCCATTACTCAGTTCCTGTAAACGGGCTTGAGCATCCCGCTGATACACCCGAAACGTCCCTTCAGGTAAAGGATCTAATTCCCATTTGGGCACTTCTAAAAAATGGCGTACGGCTTGGGTCGGGGCGTCAAAGCGGCCTTGGCTACCTGACTGCCACCACCATCCATTTTCGGTAGGGGCATAGACATAACGCTGCACTGCTTTGGGCGTCCACTGTTTCCACAAATACGTGCCGTTTTGTCCGCGTTCTAAATCCACGGGTTGCGCCAAGTTAAGGAGGAGGGATTCTCCCACCGACTCAAGCTGGGTGGGGGACGCCATCATGGCATCGGCAGCCAGCTGTGAGGCTCCTGCTTTTTGATAGAGCATGGGTCTGGGAGAGGCCTCCGCTCGCCCGCTTACGCCAAATAACGCTTTGACATGGGCTTGGTGCAAGGCCTTTGTACTTTGATTGTAAAGGCTCAACCAAGCGGTTAAGGTGATGGGGGCGCTTTCGTCCTGAAGGTCTTGCGGGACTTGCCACACATAGTTTACATCACTACGCAAGCCTCCGACTTGATACAAGACATCCACAGGGACGTTTTTTGTGGAGTCACTCATAAAATGAGCCACATAGCCTTCTTTTTTTTGAGCCTCCTGCAGGGACGCCACTTCTCGCACTAAGACTTGAGAGGCGGGAACTTGCCACAAGGCGGTTCCCACCTGCACAACGGCCGTATAGGTTTCGGGCGTCAATTGCTTTAAAACGCCTTTGACGTATTTGTCTGTCACCACATCTTTGACCCAAATGCTTTTATTTAGGTAAGATTCTCCAATACTACCTGTGCGAGGGGGGCTTTGAATCCCTAAGAACTGCACGCCCTTCGGCCAAACCCCTGCGGAAGGAAAGACCTGTAGATCAGAAATATCCATGCCTTGTAGAAGAGGCACCCAAACGGATCCTTCCTTCAGCGACAAGGACAAAGTGTCTTGAAAGACGGCATTGCCTTGTGGATAAATCGTGACGTCCGTGGCGAAGGCGGGGAGCTTCATACCGAGAACGAGCGTTAAGACAAGGGCGAGGATAGACCAGTTTTGTTTTGCGTGATTCATGAGGAAGGCTTCCTTGTTTGAACTAATGTTTTGTATAAAAAATCCGTTGTCTTACTTGGGGAGGATGAACTGTAATAAATCATATTTTTCATCGCTCGACAAGGGCGTCGGTATAGAATTAAGGGTGACGTGACCTAAGTTGGAGTCTTTTTGGAGTTGATTAATCAGCGCGTCTTCTAGGTCTAAGCGTGTTAAATGTGGCGCAAGCGCTTGTATATTTAAGGGGTTGGCGTTGGGCAAGGCACAGGGATGAATCCCTTCAGGGAGGCTCGTCCACAAGGCTTCTTCCACCGCGACGTTAAGGGCCAAACCATGAAAGGTCGTCCATGATTTAACCGCAATGCCTACGGCGGCGACCTTGTAAATCAGGGGGCAACCTTCCTTCTGCCACCATAAGCCAGACCCTTCCCCCGTGGGCAGCACGTCAACCCCCAAGGCTTGTAGCGCGTCTTGCCCCCAGCTCAACACACGCTTGAGGTGCGCATGGACATTGGGTGTAGGTAAGCGTAAAATGGGGTATACAATGACTTGTTCAGGGTGGTGAAAGGTTAAGTGGCCTCCTCGCTCTACAGGGAAGACGGGGTAAGCATAAGTCGCTGAGCGCTCTGCTTCAGTGGAGGCTCGTCCTAGGGTATAGCAAGCGGGGTGGGACGTAAGTAAAATGAAATCAGGGAAATGAGGGTCTTGAATCTTGTGTCGTACTAAGGCGATTTGTAAGGCCTGCACGATTTGAAAGTCCAAACAAGGGAGCCGCCAGACCTGCGTTTGTTTCATTTCGTTACAGAAAGTCACACACATGGGGGACGCCTTTTCGCTTTTACAGGAAACATACTGCTTTTTCAAGGGTTTTGCCTGTATATTAGCCCAAGGATTAATGTTGAGGAAAGAGACTTTACAAATGGCGAGAAAAGTTATACTATATAAACGTTACATTAAGAAAACAGCGAAGCTTGTTTTTCTTTGCAAGGTATGCTTTTCCGTAAGCGACCTTCTTTTCTAGGAATCTTTCCAACTCTGCATTTTTAGATGGGCGTGGTTTTTGAAAGCCACCACTTTGTTATTATATCATTGTTTTGCTTTTAAGGGAATTTACATATGATGGCGTCTGCAACTCTTGCTCTTGAAGAACCTCGTTTACACGTGGCTTTGACAGAGGAAATCAAGCCGCATCCTGCACTTGTAGCGGTATCTCAATCGGTTACGGCTCAGTCGATTCGGGCATTGAAAGAGGAATACCCTCATCTACAGACCGAAAACTTGATTAAATGGCACGATGCCATTGTGACCAGTCAGCAAAGTGTTTTAAATGAAGAAGACGCCATTGGGCCTTATCGCCAGTGGTCTCCTTCTGCGGTATCCTGCTTTGTGCGTAATGCCGATTGTTCAGGCTGTTATTACCAGAATTTCTTTTCTGAATCCACACAAGGCTGCCAGATGAATGAAGCGGTGCGCCATTTACTCGCGAAGCTTGGACCGCCCAACAAACGTCACATAAATAAGTTATCTTAAACAAAGTAACGAAGTGTTGCTCTGCTTGATTTATAGTACCTTCAAGCACGGTAATTTTTGCTTCGTATGCAAACGTTGACCTTTTTACCCCACCCTAGTGATCTTTAGATCCTAGGGCTTTTTTTCTCTCAAAGGCAATGCTTCAAGCGTGTTTGCTGATTAGATCTGGCCCGTAGAGCCAAAGCCTCCTTGCCGAGAGTCCAACGTCTTTGTTTCTAGGAGTATTTCTAGTGGGACTTGTAAGACCGGCGCGACAAGCATTTGGCAAATTCGTTCGTTGGGTTCAATGGTATAGGGCACTTGGCCTAGATTAATGAGTGCGACTTTTACTTCGTGACGATAATCACTGTCGATGGTGCCAATACCATTGACCAGCGTAATGCCGTGCTTGATGGATAAGCCACTTCTCGCGCGTAACTGTACTTCATAACCTAAGGGGATATGAAAAATAAGGCCTGTCGGGACTAAAACGCGTTGTAGGGGTTCTAGTGTTAAAGGGGCGTCAATGGCTGCTCGTAAGTCCATGCCCGCACTGCCTGTGGTTTCATAGTGGGGGAGGGCTTCCACGGCATGAGGCAATTTAAAAACACCCAGCGAGACGGCGCTTGTTTGTAAGTCTTGCATCGTTAATGTCCCTTCATGAGTTGCTCAACGATTGCCTCGTTCCTGTTTAAGAGGCAGGATAATCTGTTGATATGACCTTTAGTGTAAAGGATTCATGACTGAGAAACAAGCCACGTTTACGAAAAAATCCCTAGTTTTTTTGGATGACGTGATCTAAACACGGTGCGGGCTTGGCTGAATATGAGTAATGAGCTCCGCGAAGCTGTGGTCCTCTTTTAATAGGCCCAAGCTGTTACAATAGTCTAATAAAGCGGGGAGAAAATCCCTTAATTCATCACAGATAAAGGTGTGAAGTGCTTCAGAAGCGGGGGTGATTTCACTTTTGTCACAGGGCATGCCAATGGCCACAGGGGCTTCGTATCCATGAAAGGCTTGACGATGCACGCCGAGACTGAATAAAATTTTCATGATTTGCTGACGATAGTGGGCAATTGGTTTTAAAGAGGCCCGTTTTTTTTGTGTGGCTTCCCATGCTTGATACGCCTGAGTTAAGAGGATGGTTTGAAACACGGTATTTAAGGCCTGTAATTCTAAACGTTCTGTGGGGTTCGACGAATTATGTTCAATAGTGACATTCACCCCATGGCGCCCCAAGGCTTGTTGCACTTGACGTTGCGTTTTATTTAATCCCCCAGCTAAACGAAACGTAGGCTTTGGATTTTCAGCGGGGTCTATGGATTGAACCGTGTCGATGCTTAAGGGTCGTGAACTGGCTACTGAAGGGGTGCTTGGGATGACTTGCCCACGGCAAACGCGTCCCGATAAAAGGCGTTGGAGCTGTTTTCGCTCCGTTTTACTATGCCCTAGGCTTTCTAAACGTTCTAAAAAGTGCTTTAAAAACCGTTGATACAAAAAACCATGCCCAACAATCACCACACAAGGCAGTGCACGATGTACCGCCGTGTCTTCATTTAAAGGGCTTACACTGCTTGAACGCTTGGTGTCTGTTGAAATAAAACCAATGGCAATTAATTTTTCGGCGTAGACCGCTAAGTCTTCAATTAAAGCGGCTTCTACTTCGGGTAATATGGTGTGTGCAAACAAAATTTCTGGAATTTGCCCTTTATAATAGGCTTTGGATAAATCTTCAATCGACGATAACAATTTTGGTGGGTTTAAAGGACGGGAACTCGCCTTGGCTTGAGGGCTTAAAAATTGAAAGGCATTACCCACCAATTGATTGATAAAGGAAGCATCCTGCGGTTGAATCACTTTTTTAGACAAGGCTACGGACACAGGACAGGGCAATAGATTCCACGGAGATTCAATCACAGAGGCGGGAAACACGCCTAGTAATTCGTCTTGTACACCTAAAGGAAGGGGTTCGTAATTGGCGGGCGTACTAATGGGAATGCCGTATTCATCTTTCAAGCCTGTGGTCTGAAAGCGAGCGCGCTTACCCTCAGCGGAGGATCGTGCATTGTCGGAGCGAGACGTATCTTGAAAGGGCATGAACGATACTTACCTTATGTGTTAAATTGCTTCATGGCACGACTGATGTCACGAGTCACTTGTTTTTCCCGTAAGGAATCGCGTTTATCATGTAATTTTTTACCACGGCAAACGCCTACTTCGACCTTTACCCAGCACCGACTGAAGTAAAGTTTCAATGGTACTATTGTTAAACCTTTTTCTTGTATTTGTTCAGAAAGCTTGGCAATTTCCTTTTTTTGAAGGAGTAACTTTCGTGGACGCGTGGGGGCGTGATTGTAATGCGTGCCTGATTCGTAAGGGGCAATATTTAAGTGATATAAAAAAATTTCTTTGTTTTCAATGCGAGCATGGGCGTCCACCAAGCTGACTTTGCCTGCACGCAAAGACTTTATTTCCGTGCCTGTGAGCACAATACCCGCGGTATAAGTGGAGAGTACATGGTATTCATGAAAGGCTTTGCGATTAGAAGCAATGGTTTTAGACATCGGTCTTATACTCTGTTTCTATAAATTCATACACAGGTTTATACAAAAAATGATGAGGGAGCAAAGGGACAAGGCACAGGCTTTTGGCTTGGACGCCTCCAAAGAGCATCATCTTATAGTATAATATAGAAACAGTCGAGTCTTGCTTTTATTTTGAAATCTCATGTGACTAGGGTCTGTTGAACTATGCTTAAGCCGTTGATGTTTTCCAACGCAAAGGCCGTGCGCCATTTGCTTCATCATCAGTTTGATGTTCACTTGCCAACGCAGTGGATGTCTCCATGGACGGGTGCCTTTTTCTGGTATCAGCTTTGTCAATGCTTGGGGATAAAAGGCCATTTCCCTTGGGTGTATGTTTGGCAAGTTAAGCCCATGGTTCAGGCGGTTGCCGTGCTTCAAGCGGAGGCTTACCTGCCGCATCGTTGGCAGTGGGAAGCCTTGGTCTTAGAAGAATCGCTTCCTAATACTGAAGAAGTGCGCCGACTCTTTATGGAAGCGTTATTAACGGCTCTTTTGCAAAAGGGTGTACGTATTCTTGTTCTGTATACGACGGCGCATTCCAGCGAGCCTTTTGGATTGTTGAGACAAATGGGGTTTTTTATGGCCATGACTCGAGACGTCTATCAGGTGAATCCCCAGCGTTTAAACACGCCTGAGGATTGGATACAGTCAGGCATACTCTTGCAGGCGGGGTGGAAACGCTTGACGCCCCTTTACTACGCCATGGCCTGTGAACATGTCAACCAGCAGTGGCCGGCGTGTTGGAAGTCTGCTTTAGAACGTCATGTGAATCATTTCAACGCTAAAGTCACGAGTCATGTTCTTTCGATAGAACGGTGGTGGATGCCTACGCCAGAAGGGCAGTGTGCCATTTTGGCCGAATTGACTCGACCGCAATCGCCTTCTGCAGCCTGGACGATTACGGTCTTTCCAAGCTCCCATCAAGTCCTTGATGCTGAAAGTCTACTGCGGCTTTTTTACGCCTATGTTCAGTCGCAAGACTCGGGAGCGGAAGTCCACCTCCTAGTCTGGAATCACCAACTTCATTGGCGAGAAGGGATACAGCCTTTTGTAGAGGAAATACACGCCTTAAAAAACATTCTTTGGGTCAAGGATTTCAAAGTGCGTCCACACGATTCGCAAGGGTCATTTCCCATAAGTACGCCACCTCATTTTAAAGGGACAACGCCTGTATGGCCTGCCTTCATGGAAGACCCCTCACATTTTTAAAAACCTTTAGGCTCACCTGTTTTAAGGTGTTCTTTCACTTCTTTTAAATCATAGCAGTAGTATTTGCCTGCAGCTAGGACTTGGGCATCACTCAAGGCTTTTTCAGCCTTACTAATTTTATTTAAGAAGCGAAGGGTTTTAACTTGTCCGAGATTATATTCTGCCACGTAGTCGAAGGCCATAAAGCGAATCGGCCCCCCATGCCAAGGGGAAAGTGCCTGAGAACCTTGGTGCAATACAAGCATGGCTTGATGTTTGGTGACATTTGACCACGGGAAGATGGCTTTCAGGCCTTGTATGTCTTCTACTTCAAGATAGTGAACGTCTGGTGAAGGAGGTAAAAGTTCTCGCAAGTGATTGAGCGTAATGCCTTGCCACTCGTCTTTAAAAGCCCACCCTTGTGCGGAAGCCAAACGTCGAATTTGATACGTCAAGGGGAGGGTCGCAAGTTTGGCATAGCTTATTTCTTGGGTGTGAAGCGTTGTTTCCGCATCTTTTGCTTCAAGGGTTAAGCTCCATTGCACCACAGGCGTTTGCGGATAAGGCTGCCATGCACCGCTAAACGAGGCGGGCCATTCCAGTAAAGCAGCTTCCGCATTGCTTTTATGGCCTGTTCCATTCGACTGCTGTTCTTGCAATTGTTGATAGACACCAAAAAACATGGAAACGTTCCTTTTTAAATAGGATTAAATGAATCCTTTATATCCTCTATTAGTCTATCGTAAAGGGAGAGAAAAGACAAAGGCTGCTTATCTTTCTCTGCTGAAGTCAGGACCGATGGCTTTTTGTTTTAGAGCCAGTGTTTGATGTGACTTTTTGCTGAATTAGGGAAGCAGTTCTAAGAACGTCCCTTGGCGTTGCCAGTCTCCTGCTCGAAAACTCCACAATAGCGTGGGGTGTGTATCCGTCGCGTAGGCTAAACGTTCAATGCGCCTTACCCCGAGGTAACGTAATTGTAATTCATTAAGAAAGGGGACATCGGCTTGAAATCGCTGCGGATTTTGGACAGAATTTTGATACCAAAGCCCTTCTCTGTCCCATGGGACAGAGGCTTGTAAGCGTTCTAAGACAGGGGCTTCTATTTCAAAGCCCGCAAGCGATAGTGCGGGTCCAAGTACCGCAATGAATTGAGAGGGGTCGGCTCCCGCATGAATCAGTGACTTTGCCAAATGAGACGTAATACCCAACGCGGTAGATTTCCAACCCGCATGAATCACCGCGCCTTGATGAATATCGGGAGCGTATAAAATAATAGGGGTACAGTCTGCACTAAAAACGACAGCGGGGGAATCAGGCGCATCCACCCAGATTGCATCCACTTCGGCATGACGATGTTGGCTGACGCGAATATACTCTCGCCCGTGAACTTGGGTGGGAAACGTCAAGGCCTCTAAATCGGGATTCATACCGAATGCGTTTAAACAGCTTAAGCGATGGGCGTCTAAGCGCATCGGATCCGCTTCAGTTCCCGCTACATAATCAGGACGTGTTGAAAATCCGTACCGCAACTTTTGGGCATATAAATCCAATAAAACAGAAGCCATTGGGGGCATGAGTCTACCTGCTTTTCGGTTAATCTTTTTTCAATTTCTGAAGGTACCAATTGACTTTCTTGCGAAGCACATCACCTACTTCATCTGCTTTGACTTTGGGGTCCCACGGCAGTTGGTTAATATCAATTTTTCCAGAACTATCGGTGCCTGGGTGCTTTTTCCCAAATTCGTAATGGGTATAAATACTGTCTTCGCTGATGGCAATGCCGTAATGTAAGCAACATCTTGCCATTTCTTCACAGGCGCGTTCAAAACTTTCTTGGGTAAAGGTGCCATATTTATAACCTTTGGGTCCGCCACAGACGGCAATTCCAATCGTAAAGCTATTGCCTCCCCCACAATGAGCAGCATATTGGTCTCGATTCGTCAACGATTTCCCATTGGCTTCGGGCTTATACTTGCCTAAGTGGATACTTCCATCTCCTGCGCAAATAAAATGGTAATGTTCTTTATCCGTCGCATTGGGTGTGAGTCCACCTGCGGTCCAATGCAAGCAGATTCGTTTTAATTGAGGCGGTACAGGAGGCATTGAAAAATGTCCTTATATTTTTTAATAAGATCATCCCACTATTTTTGCCGTTTAATTCTCTCATGGTTTGGATAAAGCGGCAAGATTTAATCCAAAAAAAAGGAGACTTATAAAAGCCCCCCCTGAACTATAAATAAAAAGCATTTTTTACATTGAGTGGTGGGTTTTAACCCATTAAGTTAAGTTTTTTTCCGTGACCTTCTCGTTGAACAGAAGGATTTAAATTTTCTGAAGAGGACACACCCAAAAAGGGCATTAAACCTGAATTGGGATTGACGGTTAAATCAAGCGACGCTTTAATCGAAGGTTGTTTGTTTTGGGTGGAATTCACAGGCTTCTGCACATTACTATGGAGGTTGGCACTACGTGGGCTATTCATCGTGTAATAACAGTTCATCGACATAAGAAGGGGTTTCCTATAGGTGAAGGACTTGAGGTTAAACGAGTGAAATTAGTCTCTTCCACACCTGTTACTCTACAATAGACTATATGGCGTTTTGATGACAGCTTGTCTCCTTTTTCATGACATTTCAAAAGGATTTGATTTCGTTACAAATAATACAAAGGCAGTATATTTATTAAACTTTATTCCAAGGGCTTCGATATTAGGACAAAGTATAAAATGGTATACCTTGTGCAAGCAATATGGGAGAATCATGATGTTTAAATTTTCTGTAAAATCTGTCAATAGCTCTTTTTTGGGATTTACCTTGGCGGAACTCATTATTTCGATGGGTATTGTGGGCTTGGTGATTCTCCCGGTGATGTTAACGTCCACGACGGTGATGAGCAAGGGCTTAGTGAAGTCTTCGGCACACTATAAGACCAACACGCAACTCAATAATGTATTGAACGAAATAAACAATGTGTTTGACAATAGCTCCGCGGTACTGGCCCCCGCCACAACATTGTTTGCGACCACTGCTTGGCAACCCGCTCAAGAATTTGAACTCACGTATTATAATGCCAATATGGCCCGTGCGGAAAAAATCGCGTATCGTTTGGAAACGGTGAATTCTAAATGGTATTTAAATAAGGTACAATACAGTGTTCCCAGTGGGAATGAAAATGTGGCGAGTGGTATCACCAAGACGAAGGTTTCTCCCTATTCCAATTTAAATACCACTCAAGTAGAGATTAAAAACAATGGTCTTGCGCCTAGTTTTTCTTATTGCGTGGATAGCACCAACTGCACCAATACCTTAGCGAGCTTAACGCCTGATTATATGCAACGTGTGAAGTCTGTGAAATTGAATATGGCTGGGTTGCAGGTGACGGCAAAAGATATTGCTCCTACAGAAGGGGCTTTTACGACAGGTAATAAAGTATTTAATTTAGGCAGTAAATATGAAAAAGAATCTTCTGGAGATTTATATAGCGCGAGCTTTTTAAAAAGTGTTCCTTTAACTCAGTTGTATGGTGTGAGTGATGTAACGAATATCAATCCCTTAACCGCGTCTGTACAAGAAGGGAGTCAAAGTTCTTTGGTCATGGCTTCAGCTGGTCCTGATCCTCAAGAGTATGCATACGATTCAAAAATTACCGTGCTTAAAGGTCCTATAAATCAAACGGATATTTCTAATCCAAAAGGTTCACCGACTGAAATTGGCCAAGGGTCTGGCTCTATTGCTTCTACAGGCATTCAAATCGAGCGTATTGTGGCCGATACCTTGAGAGGGACCTATGCGTTTGTAGGAACGAAAACGTCACCAGCGTCTACCAAACTTTATTTTTATGACGCCAATACGGATGTCATTGAAGTGATTTCGGATGTGGTCAAGCCTTCTGGGAAGCTAAAGCCCGCAGATTTTGAAGATTACCCTTTGGCGATTGATGAATTAACAGGGCGGGTGTTTTGGGTGAGTGATACGAAATCTAACATTGTCGGGTCGACAGCGGCAACGAATCCTTTTGGTAAAACCTTAGGTCTTGGTAATAGCGACGAACTCTTTTTATTGGGATGGGACCCCTACCAACGAGAATTAGGACGATTTATTGTGGATGCTAAAGGGGCCAGTTGTGGGGCCGGCAACTGTCAAATCACGAACTTACAATACACCTTAATTCCTGACCATAGAACAGGCACTTTATGGGCATTGCTTGATAATGCGGGAGTAGGTAATGCAGGAAAAACTTTGGTTTTAGCGATTGATACCCATAAAGTCGTGACAACTACGGAGACGCTTTTGACCGATATTTCAGGGGCAACGGGCTTGGATTATATCAATAGTTGGGACCAAAATACGGGAATTGCTTCTAGTGCGGGAGAAATTTATTTGGGGGCCAGTACAAGTGACAAAACAGCCTTGGTTCGCTTAAAATCTTATCGTAATGGAAGCAATGTAAAACAAGACTTAAAAGCCGTTGTCGCTACGGGCGGTGCACAAGCGTATGGGCTAAATGATGCTGCTAAGGCGCAAAAAATAACGAGTTTAGTGACGGTGAATAACGCTTTAAACAAAGCGGTGATTATGGATAAGGATGGTTTATTTTGGGTGACCGATGGACCTGCATTTTCAAGTCTGACATCGAGAAATATTACAAGTTATACACAAGGTGATGCGGATAATACGACGGGGTGTCATCGTTCTTATGGGGATTCTTTTCAACCCCGTCAATCCATCTCGTGGCATCATAATAATTTTTACTATGGTTTAACCGATGAAGATAGGCTGTATAGTTATTGCCGAACAGACAATACCGCCGACAATGGGTCTATTTGGGTTGATCGTAAAGGGAAAACTACAGTTGATGATCCTACTTCGCATATTGGTAAGTGGCTACCTAAGGATCCTTCTGCGTTGGACCCCTTATTAAATACGTCGATTGATCGGAAGCCTCTTTTTGCGTCTCCTACGCTTTATACGGGTCCAGAAAAAGATGGAGCAGATGAATTAACTCTGTTTCCCGCCCTGTCGTTAGGTAGCAATCCACATGCTTTGTTGTCGCTTTATTCTCTTGGCCTTGGCAGTGATGTTCCTCAAGTGCGATTTTCGAAATTTGGCTTCGACCGTTCCCAAGCGATAGTGGATGATGCTGAGAAGCGGAGCCGGTTTTTTGGCGTAGAATATTCATTAGGAGGGAAGACTTTTAAAGGATTGATTGTATACAATTCGATGAGTGTAGTGGATGAGGCTTCGAATCATTTGAGTGATGAGGTTCTTGATGGAAATTCTGTAATGGAGACTGGTCCGATTTTTTTGGGGATGTATTATTTGAGAGATTCAGGCACCGAGTTTCCATGGGTTTTCCCTGTTCCCCATTATCGGTTTACCTTTTTTACGTATTTTGATGGAACGAACTATCGTTTGGATCAGCACTTAGGTTCATTGGATTCTGCCCTAAAATGTTCAAAGAATTATTTCAAAACCCCTTATAATCCTACCCTCGCAACGGACGCTTTTGGAGCGGATCCCTTTTTAGTGACATCCATTGGGTGGAGACGTGTATCACATGAGTACTATCCGGGTGCGATTTTTAGTAACCCTACTTTATGGTCTAAAAATTATATGGCAGGTAATTTTGCCTTTCGGTCGTCGTCTATCATTGATACGCCTGTTGTGGCAAGCACGTTTATGAAACGTGCGAAGCAAGTGGATATTAGTGCCGTCAATGACAATCGACTAGAAATTGTTTTAAATAGTAAGGACACTAATAATAAAACCAACATTGTACGTTGGACTGCGGGAGACTCTGGTATTAAAGATTCCCCAATAAGCTATAGTGGCAGTTTAACACTTGGTCGAAGTGAATTGGGGCGTAGGATCCACTATGAAAATCCTCGACTGAATATGCAAACCCTTAAGCCCATTGCTTTAGCAGAGTCTGCCGAAGATACCTATATTTTAAACGTTTTGCGCGCGAAGACTAACTATCAAAATCAGTTTGACTATAAAAATCATACGAAAACTTTAAATCAGTATAATATTCGTGCTCCTTACCGCGGACCGGCATGGCCAGATAATATTATTTTCACAGATACTCCTAATTTTACCTTTATTTCTCATTTTCACTGTGATTCTTCTCTACGACAAGGATATAAAAACAATCAAAATTCTTGCTACGAAGTGGGTACATTGCCTCTGCCTCATGAGATGACTAAGGATACAATTCCCACGGCGTTGATAAAAAACCCTATAGATATGGCGATTAATACCAGTCCAGGGGACACAAGTGCTTTTATTTTGTTCCGATTTTATGATAGCGTGCTGGGGGAAGATAAGTATAGTGTGTATAGTTTGCCTAATCGTAATGCTGAAACGAGTCCTTCAACGCCGGACCCCATTATAAGCAACGCCGATATCATCGATACTACTTACGGAGAAACGAAAGCTTGGGTGGCAAGTATGACTTACTCGAATAAAACAGGTAATATTTACCTGTTAAAATGTGACGCTTCGGTCTTAGATGTAAAGTCTAATCGAAGAGGTGTACTGCTTAAAGCCTTTAAACCTGGGACGGGGGGTACTTATTCACGCGATCGTTCGCAAGATGTGGTGTTACCTTTAGATGAGGCATCTGTGGGAACTGCCCTCGCCTTTGGTCCCACTGAATACCTCGATCTCTGGTGGGGACCTAAAGCCCGTGTTCGTTACGATTCTAAAAATGGACTCATTCACCTATTTAGTAATGTTTCAGGCCGTGAACGAGTCTATACGTATCAACAACCCGCAGGGCGCCCCTTCTAAACGGAAGGTCAAAGCAGACGAGATAAGGTGGGGACTTGTTTAAAGAGTCCCCACCTTGTACTATAAAAGGATAAGTCTTCTCACGTTCTAGGAGTCACCGTCATGTCTTACGCTCAGTGTTTTAATGCCTTGGCGGACTATATTGAACACCTTCGTGTGGAGCGTCAATATGCCCCTCCTACCCTAGAAGCGTATGAGCGGGATATTCAAGAATTTTTAGATATTTTAAGTACGAGTGATGTCTATGATTTAGCAAGTGCCCCTTTGCTAGAGGAAGTAGACGCCCCCTTTGCCTTAGGTTTTATGAAACGTAAGCATGTGAATCTCTATTTGTCAACCTTACGAAAACAAGGCCGTAAAAGTCGCACCATGATGCGAAAAACCTCTAGTGTGCGAGGCTTCTTTTTATGGCTCATGGCGCAAGGGATTCTGGAGGTGAACATCTTTGAATGGTTAGAATTACCAAAGCCGATTCATACCTTGCCCACCGTTTTAAGTGCTTCTGATTTACAACGGCTCTACGGCCATGTGCAAGAATGGCATGAACGTTTGGCCCTTGAACTTTTATATGCCTGTGGCTTGCGCGTGAGTGAATTGGTGAATTTAAAGTGGACGCATATTGAACGGCGTGCGGGCTTTTTAAGATGCGTAGGCAAAGGGAATAAGGAGCGGATTTTGCCCTTGGCCCCCGCGACTTTGGATGTATTAGAACGCGCCTTGATGATCTGTTCTGCGGAAGCAAGCCATGGGTATGTCTTGTGGAACTCGCAAGCCCCTCATGGAGAGGCCCGCCCTTACTATCGTTATGAGATTTATCAATGGGCTAAAGCGTGGGGGCAGGCCATTGGTAAACAGGTGTCGCCCCATACCTTTCGGCATAGTTTTGCCACCCACTTGCTTGAAAACGGCGCCGATTTACGAATTGTACAAGAATTATTGGGCCATGCGGATATTTCAACCACACAAATCTATACGCACGTGTCTCGTCAACATATTAAGAAAGCGCATCATCATTTATTTGGTTAGCGTTTTCTTTAGGGTTTTACGCATTTTTACAAAAGTAGGCTTTATTTTATAGACGAATTCCGTTATAGTAAGGACACCAAAAAGGACACAAAAGGTCTTTGCCTTCTCCCTTTTTATCCCCTTGCCCCCCCCTCTTTCGACCCTATTCGACTTTAACAGGAGCTTTTTCTTATGTCGATCCATCAGTCCTTTTCTCATCCCGTGGCCACAGACGCTTCTTCTGATACCTCCTATAACCCTAAACGGGTTACCGTTAAAAGTCTTCAGCAATTTAAAAATCGTGAACAACCTTTTGCAATGTTGACGGCCTATGACTTTACCACCGCTAAACTGTTGGATGAAGCGGGCATTGAATGCTTGTTGGTGGGGGATTCACTCGCCATGACTGTATTAGGTCATGACAATACCTTGTCGGTCACGGTGGATGAAATGTTGCATCATGTCAAAGCGGTTCGCCGCGGAACCCAACGGGCGTTTTTGGTCGCGGATGCCCCTTTTATGTCTTATCATATTGGCTTGGAAGACAGCCTGCGTCACTTGGGCCGTTTTATTAAGGAAGGTGGGGCGGACGCCGTCAAAGTGGAAGGTGCGAGCACCGAAACCTTGCAATTGATTGAACGTCTCAGTGAAATTGGTATTCCTGTCGTCGGGCATTTGGGACTTACTCCCCAAGCGATTCTCGCTCTAGGAGGCTATGGACTACAGGCCAAAACGGCGCATACCGCTTATAAAACGATTATGGCGGCCCAAGCCTTAGAAAATGCGGGGGCGGTGGCCGTTGTGTTAGAAATGATGCCCCATGAAGTGGCCCAAGTGATTAGCACCCGCTTAGGTATTCCCACTATTGGGATTGGGGCGGGCCCTGCTTGTGATGCCCAAGTGTTAGTCATTGATGATATTTTAACGCGCTATACGGGGGTGAGTCCTAAATTTGTGAGGCGCTACGCCCCTGTGGGAGAAATCACGCAAGCGGCTGCTCGTCAATTCCGTCAAGATGTACGGGAACATCATTTCCCTCATCTCGAAGGAGAAAGTATGCCAATGGAAGAAGGCGAATGGCAGACCCTTCAATCCATGCTTGATTTACATCATCAAAGCCGCATCGACTAAATCTTAAAATAAGGATATACTAGACGAAATAAATAATGGAAGAAGGGGGCGGTCTATGTTGTCCAAAAAATTATCCCAAAAAAAATATTTGATTTTGTGTCTGCTGACTTTTTTGACGCTTTTAATAGAAGCGGGTGGGTTTGCCTTTGCTTTATCTCCGTCTGCTTTAGAATATTATGACAAGGCGCGCGTATTGATTCGTGAAAATCGATTGAATGACGCTGAAATGGCCCTGCATCAAGCCATTACCTTTGATGCGTATGACCCCCTTTTGTTTATCGCACTCGGAGAAGTGTATCAAAAAAAAGCGTTGCTCAAGCCCGCGATTGAAGCTTATGAACGGGCGGCGCAGTTGGATGCGAAAGATCCTGCCATCTATTACACGCTAGGCAATTTATACGAACAAAAACAAGACTACGAAGCAGCGCGCTATAATTTTCAAATTAGTCAACAAAAAAATCCTACGTATTCCTATGTGAATGTACGACTGGCACGTTTATTCGGTTTTGAAAAAAAATATCCTGAAGCCATTGCTTTATATGAAACCTATTTGAATCAAGTGCCTAAGGATTTTGACGCGCATCGTCAAGTGGCTCGTTTTGCGGTGGCCCATAATCAGGCGTCTTTAGCGATAGAGCATTTACTCTTTGTGAAGCAGGAATCGCCTAGTGATTATAAGGATGAAGCACTGCTGGCGAAGGCCTATTTAATGTTTGACGAACCGCAAAAAGCCTTGAGTGAACTGGCCTTGGCCAAAGCCAATGGTCGTGACAGTGCGGAAGTGGCTAACTTGCAATCGGTGGCCAATGAAAAACTAGGCCATCTTCAAGACGCCATTGACGCCCTACAAATCGTGGTGAGTAATTCGCCCGAAGACACCCAATTAGAATATCGGCTGGCTTTTTTATATGCCAAGGCCAATCAATACACTGAAGCACTCAAACATTTAACCGTGTATACAGACGCGCACCCTGAAGATCTGCAAGCGCGAGTCACACAGGTAGCTTGGCTCAACACGCAGGGGAGTTATGTGACGGCTAAAAAAACGGCGAATGACCTATTAAATCAAGCCTCATTAAGCACGGCCCAAAAAATAGAAGTGCTGACTCAAAATGCTTTTTCTGCTTTGAAAATGGGGGATTCCAAAACGGCTGCAAGCGCGTATGAACAAGTCTTAGCAGCGA
Organism: Vampirovibrio sp.; assembly: GCA_050916035.1. Classification (GTDB taxonomy): domain Bacteria; phylum Cyanobacteriota; class Vampirovibrionia; order Vampirovibrionales; family JAJTHC01; genus JAJTHC01. The sequence goes on along the minus strand of CP050876.1, from coordinate 20,151 downwards.
CGCCCAAAACGGCAGACAATTACCGAAGCTTGCAACAAAATTTAGGGGTTGCCTATTATGAATCGGGGCAATTGTCGAAAGCGTTGGGTGTTTTTCAAGACTTATTGGCGAGCCAAACCCTTTCACCAGACGCTTTGGCCTTGGTCAAAAAAGACGTCTATCATATTTATCTCAAACAAGGACAACTCGCAGGGGAAGCCAAGCAGTTTGACCAAGCCAAAAATGTATTGATTGAAGCCAAGTCCTATGTTCAAACAGTGGATGAATTGCAAGATCTTCGACTGGAACTTGGGGCCTTGTACTTGGATCATAACTACAGTGAAGAGGCCATTGCTTTGTATGAAGAAGCCTTGCTGGCAGAACCAAACAATATAGAAGCGGCTTTGAATTTGTCTGATTTATGGCGAGAAAATCATCCTGAAAAAGCCTTGCCTTTGATTGAAAATATTTTAAAGCAGCCCGCCTTGCCTGAAGATACCCGTTTAGATGCGACGTATTATAAAGCGAGTGCACTAATTCATCTGAATCAAAAAACGACCGCGCTTCCTTTATTAGAATCTTTAAAAGCAAAGTCACTTAACGGTAAAACAACGGCCATGACGGTAGAGCGTTGGATGGATTTAGGGACTCTGTATCATGAAAAAAAGGCGTATACGTTGGCGGAAGACGCGTATCAAAAATCCTTGGTGTTAGAGCCGAATAATACCTTGGTCGCTTATAATCTGGGGTCCGTGTATTTGGCTGAAAAAAAGTACCCACAGGCCCGAACGTCTCTGAATCAAGCCTTGCAAGGGGAAGTCCCCGTGACCAAAGCCTTGTACGCGTTGGGGGTTTTAGAAGAACAGACACAGAATAAGACCAAAGCCTTGGCGTATTTTAAAGAATATCTGCAGAAAACGGTGGATCTTTCCGCGCAAAGTAAGGCGAAGGTGGAAGCTAAAATTAAGCTATTGAGTCCTGGTCAACCCGCCAGTGTGCCTAGTATTACGGCGGTCATGCTTCCTAAAACCGTGAGTCCTCCTCCTGCCTCGATGAATCAAGGAACACCTTCTTCAAGCTCGCAGCGTATTCCCCTAGAATAAAGAGAGCATAAGTGATTAGACCGCGATTAAGTTGAGCTTAGCAAAAAGCTGAGCATCCCGATTGGCTTCAGGATTGGACGTCGTTAAGAGGGTATCCCCACTGAAAATGGAGTTGGCCCCTGCCAAGAAGCAAAGCGCTTGGGCTTCATCATTCAGGCTCAGTCGTCCCGCGGACAAACGCACTTTGGCGAAGGGGAATAAAATACGGGTGGTGGCGACCATGCGGATCAACTCAAAGGAATCGACAGGGGCTTGGTTTTCTAAAGGGGTTCCCGCCACCGCAACCAAGCAGTTAATCGGGATAGACGTGGGGGGGTGCTTCAATACCATTAAAGCGGCCAGTAGTTCAAGACGTTGGTCTTCACTCTCACCCATGCCTAAAATGCCACCGCAACAGACTTGTAAACCCGCTTCACCCACTGCTTCTAAGGTTTTTAAGCGGTCTTCATAGCTACGCGTACTAATGACTTCTTGGTAGTAATGGGGGGAGGTATCCAAATTGTGATTATAGGCGGTGAGCCCTGCCTCTTTCAGGCGTTGCGCTTGTTGCGCGTCAATCATGCCCAAGGTGACGCAGGCTTCTAGGCCTTCGTTTTTCACGGTTTTCACCATGTCTAAGACATGGGTAAATGCGTCTTCATTGGGAGGGGTTCTCCACGCGGCGCCCATGCAAAAACGACTAGCGCCATTGGCTTTGGCTTGCTGAACTTGCTTTTCAATCTCTTCTAAAGGGGGTAAATCGTAGGATTCAACCCCTGTATGATACCGAGACGATTGCGGGCAATACTTACAGTCTTCAGGGCATTTACCACTTTTAATGTTGGCCAACGTGGCGAGTTGTACTTCCCCTACGGGGTGATGGTCTTGATGCACCTGCATGGCTTGCAGGAGGAGCTTTAAAAAAGGTTGGGTATAAATGGATCGAATGTGATCTAAATGTTCATGGGCGGAGGCGATGGCGACCTCCGTCAAAGGGCTTGAAGAGATGAGTGACGACATAAAAAGCTCCCTGTTTGTTGTGTCGTGTATATGCTTCCCAATTATAAAGGAAACAGGACGAAACATCAAAACAGGGAGCTTGGCAAGGGAGGGGGTTGCCTCTTTGCATCGATTCACTTGCTATACTAGGGACTTATTTTCTTTTGATTGGTTTTCTTTTGATTTGCTTTGGACTTTTTTCAAAACAGGTTTTTTAAGCGACGTTTGGGGTGAGGGTAGGCGCAGACATATTAAGCGCTGGACTGCTGGGATTAGGAGTAGGACTGCTGGTATTCCAGTCATTACTTTGGGATGAGGCTGTTGCTTGAGCTACTGGGGCATTGAAGCCAAAAGGATTGTTAGGGTTTGGTTGTTTGGTCATTTGAGCGTCGCCTTCTTGAGCTTTTTTAAACGCCTCTTCATGAAATTGAGAAAGCTGTGAGTTTGGTTCCCACGCTCCTTGGATCGAAGCAATAGCTTTTCCTGCCCCTTCGACACCTCCTAATTGGGTGGAGGCATTGCCTAATATCGCGTTTGCTTGGGTTTGGTTATTCAGCATTTGTTGACGAATGTCTCCGTACCCCAAGAGAAAACCTTGCCGAGCGTTGGGATCATTGAAGTTAATCTCCGCAGGGTTAATCTGTCCCAACAGGGCAGTAGCATTTTTTTGTTGATCGATAATAGGGTTAAGGCCATTGTATAAGGTACCAATCCCTGCCGAGTTTAAACTTAAAGCGTTCATATTTATTTGTGTTTGGGCATTCAATTCATCGGCTTGGCTACCTTTTTCGTTGGCGTTTTTTATTTTTTCTTCGCCGTTTCTTTTTGCTTCTTTGGATTGTTTTATAAAAGCTGAGGCAGTCTTAAATAAAGGGATAGCGGCTGCAGCACCAATTCCAAAAGTGAACGTGCCACTTGCTAGTGCGGTATAAGCAGCGATTAAAGGAGGAATGGCTTTCGCCCCCAAGATAGCTACTTTTGCATATGAGCCATTGCCTTCACCCATGGACTCAAGAGCGGAACTCGCTAATTCACCACCTACTTCAATATCGGATTTTACTACTTTATTCTTATCTTTAACCGTCTTCGTCAAGCCCCCACCCGCCGTCTTTAAAGCAGCTCGAGCATCTTCAAGATTGTAAGTGGGTAAAGTGCCCCCGCCAAATTTGAAATCGATCTTGTCACCTTGAAAAATAGAGGTGTTACCGTTTGAAAAAGGAACTGTTGATAAGACAGGAGAAAATCCGTTTGAAAAGGGGACAGTCGACAATACCGTTGAAGATGTACTTTGGAAAGGTACAATGGGAGGTCCTTCGTTTGAACCTGAAGCCGTCAATCCAGTGCTAGAAGCTTCATTTCCACCGCCTTGAAACATTTGTTGTAATTGTGTCAATTGTTCTTCCATACTGCCATTTGATGCAAGTAAGGATTGATTGTTCGCTTGAACAGCGGGTGTTAAATTCTGAAGTTGCTGTACTGTTTGTTGAGAGAGCTGTTGACCCTCTTTCTCCAACTGATGTGCACTGCCTTTAGAAGGTCTTGTACCTTCATTCGCAGGGGCGTCAGTATTTTTTGGATTAGGAGATGGATTTGTGAATAAACGTTGAACCAAAGGGAATGAATGATTGAGGGTAGTCATAAAGTATTTTTCTTTCTGAATCAGTGGACCTTCATTAAGGTCAGGGGGCTTGGAGAAGAACGGGGGATTTATTTCTTATGCCTTAATAAACAATTACAGAGTGCCTAAATTAACAATTGTTATTATTTTGTTACATTTAAAAACAGTCATAAATAAAATTAGGGATGCGGTGACTTTTAAAATGTTGGGTTCTGTAGTAGAATGAAAGTCTTATTGAGGTAGACGGAAAGGAGAGAAAGACAATGAATGAATGCTACTACATGGGCATGAGTTTAATGACCCTGTTCATGAGCTTGTTTCCCTCGAGTCCCGCTAAAATGGACGCTCCTCTCGCCGTGCCGAATCAAACCCCTGTTTACTTGTCTTATCATTGTGAGGCGGAGGGGGCAGAGGCGCAATATCAACAAAGTATTAAAACCATGTTTCCCTTGGATGGCCAAAAGGCAGATTACGGCCAAGGCTTTGCCTGTTTGGATGCTGCCGCTAAAGGGGGACACCCGAAGGCTCAGTTTTATTTGGGAATGTCCTTTAAGCAAGGGACGGTTTTGGAAAATGAATCCCATGTGGCCTTTGTGCCTCAAAACAAGGTACAGGCACGGTATTGGTTAGAACAATCGGCCAAACAAGGGGATGCGGAAGCCCAGTTTTACTTGGCTACTTTTTACACCACGGGAGAAGGCGGCGGTGCGGATGACACCTTGGCCCGTTATTGGTATGAAAAAGCGGCTCTGCAAGGCCATGCAGACGCTCAAAAAAAGCTTGCCCTTGCTTATTTAAAAGGGAAAGGCATTGACGTGAATCCTGCCTTGTCGTATCAGTGGTTTCGTGTCGCGCAAAAGACTTTGGTAAACGATTTAAGTATTCAAAAAAGTATCGTGGATTTAGAATTCCAGTTGTCTGACGCTCAGCGGAGGGAATTGGATCTTCGTGTGGCGGTATGGGTCCCGAAGAGTCAGCCGCAATTTAGTGCGATGTTACTGGAATCTCCCGCAACAGCCGCCTTCGGCATAGAAGTGCCTAGAACTTCTCCTAGAACGTTCTCTAAAGTAAAAGCGCTGAAGGCTCACGCACTGTCTTCAAACTAAAGGGAGTAGGCTTTTCGTGGTTGCCCTTCAATTTTACAATTCAGAAACCAAGCGTTTGGAAGCGTTTGAACCGCTTGAAGCCGGTCAGGTTAAGCTCTATGTTTGTGGCCCTACGGTCTATAATGATGCGCATTTGGGTCACGCCCGATGCTATATGACTTGGGACGTTCTCTTTCGTACGCTTCAGTTTTTTGGATATCACGTCAATTACACCCGTAATTTAACGGATGTGGATGATAAAATCATTCAACGCGCCATAGAAACACAGAGTACGCCTGAAGACATTGCTCAACTTTATACCCAACGTTTTCATGAAGATTTGCAACGGCTTCATACCTTGCCTCCCACACAAGAGCCTAAGGCCACCGCGCATATTCAAGCGATGCAACGCATGATTGCCACACTCTTAGAAAAAAAACACGCCTACCAAACGGCGGATGGCGTTTATTTCGACACGATGTCTATGCCTCATTACGGTCGATTGGCGCGCAAGCCCATTGAAGCCTTGCAAGCGGGTGCTCGGGTCGATATTAATAATGACAAGCATCATCCTGCCGATTTTGCTTTGTGGAAACACGTCGAGAAGACCCCTAATGCCTATGGGTGGGATTCGCCTTGGGGCTTTGGTCGTCCAGGTTGGCATATTGAATGTTCCGCGATGATTTTTGAAAACTTAGGCGAGCAAATTGATATTCATGCAGGGGGAGCGGATTTGATGTTTCCTCATCATGAAAATGAAATCGCCCAAAGTGAGTGTTGTTCGGGACATCCCTTCGTTAAAACATGGATGCATAATGGTTTTGTCAATGTGGATGGAGAAAAAATGAGCAAAAGCTTAGGTAATTTTTCCACCGTTCGAGACTTGCTAGAACATTATGACGGCAATAGCTTACGTTATTTTATCTTAGGGCATCATTACCGTATGCCTGTGGACTTTAGTCCAGAGGCTTTAAATGCGGCAAAAACACGTTTCCATAAACTCTTACAGCAATTGGCGACGGCTTTAACCCTCGCAGAGGTGGAGGCCAGCTGGTGTGTGGAGCAGACGACGCATCCGCCTACTTTAGAGCGTCTTGTGGAGCTTGCCCCTGCTTTTTGTGAGGCCCTTGCAAAAGACATGAACACCCCTAAAGCCTTGGCGGAATGGGGTGTTGCCTTTAAGCAATTGCGTCAATCTCGTGATACGGCTCACGTCAAAAAGTGGCTAAACGTGGTGTTGGATCAAGCATGGGTCTTGGGCTTTGATATGAGTGCGGTCTTTTCGTCTTTTTCCTCGTCTACGCTTGCCACAGGCTTGGACCAACATGTGATGATAGGGGTGGAAGCTCCCGAAGAAGCGGCCTTATGGGCGGAGCTCGAAGCGCGTCGTTTGGCGAAGCTTAGCAAAGATTTTGCCACCAGTGACTTGATTCGAGACCGCCTGCAGGCACAAGGCTTTAGCTTGGAGGACCGTGCAGGGGGATGGACGACGCTTTCTTCTCGTGGGAGTATTTAAATGTTGCCTCTTGAACCTTTTGCCTCTGAATCTGTGGAATATCCTGAATTGTTTGGTCGTGCTTTGCCTAAATTGCCTCTTCAACCGCCTCATGCCTTTGGTGATTTGCACCCAAGGGTTTTGGCTCACTTGGGGGACGGGGTCTATGAATTACTCGCGCGAGAATGGGTCTTGCTCCAGCACCCTAAGGCGTCTGTCAAGGTGATTCATCAAGAAAGTAGTCGTTTGGCTTGTGCGCGTTTTCAAGTGACCTTGTTGAACGTGATGCTCCCCCATTTAAGCCCTGCAGAAGCAGAGTTATTGCGGCGTGCGAGAAACGTCACGGTTGCGGTGGGGCGTAAGCATCAGCAGGGTTTGCACCGATTGTCCACCAGTTTTGAGGCCTTGTTGGGCCTTTGGTATCTACAAACACCAGAGCGCTTTGGGCTATTGAAGGAAAGCGTGTGGCAGGTGGCGAACCTTTCTCCAGAAGCGTTTGAGGCGTTAGCAGCTTCATTTCAAGCGCCCTTGCCTGTGGCGGAACCCACGCAAACGACTCCACACGCCGTCTTTCAAAACCTTAAAAAGAAGTAGGTGCTTGCGTTAAACGTTTGTGGGTGGCGAAATCAACATTGGCTTCTTCTTGTTTGCCCATCCCTTCATACGTCATTCCCCGATTGTTATAGGCAGGCGCGAATTGAGGATCCAGCGTGATGGCTGTGGTGTAATCTTTAAGGGCTTTATCGTATTTTTTTGATTCGTGATACAGGGCTCCTCGATTGACATAAGCGGGCGGATATTCGGGCTTATATTTGATCGTTTGGCTGTAATCTTTAAGGGCTTTATCGCATTCTTTTGAGTTATGATATATCGGCCCCCGATTGTAATAGGCGATTGCGAATTTAGAGTCTCGTTTTATTGCCTCTTTATAATCGTCAAGGGCGTCTTGCTTTAAATCTTCTTTTAAGTGTGCTTTCATCAGATAGAGCAAAGCAAAACGCTCTTCCTTTATTTTATGAGACACTTTTTTCTTTCGTTGAATTAGTCCTTCTACTTTTTTCAATAGAGTCTCATCAGATTCTTTTTTCTTCTCAGGACTCATCGCTTTATTCGTTTCCATCCAATCCAAAAAGAGTAGTTGAAATTCAGTAAGAATACGGTCGCCTGCATTCCCCCATTGAATATCCCATACTTGCAGGCTTTTTAAAAGTCGACGTGTCTCTTTTATACGCATAGACTGTATTATATCAAGGCGCTGATTTTTATCAATCGCATTGATATAAGGTTCTAAGACCGCCTGTCGAATGTCTTCAAAAACTTCATACACCATTTGATACACGTCAATATCTACAGCGTTGCTAAAACTGTCTAGAGTGGGCAGTACATACAACGCCACTTCTACAATGTCGGGGGTAATGAGGCTGGTAAATAAGGCTTTGTCGGCTTTTTCTGTTTTGTACAGGCGTTCTGCATGGTGTAGCATGGTAAGTAGTCGGTAGCGGTGGCGTGGGGTTTCTGGTTTTTGATTCACCTCTTCAATAAACGCTTGATTCTTATTACCGTTTTCAAGTTTTAGAAAAGGAGCGACGTTTAAAAAATACGCCACGGCATCGTAGGTTTCGGGGTGGCTAAAGCTTTCTGTTATCACTTTTGCCATTTCCATGCGTGCCGTTCGTTCTGCTGATTCTTGCTGCGATTGAGTGGACTCTCGTTGTGACTGAAAAGCTTTATATGACAAACACAGCGATATAAGTCCTAGAATAAACGTGAAAATATCTCCCCAAGGCAAAGGTTCTAAATGGCTTATTCCCGACAGTAAAGAATCCCAAATCATTATTCCCAAATAAATAAAACTGTTCCACAGTTCCGATACATTCATTTGTAAAGACATTAAAGAACACCAAAATTGACTCCATAAAGAAATCAAAATGTTTAATATCTCCGATACTGTCATGTTCAAGTGGTTCTTATTGGGTTTTTGTGTTGCAGGGTGTATTATATCATGAAAACGCTGTCGTCTCTTGCTCGTTCGCTGTTTAAAACTGGGTGACAGGATGAGAAGAAGGCTTGTGTTTTAAACTGTATGCGGTATTCTTACAATCAGCGAGTATTCCCACTCTTAGTGGATTTGAGCAAACGACGTCAAAACGCGACGTTTGTTAAGAATCTCTTTTTAATGATTTACCTCATCGCAACCGTTTAACTCAATTTGGAGAATGAAATTCCATGGTTCGTATTCGTCTCAAACGCTTAGGTCGTAAAAAAAGCCCTTTTTATCGTATTGTCGTGATGAACAAACGTGATCGTCGTAATGGTCGCCCCATTGAAGAAATTGGTTACTACAACCCGATTTCTAAAGAACTAAAATTGGACAAAAATGCCCTCAATGCTTGGATCTTAAAGGGCGCACAGCCTTCTGATACCGTGGCCTACTTGGCGACCTTGGCCGCTGAAGATGGTTCATTGGTGTCGTTACCTAAAAAAGCCAAAAAGCAACACTTGGGTGAAGCCAACCAAGTCAAAGAAGTGGTAGCTGAAGAAGTGGTAGCTGAAGAAGCGGTGGAAGAAGCGGAAGCGCCTTCTGTTGTTGAAGACGAAACTCCTGAGGAAGCGCCCGTAGAAGCAGAGGCTCCTGCTGTGGAGGCTTCTGAAGAAGAAAGTCCTGCTGAATAAGCCAGTACACGCTTAATTTTAAAAAGGGGTCTGTTTCAAACAGGCTCCTTTTTAGTCTTCGTTTTATAATTCGACGTTACGCATGAGGTCTTTCAGAATGACTAAGGTTTGCTCCATGCGCATGGGTTCCGTGATCCGTTGACGCAAAAACTTATTGATGTCTGGCATCAACTGAATGGCCAAATCAATTTTGGGGCTAGAGCCATGTTCATAAGCACCGATATCAATCAAATCTTTTGCATCCTTATAAATGGCCATGAGTTCTCGCATGCGTCCTGCCGTGACTTGATGCTCTTCATCCGCCACGGCAGTAAAAACTCGGCTGACGCTTCCTAAAACGTCAATGGCGGGGTAGTGGTTTTGCGCCGCCACCTTACGAGAAAGAAAAATGTGACCATCGACAATCCCCCGAACGGTGTCGACCACGGGGTCGTTGATGTCGTCTCCTTCCATTAGTGTGGTATAAAGCGCGGTAATACTGCCTGCCTTGGTACGACCTGCTCGTTCTAAGACGACTTGCAACCATGAAAAAATAGAAGGCGGGTAGCCCTTCATCGTAGGGGGTTCGCCAATGGAAAGTCCCACTTCTCGGCCAGACATGGCACAGCGCGTGACGGTATCCGTCATTAAAAACACTTTTTTGCCTTGGCCTCTAAAATATTCCGCCACCGCGGTTGCGGACTGTAAGGCTTTCATCCGTAATAAGGGAGGCTGATCCCCTGTGGCGCAAACCAGCACAGAGCGCTTCATCCCTTTTTCACCTAAGGATTCTTCCATGAATTCTTTGACTTCTCGGCCACGTTCACCGATTAAGGCCATGACGTTGACATCGGCTTCTGATTCTCGCGCAATCATGCCCAATAACGTGGATTTTCCAACGCCTGAACCCGCGAATAAGCCCATGCGTTGTCCGTTGCCCATGGTGAGCAAACTGTCGATGGCACGAACCCCTGTTTCAAATTTTTGATCAATAATGGGGCGGTCTAAGGGGTCGGGCGGGGAGGCCTGAATATTGACGTAGCTTGCCCCTTTCGTGTCTAAGGGGCGACCATCCATCGGTTCCCCTAAGGGAGAAACCAGACGTCCCAATAAAAAATTGCCCACGGGAATTTGGGTGGTTTCGCCTGTGGAAAAAACCCAAGACCCCTGAAAAATACCTTCGGCGCTATACAGTAAAATGAGCTGGGCCTTATCACCTCGAAACGCCACGACTTCGGCGGCTTTCATGGTGCCATCCATGGTTTCGACAAAGCATAAATCCCCAATTTTTACTTTGGGTAAGGAGGCTTCTAGCATCATGCCGAGCAATTTAGAAACGCGACCTTTGTATTGATAGGTATCGACTCCCCCTAGTAATCGAAATAAGCGCTGTTGTTCTGCTCGGACGACTTCCGTAGGGATTTGAGGCACCCACAAACCAGAGGCGCGTACATGACCTTGACGCGCTAACGCGTGGGGAGAATCTGGCGTACTTTGCTGATTATGCGCGTCGTTGTCCCAAATAGCAGGTAGAATATCGATGTTTTAAGTCCTTTTTTCAACAAAGCAAGGGGCCTGAATCGGCAAGCCCCTCTTGACTCCATAACAAATCGTTGACTAGCTGTAGAAAATTTCACTGCCATATGCCCATGAGGTGGCATAGGGGCGTGCTTGATAATAATCCAAGACCGCGGTGACGCCCGTTGTCTTTTCAGGGGCGGTATTTGTTTGAGCAGTAAGCGAACTGGGTTTGGTGGTACCGAGTGTTTTGGAACTATTTTCTTCAAAGGTTTGAAAGGGAACGGTGGCATAAGGAGGGGTCATCAGTGAGCGCATGGGTTCGTTCTCCGTATAAGGTTTTGTAAAAAGGTGGGGCAACGTCTATAGAAGAAAAGAGGCTTTATTGGATAGGCGTTTCACTGAATTTATTATATCAGTTTGTAACGAAATATGCACGGTTCAACTTGAAAAATTCAACCATTTATGCCTATTTTAATAATTGATAGAACAAGACTTACTCGTCATGAAAAAGCCTTAATTGAAGAGGAGCATCCAAGCGAACACGAAGGAGTTGACCTGTGCTTAGAATCTGATTCACCCCCATCGCTCGTGGACCTTCGGGCATGACTCGGTTGATCATACCAAGACCCATAATTTCGTAGCGAACCAAGCGACCATTCATGGGTTGAGTCACTTCTCCGCCTTCCACACCGGCATCTTCCGTATTGGCAAACAAGGTTCCTTCAAGGGGAATAACTTCGCCTCCCAAGGTTTCTAAGGCATAGGCTTTTATTTTCAAAATAGCATTTCGGCCTTGAATAGGGGGGGTAATGGCTTCAATTCGGCCATAAAAACGGGTGCCTTTGGGGAGTGTTTTTTGATTGTTAACCCATACATCATGAATGGTGCGCATGGTAAACGTATCATTCACTTGATTGGTTTGGGTGCTGATATAGGCTTCTAAACTGCTGACAAAGGTCGTGCCTATGGCGAATGTATATTGCCAACTTCCGTCTGCCAAAGCCTCTACCTGTGTGGGAGGGGCTGCTTTTCGCTTGTCTTTTTCATCCGCAGCGAGTGTAGATAAGGTCCATATAGGGCTAAGCATGAACACTAAAGCTATAGAGAGCATCACGCGTTTGAACATTTGGGACCTCATCACTTCTAGGTGGCGATACGTTTCAAGTGTGTTTTATCTCAACGATGTCGTTCCGCTGAAGTACAAACGTGAAGCCTCTCCTTCATCAGAACGATGGGCTTCACGAGTCATTTAGGACCGGTCGAAACGTTTTTATGGCGAGATGAAAAGCCAGATAAAAATAAGCGCCATGCTTTAATCGTAGATGAGAGATTACTTATGCCTCCCGCCTTACTCAATATGCCCCTTTACCCTTCCCTCATGGGACGAAGCCAGCGTTTAAACGTGCCTACTCTGCACCGTGAGGATAAAGAGAAACGTTCTTCCTCTCAACACGTGGAAGACGATCTACTGGAAGCGCCTTCTGCTCGACCTGCTTTGTCTTTTGAAACCTCTTTTGCCTCTCTGGGTTTGGCGACTTCTTTAGGTTTAGATGAGATGGAAACGCCAATGCCTTCCCCCGCTCGCTCGCTATCCTCTCCTTTATCTTCAAATGCAGAGCGCTTGCCTGATGAAATGCTATTAGAAACCGTTCGCAAGCGTCAAGCCAATCAAGCGATTCAGACTTTGGATATTTTTCAGGATTTTCGTAAAACGGCTACTTTATTAGGGGCAGACGCTTCTTTTGACGCGACTTTAGAGACCCACTTTGCTGTGGTGAATCAAGAAACACGGCAGAGTCCTGTGGATGAAAAATGGATTAAAACACTGTTGACGCGGCTGGCGAAACAGCTGGATGCGAAAGTGTCCACGACTTTGGATGAAACCTCTCGCGTGGTGCAGGATTGGTTAGAAGCTTTATTTACTCAACCGATTGAATGGACGCCTTTTGCTTCTCCCGCCCATGAGGCGGATCCGTCAAGTCAGGGACTCCCTACGGCGATGCCTACTCGTGTGCGCCATTTGGTCATGCAAGATGCCTTGAGTCGTTTGTCTCATGCCCTAGAAACTAAGCGCTGGGAAGACGGTGATCGTATTATTCAGGATGTTTTTACGAGTATTCCTCCTGAAGCGATGTCGAGTGATCAACGTCAACAATGGCAGGGCTTGCAATTTAAATTGTGGCAAAAACAAGGGAAGTCTCAAACAATTTTAGAGCAGGGTACGCGTTTAGACTCTCCTGAACAAAGCCCTGAAATCAAACGAATAATGGCCTATGCCTTTGCGGAAACAGGAGATTACAAAGAAGCCCTCCGCACCTTGTATCCGCTCGTGACTTTAGCCAGTGATGCTGAAAAAGGCGAGACGTCAAGCCGTTTAAAAGACTGGGAGTATTTGGCCAAATGGGCCAAGGCTTTAGAAAATCCAGCGTTGGAACATAAAATGCTCACGGGCTTTTTTGGAGCCAGTCAAAAGACGAATACGCTCAAAGGGGTTTCTTTAGAGGCTTTAAAACGCTTGCAGGATTTGGCCCAATTAAAAGGCGATGAAGCCCAAGCCTTGCAGGTGGCTCAAGCGCGTGTGCTTTTGGCAAAGAAACAACAAAATAAGCCTGCTTACACGGAAGCATTAAAAGACACCGCGGCTTTGTTGTTGAGTCAGGGGCAAGTGACACAGGCTCAAAAGGTCCTGAAGCTTTTCGCGTCTGCAACGGCCTGAATCGGGTATTTTAATGGGGGAGCAGGTCCTGCGTGGTTTTAAAATGAAGCTTGGCCAAGGGACGCAAGCCCGCCAGTCCCTGAGCGCGAAAGACCTGTTTCCCCATGGCAATGACTTTGGCGCTGGCGCCTAAAGGCAAGTCAAAGCCTGAACTTTCTCGTAAAGTGGCCATGCTTTGTAAAAATTTATACCGCGCAATGACAGAGGCTGCCGCCACCGCAGGATGACTTAATTCCGCTTTGGTGGACTGCGACACGACGACGGTGGGGGCATATTGTGTCATGGCATCCAGCAGGTGGGGGCCTTGCGTAAATTGATCCACCATGAGCGAGGGGCTTTGTGCTAATAGGCCTTGTTTGGCGATTAAACCCGCCACGGTTTTGGCGTGCATCATGGCGAGCAAATGATTCAAGTGCTTGCCTTCTGCTTTTAACGCGTCGTATTGTCGGTTATACACTTCTGGCATTAAGACTAAAAAAGCGACTTGGCTGATGCCTAAGCCTTCAACCAGTAAGGGAGCCACGGCTTGTATTTTAGTATCCGTCATGGCTTTTGAATCGGTAATGCCTAGTTGTTTTAAAAGGGGGAGCTGATGCTCTTCTACCTGAACGCAGGCGGTGACCAGTGGTCCAAAGTAATCTCCTTTACCGCTTTCATCCGCCCCATAAGGAAAGTACGCTCCTATTGAGGGCTGTTTTGCACCAGACGTGGCAACCGCGATTCCCAACATCGTCAACGCACTCGCGAGTCCTGCATCACTTTGTGTTTGAAGGGTAAAGGTCCCATTTCGATATTGTTTCACCAGAATTTTTTCTTTACTTTGGGGGTCTGATCCCTCTAAGCGGTAGAGACAATGTTGTTCGGACTTCCATTGAGGCGAGCACAACCAATCGGCCAAACGTTGCCTACGTTGGGTTTGTTCCACAGGGGATAATTTTACGGTTTTATGTAGGGCCATCATTTTTTTAGTTTACTTAAAAAACAGTGTAAAGAATAGGCCCACTTTTGGCTCAGTTCCCCTTGATAGTATTGCCAAATGTAACAAGTACGCACTTTTTACCCCCATTAAACGTTTTAATAATAGTAGGGCTGATGTGAAATAAATGTAGAAGCCCCTACAATGTATCATGTTGATTATAGTGGGAAAGTATATAATTCAATGAATGCACTTCTTGGTGATATTCAAGCATGGATGAGTCTCACCCAAAGCTTTTTTAATCGTAATAATCCTGTTCTTGGCGTCATGGCTCAGGTCAAAGGCGTGGTGGATTATGTTCTGAATTTTTCGAGCCACCGCAAATTGCTCAAATATCGATCCATGGTTTATGTGAAACAACTGAATAGAATGGAAAATAACCTTTTATCAGGGATTCTCGTCCCTGAAGGCGATAAGTTAGATCGCTACTATTAAAACAGTTCATCTCTTGAATAATTAATACCGATATCTAATATGAAAGGACAATGACGGTCGTTAAACGTTAGTCGTTTTTGATTGAAAAGGAGAACCCACCGCTCATCTTAAGTTTTTTATTTAGAGGTACTACCCCATAACTTTTTTATCATTTTGATGAAGAACGCTCCAAGCCAAAAATTGGGGCGTTCTTTTCGTTTCGCCTTACCGATTTTAAAAGCCTCAAAATCGAAAAATTTTAGGTCGTGTTGACATTTAGTTAAGAAAGGAGGAATTTCAAGGAAAAACAAACGGCTTTTAAGGCATGTACAGAGACGTACATAACGAGAAAACGGCTTGTTTTGACACGGAAAGTACCCTTTATAAGCTGAAGGTCAGCAGGACCTAGCCCAAGTGACACAACACCACGACTTGAGTGGAGACGGCTTCATGCGTACCAATAGGGGCAAGATGCTCCCCTGTTTTGGCTTTCACCGTGACGCGTTCCGCATTGATTCCTAATAAATGGGCTATTTTCGCTTGCATGGCGAGACGATACCCTGATAAATGAGGGGATTGTAAGTGAATAACGGCATCGACGTTTAAAATTTGGAACTGGGCATATTTGGCTTCAATCAAAAGTAGCACATTTGCCAATAAATGTTCACTACGAACGTCTTTCCATTGCGCGTCCTGAGGGGGAAAATGTTCGCCAATATCTCCTAGATGTGTGGCACCGAGTAGGGCATCGATTAACGCGTGCAGTAAGGCATCGCCATCCGAATGCGCGACGCATCCCCAAGGGCTTTCAATGAAAAGGCCTCCCAAATAAAGAGGCGCCCCCTCTTGAAGGCGGTGTAAATCCGTGCCAAAACCGATACGTAAATTAGGTATTTCCATGTGCATTAGCTTAACTGAAAAGAGTAAAAACGACCAGACGCTTTTTAATCAGGTCATGGGTATTAACGTTTCCCTTTTTTGGCGTAAACATAGGCCAGCACTTCCGCAACGGCTAAAAATAATTCAGGCGGCACCATGTCTCCATAATCGACTTGCGCATATAAGGCCCGCGCCAAAGGTCGATTTTCTACCAGTTCAATGCCCAAGTCTTTGGCACGGCCTTTTATTTTTTGTGCAAAGGCATCCACCCCAATCGCTACCACATGCGGCGCAGGGGCAATATCAGGGTCATAGCGTAAGGCTACGGCATAGTGCGTGGGGTTGGTAATGACGACATCCGCCGTGTGAAGGTGTTTTAATTGTTTGGATTGCAATAATTTCTGGCCCGCTTGCTTGATCTTGGCCCGCATTTTTTGGTCACCTTCTAAATTCTTCGACTCATCTTTAATGTCTTGCTTACTCATGCGCAATTGTTTTTCATGTTGAAAGGCTTGGTAGCGCCAATCCGCTAGTCCCATGACCAAGTACGAGATAAAGACCCAACCCGTGAGCTTGAAAATTAAATGGCCGACCGTGTCTAATAAGACTTGGGGTTCCGCAAAGGTAAGGCCTTGTAATTGAGGCAAGTCCCCTTGAATTACGTTGTAGCCCACAGAGCCGACAATCCCCATTTTTAGTAAGCCTTTCACCAGCTCCACGACGGAACGCTGCGAAAAAAGACGTTTAAATCCTTTCATGGGGTTTAATTTGGCTAAATTCGGTTCCAAAGGCTTGGTGGTAAACAGGGCTTTGACTTGTAGAAAATTAATGCCCAATCCCGCCAGCATCATCGCCCCCATAAAGGGGAGTAAAATCCAGAGCAGTTGCTGCATTACCGTATTAAAAAACCCTAAAAAGACTTCCGTGGTAAAGGGTTCAGTGGCGTACTGCAAGTCAAAATGCTGGGTCATAAAACGCGTCATGAGCTGCGTGAAATAGGCACCAGACGTCCCAATTAAAAGCAGACTCATGCCCAAAAGTCCCGCTGAATTTAAGTCCACGCTTTTCGCGATTTGACCGTCCTGACGGGCTTTTGATATTTTATGCGCGGTGGGTTTTTCCGTTTTTTCCCCTTCGGACATCATCATCATGTGTGGTGGGGGGCTTCTCTTTTCGCTTAAGGGCTTTTAAATGGTATTATTCATCATGGGGTGAGTCTCTGAAAGCGTCAAGAGTACGCCTTAAAAATCCTTCACTTGACAGACGCCTCCTATCCAAGGATAGGAGGCGTTTTTAGATCGTTCTTCCATGGGAAGGAGGTAAGTTATTTGTTCGATTTTAATTTCAATCTTGATTTTTGTCATACGGATTGTCATTAGAACCTTCTTCGTCTGGAATGAAATCCGGCTCGATAGGTGTTTTGCTCGTCGCTTCGGAGGCTTCTTTTATGCCCAAGTCTTTTTTTTGTCGATCCGTCAATTTTGCGGTGGCGGATTCTAGACTGTCCTTGGGGACCGTAATATAAATGGTGCTCTTGACATCACCTGCCGAATTGCCGCCTCTACCAGTGTCTACCAAGGTAATAATGTAATTTTTACGGTCGTCCGCCTCTACCTTCGAGGCTTTCGCGAATGGACGTCCTTCAATGGTGTCATTTTTACCTAAAATAATCGTCGTTTTAAGATCGTCTTTCAGCGTATTGGCGATCCCTAAATCGATATGATTGGGCTTCTCTCCCTTGTCATTAAATTTATAGGTCATGCCGTCGACGTAAGCCGCTTGAAAATTTTCGATGGTGTTATCCGCCACTTCTTTCGTGCGGTTTAAGCCCTTGGAGTTTGGAAACTTATTTAAGGAGAGACCTAGGGTTAAATTTTGACCATCATTAAAACTAATGGTTTTGTTGAGCGCGGCGAGCTCATTTTTTTAGGCATGGCGGGGGTTAAGTTTTTTGGGGGTATTTTTTTAGGCATGGTGGGGGTGAAAGGGTTTTGTGCGACGGTATTTGTATCGGAGGTCTTAAAGATATCCTTCCATGACTTTAAATTGTTATTAGAAATAGCGTAATTAAACTTGGTGTCTAAATTGATCATGATATATAGGTTTTCTTTCTTGGGTTGGTACAGAGGGGAAGGGACTTAAAGTCAACGTTATGAGAAAAGAGGGGTAAGTAAAATGAAGGGGTATTGAACATAGACTTAACAGGGAAAACGGTGTCCTTCCCCGCAAGGAGGCTTGGGAGTGGACATCTTAATAAAAACAAGAGGGTGGGTTCTATTTTCTTTTTGTTACAATGTAACGTTTTGCCACCAGTCCCACGCGGCTTTTTGTTGGGGCAGGTCATGCACACGGTACATGTCTACCGTGCCAGCGGGCAGCTGTGTGAAGGCGTAGTGATGCCACATGGCCGTGGTGGCTTCTCGGCGAAGGGGGGGGAGCTGTCCTGCGTGGCTCGTCACCCGTTTACGAGACACCCCCAATAGCAGGGGCAATCCCCCTAGAGATTTTTTAATAGCGGGCAAGTGCTGTAATAAAGCCACACACTGCTCAGGTGTTTTGGCAAAGCCGATGCCGACATCAATCCACAGTTGTTGGGCTTGAATCCCTGCGTTAAAGGCCTTTTCAAGGGATTGTGCTAGTTCATGGGTCACCTCCGCCACGACGTCTTGATAATGGGCCAAGTCATTCATGGTGTCGGGGGTGCCTCGGCGGTGCATTAAGACATAAGGCACGCCATAATCCGCCACGACTTGAAGCATGGTTTTCGGGTGTGTCACCTCGATAAAGCGTCCCCCGCTCACATCGTTAATGGCATCCGCTAAGCCCGTGGTCAAGGCCCATTCCGCGACCGAAGGCTTGACGGTGTCTACACTGATTTTCAGTTGGGGGAATTGTCGCCGTAAATCTTGAATGAGGGGCAGTACCCGCTCTAGCCTTTGGCGTTCTAGCACGGCACTAATGGGGGATGCATCGGGCCTGCTGGATTCTGCCCCTAGATCTAAAAAATGAGCCCCTGCCAAGCAGGCCTCTAACGCGTGTGGATAGAGGTCTTCCAAGGCGCTCCACTGCCCCCCGTCACTAAAAGAATCGGGGGTGACGTTGACAATCGCCATCCACTGAGGGTCTTTTAATAGCACTGGTGCTGACATTTTTCTAAAAGATCCGCCACTTGTTTTTTCAGGACCGTATTGTGCTTCATTTGCTCTTTCAGCTTTTCATAGCTATAGAGCATCGTACTATGTTGCCGTCCCAAGGCTTTGCCTAGCTTAGGGAAGCTGATATCCAGTAGTTCACGGCAGGCATAAATGGCCAAGTGCCGTGCGTGTGAAATATCTTTACAGCGACTACTCCCTTTTAATTCTTTGACAGAAATCCCTGTGAGCTGATGCACCACCTCAAAAATAAGGGCTTCATCTAGGCGTTGATGAGAGGGACGCTGAGTAAATAAAGCGTTTACGGTGCTCATGCTAAAAGGTTTGTCTTCTAACATACAAACCGCGGCGAGTTTATTAAAGTGGCCTTCTAATTCTCGAATATTATGGGGGGCACTTTCCGCCAAATACGTCAGGACTTCTTCATCTAAATGAAAGCGTAAGGTTAAGCCTTCTCGTTCGGCCTTTTTGCGCAAAATTGCTTTACGGGCTTCCAAATCAGGGAGTTGAATATCCACAATCAAGCCCCATTCAAAGCGGCTAACGAGTCGTTCTTCTAATCGTGCCAAGGCTTTGGGGGGGCGGTCGCTACTAATAATGACTTGTTTGGACAAACCATGCAGGGCATTAAAGGTGTGGAAGATTTCTTCTTGGGTTTTTTCTTTGCCTTCTAAAAACTGAATGTCATCCATAATCAGGAGGTCAATTTTACGGTATTTGTCTCGAAACTCATTCATTTTTTTGGTGGTCAGGGCATGAATTAAGTCGTTGGTAAACATTTCTGTGGTGACGTAACGGACGGTTAAATTCGGATGGTGTCGTAAGGCATAATGCCCAATGGCTTGAATCAGGTGGGTTTTGCCTAAGCCTACGGATCCATGAATAAAAAAGGGATTGTACGCAATACCGGGTTGTTCGGCAATGGCTAAGGCGGCGGCATGGGCAAAGTGATTAAAGGGCCCAATTACAAATTGTTCAAAGGTATAGCGAGGCTGTAAACCACTGGCCATGGTGCGAGGCGTCCACGGTTGAAGGGGCTCTTTTTTCTCGGTTTCTCCGCCAGAAGCCCCTGCTTTTTGTAGGGTTTCTGAAGGACCTTCCATTTCATTGGCCAAAATACTAGGTGTAGAGGGTGCTTGAACCTCCCATTGCAGCGCTACGTCATGAACCCCCAATAAGGAGCCAAACGCTTCGCTCAGCAAAGGGGCGTAATGATTTTTCACATACCCACAGGTAAAATCAGAAGACGCCACCAGCTGAACGGTTGCGGTACTGGGTGAAGACAAATCGACATGAAGCACCTGTAGCGGACGAATCCATGTTTGAAAACTAGGTGGAGACAAGGCGGTTTGCAAAATAGATTGCACCCCTTGCCATAGGTCATCATACGCGGTGGCAGGGCCCGATGCAGCCGGTGTTGCCACGGCAGGGTGTTCAGGTAAAGGCACGGCGGGGTGAGCGTCTGCCTTCGATGGCGCATGGCCCAACGCGTCTTGACGCACGTGCTGAAGCGCGTCTTGCAAGCTGCCTTGCAGGGACAATCCTTTCCCACGCTTTGAGTCAGGCACAGGCGTACTTACCAT